>CAVZXJ010000016.1:0-13432 GCA_963779145.1 uncultured Alphaproteobacteria bacterium
CGACTTGATTTAGAATGGTTCGCGAGGCTTCTTCTAAAAGGGCATCAACTTCGGGCGGCGATTTTGTCAGTATGGTACCAATTTCCATTTTGCTGAAACCTTCAACTGACATCAAAAGGAATGCTTCACGAGCATGTGGCGAAATATGCGAAAGTTGACGTTGAGCAATAATATCAAATGCGGCACCAGTGCCCTTGACGTTTAAGGAAACCAATTCCCACACGCGGCAATAAGTACGATAGAGCGAAACACGAATGCCTGGTTCACTATCGAATTTTGAAGGATCTGCAATCAATGTCTCCAGTACGGCGACCACATAAGCATCGCCGCTGTTTTGGTTGCCCGTGAGTGCCCGCGAAAAGCGCCGCAAGAATGGCAAGTGTGGAGCGATATCAGCTGCAAGTTTCATGCGTACTCCTGTTTCTGTTCATAAGTTTGGTCTGTTGATTTTAAATGCATTACGTCCGGAAACGTTTGAACAGCCTGTTGGTTCCACACTTGCACATTTTTTAATTGCGCGTGGAACTTTTCGTCCAATTGAGCATTGTCAACATAGTCCCATCCAGTCAAAATGGCGGGATGACGTTCGTATAGCGCGGACTATCCAAGTTTTAGGTGACCAATGGCTGACAATTCAAAGAATAAGGACCGGGCTGCTAAGCCCGCGCGGAAAACTCAACAAATGTCGTCGATTGCGGCCAAACCAGAAGTTTCCGACCTTATCGCACAACGGCTGCGCAAGTTTTACGACACTGTCGCAGAGCAACCTGTGCCAGATCGGTTTTTAGATTTGTTAAGCCAACTTGATGCGGCAAGCCCCCCAAAGAAGTCTGATTGAGCGATGTTGCATGACGATTACTCCTGAATTCAGAAATCAGATGATAGCGGCCATTCCGGGTTTGCGGGCGTTTGGGCTGTCGTTGACGGCCCGCAGCGATAAAGCGGATGATTTGGTTCAGGAAACCCTGATGAAAGCATGGAAGCACCATGGTAGTTTTCAACAGGGAACCAACATGAAAGCTTGGCTTTATACAATTTTGCGCAATGAGTTTTACAGCCAGCTGCGCAAACGCAAGCGCGAGGTCGAAGATGCGGATGGCTTTTATTCAAACAAAGTCGCAGTGCACGGAGAGCAAGAGGGTCATCTTGATATGGCAGATTTCCGTATAGCCTTAGCTAAATTACCTGAAGATCAACGTGAAGCAATTATACTCGTTGGTGCGTCCGGGTTTTCTTATGAAGAGGCTGCTGCGATTTGTTCAGTTGCGGTGGGAACCATCAAGAGCCGTGTGAACCGCGCCCGTGCGCGATTGGTCGTCTTGCTGCAAATCGGGGAAAATGAAATGTTTGGACCTGATGCGCGCTCTGATGCTGTTTTGAGCAACGCAGGGCGGAACTAAGTTGCCGTTGTAACGTTACACCCATACACCAGTTTTGCTATCTGGTTTTCAAGGGAAACGTCCATGCTCAGTACCGTCCTCGTCGTCATTCTTGTCCTCATCGTTCTTGGTGCATTGCCTAGCTGGGGCCACAGTCGCAGCTGGGGCTATGGTCCATCAGGCGGACTTGGGCTGTTGCTGGTTATAGTTGTCATATTGGCGCTCATGGGCAAAATTTGATGACCACAGCGCCCGACGAGCCTTTCTCGGACGAACATGATGCAACAAAACAGGTTCGAAATTTGCTCCGTGCAATACTTTTAATATTGGCAATAACGGTTATTTATTTCGCACGCGATCTGTTGTTGCCAGTGGTTATGGCAATTTTTTTAGCCTTAACATTTCGACCAGTTATTCGATATCTATCAAAGCATCGCATTCCGCCGATTGTGGCGGCGTCGATGTTTTTTGCTTTTCTTATCGCCGGCGGCTTTTCAGTATTCTATTCTGTGAGCGGTCCTGTTGTGTCCTGGTTTGAAGATGCACCACGGCTGATGCAGATGTTTTCTGACAAGTTCAGAGGATTTCAATCTTCGTTGGATACCATAACCAACCTGACTGAAAAATTGCAAGATGCCTCGGGCCCTGCAAATATGCCGGAAGTTCAGCAGGTGGTCGTGAGAGAGTCTGCACTCCCTGCAATTTTCAGCATTGTAACTGGTTATCCAATTCAATTCCTGATCACCCTGCTGTCAACACTTGTACTTGCTGTGTTTCTGATGGCTTCAGGTGATTTATTCTATGAGAAGCTGGTGCGGATTCTGCCCACGTTGTCAGCGCGCAAGCGGGCTCTGCGCATTGCCTACGATATTGAAAATCAAGTTTCAGGCTACGTCTTCACACTCAGCGCGATTAATTTCGTCATGGGAATTCTGGTTGCGTGCATTTTCTATGTGCTGGGCATGCCAATGCCTTATCTTTGGGGAGTTTTGGCATTCCTGTTCAACTACATTCCATATGTTGGGGCACTAACAGGAATAGCGCTATCAGGATTCATGGCAGTCGTGACGTTCGACTCAATTGGTTATGCCCTCTTGGTCCCTCTGGCCTATGCTGCGTGCTCACTTGTTAAATCAGAAGTACTTAGTCCTCAAATTATGGGTCGTAGTTTACAAATGAATTCCGTTGCCATTCTATTATCATTGGCATTTTGGACTTGGATGTGGGGCGTTGCTGGCTGTGCGCTGGCTTTGCCATTTCTAGTCACGATAAAAGTTTTTTGTGACCATATGGAGGGCTTATCAGGTTTGGGAGAATTCATTTCCGCACGTCAGACAGAAAATAGTGTCGAGTCTGTTTAAGGAAGATGAATTATTTTTTGACTGGACTCAAAAGCCATCTAAAAATCAAACCGGTGGGTTTGTGCCTTTTTGTTAAAAAATATTTTGCGGTGAATAGCATACCGATTGTAATAATCAGCAAAACTGAACTCACACTGAGATTAGCGTAAACTGCACCACCCAGATACGGTGCCATCGCTGCTACAGCTGTTTGAGCCAGTATCACCAAGGCAACTGTCGCCACAGCTATGCTGGCAGCAGCAATGGCTATTGCAACAACATAACTGCGTATGATTTGTTTCAATTCTAACAATGCCAAGCTGAGTTCGCCTTCCGCGACACGCACTCCATCCCCAGCCAATCGTTTGATCAGCTGAGGCAGGAGAGGGCGTTGACTTTCACTGTGTGGCATGAGCCGACCCGGAATTTACTTTCTTGTTGCCACGAGATTTTATGATCGCGCGTGGCTTCGCTACTGCGCGAACCTTTTTCTTGATGGCCGGTTTACGCGTCCTGATTTCTGGCTCTGTTGTTGTCGATGAACGCAGAAAGGCGAATGCCAACACACCCGCGGCGGCCGCTACACCCAGTGTGGCCATGGGGTGTTTGCGCGCAAATGCTGTCGCATCTACAAACATGTGTTCCATGTCCGTATGAACAGCGTAGTCTGCCACTTCATCAATACTGTCAGAAGCAGCACTTACTTTTGCACGAAGATGAGGCATGTCGGTTAGTGTGGAGGCATAATCACGTGTCGCTGCTGACATCGTGTGCAGCTTTTCAACACCACGGTCTGTGCGTGATTTCAACAATGCACCAGCAACAGCAAAAATGTCGCCTATCAGAGTGAATGTATTGGTACTGGTTAATTGAGCTTTGCGCATGTGTTTGTCCTCTTGAATTAAAAATGCAGTATGTGAATGAAACGCAGTGGCGCACTAAATGTTCCGGCCCGCAACGAACTTACTTGCCGTATCATGATAATAACTTTGCTTTGTTGCCAGTAAGAGCGCACCCTCATTGTGCGCCTGTGCGCTGCTGTTTAACAAGGAACAGATGGACAAGATTGTTGATGGGGGTGCCCTTGCGCATGCAATGGTGGACACCGTGCGAGAGTCCTTGCTCGTACTCGACGGACATTTGCGTGTCGTTGCTGCAAGCCGTTCATTCTACGCCACATTTCTGACGACTCCTGACGTGACCATTGGATTTATGGTCTATGATCTGGGGACGGGCGCTTGGAACAATGCAGCTTTGAGGGTGTTGCTGGAACGCATTGTGCCTGAGCATGGCGTCATGGATAATTTTGAAATTGAACAGCATTTCCCGATCATTGGCCAGAAAACCATGTTGTTGAATGCGCGCAAGGTGTTTTATGAAGGCGATGCAAACACTACTTTGCTTCTTGCTATCGAAGACATTACAGATCGCCGGATCGCTGAGCGTGCACTTCACAATCTGAGCGAACAGAAAGACATGCTGTTGGCAGAGATGGGCCACCGTGTTGCAAATAGCCTGCAAATTGTTGCCAGCATCTTGATGTTGAAAGCGCGAACTGTTTTATCCAGTGAAACACGGGGGCATCTCGAAGACGCTCATCGCCGCGTGATGTCAATTGCCTCTTTGCAGCAGCACCTGAAGGCATCGGCTATTGGAGAGCAAGTTGAAGTCGGGGACTATCTAGCGACTTTATGTGAAACTTTAACGGGTTCTATGATTGGTGAAAGCAGTCGGGTAACAATTATCGTTGTGGCTGATCATGGTGCAGTTGTATCAGAACAAGCAGTGAGCTTGGGTTTGATTGTAACTGAATTGGTGATTAACTCGCTGAAGTACGCATTCCCCGACGTTACAAAAGTCGGAACGGTGCGCGTGAGTTATTCTGTGAGTAGCGATGGTTGGCGTTTGTCTGTCGCTGACGATGGTGTGGGAATGCATGGCAAGGCGGTTAAAAAGCCTGCTGGCCTTGGCACCACGTTGGTCAAAGCCCTAGCGCAACAACTCGAAGCCGAATTGATCAGGCCGACTACCACGCGCGGCACAGTGATAGAGATTTTACATTCGAAAACCCAAGAAGTGAAACTCAAGACAGATTAGACCGTTAACACAACTGGTTGTTTGAAAACTATCCGCGTGTTGGATGGAACCGAAATTGGTTTTCGAGCGTTATGGCGTGGCAAAGCTTGGAAATTGCGAAAGGCTGTTTTTAGGAGTGTTGGAAGTTCGTTCTTCAGAATCAGAATTGAGCACCGAAAGTGTTTCGGAAAGCGAAGAACGGCTGCGCCTTGCAATTGAAGCCGCGGATATGTTTGCTTGGGAAATTGATCTTGTAAGCAACACCCTGAAATGGGCTCACAATTCAGCGCGAGTTATTGGATGCGCAGAAGAAAATTTATCCGAAGATCCCGCCAAAGGTGCATTTTTTGCACTTCCTGAAGATCGCGTTCGCATCCTGGATGAATTTAATGGGGCACTTGCAAGGGGCGAAGACAGCTATACCCTGAAATTTCGTGGCGCCAGCGGTGATGCTGAACGGGCATTTTGGCAAGTTCGCGGAACCTTCATCCGAAATGCTGAGGGCGTTGTTATCCGCACGATTGGGGCCACTCAAAACATCACCAAACAGAAACGCGCTGAAGATACCTTGCGATTGGTCGCAGAGCGTCTTACGACTGCCGAAGAAGCCGCCGGCGCTCTCATCTATGATTGGGATATTGCTACAAACACCGTATGGCGCAGCAATGGTTTGACCCGAATACTAGGTTGGTTGCCCGAAGAGATCGAAGCAGGAATGGAAGGCTGGGCCAAGCTTCGCCACCCCATCGATCAAAGCCGTTTGGACAAATTGGCCGCCGCTGACGACGCTCAAGTGAACGACCATTATGTGC
Source organism: uncultured Alphaproteobacteria bacterium (assembly GCA_963779145.1). Lineage (GTDB taxonomy): Bacteria > Pseudomonadota > Alphaproteobacteria > Rhizobiales > Aestuariivirgaceae > Aestuariivirga. The sequence continues at coordinate 5,608 of CAVZXJ010000016.1, forward strand.
TGGAATACCGGATGCGACATAAGCTGGGACACCATGTGTGGGTGCTGGATTCCGGTCGTTTGTTTCGCGATGAAGCAGGTAGGGTCATCCGTACTGCAGGTGCCACGGTAGACATTTCGGCACGCAAAAAAGTGGAAGCATCGTTCTCCAGACAGGCAAATCTCATTGATCTGTCGTTTGAACCCATATTCGTGTGGCACCCCGAAAATGGCATTGTCGAATGGAATAGAGGGGCGATGCAGCTTTACGGGTATAGCCGCGAAGAAGCGATTGGTATGAGCAGCCATATGTTGCTTCAGACAAAGTCGTCGATTTCTGCGGATGAACTGTTGGAGATTCTCAAAACCAGAAAGAGCTGGACTGGTGAACTAGAGCAGCGCGCCAAAGACGGTCGACACATATTTGTCGAAAGCCGCCATCAGGCGATTGACAGTGACGGTGAGCTGCTCATCCTCGAAACCAACCATGACATCAGTCAGCGCAAACAGGCAGAAACACACAATGCCCGCATGGCTGCTGTTGCACTAGCATCGCACGATGCTTTGTTTGGAATTACACTCGATGGCATCGTTGAAACTTGGAATCCGGCTGCCGAAAGACTGTTTGGATATACATCTTCAGAAATAATAGGTCAGCACATTCGGATTTTGGCAGAACCTGAAAAGCATGAAGAACAACGTGATTTAATGCGCCGCGCTCATGGGAACGAAACTGTTGGACCCTATGATGCGCGTCGTTTGCACAAGGACGGCTCTTATGTTGATGTGTCAGTGGCACTGGCACCTGTGAAGGCTCCAGACGGAAAGGTGATATCTTTGTCTGTTGCAATTCACGATATTGGTGATCGAAAAGAATGGGAAGCGCGACAGCGCTTGATGACGCGAGAACTTGCTCATAGGATCAAAAATTCTTTCGCTGTTTTGCAAGGAATATTGCATTCTACACTTCGCACTGCACGCAATCCGCAAGAATTTGCAGACGCCTTTTCTGGACGCCTGCACAGTCTTTCCGCAGCTCAGGATGTGCTAACGGATAACAATTGGAAAGGTGCAGAGCTTGGCCAACTGGCGCGGCGCCAGCTTGTCGCATATGTTGTCGGCGGTGACAGTCGTATTGACATAACAGGCCCAGAGGTGAATTTGCCTCCGGAGTATGCAACGCCGATTGGCTTGATATTCAATGAGTTGGCGACCAACGCCATGAAATACGGCGCGTTGTCGGTGCCTGCCGGGAATATCCAGTTGTTTTGGCGGGTAGAGAAACTTTCGAAAACCAAATTGAAAATTTCTATCACGTGGCGCGAACGGGGCGGACCTGAGGTCACACCTCCAGCTTCGCAGGGATTTGGTTCTGTGCTGATTGAACGGAGTTTTGCAGATGCTAAGGTCGAGAATTTTTTCGAGCCCGAGGGGCTGACCTGCAAGATTGAGTTGACAATGAACATCGTCAAAAAACTCAAACGCCTACGTAAGCCAAAAATTTACCCCCCATGAATGGTTCGCGGTGAGTGGAACTAATCTGCCACTGAACGGGTTGTCTGTTCATGATGTCCCACATTCAAACACTCACCAAAAAAATACTTCGCCCCTTCATCCTCGCCGTTTTTATATTGATGTCTGCGCCGGTATTTGTCGTGTTGGATCAATCATTTTCTAGATATGCCCCCTCCGTCGCAGATGATGCTGCACCAGAGGTGTTATTGCCAGCACGGACGACAATTATTTATAAAAGCTGACAATTGGGAACCATAAAGTCTACCGCGCGTTTCGTTTGAAACGAAAGGCCAGTTGCATGCATCGTCGCGTCACAAAAGCTGTATTTCCAGTTGCGGGTTTGGGAACTCGCTTTCTGCCTGCAACCAAAGCTATTCCCAAAGAAATGCTCACGATCGTCGACAGGCCATTGATTCAATTGGCTGTTGATGAGGCCCGCGAGGCGGGCATTGAACATTTCGTGTTTGTCACCGGTCGCAATAAAAATAGTATCGAAGACCATTTCGACAAACAATTCGAACTTGAAGCAACGCTGCGGGGGCGCGGAAAATCAGCTGCCCTTGATCTTTTGGAAAGAGATTTGCCTGCTGCTGGTGAAACCAGTTTTACGCGCCAGCAGGAACCGCTGGGATTGGGGCATGCGGTATGGTGCGCGCGCCATATCATTGGCAATGAGCCCTTTGCTTTGCTGCTGCCGGACATGGCGATGAAATCCTCCAAGGGCTGCTTGCAGCAAATGATGGATGTCTATGACCAGCAAGGCGGAAACATAATTGCTGTGGAAGAAGTGCCGTGGGCCGACGTTTGCAAGTATGGCGTGGTGGGGCATCAAAAAGGCCCAAAGGGTGAAATGATAATCAACAGCATGGTCGAAAAGCCCGCTCGCGCTGAGGCTCCCTCCAACCTTATTATTTCCGGGCGCTATATTTTACAGCCCGAGATTTTCAAGAAAATTGCAGACGTCAAGCCAGGCGCTGGTGGTGAAATTCAACTTACCGACGCGATGATAACGTTGATGCTGGAACAGGCCTTCCATGGTTTGAAGTACGAGGGAACAACTTTCGATTGCGGTGACAAGTTGGGCTTTCTGATGGCCAATGTTGCCTATGGTCTGACTCACGATGAGATTGGTCCAGAATTTAAGAAGGAACTGATGAAACTTCTTGCGGCAACGCCCTCACTTAAAAATATTTCTGCTCCAATCGCGGCTTAACGACCGGGTATACGGGAACAAAAACACTTCTCAGATGTTTTACAAACACAACAAACATCGGAGAACTCAAATGAAAAAAACAATTTTCGGTATCCTTGCTGCCGTATCATTGATCGGCGGTGCCGCGACTGTTGCTGAAGCAAAAACCAACTTCAGCATCTATTTTGGGGTGCCATACTACGACCAACAGATTGGCCCAGACTATCGTTATCAGCCGAACCGTGGCTGGTATCAAGACCGGAATTACTACAGCGGAAATGCCCGACGTAATATGTCCTGCAACCAAGCTCGAAACATTGTACGCCAAAAAGGCTATCGCAATGTGATTGCAAGAGATTGTGAGGGACGCACCTATACGTTCAGCACGCGCCGCAATAACCAACGTGTGCTGATCTACGTCAACGCCCGCACGGGTGCCACCTGGCGCGGCTAATGCCAGTCAGCAACGTAAAAATTTCAACTTTGAACGGAGTATTACCCATGGCCACAACAACAGAACATCGCGCACCGCCTAAGTCCGGTGCAGAATTTGAATTTGATCGGGGTGTCGGAAATGCACCTTACAAAACGACAGTTAATCAAAATGTAAAACAAGACTCCAGCACTATTTGGGCACTTTTGATTGCAGCTTTGGTTGTCGCAGGTGGTGGATATTACTATTACACGAGTTATTATGCACCTTCCGTAATGACGCCCGCCATCACGGAAACAGTAGTACCGCCGATGACGACAACACCTGAGGCAACAACCCCACCCGTCGTTACACCAGAGACCACGACACCGCCGGCAGTAACGCCCGATCCAACAGTAGCTCCAAAGCCTACTCCTTAGTGCAATGTTGCTATTTCTTGTTAAGTGACAAACGTTGATACATGCACAGAGGCCTTCGGAAAGAAAGGCATCTGTGCATTGTCGTTTGTATCTCGACATTGAGTATAATCTTTTTGATTTAAACCGCATTGACTCTTTCGAGGCCCCCTTTGAGGCCTCCAATCGAAAGACCCACGCGATTTTGAACGCGATCTAAAATTTTTGAATGGCACAGATCATGAACTTCAAAAAATGTTGCCGAACACGCAGTTTTTAGTTTCAACATTCGTCGCATCTGACATAGCCGCGCGATACTCTAGGCATCGTGATGAGATGCAGAAAAACCGTCATGATCGATTTACTTCGGGGTTCATGCCTCACAGTTGAAAAAATGCAATTGCTCTCCGTTTCAAGACGCGCACAGTTCAAAAAAATTCGTCGGATGGACATAGGACGTAATTCCGAAAAGTAGGACACTCTCGTTGTCACAACGAAGTGGAGCTCAGAAAGTGGTTATCCAACAACCGTCGCAATTCCACTTGAGAGTATTGAAGTGGCTACATCCAAGAATTTGGTAGCTGTCAAAGCAGTTGTCGGCTCATCGTGCTTGCCCTTAAACTTCTCATAAATCTGGTCATGCTTGCTAACTGGAGTGCAACTGAAATGGTACTGAAAGACTGGTAAGTGGTGTCGAAGAACCGGCGCAATAGTTACGAAATCGCTTTGATTAAGCTACCAAAGCGGATTGAGTAGTATGCTGTGGAACGAGTTTATAAGCCCCAAAATATCCGGCGGGTGAAACCAACATTTGATTATGTTCACGATACATCAGCTTATGATGTGTCTAATTCTATGATGCACCACGCGGATCTTTCGTTCAGCTTTACCCGTGGTGCCGATCGCTAAAACAACCTTGGTCATCATTTTTTCTTCTGCTTGTTTCGAGCCAACGAAGTACCATCGGGCCTAAACAAATGACAGTCCACAGGATCAAAATCCAATCCTGCGGTCTGATCGATAGCAATGTCTGTCGTGCCGTCGATGAGGGCTGAGCAGGTCGCGCCGGAAGCTGTTTCGATTTCGATATAGGATTGGTGGCCCAGTCGCTCGACGAGGGTGACGCGACCGTTGAGCCTCGCTGATTTCGCCTTTAGCCAATCTCATGTTTTCAGGGCGGATGCCAAGTGTCAGAGCGGACCCTGCGGCTATTGCTGCAGCCTTGATGGGAACAATTGTTGGCTTAATGTCATTGCCGGACACAGCTGATCGAGTCCTTGGTGAATTTTGCTATCGTTACCTCCAGAAAGTTCATCTTTGGCGAACCGATGAAGCCTGCAACGAACTTGTTGGCGGGGTGATGATAGAGGTCCATGGGCGCACCAAACTGGCGGACGTGGCCTGCTTCCAGCACCACGATGCGGTCGGCCAGTGTCATGGCTTCCACTTGGTCGTGAGTCACATAGATCATAGTCGCATCAAGCTCGCGATGCAGCTTGGCAATTTCGGCGCGGGTGCCCACACGCAATGCAGCGTCGAGGTTTGAAAGGGGTTCATCAAACAAGAACACATCAGGTCTGCGCACAATGGCGCGCCCAATGGCGACACGTTGGCGCTGGCCACCTGAAAGCTGGGATGGCTTGCGGTCCAGCAAGGGCTCCAACTTCAACATGCGAGCGGCCTCTGCCACTTTTGCATCAATCTCACTTTGCGGCGCTTTGGAAATTGTCAAACCAAAGGCCACATTCTGACGCACCGTCATATGCGGGAACAGCGCGTAGGACTGGAACACCATGGCGATCGAGCGGTCCTTAGGCGGTAGATCATTCACAAGCTTGTTGCCAATGTTGATATCGCCAGAGGTGATGTCCTCAAGCCCCGCAATCAACCGCAGAAGCGTGGACTTGCCACAGCCGGATGGGCCAACAAATACAATGAATTCACCGTGCTTGATATCGAGATCAACGCCCTTGATGATTTCAACGGCGCCAAAGCTCTTGCGTACCTGCGAAAGTGAAAGGTCTGCCATGATCTACTCCAATCGCAATGTACCATCGGGGTTGACGCCGATGGGTGCGGGGTTGCTTACCTGTCCGATGAAGCGACCGTTCTCGTCATTGTTGAGGAAGCCCATGATGTGGAGCTTGCCGTCGATGTCCATCATGCGGGCGGCATAGCGCAAGCCGCCATCGAGGAAGGGTTTGGGCGCGGTCCATGGGCCAAGATGGCTGTCGGACATCAAGTAATGGTTTCCGGTCAACGGCTTTTCCGAATTGAAGCGGCGGTAGCCCTCGCTCCAATGTTGGTCGGAGGTGCAGAACACCATGTACCAGTGCTTGCCCCGCTTGAAGACTTGGGGAACTTCCAACTGGCCGAAAGCGCCGCCATCATAAACAGGTTTTTCGAGTGTCCACGTGATGAGGTCAGGCGATGTTGCAAAACCGATGGCACCACCTGCATTGGGTTCGGTGCGCCCCGGCACGCGCGCGGTGAAGTACATAATCCAACCTTGACCTGTTGGATCGCGCATGACCCAAGGGTCACGCATGGCGCGGTCATGCCAATGTCCGGGCGTGTATTCTTCATAAAATTTTGCGTTGGGACCGATGCGATCCAGACACATGCCATCACCAACCCGCTCCCATGAATGCATGTCCCTCGACGTTGCATGACCGATGCGTTGATGCATGCCATCGAGGTCATGCATGGTGCCCGTGTAGAAGAGATGCCAGAGGCCAGCGTCGTCCTTCACCACCGAACCGGTCCAAGTCGTCCAATCATCCCAAGCCTTGGTTTTGGACGGTGCAAAGCAAGTGCCCTTGTGGGTCCAATTGATCAGGTCAGTTGACGTTGCATGGCCCTGGCTGACATTGCGGTGCCTGTCATCGGGATGTGGCAAAGTGTTGTCGGCCTGCAGGAAATAGATGTGCCAAAGCCCATCATCTGAATCCTGCGCACTGACCAGCCAAAAATCCCAGATCCATTTGTCTTGAAGTGAAAGCACGGTTTATCCCTTGATGCCGGTTGATGCGATGGACGAAATGAAGGCCCGTTGCAGGAGGAGATAGAAGATGATGACGGGCAGTGTGATCATAGTCAGGTAAGCCATGACTTCACCCCAAGCGATGTTGAGCTGGAAGAAGTATTGCAGGCCAATCATCACGGGGCGATATTGCTCGGCTTGCACCGAGATGAGCGGCCAGAGGAACTGGTTCCACATCACGAGGAATTTCAGAATGGCGGCCGTGGCAATGGTGGGGCCGGAGAGTGGCATGATAATCTTGTAATAAATCTGCCACCAGCTGGCACCTTCGATGCGTGCGGCTTCAATCAGTTCGCGCGGCATGTCCTTGAAGGCTTGAGCGAAGAGAAACACTGTGAGGCCGTCGGCAATCCAAGGGATGATCTGGACATGATGGGTGTTGAGCCAACCAATTTCAAACCCGTTGCTACCCAGCCATGGTAAATTGTTGACGAGCATCAGAAGGGGAATGGCAATGGTTTCAAAAGGGACAATCAAAGTCGCGACTATCGCTGTGAGGATGACATCGCGACCCTTCCATTCAAGGAAAACGAAAGAGAACGCGGCAAGTGAGCAGAGAAGCAGAGACAGCAGTACTGTCGTTCCTGTAACGAAGATGGAATTGAATACGAAGAGCGCAACAGGCGCTCGTTTGAATGCGGCATAATAGTTGTTCAAGGACACGTCGCCCACTGGCAAAAAGGCGCGGATCGATTCTGTGTCAGTGAGCAATTGCAGATCAGGCTTCAATGACGACATGGTCATAAACACCAGCGGGAAAACGAAGATGAAGGCGACGACGATCAGCAGGGCATAGCGCCAAAACTGACCCCTCAGTTTATCGACAGTGGCAGGCATTATTTTGGCTCCCGTGTGAGATAGCGTTGGAGAAGCGAAATGGAGAGCACGAGCAGGAACAGGACGACGGAAATGGTTGAGCCGCCCGAAATATCCTGTTTGACATAACCACGATCGATGGATTGGAAAACTACAGTTTGGGTTGAGTCTACTGGTCCTCCCTGCGTCATCACGGCGACGGGAACATAAAGTGCGAAGGCTTGCATGGTGATGACGATGAGGACCAGGACAGCAGTGTTGCGTAGGCCCGGCCAAGTGACATATCGGAAGCGCTGCCAAGGTGAAACGCCTTCAATGTCCGCCGCCTCATAAAGCGAGATCGGTATGGTTTGCAGGCCTGAGAGCCAAATTACCATAAAAAAGCCAACGGCCTGCCAGATGCACATGGCGATCAGGGCAGGAAATGCGGTAGCTGTGCCGCCGAGCCAATCA
>CAVZXJ010000017.1:0-124931 GCA_963779145.1 uncultured Alphaproteobacteria bacterium
GCCCATATGCGGAGACTGAGGAACCTGTCTGACCTCGGACTTGCTGTGGAAAGGCAAACAGGGGTCTGGCAGATCGATCCTGCCATGGAACAGAAGCTTCGCAGTCTCGGAAAGCACAACGACATCATCGCCACGATGCACCGTGCCATGAAGCAGGCAGGTATTGACCGTCCTGCTGGCAGCTTTGCGATTTTCCGAGCTGAAGATGGATCAAAGCCGATCTTAGGCAAAGTGGCGGCCCTTGGCCTCACCGACGAGATCAGCGACCGGCACTATGTCGTTGTTGATGGCGTTGATGGCAGATTGCACTACGCCGATATCGGCAAGGTCAGGCCAGAGGTATTGCCCGAAAAGGGCATGATCGTTTCAATCGAAGCGGCAAGAGTCGCAAGACGAGGCCAAGCTGCGCACCAGACTTCGCATCCAGTCCTACCTCTCTTTTGAAAAGTTGGCCGAAGCGGAAGGCGTCACTTGGCTCGACAAGGAACTTCTAGCCAAGACACCGACACCAATGGCGGATCACGGGTTTGGCGCGGAGATCAAGACGGCCCTCAATCGGCGGCGGCAATGGCTGATTTCGCAAGGTCTGGGACAACTGGATGACCAAGGACTGTTCCAGCCCAAACCGAAGCTGTTCGAAACTCTCCGTCACCGCGAATACGATCATGCCACACAGGCCCTCTCGAAGGAGCTTGGTCTGACTCACAGTGCGCCCATCGAAGGCGAGCAGATCAGCGGCACATTCTCAAAATCCGTAACCCTTGCCTCCGGCAAGTACGCCGTCGTCCAGAAATCGCATGAATTCACGCTCGTGCCGTGGCGGCCAGACATGGAGCCGATGCGCGGCAAGGAGATCACAGGGACTGCATCAGCACAAGGCATCCAGTGGGAATGGGGACCGCGCAGGGGCCTTGGCATCTAACGCCTTCCCGCGTTTTCTCGCCTTTCCCAATTGAGCGAAGGTTGGATTGGCACGATCTTAAGGCGTGAACAAATCGACTTGAGAAAACCGATGAGACGCCGCCAAGACCCAAAAATCAAGCTCACCGTCTATGTCTCGCGCATCGTTGCCGAACAACTCGACTTTGCCTGCAAGGACAGGACAAAGAACAAGTCGAAATTGACCGAGACCGCGCTCGCACAATTGCTCAATCCGAAAACTGAGGACCAGCTGGACACTGCAATGCCGCGCCGCCTCGACCGATTGACGCGCGATGTCGGCGTCATCAATCGTCACCAGCAGATCGTGATCGAAAGTCTTGGGCTGTTTATCCGGAACTACCTGATCATGTCGCCGCCGTTGCCTCCCTCGGAGCAACAGGCCGCACAGGCGATTGGCCAACAGCGCTTCCAGCGCTTCATTGAACAACTCGGCAGGCGGCTTGCAAGCACGACAACGTTTGCAAATGAAATCACTGACCAGCTCGCAAGTCAAAGTCCCAAGCCAAACATGCCACTGCCAGACGGCGCAAAACCACCTGCAACTGACACAGCACTCAAGACGTAAATCGGAAAGTCACTCATCGCTCGCGAGGTGGGCGGTCGCTCCCTCCTAGGCCCGCTGCGGCGAACCGCAACTGCGCAAGCAATTCAAGTAGCCAACGCACAACAATGATCTCATCCGCGCAGTCCTTCGCGTTGCTACGGCCTTCGGTGCGGCCCGCCTCCATCAGCGGGCCTGTCCGTCGCTCTTGCCGCCCACCCCGCTCTCTCGGTTCAGTTGCGGAAGGGAAGTGCCAGAAATCAAAATTCGAAAACACGTGATGGAAAAATCAGATGACACATCCAAAACAAGTAACTTTCCCTGCTTTACCTGCGTTCACCAATTGGCGTTCACACGCGAAACTGTCAAATTCAGCGCCAGCAAAACCTATTCCGCACCCGAAGATGACTCCGATCATGGCCACAAAATCCGAACTCATTCACCAGCGGCATATAACCCGAGTCGTCAAAGGCGCACTTGCAGGGGGGTTGCACGTGTCGTCGATGAGAGTTGACAGGGACGGTGCGATTGTACTGTTCTCCAAGCACTCAGAACCTGAAGCACACGAAGAACCCCGTCTATCGACCCAAACCAATGAATGGGATGAGGTGCTCAAGAAATGATTGCACGAGCTCTGCCACGATTTTGTACATGGAATACGGATCGCTATGGCAAGAAGCGCGTCCGATTCCGGAGGGGATATTATTCGACCTATATCTCCGGCGTTCCATACTCAGAGTCATTCATGCGCCATTACCATGTGGCACTTGAAGGCAACGCCGCTCAACTTGAGAGCATCAAAGAGGATAGGATCGGTTATGGCACCATCGACGCAGTTATTGTAAATTTCTATCGCTCAACGGATTTTCTCAAACTCAAGGCAAGCACGCGCAAGGTGCGCAGGAACATGCTTGAAAAATTTCGCGTGGAACATGGCCAGAAGCGTGTCGCGATGCTGACAGCTGCACATGTGAAGGCGATAATCGGTGATATGTCTGAAAGGCCAGGTGCTGCGAACAGTCTGCTCAAAGCACTTCGCGTACTGCTGCGGCATGCCATCGACATGGGATTGATCCATGATAATCCCGCGCGGAATGTCCGCAAGCTTCCAGTCAGCACTGAAGGCTTCCATTCTTGGACTGAAAATGATGTCGAGAACTTTGAGGTGAAGCACATCGACCAGGAACACGAGCACAACTTGCACTTGCGTTGCTGCTTTACACTGGCCAACGCCGCAGCGACGTTGTGCGCATGGGATGGCAGCATATTGACGGAAGCCTTTTGAATGTGACGCAGGACAAGACAGGCGCTTTTCTGAAGGTGCCAGTGCATCCCAAGCTTGTGGCAGCAATCAACGAATATGCCCCGCACAAATTTTACCTTTCTTTTGACGGAAGCTGGCGCGCCATTTCTCGGCGGCAGGATTTGGCAATTGGTTTCGCGACCGTTGCAATGAGGCAGGATTGCCACATTGTTCCGCACATGGGTTGCGCAAGGCCTGTGCAACACGGCTTGCGAATGCCGGATGCACGCCCGAGCAGATCAAATCCATCACTGGTCATAAGACGCTGAGCGAAGTTGCACGCTACACCAAGGCAGCTGATCAAGAGCGCAACGCCAAACAAGCGATGACCAATCTCTTGCGGTCAGAAAGTGAACAGGCGTGTCCAACTTCTGGAGGGAGTTGGACAAAAACTGGAAATAATCCAGTAAAAACAACACAATTTTTGGAAGATGGCGCGCCCGAAAGGATTCGAACCTCTGACCCCTAAATTCGTAGTCTAGTGCTCTGATCCAGCTGAGCTACGGGCGCGCAATGTCTTGACGACGGCGTGTCATTAGTCGGTGTTTCCGACAAAGGCAAGTGCCATCGCGAATTGTTCTGAACGTCAGGAATTCACGCGCTTCTTATGGCGGGCTAGGTCCACCACTTGGTCTGGAATGACAATTCTGAAGCAGGTTCCGGTACCGCTGGTTTCACGGACGGTAATACTGCCACCGTGCGCCTCAGTCAGTTCCCGGGAGATGGCTAGACCCAGGCCCGTGCCACCGGGCTTTGCAGCAGATTGGAAAGCTTCAAACAATCGCGCGCGCACCGCCTGCGGAATACCGGGGCCATTGTCACTGACTTCGATCTCCGTGAGGCTACCGCGCCTTGATGCGGTGATGCTGATTAGCGAATTCTTGTTTAAGATATGACCTGACTGATCAAAGGCCTGAACAGCATTACGAATGAGGTTGGTAAGAATGCGTTGCAGTTGTTCGCGGTCCGCATCAATCCAGGTCATGGATTGAACATTATTTTGCAGATCAATGCGGCCTTGCACGATAGGCTCGAACGACAACACCACATCCTGTGCCACATCTTGCAGATTTAATTTTTCACGTTGGGGCGGCAATTCCCGCGCTTGGCCATAGGTGAGGGTTTGATTGAGAAAATTAATGGCACGATCCAAGGACGTGATGAGTCGTGGTGCAAAGCGCTGCACTTGCGGATCATTCACCTCACCTAAACTGTCGGACACCACTTGCGCTGTCGTTAGCATATTGCGCAGATCATGGCTGACCTTACTGACCGCAAGACCCAATGCTGCGAGGTGACTTTTCTGCTGAAGCAAGCCTTGGAGTTGCGTTTGCATATCCCGTAGTTCATGTTCAGCCGTACCGATCTCGTCTGTGCGTGATGTCGGCGCAATGACGCGGGACTTGTCCTCGGGTGCATCACCAAAGGCCGTCATGTTGGCAGATAATCTTTGCATGGGTCGCACCAGCACACTGTTGAGTGCTGCATAAATCATGGCGGCGACAATCAACGATAAGGCAACGGAGAGATAGAAAATGTTGAGACCATAGCTTCGCATGGCCTTCACCATGGGCTCTTCATGCATCGATACTTCGATCAATTCTCCCGACATGTTGGGAGGAATATCAATGACATTGATGATGCGATCTTGGCGGGCGAACAGCGCGGTTAAAGCTTCGCCCAATGTTGTCCAATACATGCCAGAGCGCAGATCGTAGGTTGCCGCGACAGTTGCTTGCTCTGCATTATGGAGCATCAATTGTCTGGTTTCGCCGCGCTTGAGTGATACGGCTAAGACCCCCGCACCCTTCAAAATTTCCGTTCGCAAATCTTCATCGAGAATAGCATCAGGTGCCGCTTCTGCCGCGAGTGCTGCGATTTCTGCTTGGGCTATACGTGCCTTCATCCATTGAATGCGGAAGTTCGCAATCGATGGCAGGAAAATAAGAATTTCCCCCAGCAACACAAATAAGATCGTAAGCCACAATACTTTGGCGGAAAGACCGCCAAATCGATTACGCTTGGTAGCAGGGATGGGTTGATCGACATTCATCACTGCAACTTAACCGAAATTTTTCAAAAAGCCGATGACTTTGCGAATGAATGGCTTTTGCGCAACGCCTGCGTAGTAGGTCATTGCGGCGCGCTTTCCCGCCTCGCCAAACGTTGGATAAGGTAGAACCATACCGGCGATGGCAGACACTTTAAGTTTTCGCGTCACGGCCAGTGTCCACACTGCAATCTGGTCACCCGCATTGGGCCCCACAATCGAACAGCCGATAATGCGGCCATTTTTCAATGTGACGAGCTTCACCAATCCTTCGGTTTTTGCTTCTGCGACGGCCCTATCATTGTCATGGAATTGCCAACGCAAGACGCGAATGGAATCACCATGTTGGGTTCTAGCATCAACTTCAGTTAGTCCCACATGGGCCAATTCGGGATCGGTGTAGGTGACCCATGGAATGATATCGGTACGGTTTTTGACGGGCAACCGAAACAGTGCGTTTCGGATGATGAGGCCTGCATGGTAACCCGCAACATGGGTGAATTGTAATCCGCCCGCGACGTCACCTGCCGCATAAACACGGCGGTTCGAGACACTGCGCAAACCATGATCAACGGTAATGCCACGCTTGGTGAATTCGATACCCGCTTTTTCGAGATGAAGGCCTTCGAGATTTGGCACACGGCCCGCAGCCACAAGCAAATGTGAACCGTTGATGATCTCATTTCCATCGGCGATGATACGAAGACCAGTCTTGGTTTTTTCAATACGTTCGATCTTTATGCCACCACGAATAGTGATGCCTTCAGCCCGCAGTGAAGCGAGAACAACTTCAGCCAATTCAGGATCATCTTTAGCCAACGGTTTGAAAGCTTCGAGCACTGTTACTTCTGCACCAAACCGGCGGTGCGCCAGCGCCATTTCCATACCAATGGGTCCGCCACCGATAATGATCAAATGCTTTGGCAGCGTGCGATTTTTGAAGATCGTTTCATTGGTGAAGACATCAACTGTATCAATGCCGGGAATCGGAGGGATGGCAGCCCGAGAGCCGGTGGCGATAACAAAGCGGCGCGCTCCATAACTTTTTCCTTTGGCTTCAAGTGCACTCGTGCCGTTAAAACGCACAGGCGCCCGCACAACGGTGACGCCTAAACCTTCAAAGCGCTCCTGACTGTCAAAGGGTGCGATGGTTGTGATGACTTTTTCGACGTGCGCCATGGCTTTGGCAAAATTGATTTTGGGATCATGTTCTTCCACACCAAATTTAGCTGAGGTCCGATGAGCCTGTGCTGCTTTGGCCGCTGCCAACAATGCTTTGGATGGGACGCAGCCCGTATTCAGGCAATCTCCACCCATTTCACCTTTTTCGAACAACACAACCTTTTCACCAAATTGCGCAGCCGCTGCAGCAATTGAAAGACCTGCTGAACCCGCACCAATTACAGCAAGATCATAATACATGGCGGGCTTTCCATTTTTTCAAAGCGACGGGAATGAGTGACACAACGCCAAGTGCCGCAAAGGCGAGCAAGAGTTCCGTCGTGATGAGCGAAGAGATTGACAATTCAAATGGGCATTCGGCTAATGATTTTGTGGCTGCACATTGGACCCTTGCTGCTTGTTGTGCAGTGATAATAGAATCGAGCCCTGCGCCCACAGACGCAAATGCAAAGGTGGCGGGTATGATACCGAGGAATGTTGTTGTGACGTAAGTGCGCAGTTTCACATTCGCCAGGGCAGGCGCAATGTTGACAAGCCAAAATGGAAAGGCCGGGACCAAGCGCAGAAATAACATGTAGCTGAATGCATCCTCAGCAAAGCCTGCGCTGATACGATTGAGAAAAGGGCCGGCTTTTTTTGCGAGCACATCACCAAAAGACGATTTTGCAATTTGGAACACAATGGTTGCGCCAATGGTTGCAGCTACAATAGCCGCCAAACCGCCCGCAAACCAACCAAATAACAGGCCTGCAATGATTGTGAGGATCGAAGCGCCCGGGAACGACACGGCCACGGCAACAGCATAGAGCGCGACAAAGCCCAAAATGGCGAGAACAAAATGATTAGATGTAAAAGCACCAAGTGCGGTTCGATTTTCGGCGATCGCTTCAAAGCTCAAATAGCGCTGAAGGCCCAAGCCGTAACCTAAGCCCAACAGCGCAAATAGCAAGGCTGGCCCCACCCATCTCCGCCAAACGGCGCTTCCGCCCTGATGTGCCATTATTTGCGTTCCAATTGTCTGATTATTCCTCATCCAGTCTGCTATAAGTGTCAATTCATTAGAAAACACTAGCGCCAACGACATTCTCACTGCCTCGTGAACGGAATTGGGCTGGCGTGTCTGATCCGTGAAAAATTCAGTTCGTGCCGTGACTGCTGCATTGGTTGACTTTTAGATGGGCTTTGGCCATAAGCCGCCAACATTCAAAGTCATTTCCTGTCTTTGTGGGTGGCTGGCATTGGGGCACTTTCCCGATGTGATAACAAAAATCATTTGTTATCAACAGTTTACTTAAAGACAATTCGAACTACGGAGTATTCTCGTGAAGCGCACATACCAACCCTCCAAGCTCGTCCGCAAGCGTCGCCATGGCTTTCGCTCTCGCATGGCAACTGTTGGCGGTCGCAACGTGATCCGTCGTCGCCGCGCAGCTGGCCGCAAGCGCCTGAGCGCTTAAAGACTTCCAAATTACTGGTATGGACAGGCTTTTGCAGCGGCGGGATTTTCTCGCAGCGGCGAAAGCCCCTGCTGTTTCAATGCCCTCCATCGTTGTTCAGTTCCGCAAACGCGATGACTTGGGCGCTCCGCGTGTGGGTTTTACGTGCACCAAAAAGCTTGGGAATGCCGTGGCGCGAAACCGTATTCGCCGCCGCATTAAAGAGGCCGCGCGTTTGACGATGCCCGGCCTCGCCCTTGCTGCCCACGACTATGTGTTGATTGGGCGCAGTGCGGCTGAAACTCGGGGCTTTGAAGACTTACGCAAAGACATTATATCAGCCCTCACAAAACTGCACGCCGGACAGGGAAAAAGTTTTTCTCGCCCCCGCAATAAGGACAAGCAACCGTGATGAACCAATCGCCCTTCGGCCAACAAAACAAGGGGCCGGACAGCAAGAATTTCCTGCTCGCCATGGTGCTTTCAATGGCCATCATTTTTGGCTGGCAATATTTCTATGGTATGCCGGGCTTAACACCACCCGTTGGGGAAAAAGCAGCAACGACAAAAATTGAAGGTGCTGTTGTACCGGGCACGGCGACACCGGGTTCAGTTATTGAACGTTCAGCCGCACTTTCGGCCAATCCACGCATTGTCATTGATACCAAGGAACTTGCAGGATCCATCAATTTGATGGGTGCCCAGCTCGATGATCTTCATCTCAAAAATTATCACGAGACCGCAAACCGCGCGAGCCCGACGATCACCTTCCTGTCGCCTGCAAATACTGAACATGCCTATTTCGCTGATCAGGGTTTTGTTGGTGCACCGGGCCAAGTTGTTAAGGTGCCCAATTCAAAAACCTTATGGACAGCGCCGCAAGGTGCAGTTTTGAATGAAGCCACGCCTTTGGTTCTGATGTGGGACAATGGTGCAGGAGTTACCTTCCGCCGTGAGATTTCGATTTCGGAAGATTTCCTGTTTACGGTGAAGCAATCGGTTGATAACAAAACAAAACAACCGCTTGCATTGCTGCCCTATGCCCGCGTGCAACGCCAAGGCACGCCAAAGGTTGAAGGTTACTTCAGCTTCTTTGAAGGCATGCTCGGCATGCAGAATGAAAAGCTCGTTGAACTGCATTACTCCGATATGGCGGATGACAAGTCGAAGATTGAAACGCCGACACGTGGCGGCTGGCTTGGCTTTACGGACAAATATTGGGGGACATCTTTAATTCCCGAGCAAGCTCGCGATATCAAAACCACCTTCCAATATTTGAAGCAGGGTGATCGCGACGCTTACCAAACCGATTATGTGGCCACTGAACCTGTTGTCGTGGCGCCGGGTGCCATTGGTACTTACGAAGACCATATTTATGCAGGCGCAAAGATTGTTGCCAACATGGATGCGGTTGCGGCCAAGCATAACATTGCCAACTTCAAATATATGATTGACTGGGGCTGGTTCTGGTTCCTGACGCAGCCCATGTTCTCGCTCATGTCTTGGGCCAAGGGTCTGCTTGGCAATTTTGGTCTCGCAATTTTGCTCGTCACTGTGATTGTGAAGGCTGCGGTATTCCCGCTCGCAAATAAGTCCTACGCGTCGATGAGCAAGATGAAAAAGTTGCAGCCGGAAATGGAGCGCATCAAAGCGGCCAACCCCGACGACAAGATGAAGCAGCAACAAGAAATCATGGAGATGTACAAGAAGGAGAAAGTGTCGCCACTTTCCGGCTGCTTGCCAATCTTTGTGCAAATTCCAATTTTCTTTGCCATCTATAAAGTTATTCTCACGTCAATCGAATTGCGCCATGCGCCGTTCTTTGGTTGGATTCACGATCTTTCGGCACCAGACCCAACAAGCCTGTTCAACTTGTTCGGCTTGATCCCATGGTCACCGCCACAAATCTTGATGCTGGGCATTTGGCCAATATTGATGGGTATCACCATGTGGGTGCAAATGCGTTTGAACCCAGCGCCAGCTGATCCAATTCAAGCCTCAATGTTCAACTGGATGCCGTTGATCTTCACATTCATGTTGTCGTCAATGCCGGCTGGACTTGTGATTTATTGGACGTGGAGCAACCTGCTTTCCATTCTTCAGCAAGGCTACATCATGAAAAAGAATGGCACAGAGATTGATCTTCTCGGAAATATCCGTGAGAGCATTCCGTTCCTTAAAAAGAAAAAACCAGCGTGAGTATTCGCACCTACAACGAACTTGAATTGAAGGCGGGGCGGCAATTGTTTTCGGCACCCAGTTCTTTCCGCTTGGGCGTTGCCAAGCTTGAACAGTTGCCGCCTGTCAAAGGCGTGGAGATTGCCATCGCGGGTCGTTCCAATGTTGGCAAATCATCGCTCATCAATGCGTTGACGGGTGTCAAAGGTTTGGCACGCGCTTCTAACACGCCGGGTCGTACGCGTGAGCTCAATTTCTTCGATATTGCCATGCGCATGACCATGGTGGATATGCCGGGCTATGGTTATGCCAAGGCGCCCAAGACCGAAGTTAAAGCTTGGCAAGAAGTGCTGAGGGGTTATTTGCGCGGAAGACCTGGCCTCACCCGCGCCTTCGTGCTGATCGATTCACGCCATGGTGTGAAGCCCGAAGATTTGGAAATGTTTGAGATGCTGGATGAAGCCGCAGTGGCCTATCAGATCGTGCTGACCAAGACGGATAAGATCAAACCTGCGGAACTGACAGAAGTGATTGCGGCAACGGCCAAGATTGTTTCGACACGAGCAGCGGCATTCCCCTTGTTACATGCAACGTCATCCGACAAGGACTGGGGCATGGCGGAGTTGCGGGCTGAGATCGCAAGCCTGCTTTAATTTCACCACGCCATCGGCACCAAGCGCGCTAGAAAAGTATCAGCACTTTCTTGAATGCGTTTTTTTTCGGCTTCATCAAATTTGTCATACACGCGACAGATGTTTCCCATACGTGGGTTTTTGGAAAATCGGGCTTTATGCTGGGCGATGAAGTTCCAATAGAGTGCGTTGTATGGGCAAGCTCTTTCTCCAGTGCGTTGCTTCACGTCGTAGTGACACGTCCCACAATAGTCAGACATTTTGTTGATGTAATTGCCCGATGACGCATAAGGCTTCGACCCTAACAGACCACCATCCGCATGAAGTGACATGCCAATCGTATTGGGCAGTTCGACCCATTCAAACGCATCAGCATAAACAGCCAAATACCATTCATGGACTTGTTGTGGATCAAGGCCCGCAATCAACGCAAAATTTCCTGTGACCATGAGGCGTTGGATGTGATGGGCGTAGGCTTCTTCTTTGGTTTGCTTGACTGTTTGCGCCACGCAATTCATTTGCGTTTCGCCTGTCCAATAAAAATCAGGCAATGGTCGCGTGGCGTTCAGTGAATTGGATTGCACATAGTCAGGCATCTTCAACCAATATATGCCCCTGATATATTCACGCCATCCAATAATCTGTCGAATGAAGCCTTCGGCTGCTTCAAGCGGCACACGGCCTTTTTGGTATTCTTTTTCGACGCGTCGGCACACGTGCAGGGGGTCAAGTAGACCGAGATTAATGTAAGGTGAGAGTACTGCGTGGTTGAGGAATTTTTGCCCCGTCAACATTGCGTCTTGCGTTTCGCCAAAGTGTGGAAGAGTCGATACA
The DNA here is from genome assembly GCA_963779145.1 of uncultured Alphaproteobacteria bacterium. Lineage (GTDB taxonomy): Bacteria > Pseudomonadota > Alphaproteobacteria > Rhizobiales > Aestuariivirgaceae > Aestuariivirga. The sequence goes on from CAVZXJ010000017.1 coordinate 11,099, forward strand.
AGAAAATGTTCAAGCGCCTGTTCTGCATCCTCTGCCGTCACCGCAAACCAGAAGGGTTCAATGTCGCCAAAATTGTTGGGCGCTATGCGCAGTGTCAGTTCAATGCAATCGCGGGTAACTTGATCGGGCACAAAACGCAGAGGTTCGGGCATAAATAAGTCTGCCTTGGCAGGCTTTCTGTTTTCAGAATCAAAATTCCACTTTCCACCTTCCGGCTTGTCACCCTGCATCAACAGTCCAGTTTGCCGACGCATGTCACGATAGAAATATTCCATGCGCAATTCTTTGCGGCCCGATGCCCAATTGCGAAAGGCACCGTGGGAACAGATGAAGCGAGTGTCTTCGAGTTGCTCAACGTCACAAAGTTCCTGTTGCAAGCGCCATTCACCGGGCTCGGTCATCATCGCTTTGGAGATTTGATACCGTTCCAGCGCGCGTTGCACTTCACCTTTCAAAGACTGTGTGTTGCCGTCATCTTCCAACTTCACATAATCAACGTTCCAGCCTTCACGCTGTAACTTTTCTGCAAAGTGGCGCATGGCCGAGAAGACGAGTACGAACTTCTTTTTATGGTGGCGGGCATAGGTTGCCTCCGCCATGACTTCCGCCATAAGCACCACGTCCTTGGATTTATCTCCATGCCGCAGACTGGACAGGTTCAAGGATAATTGGTCACCCAGCACCAGGATGAGGTGTTGATCTGATTTGCTCATGTTGCGTATACGATCATGAAACAAAAAGGGATTTCGAGTGGTTCAACCTGTCATCATGTGGTTGCGGCAAGATTTACGTCTGCATGATCACCCAGCACTCAGTGCCGCATCTGCTGCTGGCCCGATTATTCCCGTCTATATTCTTGATGATGAAACCCCAAAGGATTGGCGCTGGGGCGGTGCATCACGTTGGTGGCTGCATAAAAGTCTCGAACAACTCGACGCCCAAATGCCGCTGGTGCTCAGGCGGGGTGAAACAACGGCAGTTCTCGAAAATTTACTGCATCAGACAAATGCCAGTGCCATCTATTTTACACGGGACTATGCACCATGGTCAGGAGCGCTTGAGCAACGCGTCAAATCTTTGTGCGACAACACTGGTGTATCATGCCATCGCCATGGTGGATTCTTGCTGCATGAACCTGAAAGCATTCGCAATGGTTCAGGCGAATTCTTCAAAGTCTATACGCCGTTCTCTCGGGTGTGCTTTTCGAAGGGTGAGCCACGTGCTCCAAAGCCCAAAAGCAATTTCTCAATGTTTGAAAGCAAAGTTGCAAGCGACACCTTAAATAGCTGGAACTTGCTGCCCACCAAACCCGACTGGGCACAAGGACTTGCCACAACTTGGGCACCCGGCGAAGCAGGTGCGCGGGAGCTACTTGCAACGTTTTTAGACGATGGATTAAAGGGCTATGCTGAGGGGCGTGATCGACCAGACCAGCAACATGTCTCGCGATTGTCAGCCCATTTGCATTGGGGTGAAATATCCCCGCACCACGTGTGGTATGCCACACGCAATGCAATGGCGCGTGCAGAAGGCGTGCTTGATCGCGATGGCGAGAAGTTTTTGAAGGAAGTGTTGTGGCGGGAATTTGCCTATCACTTGCTGCACCACGTGCCGCATTTTCCCGATAAACCGTTCAAACCAGAATACGAAGACTTCCCATGGGTGGTAGACTCAGAGGCATTACAGAAATGGCAGCGCGGCCAAACGGGCTACCCTATCGTTGACGCGGGCATGCGCGAGTTATGGGCGACGGGCATTATGCACAACCGTGTGCGCATGATTGTGGCGTCGTTCCTGATCAAGGATTTATTGATCCCATGGCAGGAAGGTGAACGTTGGTTCTGGGATACGTTGGTGGACGCTGATATTGGTAACAATGCTGCAGGCTGGCAGTGGGTGGCAGGATGTGGTGCCGACGCCTCGCCTTACTACCGAGTTTTCAATCCGGTTCTTCAAGGCGAGAAATTTGACCCCCAAGGCGCTTATGTGCGGCGTTGGGTGCCGGAATTGGAAAATGTTGGGAATGACTTCGTTCACAAGCCTTGGGAAATGTCGGTGCCACCCAAAGGCTATCCACAACGCATGGTCGATCATGGTGTTGCTCGGGAACGCGCGCTAGAAGCGTTCAAGCGAATTAAGAAAGAAACTGTGACATGAAAATTCTGGCCATCAGTGGTGCCTTGCGCAAAGCCTCAACCAATACGGGCCTGACCCGTGCCTTGCGCGATGTCGCACCTGAGGGAGTCGAGTTGGAAACGGCCACGCTGCACGGCATTCCGCTTTATGATGGAGATATTGAAGTCTGCATCCGGCAAGCCAGAAGTGGTCAGAACACTCGATGCAAAAATTCGTGCCGCCGATGGCATTGTGATTGCGACACCTGAATATAATTTTTCAATTCCGGGCGTGCTGAAGAACGCAACAGACTGGCTGTCGCGTGGCGGCTCACCCTTCAAGTGGCGGCGCGTAGGGATTATCGGTTCGGCTGATGGGCCATTGGGCACAGGTCGTTCGCAATATCATTTGCGTCAGAATTTGCAGGCGCTTGAGGCAATTGTTATGCCGAAGCCAGAATTTTTTGCAGGCAGTGCAAGTCATAAGTTCGACAGCGATGGAAATTTGACAGATGAAGATACGCGCCGTCGATTGAAGGCGTGGTTGGAAGGCTATATCGCCTTCCTCAATGCCAAAATCTAATCAACCTTCTTTGAGTTGCGCCCAGGTGTTTTGGCGGCCCAGCATTTGTTGCAAGTAGGCCATGTTGGCTTGCACTTGGTCTGGCGGCAAATCTTCACTGGCAATTTGTTTGGCTTCGTCAAAGCGACCTTGCAGACCAACAACGAGTGCTAAGTTTTGGCGTACGCGCGGCATAGCTTTTGAATTCGGATGCGCCATGGCTTTGCGCAAAATACCTTCTGCTTCCGGCAGTTTGCCTTGCAATGAATAAGACATGGCAAGATTGTTCATAATGCCCACATCATTGGGGGCAATCGCCATAGCTGCTTTATATTTCTCGCGGGCTTCGGCATGTTTGGTTTGTTGATCAAGCGCTGCACCCAAGGCTGATAGTGCAAGGGGATCACGTGGGTTCATTTGAGCGGCGCGTGACAAGGCTTCTTCAGCCGATGGCGCTTGGCCTGCGGCCAGAAGCATACGACCAAGTTTGGATTGAGCTGCCGCATCACCACGGGTTTGAGATGCTGTGGTTTGCAGCACTTCAATTTGTTGGGCCTTTTGCTCAAGCTGGCCAAGACTGTCGGAATAGGCAATGGCCACGCCTACGTTTGTCGGGTCAGCTTTCCATTGCTTGCTCAAGTCGTCGGTTTTTGTGAAAGATGGCCTTCCGGTTGACGCCGTGGCCAATGGGTCGGCATCAAGGGCGGCTTTATTATTTTGACATGCCGACACAAGCAATGCCGCAGCAAATAGGCCCACAAAACCCAACAACTTCGCGTTTTTTGACGCGTCCAACATGTTCATGCCCACGATAACCTGCTCCAAGCAACCAGAAGCCCCAACATGGACGATCAAATCTCAATAAATGCTTAACCATACGTGTTAAGAAATGCGGCAATTGATTTGGAGATAGTCCTCGTGATTCACGCCTCAGATATTCTGCTTAAAACCGCACCAAAGTCAGCCATTCCATTGCGAGTCATCGCTGCAACTGATTGGCCAAATGTGAAATCCCAATTGCCCAAACCGTCTCAAGTTTGGGCCGAGGCACAGGGATTTGAGGCGGCACCTTTGACACTTCTGCATATCGCCAATTCAAGGGGCGAAATAGCTGAGATTCTTGTAGGTGCGCCACGCGCGGGAGATGATCCTTTTGCACTTGGTGCCATTGCCTCAAAACTTCCGGTCGGCTCTTACGCCTTCACTGCGGTTCCCGAAACACCCGAACTCGTGGCTTTGGGCTGGTGCCTTGAACTGTATAAATACGATCCCTTACGCCCTACCAAGATCAAAGCCGTCAAACTCGCCTGCCCCAAGGGCGTCAATCACGCCGAGGTCGTTGTTCTCGCGGAGGCGAGCTTTGGCGTGCGTGACCGCGTGAATGCGCCTGCAAATCTTTTCGGGCCAGACGAACTTGAGCAAGCAGCCCGCAACGTTGCAAAAGCACATGGGGCGAAATTTTCTGTTGTCAAAGGTGCGCAATTGGAAAAGCAATTTCCCTTGGTGCATGTGGTTGGAGCAGCTTCAACCCGGCCCCCGCGCTTGATTGATTTCACGTGGGGCAATCCCAAACACCCGAAAGTGACACTCGTCGGTAAAGGCGTGTGCTTTGATACGGGCGGCCTCGACATTAAGCCCTCTTCAGGCATGTTGTTAATGAAGAAAGATATGGGGGGAGCATCCAATGTGCTGGGCCTTGCCTCGCTTATCATGGCGGCAAAGTTGAAGCTGCGGCTTCGCGTACTCATTCCTGCCGTTGAAAATTCCATTTCTGGAAATGCCTTCCGCCCTGGCGATGTGTTCAAAACCCGCAAAGGCTTGACTGTTGAAATCGGCAATACCGATGCCGAGGGCCGACTGGTCTTGTGTGAAGCCCTGGCATTGGCCGATGAAGAATCGCCAGAGCTATTGATCGACATGGCAACACTGACAGGTGCGGCCCGTGTGGCCTTGGGGCCAGACCTTCCACCCTTTTATACGGATGATGATGGCTTTGCCGCCTCGCTCTACGCCCATTCTGTCAAAACCAATGATCCTTTGTGGCGTATGCCTTTGTGGCGGCCCTATGCAGCAATGATTGAAACGCCTCTTGCTGACCTCAATAACGCAGGCCAAGGCGGTTTTGCGGGGTCGATCACCGCAGCGTTGTATTTGCGGCGCTTTGTTGAAAAGGCCAAAACCCATGTTCATTTTGATATTTTCGCGTGGGTGCCCACACCGAAGCCCGGACGCCCTAAGGGTGGTGAACAGCAGGGCATGCGAGCGCTCTACAGCTATTTGTCCGAGCACTTTAACTAAGGATTTTACTTGCCATGGGCCTCACGATGGAGTGGAATGAAACGGTTCCGAAACGAGTTTTCGCTAGTGAGTTGCGTTCCATGAATACAGTGTCCCATCGGTTTTCTTCTGCCCAGTCGCTTCAGCTTTGGCATGATGTGGCCTTGGCGCAGGTCAAGGATGACGAGCCTGATCTTTCAGTGCGGCAGATTTGCATTCTCTTGACGATCTATCTTGAAGCCCCACCCCACACGGTGCGCGACCTTGCTGCGAAGCTCAATGTCTCCAAACCCGTCATCACCCGCGCTTTGGATTCCATGGGTAAACTTGGTCTGGTTACGCGCCGGCGTGATGACGACGACAAACGCAATGTACTGATTCAGCGCACGGTGAAAGGTGCACTTTATCTTGAACGCTTATCCGATTTGATTTCAGCGAAAGCCGACCATACGTGACGACACTTGATAAAAGACTGAACGCTTACCGCGACGGATCTCGCCGACATTCGCTTGCAAGGTCGTTGTGAGGCGGCTGCGCTTTGTTGAAGCTGAAGCAGCCATCTGTATTGTGCCGAGTCGGCAGCGTCCGTCGAGCTCCCGCGCCCGATGCCATGCAATTGACGCAAGTTCTCTACGGTGAAAGCATAAGTGTGTTTGAACGCGCCAACGGCTGGGCCTGGGTGCAGCTGTTGAATGATGGTTATGTTGGATATGTTGAGGATGCCGCACTGGGTCCACAGCAACAGAAAGGCAACCACCGTGTTGCAACACGTTCGACCCATCTTTACCCAAAGCCGGATTTGAAAACGCAACCTGCTTTGCCAATACCGATGAATTCAATTCTAGCTATCACGGGCGTTGACGGAGAGTATTTGACGCTAGCCAATGGGCAGTATGTATTTTCTGACCACGTGACTTCCGCACCACTTCAAGATTTTGTTTCGGTAGCGGAGCAATTTTTACATACGCCATACCTCTGGGGCGGAAAAACCGTATGGGGTATTGATTGTTCAGGGCTTGTACAAGTGGCGTTGCACGCGTGCGGCAAAGCCTGTTTGCGTGATAGTGACATGCAGGAACAGAGCTTAGGCCAAATCATTTCAATGCGGGATTTGCAGCGAGGTGATCTTGTGTTCTGGAAAGGCCATGTCGGCATTATGCAGGATTCAGAAACCTTGCTACATGCCAATGGGCATCACATGAAAGTCGTAAGCGAGCCTTTGGAAATTGCTGTGGCACGTATTGCAGAAAAAGGTTCTGAAATCACCAGCATCAAGCGGCTTTAATATCCGCGTTGACGATCTACCACATTTTGTAAACTACCATCCTCTTCAAACCGTGCAATCTGCTGTGCCACGTATTTGCAAATTGTCTGTGGATCAGAATCAGCGGCGGAATGGGGTGTCAAAAACACTTTTGGATGTGTCCAGAAAGCGCTGTCGTCCGGCAGTGGTTCTTTTCGAAATACATCTAGTGACGCTGCATGAAGTTCGCCAGCTTCAAGCGCTTGTAAAATATCTTCTTCAACCTGCTGGCGTCCGCGCCCGGCATTGATCAGAGTTGGCGCGCCAAAAGGTCCACCGCGCGAAAGCTTTTGGATCAATGCACGATTCAATATACCATCAGTCTCAGCCGTCGCTGGCAGCAAGCAGACCAACACATCAGTGCGGGCCAGAAATGCATCAAGTTCAGCAGCACCAGCAAAACATTCAACACCTTCAACTGCTTTGCTTGTACGGCTCCAGCCTGCTGTTGGAAAACCCATCATACTAAGTTTGCGTGCGACATCGGCACCTAACACGCCAAGCCCCATCACACCCACACGCAAGGCTGACGCCGCGTGTTGTGGAAATTGGTCCCAAATTTTTGCAGCTTGATTTGCATCCAACTTGCGTTGCTGACGATGATGCATCAGGACTTGCATCACAACATGCTCAGACATGCGCATGGTCAAATCAGGATCATTCACGCGCACGATAGGTTTATCTTGTGGCAGTGAAGGGTCAGACAGGATCGCATCAACCCCCGCCCCCAAAGAAAAAATCACTTTCAAGTTCGGGAGTGACTTCACAACATTCGCGGGCGGCAGCCAAGCAGCGACATAATGTACATCGTCTACATTGCCCATATCAGGCCAAACACGCACGCTGCGTGCCGGCATGACTTTACGTAAATGTCCGGCCCAAGCTTCGCCGTCCCATGTGGGTGTAACAAAAAGAAAAGCACTCATGATGCAAGCGGTTTCAAGTTGAGCGAAGCTGCCAGTAGCGCCTTGGTATAATCTTCACGCGGGTTTGAAAAAATCTGCTGTGAGTCACCACGTTCCACAACCAGCCCATTGCGCATCACAATCACCTCATTCGCTAAGGCTCTGACGACTTTCAAATCATGGCTGATAAAGAGGTAGCCCAGATTGTGCTTGGCTTGCAGCTTCCGCAGCAAATCCACCACTTGCGCCTGCACTGACATATCAAGTGCTGATGTAGGTTCGTCCAACATGATGAACTTCGGTTCTAATGCCAGCGCACGGGCAATGGCAATGCGCTGGCGCTGTCCGCCGGAAAATTCATGGGGGAAGCGATCCATCGTTTCAGGATCAAGCCCTGTCTCGCTCAATGCGGCTAGCCACGCGGTTGCGGCGTTCATCGCTCGACATCGTCGGGATTTTGAATGAGCAAACCCTCTTCGACAATCTGCATCACTGAAAGACGCGGTGACAACGATCCGAAAGGATCCTGAAATACAATCTGCATATCGCGGCGCAGAGGCCGCATGGCTTTGTTGTTAAAACCGTCAATGCGTTGGCCGCGATACACAATCGGGCCTTGAGATGAAATCAATCGCAGAATGGCAAGACCTAATGTGGTCTTGCCCGACCCTGACTCACCCACAATGCCAAGCGTCTGCCCAGCCTTAACTTCACAGGTCACGCCATCAACAGCTTTGATGTGACCAACAGTCTTGCGGAAAAAGCCGCGCTTGACTGGAAACCAAACTTTCAAATTATCCGTCGTCACCAAAGTTTCAGCAGCTTGCATCAACTGCTGGTGGGTTGCCCTTTGGTTCTGCGGCCAATAGCATTTTGGTATATTCATGTTGCGGATTGGCGAACAAGGTTTTGGCAGGTGCCTGCTCCACCACCTTGCCTTTTTGCATCACCACCACGTTGTCAGCCATGAAGCGCACAATGCCGAGATCATGGGTGATCAACAGTAACGCCATGCCGAATTCTTTTTGCAGGTCTTTCAGCAATTTTAGAATCTGGGCTTGTACCGTCACGTCTAACGCGGTCGTTGGTTCATCGGCGATCAACAGGTCGGGGTTATTCGCCAGTGCCATAGCAATCATCACGCGTTGGCGTTGCCCGCCCGAGAGCTGATGCGGATAGTCCTGCAATCTCGTTTCAGGATCGCGAATGCCCACCTTGCCGAGCAGTTCGATGATGCGTGCGCGGGCCTTCTCACCCTTCAAGTCCTGATGCAGTTCAAGGATTTCGCCAATCTGCTTTTCCACCGTGTGGAGCGGATTGAGCGATGTCATCGGCTCCTGAAAAATCATGGTGATGTCGCGGCCACGCACGCGGCGCAGGTCGGCTTCATCCCCATCCAACAGGTTTTCACCGTTGAACAGAATTTCTCCGGAAGGGTGAGATGCTGCGGGGTAAGGTAACAATTTCAAAATTGAAAGGGCCGTGACGGATTTGCCCGAGCCTGACTCACCCACCAGCGCCAGTGTTTCGCCCTTATCCAAATTGAAGGATACGCGGTCCATGGCCAAAGTCGTGCGGCCACCTTGGGTGAAGGCGACAGAGAGATTTTTAACTTCAAGCAAACTCATGCGAAAGTCTTTCGCGGATCAAGCGCATCACGCACGGCTTCGCCGGCAAACACCAGAAGTGTGAGCAGCGTTGACACGACAAAGAACGCCGTAAAACCTAACCACGGTGCAAATAGATTTTCCTTACCCTGCTTCACCATTTCACCCAGCGACGGTGAACCCGGCGGCAAACCATAGCCCAGAAAATCCAAGGCCGTGAGCGTGCCGACGGAGCCCGACAAAATAAACGGCATAAAGGTGATGGTGGACACAAGCGCGTTGGGCAGCAAATGCTTCCACATAATTTTGGTATCACTCAAGCCCAGCGCTTTGGCGGCGCGCACATATTCAAAATTCCGTGCACGGAGGAATTCAGCCCGCACAACACCCACAAGCCCCGTCCAAGAAAACAGCACGAGAATGAACAGTAAAATCCAGAAGCCCGGCGTGATGAAGGCACCCATGATCAGCAGAATATAAAGCACTGGCAATGACGACCAAATATCGATGAAGCGTTGGAACAACAAATCCGTCCAGCCACCAAAATAGCCCTGCACGGCACCTGCGGCCAAGCCGATGATGGATGAGACAAATGTGAGGATCAATCCAAAGGCCACGGAAATGCGAAAGCCATAGATCATGCGGGCCACCACATCACGGCCTTGATCATCGGTGCCCAGCCAATTCATGTTGCCCCAGATGCATTGTGGATCTTCGGCCTTTAATGGAAATTTTGTGCAGGCCACTTCACGGTCTAGCAGATAAGCAGGGCGTGAGGGCGCTGGCATGGGCAATTCGCGGTTCACCGTATTGTAGGAATAGCGAATGGGTGGCCAGATCATCCAGCCATTGGCGTTTATTTCATCTTGGTTCACGGTGTCGCGATAATCGGTGTTGGCGAGAAAGCCACCAAACATGCTTTCAGGATAGTCCTTAACCAAAGGGAACAACAGTTCACCTTTGTAAGACGCGAGAATGGGTCGATCATTGGCAATCAGGGGTGCAAAAACCGAAAGCCCAAACAGAATTGAAAATAGAATAAAAGACCAAAAACCGCGACGGTTGGCCTTGAACAAATTCAGGCGACGGCGATTGAGCGATGTGAGATTCTTGAACAACATGTCTCACGTCTCCCGCGATTCAAAATCGATACGGGGATCAATCCACGTGTAAATCAAATCACTCACCAGTGCCACCACAAGGCCCAGCAATGTCATGATGTAAAGATTTGCAAAGACGATGGCATAGTCGCGCTTCTCAACGGCTTTGAATGTCAGCAGGCCCAATCCATCCAACGAGAATACTTGCTCGATCAACAGCGAACCGGAAAAGAACGACGCCAAAAATGCGCCGGGAAAGCCTGCAATCACCAACAGCATGGCATTGCGGAACACATGACCATAAAGCACCTTGTTTTCTGACAGGCCCTTGGCGCGCGCCGTGGTGACATATTGTTTTTTAATCTCATCCAGAAATGAATTTTTGGTGAGCAGTGTCATGGTTGCAAAACTTGAAACGCCCAAGGCCAACAAGGGCAAGGCGAGATGCCAGACATAATCTTTCAACTTGCCCCACCATGAGAGCGTGTCAAAATTATCAGACGTCAAACCCCGCAAAGGGAACCAGTCCCAATAGCTGCCGCCCGCAAACAGCACGATGAGGATGATGGCGAAAATGAAGTTGGGAATGGCATAGCCGACGATGATGACAGCGGAGGTCCAAATATCAAAGGTCGAACCATCCTTCACCGCTTTGCGAATGCCCAGCGGGATGGAAATGAAATAGGACACCAGCGTGAGCCACAGCCCTAGCGAAATCGACACCGGCATTTTTTCTGCAATCAGTGAGATGACGGGGCGGCCTGAAAAATAGCTGTCACCAAAATCAAAGCGCGCGTAATTCCACACCATGGTGAAGAAGCGTTCCAGTGGTGGCTTGTCGAAACCAAATTGCACTTCTAGCTTTTTGATAAATTCAGGATCAAGCCCTTGCGCACCCCGATATTTGGAGCCCGCATCATCTGACCCGATATTTTCACTGCCGCCGCCATCCAAGCGCGAACCCGATTCATTTGGGTTTTCGAGTTGCGCAATGATCTGCTCAATCGGGCCACCGGGCACAAATTGCACGATGATGAATGTGAGCAGCATCACACCCAAAATTGTTGGGATCATCAACAGCAGTCGTTTGAGAATATAAGCGCCCATCAGTTTTTCTTGATCTCAGCAGCCGCTTTTTCATCAAACCACCAAATGGCGGGATAACCCAAGGCATAGCCCGGCAAGGGTTCAGGATGGGCCACACGTTTCCAATAGGCCAAGCGTTCACCGGGCACAAACCACATGGGCACCACATAATGGTTCCACATCAAGACACGGTCCAAGGCGCGACAAGCGGCCACCAATGACTTTCGATCTTTTGCTGCAATCAAAGAACTGATAATCGCGTCAACAGCAGCATCTTTAATCCCAGCGCTATTTTGACTGCCTTTTTTATCGGCAAATTCGGACCCGAAAAATTCCCTTTGTTCATTGCCAGGTGACAAGGATTGACCCCAACTGCCAACAATCACGTCATAGTCAAAGTCTTCGGTGCGACGTTCATACTGCGATAGGTCAACGGTGCGAATGTTGACGACAAAGCCGATCAACTCGAGTTGTTCTTTATAGGGCAAGGCAATGCGCTCGAAGGCTGGTGAGTAGAGCAGAAAATCGAGGTTGAAAATTTCGCCTTTGGCGTTTTTCAAAACACGTTTTGAACCCTGTGCGTCCGCCTTCCAACCTGCACTGGCCAGTAAATTCTGCGCTTCTCGCAAATTCTTGCGGCGGTCCTGCGGTGTTGCATTGGTGGGGTTGGTAAATTCCGCAGTAAAAACCTCTGACGGCAGTTTATTTTTTAGCGGCTCTAGCAGCGCCAATTCTTCCGCCGAAGGCACGCCCTTGGCTTCCAGTTCCGAATTGTTGAAATAACTGCGAGAGCGCGTGTATTGACCATAGAACAAATTCTCGCGTGACCATTCAAAATCAAAGGCAAGATTAAGTGCACGGCGCACGGCGGCATTTTGAAATTTTTCGCGGCGCAGGTTCATCACCCACGCTTGCATGCCTTCAACACCTTCTTGCGGCACGTCTTGCTTGATCACGCTGCCATTTTTGACGGCAGGAAATTCATAGCCCGTGGCCCAGTTCTTGGCCGTGCTTTCACGCTGGATATCAAACTGGTCGCCCTTGAAGGCTTCGAACATGACGGTTTGATCTTTGTAGATTTGATATTCAATCTCATCGAAATTGTTTTGACCAACATTGATGGGCAATTTGGCACCCCAATAATCAGCCACGCGGGCGAGGGTGAAACTCTGTCCTGAAATGATCTTGTTCACTCGATAGGGGCCTGAACCCAAAGGTGCTTCTAAACTCGCTGCAGAAATATCTCGCTGTTTTCCGTTGGTGTCTTTTCCCGTCCACCAATGTTTGGGCAAAACTGAAATCTGTCCGGTAATTTGTGGCAGTTCGCGGTTGCCCTTCACCGCGAAAGTGAATGTCACTTCGCGTTCACCGGTTTTTTCAACCTTGCTAATGTCTTTGTAATAGCCTTGCACCTTCGGTAAATTTGCCTTGGTGCTCTCAAAACTGAAAATCACGTCTTCAGGTTTTACAGGCTCACCATCATGAAAGCGCGCTTCGGGCCGCAGACGATAAACTACGGATGAAAAATCATCTGGGTGCCAAACACTTTCCGCCAGCAAGCCATATTCACTTGAAGGTTCATCCAATGCGCGGGCCATCAAAGTTTCATTGACGCCGGGGTCGATGGGATCGCCTTTGATGGTATTGGCGTTCAAGCTGTCAAACGACCCCAACACGCCCAGTCGCAACTTGCCACCTTTTGGGGCTGCCGGATTGACGTAGTCATAGTGTTTGAAGTCAGCTGGATATTTCAGGGTTTCAAACAGCGTGAGGCCGTGGCGGAATTGGCGTTCTTGGGCAAAGCTTTGATTTGAAATGGCAACGGCTGGGCCAAAAGCTGCCAGCTGCATCAAATGCCGTCTCGAAATGCCCATCAAAACACCCATTCTCCTATGTGATTCGCTCGATATTCATACGCTGCCTCGCCTCCAAAACAAAACACCGGCAGTTAAGCTGCCGGTGTTTCATGTTCGAATGTGGGCGAAAAATTTAAGGTGCTGGGAACGGCTTGGGCGCATCCGACAGGCTGGCCAGATAGGCGATCAAGTCGGCCCGCTTTTTGTCGTTGCCAATGCCACCGAAGGCCATCTTGGTGCCGGGCATGAATTTCTTTGGCGCTTTCAAGAAGGCGTTCAAATTGTCATAGGTCCACTTTTCAGCCGACTTACCCTTGGCACCTTCCGAATAAGCAAAGCCAGCATGGGCTGCTACAGGGCGTTCGACCAATTCATAAAGTGCTGGACCCGTTTTGTTGGCGCCACCCTTGGTGAAATCATGGCAGGCTGCACAGGCCTTAGCCACAGTTGCGCCCTTGGTTGGGTCAGCAGCGGCAAGCAGTGTTCCAATCGAAGCGGCGGCTTCTGCGCCACCGGCAGCTGCTTCTTCAGCATTTGCGGTTTCAATCAAAAAACCCTGCTTGTCGTGGGCGGGTTGTTCCGCATGGAACAGAATGCCACTGAGATTTTGCAGGCCTAAAACCATAAGGGCCGTGCCCAAAACCGCGCCTGAGATTTTGTTGAATGTCCAGCTGTCCATGATTGTTCCCGTAGATAAATCAATTCCGTAGGCTAACTAATGCTTTGCCCTTGCCGCTGCAACCCATATAAAGGTCGCAGCGCAATTTGCCGCTGGTTGGCCTGTAAACATATGATAGATCATCAGAATACGATAATTGTTATTCCTGCCCGCATGGCCGCCACCCGCCTTCCCGGCAAGCCCTTGGCCGACATAAACGGCGAACCTATGATCGTGCATGTATGGCGCCGGGCGGTTGAGGCGAATTTAGGCCATGTGCTTGTGGCAGCAGGGGAAAGCGAAATTGCAGCCGCGGTGTTGAAAGCGGGAGGGGACGCTATAATTACTGCTCCCAGTCTTAAATCCGGATCAGATCGCGTGGCGGCGGCACTGGCTTTGCGCGACCCACACCAAAACTTTGCCCATGTGGTCAATCTACAGGGTGATCTGCCAACTATAGATCCCATGACCATTCGACGGTGCTTGGCGGGTCTGACCAATGAGACGGTTGATATTTCAACGGTGGCAACGGAAATTCATAACGACGCTGACCGGACGAACCCCAATATCGTCAAAGCCATCGCACCTTTGAGCGATGAACGGGAAGTGGCTTTTGCGCGGGACTTTGTGCGTGTGCTCTCGCCTGACCACGCTGCCCCCCATTGGCACCACATCGGCATTTACGCCTATCGCCGCACATCGCTGGAACGTTTCGTAACCTTGCCGCAGTCGGCGCGTGAAAAAGAACGTGCGCTTGAGCAAATGCGCGCCCTCGACAACGGCATGAAAATCGCCGTGGTGCGCGTTGACTCAAATCCCTTGGGCGTTGATACCCCACAAGACTTGGATGTGGCCCGCCGCCTTTTGAAAGAAGACGTAAACTGATGCCTGCAAAATTGAAAATTTCCTATCAAGGCGAACCGGGTGCCAATTCCCATATCGCCTGCGTGCAAGCCAGGCCTGATCATGAGCCGATGCCCTGCCGCACCTTCGAAGATGCGTTCCAAGCTGTGACCAGTGGCAAGGCCGACTTGGCCATGATCGCGATTGAAAACACCACGGCGGGCCGCGTTGCTGACGTGCATCATTTGCTGCCGGAATCAGGCCTTCGCATTGTCGGCGAACATTTTTTGCGGATTGAGTTTCACTTGCTGGTGGTGCCGGGCGCTAAACTCGAAGACATCAAGGAAGTTCATAGCCATGTGCATGCACTTGGCCAATGTCGTAAATTTATTCGCGCCAACAAGCTTCGCCCGATTGTTGCCGCTGATACAGCAGGTGCTGCACGTGAGCTCTCAGAATTGGGCGATAAAACCCGTGCTGCTATTGCCACCAAGCTTGCAGGTGAAACCTACAAGCTCAAATTGCTTGCCCGCAACATTGAAGACGAAGAACATAACACCACGCGCTTTGTCATTCTGGCAAAGAAGCGCCAAGATGCAAAAGCTGATCAGGGTAAAGCCATAACGAGCTTTGTATTCCGTGTGCGGAACGTTCCGGCAGCACTCTATAAAGCCATGGGTGGTTTTGCCACCAATAGCGTGAATATGACCAAGCTCGAATCCTACCAAATTGAAGGTCAATTCTCAGCCACGCAATTTTATGCCGATATTGAAGGCCATCCGGATGATGCCAATGTAAAGTTGGCCTTCGAAGAATTGGAATTCTTCACGTCCTATGTGCAGATCCTCGGTGCTTACCCCGCCAGCCCATACCGTGCAGAATTGGCGAAACGCAGGTTGGCTGCGAAGTCGTAAGGGAATGTGCCGAAAAACGTCATTCCGGCACTCGCCGGAATGACGCGCAAGAAATATTCAATCTTCGCTGAGCAAAGCCTTATGGATGATGGCACCGATCACAGCGCCGGCAACGGGTGCTGCAATAAACAGCCACAATTGCTGCAAAGCCCAACCTTCGGCGAACAATGCGACACCGAGAGAGCGGGCCGGATTGACTGACGTGTTGGTCACTGGAATTGAAACCAAGTGAATCAATGTCAGCGCCAGACCGATGGCTATTGGTGCAAAACCTGCTGATGCATTCTTGTGGGTTGCTCCCAGAATAACAATCAGGAAACCAGCCGTCATCACCACTTCGGTCAGCAATGCTGCAAACAACGAGAACTTACCAGGCGAATGTTCGCCATAACCGTTCGACGCAAAACCTCCAACGGAGGTCACATCAGCTTTGCCCGTTGCGATGAGATAAAGCACCAATGCCGCAACGATAGCGCCGCCGCATTGCGCGATCACATAGCCCGCAACGCTATTCCAACTGAAGCGCCCTGCCGTCGCAAGACCAACGGTAACCGCCGGGTTAAAGTGCCCGCCTGAAATGTGTCCCACGGCATAAGCCATCGTGAGCACGGTTAAGCCGAAAGCCAATGACACGCCCACGAGGCCAATGCCCACCTCCGGAAATGCAGCGGCCAATACGGCACTACCGCACCCGCCCAAGACCAACCAGAATGTCCCAAAAAATTCAGCTGCAAGTTTTTTCATGCGGTTCCCCCTTTTCATGAATTAATTAAAATAACTGCGACTCAACCTTAGTGGAATTTTGAACGCCGACAAAACGGCTTTTAAAATTTTTTCTCGTCACAGAATTTCACGGGCTGATTGTTTTTTAACTGCCGTTTAGTTCAACAAGAAAATTGAAGCATTCAATGCCAATGCGAAGCTGACCCAGCACAGGTAAGGAAGCATCAGCGCCGCCGCCAAACGTGATTTAAACGAAAATGCAAATAGGGTTGCCGCAATTGCAAGCCAGAGTGCGACAATGTCAATCAAACCCAATCCCGGCGAGCGTGCGCCGAAAAACAGGAATGACCACGCGAAATTCAGCAATAGCTGCCCGGCCCAGAGCAGCAACGCGGCGCGGGAATTTCCTGCCTTCCACACCAGCCAAGCGGCGACGGCCATCATCACGTAAAGAATTGTCCAGACAGGAGCGAACAACCAATTTGGGGGACGCCAAGAGGGTTTGACGAGTGTTGGATACCATTCAGTCACAGCGGGGGCTGTCACAAGGCCAGCGAGCGCGCCCACGCTGAGGCACACCGCTAAAAATCCCGCTAATACCCACCATTGCCGCATCTACATCCCCATATTGGTGGTTCCCAATGACCCTAGGAACAACAAAACGCCAAGCCCCGCAATCAACACGCCGGTGAACATCTTTCCCCACCTTACGGCAAGACCCGTCCAGCGGTTGTCGGCGCTCACAAGTTTCAAGGCGGTGGACTTTGCAAAGACCGCCAGAGACGCGATGGCGGCAATGGTCAAAAACACACCCACACCCATGGCAAGGGTTGAAAGCACCCCCGCCCAATAAAGCCCCAAACTGTAGGACGCGACAAGCACAAGAATTGCACCTGAGCAGGGCCGGATGCCAACCGCAAAAGCCATAGCAAATGCACGGCTCAACGACCATTCGCCTTTCACGTCTGCCGCTGCTGGCGCATGGGCGTGGCCGCAGCCGCAATTTTCGTCGTGAATGTGGTTCGCTGCCAAGCCATTGTCGGGGCGGGAGACCAAATCAAATGGTCCTGCCACTGCAACAGGTTTTGGGCGAAAGCTGTTGAAACCATTCCAGACCAAATAGAGCCCCATGGCGGCAATCATCAAATAGCTCGCACTTTCCAAATAACCCGCTGCATTCTTCGCCATCAATGCGCCACCCTGCACAAACATCAAAATGAAGGTGACGGCTGCAATGGCCGTAAGCGCCTGAATGAGAGCAGATAAAAATGCGATAAGAATGCCACGTTTCAATTCATTCTCGGTGGCCAACACCCAGCCTGTGACGACGGCCTTGCCATGGCCCGGCCCTGCGGCATGGAACACGCCGTAGAAAAAGCTGATGGTTAGTAATGTCCACGCAGCCGTTGAGGCCGAAGAGGTCTTGAGTTGGCGTATGGAGTTGGCCATGCGGCCATAGAAATTCTGTTGCTTGGTACGCATCCACAACACAGGGTCTTCCAGAAACGCCGTTTCGATAATGGTGCCATCGGCGTTGCGGGGCTGCACCAAAAGTTTGCGCTTGTCGATGACGATGGTTTTCTTTTCGGGCGCTGATACGGCATCCTGCGCGTGAACCACGGCGACACTGCCACAGCTCAACACAAGAAAGACCATCAGTATACGGATGATTAACCGCATTTGATAATCAAAGGTTGTGCGAACATGGCTCCAAAGTCGGTGGGTTGTTCGGGCTTCCAGTCTTGCGGCTTGTCGGCCAAAGTTTCACGGGTTTTGTCAATTTCTTCGTTGGTCATCAACGGTTTTAATTCCATGGCGCAACCGGTTGGCAGTTGACCTTCCAGCTCAACAGGCTTTTCAGCCACATAGTCAAAGCCAATGAAAAAATCGGGGTCGTAGATGCGTGTTTCAAAGGTGCCGGCCTTGGCATCAACGGGAGTGGCAAAGGGCAATTCAAACCAAAGCGAAAGCTTACCCTCAACCATATCCTGACCATATACCGTTACAGCCCCCAGCGGCAGTTCCACATCTTTCTGTTTGGCATTGGTGAAGTATTTCGATTCAACAAGGCTTTTGATGTTCTCATCTGTCAGTGGCTTGATTTCTTCCGGCTCGTAAGTGCCGTTGTTGTTCAGGTCCAAACCTTCGAGCGAAAACTGCGTGTAGGTTTCATCAAAATTCCAGCGAATGCGGAGGCCCGTCACTTTGCCATCGGCAGCCAACATCACTTTGGTTTGCATGGTGGCAAATAAGTGTGGGTGCGCCACGCCAGCCGAAGAGCTGGCGGTTAGAATGGCAAAAGCGAGCAGTGTTTTTTTCAAAGGTTTTGATCCAAATCAGTTTTGTGCATGATCGACCATTGCGGCGAAAAAGTGAAGCGTCACCAAGACGTGACAATCCGTGGCTTGCGGAAACGCGCTCCACCTGCCACTGAAAGCTCATGGATTTGAATGTCTCAATGGGTGCTGCCGTTCTGGCCGGGGTTCTGAGTTTTCTCAGCCCTTGTGTTTTGCCACTGGTGCCGCCTTACCTTGTTTATATGTCCGGTGTTTCGCTGGAAGATTTAACGGCGGAAACAACTGCAAATTCGCAACACCGTCGCCGCGTCATGCTGTCGAGCCTGTTGTTTGTGCTGGGTTTCAGTACGGTATTTGTATTGTTGGGCGCCACGGCTTCAGCATTGGGTCATGTGCTCAGGGTCAATCTTCCGTTGCTGTCGCAAGTTGCGGGTGTGGCCATCATCATTATGGGCCTGCATTTTATGGGCGTCTTTCGCTTTGGATTTCTGATGCGTGAAGCGCGTTATCAAACCAATCAGACGGCGGCCAGCCTTACCGGCGCCTATGTCATGGGTTTGGCCTTTGCTTTTGGCTGGACGCCCTGCATCGGGCCGGTATTGGCAGCTATTCTTTCCGTTGCAGGTTCGACGGAAAGTGTGGGGCGCGGTATGGGACTTTTAGCGCTCTATTCATTGGGCCTTGGCATTCCCTTCATGGCGGCGGCCTATAGTGTCGATACGTTCCTCGGCTTCTCAGCCAAATTTCGCCGCCACATGGTTTTGCTCGAACGCGTTATGGGTGGGTTGTTGGTGTTAACAGGTATCATGTTCTTGACGGGGTGGATGCAAAATGTGTCCTATTGGCTGTTGGAACAATTTCCAGGGCTGGCCACAATTGGCTGAACCTGCTTAATTCACCCCATGGTCAGTGATACCCAGCAGAAACTTGAAGGCATTCAGGCAATTGTTTTTGATGCCTATGGCACATTGTTTGACGTGCAATCACCTGTCACCAAACTTGCTAGTGAAATTGGGGAGCAAGCGCAAAATCTTGGCGCACTGTGGCGGCAGAAGCAGTTGGAATATACATGGCTGCGCAGCTTGATGGGAACCCATGCTGATTTTTGGGTGGTGACGCGTGAGGCCTTGGATTTTGCGTTGGCTGAACTCGAAATCAATGAAGCGGGTTTGGCCGATGAGTTGATGACGCTCTATTTGAAACTCGATCCTTTTCCCGAAGTTGTCGAAGCTTTAGGCGCACTGCGCCAGCGCGGCAAACGCTTGGCCATTTTATCAAACGGCAGCCCGTCGATGCTTGACGCCGTGGTGCGTCATGCGGGGTTGGACAAAACATTTGAACATGTGCTGTCGGTCGAAGAGGTGGGCATCTATAAACCGTCGCGGCGGGTCTATCGCTTGGCCATGCAAAAGTTCCACATCCAAGATGCGCCATCGATTTGTTTTGTGTCCGCCAACAGTTGGGATGCACAAGCCGCAGCGCAGTTTGGTTTTCAAGTTGTTCGGCTTGCCCGAACACCAAAACGCAACGACAATTTGCCGGGAAAGCCCGCACGAGTCATTGCAAGTTTGAACGATCTGTCGGCGCTGGTTTGAAGATATTCGTCTGCCTTCACATCCATGAATTACAGAGAAATTTTGTGAAGCGCCGCCTTCGCCAAATGCCATGCAATGGCATCCGGCCTTGAAGCGTGGAGTCCCTGCGGGTGTGTGCGCTCGATCATCTTCTTCAATTCGTCGGCCTCAAACCAACGTGCCGTTTCAATTTCAGCCTCATCAATTGTGAGAGTATCGCCCTCGGCTTCAGCAATCATGCCAATCATCAAACTTGCCGGAAATGGCCAAGGCTGACTGGTCACATAGTCAACTTTGCCAAGCGTCAAGCCCACTTCTTCCTTCACTTCACGACGCACGGCGGCTTCGATGGTTTCGCCAGGCTCCATGAACCCTGCGAGCGTTGAGTACATGTTTTCCGGCCACGACTTCTGCCGACCCAATAAAGTTTTTTTGCCATGGCACACTGCCATAATCACCACGGGGTCGGTGCGGGGAAAATGATCGGTGCCACAGCCAGCACAATGGCGGCGATAGCCTGCGTCTTCCATCGTTGAGGCCGCACCGCATTTGGCACAAAACCCATGGGTCTGGTGCCAATGCAGAATGCTGCGGGCATGTGCCACCATCGACAATTCAGTTGGCGGCAAAAGCCCATCAATCATCACGTCGCGTATCGATTTAAGCGAATCATTTTCGGCAGCTTCAACCGCAAACCACGTTTGCCCTTGCGGATCATCACCTAATAACACGCGCTGCACAGTGTGCATGGGCGTTGAAACATCAAGCTTCTCGCCTGCAAAAAGCACGCGATCACCATTGATCCAAATGTAGCGGGCCGAACTACTTTTCCCACGCTTTTCCAGCTCTGTTACATTGCTCCGCAAATCAGCGCGGCGATCAAGCGGGGACTGGGCAAATGCAAAATTTGTCAAAATTCAAAATCTCCGAAACTTAAGAAAGCATTGAAACAGGCAGTAGAACAACACCTTAACTGAATCTTTACCAAGAACGTTAACTTTCACCCCACGAATTAACATTTGCGGTGCTTTCGAAGCCCCGTGATTCTTATGTTTTAGGGGCCTTACGGGGCTTGAGGAGTTAAGTAATGAAGCCTGGTGTACCTTGGAGCGTCAAAGGCATTGAGCCCGATGTGCGGGAAGCAGCGAAAATTGCTGCCCGTCGTTCCGGCATGACGCTGGGTGAATGGCTGAATAGCAAAATTCTCGAAACGGCTGACGATATTCCAGATTCCCGCCCTGACATGTTTGCCCGCAAATCGGCTGCTCCAAGCCATGCACTTGAACGCACGGCAAGCCGCCTTGAAGACATTGCTGAACACTTGTCGCGTCTGTCTCGCCGTGATTCCGAAACGTCGCAACGCCCAGCTGCCAATGCCAACGATAGCGAAGCCCTACACAAGATTTTAGGCCGCGTTGAAAGCAATGAACGCCAGACCGTAGAGGCGTTTACGGCTGTCAATGACAGGCTCTCTGTACTCGGTCGCCAAGTCACGCAAGCTATCAAGCCGCGGGAAGGCAAGCTTGAAGAAGCACCTGGTTACGTGGCTTTGGAAAAAGCCGTGCGCAACATTGTTGAGCACATGGAAACCTCGGAAAAGCGCACACGCGACAATTTCAAGTCCTTGCATGATCGCATGGCTTCACTGTCGCAAAAGGCAGCTGCATCGCCTCAGGACTCCGTCAGCAAGCAAGCGCCCGCTTTCACACAATTGGAAGCCCGCCTTGCTGATCTTGCAAAGCGCGTTGAGCGCAGCGAAAGCTCGACGTCCCAGACTTCATTGCCTGAGTTGCTGAAAACCGAACTCACGGAACTTGCCAACCGCATTGATACGGTTCGTGAAACCGCTGAAAGCCTTGCCTCACGCGCGCAAACCCAAGCCGTGCAGACATCGCAACAGGAACTCCGCGCCATTGAAAGCCGCATTGTTGGCTTGATCAAGGAAGCGCAAAGTTCGCTTTCCGGTAATGGCGCGAGCCCTGCCGAAATGCAGCGTATGCGCGGTGACGTGGAGCGCCTCAACGCCCGCATCGACGAAGCCCACACAGCACAAGCCAATGGCGGCGATGTAATGGCCTTGCGTGCTGCCGTTGAACAGCTTTCAACGCGCGTAGCCCAAGGTGCTGATATGCGTCCTTTGGCTGAAATGGATCAGCGCATCCTCCAGATCACCGAACAACTCGAACGCACACAGGCGCAAACCCGCAACCTGCCACAGGTGAGCGAACTTGAACGCCGTATGGCCGAGCTTGACCATAAATTATCAGACGCTGTATCGGGCCGCGCACCGGCTGCGGGCGATGAAATTGAACAGCGTCTTTCTGAAATTGCGTCGCGCGTTGAGCGCACGGAACAGCAAATGGGTTCGCTTGAAACCATTGAACGCGCCGTGAACCAGTTGTTTGACAGCATGGAACAACAACGTAGCTGGACGCAGGAAGTGGCCGACAATGCTGCAACCCGCATGGCCGAGCAACTTGCTGCATCTATGCCAGCGCCCGTGTCTTTGACGGGTGCACCTGAAATTCTGGCGCTGCACGAAGGTTTGCATGCCGTGCGGTCTGCGTCTGAAACGGCTGAAGGCCGCAATCAGGAAACGCTGGAAGCTGTCCATGAAACATTGGAACAGATCGTCACCAAATTGGCTGAACTTGAAACCGCAGCTATTGGCCAACGCGTGGCCGCTGCTGTTGGTGCTCCAGTCGTTGAAGCTGCAGAACCTGCCATGGCTTTTGCTCCAGCACCTGCAATGGGCTTTGCTGAAGCACCTCAACAAACATGGGAACCGGCACCTGAACAACACGCGGCGGCAACCAATCCATTCGAATCGATCATTGCCGCTTCATCGGGCCAAAACCCATTGCAGGACGACAGTGCCGCTGAGACCTTCAACCCGCTTGATCAAAGCGTTGAAGCCCTCAACCCACTGCAAAGCAATGAGCCGCCTGCACTTGGTGACGGCGATGATTTTATTGCCGCTGCCCGTCGTGCGGCCCAAGCTGCCGTTCAGCCCAAAAGCGTTTTAAGCGGACTTTCCCCCGGTGCTGCACGTGCCAGCGAAGAAGCTTCGAAGAAACTCAGCAAAATCAGCCTCTTTAAAAAGGGCAAAAAGGCAAAGCCTGATGTTCAAGCAGCAGCGGCCATTGGCTGGTGATTTGAAGCATCCACCCGGCTTCAAGGCTGCGAATAACAACGACGCCAAGAAGCGCAAATATATCATCATGGGCATTGCCCTGTTGGCCGCTGTGTCGGTGTTCACGTTCAACATGTTGGGGCAAGCCCGCAAAGGCAAAATGCCAGCTCAACCGGCTGCCATTGAACAACAATTGAATTTGGAATCGCCTTCAGCAGCACCAGCACCTGAAGGTTCACAAGCCCAACCTCCACAACCAAAACCAGCCGAACTTGAAAGCATGTTGATGCCCGAAGGTTCTGATCCGGTCTTGACGGGTTCCGTTGCACAACCAGCGCAAGACATTGCTGCGATTGTAAGTGGTGAAACTGCGAATTCCGATAATATGGCACCAAGCGAGGCGGGCAGCCTACAATTGCGCGAAGCGGCCGCCATGGGCAATGCCGATGCGCAATTCGTCATCGCCACGCGTTACCTCAACGGTGAGAATGGTGTGACACAAGACTACGCCAAAGCTGCCTATTGGTATGGCAAGGCCGCTGCCGCCGGCAATGCGCCAGCACAATATCGCTTGGGCACGCTCTATGAGCGCGGCAAAGGTGTAGCCCGTGACATGAAAGCTGCATTGGGTTGGTATGAACGTTCAGCGTCGCTTGGCAACGTGAAAGCCATGCACAACGCTGCCGTTTTGGCCGCTGGTTCCGATCAACAAAAACCTGACTATCCACGCGCCTTCAAATGGTTCTCGTTGGGTGCGGCCCATGGTTTGAAAGACAGTCAATTTAATTTGGCTGTGCTTCTGGAACGGGGCCTTGGCACCAAGGCAAATGCGACAGAGGCACTGTTCTGGTATACTGCAGCTGCCAAGCAAAATGACAAGGACGCCAACAAGCGGGCTGATGCATTGGCCAAATCATTGCCAGCCTCGGACTTGAAAATCGTCGAACAACGCTTGCGCAATTGGGCACCAGAAGCGGCACCTGACTCTGCCAACTCCGTTGCTGTGACCGACCCGAAGTGGCAGGCCACAGCACCAGACGCTGGCTAATTAACTCAATCGCTTGAACGGAAAGCAATGGATGGCGGCTTTGCCGATCATCCAGCTTTTTGTTGTTTCTGCGTTCAACAATCCATTGAAAGCAGGGTTGCGCACATTGAGTGCGCCCGTATAGCTGCCGAAGGCTGGAAGTATGATCCTGCGGTCATCAGCCACAAAGCATTTGGTGCGAATATGGTGGCTGCGTTGAATAATGGAAGCGCCAGGGTGTAAATGCCCGGCAATTTCCATTTCGCCCGCTTTTAATTTTTGCGGGATATGCCGCAAGGTCACATCACCCAGCGCCAATTCTTCAACACACACACCGCCCAATTGATCGTGCGAGTTCGGGTCATGGTTGCCCGCAATCCAAATTGTATCAATGCGCGATGTGATGGCACGCAAACGTTCCGCGTCCTGTGCTGAAACTTCATTGTGCGCCACACCGTCATGGAAACTATCGCCCAAAAGCACAAGGCGCCGCGCTTCACTTTCACGCAACACCTGCTCCAACATCAAAAGTGTTGCTGCAGTATCATAGGGCGGCACATGCAGCCCACGCCGCGCAAGGCTTGCCCCCTGTTCCAAATGTAAATCCGCGACCAGCAACAATTTCTCATCTGGCAAATACAACGCACCAGAAAGATCAGGAACGAAACTCAAACGCCCCAGCGTTATGGCGTGCTGCCTAGACAAGCCGTGTGGCCTCGGCAATGAGTTCGTCAGCGGCTTCGGCGAGAAGGGCATCATGAGCTTCGCCGCTAACTGATTCTCTTGCAATATCCAACAGGGCAGGCACGGCGAGCGGCGACACGCGGTCCAACGCTTTATGGACAATGTGGTTTTTAATGCGCTTCAACATGGCACCCAAACGATGCACATCGATCAACCCTTCCGCCGCATCATCCCACGCCGCACGCAGCAAAATGTGGTCTGGCTGGTGGGTGCGAAGTGCGTCATAAATCAGATCCGTATTCACCGTTACTTGCCTCGCGGTGCGTTCCTTGCCCGGCATGCGCTTTTCAATCAGCCCTGCAATTAAAGCGACATTGCGGAAGGTGCGCTTCATCAAATTAGATTCTGCCAACCACGCATCCAAGTCATCACCCAGCATGTCTTCATCAAACAACTTGTCGAGCGACAAACGACCGGACGAAATCATATGTGAAAGATCAGACACAGTCCAAATGGCGAGGGAATATTCCGATGCCACGAATCCCAAAGGCTTCGCCCCCCAGCGCTCTAAGCGCCGCGTCAACAACATGCCCAATGTCTGTTGCGCCAATCGCCCTTCAAAGGGATAGCACACCAAATAATGTTTCTCATTGCGCGGAAAAGTTTCCACCAGCATCTGGTCAGCGCGTGGCAAAACGGAAGCATAGCGTTGTGTTGCCAACCAATCCCGCACTTGCAATGGCAAATGTGTCCACCGCTCAGGCGACGCGAGAATGCCACGCACGCGTTCTGCCAGATAAGTTGAAAGCGGGAACTTGCCACCCTGATAGCTGGGAATACGCGGGTCAACACCGGGGGAACGTGTGGCAAGACCACCAAATTCATCCATGCCCTCAAAGCGCAACACTTGCCCTGCAAATAAAAAAGTATCGCCCACCGTTAATTGGCTGAGGAACCATTCCTCCAATTCACCCAACACAAAGCCACCGGACACAACACGCTTGCCCGCCACCCGCCGCACTTTGGCAAGCCGCAATTTCAACAGGCCCTCCTCAACAATGGTGCCAATGTTCATGCGCCAATCCTGCGCAATGCGCGGGTGCGCCAATCGCCATGTGCCATCAGCTTGTATTTTTAATTTGGCATAACGCGCATAGGATTTGAGGGCGTAACCACCCGTGGCACAAAAATCCAAGACTTGATCAAACAGATTGCGAGACAAGCGCCGGAAGGTGAAAGCTGATGTGACCTCCGCAAATAATGCGTCAGCATGAAATGGCCCTGAACAAGCGCAACCCATAATGTGTTGCGCCAAACAATCCAATTTCATCACCGTTGGATATTGCGTGTCTTGTGCATTTTCACGTGCCGCTTCTACGGCGGCTTCACATTCCAACACTTCGAAGCGATTGGATGGAACCAATATGGCATTGCTTGATTCATCCAATCGATGGTTGGCGCGGCCAATACGTTGCAACAAGCGGCTTGAACCCTTGGGCGCTCCGATGTGAAGCACCAAATCCACATCGCCCCAGTCGATGCCCAAATCCAAAGTTGACGTGCAAACGACTGCACGCAATTTATTGTCGGCCATGGCCTGTTCCACCTTGCGGCGCTGAGCAATGTCGAGCGAGCCATGGTGCAATGCGATCGGCAAATTCTCTTCATTCGCCGTCCATAGTTCCTGGAACATCATTTCAGCTTGCGAGCGGGTGTTCACAAATACCAGCGCCATGCGAGCCTTCATTATTTCCGCGTACACGTCCTTCACAGCATAGCGCGTGGTGTGGCCCGACCAGGGTATGCGCTGCTCTGACTCCATCACATGAATGGTCGGCGGTGCACCGGGCTTTCCCACAACCAATGGCACAGGATCGGAGCCCGTTGGCGCAAGCCATGCACACAACACCTCAGGGTCTGCCACCGTTGCTGACAAGCCCACCAAACGCACATCAGGTGCCAAGGCCTTCACGCGCGTCAACGCCAGTGACAACAAAACGCCGCGCTTATTGGTGACGAGCGCATGAAGCTCATCGATGATGATGCACTTCAAGCTGCGGAACAAATGCGCTGCTGCCGGATCACCAATCATCAACGTCACCTGTTCCGGTGTCGTAATCAAAATATCCGGCGGGTTGGTGCGAATGCGTTTGCGTTTTGAAACGGGCGTATCACCCGTGCGGGTTTCGATGGTGATGGGCAATTCCATTTCCATCACCGGCTTTTCAAGGTTGCGCGCAATATCAACCGCCAGCGCCTTCAACGGAGAAATATAAAGTGTGTGAATGCCTTCCGATTCATGGGGCTCTGCCAGCTCATTCAATGTCGCCAGAAAGCCCGCCAAAGTTTTGCCTCCGCCCGTAGGCGCAATCAGCAACGCACTTTCACCAACGCCCCCATGTTGCAACATCGCAAGCTGGTGGTCGCGCGGCTGCCAGCCCCTCCGTTCAAACCAACTGCCAATCTTGTGGTGCAAATCAATCATGTTGAAGTGGAGCTTGACGCCTAAAGAACAAACGCGCAACGGGGTGCGATGCAAAGTCTCAACCAACAACCCATCAGCCACGCCACCATTCTGCGTATTGCGGTTCCCATCATGTTGTCGAATGTGACGGAACCATTGATTGGCGTTGTGAACACTGCGGTTGTCGGGCAGTTGCCGGGTGCGCATTTGATTGGTGGCGTGGCCGTTGGTTCTCTCATTTTTTCATTCCTGTTTTGGGGCTTTGGTTTTTTGCGCCTCTCCACCAGCGGGCTTTCAGCGCAGGCCACAGGTGCAGGTGATGCCCGCGAAGTCGCCGCTGTCATTTGGCGCAGCTTGGCCATCGCTATTGTCATTGGCTTAGGCTTGATCCTCCTCTCACCCCTACTGAAACCGCTCGCCATTTCACTCATGGGTGGCTCAGCCGACGTGCAGGCCGCAGCGACAACCTATTTTAGTTATCGCATTTGGGCGGCCCCAGCAGCGCTTGCGAATTTTGCGATCCTTGGATGGTTCATCGGACAAGGCCGCACCAGCGTGGCATTGATCACGCAGCTGGCCCTCAACGTTACCAACATGGCCATGAGCGCACTGTTGGTGTTGTATTTTGATTTCAACATTGCAGGGGTTGGCATGGCCGTGTTGATTGCTGAATATGCTGCTGTGGCAATCGGGCTTGTGTTTGTGTTCCGCCGTCTCAAGCAATTGCAGCAGCCGTTCGATCGCGCTTACATTTTCGATCCCGCCAAAATTAGAGCCTTGATTACAGCCAATGCCGACATGATGATCCGCACTGTGTGTCTGCTTTTTGCATTCGCATGGTTCACATCACGCGGCGCCCGCAACGGCGATACCACTGTTGCTGCCAACATGGTGTTGCTGCACATGTTTGAAGTGGCAGCCTATATGATTGACGGCTTTGCCTATGCGGCCGAGGCTTTGGTGGGACAAGCCATTGGTGCCAAAAATCAATCACGCTATCGCCAAGCCATATCGTTGTCGACACTTTGGGTCATGCTGTTTGGTGCATTCGCTTCGATACTGATTTGGCTCTTTGCCCCCTCCTTCATCGATTTGATGACAGTCAATCCAGAGGTCCGAAGCTTTGCTCGCAACTTCATTTTCTGGGCCGCCATCACCCCATTTTTAGGGGCAGCGTGTTTTCTCTATGACGGCATTTTCACAGGCGCCATGGCCACCCGCGAAATGCGCAATATGATGGTGTTGTCTTTGGGTCTCTATCTTGCCGCTTGGTATGTCTTTGGAACCACTTTACGGCAACCACGGCCTCTGGGCGGCACTCTCCATTTTCTTCATCGCCCGTAGCGTGTCATTCGCAGCGCGGCTGCCGGCGATTAAACGGAACGTGTTTGCTTGAAGTCCCCCTCCGCCCTTTGGGCACCTCCCCCAGCAAAGCTGAGGGAGGGCATTGTATCATCCGCTCCCTCAACTTGTTGGGGGAGCTCCGCGAAGCGGTGAGGGGGCCTTGCTTCAAGCCCCTTGATACCGCGCAATCGCTGAACGCTCCAAAGCCGCCGTCACCAATTTATCCAAACCTAACGCATCACGCAAAATCGCAAGGAAACGCAGTTCCTCCTTGCCCACGGCCAAATCAACCGCAGCCACTTCGACAGCGATGGCATAGGCGGTTTCCCTTAACCGCAACGGCAATTGATCGGATACCAATTCCAAGACTGTGGTCATACCCTCTTTCAGCTGCAACATATCACCAGCCTCTTGCGCCACAGTGGCAAGCCGCGAGCGATCAAAACTTTTGAAGACCGGCAATGAGCGCACCAGAATATCAATCTCGGCCAATTCTTCTGGCTTAATCTTGCCTTCCACACCCGACATCATCACCATGACATAGATGAGGGCCTGTTCATTGCTGATGGTACCGGACATGTGTTGCTCCTTGTTGAATACCGAGCTTATGCCATCTTTGCAGAATTGCAAAAGCGACTAACCGCCTCAATGGCCTCCACCAACCCCATGCGCTCAATTGCAACACCTTCGGGAAAGGCGGTCGCAAAGCGCGACGCCAAGCGGGGGTCCAATACCACGAAACAACCTTTGTCATTCTCTGCACGGATCAATCGCCCAAAAGCCTGACGCAAACGCAGACGCACGGTCATATCAACGTAAGAATTGCCGCCAAAGGCTTCCTTACGGGCTTTCTCTAATATATTGGGCGTGGACCAAGGTACACGGTCCATCACAATCAACCGCAGCGATTCACCTGGCACATCAACGCCGTCTCGCACCGCATCGGTGCCCAACAAACAAGCATCATGTTCGGCGCGGAACAGATCAACCAATGTTGCGGTATCCATGGGATCCACATGCTGCGCATAGAGGGCTAGGCCTTTTTCACTCAGTGGTTTGGCAATGCGTTTTTGCACGGCCCGCAGACGCGAAATGGCCGTGAATAATCCCAAGGCTCCACCGCCCGAAGCGAAGAACAGTTCCCGATAAGCCGCCGCCAATTGGTCCATGCTTTCGCGGCCCACGTCATTGACCACAATCACGCGGGCGCGATTGGGATAATCAAACGGGGACGCAAATTGTTCGCGCTTCACAGGGTATGGCAGATGTATCGCACCCGTGCGCATTTCAGCGTTTTCCCAATCATCGGGCACATTGGGTGGGCGATCTCGGAGTGTCGCTGAGGTGATGATCACACCATCGGCCGGGCGCAATACTGCCAGTGCCAGGGGTTCCGTCGGGTCCAGCCAGTGCGAATGCAAACCCACATCCACTTGCCATTGGCCCTGCTGTTCAACCGAGAACCATTCCACCATCAACGGGTTGGTTTCACCATTGAGGCGATGCAGCATGGAAAGCCAGCCCCCCAACATCAATTCCCCGCGCCGCCGCAACGAACGCGACATGGCTTCAATTTTTCCGCGCTCTGCCGTTGAGAGTTCCGCTGCTTCGTCATCAAGCTTGGCACCTAAGGCTTTTGCCAAACGTTCCATGGGTCTTTTCAAGCGCTGCAACCCTTCAGCCAAATCAGCCGCTGCATCGCCTAAGCCTTCAATCAAAGGCAGGCATGCCGTTTCCAAGGCAAAGCCTGAATCACTTTCATCCCGCGCCACCACTTGCTGGCGTACCAGCGTAAAGAATTGTTCCGCCACGCCTTCCGGCCTGCCATCGTGAATGCGGCGCATATGGCCCGCTGTGGGCAATACGCGTGAAGCTTGCATCACTTCGTCTAACATGGCGGAGGTGCCATCATCATCACTCACCAAATCGCCCAAGCGATCAACCAGACCGCGCCCACGACGGCGTTCGGTTTCAGGCCCTCTGATCCAGCGCCGCAGTTCTGCTGCTTCTTGGGCTGAGAGGTGAGATGAGAATGCACCATCGGCGGCATCAAATAAATGATGTCCCTCATCAAACACGATACGCTTCAAACCACCGGGAGCAGCCTCTTCTTCCTCCGTCACCGCTTGCCCAAGCGCATAGTCAACAGCAGCCTGATGCATCACCAGCGCATGATTGGCGATGACGAGGGAGGCGTTGCGGGCGGCGCGTTGGTTCTTTTCAATGAAGCAACGCTTGTAGTGCGCGCAAGCCACATAAATGCATTC
This sequence comes from uncultured Alphaproteobacteria bacterium, assembly GCA_963779145.1. Taxonomy (GTDB): domain Bacteria; phylum Pseudomonadota; class Alphaproteobacteria; order Rhizobiales; family Aestuariivirgaceae; genus Aestuariivirga. The sequence goes on from CAVZXJ010000017.1 coordinate 41,837, forward strand.
ACCACGCCGATCCGTCAGGCCTAAGCTTTGTGGGGTGGGATGTTTGATGTCGCCTTCGTAACCCGTTTCCGGAAACAGGCCATAGATCCAAGATGGAAAATCACCACCGATCAAATCTCCATCGCGCGACGCTCTGGCCCAACGTGACAACAACACCGCCAGCAAAGCACCGCGCGGGCCTTGGGCTTGTAGCTTCCCAAAACTTTCTTGCATGTTGAGCAGACACAAATAATTTTCGCGACCCTTGCGGATCACAACCTTGCCTTCACGCTCTTCCGGGTTTGGCAGAATGCGCATGGTTTCTTGGTCCAACTGGCGCTGCAAATTTTTGGTGTAGGTTGAAAGCCAAACCGGACGCTTGTTCTTGTTGGCCCAGACCCAAGCAGGCGACAAATAGCCCAAGGTTTTGCCCAAGCCCGTGCCCGCTTCGGCCAAGAGAATGTTATTAAACGCAGGGGATTGTCGTGCCGCAAAACCATGCAAGGCAGCCGTCACATAGTCGCGCTGTTGTGGTCGCGCCTCTGAAGCCGTACCCAGAGCATCGCGCAACACCGCCAAGGCTTCTTGCGGCAAAACTTCTTGGTGGTCACCCTTGGCAGGCGGGCCTAATTCTTCCCACTCATCCAAACGGTCCCACACGTTCAAACCCGAAGCAAACGTTCCAACATCCAGTTTAGGGTTCGCCTTCAACAAGGCCTTCATCACATAGGGTGCCCAAGGCCAATTCGCGCGCGCCAAAAACGTGGCCTGTTCTGCGGTTTCTCTGATCAAAGCCTGGCGCGGATTTTCAAGGCGTTGCAACAAGGCTTCCGCCACCGCCTTCAATGCCTCGCCCTCATCATCAGCATCAACACGCAACGCACGCGCCATGCCATTCGGCGTTGGCACTGCGGTTTGTGCGGGGCAGACAAAGGCAAACAGTTCCGCCACATCCAAATGCCGTTGGTTCAAAGCCGCGCGGGCCACCTCGGGCTTGGCATCGGCAGCTTGCGCCAATCGTGCGGTCAGAAAGCCGGCGTGGCAGAGAAGATGGGCCGAATTCGTCAAAGCGTTGAGCGCCGCACGGGGGCTCAATGCCTCATGATTGAGCACTGCCCCTTGGCCTTTTGCGTAACATGTCGGATTTGTAATGAACACGTCATCCCTTTGCCTGATTCTGGCGTAAGTTCAAACTATCAGGATAAACGAGGAGCACGGCTATGGACCAAAAGATCATCACACTTTTTGACACCTACACCCACGGCGGCATGTCGCGCCGGGCCTTCCTCGACAAACTCACGCTTGCTGCTGGCTCTGCCGCCGCCGCAACAGCGTTGCTGCCGCTGCTCGAAAACAATTACGCCTTTGCCGCCATGGTGCCGGAAGATGATCCGCGCCTCACGCTCACCGAAGGTGAAATTGCACCGGGCATTAAAGGGCTGCTGGCGATCCCGAAAGATGCAACGGGCAAACTCCCCACCGTATTGGTCATTCACGAAAACCGTGGGCTCAACCCACACATCAAAGACGTGACCCGCCGCATGGCCCTCGAAGGCTTTGTGGCCTTTGGTGCCGATTATCTGGCCCCACAAGGTGGCACCCCTGCGGATGAAGAAAAAGCCCGCGAGATGATCGGCACGTTGAAGCCCGAAGACCAAGTGGCTTATTCGCAAGCCGCATTGAAAGCCTTGATGGCCCATCCCCAAGGTACGGGCAAAGCCGGAGCCATGGGCTTTTGCTGGGGCGGCGGGGCCGTCAACGCTTTGGCCGTCGCCGATCCAACACTCGCAGCCGGTGTGGCCTATTACGGTCGTCAAGCGCCAGCAGCCGATGTTCCCAAAATCACGGCCCCGCTCATGTTGCATTATGCCTCACTGGATGAGCGCGTGAATGCTGGCATCGCCGACTATGAAGCCGCCCTCAAAGCCAACGCCAAGCCTTACGAACTTCACATGTATGAAGGTGCCAACCACGCCTTCAACAATGACACCAACGCCGCCCGCTATAATAAAGAAGCCGCAGATTTAGCGTGGGGACGAACGGTGGCGTTTTTGAAAAAGCATGCGGGGGGCATGAGCTAAATATAAGTGCGCGAATGCATTTGAAGATTAACTTGCATTCTGTTCGGTCCTCTACTCTCGTCATCCCCACGAAAGTGGGGATCCAGACTTTCAACAAGCGGAACTGTAGAAAGTCTGGTTTCCCGCGTTCGCGGGAATGACGGCTTTTGCAGACTGAATTTATGAGAAGCGGCTTAATCCCCGCGTCAATCCCAATAGAAGTGCCACCAATTGATCTGCATTAATTCGGCGGCAGACTCTACAAGGGTAGCGCCGGAGTCACAGAATTTCTTGTGTTCTCGCGCAAGCAATAAAGCCTCTTCACGCGTTTCCGGTTTACGGCTGACCCGAATGTCCAAAGTATCCGATCGAAAGAGCCACCAACTCCGCGCCATAGTCGCGCTGCCATTTGCGCAGGAGTGCAACGAAAACATCAGCCTCTGGCACGGCGTTCCAACTGCCCAATTTCAAATAGGCAGGAATATCGGCAGAAGACTTGGCTGGAATATAAGCGATCGTTACAACTGGCTTGAAGCCTTCTGGATGCAAGTGAATTGAAAAAGGATTGCGCGCGTTGTCGAACGGTCCCACACGCGGCCAAACTTTCGGCATCTTGGGCGCTGATTTGGCGGCATAAGGATTGGGCTTGGCCTCAGCCTTGCGAATGTATTCGTCAGGTGATGGTTTGCGATGATACATCATGTCGGCAAGGCTTTGTACCATACGCTCATCACCACCGATGATGACGGGCACTCCCTTTCCTTCCGATTTTGCAGCCTCAAAAGCGGCCATGGCGCCTTCGCCCGGCACTGCACGGAACTCAAAAGCGAACACCGGCTTAGGATTTACAACGCCCGCAGCTTTGGTCACAATTTTACTGTTCGCAATCTGTTGCGCCGTTTTGCTGCCTGTGGCCTTTCTCAACAAAAAAGGAACGACAGTTTGCATCACAAAGTAAATCGCTGAAACAAGCGCCAGCCCCACAACAAAAGGCCAGGGATCGTTCCATATGTCTGTCAGTAAATCTTCCATTCCCCCACCATAAGCAGTCACAAAACTTGACCGCAAGAGGGTCGCTGCCTAAAGGACGACTGCATTCCAAATGAAAGTTAATTCAATGTCCGTTTCCCCCGCACTGCGTGCTGCAGCCCTCGAATCCCGTGCTTGGCCTTTTGAAGAGGCCCGCAAGATTTTGAAGCGCGTTGAGAAATCGGGGCAGAAACAAGTGCTGTTTGAAACCGGCTATGGTCCATCGGGCTTGCCGCACATCGGCACCTTTGGCGAAGTGGCCCGCACCACAATGGTGCGCAAGGCCTTCTCGTTGATGTCGGATTTGCCAACACGCCTGCTGTGCTTCTCCGACGATATGGACGGCATGCGCAAAATTCCTGAGAATGTGCCGGACAAGAATTTCCTCATTCCGCATTTGCACAAGCCCTTGACCTCGGTGCCAAACCCATACGGCGGGGAGTATGAAAGCTATGGCCACAACAACAACGCCATGCTGCGCCGCTTCCTCGACACCTTCAACTTTGACTATGAATTCGCCTCGGCCACTGATTATTACAAGTCTGGCCGCTTTGATGACATGCTCATTCGCGCGCTTGAAAAATACGACGCCATCATGGGCGTCATGTTGCCCACCTTGGGCGAAGAGCGCCAAGCCACCTATTCGCCTTTCTTGCCGATCTCTCCGATCTCAGGTCGCGTACTCTATGTGCCGATGAAATCCATCGATGCCAAAAAAGGCACCATCACCTTCGCCGATGAAGACGGCACCGACGTGACATTGGATGTTCGCGGTGGCCGCACCAAGCTGCAATGGAAGCCGGACTTTGGCATGCGTTGGGCGGCCCTTGATGTGGACTTTGAAATGTTCGGCAAAGACCATCAAACCAATGCGCCGATCTATGATCGCATCTCGGAAATTTTGGGCGCAACGGCACCCGAGCACTATGTCTATGAATTGTTCTTGGATGACATTGGCCAGAAGATTTCAAAGTCAAAAGGCAACGGCCTCACCATTGATGAGTGGTTGACCTATGCGGACCCTAATTCGCTGGCGCAGTTCATGTATAACAAGCCACGCGAAGCCAAGAAGCTTTACTTCGATGTGATCCCCCGCGCGGTTGATGAATATGCGCAACAACTCGCCGCTTATCCAAAGCAGACTGAGCCACGTGACCAGTTGATGAATCCGGTTTGGCATATTCACGGCGGCAATCCACCAGCGCCAGAATCCGGCGGTGTGACGTTTGCATTGCTGCTCAATCTCGCAGCCGTGGCCAACACGGAAGACAAGTCAGTGATGTGGGCGTTCCTGCAACGCTACATGCCCGAAATGTCACCCGCGACGCATCCGCGTTTGGACTCACTCGTAGGCTATGCCATTCGCTATTACCAAGACTTCGTAAAGCCAGCAAAACAATATCGTCTGCCTACGGATGATGAAGCCAAGGCTTTGACTGATTTGGCAGCGGCATTGGGAGATTTGCCAGAAGGCACTTCGTCTGAAGACATCCAAAAACGCGTCTACGACATCGGCCGCCGCGAACCTTATACGACAACACAAAAAGACGGTTCCATCGGCGTGGCGCAAAGCTGGTTCAACATGCTGTATCAAGTATTGCTCGGCGAAGAGCGTGGGCCCCGCTTTGGCTCGTTTACAGCGCTCTATGGCATTGCGAATACCAAGGCATTGATCGAGAACGCGTTGAAGGGTGGGTTGGTGAAGGGGTAGTCTCACCCCTCTCTCAATCACTCACCTCTATTTTAGAACGCTCGCAAATCCTCCGTCCACAACGCGGTGCAAAATCTCGCGGTATGCATCGTGTGCCTTGTGGGTTGGACCAATCACGCCAAGTGACGGCGGCTCACGAAGGTTGGCGACAGGCAGCAGCACAACTGGCATGGACACGGGCAGTAAATGTGCACCCTTCTCCTGCTGAAGGGTTAGCAATAGACCATAGAGTTCACCCGACTTGGCAATGCGGCGCATTAACATCAAACGATGCTGGCCATGACGGTTGGTTGTGAAATAAATGTGTCCAGTTTGATGTGGGATAGCAACATCGCCTTTTTGCGCATAAGCGGAATCAAGCCGCGCCATTTCGTGGAACACCAAATGACTGCGATCGTGGTTCCAGGTGACATCGGTAATGTAAGTAAAAAGATCATCAGCACGTTTCGATGAAGGGCGTATGGTGAGATAGTTGCCTTCAAGCCATGCCACTGATGTGCGGGCATAACCGCCCATTTCGTCGGGCGCTGACAAACCTGTTTGAGGGCGCAGGTTAATGCCCAGCACCTCCTCCATGCGGATCATCGCTGTATCTGAAAATTTCCGCTGCCCTGAGAGTCCCTTCTCCAAGGCGGAAAGACTGATCTTTGCATCCGCTGCCAATGAAGCACGAGACATGCGCTTCTTGGCCAATTCTTGCTTGATCAGCAGTGTCACAGGAGAGGTTTCACGGTTCGTCATGATGCTTCTCATTTCAGATTCCAAAGCATCGATCAAGCTCATGGCTTGGGCTATCCGAATTGACAATTAGCAAAGCGCCACGTCCAACTGCGCCAGTCCTGCATTCTTACTGATAGTTTCCAGCGGGCATTGGCGGCAAGCATGGCGACCGGAGCAGCATAAGGGCTGATGCGCTCAGGTTTGCCATTGTCATTGCTCCTTAATTTGTCCTCGAGTTCAAGCAGGGGGCCAATTGCACTGGGACCAAGTGATTCAATATAGGCAAAGTCCATACGGCCAGGACCTTGCCCGAAAACACTTTCAAGATTCTGCCGCGCAATGAAGCCACGCATATCAACAACGGCGCAGAACAGAAGCAGCAGTGTTGCCGCCACCAAATTTGTATTTATCAGCCAGCGGCTGTCATGGCCTTTCGCGACACGCCAGATGATGCTGGCCAAACCAAAGAACACCAGCCCCATCCACAAAAGCCCGGCAAGCCGCCATTCGCTCCAGCCATAGGCCGCAATATAGTCAAAGGTGCGCTTAGCCGATGACGCCACGAGCAAGAGGTTCTGTAACGTCCAGATATAAATCAGTGCACGAACTGATTTTGATTGTTCTGTTGCGGTGCCCTTCCACACGGCGAAGACCATCAGCAATCCAGCGAGAACAGCAGTTGCTATCAATGTATATGAACCGCGATGCACATAGGCTGCGTGGCTCATGCCATCAGGTAACTGCGCTTTCATCCAGACATGCCAAATGTCGAGGACGTTTTCGACGGCAAACAGCAGGTTTAAAAGCAATAGAGTTGCAATGACTGTGGTGGGCTTGAAGAACATGCGATGCCAAAAAGGTGCTGAAGCTTCGCTTGCGATGATATCAGGTCGTGTGGTTGTGGGGCCACGCAGCATGGGCCAGAGCATGGCACTGGCGCATAAGAAAACGAAGCCGCCCCAGCTGAACAACGTGTCCAACACATTGACGAGAAGACTTAACGGCGTTCCCAAATCGAATGTCAGCAATAGATTTTCGATCACTGGGTTTGCGAAGGCTAAGAGCACAGTGAATACGCCAACGGCAAGAACAGGGAGCGCCAGAGCCGCGACTTGCGGGCGGGGCACATGGGCCACTTTTGTATTGGCCATTTTTAATGCTGAAATTCCGTCTCCCGCCATCAGTTTTGGCGTGCTCAAGGTGTTTCGCCCCACTCCACCGAGAAGTTGGTAGGGGGAAATACCATTGGAGCTCCGAGCGGCGATGGCCGTTGCCGAAAGGAGAACCCACGATAGCGTGATGTTCAGAAAACCGGGCTCAAGCGCCATGCCGAAAAGCGCAACACAGGCTGCGATTGGTAAAGCGTGCTCAAGGATGCTGCGACGTTTTGCAAACCAGTCCTTCAACAGGAGAAGGCTCGGCAACAAGAAGCTTAAAGCGAGGGCGGAACCAGGATTGTCAACCGCAAGCACTGTTGCAGCCAGCAAACTGCTCAACATAATTGCGATAAGATTTAAGACCCCGGACGTTAGAAATTTCGGGATTTTGAGTCCCGCATTTACGTTATCCAAAACAGCCTGCATCGTTCCCTCGCTCATTCATCGAGGGTCAATCTGGCAGCTTCGACAGGTTAACGGTATCGGCAGTGTTTGCCGCTTTTGCCACACAAGGTCCGGCCTTGTGTGGTCTTTGTGCGGTTCTGTGCGGTTATTGCGATGCCCAGATGATGCGGGCCATCCAATCCACGTCTTTTGCATCCAATGACTTCATCGGGTGCTCTGGATTGAGCGAGGCCAGTTCGATGGTGCGGGCGGATTGTTTTTGCAACACTTTCGCCATCACTTGACCATCGGAGGTGCGCACCACAACACGGTCGCCCTTGCGGATTGTGGCACCCGGCGACACGATGATGGTATCGCCTTCACGGTAGAACGGCATCATTGAATTGCCTGTGATTTCCAAGGCATAAGCCGCGGTGTCGGTCACACCCGGCACTTCAACTTCGTCCCAACCGGCACCGGCAGGAAAGCCCGAATCATCGAAAAAGCCGCCACGGCCCGCCTTGGCGAAACCCAGCAGCGGCAATACCCGCATTTTTGGCGGCGCACCCTTTTTGCCCGAGAGCAATTCCATGAACTCGTCCACAGGAGCACCCGATGCATTCAATACCCGCGAAATTGATTCCATGGTTGGCCAGCGTGGGCGGCCATCGGGGCCGTTGCGCTTTGAAGGGTTGAACGACGTCGGGTCAAGCCCGGCCTTCTTGGCGAGACCCGAGGCTGAAAAGCCATAGCGTTCCGCCACCACATCGATGGCATTCCAAACTTGCTTGTGTGTAAACATATGAGTACCTCTTCCGTTAGAACTTGCGCCTTATGTAGGACAATAAACCTGCATAGGAAGAGATTGTCAAGAGGAAAATCTATGTTATTTGCAGGGTATGACAAATTTGATTTTCAAAATCATTTCCAAGGCCGCATGGGCCAAAGCCGTTGAAGATGGCGTGTTTCTTGGCGCTGCCATTGATCTTGCGGATGGTTACATCCATTTTTCGACGGCTCGACAAGCTGAGGAAACGGCAAAGCGGCACTTTGCCGGACAGGATAATCTGCTGCTGGTGGCTTTTGATTCGGCGCAATGGGGTGAAAACCTGAAATGGGAGCCTTCTCGCGGCGGCGCGCTGTTCCCGCACCTTTATGATTCCCTTGATCCAAAATCAGCTTTGTGGGCCAAACCATTGCCATGGACGGGTGATCACCATGAATTTCCTGAGGGGTGGGCATTATGAGCTTGTTTGACCTCGCCTTCAAACTGTCACGGCCCTTCCTGCACAGCAAGGACGCGGAAGACGCTCACCTCGCAACCATCCGCATGCTCAAATGCTTGCCGCCTATTCCTGTGCCAAAGCATGATCCCCGCTTGGCGCAAAATCTGTTTGGCCACCATTTTCCCAACCCGCTGGGGCTTGCTCCAGGTTTTGACAAAAACGCCGAAGTGCCAAATGCGATGTTGCGCTTAGGCTTTGGTTTTGTCGAAGTGGGAACACTCACACCCTTGCCGCAAGTGGGAAATCCAAAACCCCGATTGTTCCGATTGACTGAAGACAATGCCGTTATCAACCGCATGGGTTTTAACAACGAAGGCCATTGGGAAGCGCTCAAACGATTGAAGGCGCAGAAACGTATTGGCATTGTAGGCGTTAATATTGGGGCCAACAAAGAAAGCACGGACCGGATTTCTGATTACGTTGCGGGCATTGCAGCTTTTAGCGAAGTTGCTGATTATATCACGATCAATATCTCTTCACCCAACACGCCAGGCTTGCGCGGGCTGCAATCAGCTGATGAACTTGAACGTTTGCTTTCTCGGCTGAACGATGCTCGTTCAACGCAAAGCAAACAACCCGCCATGCTTCTCAAAATTGCGCCTGATTTAGGTGATGAAGAAATGCACGATGTGGCAGCGTGTTGTGCCAATGGCGCTGTAGATGGCGTTATCATTTCAAACACAACATTATCGCGCCCCGCGCTTTCGTCAGTACACAGATCAGAAACAGGGGGGCTTTCGGGGAGGCCTTTGTTTGATCTTTCAACGCGTCAGCTTGCCAAGTTCTATATTTTGAGCGGGGGTAAAATTCCGCTGATTGGGGTTGGTGGAATTGAAAATGGAGAGACGGCCCTGGCCAAGATTGAAGCTGGCGCCAGTTTGCTGCAAGTATATTCAGCTCTCGTCTATCAAGGCCCTGCACTTGTCCACGATATACTCCGTACGCTGACGAATGCTGTCCATATTAGTGGTTCGCTTGCTGCACTTTGCGGTCGCAAAGCTGATGAATATTCTCACCAAACCGAGATTGGCAAATAACGCGCGAATATTTGTGCCGTAGTGCCCTTGGCTTCAAGACGATCTAATGCGTCATCAAGTTTCAGGCGTAAATTGGGATCGTCTTTTTTCAGTATGAAACTCAAACTGCGGGTGAAGGAGCCACGATCAACAAAGGCTTTGCCAAGGAAAGCACAACAGCCACGAGAGGCAGTGCCACCGAGCCAAAAAGACATCTGCACAGCATCCCCAAACACCGCATCAACTTGGCCCGTGCGTAAAGCTTCCAGCATTGCTTCATTGCTATCGAAGGGCGTTAACGCCGAACGCCCATAATGGGTTTCGAGGAAGCGCGCATGGGCAGAATTTGTGCGCAGCCCTAAGCGCTTGCCCGCGAGGGTGCGAATATCGGGCGCTGACAAGGGCGAGCCTGTTCGCACGGCAAAACGACCCAAGGTTTGAAAGAATGGCCGTGTCACCGCAAATTGTTCTGCCACCTGCGCGTCCAATTTTGGGCCAGCCACGATGCCCTGCACCTCGTTGCTTTGAGCCGCCGCCATCAATTCTGAAAAGGCGACGGGGCGCACATCACAAGTCATCAAAACTTCCGCACAGGCCTGCCGTGCCAATTCGACGGCAATACCCTGAAAATTGCCTTGGGCGTCAACGAAACTCCACGGTGCAAAATCATCGTCAGCCAATAATACCGCTCGACCTCCTGTGGGATGACTGGCTTCCAGAACCGCAGGGTCAACATGCCGGAATCCCGGAAACGTTGACTGTTGAGGCTCTTGCGCTTGACAAAACGAAGAATTTACAACCACTAGTAATGTAGATATCAAGAGATTCAATCGCCATAGGGTTGAAACGGCGGTTGTGTCGTTCTTAGCTCTTTTCAGAATTTGTAAGTTTTTCATCGCGGGGGCAGGTGATGGGGTTTGAGTTTGCAGCCGTTGCGCGAGCGCGAAATGACCAAGGTGGAACCGCAACTTTAAACCAGAATTCTCCGACATTACACCTCGAAGATTGGGAGACTGTATCTGACGCTTGGCTCACGAGTGCGATGCAACACTTATCCCCTGTCGAACGTGATCTCATGCTCCGGCACAAAATCGTGCCCTATTGCTGGATTCCCGGCCATACCGTGTACGGAGTCGTCAATGATGCGGCATTGGCGGAAAGCCAGAGCCGAAAACTCCATGCATTTGGCCGCGTTCCGGTTGAAACATATCGCAAGTTGGTACGTCAATTCTTTGCTGCGCGATTGGTTCACAACGCTGTTTACGGACTTGCACGAGCCAAGCCATGGGCGTCGGCCAAACAACGATTGACCATGGCGCAGATTATTGCAGGCATTTTGCTTTTTGCAGCGGTTGCAAGTGGGATTGCTTTGCTTACACTAAGCTCCATACTGCAAGCCTTGCAAATTCTCGCAAGCCTGTTCTTTCTGATGGTTGTGGGATTGCGCTGTCTCTGCCTCATGCCCTTGCCGAAGGGACCTCCTACAGTCGCACCGCTTTTGACGGATGCTGAATTACCGACATATACCGTGCTCGTCCCAATGTTCCGCGAGATTTCTGTTGTCGGTCAGTTGGTGCATGCCCTTACGAAGCTCAACTACCCGATTGAAAAACTCGATATAAAACTCATCCTCGAAGAAGAAGATCGACCTATGCACGTGGCAATTCAGAAGATGATGCTGCCGGCGTATTTTGATATCATCATTGTTCCAGCGGGCAAGCCACAAACCAAGCCACGCGCACTCAATTATGCCATGCATTTTGCCCGCGGCAGTCTTGTTACGATTTATGACTCGGAAGACATTCCACAACCAAACCAACTCAAGTTGGCCGTTGCGCAGTTCGCTCAAGAAGACGACGGTCTTGCATGCCTTCAAGCATCACTCGATTTTTACAATCCATCGCAGAATTGGCTGACACGTCAATTTACAGCCGAATATGCGGCCTTGTTTCATGTGATTCTACCAACTCTGGCGGCCTATGGCTTGCCCATACCGCTGGGTGGAACATCCAATCATTTTCGGGCCAACGCATTAGAAGCAGCGGGCGGCTGGGATGCCTTCAACGTCACGGAAGACGCTGATCTTGGAATTCGATTGGCTCGGCTTGGGTTCAGAACGGGCATATTGCATAGTACGACCTATGAAGAAGCCAATTCTGAGTTCGGCAACTGGATGAAGCAGCGTCGGCGATGGCTAAAAGGTTTCTTTCAGACTTGGCTCGTTCACAATCGCAATCCATTTCTTCTTATGAAAGAAACCGGGCTTGCTGGCTTTTTAGCAATTCAAGCAATGACGTTAGGCGTGTTTGCCTCGGCGCTTTTCCACCCCGTTCTTCTTGCAGGCGCTATTTGGAATTTTATGCCGGCCCAAGTTCTGGCATCACATGAAACTCACTTCGGATCATTGTTGTCTGGGCTTGGCTTAGCATTACTTTTGGCTGGCTATGTCTCGGCGATAGGCACTTGCGAAAAAGGATTGCGGAGCATTCGCGTTTCCGGCTGGATTTCGATCTTACTGACAATCCCGTTCTACTGGTTGTTGATGTCAGCTGCAGCTTGGCTGGCGCTTTGGGATTTTCTCGCTTCGCCTTTCCATTGGCATAAGACAAGGCACGGCCTGACTCGCGTTGGTCGCGCATCAGGCCGTTTCGGTTTCTGATATTACTTGGAACCCGTTGCCAAAATAACGGATGGACCGAGAATGACGATGAAAATAATCGGCAAGAAGAACAGGATCATCGGAACAGTCAGCTTTGGTGGCAAAGCAGCAGCCTTCTTCTCAGCTTCCGCCATGCGCGTATCGCGGTTTTCTTGTGCCAAAACGCGAAGCGCTGTGCCCAACGGTGTGCCGTAACGTTCAGACTGCACCAAACTTGTCACAACAGCTTTTACAGTGTCTAAACCTGTACGCTTACCCAAGTTGTCGAGTGCTTTGCGGCGATCTTGAAGATACGACAACTCTGCAACGGTCAAGGTCATTTCTTCTGCGAGGGGAACAGATTGACTGCCGATTTCTTTGGCAACGCGTGCCAGCGAAGGTTCAAGCGCCATGCCTGATTCAACGCAGATGAGCAGCAAGTCCAACGCATCAGACCAGGCGCGACGAATTGAAGCTTGGCGACGGTTGATAAGGTTGCGAAGACCAAGAGCCGGCAAATAATAGCCACCTATCAAGCCCAGGCCAGATACAAAAATACGCAAGTTCGTCGTCGGTAGCTTTTCCGCAAACACTGTTGAACAATAGACAAATGTCAACGCGGCAGCAGCAATTGGAACAATGACACGAATAGCCAAAAACGTGACGAGATTTCTTTCTGAGCGCAGGCCGGCTTGGCGCAACGTCTCGCGTGATGATTCAGCTTCGAAAAGCTTCTTCAAATTGAGTCCGTGGACCATCTGATGATAGAGGCCGCCATTGACCTTATCACGCAACTTTGGGTCAGACGAGCTATTCAGCTGAGCCCGTTGTGCCGAACGCAACCGTTCACGCTCTTCAACCACACCCTTCATGCGGCCTTTGAGTTTGTCGCCTTCGAAAAATGGCGAAGCAACGGTCACGACTGTTCCAAAAGCAGCAAGCGCGATCAAAATGGTGATGATCGATTCAACCTGCATCAGAACTTTGAGGTATTCCAACATTTTCGTTCTTACCGATTAGATATCGAAGTTAATCATTTTACGCATGACAAGAACACCAATTGTCATCCACGTCGCACTGCCAACAACCAGAATATTACCCATCACCGTATCAAACAGCGGATCGAGATAGGACGGATTCAAAATCATCAACGCACCCATGATCAAGAACGGAAGTGAGCCGATAATGGCAGCTGACGACTTCGCTTCTTGGCTGACGGACCTGATTTTTTGCTTCATTTTTTTACGATCGCGCAACACACGCGACAAATTTGAAAGCGCTTCCGACAAGTTACCACCTGTCTTGGACTGAATGGTCATCACGATGGCTAAGAAGTTCACTTCCGACAAAGGCATGCGATCAACCATGCGTTCAATACCTTGATCAATTGTGATGCCCACACGTTGGCCTTCAACAACTTCCATAAATTCAGGACCAACTGGTGGACCTGATTCTGAAGCGATAATCTTCATGGCTTCCGATACAGGCAGACCAGCTTTGAGGCCACGTACCATAACGTCAATGGCATCAGCAAAATCATGCAGGAACTTGTTTTGACGACGGCGGCGCAGAAAGCCCAAAAACCAGCGTGGCAGTCCTAAAGTGCAAACAAAAGTAAGACCACAGGCAACAAACCAAGGTGCACCAAGGATAAAAGCAACTACGGTCATTGCAATGCCCGAAATCCGAAAGAAGCCAACCAAAACGATTTCACTGATAGACTAAGGCCAGCTTGCGCGATCAAAACCCGCAACGTGACCTTCTTCTTACGATTCTTTTCGTCGTTTTCAATTTGCTTCAAGGAATCTTGAATTTGGCGACGACGAGAATCCTTCTGATCTTCAGAAAAGCGAGCGCGGAAGGAGTTCGTATTCGAATTCTTTTTACCGTCTGCAATTTGCTCAAGTCTCTTGCCCGCTTTGTTGGCCATCAACATCGGATAGAAAATTGCTAAAGCCATACCGCCCACAGCAATTCCCACTGTGAACATGAAGGCAAGGTCTGATAGTTCTCCGCCGAATTCCATCGTCGGTTCTCCCATTCAACTCAAATTAGGATTTACCTTCGTTGCGTGTTTCGGCTTTTTCCAGAGCTTCAGCGAGGCGACGTTCTTCATTGTAGTAACGTGCACGATCCCAGAAATGGGGGCGCGCGATACCTGTTGAGCGGTGACGACCAATAATCTTACCATTGGCGTCTTCACCGACGATTTCATAGACGAACAGATCCTGAGTAATGATCACGTCACCTTCCATGCCCACCACTTCGGTGATATGGGTAATTTTACGTGAACCATCACGCAGACGCGTGGCCTGCACAATGACGTCAATTGAGCCGCAAATCATTTCTTTGATGGTTTTGGAAGGAAGCGCAAAGCCACCCATGGTGATCATGGATTCCAAGCGCGAAATGGCTTCACGCGGAGAGTTGGCATGCAAGGTTCCCATGGAACCATCGTGGCCCGTATTCATGGCTTGCAACAAGTCGAAAGCTTCAGGACCACGGACTTCGCCGACGATGATGCGTTCTGGGCGCATACGCAAACAGTTCTTCACCAATTCGCGCATTGTGATTGCACCTTCACCTTCGAGGTTTGGTGGACGCGTTTCCAAGCGCACGGTGTGTGGCTGTTGCAATTGAAGTTCGGCAGCGTCTTCACAGGTGATGATGCGTTCATCGTGATCGATGTAACCGGTCAAGCCGTTCAGCAAAGTGGTTTTACCCGAACCTGTGCCGCCGGAAATCAGAACGTTGCAACGCACCCGACCAACGATTTCAAGGATCGTCGCACCTTCAGGCGTGATTGAATTAAACTTCACGAGATCTGTAAGCTTGAGACGATCCTTTTTGAACTTACGAATGGTAAGACAAGGACCATCGATTGCGAGTGGTGGAACAATGACGTTCACACGCGAACCGTCAGCAAGACGGGCGTCGCATATGGGTGAAGCTTCGTCTACACGACGGCCAACCTGGCTCACGATACGTTGACAGATGTTCAAAAGTTGGGCGTTGTCGCGGAAGCGCACGCCAGTCTTTTGCATTTTACCGTTGACTTCGATGAACACCGTCGAGGCGCCATTGACCATGATGTCGGCGATGTCGTCACGCGCCAGCAATGGCTCGAGTGGTCCATAGCCCAAGACGTCGTTACAAATATCTTCGAGCAGTTCTTCTTGCTCGGCGATCGACATCACCACATCTTTAAGTGCAATGATTTCGTTGACGATGTCGCGGATTTCGTCACGGGCTGCTTCACGATCAAGCTGGGCCAGCTGCGTTAGATCGATGGCATCGATAAGGGCGTTAAAAATCGTGCTCTTGATATCGTAATAGTTGTCTGAGCGACGACTTGAGTCATGCTGCACGGGTGGCTTTGGTGGTGGTGCAGCAACACGTGTTTGCGCAACGCCCACATCGGGCACGTATGTCGCTTGCGCGGCAGCAGGCTGGCCTCCGGCGGCAGGCGCCGGAAGTGGGGTTGCCTGAGGCTGGGCGGTTTCTGATCTTTTTCCGAACATCAGGTCTTCCTTTGTATTCTCAAGACTTCTTTTTCATCATCGACAACTTGGAGAACAAGCCGCCTTTGGTCTTTAATGGTGCAGCAATTTGGTGCCCGGCGATCGCAGGTGCGAGGCTTCCCAAAATTTCTGTTGCTTTGGCTTTTGGCGCAACTTCAAAAAGCATCTGACCGTTGCCCTGGGCCAAACCAAATGAAGCTGGGTCGTGGGGAATAACCGCCATGGGTTCAACACCCAATGCTTTGGCAAAATCTTGTGGTGCAATTTCCGGACGCTTGGGCACACCCACTTGATTGATAATCAAACGTGGAGGTTTGTCATTGGCCCGTGCGGCTTTGAGCAGATCCATCAGGTTTTTGGCATTGCGCAGGCTTGGCAATTCAGGCGTAGCCGTGATGATGATTTCATCGGAATTCAAAAGTGTATGCTTGACCCATGGCGCCCACATATTCGGCACGTCAACCATGACCAACGGTGCTGAAGAACGCACCACATTCAAAATTGCTTCGATGGCATGACCTTCAATATTGATATCACGGTCGACGCTGCCGGGGCCGTTTAACAGGCTCAACTTATTGCCAAGCTTGGTCATCATACGATCAACCAGCGTTGAATCGAGACGTTCTGGCGCATTCAAGGCTTCAAGAATGCCGCCAGAGCCATCTTGGTTGAAATTCAAAGATGCCGTTCCGAATGCAAGATCAAGATCGGTAATAATAGTATCGACGTTTTGACGTTGCGACGTTGCCCAAGCAAGATTGTGCGCAATGGTGGATGAACCAACACCACCCTTTGAACCAACGAATGATACAATGCGGCCCAGAGGTGCGGCTTTCGGATCGGTGAAGAGGCCGGCGATAACATCGATGATGCTAACGGAGGATATAGGGGCAACAATATATTCGCTGATACCCGCTTTGATAAGTTCGCGATAAAGCAACACGTCATTGACGTGACCAACCACAACGACCTTGGTGTTAGCTTGGCATACTTCAGCCAGTCGACCAAGTTCACCCATCAATTGATCGCGACCCGCATGAGTCTCTACAACGAGCACGTTTGGCGTTGGTTGGGTTTGATAGACTTGTGCAGCCGCTGGAATGCCACCCAATTGTACGGTCACATGGGCGCGCGACATGCGGCGATCGGCTGCCGCAGCTTGCACGACTTGACCTGTCTGCTGGTTGTCACAATAGATGTGAATATCGACGCGAGGCACAAGAACAACGGGGAAGTTTTCCTGTCCGCTTGTCAGTGTTGGTTCTAGGGCTGCATTTTGCATGGGACGATATCCTGGCTCAATTCTATCCGACGAGTTTATGGGGTAGGCGTTGCGGCTGCAGCTGGTGCTGCGGCTGTATCTTCTGATCCACCTGTAATTTTTTTAATGGCAGTATATTGAATATCGCCCAAAGGCCGTGGAAGCCTGCGATTATTGCCGATCAAATCTTGAGGGTAGGCAGCCATTGCAGCGATGTTCGATTGAACGGCGCAACCATGATTGGCATGGAGCTCGTTGGTTTCGGTATCGCCAACATTTTCCGGCCATTGGCCGCAGTCTTCAACAGATGCTTTTCCATTGGCAACTTTGATTGGATGTTGCTTTGAGCCGCCGTAGGGCGAAATTGTTTCATCCGCAAAGAAGTTGTCAGCCGCACAACCTGCAAGCGGCAATGTGGCGAGTAACAGCAGGGCTGCGAAGGGGTTGGAACTGTACTTGTACATGATACTCACTTTCCTGCTTATTCAACAATAAAGCCGACATTGCCGTGATAGGTGCCATCCGGACCATCAGCAGTGCCGCCGTAAACCTTGTTCAAGCGACCTAAGAAAATGGCTTGCTTGTCTGAGGGTGGAACGAAACCCTTGTCAGGCGATTTCAATTTTGATTGGGTGGTTGGACGCACCAGTACGGGCGTTACCATTACAACCAATTCGGTTTCTTCCGATTGGAAGTCGTGACTTCGGAACAACGTTCCCAAGATCGGAAGTTTTTTCAAGCCGGGCGTTGAATCCAAATTCTGGCGTGTCGATTCACTGATCAAGCCAGCAATCATCATGGATCCGCCACTTGGCATTTCCAGAACAGTCTCGGCAGAACGGGAATTCAAAGACGGAATACCACCGACTGAAATAGCGCCAAGCTCGGACACGTTGGTATTGATTTTAAGGACAATGCGATCTTCAGAAAGCACGGTTGGGCTGAAGCCAATATTGACACCGTACTCTTTGAATTCCGTGGCACACGAACGTGAATCAGCGGTGCCTGTGCAAGTTGTTCCAACAGGGAATTCACCGCCTGCGTGGAATGCAGCAGATTGGCCCGTCAGCGCTGTCAAATTTGGCTCAGCCAATGTGCGCACAAGCCCATCGCCTTCCATGGCGCGAATGAGGCCTTCGAAATTCAGTCCGCCACCAGCGTAGGAAGTTTTGAAACCGGATGAAGGATTGAGAGCTCCCGCACCGACTGGCACGCTTGCGAGATTGAAGGCAAACTTACCAGCTGACAATAGTGTGGAGAGATCAACACCGAATTGCTTCAATACACGGCGCTGAATTTCGACAACCTTCACTTTCAACATGACCTGGTCTTCGCCTTCGACGACCATGGTGTTGATGGTGGTATTTTTATCGATGCCGCTGCCTGCAAAGGTGTTGGCAAGATCCATCGCAGTTTTGACTTCAAGGGCGTTGCGGGCAATACCGCCGAGAACGACATTTGTGCCAACCGTATCAACAGTAATGCGATTGCCGGGAATGGTGCGATTGATCAATTTGCGCAAACCCGTCACATCTTGTGCTACTTCAAGATCAAGGGCCAAAATTTGTTGGCCGTTGGCGTCAAAGAAGAAAATGTTGGTTTGACCGACTGAACGCGCAAACAAGTAAGCCGTGCTCTTTGTGCGTACAACGGCATCGACAATTGCCGGATTGCCGACGATGACGTCACGGGCCTCGGCAGGTAAGCGCACAACCACTGACTTGTTCAAGCCGATGCGGACAAAACGACCTTGGTCTTGATCTTGGTAGGCGGCGGCATCACCGTCCGCTGCAATGGCAGGTGACACAACAGGCAACATTGCACCCATGAACAGTGACGTAACAACCAAACTGGCTGCGAGGAGACCGGATTTCATGACATGGTCCTTGCGGGAAAAAAATGATTTAGGGAGCGCAGATGTAAGGTGCATGGCGTCATTCTCAATTGTTCGTGGCATAGGTTTCAATGCCTGCGCGCACAAAGAGAGTGTCGTTGTTGCGTGGCTTACTGTCAGATGAGCGGTATTTTTCAGCGAGCACTGGACCTTCATCCAATGGGCGACCTTCGCTTTCAGCGATAGAGCGCAGTGCAAGGGCCAACTCGCCTTCGCTTTCTACGCGGGCAATGATTTCAGCTTGTTGCAAAGTGATTTCGATGGTGGCGGTTTCATTGCCTTTAATAGCAACTTCTTCGCCCTCTTTAGCCTGACGAAATGTTTGGTTGATCGCCAGAACGCGGACGTTTGAAATGACTGTTTCGCTTTTGACGAGCTGGTTGCCGCTGCCACCAGACGTCATTTTGCGTGTAAGAATCACGTCAACACGATCGTTTGGCAAAATAAAGCCGCCTGCAGATGAACGATCCGAAATTGCAACTGAAATGGCGCGCATGCCTTTTGGCAACACAGCACTCATGAAACTGCCGCCCTTGGGATCAACCAACTTCTTTTCGTTGATGGTTTCACCTTCGAACATCGGCACAATAGCGCGGAATTCTGCCATTGCTGTATCTGCGTCTTGCTTTTCTTCGCGCGTAATCATCGCTTCGAGGACGTTATCTTGGGGCCATTCTTTCCAAATGATGGAACCGGCAACCATTTTTTCACCCACTTGAATGTCTTTGGCAGCGACAAGCACTTCAACCGTCTTCACTTTCGTGACGACTTCAGCCTGCACTTCGGGCTTTTTGCTCACCATGCCCTTAGCCAACACACCCGCCATAACGGCGGAACCGGCAGCTAAAGCAAACATTACAACACGCATTTTACTCATTTTGGTCCTCACTGTGCACAGCGGCGCACAAATACTCGTTGGTCATCTTTCTGACGGAATGGCAAAATTTTAGTTAATTTCTGGACTGAATTAGTAAACATTCGTCCACCATGTGTTTGGGAAGGCCAAAATGGCACCCACCGCAAAGGCAAAACCGTAGGGTAATTTTGGGCGAACTTTTTGCAAGTCTTCGATCCAGGGCACTGCCTTCTGCAGATGACCATTGACTTGCCAGTAAATCATGAACACTGACCAAGCCGCGATGGCGAGTGCCAATATGCCACCCGCAAATGCGGTCATCGTCAGGAAAGGCAAAGTCTGTGCTGTACCGAACCAGAGACCTGCTGCGGCCATCAATTTCGCATCGCCACCGCCAAAAACGCGGAAAGCAAACAGAGCATAGCCCACAAAGAAGAGAATTGCCCCTGCAGCAAGGTGCCACATAAATTCGACCAATGGCATTCCGGTAATCAGCGCCATCGGGAAGAATAAGCGCGGCGATGAGTGCTGTTAGCCAATTCGGAATACGGAATGATGTGACATCTGATAAGGCGGCCACAATCATAAGAGCAGGCAGAAGTGAGACAGACAATGTATGCAACATCGAAAACGAATTCCTGTAAATCAGATACGACTGGGGCCTAACATCACATACCGACACTAAAGGGTTGGTTAACCTTGACGGTTGTTTGAAAAAAATCTTCGTTTTGGCACATGGCAATTAGTGAACTTGAAAACGTAACTGATCGTTCACCATTCTCATGGCATGGTTGCGGACAGCATAACGCGGCACCTTTGCAAGTGCCCTCGATTATTGGTGTGTGATATGAGAAATCGATTTGTATTGGCTACAATTCTTGGACTTTCGACGTTTGGATTGATTTCAACAGCTGCTCATGCAGGTCAATTGTTGGAAATTGAAGTCGATGAGTCACAGATCATGACATTACCATCGACACCAGGTGCCATCGTCATTGGCAACCCATCAATCGCCGATGTTTCCATTCAAGGCCAGAAGATTTTCGTTCACGGCCGTGGCTTTGGACAGACCAATTTGACGATTTTGGATTTGCAAGGAAACCAGATTGCTAACTTCGACGTCGTCGGCAAGCAAACCAAATCAAGTGCACTCGCGGTATTCCGCGGTCCCGATCGCTATAGCTTCTCTTGCGCCACTTTCTGTGAAGCAGAGGCACAAATTGGCGATCAACAGGATCGCATGCTCGGCATTTTGGCGCAGAACTCGGCCAAGATTGAGTTGGCAACAGGCAACAAGACTGCTGAAGCTGCCGCACCGCAAGCTCCACAATAAGCAAGTTTGAACGACGACAAACAATCAAGGCGGCGGAAACGCTGCCTTTTTTGTCAGTCTTTGCCACACTCCATAAAAATTTATGCAATCAGGTAAAAGTTTATCAATCCGGTTTTGATAACAACAATTGTGAAATTGTGTGTTCGCTCGTCGCGATCACAGGGGAGATATGAAATGCAACTGTTGAAGCGCCTGCGTTTAGACAAGCCAAAAGGGTTCTGGCGGGATGACCGCGCCGTAACGGCCATGGAGTTTGCATTTATCGGCCCACTGTTCTTTTTATATGCTTTTTACGTACTTGAAACAGGTGCCGTACTGTTTACCGAATATGTGTCTGCAAACCAGCGTGCAGGAAGCCGCTCGATTTGTTCGCACAGGCCAAGCCCAGGAACAGAAGATGACCGCGGCAACATTCAAAACAAAAATATGTGATCTGGCGGGCACGACTTACTTGACTGCAATGGTAAAGTGACAGTCTATATGCGTGCCGAAACCAAATTTTCCAACACTTGCCGCCAACACGCCATCATATCTTTACAATCGGACCTGCTGGAGATGCGACCGACCCTGCTGCTGCACTTGCCCAGCTATGAGTGTGGCGCTCCCGCTGAAGCCGTTGCGCTAATTGCGACCTATGACTGGGATTTCTATATCATTCCGTCTTGGAGTACGCGCGCCTTCTTCCCGCCAGAGTAATGTCATTCATGGGCAACCGTAACAGTGGCTCAACGCGCCGACTTGGCTGCTTTTGCAATATTCGAAAATGAACCCTTCCCAGCGGTTGGCGGCAACGTGTGCCTATAAAGGTGAAGCAAATGAACCGTTTGAAAATTAAAAACTTTGCAGCAGCTGAATCTGGCGTTGCTGCCATTGAATTCGCATTCATCTTCCCAATTATGGTCTTGCTGTTTTTTTGCTTGATCGATTTTACTGGCTACGTGAGCTACAATCGTAAGGTCGCTGCAATTTCAGGCGCTGTTGCAGATTTGGTCAGCAAAAACCGCAACCGCGTAAACGCAGACGACAATCCAAACCTATTTTGCAGTTTCAGGCATGATCCTGAAGCCACTTGCAGCGTCAAACGTCAAAGTACGCGTGATCGGCTACCGTAAAGAAGGAACCGACGCGGTCAAACAATGGGTTGTTGAAAGCCCGGGCTCTGTAACCTGTTCAGCAGACCCTTCTACCACGAGTATGGTAAGCTTGATGGCGGCAAATAATGATTTGGTGGTGGCGCAAACCTGCATGACTTACACGCCCTATATTGGTTCGTTCTTCTTCAATCGCGCCGGTCATAAATTCACCAATACCTTGGGACCGGGCACTTTCAAGGTCGAAGAAGTTGTAACGCAACGTCCGC
Organism: uncultured Alphaproteobacteria bacterium; assembly: GCA_963779145.1. GTDB lineage: Bacteria > Pseudomonadota > Alphaproteobacteria > Rhizobiales > Aestuariivirgaceae > Aestuariivirga. Next base: position 64,042 of record CAVZXJ010000017.1, read on the forward strand.
GCTCTTCAACGATACTCGATTGTTACCCGACCGCATCTAGCGTGACCAAATGCGACGAAACCATAAACATGATTTTCAACATGGACTGATCTAGGGGCCTCGTGCCCCTTTTTCATTTTGGTCAGATGTTCGCTTTTTTTTGGCGGGTTCACAGCGCTGAATTTGCATTGTAAGTCTTTCACTATCTTGACGCCTTTTGTTTTCCTTCTCGTTTTATTCGCGGCCCTGCTCCATGCGGGCTGGAATGTGATTGTCAAAAGTAATGCAGACCGTTTGATGTCCCTCACGGTCTTGCAAGCTTTCATGGCCTTGATGGGTGTTGCCATGGTCGTTGCCTTCGGGTTTCCCGGGCACCATGTTTGGCCATGGGCTTTGGCTTCCGGCACATTGCATTTGGGGTATAACCTGTTTCTTGCACGCGCTTACCGCCATGCGGATTTGAGCGTGGTTTACCCGATAGCCCGCGGTGCAGCACCTTTGATGACGCTGCTCGGTTCCATGCTGCTGACGCAAGACAGTGTGGGCTTGTGGATGGTTGCTGCCGTCGTCATCCTCGTTGCCGGTTTGATGTTGACGGGGCTTGGCAACAAGTCGCCAGTGTCAGATCCCCATGCGCTTTACTATGCCCTTGGCACAGCGTGCTGGATTGCAACCTACACACTCGTGGACGGCATTGGTGCGCGCCAGTCCGGCAATGTGCTTGGCTTTGCAGGCGTCATTTTTGTGTTTGACGGATTGTTCATTCTGGTTGCGGCATTTTTTATGCGGGGACGTAGTCTTGTCACCGGATTTAGAGCCAATTGGCACATGGGGCTCGTTGGCGGTGCTGCGTCTTGCATTGCCTATGGCATTGCCGTTTGGGCCATGACCAAAGCTCCGATTGCCAGTGTGGCGGCATTGCGCGAGACATCAATCGTATTTGTGTTGCTGTTGTCGTCGCAGGTTCTCAAGGAAAAGCTAAGTTGGCAGCGTGTTGTCGGCGGCACGATGATTGTGGCGGGTGCTTCGCTCCTGCGCTTTGCATAGCTGACGCCCCGCTTTCCAGCTTGAACCCTATTTGTATGATGATTAAGGTCCGACGATAAATTTGAGGATCAGACACATGCTGCACAAAAACTATATCAATGGCGAATGGCTTGAGGGCACTGCCATTTCAAAGAACATCAACCCATCGGATGTGACCGATGTGGTGGGTGAATATGCCCAGGCTGATGCAAAGCAAGCTGAGGACGCCATTGCAGCAGCCAAGGCAGCCTTGCCGGGCTGGAGCAATACCACGCCTCAACAAAGGGCCGATATTCTGGAGACCATTGGTGTAGAATTGTTAGCCCGCAAAGATGAAATTGGCCGTTTGTTGGCGCGTGAAGAAGGAAAGCCCCTTTCCAACGGCATTGCCGAGACCATGCGGGCGGCACAGATTTTCAAATTCTTTGCCCAAGAAACCTTGCGAATTGAAGGAACACAAGTCGCTTCGGTGCGGCCCAATGTGGATGTGACGATCACGCGGGAGCCCGTTGGCGTTGTGGGCCTAATTTGTCCATGGAACTTCCCTATCGCAATCCCTGCATGGAAAATTGCGCCGGCTTTGGCCTATGGCAATACGGTGGTGTTCAAGCCCGCTGATTTGGTGCCGGGCTCGGCATGGGCCTTGGTTGAAATTGCGTCGCGTGCTGGCTTGCCGAAAGGCGTGTTGAACCTTGTGATGGGGCGTGGCTCGGTCGTCGGTCAAGTGTTCTTGGCGCATAAAGACGTTAATGCCATTTCATTCACGGGCTCGGTCGATACAGGTTCAAAGGTTGCCATGGCCTGTGCGGCACGAGGTGCCAAGTTCCAGTTGGAAATGGGTGGCAAAAACCCGCTCGTCGTCATGGCTGATGCCAACTTAGATGCCGCTGTTGCAGGTGCCGTTGATGGTGCTTTCTTCCAAACCGGACAGCGCTGCACGGCCTCGTCACGTTTGATTGTGGATGCTGCAGTGCATGATGCCTTCGTTGAAAAAGCTGTTGCCGCCATGCAGGCTCTCAAAGTTGATCATGCGTTGAAGGATGGCACACAGATTGGCCCTGTCGTTGACGACAAACAGTTGGCGCAGGACGAAAAATATATCGACATTGCCCGCAAAGAAGGTGGCACATTAGCTTGGGGTGGCGAACGCTTGAATCGCGACACCAAAGGCCACTTCTTGTCACCAGCACTTATTACTAACACCACGAATGATATGCGCATCAACCGTGAAGAAGTGTTTGGACCTGTGGCTTCGGTCATCAAGGTCAACGGTTATGATGAAGCGCTTGCTGTGGCGAATGATACCCCGTTCGGCTTGTCATCGGGCATCTACACATCGTCGCTCAAATATGCCTCGGATTTCCGCAAGAAATCACAAGCCGGCATGGTGATGGTGAATTTGCCAACGGCGGGTGTAGATTATCACGTACCATTTGGTGGTCGCAAAGGGTCCAGCATGGGATCACGTGAGCAAGGACGTTATGCGGCTGAATTCTACACGACGGTGAAGACGGCCTATGTTTCGGCCGGTTAGATCAGTGTAATGCCACGTTCAGAAAAGCTTTGGCGTGTTGCGTCAGCCGTGCCACCCAAATCAATGGCGCGGGTTGCAGCTTCTATTACCGTAACATCGAAGCCCAAATGCTTCGCGTCTTCAGCGGAGTAGCGCACACAATAATCGAATGCCAAACCAACAAAGGTAATTTTACTGAAGCCACGCTCCCTCAGATACCCCCCAAGACCCGTTGGGGTTTTGTGGTCGTTCTCAAAAAATGCCGAATAGCTATCAACCGTTTTGCGAAAGCCTTTGCGGACAATCAGTTCGGCTTTTTTGACATTCAAATTCATATGAAAGGCAGCACCCTCAGAACCGATCACGCAATGATCGGGCCACAAGGTTTGCGGACCATAGGGCATTTCAATTTGCGTAAACTCAATTGCACCGCGATGTTGGGACACAAATGATGAATGATCTGCGGGGTGCCAATCCTGCGTCAAGATCACGTGGTCAAACTGCGCGGCCAATTCATTGACCAACGGCACAATGCCATGACCGCCTGCAACGGCGAGCTTTCCGCCGGGGCAGAAATCATTCTGCACATCGACAATAATCAGTGCTTGGTCGTTGCTCATGCTCAGTCCTTGGCGTTGATTGCGGCGGCGCAGCCTTTGAATGCGGGGAATGCATCTGTGATGACGAATACTGGGATCGGTTTTACGACGCCGGAAATACGACCTTTGTCTTCGAATACCGCACGGTACTTCGGTGCCTTTAATTTTTCAACAATTGACGGTGCAATACCACCACCCAAATAAACCCCACCGCGGGCTTGCAAGGCCATGGCCATATCGCCTGCCAAGCGCATGAGGAATGTCATGAAATGGTCGAGTGTCTTTTCAGCGTCTGCATCCCCACCCGCTAATGCTGCCACGCGAACCTGTTCAGGCGTTGTATGCTTGGGGGATTTTGCGATGACGTTATAAAGGGCTAACAACCCCGGGCCCGTGAGTACGTCTTCAACCTCTGCAAATTTATCTTTGCCGACCATAGCGTCTTTAATTGCCAATTCTTCTGACGTCACAACGGGCAAAGTGATGTGGCCCATTTCTCCCGGAATGGGCATCCAGCCGCCCGAAGGTAGAGGAGCACAAACTGCGCCGCCAAGTCCGGTTCCTGGACCCAGTACCACCTTCAATTTTGGGGTGGATGAAGGCGTGCCGCCAATTTGAATCACATCATCAGCTTCAAGGTGGGGGAGCGACCAAGCCAAGGCTTCAAAGTCGTTCAATAGCCGAAAGCGCTTGGCCTTGGCGGCCTTGCGAAGGGATTCGGCACTAAAGGTCCAATCCCGGTTGGTGAGGGTGATGTTTTCACGGTCAACCGGGGCAGCAACGTCCACGGCGGCGGCTGCAAGTTCGGAAATACCGCGCTTTTCAAGATAATGCGAAATGGCTGCTTCTAGCCCTTGGAAATTGTCATTTTTCAGCACTTCAACGTCGCTGGCGGCCATGGAACCCAGTTCAATGAGCCCAAAGCGGGAGTTTGTTCCGCCAATATCGCCAAGCAGTGCTAAATTTGTCATTTCATTTCCTCTGGGATTTCACTGCCACAGGACGCCCAAAAGGGCAACATGCTGGACGCCTGTGCAGCACTGGGTTAAAGCCCTGCCCACAATTGATTTTTCATGGAAACTGTTTTGAGCTCGAATATTCCGCAGGAAGTGGCGCGTCGGCGCACCTTCGCCATCATTTCCCACCCTGACGCCGGCAAGACCACCTTGACCGAAAAGCTGCTGCTGTTCGGCGGCGCCATTCAGCTGGCTGGCCACGTGCGCGCCAAGGGCGATCGCCGCCGCACACGTTCAGACTGGATGGGGATTGAAAAAGCGCGTGGCATTTCCGTTGTTACCTCGGTGATGACGTTTGAATATGGGGGCTGCGTATTTAACCTGCTCGACACGCCGGGCCATGAAGACTTTTCGGAAGATACTTATCGCACGCTTACTGCCGTTGATGCCGCCATCATGGTGATCGACGGGGCTAAGGGTATTGAAGATCGCACGCGCAAGCTGTTTGAAATTTGCCGCATGCGCGATATTCCCATCATCACCTTCGTCAACAAGATGGACCGCGAAACGCGCGAACCTTTGGACTTGATTGACGAGATTGAAAAAGGTTTGGCACTTACTGTGGTGCCAATGGTGTGGCCCATTGGTATTGGCAAGAATTTCGCGGGCACCTATGATCTCACTGAATTGCGTATGCGCAAATTGGATTCAGCGCCCGAAGGCGAAGTGGTGACGGGCACTGATGACAGCAAGATTGTAAGTCTGCTTTCGTCAAATGACTACAAAGCTTTCAAAGACGAGATCGAACTCGTCGAGATGGCAGGACATGCCTTTAATCACCAAGCCTTCCTTGAAGGGCATATGAGTCCTGTCTATTTCGGTTCAGCAATCAAGAATTTCGGTGTGCGTGATTTGCTGGAAGCGTTGATAAAGTATGCACCGCCACCACGCGACCAGAAAGCACGTCAGCGTATCGTCAAAGCGGTTGAAGATAAATTGACGGGCGTTGTGTTCAAAATTCAAGCCAATATGGATCCGAACCATCGTGACCGTATTGCTTTCATGCGGGTTGCATCAGGCAAATTGACACGCGGTATGCGCACCAAGATCGTGCGCACTGGAAAATCATTGGCACTCAACGCACCGCAATTTTTCTTCGCGCAGGATCGTTCCCTAGCGGAAGAAGCTTTTGCAGGCGACGTTGTGGGTATTCCCAACCACGGTGTGTTGCGCATTGGTGATACGTTGACCGAAGGCGAAGATGTGGTGTTCACGGGTGTGCCAAACTTCGCGCCAGAAATTTTGCGCCGCGTGAAGTTGGCTGACCCGATGAAAGCTAAAAAGCTGAAAGAAGCCTTGGAGCAATTGGCGGAAGAGGGTGTGGTGCAGTTATTTACACCGCTCGATGGCTCAGGCGCCATTGTGGGTGTAGTGGGCGCGTTGCAGCTTGACGTTTTGATCTCGCGACTGGATGCGGAATATGGCGTGCCCGTGAGTTTTGAAACCACGCGCTTTGATGTGTTGCGCTGGCTTGAGTGCGATGACCCGAAAAAACTCGATACGTTTGTCGATGGTAATAAATCTGCCATTGCCATGGACCTTGACGGTTCACCCGTCATGTTGGCGACGTCGCTGTTTAATATGAACTATACGCTGGAACGTGCACCGGGTATCAAGGTGGCGACAATCAAGGAAATTCACGGGTAGCGAAGACTATGGTTGAGGTAACACGCCATGCCTTATGATTTTGACGGACCACGGCTTGTGGCGCTGGTCTTAATTTTTATCATGTGGGGGCTCTATGGTCCGATCATGAATTGGCTGGGGCGTGGCACACTGAACGCGCAGTTGCATGTGGTGCGCCTGCGGTGGATGCGCATGTCGCTTGATTCACACCGCGAGAACCGCGTGTTCGATGCGATTCTTTTGGGTCATCTTTCAGCGTCGATGTCGTTTTTTGGTTCGGCAACTCTGATTGTTCTGGCGAGTTTGCTTGGTGCACTTGCGGGCATCAGCGGTGTGCATGCCGCGTTGATCCGCCTCGCGTTTTTCCCAGCCATTTCACTCGGGCTTTTCACGATGTATTTCGCGTCACTGACATTGATTATCGCCTTCAGTTTTTTCTCGTTCACCTATGCCATTCGCAAATTGGGCTATACGTTGGCGATGATCGGTGGTTTGAATGAGGCGCGGTCGGCCAATGCCCATAGCCAAGTGATGATTGCGCAAACAGCTTTGGTTCTTACTGAATCGGTGAAGAGCCTCAACAACGGCATTCGCGGCTATTATTTCGCAGTAGCCTCATTGTTCTTATTCGTTGGGCCCTATCACGCCATGTTCATGACCATGCTGATCGCTGGCGTATTGCTCTATCGCCAGGGCTTCTCCTCGGAAGCATTGGCGATTGAGCGTTATGTAACGTCCATGAATGCCTATGAAGCCGAACGGGACGACAAAGGCGAGAGCACTATTTAAGTGCCGATGCCGCTTTCGCTAGCGCTTCAATGCCAGCCCAATCACCTGCCTGAACTTTGGCTTTTGGTGCCATCCATGATCCACCAATGGTGATGACGTTGGAGAGTTTCAAATAGCTGGGTGCTGAGTCAACGGTGATGCCACCTGTTGGACAGAATTTGACTTGCGGGATAGGCGAAGCGAGCGATGACAAATAGGCCGTTCCTCCTGCAGGTTCAGCGGGGAAGAATTTTTGGAACGTGTAGCCCCACTCCAGCAATGCCATGACTTCTGATGCTGTCACCGCACCTGGCAACAGTGGCATGTCATAATCTTCAGCAGCACCCAAAAGTTTTCCCGATGCGCCGGGTGATACGGCGAAGGCACAGCCAATTTTCGAGCATTGCTTGAATTGCTCCGGCGTTAACACGGTGCCGGAACCGACAATTGCACCTTCGACTTCAGCCATAATGGCTTTCATCGCGTCGATGGCGGCATCGGTGCGCAGGGTAATTTCAAGAACGGGCAAGCCACCCGCAACCAAGGCGCGGGCTAAGGGCACAGCTTGCTTCACATCTTCGATGACCATCACAGGCACCACGGGAGCTTTTTTCAAGATTGCTTCAACGGCGGCCTGTTTTTTCTTCATACCCATTTTACTGTACTCCAAAAATTGAAGCGCCTTGATCAGCGCGGCCTGCCAATTGACGGAAGGCAGTAAACAATTCGCGACCTGTGCCCCAATTGTTTTTTGACAAGTCAGCCGTGGCCAATGGCCTTGCATTAAATTCGACTGCATCGACTAAAACTTCAAGCGTGCCGTTGTCGGCATCAATGCGGATGATGTCGCCATTTTGAATGCGACCAATGGGGCCGCCATCAACGGCTTCGGGTGTGACGTGAATAGCCGCTGGCACTTTGCCTGATGCGCCAGACATGCGGCCATCAGTTACGAGTGCCACTTTCAAACCCCGCGCTTGCAACACCGCAAGCGGTGGTGTGAGGCGATGCAATTCTGGCATGCCGCAGGCTTTCGGGCCTTGGAAACGAACCACGGCAACATGATCACAATTCAATGCACCAGACTTGAATGCCGCGTGTAATTCTTCTTGAGAATGGAACACTTGGGCGGGCGCTTCGATGACATGACGATCTTGTGGGATCGACGATGACTTGATAACCGCAGTGCCGAGATTGCCCTTCAACACATTCAAGCCGCCCGTGGGTTGGAAGGCGGCCCCAACACTTTGCAGAACTTTCGTGTCAGCCGATTGTGTTGCAGCATCTGTCCACGTCAATGCGCCTGATGCATCCAATTTCGGTTCTTGCAAGTAGCCGTCCAAACCCTGCCCCATGATGGTGGTGACATCATTGTGCAGCAATCCAGCATCCAGCAATTCGCGGATCAAATAACCCATCCCACCTGCTGCGTTGAAGTGATTCACATCAGCAACGCCATTGGGATAGATGCGGGTGAGCAACGGTACTTTGTGGGAAAGGTCGGCAAGATCATCCCACGTCAGCACAATTCCTGCTGCGGCAGCCATAGCAATCACATGCATGGTGTGATTGGTGGAGCCACCCGTTGCCAACAAACCAACGACACCATTTACAACAGATCTTTCGTCATAAATTTGTGAAAGCGGCGTGTAGCGATTGCCCAACGCGGTGATCGACAAGGCTTGCTTGGTGGAGGCCTTGGTGATTTCATCGCGCAGCGGTGTGCCGGGATTGATGAAGGTTGAACCTGGAATGTGCAGGCCCATAATTTCCATCAGCATCTGATTGGAATTGGCCGTGCCATAAAACGTGCACGTGCCGGGACCGTGATAGGATTGGGCTTCCGCTTCAAGCAAGGCCGCACGATCCACTTTGCCTTCGGCATAGAGCTGACGGATTTTTGCCTTCTCTTCGTTGTTCATGCCCGATGTCATGGGGCCTGCAGGAATGAACACCGCAGGCAAGTGACCAAAGTTCAGTGCACCCATGATGAGGCCGGGAACGATCTTGTCGCACACGCCCAAATAAACTGCCGCATCAAACATCTGATGTGACAGAGCGATGGCGGTTGAGAGTGCAATCACATCACGCGAGAACAGACTCAAATCCATGCCAGTTTCGCCTTGAGTCACGCCATCGCACATAGCAGGCACGCCACCTGCCACTTGCGCCGTGCCCCCTGCTTCACGTGCGGCCTTGCGGATGATGTCAGGGTAATATTCAAAGGGTTGGTGCGCTGAAAGCATGTCGTTGAATGAAGTGACGATGCCAAGGTTTGGCCCGTCGCCATTGCGCAACGCATCCTTGTCATGCGGACCACAGGCGGCAAAGCCATGGGCCTGGTTGGCGCAGCCTAGTGATTTACGCTTAGGCTGGTTGGCCCGCTGGGCTTCCATGCGTTCAAGATAGCGCGCACGGCTTTGCTTGGAGCGGGCGATAATGCGTTCCGTAACAGCGGAAACGGTTTCAACAACGTGTCGGGCCATGTCAGTTTTCCTTTATGGACACCAGAAAATTTCAAGTGGATTGTCTGCTTGCAAAACTGCACGGATTGGCATCTGCATCATATCGGTTCCGGCCAAAGCCATTTCAAGCACAGTCTGCTTCTTCTGACCTTCAATATGCAAGCATATCACTTTTGCCTTGAGTAGGGCTGGCAACGTGAAAGTAAGTCTGGGTTCGCCGGCAGCGGGTGCTTGCATGGTGATGATTGCAGCTGATGTTTTAAAGTTCAGGGCTTCTGACAAGTTGTCTCCCGCCGGGAAAAACGAAGCAGTGTGACCATCTTCACCCATGCCAAGCACCACAACATCGAGGACCAACTTCTCAGCAGCATTATGGTTTTGGTAGAGCGGCACAAAACGTGCCACCTTGGCCATTGTTCTGCATTAAGCTTACTTTGACCAATTTGGCATTGGAGCGCGAGCTGGTTTCATCCACCTGTCGTTCGTCCACGAGAGTTACCGTGACCTTCTCCCACGAAATGTCTTGTTGAGAGAGATGTTCAAAAAATAACGTGGGCGTTGTACCGCCTGATAGGGCGAGTACCGCAGAACCTTGTCGCGATATGGCACGGGACAGTCCACGGGCGACGCGCTCAGCAAGACCTGCTGCGAGGGCGTGGCGATTGTCGAAATCAGCGCGAGACGAAATCACGTAGCAGCTTCCTGCCAGGTGTTACCATCACGCTCAATCAACGCAACGGAAGCCGCAGGGCCCCATGTGCCAGCCGTATAAGACTTCGGCACATCATTCGAAGCTTTCCAATACTCCAAAATCGGATCAACCCATTTCCAAGCTGCTGCCACTTCATCGCGTCGCATGAACAGCGTTTGATTGCCGCGCACCACATCCATCAACAGGCGCTCATAGGCGTCGGGGTTTCGTGAATTAAAGGCTTCCTTGAAGCTCATGTCCAAGGGCACATGCTGCAAGCGCATTCCGCCGGGGCCTGGGTCTTTAATCATTAACCAGAGTTTCACGCCTTCATCGGGCTGCAAACGGATGACCAAGCGGTTGGCGGAAATTTGACCCGCTGATTTTTCGAACATGGAGTGGGGTACAGATTTGAACTCCACAACAATTTCAGACAGCCGTGACGGCAGACGTTTGCCTGTGCGCAAATAGAAGGGCACACCATTCCAACGCCATGACCCAATTTCAGCTTTCAATGCAACGAAGGTTTCAGTTGCAGAATCTGGGTTTCCAAGCTCATCCAAATATCCGGGAACCGGGCCATCGGCAGAAGCGCCCGCCTTGTATTGCCCACGCACGATATGTTGATCGAGTTTTTCAGGTGTGAAGGGCTTGAGCGCTTTCAACACTTTCAATTTTTCATCGCGCACAGCATCAGCGTCCATCGATGACGGTGGTTCCATCGCAACGAGACAGAGCAATTGCAGAATGTGGTTTTGCACCATGTCTCGCAAGGCGCCCGATGTATCATAATAACCCGCACGGCCTTCTACTCCTAAGGTTTCCGACACGGTGATTTGCACATGGTCGATATGGGCAGAATTCCACACGGGCTCAAACAGCAAATTGGCAAAGCGCAATGCCATCAAATTCTGCACGGTCTCTTTGCCGAGATAATGGTCGATGCGATAAATTGCGGGTTCGGCAAATACCTTGCCAATGGCGGTGTTGGTGGCCTCAGCGGATGCGCCGTCCTTACCCAAAGGTTTTTCGACAACGACGCGAGACTTAGGAGTCACTAAATTGTGTTGGCCCAAGCGTTCGCAAATAGACCCGAACAGATCAGGACCGACCGCCAAATAGAATACGCGCACCACATCTTTGCGGTCGGCGAGTTCTTGTTCCAGCGCCACCCAGCCATCGGCTTTCGATGCTTCTGCTGCGTAGTAAGACAAGCGATTGAGAAAGCGCTCCACCACTTCGGGCGTGGCATTCATTGCCTTGGCGTGGCTTTCAATGGCTTTGGCTGCAAAGTCGCGATACTCGGCCTTGCTCATCGCACGACGCGATGTGCCAATGATGCAAGCGCCATCTGGTATTTGGCCTTGCTCATCACGGTGGAAAAGTGCTGGTAATAATTTGCGCTGGGCAAGGTCACCGGTTGCGCCAAAAATCACGAGGTCGAAGTCGTCAACGGGAATGATGCGTGTTGTCATAGCGGCCAAATACACTGACAAAGCGACAATTACAATAAATGCGGAGCAGTGATTTATTGCCATTCGCTGCTGGCATGGCTAAGGTTTAGGCAGAAAAGGCGGGAGTTCGATTATGATCATATGTTGCGGCGAGGCATTGATTGATATGCTGCCACGCAAAGGTGCCGATGGCGCTGATGTTTATCAGCCTTTTAATGGTGGTTCGGTTTTCAATACTGCAATCGCACTCGCGCGACTTGGCGTGCCAACCGGTTTTTTTGCAGGTCTTTCCAATGATTTTTTTGGCGATGGCTTGATGGATGGTTTGAAGGCAGCCGGTGTTTCCACCAAATATGTGCGCCGCAAGGACTTGCACACCACATTGGCGCTCGTCAAACTCACCGACGGCCACGCTCGCTATTCCTTCATTGACGAAGGTTCTGCCGGACGCATGCTGGAAAAGCGCGACATTCCTAAGTTGTCGAAATCATTTCAGGCCCTGCATTTTGGTTCAATCTCTCTGATCCCTGAACCTTCAGGCGGCACCTATGAAGCCTTGTTGAAGAAGGCTTCCAAGTCATTTGTCATTTCGCTTGACCCCAACATTCGTCCCACGCTGATCAAAGACAAGAAGAAACATCTTGCCCGCCTGAAGCGCTTGATGGCGAAAGCCGATCTTGTCAAAATTTCGGATGAAGATGTGAAGTGGATGACGGGCAAACAAGACTTCGCCAAAGTCGCCAAAGCTTGGCTCAAGAATGGTGCTAAGATCGTCGCCATTACGCGCGGTGGCGAAGGCGTTGAAGTGTTCACAAAACTTCATTCGCTCTCACTTGCAGCACCAAAAGTGAAAGTGGCTGATACGGTTGGCGCTGGTGACACGTTCACAGCGGGTTTCCTCACATATCTTCAACGCAACGCCTTGCTGACGAAAAAAGCCATGGCCTCCATCGAAGCTACGCAGCTCATGCATGCGGCAGAATTTGCCATGAAATGTGCTGCCGTCACCGTGTCGCGCCAGGGTGCTGATCCGCCATGGGCCAATGAAGTCTGATTTTTCACACTGTGGAATTTCCTGTTGATCTCGTCATCCCGGACCTCAAGTCGGCATTGAGCGCAAAGGCTTGTGCCGTGCTGGTGGCAGAACCGGGTGCAGGCAAAACCACGCGCGTGCCCTTGGCCTTGATGGATCAACCATGGCTCAACGGCAAACGCATTTTGATGTTGGAACCGCGCCGCCTTGCAGCGCGGGCTGCCGCCAAACGCATGGCCGATACTTTGGGCGAACAGGTTGGCGAACGGGTGGGCTATACAGTTCGGCTTGAGCGAAAGGTTTCGGCGCGCACGCGTATCGAAGTTGTGACGGAAGGCATTCTGACACGACGCTTGCAAAGTGACCCTGAGTTATCTGACGTCGGACTTTTGATCTTCGATGAATTTCATGAGCGTTCACTTGATGGTGATTTGGGATTGGCGCTGTCGCTCGATGTGCAGCGGGGCTTACGTGATGACCTCAAAATCATCGTCATGTCAGCGACGTTGGATTCAGATCGCTTGTCGCAACACCTCGATCAAGTCGCCCGTAATTTCCACCAAGGGGCGAATGTTTCCAGTTGATGTGGTGCATCTCGAAAAGGCATCCCGTTTCACCTTGGCTGATGACACGGTGAAAGCCGTGCGACAGGCTTTGCGTGATGTGAAAGGCAGCTTGCTTGTGTTCCTGCCGGGCGAAGGTGAAATCCGCCGTGTTGAGGAACAATTGTTGCGGGCGGATTTGCCCGACACTGTTGATGTGCGCCCACTTTATGGTGCTATGGCTTTGCAAGCACAGGACGAGGCTATCCGTGCTTCACCCATAGGGCGGCGCAAAATCGTGTTGGCCACAACGATTGCCGAAACTTCGCTGACCATCGAAGGCATTGAGGCCGTGATTGATACGGGCCTCAAGCGTGTGCCGCGTTTTGACCCGGCGGCTGGCATGACCTCGCTCGAAACCGTGCGTGTTTCGCAAGCTTCGGCTGAGCAGCGTAAAGGGCGTGCCGGGCGGCTTGGCCCGGGGCGGTGCTATCGGCTTTGGCCCGAAGCTGAAACGCGTGCGCTTGCCGCCCATGATGAACCGGAAATTCGTTCGGCGGATTTGTCAGGTCTTGTTTTGGAATTGGCGCGCTGGGGCGTTTCATTGCTTGATGGTTTGCCGTGGTATGAAATTCCGCCCCGCGCTGCCTTTGCGCAAGCGCAGGATTTGTTGCAGCGCTTGGGTGCAATTGATGCGGCTAAATCCATTACCCCCCATGGTCGCGCCATGGCGGAATTGCCGTTGCACCCGCGTCTTGCGCATATGGTCATCGCAGGAAAAGCAAAGGGGGCTGGTCAATCTGCCGCAGAGATTGCAGCACTTCTATCGGAGCGTGATGGCGCTGCCCGTGATGCATCGATTGATGTTGAACAACGTTTGATGATGTTGCGCGGTGCTGCAAAGGATCGTTGGAAGCAGACTGTAAAACAAGTTCGAGATCAAGCTTCTTTGAAAGATGACACGGTCGAAATTTCCCACGGTGTGCTCGTTGGGCTGGCCTATCCTGATCGTATTGGCCGCAAGCGTGGTTCGCGTTTTCAATTGTCAGGTGGCGGTGGAGCAGTGTTGCCGGAGCATGACAATCTCAATAAATCAGACTGGATTGCAGTGGCGACCCTTGATGGGGCTGCGGGTGATGGCAAGGCGCGGCTTGCTGGAATGCTAACCGCAACGGAAATTGAAACACATTTTTCCGAACTTATTGTTGAGAATGAAGGTGTGTTTTGGGATGCCAAAACCAATGCCGTGAAAGCGGGATTAACACGACGGTTGGGCGCAATCGTATTGCAGGAAAAACCAGCACAGCGCATTGACCCATCATTGACTGCGGCAGCAATGCTTGAAGGCGTAAAGCTGATGGGGCAGACGGCACTGCCTTGGACCGAGGCAGCGCGCAGCTTTCAAGCCCGTGTGAGATTTTTGTTTCGGGTGATGCCAGAAGCCGGATTCCCAGTTCTTGATGACACAGCTCTGTCTGCGACGACGGACACTTGGCTACTGCCTTATCTCGAAGGCATGATGCGCAAAGCAGATTTGGCACGGCTCGACCTTTTGCAAATCCTGCAAAGTCTCGTGCCAAGTGAGCTGCTGCGGCGCATGGAAAAATTGGCGCCGCAACGCATGACCGTGCCGGGTGGTGGGAGCTATCGCATCGACTATGATGTTGAAGGCGACCCGACTTTGAGCGTGCGTTTGCAAGAAATGTTCGGCCTCCAATCAGCGCCGCAAGTGGCAGATGGACGGGCACGGCTCAAGATCATCATGCTGTCGCCCGGCATGAAGCCAGTAGCGGTCACGCAATCATTGGAAACATTTTGGCAGCAAGGCTACGCCGATGTGCGCAAAGACTTGCGCGGGCGCTATCCTAAACATTCTTGGCCCGAAGACCCGACGACGGCAACAGCAGTTGCGCCGCGTCGGGTACGTTGAAATGATTCAGCCCTTATAGCCGTTCATCCGTGCATTGTTCTTTGCATTGGCAGGAGAGCTAAAAGCTTCCGTCGCTTTGCCGACTTGTTTGCCGTTGGCGGTTGAGAAACAACGCCAGCGATTTTTACCAGCCTTGTCCTTGTAGAATTCCCACTTGTCGTCAGCGGTATTACGATTGGCGTTGGCTTCACAATCTTTCTTGGCTTTGTAGCCTTCTGAAGATGCGCCTACGATTTCCTTGTTTGACGCCGTGCGGCGCCAGCGGAATTCGCCTTTTTTGTCTTTATAAATATCGAGTGTGTATTCAGCCATTTTCGGTCTCCCCACGTGGACTCTTCATGGTCCACACGGGAAGCGAGACTGCTGACAAGATTTGAGTCGTGTCTAGCCCCAAACAGCAAATACCTGTTGAAATCAGCCTTCGGCCTTTGCCACACCCACCAATGCAGGCCGCAAACAGCGTTCACCCACAGCGTAACCTGATTGCACTTCCTGCATCACGGTGCCGGGTGGTTTTTCGGATGTTGGAATTTCAAACATGGCTTGATGGAAATTCGGGTCAAACTTCTGACCGACCGTTTCTAACTTGCGCAAGTTGTGGCGCTGGAACACGTTGAGCAATTCGCGCTCGGTCATCTCCATGCCGTCGAGGAACTTCTTCATCACATCGTCGATAATGTCGCGTTCTTCCGGAGGAACGGCGGCCAAGGCGCGCGACAAGGAGTCTGCAACACTCAGTAAATCGCGAGCAAAATTCGACGCTGCATAAAGTGTGGCTTCAGCCTTTTCGCGCTCTAGGCGCTTCTTGGTGTTTTCTGATTCAGCGGCAAAGCGCAGCAAACGGTCTTTTGCCGCGGCCACTTCTTCTTTCAGGGCGATAATTTCTTCATCTCGCGGGTCAAGCTCTGCCCCAGCCAAAAGCTCATCCGCCATGGCTTCTAGGTTCACGTTGTCCTGTTCAGGTGTATCGCTCATTCACTACTTCCGATAATTTAAGGTTTTGTAGGCTGCATATCGGCTGTGACGGCTCAAAAATCAAGAGATGAGCTTGCCCACCACTTTTGCCGTGTAATCGACCATGGGAATGATGCGGGCATAGTTCAGGCGTGTGGGGCCAATGATGCCGAGAACGCCGACAATTTTTTCGTGCTCGTTGCGAAGGGGTGCCGCTACCAGAGACGAACCCGAAAGCGAGAACATGCGGCTTTCGGCACCAATAAATATTTTGACCCCGTCGGCGAGTTCCGCAGATCCCAGAAGACCCGCCAATTCCTTTTTACTTTCAATATCTTCAAACAGCCGGCGAATGCGTTCCAAGTCTGCCACCGCTTTGGCATCCTCCAAAAGATTGGCCTGCCCACGCACAATTAAAGATTTTTCGTCCGGATTGTTTTCACCTGACCACACTGCAAGCCCGCCCTGCACCAACCGCGCTGAAACATCATCGAGTTCGCGGCGCAGGTTTTCAACTTCTCGCGCAACAAAGCCTTGCACCTCGGCTAAGGTTTTGCCTTCAGCCTTGGCCGAAAGATAATTCGACGCCCGCATGAACACTGAAGCAGGTAAGCCCGCTGGCACATCAATTACCCGGTTTTCGACATTGCCATCTTCGGTCACCAAAATGACCAGCGCCCGCCCCGGCGACAAATTGACGAATTCAATATGTTTCAGCCGCGCATTCATTTTGGGTGCCAGCACCACGCCTGCATGTTGAGACAAACCTGACAGCAGAGACGTGGCATCACCCAGCACGTCTTCCACTTTGCGTTGGCGATTGGTGGCTTTGACCTGAGCATCAATGCGCGCGCGCTCATCTTGCCCAATGGCGCCCACTTGCAACAATGCATCCACAAAAAATCGCAAGCCAATATCCGTTGGGATTCGACCTGCCGATGTGTGGGGCGAAGCAATCAATCCCGCATCTTCCAGATCCATCATCACATTGCGGATGGACGCCGGAGACAATGTTGCAGGAAGGGCTTTTGAAATTGTGCGGGAGCCAACAGGTTCCCCGGTTTCGAGGTAAGTATCGACCAGATGCTTAAATACGTCCCGCGCCCGCTGGTCCATGGAGGTCAGCAGGCTGGTCGAAGCGTCACTGGGCTTTTGCAATGTCATGGTCATAGATTAGGGCTTCTGCACTTTCCTTTACAAGCAGAACTGTTCTAAGAGGCGTTCAAATTGCAAAGGATCAAGACTATGCGCCCATCTGGCCGTCAACCCAACCAACTCCGCGATGTTTCATTTACACGCGGTTTTACCAAACATGCCGAGGGCTCATGCCTTGTGAAATTCGGGGATACCCATGTGCTGGTCACGGCGTCGTTAGACGAAAAGGTTCCGCCATGGTTGAAGGGCAAAGGCAAAGGTTGGGTCACGGCAGAATATGGCATGCTGCCCCGCGCCACCCATGAACGCACGCGCCGCGAAGCCGCACATGGCAAACAATCAGGCCGCACACAGGAAATTCAACGCCTCATTGGTCGTTCACTGCGTGCCGTCGTTGATTTAGAAGCCTTGGGTGAACGTCAGATCACCTTGGACTGCGATGTGTTGCAGGCTGACGGTGGCACACGCACGGCGTCCATCACGGGTGCTTGGGTCGCTTTGTATGATTGTCTCAAAGGTGTCGAAGCAAGGGGCATGTTTAAGACTTGGCCGCTGAAAGACCATGTGGCTGCTTTGTCCTGTGGCCTCTACAAGGGTGTAGCCGTAGCTGATCTCGACTACCCAGAAGATTCAGATGCAGGAACCGATGCGAATTTCGTCATGACAGGTTCAGGTGGTATTGTTGAGATTCAAGGTACAGCTGAAGGCGAGCCCTTCAGTGAAGCGCAACTGCATGAACTTTTAAACCTTGCAAAATCTGGCATTGCTGATCTGGTGCGCTTACAGAAAGAAGCTGTGGCATGACGTTGAGTTTGCGCGGACAAAAACTTCTCATCGCCACCCATAACAAGGGCAAGCTTGAAGAGTTCCGCGAGATACTGGGACCACTGGGTGTTGATGTGACCAGTGCCGGCGAGATGAAGCTGGGCGAGCCCGTTGAAACCGAAGACAGTTTCATCGGCAATGCCCGCATCAAGGCGAAAGCTGCCATGGAAGCGACGGGTATGATTACGCTGGCCGACGACTCCGGCTTATGTGTCGATGCGCTGAACGGAGACCCCGGCGTCTATACGGCGGATTGGGCCGGACCTTCGCGCGATTGGATGATGGCCATGCGCACGGTGGAAGAGAAACTGCAAGCCAGCGGCAATCCAAATCGTGGGGCCTCCTTCAACTGCACACTTCTGTTGCTTTGGCCTGATGGCACCGAACGCATTTACGTTGGTAAAGCACCGGGGCATTTGACGTGGCCGCCCAAGGGCGCATTTGGTCATGGCTATGACCCTGTGTTTGTGCCCGAAGGTTTTGACATCAGTTTTGGCCAAATGAGCCATGAGGTAAAAAACAAGATTTCGCATCGCGCCCGCGCTTTGGAGCTGATGTTGAAGGATCTTTTTTGAGCGCCTTTGGCATTTATGTGCATTGGCCTTTCTGCAAGGCAAAGTGCCCCTATTGCGACTTCAACAGCCATGTGCGCCACGAGGCGATTGATACGAAAAGTTTCGCCGATGCCTTGGTGACTGAACTCAAATACATGGCCACGCGCACGCCGGGCCGCAGCGTGTCTTCGATCTTTTTTGGCGGTGGCACGCCCTCATTGATGCCACCAAAGGCCGTGGCCCATGTTCTCGACGGCATTGCTTCGTTGTGGCCGGTTTTGCCCGACGCGGAAATCACGTTAGAAGCCAACCCGACAAGCGTAGAGGCCGAGAATTTTCGTGGCTATCGCACGGCAGGCGTGAACCGTGTTTCGGTTGGGGTACAAGCATTAGAGGAGGCTGACCTCAAAGCCTTGGGCCGCCAACATACGCCGGATGAGGCGCTTGCAGCATTCAAACTTGCTGCCAAAATTTTTCCGCGTGTGTCCTTCGACATGATCTATGCGCGACCGCAGCAGACACTAGAAAAATGGCGCAGCGAATTGACGCGCGCCCTTGGTGAACAGCAGGGCCACATGTCGCTCTATCAACTCACCATCGAGCCCGACACGCGCTATGCTGATTTGTTTGATGCTGGAAAACTCATCATACCCACAGATGATTTATCAGCTGATCTCTATGATCTCACACAAGAGCTAACCGACAAAGCTGGCCTGCCGTGTTATGAAATTTCCAACCACGCGAAGCCAAGCCATGAGAGCCAACACAATCTGCTCTATTGGCGCTATGGTGAATATGTCGGCGTTGGCCCCGGTGCCCATGGCCGTCTTGTTGATGGTGCAACAACATTTGCTACGGCAACCGAAAAGTATCCTGAAACTTGGCGCAAGCTCGTGCAAACGCAAGGCCATGGTCTGGTGCAAGATGAGCACACGGACTCCGCGTCTCAAGCCCGTGAAATGCTATTAATGGGGCTTCGCATTGATGAAGGCATCGACCTCAACCGCTACGAAAGCCCTTGCCGGAAAACCAATGGCCCAGGACAAAATTTCAGCCTTGGCGGAATTGGGCCTTGTTGAAATGCGCAGCAACACCCGCCTTGCTGCAACACTATCTGGTCGGCGCGTGCTCAACGCGGTTATTGCCGAATTGGCGGATTAATCTAAGCTGCCAACAATGAGCGACAAAACCTATCACATCGGGGCCCATGCCTTTACGGCCACCAGTCTGGAAGCGGGGCTTTATCTCGTCTCTACACCCATCGGCAATTTGGGTGATATGACTTTGCGCAGCCTCAATGTTCTGGCGATGGCGGATGTGATCTATTGTGAAGACACGCGGGTGACGCCGCGGTTACTGGAACGCTTTGGCATCAAAAACAAATTGAAGCCCTATCACGACCACAACAGCGAAGGTGCTGGCGCTTCTATCATCTCAGCTATTC
The DNA here is from genome assembly GCA_963779145.1 of uncultured Alphaproteobacteria bacterium. Taxonomy (GTDB): domain Bacteria; phylum Pseudomonadota; class Alphaproteobacteria; order Rhizobiales; family Aestuariivirgaceae; genus Aestuariivirga. The sequence continues at coordinate 83,616 of CAVZXJ010000017.1, forward strand.
AATCCGGACAAATCATTGCACTTGTGAGTGACGCTGGCACGCCCTTGATTTCCGATCCCGGTTTTCCTTTGGTGCGGGATTGCGTTGCTGCAGGATTGAGGGTGGAAGCTTTGCCCGGTGCTTCGGCACTACTCCCCGCGTTGCAACTTTCTGGTCTTCCGACGGATCGCTTTTCATTTCTCGGCTTCCTGCCGCAGAAGCGCAATGAGCGGTTAAAAGTATTGGCTGAGATCGATGAGCGAACCGAAACTGTTGCGGTGTATGAATCGCCCTATCGTATTGTCGAAGCCCTTGAAGACATTGAAAAGGTTTTAGGCGAACGCCCACTTTCGGTTTCACGTGAAATTTCTAAATTGCATGAAGAAACGTTGCGCGGCACGGCGCGGGAAATTGCTACGGCGCTTTTAGCCAAGCCTTCAATTAAGGGCGAGTTCGTCATCATCATCAGCGCACAAGAAAAAGCACCCGAAGATATTACAGACGACGATATCACCAAAGCCATTGAACAAGCCTTACTTGATCACCCATCAGGAAAAGCAGCTTCGCTTGTATCTAAGAAACTAGGACTACAGCGAGATGATGTTTACGCCCGAATTCTTGCTCTGAAGGGCAAAGCGTGAGGCGTTCGCGCCAAGCGGCTCATTCCCACGGTCACCGTGCCGAAACCATTGCGCTGTGGTATTTGCGCTGCAAGGGCTATCGCTTGTTGGCGCAACGCTTCAAAACCCCAACAGGCGAGATTGATCTTGTGATGCAGCGTGGAAAAACCATTGCCTTCATCGAGGTGAAAGCGCGGGCGACGGTGGATGAGGCTGTGTTTGCCGTTACTCCTACCCAAAGTCGTCGCATATCTTCAGCTGCAGCTTTTTTCACCTCACGCAACGACAAGGCTGCCCACAGTTTTCAACGGTTTGACATTGTGGCCGTTCCTTCCTACCTCTGGCCCACACATATTGAGAATGCTTTTGACGGGAACCGCTAAGCCATGACACTGAATGTTGCTGTACAAATGGACCCGATTTCCTCCGTTGATATCTCGGGCGATTCCAGTTTTGCTTTAATGCTGGAAGCGCAGAAGCGCGGCCACACATTGTTCCATTATCACGTGAAATCATTGGCGCTGCAGAATGGTGTGTTGTCGGCGCGTGGCGAACAGGTTGTGGTGCGCGATGAAAAAGGTAACCACTTCACAGCCTCACCATCGGAAAAAATTGACCTCGCTTCTCAACATGTCATCCTCATGCGGCAGGACCCGCCGTTTGATATGAGCTATATTACGGCAACGCATCTGCTGGATCGTATTCACCCCAAGACCTTGGTGGTGAATGACCCAACGGAAGTGCGCAATGCGCCAGAGAAATTGTACTTGCTCGACTATGCTGAATTCATGCCGGAAACATTGATTACCCGCGACATCTCGGAGATTGAAGCGTTCCGGCGCGAATATGACGAAATTATTTTGAAGCCGCTTTACGGCAATGGTGGTGCGGGTATCTATAAGACTTCGCGTAACGATATGAACTTTGGATCGCTGATGGAAATGTTCCAGCAGCTTTATCCTGAACCCTTCATTGCCCAGCGTTATCTTCCAGAAGTGCGCAAAGGTGACAAACGCATTATTCTTGTTGATGGCAAAGTGGCGGGTGCCATCAACCGTGTGCCCGCCTCCCATGACCATCGCTCCAACATGCACGCAGGCGGGCAGGCCACACCAACGACACTCACCAAGCGCGAAGAAGAAATCTGCGAAGCCTTGGGGCCAGACCTCAAGAAGCGTGGATTGATATTTACGGGCATTGACGTGATTGGCGATTACATGACCGAGATTAACGTGACCTCGCCTACGGGTATTCGTCAAGTCAAACGCTTTGGCGGCAATGATATTGCAGCGATGATCTGGGACGCCATTGAGGCGCGACTGTGAGCGGCTTAGACCTTATCGCTTTTGATGCGGATGATACGCTATGGCACAATCTCATTCACTTTGATGCGACGGAGCGGCAGTTCGGCGAGTTGCTCTCGCAATTTGCCGAACCTGCATTGGCCACCAAAGCTTTGATGGATGCGGAGAAGCGCAACATTCCGCTTTATGGATTTGGTGTGAAAGGTTTCACCCTGTCGATGATCGAAACCGCCTTGGAGCTATCGGGCGGTGCAGTTGAAGCTGCCACATTGCAAAAGCTCATCGCCATGGGCCGTGATATGCTGGACCATGACATTGAACTCTTGCCCCATGTTGAGGACACACTGAAAACGTTGCATGGCACCCATCGCTTGCTCTTGGTGACCAAGGGGGACTTGCACCATCAGGAACGCAAAGTTCTGGCCTCTGGCCTTGCCCATTATTTTGAGGGCGTTGAAATTGTTTCCGACAAAAAAGCAGAAACCTATGCGAGGCTCTGCAAACGCCACGGGGCCAAGATCGAAAAATCTCTTATGGCTGGAAATTCCATCCGCTCCGACGTACTGCCAATGATCGAAGCCGGAGGCCACGGCGTCTATGTGCCGTTTTCAATTCTTTGGGACCACGAACACGAAGACGTGCCGAAGGATACACCACGGTTTTATGAGGTGGAAACGATGGCTGGAATTCCGTCCATGATCGATCAATAAAATAATTGTTCTTTTTTTGTTCTTGCGCGACGGAAATCTTTCAGTTTAACGTCTTAGTTGGAAGACTTTGTTTTTCGACAGGGCTGGGGACGGAAACATGACATCTCGTTGTTCGACGATTGCTTTTCAGGGTGTGGAAGGCGTGGTGGTGGACTGCCAGGCGCAATTTGTGTCGGGGCAAACGGCTTTCACCGTAGTGGGACTACCGGACAAGGCCGTAGGCGAAAGCCGTGAGCGGGTGCGGGCGGCACTTTATTCTGTTGGTCTGGCACTGCCCGGTAAACGATTGGTCGTTAATTTGTCACCTGCGGATTTGCCGAAGGAAGGCAGTCACTATGATTTACCCATTGCTTTGGCCGTACTGTCAGCGCTTGGCGTGATCCCCCCTGATTTCCTTGGCCGATATGCCGTGTTGGGGGAATTAGCGCTGGACGGTTCTATTCTTGCCATCGCGGGCGCACTCCCCGCCGCCATGGCAGCCCATGCCAATGACTTGGGTTTGATTTGCCCCAAGGCATCAGGATCAGAAGCAGCTTGGGCAGGGGATGAGCTTGATATTCTGGCCCCTCAATCGCTGATCCAACTCATCAACCATGTAAAGGGCACACAAGTTCTGACGCGGCCAAAGCCCACCGTGCAGGCGGATGATGCGGCCCTACCCGATATGGCCGATATTAAAGGCCAAGAAGCGGCCAAGCGCGCCTTGGAAGTGGCGGCAGCTGGCGGGCATCATTTTCTGATGGTCGGTCCGCCGGGTGCTGGCAAGTCGATGTTGGCGCAGCGCCTGCCCTCTCTATTGCCCCCACTTGAGGCCAAAGAGATGCTCGACATCTCCATTATCGCATCACTGGGTGGTGAATTAAAATCAGGCCAACTTTCACGGCGCAGGCCATTTCGTTCGCCGCATCATTCAGCGTCCATGCCAGCGCTCGTGGGTGGTGGTTTGAAAGCCAAGCCCGGTGAAATGGCGCTCGCACATCATGGTGTGTTGTTTCTCGATGAATTGCCGGAGTTTCAACCACGTGTGTTGGAAGCACTTCGACAACCGATGGAAACAGGTGAGACACAAATTGCCCGCGCCAATTATCACGTCACTTATCCGGCACGCTTCCAACTGGTCGCAGCCATGAACCCATGCAAATGCGGTATGGCGGGTGAACCTGGCCATACTTGCAGGCAAGGCCCGCGCTGTGCAGCTGATTATCAAGGCCGCATCTCTGGTCCACTGTTAGACCGCATGGATATTCAAATGGAATTGGCCGCTGTGAAAGCATCTGACCTTACGCTGCCTCCGCCTAAGGAGCGAAGCGTTGATGTGGCGTTGCGTGTTGCAAAGGCACGGGCCATACAACGCCAGCGCTACCTTGATCTTGGTCATACTCATCTACGACTCAATGCTGAAGCTGATGGCAATGTGCTGGAGAAAATTGCAAGCTTGGATGACAAGGGACAAGCCCTCATACGCGATGCCGCAGATGCGATGAACCTTTCAGCACGCGGCTTCCATCGTGTCTTGCGCGTGGCACGCACCATTGCTGATCTTGATCATCGTGAAAGTATTTCACGCTTACATCTCGCTGAAGCCTTGAGCTATCGACAGAAGCCAGCGTCGATGCGTGCCGCTGCATAAAATTTAAACTTAAACTTAACTGCAAAATCAAAGCTGTAAGGCTTTTGAAAGCAAGTGCGTGTTTAAAGGCTCTATTGAAATTCCGAAACGGAAGTACAGATGCCGAAGATACCACACACTGAAGAACAATGGTCGCGCGAACAACGTGCTGACCCGGTCACTGCCAATGATGGCGACATCACATGGATCATGCTTGGCCTTGCTGTTGCAGCTTTGATGTTTGGTCTGTTCAACGCGGCTCATCGTTTGGCATTGAATGAACAATTGATCTTGGCCGGCGTTGTATTGGTCGCTGGCACTTTGACGATTACTTTTGCTTTGCTGTGGAACATCGTAACTGCGCTGAGAGCCGAGAACCAGCTGTTGAAACTTCAAGCGACACATCCAAGTGATGCCAACAACACATCTGATAATCGGCGGATGATGGCCAATATGGGTCATGAAATTCGAACTCCGCTGAACGGTGTAATTGGCATGTTGGGTCTATTGCTGGAAACAGAACTATCGGCTGAGCAAAAAAATTATGCGACAATCGCGCATGGCTCGGGCCGCACTTTGTTGTCGATTCTTGACGAAATGTTGGATCGTGCAAAATCAGAAGATGCGCACCATAAGGTTGCTGCTCATGTGGAGATTGTTTCCGTTATTGAGAGCGTTACCGAATTGCTGGCACCGCGTGCTCACGCCAAGTCGATAGAGATTTCATCCTATATTGCACCTGATGTGCCCCAGCATTTGCCCTATCGCGATTTGCACATTCGGCAAGTCCTCTTCAATCTTGTTGGCAATGCCATCAAGTTCACCGCCAAAGGTGGCGTCTCTATTCGCGCTGTCTTGAAAGACGGTCGTTTGCAAATTGCTATTCGTGATACCGGCATTGGGATTGCGGCAGCCGAACAGACAAAATTGTTCGAAGCTTATGTGCAAGCCAATGAAGATACGTCCAAACGCTTTGGCGGCACGGGTCTGGGCTTGCTCATCTCCAAAAATTTAGTTGCAGCCATGGGCGGCACACTGGAAATGGAAAGCACTGTTGGCAAAGGCACAACTTTCACGGTGATGTTGCCATTGCACGCGGCAATTGCTCTACCATCTGAAAATCGTCTTTCGGGGCGGCATTATATCTTGCTCATGCAAGACGATATGATGCGTTATGACTTGCAGAAAAACTTGGAGGGCCAAGGGGCCACGACGGCAATTGTTGATGCATCAGAAAACAACCTGTTCAACATTTTCAATGGTTCAGCAACAGCATTGGTGTGCGATTCAACTTCGGCACCCTTGTTGCACCGCATGGCTCGTAGCCGCGTCAAGCAAAAGAAATTTTTACCGCAAATTTGGTTGATGGTGAACCCGGAGGAACGCCGCTCTTTGCGCAGTCTTCTGGCCAAGCCAACAACAGGTTATTTAATGAAGCCGGTGCGACGCTCAACTCTGGTGACGTTGCTCACCGAGCGCGATAGTCAACATGTTGCAGAACAAGCGGTCCAACTTCGCAACGTCACTAAAACCGCACAAAAGTCTAAAAAACTTCGAATCTTGTTGGTGGAAGATACTCCAGTTAATGCATTGCTGGCCAAGACCATTTTAACCAAGGCTGGTCACAAGACGCGGCTTGCCACGTCGGGCCGTATTGCACTTGATATTCTGGCCAAAGACAGAAATTTCGATGTGGTTTTGATGGACGTTGAAATGCCCGACATGAATGGATACCAGACTTGCCTCGCTATTCGTTCGACTGAAAAGGAATTGAACTTACCACCTCTGCGCATTCTGGCATTAACAGCGAATGCGGGTCGTGATGATGTATCTGCCTGTCTGTCCGCTGGCATGAATGGTCATGTGGCAAAGCCATTTGAACGAACGGACCTTGAAGAGGCTCTCGTAAGCCTGACACGCAGCAAGGCCGCCTGAACCGTCACGCGATTGTCATAGCAAAATGTTCATGGTGAAACATGAGCTACATGTTGCTAGATACCCGCACCATGATCCTTGCCCAACGCAATGGCTTGACTGTGCGCTTGGCGCTGACCCCTGAAGATGTCAGGGCAGCGCAACGCCTTCGCTATATGATTTTCTACGAAGAACTGTCGGCCTGCCCAGATGCGAAAGCCAAGGCCGCGCGTTTGGACAGTGATCGTTTTGACATCTCATGCGACCACCTCTTGGTCATACAAGATGACGCGAAAGATGAAGGTGCAGGCACTGCAGTGCAGGGCGGCAATCTGGTTGGCACGTATCGCCTGATCCGGCAGGACGTGGCTAAAAAGCATGGCGGATTTTATTCTGAAAGTGAATTTGACCTTGCACCATTGTTGCAACGCCATTCCCACCTCAAATTTCTAGAAGTTGGCCGATCGTGCGTGGCGCAAGGTTTTCGCGGCAAACCCGTGGCCGAATTGTTGTGGCAAGGTATTTGGAACTATGTGCGCTATCACAAACTCGATGTGATGTTGGGCTGCGCAAGTCTCGAAGGCGTTGATGTTGCGGCCCTCTCCGACCAATTGTCATTTCTAGCCCATGTTTCGCCCGCACCCGCCGAGTGGAATGTCACAGCACTCGAAAATCATAAAATTGACATGCAGCGCAAACCCATGAGCGAGGTCAATCAAAAAGCCGTTCTGAAAGACTTGCCCACACTCATCAAAGCCTATTTGCGGCTTGGTTGTTACATCGGTGATGGCGCGGTGATTGACCACCAATTCAACACCACCGATGTTTTGATTGTGCTTCCGGTTTCAGCCATCAACCCGAAGTATTTCAACCACTACGGTTCTCCGTTATGATCAGTCCCGCTTGCCTACGTCATAAGCTGCGATGGCCGCAAGATTGAGAATATCATTCGTCGTGGCAGACATTGACGCGATCTGCACAGGTTTCGACAAACCTGTCAGCAATGGTCCAATCACCGTCACGCCACCCAATTGTTGAAGCATCTTGGTTGAAATTGAAGCCGAGTGAGCTGCAGGCATCACCAACACATTTGCTGGCCCTGTCAGTCGGCAGAACGGATAGAGTGCCATGGCTTCACGCGACAACGCCACATCAGCCGTCATTTCACCATCAAATTCAAAATCGACTTGGCGTGCTTCCAAAACCTTCACTGCTTTGCGCACATATTCTGCCCGGTCGCCTTTTGGATAACCAAAAGTGGAATAGGACAGGAACGCAACGCGAGGCTCATAACCAAAGCGCCGCGCCACGCTGGCTGCTTCTTGTGCGATGGATGCAAGCTCTTCGGAGTTCGGCAATTCATGCACCGATGTATCTGCAATGAACACCGTGCGTCCCCGGACCAGTGCCATCGAAACGCCAATGGCGGTGCGGCCGGGCAATTGGTCAACGGCGCGTCGCACGTTATCAAGGGCCACCGAGAAATTGCGCGTCAAACCTGTGACCATGGCATCGGCATCACCCGCTGCCACCATACAAGCGCCAAACACGTTGCGGTCCTGATTGGCCATGCGCTGGCAATCACGCAGTAGGAAACCTTCACGCTGCAAACGATTGTACAGCAAATTGGCATATTCAACATTGTGTTCAGAAATCCGCGCATTGGTGATTTCAACATTTTCGTTGAGCTCAATGCCAGCCGCTTTCAACGTTTCTTCAATGACGCTTTCACGGCCAATCAAAACCGCAGTTCCAAGGCCAGAAGCCGCAAAACTATTGGCGGCGCGGATCATGCGGTCTTCTTCACCTTCGGCAAACACCACACGGCGCGGGTTGGCGCGCACTTGCGAATAAACCGTTTGCAGGGTGCCTGATACAGGATCAAGCCTTGCCGAGAGTTGTGCAGCATAGGCTTCCAAATCCGCAATGTGATGGCGGGCAACACCTGACTCCATTGCAGCCTTGGCGACCGCAACAGGAATGCGCGAAATCAGCCGGGGGTCGAACGGGGCGGGGATCAAATATTCACGTCCAAAGGCCAGCCGCGAACCGTGATAAGCTGCCGCCACTTCATCGGGCACATCTTCCCGCGCCAATTCAGCCAGCGCATTTGCGGCAGCGATTTTCATTTCATCGTTGATGGTCTTGGCCCGTACGTCCAAGGCGCCACGGAAAATATAGGGAAAGCCCAAAACATTGTTGACCTGATTGGGATAATCGGATCGGCCCGTGGCCATAATCGCATCGTCACGCACTTTGTGTGCATCTTCCGGTGTGATTTCAGGATCAGGATTTGCCATCGCAAAAATGATCGGATTTTTTGCCATGCTCTTCACCATTGCTGGCGTTAGCGCCCCGGCAACGGAAAGCCCAAAGAATACGTCAGCACCATTCATGGCATCTTCCAGCGTGCGCTTGTCGGTATCAACCGCATGGGCGGATTTCCATTGGTTCATGCCCTCGGTTCGGCCTTTATAAACCACACCTTTGGAGTCGCACAGAATGACGTTCTGATTGGGCACACCCAGAGACTTTACCAGTTCAACGCAGGCAATAGCCGCTGCACCCGCACCATTGCAGACCAATTTGAAATCTTTCAAATTGCGTCCGGTAATTTGGAGGGCGTTGATAAGGGCCGCAGTTGCAATGATGGCGGTGCCGTGTTGGTCATCATGGAACACCGGAATGTCCATCAGTTCGCGCAAGCGTTGTTCGATGATAAAGCAATCAGGGGCTTTAATATCCTCGAGATTGATGCCGCCAAAGGTGGGGCCTAAATAGCGAACAGCACCAATAAATTCCTCAACGTCCTTGGTATCAACTTCCAAATCAATGGAATCCACATCGGCAAAGCGTTTGAACAGCACGGCCTTGCCTTCCATCACAGGTTTAGACGCTAAAGCGCCCAAATCACCCAAGCCCAGAATGGCGGTACCGTTGGAAATGACAGCGACCAGATTGCCCTTGGCCGTATAGTCATAGGCCGTATCGGGGTTTTCAGCGATCCGGCGCACGGGAACGGCTACGCCGGGGCTGTAGGCCAATGATAGGTCACGCTGGGTGGCCATGGGCTTTGTGGGTGTAATTTCGAGTTTGCCGGGTTTTCCGCGTTGATGAAATTGTAGCGCTTCTTCATCAGTGATTGAAGAACGGCGAGTGGCTTTACGCGGAGGTGTGGACATTTCGGGCTTTCCTGACTGGCAATCGATTTTGGAACACTGAACGGATCAAACTAAAGCGGCAATGTGTATTCTGCAACAGGCATACTGGTTCTTTTCGCCCCAATTGGGTAAAGACCCGCCCCATGGACACAACACCTTCAAATTCTGAGCTGCGCCCAGCACCGGCCATCATGACGCCGATGATGGTCCAGTATTTTGAGGTGAAGCGTGCCAATCCGGGTTCACTGCTGTTTTACCGCATGGGCGACTTTTACGAGTTGTTCTTTGATGATGCGGTTGAAGCGTCGCGTACCCTCGGCATTGCGCTGACCAAGCGTGGCAAGCATTTGGGCGAAGATATTGCCATGTGTGGCGTGCCCGTTCACGCCATGGATCACTATCTGCAAAAGCTGATCCGCCATGGCCACCGGGTTGCCGTGTGCGAACAATTGGAAGATCCGGCGGAAGCGAAAAAGCGCGGTTCAAAGTCAGTGGTGAAGCGCGACGTTGTGCGCCTCATCACACCCGGCACCTTGACGGAAGACAGCCTGCTCGACGTGCGCAGCACCAACCATTTGAGCACACTCGTCATGTTGAAAAGTTCTGGCGATATGGCTTTGGCCTATGCCGATATTTCGACGGGTGATTTTGCCGTGACAGCCACCACTGCAACCCGCCTTGCTGCTGACATGGCCCGCGTTGCACCGTCGGAAGTGGTGTTGGCCGACCATTTGCTGGATGAAGATACGGTCAAGCAAGCTATTGCCATGACAGGTGCATCGCCCACACCCTTGCCGCAAAGCCGCTTTGACAGCCAAACTGCTGAGCTACGATTGGCGCAACATTTCAACGTGGCAACAACGGCGGGCTTTGCTGAATTCTCCCGTGCCGAAATTGCAGCGCTTGGCAGCTTGCTGGATTATATTTCGTTGACCCAAATAGGCTCAATGCCGCATTTGCGTGTGCCTCGCCGTGAAGCTGCGGGGGAGGGTCTGCTGATCGATGCGGCCACCCGCACCAATCTCGAACTCGCACGTTCCATGCAAGGCACGCGCAGTGGTAGTTTGTTGGATGTGATGGATATGACTGTCACGTCTGCTGGTGCGCGGCGTTTAGGCGCCTTGATGGCACGACCGATGGCGCGGGCGGACAGCATCAACGAACGTTTGGATGGCGTCAGCTTTTTTCACGATCAAGAACAATTGACGAATGACATGCGCCAGAACCTCTCACAGGTTCCCGACATTGAGCGCGCCCTTGCCCGTGTCACGGCAAAGCGTGCCTCGCCGCGTGACTTGGCTGCCCTTTCAATTGGCATTGCGCGGGCCCATTCCATCGCCTCAGAACTGGCACGTGTTGTCATTGCCCGCAGTCGTCGGTGCAAACATCGGCGTGCTGGTGCAAGCACCATTGGAACTGGCCTATGAGCTACAACGCGCACTGGCGCAAAGCTTGCCATTGATGGCGCGGGATGGTGGCTTTGTGGCACAGGGTTATGATGGCGAGCTTGATCAGTCGCGTAAATTGCGTGACGATACGCGTAGTGTGATCGCAGGATTGCAAGCGCAATACTCAGATGTCACAGGCCTTAAAAACCTCAAGATCAAGCACAACAATATTCTTGGCTATTTCATCGAAGTTCCACAGGCACAAGCCGATGGCATGAAGGACGCATCAGGACAGATCATCTTCTTCCATCGCCAAACCATGGCGGGTGCCATGCGGTTTTCAACGAGTGAACTTGCGAGCCTCGAACAGAAAATTTCACACGCGGCTGAGCGTGCACTCGCGATTGAAATGGATTTGTTCAACTCATTCTGCCAGCAAGTCATCGATTCACGCGCAGAAATTTCGTCTTGTGCGCAGGCCCTCGCCGATCTTGATTGCTTATCGGCTCTTTCTCACTTGGCCCGCGTGCAAAACCATGTGCGCCCGATCATTGATGAGGGTGTGAGTTTTATTATTAAAGACGGTCGTCACGCGGTGGTGGAAGCGGCCCTCGCAAAAGACGGCGCATCACGCTTCATTGCCAATGATTGTTTGTTGGGTGAAGACAAAACAGCGCTGTGGTTGCTCACGGGCCCTAACATGGCGGGTAAATCCACCTTCCTTCGCCAAAATGCTCTGATGGTGGTGATGGCGCAAATGGGCGCATTTGTGCCCGCAAGCTTTGCCCATATCGGCGTTGTTGATCGGCTCTACAGCCGTGTGGGTGCGGCGGATGATTTGGCGCGTGGTCGCTCAACCTTCATGGTGGAGATGGTTGAAACCGCCGCCATCCTCAACCAAGCCACGCCGCGCTCACTGGTTATTCTGGATGAAATCGGGCGGGGCACAGCCACGTTTGACGGACTTTCCATTGCATGGGCGGCGCTCGAATATCTACACGAGCACAATCAAAGTCGTGCACTGTTCGCCACGCATTACCATGAACTCACCACCTTGCAGAAATCCTTGGCGCGGTTGAAGTGCATGACCATGGCTGTCAAAGAATGGCAGGGTGAAATCAAATTCATGCACCATGTGGAAGAGGGTGCGGCGGATCGCAGCTATGGCATTCAAGCTGCCAAACTGGCGGGCCTTCCCCAAGCTGTCATCACACGGGCGCAAGATGTGCTGGCGCAGTTGGAAGAGCACCGCGACCAAGGTTCAAAGCCCGATTTGCTGGCAGATCTTCCGTTATTCAACGCCGTGCCGAAAGCCGCCCCAAGAACCGATGAATTGCGCAACCGCATATCAGCGCTCCATCCCGATAACCTATCACCGCGCGAAGCCCATGATCTTCTCTATGAACTCAAGCGCCTCGCAGGAGAGCAACATTGACCGCTCCCAATTATAATTTTGAAGACCTCATGCAAACGGGCCAAGAACTTTTGGCGCTGCGCAATGCTGCGAGTTCAAAGGTGCGCGACATTTTGCAAACGACGCGCGGCGATGCCGAGGCGCAACTGAGATTAGATGGCAATGGCACGCGTTGTGCGGAATATCTTTCCATCAGTGCAGGATGCCATTGATCAATGCTCTCTACGCACTCGCTTGCAAAGCCGTTGGACTTCAAGAATGCTGACACAGCCTTATCCATCATCGCCGTTGGCGGTTATGGCCGCGCCACTTTGGCACCGGGCTCTGATATTGATTTGTTGTTCCTCGTGCCAGAATCAAAGTCTGTTGAAGTTGATAAAGTCGTGGAATTTCTTCTTTATGCCCTATGGGATGCGCGACAAAAAGTAGGCCATGCCACCCGCACCATTGACGACTGTATTGCACTCGTCAAAACCGACAACACCATCATGACTTCCATTTTGGAGGCACGATTTATTTGCGGTAATCAAACTTTATTCGCTGATTTGATTCAGCGCTACCGCAAAGGCGTTGTTCAAAAATCAGCAAAGCAATTCGTTTCCGAGAAATTGGCCGAACGTGACCAACGCCATGCCCGTTATGGCGAAAGCCGATATTCGGTCGAGCCTGACATTAAAGACGGCAAGGGTGGGCTTCGCGACCTCCACACCTTGTTCTGGATTGCGAAGTTTTTGTTTGACGCCAATTCAACAGAAGAGCTGGCAGAAAAAGGCGTGTTCACCAAAGAAGAACTTCGCCGTTTCAAGAAGTGCGAAGACTTTTTGTGGTCGGTGCGTTGCCATTTGCATTTTCTTTCCAAACGCGGCGAAGACAAGTTGAGTTTTGATCGGCAAAGCGAATTGGCTGAACGCTTGGGCTACAAGGCCCATGGCGGCTTGAAGCATGTCGAGCGCTTCATGAAGCACTATTTTCTTGTGGCAAAAGACGTCGGAAATCTCACCCGCATTTTCTGTGCCAGCCTTGAAGCCAAACATTTGAAAGATGCGCCATCCCTCACACGCATGATGGCCAAGTTCTTGCCCAAGGGAAAACGCGCCGCCAGCTTGTCAAAAGACTTCAAACTGGAAGCAGGGCGAATTGCGTTAGCTGATGACAAGGCCTTCACCCATGATCCGGTTAATCTCATTCGCATTTTCAAAAAGTCGGGCGCATTGGGTGCAGAAATTCATCCCGACGCATTGCAGCAAGTGCGGCTGAACTTGCGTCGGATTGATGACAAGTTGCGCCACAATGATGAAGCCAACGCACTCTTCTTGGATTGCCTGACAGAATCAGGTGATCCCGAAACAGTTTTGCGCGCGATGAATGAGGCCGGTGTACTTGGGCGCTTCCTGCCTGAATTTGGTAAGATCGTCGCGATGATGCAATTCAATATGTATCATCACTATACGGTGGACGAACATTTGTTGCGAACCGTTGGCGTGTTACGCGCGCTCGAAGCAGGCACATTGGCAGGTGACCATCCGCTCTCAGCGGCGTTGTTTCCAACGCTTACTTCTCGTCGCGTTTTACTGGTTGCAGGATTGCTGCATGACATTGCAAAGGGCCGTGATGAAGATCACTCAATCGCTGGTGAACGGGTGGTGCGTGACATGTGCCCACGATTGGGTATGTCGCCAGCCGATACCGAAACTGTTGCGTGGTTGGTGCGCCATCATTTGTTGATGAGTGAAACAGCGCAGATGCGCGACCTCAATGACTTCAAAACGATTTTGGACTTTACGGCTATTGTGCAAAGCCCTGAACGTTTAAAATTATTGTTGATCCTCACGGTGGCCGATATTCGCGCCGTCGGGCCTGGCGTTTGGAACGGCTGGAAGGGACAGTTGTTACGTACGCTCTATACCGAAGCTGAACCCGTTCTCACCGGAGGCCACACCGCCGTTGGCCGCAAAGAACGCGTTGCCGTTGCGCAAAACCAGTTCCTGACTAAACATAAACCACTTGGCGACGATGAGAAAAACAAAACACTCCTCCGCCACTATGACGCCTATTGGCTCAACGTGCCTTTGGAACAGCAACTTCGCCACCAAGAATTGATTGCACGGGCGCTCCCCCGTGATGTGACAACAGATGTGAAATCAGACGCTTTTGCAGCGGTCACCGAAGTGACGATCTACGCCCCTGATCATCCGCGCCTACTCGCTACCATCACTGGTGCTTGTGCAGCGGCCAATGCAAATATTATCGGAGCGCAGATTTTTACAACGACTGACGGCATGGCGCTGGACACGATATTGCTACAGCGCGAGTTTACCGATGAAGCGGACGAAAAGCGCCGCGCCTTACGTGTAGCTGACACCATCACCAAGGCCTTGCGCGGACAGTTGCGTTTGAAAGACGCCATGGCGCAAGCCAAGAAGCCTGAGTATCGTGCGCAAGCTTTCAGTGTTGAACCGCGCGTCATCATCGACAACACCTCATCCAACAAACACACTGTGGTCGAAATCAACGGGCTTGACCGTGTGGGCCTGCTGCACCACCTCACCGATGCACTGTTCCAACTCAATCTCAATATCGCATCGGCCCATATCACCACTTTTGGCGAAAAGGTTATCGACGTATTTTATGTAACTGATTTAACGGGAGCCAAAATCGAGAATGAAACTCGTCATGCTCGGATTACTCAAAGCTTGATGCAGGTCTTGGCACCTGAAGCCAAAGCAGCCTAAGGAAACTTTATGTCACTTCTCAAATCAGCCGCAAAAGTGGGCGGGCTTACTTTGGTCAGCCGTTTGCTTGGTTTTGTCCGCGATCAGCTGATTGCTTTCACACTCGGTACAGGCCTCGTCGCTGAAGCCTTCTTCGTCGCACAGCGCTTGCCCAATCTCTTCCGCGCACTGTTTGCTGAGGGCGCATTCAACAATGCGTTCGTGCCGCAATTTGCGAAGAAAGTTGAAGGCGAAGGCCAATCTCAAGCCTTCGCGTTTGGGCGCGATATGCTCTCGGTACTGTTCACATGGATGATTTTGTTTTGCGCGGCTGCCATGATTTTCATGCCATGGCTGATGCCGCTGTTGGCACCGGGCTTTAAGGGCTCAACTGAAAAGCTCGACCTTGCAACAGAACTCACCCGCATCTGCTTTCCCTATTTGGGCATGATGTCGTTGACAGCCTTGTTCGGTGGAATTCTCAACAGTCTCAACCGCTTTTCCGCCCCCGCTGCGGCCCCCATTTTCCTGAACATTGTTGTCATCACATTCACGCTTTTGGCGTGGTGGCTGGGCTTGGGCAATACGGCTGATACGGGTCGTTTCCTCGCGTGGGCTGTAACCATTTCGGGCGTGGTGCAACTGCTGTTGTTGTTGACAGCTGCCCGTCGCGCAGGCGCAAGCGTCGTTCCCGGAAAACCTATTCTTACAGCTGATGTCAAACGCGTCTTGAAATTATCCGTACCCGGATTGATTTCAGGCGGCATCACGCAAATCAATTTGTTGATTGCCACCATGCTGGCCACCGGCTTTTCGGGCGGTGTAGCGTTCTTGTACTATGCTGATCGCTTGTTTCAATTGCCTTTGGGTCTGATTGGCGTGGCAATCGGCGTGGTGCTGCTTCCCACGCTTTCTCGAAAACTTCGTGCGGGTGATATGCAGGGTGCACTCGACAGCCAGAACCGCGCTCTAGAGTTTTCACTATTCCTAACACTTACCCGCCGCAGCAGCGTTGATTCTCGTTGGTCGCCCCATCTTGCATACAGTCTTTGAACATGGCGCCTTCACCCGCGCTGATACGTTTGCCGTAGCCCCCGTTCTTGCGGCATTTGCAGCGGGGCTTCCGGCCTTCACGCTCACCAAGATTTTCCAGCCCGGGTTTTTCGCACGGGAAGACACCAAGACGCCGATGTATTTTGCGATATCCGCCGTAGTCCTCAACATCGCTGCTAGTTTCGTGCTGTCGCGCCAATTCGACTATGTGGGCATCGCCATGGCCACCAGCATTGCCGCTTGGTTCAATGCCATTCTGTTAATCGCAACGGCCATCAGCCGCGGTCATTATGCTTGGGACAAGCGCTTCAAATCCCGCCTGCCCCGTATGGTGCTGGCATTGCTGATCATGGCCGCTGTACTCTACGGTTTGAACCTGTGGCTAGCGCCGAACTATGCCGAAGCTGCCGGCTTCTCGAAGGCCGTCTGGGGGCTGATCGTCCTCTTACTTGCAGGTGCGCTCAGCTATTTTGTAGCTGCACAGATCACCGGTGCCTTCCGCATCAGTGAACTTAAATCGGCATTTCGCAGGTAAGGCTTTTCAATTCCACAAAATCGCGGGCATAAGGCCGCCCACGCTGATGGGTGATCCAACGCCCGTCTTCAACAATTCAATCAAGGGTCCACACCATGAGCCAGTTTACCCCCCGCGTTTTCTCCGGCATGCAGCCGACGGGCAACCTTCACCTCGGTAATTATCTCGGGGCCATGTTGAACTGGATCAAGATGCAGGCCAGCCACGAAGCGATTTATTGCGTGGTGGATTTGCATGCCATTACCGTATGGCAAGACCCCGCTGCCTTGCGCACCGCCATTCGTGATGTGACGTCGGCCTATCTGGCCTGCGGCCTCGACCCCAAGAAATCCATCATCTTCAACCAGTCACAAGTGGCTGAACATGCCGAGCTTGCCTGGATTTTCAATTGCGTGGCGCGGCTTGGATGGTTGAACCGCATGACGCAGTTCAAGGAAAAGGCCGGTAAGGACAAGGAGAAGGCTTCCGTTGGGCTTTATATTTACCCCAACCTGATGGCGGCTGATATTCTGGCCTACAAGGCAACGCACGTGCCTGTGGGCGAAGACCAGAAGCAACACTTGGAACTGACGCGCGACATTGCGCAGAAATTCAATGTCGATTTTGCCGAACAAATTGCAGCAGCAGGTTTTGGAGATCAATTTTTTCCTCTGGCGGAACCCGTCATTCAAGGCCCAGCAACGCGTGTCATGAGCCTGCGCGACGGCACCAAGAAAATGTCGAAGTCTGACCCGTCTGATCTGTCGCGCATCAATCTCACGGATTCAACCGACGATATTGCCAAGAAAATTCGTAAAGCGAAGACTGATGCTGATGGTTTGCCATCCGACGAAAAAGGCTTGGAAGGCCGCCCGGAAGCGCAAAACCTTGTGGGCATTTATGCAGCCCTTTCGGGTGAACAAGCCTCGGCTGTGTTGACACAATATGGTGGAGGCCAATTCTCCAGCTTCAAGAACGCGTTAGCGGATTTGGCTGTGGCGAAGCTCTCGCCTGTGGCGGAGGATATGCGGCGCTATCAGGCTGATCCGGCCCATGTGGAAGCGGTTTTGGCCGATGGTTCAGCCCGGGCACGTGCCATTGCCGCCCCTATTTTGCGCGATGTGAAGAAACTGGTGGGCTTCATTCAGGCCTGACATATCTTCTTTAAAACCATTCTAAACAGTCCTATATAGGACCGAAGAGGTTCCCCCATGTTTATTCAAACTGAAGCTACGCCAAATCCTGCCACGTTGAAGTTCCTGCCGGGCAAGCCCGTTTTGCCGGGTTCAACGCGGGATTTTCGTAACACCGATGAAGCGGCAGATTCGCCTCTTGCCCAGCGCCTCTTCGGCATCACCAATGTGTCGGGCGTGTTCTTGGGCCATGACTTTGTCACCGTCACCCGCTCAGGCGGTGAATGGCAGCAATTGAAGCCCGCTATTCTCGGTGTGATTATGGATCACTATCTCTCTGGCGTTCCGGTGTTGGCTGATATGTCGGCTCCTGATGAAGCGGCTGACGAAGGCGAGTTTTTTGACGAAGACCATGCCCCCCTCGTGAAGACCATCAAGGACTTGCTTGATTCCCGTGTGCGGCCCGCCGTGGCGCAGGATGGTGGAGACATTACATTCAAAGGCTTTAAGGACGGCATTGTTTACCTGAACATGAAAGGCTCATGCGCAGGCTGCCCATCGTCAACGGCCACATTGAAGCACGGCGTTGAAAACCTGTTGCGCCATTTCGTGCCAGAAGTGCAGGAAGTTCGTCCGGTTTAATTTATCGTTTGGCGGCTCCGGAGACGTTCGACATTTCGACTTGCTCTTCTGCCGCCAACACATGGCCTGCAAGATAAAGCGAACCACAGATCAATACTCGCGCGGCTGAGTTTAATTTCGCTGCTTGCCGAACGGCATCTTCGACACCTGTTGCGGGTGACGCATCAACGCCCAACTTGCGCACGGTGGCAGCCAATTCTTCAGCAGAAATCGCGTTGGCCTCACCGGGAATCGCAAGTGTCACCACATGATCAGCAAGTGCTGCGAGTGGATTGAAAAATTGTGTGGCGTCCTTGGTGTTGAGCATGCCCCAGATAATGACCAATGGTTTTTTCGGCATGGCTTTCAAAGCTTCTGCCAACACCACACCGGCATCCGCATTGTGGCCACCATCCAACCAAAGTTCTGACTGCTGATCAAGCAACCCCGACAACGTTCCGCCCTTCAGGCGTTGCAAGCGTGCGGGCCATGTGACGGACTTCATCCCTTGAGCAATATGATTTTCAGAAATGCGGGCATCTTTGATGGCTCGCAACACAGCGATGGCATTTCCAGCATTGGAAATCTGATGTGGTCCGGCAAGGGCGGGCATTGGCAAATCCAATAATCCCTCACCGTCCTGAAACACCAAGCGACCATGCTGTTCAAATACATCCCAATCCTGCCCCGCAATCGACAGCGGTGCTTTGACGTTATCTGCAACAGCTTCAATTGCGTCACGCGCATCCTGCGGCATGCGCCCAATGATGCAAGGTACGCCTCGTTTGATGATCCCAGCTTTTTCACGCGCAATCAGTTCAATTGTTTCACCCAGATATTGTTGATGATCGAGACCCAAAGACGTGATGCAACAGGCCGCAGGTTTTGAAATCACATTGGTGGCATCCAACCTGCCACCCAAGCCCACTTCCAACAGAAGGTAATCCGCAGGCGTTCGCGCAAAAGCCAGGAACGCAGCTGCCGTGGTGATTTCAAAAAAGGTAATGGGTTCTCCGTCGTTGGCCACTTCACATTCTTCCAGCAATGCTGAAAGATCGTGTTCCGCAATCAAGTCTCCGGCAACGCGAATGCGCTCATGGAATTTCACCAAATGTGGTGACGTGTAGGCATGAACTTTCAGTCCCGCTGCTTCCATCATGGCCCGTAGAAAGGCTTGCGTGGAACCTTTGCCATTGGTGCCACCAATATGAATGACGGGCGGTAAGTGTTGTTCAGGGTTTCCAAGTTTCGACAAGAATGCGCTGCATCCGGTCGAGCGACAGATCAATGATCTTGGGATGCAGCTCTAACAAAGCCGCATCAGAATTTTATCGCTGACGGCCACTGAGATTCTCCCTCCCTGGGAGAGTGGGGGTTGCTCCACTGCCCGACATTAATGGATATTTCTCATGTCTGACGCCACCCAACCCTCCCCACAGGGGGAGGGAACTTTTTAACTACGCCGGAACCAGCGCCGTACTCGTTGTCGCCGCCGCTTGCTTGGTCAAGATGCGGGCAATGCGGGCTACGGTGGCTTTCATGTCCTGACGCGGCACAACCATATCGACCATGCCGTGCTCACGCAGATATTCCGAACGCTGGAAACCTGCAGGCAATTTTTCACGAATGGTTTGTTCAATCACGCGCTGACCGGCAAAGCCAATCACGGCATTGGGTTCAGCCAAATGCACATCACCCAACATGGCATAGGACGCGGTCACGCCACCCGTTGTCGGATTGGTGAGCACGACGATATAAGGCAATCCCGCTTCACGCAGTTCTTGCACAGCAATGGTTGTGCGCGGCATTTGCATAAGCGAGAGAATACCCTCCTGCATACGCGCACCACCGGAGGCCACAAAAATCACGCAAGGGCATTTTGCTGCCAGCGCTTTGCGCATCGACACCACAATGGCTTCGCCCGCCGCCATACCAAGCGAACCGCCGATGAAGGACATGTCCTGCACCATGACAACCATTTGCTGGCCTTCAACGGCGCCTAAGCCTGCAAGAATGGAATCATCGGGGTGGCCTTTGGATTTTGCATCCTTCAAGCGATCGGCATATTTCTTTTCATCACGGAATTTGAGAGGATCAACAGCAACGGTTGGAAATGAAATTTTCTCCCAAGTGCCGCCGTCGAAAAAATCCTTCATGCGCGCTTCGGCGGGCATGCGGTGGTGATGGCCCGACCCTGGAAACACAAATTTGTTGGCTTCTAAATCGCGATAGAACACCATCTGGCCGGATTCAGGATCCTTGATCCACATGTTCTCCGGCGTGTCGCGCTTTTGTCCCAGCAGCGAGCGGATTTTCGGGCGGACGTAGTTCTTGATCCAGTTCATGTTATGCTCTCACGCCTTTTGCAATTTCAGCCACCAACTTATGAACTGCAGATGGCGTTTTTGCGGTGGCCTCACCCTTCTTGTTCAGTGATGCTGCAACAGCACTCACCAAAGCCGAACCGACCACAACACCATCCGCCGTTTTGGCAATGGTTTTGGCTTGCTCAGCCGACTTCACACCAAAGCCCACGCAAATGGGCAAATCCGTATGCTTCTTCAAGCGTTCAACATTCTGTTTCACGCTCTTCAAATCCGGAGCCTTGGTGCCCGTGATGCCGAGAACAGACACATAATACACAAAGCCCGACGTGTGTTTGAATACGGCAGGCGCGCGCTTGTCGTCTGTCGTCGGCGTGGTCAAGCGAATGAAGTTGATACCAGCGGCCATGGCGGGAATGCAGAGTTCATCATCTTCTTCCGGCGGCAAGTCCACCACGATCAAACCGTCCACACCGGCTTTCTTGATGTCGATCAAAAACTTATCAACGCCATAGACGTAGATGGGATTGTAATATCCCATCAGCACAATCGGCGTGGTCTTGTCGGACTTGCGAAAGTCTTTCACCAGCTGAAGATTTTTCTTCATGGTTTGACCAGAAGCCAAGGCGCGAAGACCACCTGCCTGAATAGCCGGGCCATCAGCCATAGGATCAGTGAAGGGCATGCCTAACTCGATTACGTCGGCACCTGCTTTTGGCAAGCCCTGCACAATTTTCAACGAGGTTGCATAATCAGGATCACCCGCCGTGATGAAGGTGACGAGGGCGGCGCGGTTTTGCTTTTTCAGGTCGGCAAACGTTGGTCAATGCGTGACGTCAAATCTTCACACCGAGCACATCAGCCACTGTGAAAATGTCCTTGTCGCCACGGCCGCACATATTCATGACCATGAGATGATCCTTCGGCAACTTGGGCGCAATTTTCGTAACGTGAGCCAGCGCGTGGGAAGGTTCGAGAGCGGGGATTATGCCTTCCAATCTACAACAAAGCTGAAACGCCGTCAGCGCTTCCTTGTCGGTCGCCGACACATATTTCACGCGCTTCATATCATGCAGCCACGCATGTTCAGGACCAATGCCCGGATAGTCCAAGCCTGCTGAAATCGAATGGCCTTCAATGATCTGGCCATCATCATCCATGAGCAAATAGGTACGGTTGCCATGCAACACGCCGGGCCTGCCACCTGTGATCGATGCGGCATGTCCGGTTTTGGTTTTGAGGCCATGACCTGCAGCTTCAACGCCGATGATTTCAACTTCCTTGTCATCAAGGAATGGATGGAACAGGCCCATGGCATTTGAACCACCACCGATGGCGGCGACAAGCGAATCCGGCAAGCGGCCTTCAGCCTTCATCATTTGCACGCGGGTTTCCTTGCCAATCACAGATTGGAAATCACGCACCATTTCAGGATAGGGGTGCGGGCCTGCAACTGTGCCGATGCAATAGAACGTGTCTTCAACATTGGCGACCCAATCCCGCAGCGCTTCGTTCAAAGCATCTTTCAGGGTGCGCGATCCTGACTTTGCTGGCACCACTTCAGCACCCAGCAATTTCATGCGGAATACGTTGGGCTTCTGGCGTTCAATATCAACCTCACCCATATAGACAACGCACTTCAAGCCAAAGCGCGCGCATGCTGTCGCCGTCGCCACACCGTGTTGGCCAGCACCGGTTTCCGCAATGATGCGTTTTTTGCCCATGCGGCGGGCCAACAGAATTTGCCCCATCACGTTATTGATTTTATGTGCGCCCGTATGATTGAGCTCATCACGCTTCATATAAATTTTGGCACCACCCAAATGTTCGGTCAGGCGTTCGGCGAAATATAAGGGCGATGGGCGCCCCACATAATGCTCAAGAAAACTGTCAAGCTCAGCTTGGAACGACGGATCGGCTTTGGCGTCTTTGTAAGCCTGCTCAAGTTCAAGAATAAGCGGCATCAAAGTTTCGGCAACAAAGCGGCCGCCGTAAATACCAAACATGCCCTTTTCATCAGGGCCGGTGCGGAAGGAATTGGGGGGCAAGGGTGTGTTCATAATAATCTCTTAGCTTGCTGCCTTCGCGGCCTCAATGAATTTTGCGATGCGTTTTGCATCTTTCACGCCGGGGGCGCTTTCAACACCGGATGATACGTCAACCATGGCGGCTTGGGTTTTTTCAATGGCCAGAGCTATATTGTCGGGGTTAAGCCCGCCCGCCAGCATGAAAGGGCGGGGCGCGTCTTTGAGAATGTCCCAGTCAAAGGCCAAACCATTGCCGCCGGGCAGTACAGCACCTTCAGGCGGCATGGCGTCGTAAAGAATAAAGGGACTAGAGGTGAAAGCCTGTGCTGCGGCCACATGATCAGCGGTGGCGACACGAACCGCCTTATAAACGGCAATGCCTGTTCGCTTTTTCATGGCGATCAAGCGCTCTGGCGTTTCTTTTCCATGGGCCTGAAACAGGTCTGGTGCTACATCGCCTGCAATGGCATCGAGCAGCGCATCATCCGCATCCACAACCAAGGTTACAATCTTGGCGCGGCCCCGTGCTTGTGCCGCCAAAGTTTTGGCTTGGCGCAGGGTCACATTGCGCGGGCTTTTGGCAAAGAACACGAGCCCCACAAAATCAGCACCAGCCTCCAAGGCTGCTTCCATGGTATCGGGTGCCGAAAGACCACATATTTTGACGAGAGTCATTCGTGACGCACCCTTCGAGGCTCACCTGCGGTTCGCACCTCAGGGTGAGGCACGGCTATACTTATTCCCTCATCCTGAGGTGCATTGCAAAGCAATGCCTCGAAGGATGCGTTGCAAGTTAGAATGCCCGTCACTTCAAGCTCGCCAAAATCTGCTCACACGCTTGAACAGGATCAGCGGCACCCGTTATGGCGCGGCCAATCACCAACACATCTGCGCCCGCTTCGATTGCTGACTTTGGTGTGGCGATACGTTTTTGGTCTTGGGCATCCGCACCTGCTGGGCGAATGCCGGGCACAACTGTCAAAAATGGTTTCGGCAAAACCGTTCGGATCAATTCCAAATCATGGGGGCTGCACACCACACCATCCAACCCCGCCTCATGCGTCAGTTGGGCAAGCGTCATGGCCAAATCAGCCGTTGTCAATTCAGGGTCATGGCCAGTGTTGATGCAATCGTCATGAGACAAGCTGGTGAGGATCGTCACCGCAATCAATTTCGTGGAAGCGGGCACAGCTTTGCGTGCTGCCTGCATCATGGCCAAGCCGCCTTGTGCGTGCACATTGATAATGGCTGGAGCCGGTGCCAATTGCATGAGGGACCGCAAACCCTGTTCCACCGTATTTGGAATATCATGCAGCTTCAAATCCAAGAATATCGGCAAGCCTTCTGCGGCCACCGCCTCATAGGCTTTTGCGCCATGGGCATAGAAAAACTCCATGCCGACTTTCAGAAAGCCCACATGATTTTTCAGCGTTCGCGCCAAGTGAATGGCGCGGGTTACATCCGGGGTATCAAGGGCAAGGCAAATGGGATTGGTCATGGCGGGCGTGTTAGCGCGTCACTGCGTTGTACGCAAATGCACCATCACAGCCGTGGCCAAATCTTCCAGCGCCGTGCCGCAGGATTTGAACAGGGTTATTTCGCGACCACTTTGCCGCCCGCGCTTGCGGCCTTGGGCGAGATCAAACAGGTCACCCTTCACGTCGTCAAAATTGAAAGCACCTTCGGCCTGGGCCTGAATTAAATCACCGGCTTCTGCCAATGCACCGTCGCGTGTATCCACAAACACCGATGCCATTCCGACCACTGCGGCATCGGTCTCGCGCATCGTTGGTTTGAAAGCGCCTGCCAAGTCCACGTGGGTACCCGGTTTCAACCATTCACCTTTGACAATGGCCGTCGTTGATGTGGTGACGCAAGACACGATATCAGCCTCGCGCACCGCCATCTCGACGTCCGTTGTGACGTGGGCTTCAAACCCCAGAGATTCCAGAATTTTTGCAAGTCCCGCCGTTTTTTCCGGATTGCGTGCATAGACAAATACACGGCGGATGGGGCGAACACTGGCATGGGCTTGCAGAAAATGCGGGGCTAAAGCACCAGCCCCAACAATTGCTCAAAGTCGATGCATCAGGCCGCGCCAGATAGTCCGCCGCCAAGGCCGAAGCCGCTGCCGTGCGCCGCCGCGTTAATTCCGTGCCGTCCATCATGCAGGCAGGCGCACCCGTTGCATTGTCGATCAACAGATAAGACCCCTGCACCGTGGGCAAGCCTAAAGCTGGATTATCGGTCTTCACCGTCACAACTTTCAAACCCGTCCACTTCGCCGTCCAAGCCGGCATCAACAACAATGTGGTTGATGGCAAGGGATCATGGTGGTGGCGCACGGGCGTGGTTGCGGGCTCACGAAAGCCTTCGCGCAAGGCTTCCACAATATCGCGGTAAGGTGCAGCCTTCGCCACATCATCGGCTGATAAAATTTTCAAGGGAAGCCACCATTAAAGGGCACGATGTCTTGCATGCGGGTTTCATCCCTCGGCTTTCGCACATCCGCCAATTCGACTTGCAGTTTCGACACCTCATGGCGGGCATCACGAGCGGCTTTGCGGTGCTTGCCCTGGGCCATCCAGGATGCAACCCAACCCACAACAAGCCCTACAAAAATTCCGAGGAAGAACAAAAGCCACAGCGGCATGTCCATGGCGGCGCGCGGTGCTTCCGAGGTGAAGGGATCAAACGACAGCGTGACCCAGCGCCTGTTGGCAATGGCAAAGGCGACAACCAGAATGACAATGGGAAGCCCCACCGCCCAACGCAAAATACGGCGCAAGTGTTAGCCCTTTTTATTCAGGCGGGCGCGGAGTTCCTTGCCAGTCTTGAAAAAAGGCACTTTCTTCGGCGTCACATCAACGCTTTCACCCGTGCGCGGATTGCGACCCGTGCGGCCATCACGTTCCTTAACCGAGAAAGCCCCAAAGCCACGCAACTCAACACGCGAGCCTTGCGTCATAGCCTCAACAATATCATCCAACACGCGGCCCACAATACGCTCCACGTCGCGATGATAAAGATGCGGGTTCTTGTCGGCGATTTTTTGGACGAGTTCAGACTTGATCATGATTCGCGAAAACCCCTGTTGCTTCACTCACTTTAGAATTGAGGCTGCCAAAGCACAAGCGGTGCGTCAAGGGTGGAGGTAGGGACCTCATCAGTCTCGCAAGCAAGGGCTTGCGATCCAGCTTCTCCAGAGGAGAAGCGACTGATTCATCGTCGTTCCTTCCCCTCTGGGGAAGGTGGATCGCGCGAAGCGCGAGACGGATGAGGTCTATTCGCAACCACACACGCACCTACAATCTTGTCGGGCCATCGTCTTGCGCCATGGTAAACACGCAACACTTGGACGACGCCAGCCTTAACCCGATAAGGTACGATGTAGGGCGTGCCGGTAATTACAAGTTCCCGTGTTCCGTTTACGCGACCGGGGCGGCCCATATGGGGATGAGCGGGCAAGTTGGTTTCAACTGAACTCACAATCATCATTGCAAGTTTTTGCGCCGCAATGGGGTTATCTGCAGAAATATAGGCGCGAAGACTCAAAAGATCTTCAAGTGCCTCATCGCTCCATGTGATGATCATGGTTTGCGCGATGTTGGTGCTTTGTCACTTTCCGCAGGCGTGCCCCACGCATTCACCCAAGCCTTCACATCTGCATGGTCAATGCCGCCATTGGCATCAATCGACTTCATTGCCGTTTTGATGCCCGCAACTTGCCACTCATTCACATCAAGATAAGCCCCAATCGCATCAGCTGCAGCCACTGAGAAAATGTCCTTGTCGCCACGGCCGCACATGTTCATGAGCATGAGATGATCCTTCGGCAACTTGGGCGCAATTTTTGTAACGTGGGCCAGCGCGTGGGATGGTTCGAGAGCGGGGATTATGCCTTCCAATCTACAACAAAGTTGAAACGCCGTCAGCGCTTCCTTGTCGGTGGCCGACACATATTTCACGCGCTTCATATCATGCAGCCACGCATGTTCAGGACCAATGCCCGGATAGTCCAAGCCTGCTGAAATCGAATGGCCTTCAATGATCTGGCCATCATCATCCATGAGCAAATAGGTACGGTTGCCATGCAACACGCCGGGCCTGCCACCTGTGATCGATGCGGCATGTCCGGTTTTGGTTTTGAGGCCATGACCTGCAGCTTCAACGCCGATGATTTCAACTTCCTTGTCATCAAGGAATGGATGGAACAGGCCCATGGCATTGGAGCCACCACCGATGGCGGCGACAAGCGAATCCGGCAAGCGGCCTTCAGCCTTCATCATTTGCACGCGGGTTTCCTTGCCAATCACAGATTGGAAATCACGCACCATTTCAGGATAGGGGTGCGGGCCTGCAACTGTGCCGATGCAATAGAACGTGTCTTCAACATTGGCGACCCAATCCCGCAACGCTTCGTTCAAAGCATCTTTCAAGGTGCGCGATCCTGACTTTGCTGGCACCACTTCAGCACCCAGCAATTTCATGCGGAATACGTTGGGCTTCTGGCGTTCAATATCAACCTCACCCATATAGACAACGCACTTCAAGCCAAAGCGCGCGCATGCAGTCGCCGTCGCCACACCGTGTTGGCCAGCACCGGTTTCAGCAATGATGCGTTTTTTGCCCATGCGGCGGGCCAACAGAATTTGCCCCATTACGTTATTGATTTTATGGCGCCCGTATGATTGAGCTCATCACGCTTCATATAAATTTTGGCACCACCCAAATGCTCAGTCAGACGTTCGGCGAAATATAAGGGCGATGGGCGACCCACATAATGCTCAAGAAAACTGTCAAGCTCAGCTTGGAACGACGGATCGGCTTTGGCGTCTTTGTAAGCCTGCTCCAAGTTCAAGAATAAGCGGCATCAAAGTTTCGGCAACAAAGCGGCCGCCGTAGATACCAAACATGCCCTTTTCATCAGGGCCGGTGCGGAAGGAATTGGGGGGCAAGGGTGTGTTCATAATAATCTCTTAGCTTGCTGCCTTCGCGGCCTCAATGAATTTTGCGATGCGTTTTGCATCTTTCACGCCGGGGGCGCTTTCAACACCGGATGATACGTCAACCATGGCGGCTTGGGTTTTTTCAATGGCCAGAGCTATATTGTCGGGGTTAAGCCCGCCCGCCAGCATGAAAGGGCGGGGCGCGTCTTTGAGAATGTCCCAGTCAAAGGCCAAACCATTACCACCGGGCAGTACAGCACCTTCAGGCGGCATGGCGTCGTAAAGAATAAAGGGACTAGAGGTGAAAGCCTGTGCTGCGGCCACATGATCAGCGGTTGCGACACGAACCGCCTTATAAACGGCAATGCCTGTGCGCTTTTTCATGGCGATCAAGCGCTCTGGCGTTTCTTTTCCATGGGCCTGAAACAGGTCTGGTGCTACATCGCCTGCAATGGCATCGAGCAGCGCATCATCCGCATCCACAACCAAGGTTACAATCTTGGCGCGGCCCCGTGCTTGTGCCGCCAAAGTTTTGGCTTGGCGCAGGGTCACATTGCGCGGGCTTTTGGCAAAGAACACGAGCCCCACAAAATCAGCACCAGCCTCCAAGGCTGCTTCCATGGTATCGGGTGCCGAAAGACCACATATTTTGACGAGAGTCATTCGTGACGCACCCTTCGAGGCTCACCTGCGGTTCGCACCTCAGGGTGAGGCACGGCTATACTTATTCCCTCATCCTGAGGTGCATTGCAAAGCAATGCCTCGAAGGATGCGTTGCAAGTTAGAATGCCCGTCACTTCAAGCTCGCCAAAATCTGCTCACACGCTTGAACAGGATCAGCGGCACCCGTTATGGCGCGGCCAATCACCAACACATCAGCGCCTGCATTCGATCGCTGACTTTGGTGTGGCGATACGTTTTTGGTCTTGGGCATCCGCACCTGCTGGGCGAATGCCGGGCACAACTGTCAAAAATGGTTTCGGCAAAACCGTTCGGATCAATTCCAAATCATGGGGGCTGCACACCACACCATCCAACCCCGCCTCATGCGTCAGTTGGGCAAGCGTCATGGCCAAATCAGCCGTTGTCAATTCAGGGTCATGGCCAGTGTTGATGCAATCGTCATGAGACAAGCTGGTGAGGATCGTCACCGCAATCAATTTCGTGGAAGCGGGCACGGCCTTGCGCGCTGCCTGCATCATGGCCAAGCCGCCTTGTGCGTGCACATTGATAATGGCGGGAGCCGGTGCCAATTGCATGAGGGACCGCAAACCCTGTTCCACCGTATTGGGAATATCATGCAGCTTCAAATCCAAGAATATCGGCAAGCCTTCTGCGGCCACCGCCTCATAGGCTTTTGCGCCATGGGCATAGAAAAACTCCATGCCGACTTTCAGAAAGCCCACATGGTTTTTCGAGCGTTCGCGCCAAGTGAATGGCGCGGGTCACATCAGGGGTATCAAGGGCAAGGCAGATGGGATTGGTCATGGCGGGCTTGTTAGCGCGTCACTGCGTTGTACGCAAATGCACCATCACAGCCGTGGCCAAATCTTCCAGCGCCGTGCCGCAGGATTTGAACAGGGTAATTTCGCGACCACTTTGCCGCCCGCGCTTGCGGCCTTGGGCGAGATCAAACAGGTCACCCTTCACGTCGTCAAAATTGAAAGCACCTTCGGCCTGGGCCTGAATTAAATCACCGGCTTCTGCCAATGCACCGTCGCGTGTATCCACAAACACCGATGCCATTCCGACCACTGCGGCATCGGTTTCGCGCATCGTTGGTTTGAAAGCGCCTGCCAAGTCCACGTGGGTACCCGGTTTCAACCATTCACCTTTGACAATGGCCGTCGTTGATGTGGTGACGCAAGACACGATATCAGCCTCGCGCACCGCCATCTCGACGTCCGTTGTGACGTGGGCTTCAAACCCCAGAGATTCCAGAATTTTTGCAAGTCCCGCCGTTTTTTCCGGATTGCGTGCATAGACAAATACACGGCGGATGGGGCGAACACTGGCATGGGCTTGCAGAAAATGCGGGGCTAAGAGCACCAGCCCCAATGAATGCTCAAAGTTGATGCATCAGGCCGCGCCAGATAATCCGCCGCCAAGGCCGAAGCCGCTGCTGTGCGCCGCCGCGTTAATTCCGTGCCGTCCATCATGCAGGCAGGCGCACCCGTTGCATTGTCGATCAACAGATATGACCCCTGCACCGTGGGCAAGCCTAAAGCTGGATTATCGGTCTTCACCGTCACAACTTTCAAACCCGTCCACTTCGCCGTCCACGCAGGCATCAACAACAATGTGGTTGATGGCAAGGGATCATGGTGGTGGCGCACGGGCGTGGTTGCGGGCTCACGAAAGCCTTCGCGCAAGGCTTCCACAATATCGCGGTAAGGTGCAGCCTTCGCCACATCATCGGCTGATAAAATTTTCAAGGGAAGCCACCATTAAAGGGCACGATGTCTTGCATGCGGGTTTCATCCCTCGGCTTTCGCACATCCGCCAATTCGACTTGCAGTTTCGACACCTCATGGCGGGCATCACGAGCGGCTTTGCGGTGCTTGCCCTGGGCCATCCAGGATGCAACCCAACCCACAACAAGCCCTACAAAAATTCCGAGGAAGAACAAAAGCCACAGCGGCATGTCCATGGCGGCGCGCGGTGCTTCTGATGTGAAGGGATCAAACGACAGCGTGACCCAGCGCCTGTTGGCAATGGCAAAGGCGACAACTAGAATGACAATGGGAAGCCCCACCGCCCAACGCAAAATACGGCGCAAGTGTTAGCCCTTTTTATTCAGGCGGGCGCGGAGTTCCTTGCCAGTCTTGAAAAAAGGCACTTTCTTCGGCGTCACATCAACGCTTTCACCCGTGCGCGGATTGCGACCCGTGCGGCCATCACGTTCCTTAACCGAGAAAGCCCCAAAGCCACGCAACTCAACACGCGAGCCTTGCGTCATAGCCTCAACAATATCATCCAACACGCGGCCCACAATACGCTCCACGTCGCGATGATAAAGATGCGGGTTCTTGTCGGCGATTTTTTGGACGAGTTCAGACTTGATCATGATTTGCGAAAACCCCTGTTGCTTCACTCACTTTAGAATTGAGGCTGCCAAAGCACAAGCGGTGCGTCAAGGGTGGGTATCGGTTGGTTTCTCGTCCATTAATTCACAGATTTATGCAAAATGGAATTGATTAGCGTTTGATAGGGCATGCCCTCACGCAGCGCTCGCGCTTTGAGTTTTGACAAATTGTGCTTCGACACGCGTAATGTGATCTGCACGCGCTCATCGTTCAACGTATTGCGAGCAGCCTGTTGCAATTCGCTTTTGCGTTTCGGCGTGAGGGTGCTCTTGCCAAAGACATAATCGTCAGACTCGATAGCGCGAAATAATTCTTCTTCTTCGCGATCCAGAAATTTTCCTATTTTTGGTACAGTGCTCATGGCTTCAATCCAAATATTTCGCCGTATGTTTGCGGCTCGGGAACATGGTTTTCAAAAAGATGACATTGCCTTCGGTAATATAGGGCACGACATAGGCATAGCCGTCGATTTCAAGAACAAAGATGCGCTGCCCTTTACGTGCCGGATGCGGCCAAAAAGGGGTCGCTTCCGTTTGTTCAGCTCAACTCACTGCCTTATGCAAGATCGATCCAATCAGCGTTTGGTACGGCATGCCTTCGCTCATGGCTTATGGCTTTCAGTCGCATCAAATCTTGTTGAGCTATACGCAAAGTGATTTTTTCACGCACGGGATTCATCGCTGCGCGCGCCATGGCTTCAATTTCTTTTTTTCGCTTTGGCGTCAAATGGCTGACAAAGACTGCATCATCAGCTTCCAACGCTTCAATCATTTGCTTCTCTTCGTCATCGAGATATGCGCCAATTTTTGGTGCTTTAATCATCCTGAACTCCACTCAAGTATTTGCGCGTCAATTTCCGACTGGGATAAATGGTTTTCAAAAAAATAGTGTCGCCATCGACCACATAGGGGACGCAATAAACGTAGTCATTAAACATCACAATATATTGGCGTTGGTGGGAATACTTGTTGCCATTCAAATGCTCAATATCATCGAGCAAGCCACCGCTTTCAATTGCCGAAACGATGTCTTCGAAACTCACTGCGCGGTCTGCCTGCGCCTTCAAAAGCGCATTCTTGTCCTTGCTCCAAAGCAATGTTGCCATGCTGGCATTGTACATACAAAGTATGGCATGTCAATAGATGCAATCACTCTCACAACCCCGCCCGCCACAGCACCAGCAGCCCATCCAGCTTGACCGCTTCAACTTTCTGCCGCCAGCCTTCTAGCCCCAAATAATCCGCACTTGCTTCCACCATGGCCCGCCCCAGCGAGATGTTGAAATTGGCTTTGCCGTCGAGCGGAGGTGGTTTTCGGGTTATGGTTTCGAGTTTGGCATCGACTGACTTGTTGGACGCCAGCCACTCCCGTGCTTCGACTTCGGTGCCGATGGCGTCGATGAGTTTTTCTTTCAATGCTTGGCGGCCGGAATAGACGCGGCCATCGGACAGGCGGTCAACGGTTGCGGCATCAAGCCCACGGCGTTCGCGCACTAAACCTTTGAACCAGTCAAAACCATCGGTGACCATTTGTTGCATCACCATGCGGGCTTTTTCCGGCACGGGGTGGGTGCCTGAGGGTTCGGCTTTTAACTCGCCGGATTTGACCTCTTCCATTTTGACGCCGACGGTGTTCAACAATTGCGACACATCGGGGTAAGAGAAAATGACGCCGATGGAACCGGTGATGGTGTTGCCGCGCGCGTAAATGCGATCCGCCGCCAAGGCGGTGATATAGCCGCCTGAGGCCGCAACCGAATCCATCACAGCGACGACAGGTTTTTTCGCACCCAATTTGCGCAGCTCTTCATACAAGGCTTCCGAGCCCACGGTGGTGCCGCCCGGGCTGTCGATGCGCACGATCAGCGCTTTCACATCGTCTTCCTTGGCCAAGTCGCGCAGCAATTCAAGTTGGCGTTCATCGCCAGTGATGATGCCTGAGACCTCAACGCGGGCGACATGGGCACCGCGCGGTGTTTCAAAATTGCCGGATGCGAAGATGCCGATCAACAGTGCGGCGATGGCTGCAATAGCCGCCCAACGCCAGCGCTTCCGGCTCTTTTTCAGGCTGATGTGGTTTAGAATATGGTCGATGTCTTGGGTCATGCGAGACCTTCTACATCATTTCGTCATTCCCACGAAAGTGGGAATCCAGACTTGTCGCGAGTGAGCCGGTTGAAAGTCTGGATTCCCGCGTTCGCGGGAATGACGGAGGTGGGGGTGGCAATAAAAAGGGCCGGAAAGAAGAATCTTTCCGGCCCCAACGTATCACAAAAATATCGAAGTGGCTTATTCGCCGCCTTCCTTTTTCTTCATGGCAGCTTGCAGAATGTCGCCCAAGGATGCGCCCGAATCGGACGAACCATAGGTGGCCACGGCTTCGCGTTCGTCGGAAATTTCCAACGCCTTGATCGATACGTTGACCTTGCGGGCCTTGGCATCGAACAGGGTGATGATGGCGTCGAACTTTTCACCAACGGCGAAACGTTCTGGGCGCTGTTCACCACGGTCGCGGGCGAGGTCGCCGCGCTTGGCGTAAGCCGTCAAGTCGGTTCCGGTGATCTGAACTTCCAGACCGCCATCTTCAACCTTCATGACTTCACAGGTGACTTTGTCACCCTTCTTCATTGGGCCGCCAGACTTGATCGGGTCGCCCGAGAGTTGCTTGATGCCAAGCGAGATGCGTTCCTTTTCACGGTCCACATCGAGCACCACGGCCTTGACCATGTCGCCCTTTTTGAAGTCCTTGATGGCTTCTTCGCCCGGACGCTTCCAATCGATGTCGGACAAGTGAACCATGCCGTCAACGTCGCCGTCGAGACCGATGAACAAACCGAATTCGGTGGTGTTCTTCACTTCGCCTTCAACAATCGAACCCTTTGGATGGGTTGTTGCGAAGCTTTCCCATGGGTTGTTCTGAACCTGCTTGAGGCCCAGCGAAATGCGGCGCTTCGAAGCGTCGATTTCGAGAACTTGCACTTCAACTTCTTCCGAGGTCGAAAGAATTTTGCCGGGGTGCACGTTCTTCTTGGTCCAGGACATTTCAGACACGTGGACGAGGCCTTCAATGCCATCTTCCAATTCAACAAATGCACCGTAGTCGGTGATGTTGGTGACCTTGCCCTTAACCTTGGTGCCAACGGTATAACGTTCAATGACGATATCCCATGGATCCTTGTCGAGCTGCTTCATGCCAAGCGAAATGCGCTGGGTTTCTGGGTTGATGCGGATGATCTGCACCTTTACCGAACCACCAACGGTCAACACATCCGACGGATGGTTGACGCGCTTCCACGCAATGTCGGTCACGTGGAGCAAACCATCGATGCCGCCCAAGTCAACGAATGCACCGTAGTCGGTGATGTTCTTGACAACGCCGTCAACGATTTGGCCTTCAGCCAAGTTCTGCACCAGTTCTGAACGTTGTTCAGCACGGGTTTCTTCCATGATGGCGCGACGCGAGACAACGATGTTGCCACGACGACGATCCATTTTCAGAATCTGGAATGGGGTTGCAACATGCATCAACGGGCCAACGTCGCGCACGGGGCGCACGTCAACTTGTGAGCCGGGCAAGAAGGCCACAGCGCCACCAAGGTCAACCGTAAAGCCGCCCTTAACGCGACCGAAGATCACGCCATCAACGCGTTCACCCTTGGCCGATACTTCTTCCAGACGGGTCCACGCTTCTTCGCGCTTGGCCTTGTCGCGCGACAGCACGGCTTCACCCAGAGCGTTTTCAATGCGCTCAAGATAAACTTCAACAGTGTCGCCAACCTTGATGTCGGCATCTTTGCCGGGCATCGCAAATTCTTTGAGGGCCACGCGGCCTTCAGTCTTCAAACCAATGTCAATGATGACGAGGTCTTTTTCAATGCCGAGAACTTTGCCCTTAACGACAGAGCCTTCGGAAACGGGACGGTCGAGATAGCTCTCTTCGAGCAAGCTCATGAAATCGTCGCGGGTGGGTTGCATAGAAACGGCAGATTTTGCCATAGGGGGTATGTCCTAAAAAGCAGGGACCAAATTGTAAGAGGGAGCTGCTTAAACTGGCGGCGGGGCAAGTGCCTCACAAAACCGGCAGTGTTGGGTTAGGGGCATTTTGAAACCCTGATGCAATTTTCGAAGCAAAACTGCGAGGGCCCAAAACAATTCAGGGTGATATCTGGATTGCTCCAGCTTCGAGACGAGCGGGGCTATAGCGGAAAGGGGGGTGGGGAGCAAGTCTCGGTTCAGGACTTGATTTTGCACGCAAGTCGTACTACGTTTTTGCCATGATCAAGTCTTGGAAAAATGCGGCAACGCGAAAATTCTGGGAGGGCGTGCAGAGCAATGCATTCCGTGGATTAGACGAAGAATTTGCCATTGAACTGCTGGCGACCTTGAATGTGGTGAAAGGCTTGAAAGATTTAAGTCCGCTGAAGAGCGTAGGATTACATAAATTGAAGGGCGACCGAAAAAACCAATGGGCCATGACGGTGAATGCCAGATGGCGTGTTTGTTTTACCTTCAAAGACGGCGATGCCTACGACGTTGAAATTGTCGATTATCATAAGGGTTAATACTATGGCTCCAGCAATTCATCCCGGACGAATTCTACGTCGTGAACTCGCGGCACGGAATTTGAGCGCCAGCCGTCTTGCCATTCTACTTGGTGTTCCTTCAGGCCGCATTACTGACATCTTGAACAGCAGACGCTCAATTAGTGCAGACACGGCTTTAAGACTGGGTCGCTACTTCGGCAATAGTCCGCAATTCTGGATCGACTTGCAGGGTCAGTATGACATCGCTTTGGCAGAACACGAAAGTGGAGAAGAAATCAGAAAACACATTCATCCGGCTGATGCGGCCTAATCCGCACGGGAACTTTTTCCAAAAACCCTCAACTCTTCCCCGCCCGCTGCATCATTCAATCGTCAATTCTGCCGGCCCTTCGAGGCCCACTTCGTGGGCACCTCAGGGTGAGGGAACCTGTCGACATCCCTCACCCTGAGGTGCGAGCATTTTGCGAGCCTCGAAGGGTTGGTGGCTCGAGTCAGGATTTAATAAGTAGTTAAGAGGGCAGAGCGAAACCCCTCAACTCTTCCCCGCCCGCTGCTGATTGAGCGCAAACAACCGCGCCAGAATTTCATCTTCCGTCAGCTTGCCCGCCCGTTCATCATCACCCCAGCCGTAGGCTTCGGCCACCGCTTCATCCAGCGCCTTGTGGGCATGGTCAAGCCAAGCTGGGCGCTGGTTGTAGAGGTTGGTGAGGGTACGTTTTTTGAGAATGGCTTCGGCCTTTTCATCGATGGGCAAAATGCGGTCCGGGTAGCCCGACACCACTTCAGGCACACGCTTCACAAGGTCAGGCGGGTTCAACCAGTTTTCACGGCGTTCATTCAGAAGGGAATGCAGCGGCGGCAATTTTGATGGCACGCGGATCATGCAGCATAGTCAGCCGCCTTGATGTTCGGCGTCAGGCCTTCTGGGAAAGGGAAGGTTTCAAAAGTGGTGGAGGGCGTGTAACGGGGACGGTCTTCAAGTGAAGTTCCCATGCGCAGCGACCAGAGTTCATGGAAGCGCGAATGCAAAATACCGAAGGCGGTGTCGTCATCGCGGGCGATGATCACACAGGTACTGTCACACAATGAACTCGAAGTGACCCATACAAAAAAACGATGCTTAGCTGTCAAACTGGCACCAATATATCGGCTCAACGTGAGTGCTTTGCTGCGCATTTTCGGCATCACTTCACCGAAGAGCCACCAATAGCGTTTGCGAAATTCTCGATTGTTCAAAAGTCTTTCGGGTTTAACATACTTGGCAACATGTTCGAATGGTGTCTCAAACAACATGCTTTCTGACTTCTGAAATTCCAAAGAAATCCACAATCCACCTAAGTCTATCGCCGCTCAACAATGTCTCTTCCCGATAGTAATCGTTTCAAGACAATCTGAATTCGGTTTACCATTAGGATTTACTGGAGCGAGCAGCCATTGACTGGCAATTTCAGACACCACATCAAATGGTCCATTTTTCTGGACGCCGATAAAAGCAGTTTCTAAATTATTCACCAAACGCTGAGACGTTGTTGTGTCGATATCTTACTTGCTGTCAAATTGGAATGGACTTCGTCAACTTTCAATCCATTTAGCTGAATGCGACTCCCAGTTGATTTGTCGAAGCAAACCAAAGAAACACGAACAGCCGCACCATCAATTGTCCATTCTTCATCGCTCCAAGCTTCAAAAATTCTCCCGCTTTCAACAATTGATTTTAGAACATCTCGACTTGCGCCATCTCGAACTGAGTTGGTTGCCACCAAACCTGAGCGCTTGGAGCTACCGATTTGAATTTGATGATTTGCCTTGGCAAACCAATAACAAACCAAGTCGGCCAATCCCGGGACCAATTGTCCGCCAAGCAAGACGCAATTCTTGAGTATATTTTTCCCCTAACTCACTGTTCATTTTCTTGGCGCCCAAAAACGGTGGATTGCCGACCACCACATCGGCCTTGGGCCATTCGGCTCTCGTGCCATCTGCATTCAAAATCGCATCGCGGTTCTCGATGGTGTTCAGTGTACGGAGGATTGGGTTTCTTGCGGCTTCAAAACCATTGCGGCGCATCCACTGGATTTCACCAATCCACACCGAAACGCGGGCCAGTTCGGCAGCATAGGAGTTGAGTTCGATGCCCAGCACAGCCTCTGGCCCGATGGAGGGAAATTCGCGCGGGAAGCCCAGCGCTTCAGCCTCCAAACTGACGCGGTGTTCGATGTTCTTCAATTCGAGCAGTGACAAATAGAGAAAATTACCAGAGCCGCAGGCCGGGTCCAACACGCGGAATTTGCGCAGCTTTTCCATGAAGGCCAAACGCAACTGGTTGGCTTCATTCTCAGCCGTGGTTTTAGCCTTTGCTGACTTGGCTTTGGCCGCCTTTTCCTGCGTGGCAATGATATTGGCTTTCACCTCAGCCCATTCGGCCAAGCAGCGGTTCCACAATCACCGGATTGACGATCTGCATAATCTTGGCGCGATCGGTGTAATGGGCACCCAACTGGCTGCGCTTTGACGGGTCAAGCCCGCGTTCAAACAAGGTGCCAAGGATCGACGGGTCAATGTCTGACCAGTCCAATTGCGCCGCCTTGATCAGGTCTTCGATATCGGGCTTCAACAGCGGAAAAGCATCATCGGAATCAAACAGGCCGCCGTTGAACCATTCCACCTTTTCAAAACCCACCATTGCCCCCTGTCTTCATGGCTCCGAACAGGGTTTTGGCATGGAGTTCAAAATCCATTGGCTTGAGCAGGCAATGCTTGCAGCATGCGCTCAAACATCTTGTTGGGCAGCAGGTTCACGTCTTCGGCGAACATGCAGAACACCAAACGGTTGACGAAATGCGCCACGGCCTCGGGTTCG
Organism: uncultured Alphaproteobacteria bacterium; assembly: GCA_963779145.1. Classification (GTDB taxonomy): domain Bacteria; phylum Pseudomonadota; class Alphaproteobacteria; order Rhizobiales; family Aestuariivirgaceae; genus Aestuariivirga. The sequence continues at coordinate 121,536 of CAVZXJ010000017.1, forward strand.
TGCTTTCGTTCGCGCAAACGCTGGGCGATAGTGGCGAATTTTTCGGCTGCTTCTTCGGTGAGCAGTTGGCGCGTCTTCTCAGGCTTCAGGCGCTCAGGGTCGGTGAAGGCATAGCGCAGCTTGTCGCGGGTGGCGGCGTCGGTCAAATCCTCCAGTTTGATTTTGAGCGTCTTGTGGACGGTGTTGGTCCAATTGGTGTGGATGTGAATCTCATCCATATCCGACACAATGAGCAGCGGCGGATTATCCAGCGCCAAGGTGTATTGCCGAAGTTGAGTCAGGGCGTCGTCCAGGTTTTTGCGCTTGCCCTTATACTCCCAAGCGAAACAGTCTTTCCGCCACACATCGGCCCAGCCTTCACCACCGGAGGATTTGCTGGCCCCTTTTTCGAACATGAACCATTCGCCCTTAGGGTCGGCGGTGACGGGGTCGAGCACGTCGAGCAATTTGCACAGGGCAATGAAGTGGGATTGCGAGGCCGAACGTTCCTTGAGTTCAACCTTGCGCCAAGTGTCGATGAAGTCTTGTGGTGTCAAATCAGTTTCCCCGTCTTCTGATCATTCCGAATCGAGCACGACTGACCGCGCAGGAAGAGGCCGGGTTCCGGCAGATGATTAAGCGGCAGGGGCGCTGTTGCCGCATTCGGCCCGGGCAACGGGGCACAGATTCACGATGTCAATCAGCTGGGCTTTGAGGCCAACCGGTTGATCTCCATATAGGTTCATATTCTTAAGGTGTCAAGGATTATTTTCGGATCGTGGAAACAAGGGCTTGCGCTCTCACGTCCCCATATGATCGGCAATGACACCCATCACGGCGGCAATCACTTCTTCGCGGTCCAACTCCGAGGTATCAATCATGATCGCATCATCGGCGGGTTTTGTGGGGGCGGTGGTGCGGTTGGCGTCGCGTTCGTCGCGGGCCATGACGTCTTCCAGCACGGCGGTGTAATCGGTTCTCACGCCCAGCGTTTTCAATTCGGCCAACCGTCGGTGCGCCCGCACTTGGGTTGAAGCTGTCACGAAAAATTTGAGATCCGCATCAGGGCACACAACCGTGCCAATGTCGCGACCATCCAACACCGCACCGGGTTCGCGTTTTGCAAATTGGCGTTGGAACTCCAACAATGCTTGGCGCACCTCTGGAATGACGGCGACCTGAGACGCCATCGCAGCTACGACCTCTGTTCGCAATTCCTTGTCGACAACGGACGAGGGTTCAAGCGTTTCCGCAAACTTCACAGCTGCCTTAACATCGTCAGCCGTTTTGCCCGCATTCAACATGGCCAAACCCACCATGCGATAAAGCGAACCCGTATCCAGGAAGTGGTAGCCCAAATGTTTTGCTATAGCTTTAGCAACCGTGCCCTTGCCAGCAGCCGAGGGTCCATCAACAGCGATAATCATGTGTAACGCCCTTTCGCGATAAACCCCGATAGAGCAAGCTTGTGCGCTTGCCAAGCGAATGGACTGCCTATAGTTGAAGCGCCCATGAAAAAACTGACAATCATTCCCCCGTCGCACCCACTCATCGGCCGTGTCAGCCCGCCGGGCTCGAAGTCGATTACCAATCGCGTGTTGCTGTTGGCTGGCTTGGCAAAGGGCACAAGCCGGCTCACGGGTGCGCTCAAAAGCGATGATACGCGCTACATGGCGGAAGCTTTAAGCGCCATGGGCGTGAGTGTTGCGGAACCTGACGCCACAACGTTTGTGGTGGAAAGCACAGGCAAGCTGCTGCCCCCCGCAGCGCCATTATTTCTGGGCAATGCTGGAACCGCCACGCGGTTTCTGACTGCCGCTTTGGCCTTGGGCCAAGGCCATTATGTGGTTGATGGTGACCAGCATATGCGCAAGCGCCCGATCCAGCCGCTGGTGGATGCCCTGCAACATTTGGGCGTCGATATTAAAGCCCCGACTGGCTGCCCGCCGGTGACGATTCAAGCTACGGGGCGGTTTTCGACTGACCGCGTTGTGATTGATGCCGGGCTTTCCAGCCAATATGTTTCGGCTCTGCTCATGGCGGCACCACTTTCAGGCTCAGCCTTTACGATTGAACTTGCTGGCGATGCCATTGGTGCGCGCGGCTATATTGATTTGACGCTGGCATCCATGCGCGCCTTCGGGGCAAAGGTTGATCAAGTCTCGTCTTCGCAATGGCGCGTGGAGGCGACGGGCTATCAAGCGGCTGACGTTCACATTGAGCCTGATGCATCAGCCGCAACCTATCTCTGGGCAGCTGAAGTTTTAACGGGTGGCAAAATTGAACTGGGTGTTGAGCATTTCACCCAGCCCGATGCAAAAGCCAAAGACCTGATTGCAGCTTTTCCAAACATGCCCGCAGTCATTGATGGATCGCAAATGCAAGACGCCGTGCCAACCCTTGCCGTGCTTGCGGCCTTCAACAACACTCCGGTGCGTTTCGTTGGCATTGCCAATTTGCGGGTCAAGGAATGTGATCGCATTCGCGCATTGTCGCTGGGCCTTAACTCTATTCGTCATGGATTGGCGCGAGAAGACGGTGATGATCTTGTGGTTGCAGCCGATCCAACACTTGCAGGTCAAACCCTTGCCGCTGAGATCGATACCTTTGCTGACCATCGCATTGCCATGAGCTTTGCTTTGGCGGGCCTTAAAGTGCATGGAATTACCATCCAAGACCCCGATTGTGTTGGCAAAACCTATCCCGCCTATTGGGATATGCTGGCGCGGTTGGGAGTGGAGACAAAGCCATTGTCCGAGAGTCTTTGACAAAGCCTTGGATATTTGGCACAAGCCCGCATCTTTCCCTTTCACGACTAAGAGGTTTCACCATGGTCAGTGCCGAACTGGGCACCAAGCGCACCTGCCCCCAATGCGCAGCGCGCTTCTATGATCTTCTCAAAGATCCAATCACGTGCCCCAAATGTGGCACCAGCTTTGTGGCTGCTGCTATTCTGCCTTCCAAGGCTGACTATCCAGCTGCGGCTGCCGTTGCCCCTAAGCCACGCGTGGTTGAAGAGCAGGACGATGCCGATACGGGCGATGTTGAATTGATCAGCCTTGAGGACGTCGAAGAAGACGGCAAGGACGACGATGAAACCGCCGGCATCGAAGATGTTGATCTCGGTGAAGACAATGCCGACGACGCCGAAGAAGACGATACCTTCCTCGTTGAAGAAGAAGACGAAGGCGGCAACATGTCTGATTTGATCGAAGGCGGTCCGACGGAAAAAGAAGAAGAAAATTAAGCTTCTGACGTAAAGTAACACTTGATCAGAGCGGTGAGGCCTACTATTCACCGCTCCGGTTCTGCCAGTTTGGTTCACCAAGCCACTGGCCACATGTTTGGTCTAAGGGGTCATAGCTCAGTTGGTAGAGCGCTTGCATGGCATGCAAGAGGTCGGCGGTTCGATTCCGC
>CAVZXJ010000018.1:0-14749 GCA_963779145.1 uncultured Alphaproteobacteria bacterium
GAAATGATAATATTATCGGTGGGGATGGGAACGACAATCTAACTGCAGGCCTCGGTACCAATTCAGTGAGTGGTGGCAATGGCAACGACAATTACCATTTCGGAAAAGGCGACGGCCAAGATACTGTCGACGAAAACGGAAGTGATGGAGAAGTCGATAACTTATATTTGCACAATTTTGTCTTTTCGGATTTGTATTTCAGCAAAGTTACGACTTCTAGCAATGATCTTCTGATTACGTTCAAGAATTCTGTGGATTGTCCGTATTGTTGATGGCCTGAGCAATCTGACCAGAAACACAATCGAGAATATCATCTTTGACGACGGAACAGTTTTCAGTCTGACTGGAATATCATCGGTTGTTACAAACATCGGACCAAAGGCGGTCGCTGACGTTTTTGCTACGAGTGAAGGAAGCACGTTGATTTTGACGCAAAGTCAATTGACGGCTAACGACACTGACGCAAACGGTGATCCACTCGTTGTCACATCGATTGGCAATGCCGGAGGGTGCAATGCTTTCATTCGAGAAGATGGTCAGATTGAAGTCACGCCAATTGCGGGTTTCTTCGGGAGAGCTTCATTTGAATACATGATTTCTGATGGTAGAGGTGGAACGGGCACTGCAAAAGTAGAAGTCAATGTTGCAGAAAGAGAAGTTTCTCCAATTGCAGTTGACGATCTTGAGCTCGCAAGGCGGAGCAGCTTCAGTCATCTTGGCTTCCGCTTTGCTTGATAATGACATCGATGCAAACGCTGATACACTTGTGATAAAAGCTGTCACATCGGTTAGCGGTTGTGAGGTAACTCTGTTAACCAACGGTAATATCATGTTTACTGCCTCTCAAGGTTTTTCTGGAGAAGCCGTTTTCACATATACTGTCACAGATAGGAGAATTGGCACGACTGATTCAACGGCTACTGTCAGAGTTAATGTTGAGCAAATCAACAATGCACCAATTGTTGCTAATTTACTGGTTGACGCTTCTTCACCCGAGGACAGTGAATTAAGTATTGCGCTACCTCCAAATTCATTCACCGATGTTGACGGTGATACACTGACCTATAGCGCGTCCTTGGCCAATGGGTCGAGCTTGCCCAGCTGGTTGGTTGTCAATGCTTCCACAGGAGCTTTGAGTGGTACACCACCTGCGAACTTCAACGGTGTGCTTGATGTGAAGCTCATTGCCTCGGACGGCACTGAGAGTGCTTCAGACGTGTTCACGTTGGCGGTTACTGCTGTCAACGATGCGCCGGTTGTGAGCGTACTAATCTCTGATACCTCTAGTTTGGAAGATCAAGCCGTCAACTTCGTGTTGCCTGCAAATACGTTCCTTGATGTCGATGGTAATGCACTGACGTTGACCGCGACATTGAGCGATGGCACTGCCCTACCCTCATGGCTTTCATTTAATGGAACTACGGGTGCCTTTACCGGTACTCCGTCAATGAACTTCAATGGCAGCTTGAATGTCAAGGTAGCGGCGTCAGACGGTGAGCTCTCAACCTTTGGCAGTTTCACATTATCCATCACACCAGTGAACGACGCGCCAGTTGTTGCAACACTCTTACCGGATATATCCTCTACCGAAGACACGGCCTTAAGCTTTACGCTTCCCGCTGAATCATTCAGTGATGTTGACAACGCGATACTGGCATATAGCGCAATGCTTACCGATGGATCGGCTTTGCCATCGTGGTTGGCCTTCAATGCTGCAACCCAAACCTTTAGTGGTACTCCACCCCAAAACTTCAGCGGAAGTCTTGAAGTGAAGGTTACGGCGTCCGATGGTACCCTATCGGCCTCCGATATTTTTACTTTGAGCATTACACCCGTAAATGACGCGCCAGTTGTGACTCAGCTCTTGGTCGATGTGTCTTCAATCGAAGATGCAGAGATCGGCTTCACGCTGCCTGCAAACACCTTCAGTGACGTGGATAACAACAGTCTGACCTACAGTGCCACACTGGCATCTGGAGCGGCCCTGCCAACATGGCTTAGTTTCAATGTAACGACACGCCAGTTCAGCGGCATCCCACCGCTCAACTTCTTTGGAGCATTGGATGTAAAGGTCACAGCATCAGATGGTTCAATGACAGCGTCTGACGTGTTCACGTTGAATGTGGTACCTGTGAATGATGCGCCAGTAGCAAACAACGATGGCACTCTCGCTGTGACATTCAACACCCCCCTTACAATCACTGCCGCGTCATTGCTCGCCAATGACAGCGATGTGGATAGCACCTCTTTGTCCATTACATCCGTGCAGGGTGCAACAAACGGCACGGTTGCTCTGAACGCCGCTGGAAATGTGGTGTTCACACCGACGACAGGTTTCTCCGGCACTGCAACATTCACCTACACCTTGAGCGATGGCAGCGGTGTCACAGCTAATGCGTCTGTATCGTTGTCAGTTTCAGCGGGCAGTAACGTCATCAATGGTACTTCAGGTTTCAATATCCTGTTCGGAACAGCCGCTAATGATCTGATCAATGCACTGGCGGGAGACGACGTCGTGGTGGCTGGTGCTGGAAACGATACCATCTACGCAGGGTCTGGAACAGATTTCGTTGAAGCAGGTTATGGCGATGATCTGATTTATGGCGAAGCCGGAAGTGATGTTATTTATGCCAACGAAGGCAATGATATTGCTTACGGTGGCGATGGCAATGATATCGTGATTGGTGCTGACGGGAATGACTGCGTCTATGGTGATATTGGCAACGACAACCTTTCAGGGGATGCTGGCAACGACGCGATTTACGGGGGTGCTGGTGCCGACACAATTTTCGGTGGTACGGGCAATGATAGTATTTCTGGTCAAGCAGGGAACGATCTCATGTCGGGCGGCGCAGGAAGTGACAGCTTCGTATTTACTGTAGGATTTGGCAAAGACCGGATCACGGATTTCCAAGCAGGCAACACATTGTCAGACGTGATCCAACTTTCGTTGGGAGCCAACTTGGATACTTTCGCCGAAGTCATGGCAGCAACCACAAACGTGCAAGGCAATGCCGTCATCACACTCACCTCAGCCGACACAATCACGCTTGTTGGTGTGACCAAAGCCGCATTGGTGGAGAATGATTTCTTGTTCACGTGAAGCCTATTGTTCTGAAGCAAAATACAGAATGTCAAATGCGGCAGTTAGTCGACGCAGTGTGCAAATGAATTTATTCAAGCGCAAATGGGTTGAATGAATTCATTTCGCAAACGCTTACTTCCTTTGACGCTACATCAGGCCCACACCAGCTAGACTTTGAGCCCGAAATGACTTTTAATGATCATTAAAAGTCATTTGCCTGCTTGGTAGCGTTCCACTCAAACCAACGCCATTGGTTTCGATGGGTGAGCGCCTAACTTAACTTTTTCTTGCTGGTTGGTGGTTGCTCAATCAAATCCACACAATCAACTCCGAGAGTTTGGGCAAGTTCAAAGAGCGTAATCACGGTTGGATTGCGGCGTCCATTTTCTAAACCACTCAAGTATTGCTGACTAAATCCCGAACGGGCCTCCACCTGTTCTTGAGTAAGGCCTTTCTCCCTACGGAGCTTGGCAAAGTTTTGACCCACGAGCTTGCGCATGTCCATGCGCACTGTTCTGCAATTTACACACTATTAAATGTATCAACTATAATATGTATTCAATACTTCGTGGTCGGGATGCTTTATGTCAGCGGTAGTCAACATTTTACTTTTTTCGATTGTCTGGTTAGCCATCGTGTTATCGACATTTGGTGTCGGTGTGATCCCACTCATTGGATTACTTGTGACTTATTTTGTAGGAAATCAGTCCAGAAAACGCAAGGCACTGGAAAAACTTCGTTCGGTGTTGATGCCTGAAGAAGCCGTACTGGCAAGCGGACTGCAATTCAGACCATTTGCCCTCCTTCATCGCCGCGAGCTTCTTGCTGTCACTAACAGTCGCATAATACTTTTGAAACGCAAGGTGTTGGGCGGCTTTCAAATGGCGGATATCCAGTGGAAAGACCTGCTGGATGCTAAAATTCAACAGAACACCATTCCCGCAATTGCAGGTTCAAACATTCAGTTCAGGCATTCGAACGTCACCGTTCAAGCTTTGGCTATTAAAGGTATTCACTCAGACTCTGCTTCTAAAATGTATAGCTACTCACAGTCAGAAGAACACGCGTGGGAAGAAAAACGTCGCGTTAGAACCATGGAGGAAGTTCGAGCGGCAGCTGGTGGTGTCGTCGTAAACACAAACGCGCAGAACCATGGCGCAGAGCGCAGTCGGGAAATCGGCCAGAACGGAGCGACGCCTCAAGGAGGCGCTGCAAATCAGGTATATAGTGCGCCCGCAACTCGAGCACCGATGGCTCCCCGAAGGGACGTCAACCACGCTTTACAGCAAATCACAAAAGCAAAAGAAATGTTTGAAAATGGTGTCATTAGCGATGCTGAGTTTCAAGAAATGAAAGCGAAGATAATTTCTCAGGCGTGAGTATATTTATCCCATTCTTGACCTGCAATCGGGGAGATTTTAATATGCTATTTATGATAAGCCAGAAACGAGATTTCGTGGTCTTTTGGGGCAGTTTGCTTACAGTAGTGTTTATGCAATGGACGGCCCACGCAGCTGAAAAATCACCTTTGGCTGACTACGCGGGAGAGTGGGCAACCAAGCCAAGCCTTTGCGGGAAAGCACCTACGCTCGACAACACTTTCCCATTCAACATCAGTCAGAATGGTCTGAAAGTTGATGTGTTTGAGCTAGTCTGTGACGTGGTGAAAGCCAAGAAACAGGCTGGCGAGACCTTTATGGTTCGGACATCGTGCGAAGCTGAAGGCGAGTCCTATTTCGTCAATCAGGTATTCAAGTTTAGCGATGGTAAGCTCCAAATAATTGACAAAGAAGCTGATCTGACGCGCGTTTTCTATCAATGTGCCAAGCCAAAAGCGGTCAGTAAAATTGTCAAATCTGCACCAAGCCCTAAAGAAACTGAAGTCATCCGTGGTCGTTGCCACATGGACAACTGCAACTTTTACCAGCTTGGCAAGGTGGTCAAAAAGCAAAAGACAAAGACTGGTCAGCTTATCACTATTGAATATTATGGCGCGTCTGTTTCAGCCCCTTGGGTTGAAGGTCAAGGCGATCAATATGCCAATGTAAAAGTTCCATCTTTCGCAAAATCCAAGCCCACCCTTCGAGTGACGCATTGTGCCAAGGAACGGCCCTTTGCAGCAACTAAGATGCAGGATGGAAAATGGTTTGGCGAACTGCTTGATCTTCCGGCGGGTGGGGCAGCAGCGCGTTCCGAGAGTTTGTCGTTGTATTGGGCCATTTGCCACAGCGTTTATGTGGGTGCGGATGAACTTTGGAGTCGGCGAAAGGAATTGGCGAAATTCGGTTACGACTGGAACTGGCCCGCCGAAAATGACCAGATTGAATTTGAATCGATGGACGACATCGTAGTTTTTGCAAAGCGGTGATGCAGATTGCTCCTATTATATCGAGTAAAAACGAGCACTGTTTCAGCCTTGCTTAGCTACATTTGTTCCGCCGATGTAGCAGACCAACTAATCTGCCGCGTAGGCTTCAAAACCGCTTTGGAATAATGCCACAATGGCATTTTTCGACGGTAGTGCAAGAGTGTCATCAGTCGGTACTGATTCAAACAAGGATGTTAAGACCAACTAAGACTCAGTTGACAAATCAGGAAGTAACCAGCTTCTGCAAATGCGTGGAATTCAATTCAGGCCGTGTCTTCATAATCAACATATGCCAAAGACCCATGGTAACCCGCGTCTTCGGCGAAGAACTTGTCAACTTTAAGCGTTAGGCTTGATGGTATTTTGCCACCAGAAGGTACGCCGATAAGTCGCAACGAGACCGATAACGCAAATGGATGTGTGCTGCCATCCGCCCCTACTTCGAGAGTCACGCATTCCTCTCCACCTCTGATCATAATGTTTGTTGGAATTGAACCAAGGGGGAAGTGGTAGCAGTCGCCTCCATGCCACCACGCAATTGACGCGTTGCTGGTCGTTGTGCCGTGATACAACCTATCTGCTTTTTCTGTGATGTCGGTCACAATGAATTCTGCAACGGCCGGGAGTCGCTCCCTTATGGCCTTGACCAGAAACGCTTCTGTGTCAGACACCATGTCAGGGTACACCGCATTCGATATTGTTTGAATGCGGCCTGCTCCCGATTTGTTTTCAGCATCAGTGGTTTCAAGTTGGCAACTTGGCAACACGGCAACGGAATTGTTTGGCAATGGAGCGGTCAAAGCAGCCTCGCCAACCTTGCGTTAAGCTTTGAAGGCGGTTCTACATCTTGCCCGTCATACAGAATGGCATCCTTCACAACGTAGTAGCGTGCGTATCCTTGGGTGCCCGCAATTCGTACATTTTTGGCCCATCGGTCGCTGCCTTTTTCAAGAAAGCCCGCCTCATGGAGGCTGCATGCCACGCCAATGGGATTATAGCCCGCGCAGACGACCTGTTCCCAGCTTTCCTTGAAGAAGTGATAGACTTTCTTGTTTTTGGCATCTGTCTTGATCATTCCGACGCAGTCGCGTTTTCCAAAGCCAACAGTGTCATGCTCTACGGTTGCAAAACGTGTATCGCCGTGCGTCTGGATGAAATGCTTGATCAACGCGATGTGTTGTTGCTTCTCGAGCGATTGAGACGTGCCACGGGCTTCGATCCATTCATTGAACATCTTGGCGCAGGTCGTGATTGCAGTTCCAGCATCCCACGGCAAAATTCCTGCCTCAATCGCCAACTCACCCGCTGCCGCGAACACAGCGAACTTGTCAGCGACACGGAAGACTTGACCATCCGCATCTGGAAGTAGCTGCAATGTCGTGATGAACTGGTTTTGGAATTCTTCCAGACGGGTTTTGCACCGATCATCCGCTTGCACAAGATGTGCAATAAAGGCGTTGGCCGCATGGCCATAATTGGCGGATGCAAAGCTTTTTAAATCCCGTGCAAACTCATTCGCCGACGCAGCGTCATGCAGCTGTTCGAACAAGCCTTTTCCTGCGCCAGCATCTGCCGCTACTTCGACAAAGCGCACCAATTGGCCAGCTTTGGCAGACCTGTTGCCGAACTGCTCACGGATTTTACTGTCAATTGAGGTTTCTCCGGTTGACATGGCCACTGTTCGCCAAAGTTTCCGGCGTTGATCGCCAAGAGTCTTGGTCATGCGGCCTTTGGGATGGCCGTTTGCGATCATATACGTCATTTCATCGACAACCTTGCCGTTGGCTTGGCCAATTTCATCGAGGCAAAGCAAAGCATCATTGTGAGCCGCTGCAACGTTTTCAGCGGCGTTGTCTGTCATCCGCCAGACTCGGATATAGCCTTCAGAGCCACCACCCCAGACAGAACCAGCAACATGCAACAAAGTTGTCTTACCAGTGGATGAACTGCCGATAATATGCACCCCGCCAGATTCAGCCCCTAATATATCAAGAAGGGCTGCTGAAAAGGCCACGCAAAGACCAAGAGTTATGCGAGAGTTTCCGATGGCCTTTGCAGCGATACGTTGCTGCCACGCTTCCATGGTGCCGCCAGTGGCGCAGACCAATGATGTCATCTTTCCAGCATAGCGCACAGTTTCGCCCGATGGGTGATTGCCAATGATCCGGTCCGGTGCGACAAAAATTTCACCCGCCCAGCCAACCCTGTCAACATCAAGGATACGAACCGACGTTTTTGCGCGGCTGATGTATTCCAAAAGTTTTTCGCGCTGAAGCTTATTGGTGCCAACAAGTAGGCCGTTATCCAGAAGCGTTTCTCGCAATGTTGCGCCATCGCCTGCCAGTTCCTTTGCGGGCAAATCCACATCAACGGCTTGACCATCGGCGTTGACGATCTTGAAGCGTTTCCCCCAGCCGTCACTGGCGGCAGTACGTGTAAGTGCGACCACTTCCATCTGGCCGCAGATGTCGAGCCAGTACGACTTATCGTCCTTGACGATATAGGTTTCAACGCGGTTGTTGTGCAGCCTGAAGTCAACTTGTCCTTTCGCATCCCAAACCAATGGCTTTGGAAGTGTGTCAAGCAGGCTGATGTCGCCGATTTCAGCCGCCAGTGTTTCCGCAGACCAACCATCGTCTACCGCCATGGCGACATCCCAACCCTGCGGTGCTAGGGCGCGTTGGGCTTTTCCGGTCTCGGTCCAAGTTACACACGCAAGCGTCGCGGCCTTGATGGCTGACACAGTTTTTGCGCCACCCCGATAGGCTGCATAGGCAACCGAAGCGATGAACTGCTTTTCTCGCTCATCCGCATGAGCAAGAACAATAACGGTGCGATCTTTTAGGGCGATCCAATCAGCCTTGTTGATCTGGCCATCGCCAGACGGGCTTGTCGTGACAACGAACTGTGGAAACAGATTTTTGGCTGCCTCCACATTGCGTTCGCCACGCACCACCAGAACCGGAACATCGGGGCGGTTTATGACTTCGCGCAGATTGTACAATGGAGCAGGATTTGGCAGCCCTTCCGCCCGCCATGCTTCACGCGCCCCATAGCGGCAATAGGTCAGGGGATAGTAATGCTTATTGCCTTCGGTATCTTCAAAGCGCGCCATGTAGCCGACAAGGTGGCCATCGCCGTTGACATAGGGATAGGCTTCCTTGGGCGCACCAAAGGCTGGATGATTGAAGGCCAGCGGAAGTGCACGTGATGGCACAGGTACTATCGGCACCTTTACCTCTTCCACCTCTTGGATGCGCGGTGCGTCTTGCAGTTCTTGCTCTGTGATCAAACCTGAATTTGTGTCCATGGCCTTACTCCACGCCAATCATATTTTTGAGGGTCGCTTGCGCTGTCGTGCTGTCAAGCTTGGCGATGTAAGCAATCAGACTCTGAACATCAGGACCTGACCTGCCGTTGTGAAAATCACGCCATGAACCATCCACAAGGTCGATGCTTAGGTTCTTGGGAGCCATACCTGCTGTATGAATTTGACCTTGCCAATAGCGGCCCTTGACATGGCCATTTGGCAGCAGTCGCTTGGCAATGGCCGGAACCTTGGGAACTGCAAGCGCATTAATGCGCTCGCGATCTGCCATGGCCTGCTTTTCCGTTAACGGTTTTGGTGCTTTGTCCTTGGTGATCATTTGTCATCTCCCCATGCTTCATCAGATGAGGAGCGGAAGGGACGTCCAAGTTTGGTTTTCACCCACGCGTCCATGTCGTGCTCATAGTAATAGACACGCCGGGACCCGAACTTGTGATAAGTCGGACCAGTGCCTTTCATTGCATATTTTTCAAGACTCAGAGGTGAGAGTTGCAGCCCGTACTTTGTAAGTACGTACTCGGCGGCACGCTGACGCGTCAGCAGTTTGGCGGTATTTTCAGATTTCTTGTTCACCTTGAAGTTTCCTTTCATGTTGAGGCGAACCTTCAGATATTCGCACAGAAATCAGAAGTCGAGCAAAGTGGATGGAGGAATTAGAAGCAAAAATGCCCCTAATTGCTCCATAAAAAATTCTTGACGGTTGGATGCAAATTGGTTCCCAGCATAAGTGGGATCATACTGGCCAGGTCTTGCCTAGGCTCGCTGTCAGTTGGTCACCATGTGGTCACCAGCAGGCGGCTTCCCTAACACGGGAAATTAAGTCATTTTAAGTTGTTGATTTCATTGGGAGATTGGTGGAGCCAGGCGGAATCGAACCGCCGACCTCTTGCATGCCATGCAAGCGCTCTACCAACTGAGCTATGACCCCTTAGACCAAACATGTGGCCAGTGGCTTGGTGAACCAAACTGGCAGAACCGGAGCGGTGAATAGTAGGCCTCACCGCTCTGATCAAGTGTTACTTTACGTCAGAAGCTTAATTTTCTTCTTCTTTTTCGGTTGGACCGCCTTCGATCAAATCAGACATGTTGCCGCCTTCGTCTTCTTCTTCAACGAGGAAGGTATCGTCTTCTTCGGCATCGTCGTCATTGTCTTCGCCGAGATCAACATCTTCGATGCCAGCGGTTTCATCGTCATCCTTGCCGTCTTCTTCGACGTCCTCAAGGCTGATCAATTCAACATCGCCCGTATCGGCATCGTCCTGCTCTTCAACCACGCGTGGCTTAGGGGCAACGGCAGCCGCAGCTGGATAGTCAGCCTTGGAAGGCAGAATAGCAGCAGCCACAAAGCTGGTGCCACACTTGGGGCACGTGATTGGATCTTTGAGAAGATCATAGAAGCGCGCTGCGCATTGGGGGCAGGTGCGCTTGGTGCCCAGTTCGGCACTGACCATGGTGAAACCTCTTAGTCGTGAAAGGGAAAGATGCGGGCTTGTGCCAAATATCCAAGGCTTTGTCAAAGACTCTCGGACAATGGCTTTGTCTCCACTCCCAACCGCGCCAGCATATCCCAATAGGCGGGATAGGTTTTGCCAACACAATCGGGGTCTTGGATGGTAATTCCATGCACTTTAAGGCCGGCCAAAGCAAAGCTCATGGCAATGCGATGGTCAGCAAAGGTATCAATCTCAGCGGCAAGGGTTTGACCTGCAAGTGTCGGATCGGCTGCAACAACAAGATCATCACCTTCTTCTCGCGCCAAACCAATACGAATAGCATTAAGTCCAAGCGACAATGCTCGAATGCGATCACATTCCTTGACCCGCAAATTGGCAATGCCAACGAAATGCACCGGAGTGTTGTTGAAGGCTGCAAGCACGGCAAGGGTTGGCACGGCGTCTTGCATTTGCGATCCATCAATGACTGCGGGCATGTTTGGAAAAGCTGCAATCAGGTTTTTGGCTTTTGCATCGGGCTGGGTGAAATGCTCAACACCCAGTTCAATTTTGCCACCCGTTAAAACTTCAGCTGCCCAGAGATAGGTTGCGGCTGATGCATCAGGCTCAATGTGAACGTCAGCCGCTTGATAGCCCGTCGCCTCCACGCGCCATTGCGAAGACGAGACTTGATCAACCTTTGCCCCGAAGGCGCGCATGGATGCCAGCGTCAAATCAATATAGCCGCGCGCACCAATGGCATCGCCAGCAAGTTCAATCGTAAAGGCTGATCCTGAAAGTGGTGCCGCCATGAGCAGAGCCGAAACATATTGGCTGGAAAGCCCGGCATCAATCACAACGCGGTCAGTTGAAAACCGCCCCGTGGCTTAAATCGTCACCGGCGGGCAACCAGTCGGGGCTTTAATATCGACGCCCAAATGTTGCAGGGCATCCACCAGCGGCTGGATCGGGCGCTTGCGCATATGCTGGTCACCATCAACCACATATTGGCCTTGGCCCAAGGCCAAAGCGGCAGTCAGAAACCGCGTGGCGGTTCCAGCATTGCCCAGGAATAATGGCGCTGCGGCGGGCAGCAGCTTGCCTGTGCTTTCCACTACAAACGTTGTGGCGTCAGGCTCCTCAACGCTCACGCCCATGGCGCTTAAAGCTTCCGCCATGTAGCGCGTATCATCGCTTTTGAGCGCACCCGTGAGCCGGCTTGTGCCCTTTGCCAAGCCAGCCAACAGCAACACGCGATTGGTAATCGACTTCGAGCCCGGCGGGCTGACGCGGCCAATCAGTGGGTGCGACGGGGGGATGATTGTTAGTTTTTTCATGGGCGCTTCAACTATAGGCAGTCCATTCGCTTGGCAAGCGCACAAGCTTGCTCTATCGGGGTTCATCACGAAAGGGCGTTTCACATGATTATCGCTGTTGATGGACCCTCGGCTGCTGGCAAGGGCACGATTGCTAAAGCTATAGCCAAACATTTGGGCTACCACTTCCTGGATACGGGTTCGCTTTATCGCATGGTGGGTTTGGCTATGCTGAATGCGGGCAAAACGGCTGACGATGTTAAGGCAGCTGTGAAGTTTGCGGAAACGCTTGAACCCTCGTCCGTTGTCGACAAGGAATTGCGAACAGAGGTCGTAGCTGCGATGGCGTCTCAGGTCGCCGTCATTCCAGAGGTGCGCCAAGCCCTGTTGGAGTTCCAACGCCAGTTTGCCAAGCGTGACCCCCGGTGCGGTGTTGGATGGTCGCGACATTGGCACCGTTGTCTGCCCTGATGCAGACCTCAAATTTTTCGTGACAGCCTCAACCCAAGTGCGCGCGCACCGCCGTTTGGCCGAATTGAAAACACTGGGCGTGAGAACCGATTACACCGCCGTACTTGAAGATGTCATGGCCCGCGACGAGCGCGACGCCAACCGCACCACCGCCCCCACAAAACCCGCCGATGATGCGATCATGATTGATACATCGGAGTTGGACCGCGAAGAAGTGATTGCCGCCGTGATGGGTGTCATCGCCGATCATATGGGGACGTGAGGCAGCAAGCCCTTGTTTCCACGATCCGAAAACAATCCTTGACACCTTAAGAATATGAACCTATATAGAGATCAACCGGTGGGACCATGTTTTTCTTATGGCCCAGCTGTTTGACATCGTGAATCTGTGCCCCGTTGCCCGGGCCGAATGCGGCAACAGCGCCCCTGCCGCTCAATCATCTGCCGGAACCCGGCCTCTTCCTGCGCGGTCAGTCGTGCTCTATGCAGAATGATCAGAAGACGGGGAAACTGATTTGACACCACAAGACTTCATCGACACTTGGCGCAAGGTTGAACTCAAGGAACGTTCGGCCTCGCAATCCCACTTCATTGCCCTGTGCAAATTGCTCGACGTGCTCGACCCCGTCACCGCCGACCCTAAGGGCGAATGGTTCATGTTCGAAAAAGGGGCCAGCAAATCCTCCGGTGGTGAAGGCTGGGCCGATGTGTGGCGGAAAGACTGTTTCGCTTGGGAGTATAAGGGCAAGCGCAAGAACCTGGACGACGCCCTGACTCAACTTCGGCAATACACCTTGGCGCTGGATAACCCGCCGCTGCTGATTGTGTCGGACATGGATGAGATTCACATCCACACCAATTGGACCAACACCGTCCACAAGACGCTGAAAATCAAACTGGAGGATTTGACCGACGCCGCCACCCGCGACAAGCTGCGCTACGCCTTCACCGACCCTGAGCGCCTGAAGCCTGAGAAGACGCGCCAACTGCTGACCGAAGAAGCAGCCGAGAAATTCGCCACTATTGCCCAGCGTTTGCGCGAACGAAAGCACGAACCCGAGGCCGTGGCGCATTTCGTCAACCGTTTGGTGTTCTGCATGTTCGCCGAGGACGTGAACCTGCTGCCTGACAAAATGTTTGAACGCATGCTCAAGCATTGCCTGATGAAGCCGATGGATTTCGAGCACAATGCGAAAACCCTGTTCGGGGCCATGATGAAGCCGAACAGTATGGTGGGTTTTGAAAAAGTTGAATGGTTCAACGGTGGCCTGTTTGATTCCGATGATGCTTTTCCGTTGTTGAAGCCCGATATCGAAGACCTGATAAAGGCGGCGCAATTGGACTGGTCTGACATTGACCCGTCGATCCTTGGCACCTTGTTTGAACGAGGGCTTGACCCGTCAAAGCGCAGCCAGTTCGGTGCCCATTACACTGACCGCGCCAAGATTATGCAGATCGTCAATCCGGTGATTGTGGAACCGCTCTTGGCCGAATGGGCTGAGGTGAAGGCCAGTATTATTGCTGCGCAAGAAAAGGCGGCCAAAGCCAAATCAGCAAAGGCTAAAACCACGGCTGAGAATGAAGCCAACCAGTTGCGTTTGGCCTTCATGGAAAAACTGCGCAAATTCCGCGTGCTGGACCCGGCCTGCGGCTCTGGTAATTTTCTCTATTTGTCACTGCTCGAATTGAAGAACATCGAACACCGCGTGAGTTTGGAGGCTGAAGCGCTGGGCTTCCCGCGCGAATTTCCCGTCCATCGGGCCAGAGGCTGTGCTGGGCATCGAACTCAACTCCTATGCTGCCGAACTGGCCCGCGTTTCGGTGTGGATTGGTGAAATCCAGTGGATGCGCAGGAATGGTTTTGAAGCCGCAAGAAACCCAATCCTCCGTACACTGAACACCATCGAGAACCGCGATGCAATTCTGAATGCAGATGGCACGAGAGCGGAATGGCCCAAGGCCGATGTGGTGGTCGGCAATCCACCGTTTTTGGGCGCCAAGAAAATGAACAGTGAGTTAGGGGAAAAATATACTCAAGAATTGCGTCTTGCTTGGGGACAATTGGTCCCGGGATTGGCCGACTTGGTTTGTTATTGGTTTGCCAAGGCAAATCATCAAATTCAAATCGGTAGCTCCAAGCGCTCAGGTTTGGTGGCAACCAACTCAGTTCGAGATGGCGCAAGTCGAGATGTTCTAAAATCAATTGTTGAAAGCGGGAGAATTTTTGAAGCTTGGAGCGATGAAGAATGGACAATTGATGGTGCGGCTGTTCGTGTTTCTTTGGTTTGCTTCGACAAATCAACTGGGAGTCGCATTCAGCTAAATGGATTGAAAGTTGACGAAGTCCATTCCAATTTGACAGCAAGTAAGAACGACACAACAACGTCTCAGCGTTTGGTGAATAATTTAGAAACTGCTTTTATCGGCGTCCAGAAAAATGGACCATTTGATGTGGTGTCTGAAATTGCCAGTCAATGGCTGCTCGCTCCAGTAAATCCTAATGGTAAACCGAATTCAATTGTCTTGAAACGATTACTATCGGGAAGAGACATTGTTGAGCGGGATAGACTTAGGTGGATTGTGGATTTCTTTGGATTTTCAGAGTTAAGAAAGCATGTTGTTTGAGACACCATTCGAACATGTTGCCAAGTATGTTAAACCCGAACAGTCTTTTGAACAATCGAGAATTTCGCAAACGCTATTGGTGGCTCTTCGGTGAAGTGATGCCGAAAATGCGCAGCAAAGCAC
>CAVZXJ010000019.1:0-10907 GCA_963779145.1 uncultured Alphaproteobacteria bacterium
CCCTTGCCCGCTTTGCCCGTGAATTGGCAGCTGTGCGCAAAGTTGATGAAGATCAATGCATCAAGGAATTGGAAGACTTCCTCGCCCGCAACGCTAAGCGCGGTGCAGCGGCAGCCAGCGAAAAAGCTGAAGAAGATTTAGCCGAAGAAGCAGCATAAAAAAGTTTACAGTACGAAACCTAACCCGCGAGTGGCCCATGCCCTCGCGGGTTTTTTTATTCAATTAAGCTTCAAGATAATCCATGCTGCGGGCAATATCGCGGGCGATTTGTTTGGATTTGTGCACTTCACTAGAAAACGGTTCAAACGACACATATCCCTTGTAACCAGTTGCGATTAGCTTCTTAACTTGGCCCTTGTTGTCAATCATATCATTCGCATCAACCAACACCCGCTGCGGGTCGCGCATGGTTGCTGCTGTATGCTTTGCATCAACGACACCTGAGACGTGAATGAGTCCAGTGCGATCCGCAAACATATCTTTTTCGCCAGCAACGAAATGATGGAACGTATCGTGCGTAACTTTAAAACGCTTGGCACCGCCAACGGAATCAATGGCGGCAATGGCTTCGGCCTTCAAACGCAATGAGCATTCCTCGAAGCCCAAAGGCTCAACGCAACCAATCAGGCCGTGGTCTTTCAGGATTGACTTCAACCCGGTCAATGCAACCCGCAAACCATCCAGACGTTCTTCCGTAGACGGACGGAATTTCTTGTCGTTGGTGGGAACCAAAATCAAATTTTTTGCACCAGTAAGTGCTGTATACTCCGCCAACTTCTTGGCCTCGTCGGCCTTGGCCTTCGACCATTGGTTCCAACGCTGCAAGGCATTCACGTTGATAATGGTAATGCCCTTGTCCTTGGCCAGTGTCGCAATCGACTTGGCATTCTTGTTGCCCATTAAAGCCGTTGGAATGTCATTGCGAATCTCAACCGCAGTCACGCCAAGTCGCAATGCCAGATCAAAAAAAGCATTATATCCAAGCTTGGGGGCCACCATGTGGTTCAGTGAAAATTGCATGCGAGTTGCTCCGCTCAAAATGAAAGTAGCGGCGCTCTTATCAGTCACCGCTACAAACTTCATCCGCCTAAAGATGGATTATGTCAGAAACTTTCAGGCCCCCGCCTGCTCGCGCATATCCGCCTTTGAAATACCCGCAACCTCAACTGGCTTCTTCATCGCATCGCGCCTAAATGGTTCGCCCAATTCCTGATTGAGCATCGCTTCAATCAATGTTGTTTTGCCGTGCTTCATCTGGTCTTCAACAGCCTTGGCAAGAGCATCACGCAATTCATCCATGGTCCGCGCCACAACACCCTGCAACCCGCAAGCTTTGGCAATGCCCGCATAACTCACTTGCTCATCCAATTCCGTGCCGACGAAATTATCATCATACCACAGCGTTGAATTGCGTTTTTCAGCACCCCATTGATAATTGCGAAACACGACCATGGTGATGGCGGGCCATTCCTTGCGGCCAATCGCTGTCAACTCCGTCACCGCAATGCCAAAGGCACCATCGCCTGCAAAGCCAACGACAGGCACATCGGGGCAGCCAATTTTTGCGCCCACGATGGAAGGCAGTCCATAGCCACAAGGCCCAAACAAGCCGGGAGCCAAATACTTGCGGCCCTCATCAAACGAAGGGTAGGCATTGCCAATGGCGCAATTGTTGCCAATGTCGGAGGATATAATCGCATTGCGCGGTAAGGCCGATTGTATCGCACGCCAGGCCATGCGCGGGCTCATCCATTTTGGTTTTGCCGCACGCGCGCGCTCATTCCATGTTGTACCCGGGTCATCATTCTCATGATCCATGGAAGACAACTGTTGCGCCCAGCGCGACTTGGTTGTGGCAATCAAATCCCGACGCGCTTTTCTTCCCTCATCACCCGCCGTCGGTGACAGTTTCGCCAAAATCCCGGCAGCAACTTTTTTCGCATCCCCCACAATGCCAACTGTAACTTTCTTCGTCAGCCCGATGCGATTGGGATTGATATCGACTTGGATAATTTTTGCATTCTTCGGCCAATAGTCGAGACCATAGCCGGGTAGCGTGGAAAACGGATTAAGCCGCGTGCCCAAAGCCAACACCACATCAGCCTGTTGGATCAACTCCATGCCAGCTTTGGAACCGTTGTAGCCAAGTGGCCCCGCAAACAGCGGATGCCCACCCGGAAACGCATCATTGTGTTGATAGCCCACACACACTGGCGCATCCAAACGTTCCGCCAAAGTTTTCGACGCTGGAATTGCACCACCAATCACAACACCTGCACCATTCAAAATGACCGGGAATTTCGCTTCCGACAACAAAGCAGCGGCAGCGGCAATTGCATCGTCGCCACCTGTTGGTCGTTCAAATTCAACAATCGCTGGCAAATCAATATCGATCACCTGCGTAAAATAATCCCGCGGGAAATTGATTTGCGCGGGCGCTGACAATCGCTTGGCGTTCAAAATCACACGGTTCAGAACTTCTGCAACGCGATTGGGGTCACGCACTTCTTCTTGATAGCCCACCATGTCTTTGAACAGCGCCATCTGCTCCACTTCTTGAAACCCACCTTGACCGATGGTGCGATTTGCGGCTTGTGGTGTGACCAGCAACAACGGCGTATGATTCCAATAGGCCGTCTTTACCGCCGTCACGAAGTTGGTAATGCCGGGGCCATTTTGCGCAATCATCATGCTCATTTTGCCCGAAGCCCGCGTAAACCCATCGGCCATCATGCCGCCTGAACCTTCATGGGCGCAGTCCCAAAATGTAATGCCAGCTTTTGGGAAGATGTCTGAGATCGGCATGAAAGCCGAACCAATAATTCCAAAAGCATGTTGGATGCCATGCATCTGCAAGACTTTGACAAAGGCTTCTTCTGTGGTCATTTTCATGGGGTAAATCTCCGCATCGAATTTTTGTGAATTCATATCTGCCCCACTGGACCTATGTTAGGTCCAGTTCTTGCCAGACGTTAGGGCGGCCACTTTCGTCCGCACCATCGGCACTGTCAAAACAGTACTCATCACCGCCATCAACAACAAAGCTGTAAAACTGTCGGATGAGATAATACCCTTGTCCAACAGAATATTGGCAAAGACAATCATGATGAGTGCCTTGGTTTGAAGCAGCCAACCGATTACGAAAGCCTCACCTTTTGGCCAGCCCAGCAAGCGACCTGCAAGCGATACACCTATCAACTTTCCCGCCACACTCGCAAACAACAAAACAACTGCTGCTGCAAACACGGTAAGCCCACCCATCTCCCACGTCGTGCGCAGCCCTGTTGAAAGAAAAAACACGGGCATCAATACCGCGAGAACAACGCCTCGATAATTGTCAAGCTGTTGCACCCCCAGCCATCGTGCATCAATTACAAGACCAGCCAAAAACGCACCAACCATAAAATGCAGGCCAGACCAATCCGCCGCCAAACCCACAAGCGCCAACCAAATCAAACACGCAAACCAACGCTCTTTTTCAGCGAGCTTGGGCAAAAGCCTTCGCACACCAAAACATGCAGCCATGAACACAAACACAAACAGCGCCTGCCGCCCTAATCGTCCGTAGTCCAGAAGGATGAGTGCGAGCACCGCCCAAATGACGACATCATCCAAACTGGCATAGCGCAACACGCGCTGCCCAAAGCGCGTGCGCAGAATGTTGAGTTGCTCGAGCAGCAACACAAGAATTGGAAGGGCTGTCACTGCACAAGCCATTCCCAGCCCAAGTATCGTTTGAAAATCGTGTCCAACCGGGCCAACCCAATTCCGGCTTTGCCTCAACAACCCAATCGCAACAACGCTTCCCAACAACAATGGCAATAAAAGCGCAAGGCCTGCCGTAACAATTGTATCGCGCCGCTGATCCCACGCTTCCGCAACATCCAGCTCCACACCAGCAAGAAACACAAATATCATGACACCCCACCAAGCAATACCGTTCAGCGGTCCCATGACAGCGGGTGAAAAAACAGCGGCATGAAAGGTTGGGGAAAACGCACCCAACAACCCAGGCCCCAAAACGATCCCACAAACGATTTGAACGATGGCCAAAGGTGCCACTGCATCCAAGCGCAACAATCGCCAAACCCCAAAAGGCACGGCATAAATCAACAGCATTGCCACCAAAAACAATTCAGTCGTCGTCATATCAAATGACTTATCGCCACCGCAGCAATTGCGCAATCAATTCGGCCTATGATAGAAGAGATACAACGTCTTGGTAGCTCAGCAGGATAGAGCACCGGTTTCCTAAACCGGGGGTCAGGGGTTCGAATCCCTTCCAGGACGCCACGTCCAAATTTTGTACGGTCTTGAGACATAGGTAACAAAACGTACCTAAGACATAGGTGACAATCCTGGGCCGAAGGGATTGTCGAGGGGTTGCAGGGTCTTTTGTTCCAAATCGATGTAACCGAGATCATAGTGCATAAACGAGACGAGCCAAATACCGTCGTCGACTTCTTTTATTCCGAGTTTTTGGCCTGCCAGAACGATTGAGAGATTGATTTTCTTGCGGTGCATGCAGATGCGTCCACAGGAAGTGACGGTGACGTCGCGGTCGTGGAAGGGATAATCGAGTTCCCCGATGCCCTGATAAATCCGTGCTGCGGGTCGATAGATCTCGGCTGGCACTTTCATGGCGAGCGCCTCGTGGGGCCGTTCGGTGTTGTATTCCGTGATGAAGGCGTCGAATTTGGCTTGTTGCTGCAGGCTGTTCATGGCGGCAGGGCGGGTTGTGGCCTCCTTGAGGGTGCGGTGCATGCGTTCATGCCTGCCATTCTGCTGGGGATGACCAGGTTTGATCCGCTCGATGGCAATGCCGAGCCTCAGCCACCACACCGAGAGTTTGGAGAGATTGAACAAGGCGTTGGGTGAGGCAAAGGGCACGCCATTGTCTGACCGGATGGCTGTTGGCAGGCCGCGTTCCCTGAACAGCTGTTCAAAGGCCTGAAAGGCGGTTTCTTCGCGCACCGACTCCAAGGCCTCACACATCAGGAGGTAGCGTGAAGCATGATCTGTGACGGTGAGGGGATAGCAATAGCGCTTGTTACCGAGAGTGAACTCGCCCTTGAAGTCGGCGCACCACAAGTCATTGGGGTTGGCCCCAGCCGAGAGGCCTGTGCCCTGTGCCTTGTTGCGTCTGCGCCCCATGCGTTTGACCAGGCCGCTGCGGTCGAGCACAGCATGGATGGTGGAATGTGAAGGCACCTTGATCTCAGATGGCAGCCGGCGCAGCAACAGTTCCCTGATCTTCCTGGCCCCCCAATGCGGCTTATCGTGCTTCAGGCCGACAATCTGGGACACCACTTGCGGCGGCAACTGGTTGGCATAGCGATAGGGCCGCCTTGACCTGTCGTTCAGCGCCTCAGCCCCGCTGTGCTTGTAGCGGTCGTAAATTTTGTAGCCAGTCTTCCGGGATATCCCGAACTCAACACACAAATCCGTCATGGCCTCACCTTCCAGAAGGCGGGCAATGAAACGAAGGCGTTCGTCCATCTCCGAACTCACTTTCCACGGCATCTCCACCTCCCACTGTTCTCAAAAACAGCAAAAAGTGTAACCCATGTGTCCGGTACGTTTTGTCACCTATGTGTCAGACCGTTCAAATTCCAGATCACTTCGTAGGCGAGGTATTCACTGAAAACGCCTCTTACAACGCCTCCACTTTTTCAGGGTAAGTCCAGTGGTGCGCTATTCTTCCCTGAAAACATGGGTGAAATTATCCGCCAATGGCTTGAGCAAATATTCTAGTACGGTACGTTCCGAAGTGGGAATGACGGTTTCGACAGGCATGCCTGGCACGAGTACTTTGCCATCGAGTTTTTTAAGTTCGCTGTCAGCAATTTCAATGCCGACACGATAGAACGTGAAGCCTGACTTTTCATCGACGACACTGGTTGGAGAAACGCGTGCAACGTGACCGAATACCTCTGGTGTTGTACGCTGGTTGAAAGCCGGAAAGCGGACAACAGCTTTTTGACCGATCAGCAGTTCATCAATGTGTTGCGTCTCAACATTGACTTCGATTTCCATGCGACCGGTCATGGGCACGATCTGCATGATCGGCTGGCCAGCTTGAACTACTCCGCCGATTGTAAAAATCGATAGCTCATGAATGATGCCAGCGACTGGGGCTTGAATAATGGTACGGTCAAATTGTTGCTTGGTGGCCGCGACCTGTTGGGTGAGTTCGTCAATTTTTGCATCGATCTCATCGAGCTCAGCAATCACTTTTTCGCGAAACGTGCGAGCAACTTGCAGCTTTGAAATTTCTACCTCTGAAATCGAATTGTTCAAGCGACCAAGCTCTGAATCATGCTCAGCGATTTGGCCGGAAAAATCTGCAAACGAACGATCATAAGTCAGCAACTGGTTTTTAGCAGCGAAAGACTGTTTTACGAGCTTCTCGATAGCATCGCGTTCCTTGTTGAATACGACGAGTTGGTCTTTTTTGGATTTTTTGAGCCCCTGCACGCCTTCGATTTGTTTTAAGAATTGCGAAACGCGCTCTGATAGCTGAGCAATTTCACCGAGTTTTGATGTTCGCCGCGCATCCAGCATAGATTGTTGTTGCGCCATGGCTGTTTCAAGTGAACCGAGGTCATATCGCTGCAGGAGTTCACTGGTGGGCGGCGCGAATGTGGTCTTATCTGCAAGTTCGGCTAATAGTCGTTGTTTGCGCACAAGCAGATCGCGCAAGCGCCCCTTATAGATTGCAAGGTTGGCAAGAATCGTTTTGTCATCCAACTCGACGAGGTTCTCGCCTTCTCTTACCGTTTGCCCGGCTTCCACAAGTATGCGTTCAACGATGCCGCCATCCAGATGTTGAATTGTCTTAGGCTTTCCAGATATTCCAACTGAACCCGATGCGATAACAGCACCTCCCACTTTGGCCAATGAGACCCAAGCACCGCCAGCCCCAAGAAGAACAGCAATGAGGCACAAACCGACAACGGCTGGTCGGCGATAGTTGATACGCATCGTGGGTGCGTTGTTTTTCCTATTCGAGTTCATGCGGGGTGCACGCGCTGCAACATGTGCGGCCCGGACTGAGTTGCTTGTTGGGCAGCCTGAGCCACACGATTGATGACGTCCTGCTTAAGCCCAAAATCAGTCATTCGACCGTCTTTTAGCATCAATATCTTATCAACGGCCGCAATGGCGCTTGGGCGGTGTGCCATAACAATCACGACAGACCCTTTGTTTCGCAAGGCCACAATCGCACGGCCCAAGGCCTCATCGCCATCAGCATCGAGGTTGGAATTCGGTTCGTCGAGCACGACCAGTTTGGGCATTTTGTAAACCGCTCTTGCGAGCGCAATGCGTTGGCGTTGTCCACCAGTCAGCGGGCTGGTGGCGGCATCAACAACTGTATCGTAGCCTTGCGGAAATGACAGTATCATTTCATGTACACCGGCCAAAAGCGCGGCAGCGACAATGTTGTCGTCGATAGCGTCTGGCTCAAAGCGCGAAATATTCTGTGCAATTGTTCCAGGGATGAATTCAAAACTTTGCGGCAAATAGCCAATATGACTCCCAATATGTTCACGGCCCCATTGCTGGAACGTTGCCCCATCAATACGGAGGTGACCTTGATCTGGCATCCAAAGTCCAACAAGTAATTTGGCCAAGCTGGTTTTACCCGCAGCCGATGGTCCTACAACTCCGAGGCCGTCACCCGGCTGCAATGTGAAACTAAGCCCTTGCAAAATCATGCGGGTTTCGCCTGTCGAACGCGCGTTTGGTGCAAATTTGCCAACTTGCGTTAAACTCAGTTGACCCTTGGGCGAAGGCAGCGCGACGGGAGCATCTAAAATCAATGGTAAAGGTTGTGCCAAGTAATCGTTCAAGCGCTGCTTAGCCAGACGCGCACGTTTGATTTGCTTCCAACCCCCAATAACTTGATCGATAGGCGCAAGTGCACGACCTGCGAGGATTGAAGCCGCCACAATGGCACCTGGACTGATCAACTGACCAATTGCCAAATAGGCGCCGAGTGCCAAAATTGCCGATTGTAGAAACATCCGGAAGACTTTGGACGTGGCTTGAAACACTTCCGACCGCTCGCCCGCCGCTTGTGCCGTGGCCAGCGCTTCGCGACGTTGCTTTGTCCAATTGGCTGCTGCATTGCGGCTCATTCCCATGGACAACAACGTGTCAGCATTGCGTTGGGCTTCATCAGCGAACCGGTTTTCAACGATCTCCAATTGCGAGGCTTCGCTGGTGGTATGACCCGTCATCCATTCATTCAGCAGAGCCAAAACAGCAACAACAACAGCCCCCGCAATGGCCAAAAGACCAAGCCACGGATGCAACAGGAACACCACTCCTAAGTAGAGGGGGAACCACGGCAAATCATACAGTGCAATGAGATAGGGGCTTGAAAGGAACGTGCGCAATGCGCCAAGATCGGTCAAGGGCCGATAACCGGGCGTACCCCCACCCGCAGACTTTTGAAGCCAATACTGAAACAGTTCCGGTGCAACCTTGGCATCAACGCCATGTGCGATGCGCGACAATACCCGTGAACGCACAAATTCGAACACCGCCATGCCAGCATATAAAATTGAGATCAACATCAGCAGTGCCACAAGTGTGGGGATCGAACGACTGGCCAACACGCGATCATAGACCTGCAACATAAAAAGCGGTCCCGTCAGCATGAGCAGATTGATGGCCAAACTCATGACCATGGCAGCCACATAACCAAAACGCGCAGCTTTTAAGCTTGCCCGTAATGGCTGCTCATGAATTCCCCCGTTACGCAACGCCTTACCCCTTCACTGCCCAGACAACTCAATAGAAGGTAAAGCTGTTGCGGTCCAGTGCGGCTAGTTGCGTGCCGGCAAGGAACAACTCGTCACCATTGGCGAAGGCGAATAATACCCCGCCATTTTGCTGTTGGGCTGTTGCCAGCAAGTCGTCGAAATTATTGATCCCGTTCATATCAATCTGGATCCGGTCGCCTTGGCTAGAGCGGTAGTCCAAAATTGCATCAGTTCCATCGCCTTGCCGGAACAAGAAGGTGTCTGCGCCGTTGCCACCAGACAGCAAGTCATTGCCTGTTCCACCCGACAAGAAGTCGTTACCACTGCCGCCAAAAAGAATATCATTGCCAGACTGGCCGTAGAGCGTGTCATTGCCATTGTCGCCCGACAAAATATCAGACCCGGCACCGCCATAAACAATATCAGCGCCATTGCCACCAAACAGAATATCAGAACCACTACCACCATTAATATAGTCGCTGCCGTTACCGCCAAACAACAGGTCAGTACCATCGCCGCCGGAGATGGTTTGTTGCGGCGGAGTCTGAACACCAACGACAACGATGGCCTCTGCGGTTCGTACGCCGTCTGAAACCTTGTAAATAAACTGATCAGTGCCTGTGTAACCTGCCGCGGATTGATAGGTCACGATACCATTGTTCAGCGAAACGGTGCCATGTTGGGCGGCGCGTACTTCAACCACGGACAACGCATCACCATCGATGTCACTGTCATTCAGCATCAGCTGCGACGCCAAAATCTCGACCGGCACGCCACTACGGGCAAGGAATATGCCGTCATTCAGTGCAACCGGCACTGAATTGCCACCCGCAATCGTGAGCATAAACTCATCCGTGACTTGGAATGTGCCATCGCTGGCAAGAATGCGGATGTTCCAAGTGCCAGCCGCAGGGGACGTGCCCGTGAGTGCGGTGCCATTAAAGCTGAGCCATGTCGGTAAGGCTTGGCCATTGCTGAGTTGCGCCGCAAATTGCAGTGTATCACCATCCGGATCTGTAAAGGTGTTGGCCGGAAGCGCTACCGTAAACGACGCACCCGTAGTGAAGGTTTGGTCCACCAGCGGCGTTGTTAGAACCGGCGCATCATTACTGTTGCTCACTGTGAACGTGAAATCATCGGAAATTGTCGCAACACCATCACTGATAAACAGGCGCAGCTGTGTGGGTCCGAAGAAGTTCGACGGTGGCGTACCTGACAAGGCCATCGAAATGGCATCAAAGGTCATCCACGTCGGCAGGTTAGAGCCATCCGCGAGCTTGACACTATAACTCAGCACATCGCCATCGGGATCGCTGGTGAGGTTATTTTGCAACGTGATATTGAAGGCTTGGTCTTCCGTCACGAAACGATCCGACAACGGTGCTGCCAAGACCGGAATATCGTTCACAGGGTCAATGACCAAGTCGAAAGTATGAACCGTTGACAACGCGCCATCAAAGGCCACGACCTGCAAAGCCAAGCTGCCATTGAAGTTGGACGGTGGTGTTCCAGTCAATCGCAGTGTCTGAGCGTTGAAGGTCAACCATGGCGGCAAAGCTGTACCGCCTGCACGGGTAACACTGTAAGTCAGACTGTCGCCATCAGGGTCATTGAAGGCGGAGGCTGGCAAGGCCACATCAAGTGCTAAGTCTTCAGTCCCATGCAGAGCCTCAAACTCTGTGATGATTGGCGCTTGGTTGGCCACTTGCACTGCAATGTTCAGCAAACCTGATACCGTAGTGGTACCATCGGTCACGACATAGGTCACAGGCAGTACACCTGACAGGGCTCTGTCGCGGTCAATTACCAGATTGCCCAAACCATCGAGGCTAGCAGTGTAGCCAATACCGCCCGTCACACTGACAATCGAAAGGGCATCGCCTTCCACATCCGTGTCGTTGCCCAGCAATGTTTCAACTGGAATAATGATGTGGGTCTCACGCGCTGCATCATAGTCGTCAGTCACGGCAACTGGTGTATCATTGGCCGGAGCAATATTGAGCGTCCAAGGCTTGCTTCGCGTCGAGACACCGTCAGACACACGCACTTGAAGTTCCACATCACCATTGAAATTCAATGGCGGTGTGCCTGTAAGGCTGCGCGTTTCAGCATTGAAACTCAGCCATTCGGGTAGTG
>CAVZXJ010000020.1:0-7500 GCA_963779145.1 uncultured Alphaproteobacteria bacterium
ACGGGGAGTAAACGGCATGTAGTCCTACGATAGGGAGTTGTCAAGGATTATTTTCAGGGCGTGTTGGTGGCGTAGATTGGAGCGATGGCCCTCCTCACGGTGAACCACCGGATTGCGACGACCGTCTTGTCCACTCGGTTCGAATTGTCAATCCCGCTATACACTAGACAATATATACATTGTAGTGTATATATTTTTGCATGCCTTGGCCCGTTCTTTTTCATATCGCGTTTGTGGAGGAGTTTCAGGACTTCCCGCAATCCGTACAGGATGAAATTGCAACTATGGCAGAATTGTTGTCAGCAATCGGACCGACGCTGAAACGGCCACACGCCGACACACTTAAAGGATCGCGCTTCGCCAATATGAAGGAATTGCGGTTTGATGCGGACGATGGCGTTTGGCGACTTGCCTATGCTTTTGACCCGGAACGCAAAGCGATTTTGCTGGTGGCGGGCGACAAGTCGGGAACGTCATCGGCGCGTTTCTAAAAAACACTGATCACCAAGGCCGACACCCGTTTTGCTGATCATCTGGATGCAATGAAGAAAAGGACCAAAAAATGAAAACCGCCATTCCCTTGAAGCAAGTTATCGCTGGATTTTCTCCCCTACGCAAAAAGCATGTCAAGGCCCGCGCCGGAGAATTGATCGCCGAAGAAATGGCCCTGCGCGACATCCGCAAGTCCCGCGCCCTGACTCAAGAACAAGTCGCCAAACGCCTCGGCGGCAAACAGGTTTATGTCTCGCGGTTAGAAAGCCGCTCCGACGTAAAGGTCTCAACCCTGCGCGACTATGTGCATGCGCTGGGTGGGGAATTGCAGCTGATGGTGACGTTTCCGGAAGGGGCGAAGGCGAGCATTAAGGGAGCATCTCCGCCTCATTCATCAGAACCTTTGCCTTCAACAAAATCAGCCGTGTCGCGCCCACGATAGAGAACATTGGTAACATCAACGTCTTGGCCCGTTACACGGTAGATGATGAGCGCCTTACCCTCAAAAACAAGATGGCGCAGCCCGTCGCCAAGGTCAGGTCTGGCAGCGCCAATCATTGGAAAATCTTCAAGGTCGTCAATGCGAATGAAAATCCTGTCAGTGAATTTTTCAGCGAACAGTTTTGATCCGGATTCCTGTGCGACCCAGAGATAAATCTCCCTGATGTCCTCGAAGGCATCTTGCTTGATGCGGATGTTAAACACGGTCATGAAGACTGTTGCGCGACAAAGTCCTTGAACGCACGACGCGCTTCATCAACACTCAGTGATGGACGAGGGTCATCAATCGACTTCTGCACCCGCGCCTTCAGCGAGGCTAGCTTTTGTTCGTGCTCATCCTCGCGCCGCTGCCAAGTCCGAAACGCTTCGCGCATCAACTCACTGGCCGATGCGAATTGACCCGATGCAACACGCTCCTCCAAAGTGCGCTTCATCGCGGAGGTGACGGTGATAGAGATTTTTTCGGCGGCGCTTGACATGGTGGGATAATATCACACCAGACGAATATGGCAATCCCCTTGAAACAAGTCATCAGACAGCAGCTGGATAAGAGAATAAGTCGAGAGAAATCGATCAAAGGGAAGCGTCCCCTTTTCAAGTTGCCCTTTTCAAGTTGAAACGACGATGGGGTTTTGCATATTAACAATTAGGCATAGTCCTAGTCTTTTGGCCACACTTGCCAGCACAGAAATTCTGCATAAGTTGGGGTTCGGGAGGACGTCATGGTCAAGGTTCTTGGATTGAATAGCGGTTCGTCGTTCGACGGCATCGATGTGGTTTTGGTTGAAATTGAAAATGGTCCTGATGGTGCACCATCACGCCCAAAATTCATTGCGGGCAATTCCTATGATTGGCCAGATGCCGTGGCCGAAATGGTTCTTCGCTCGTTCGAAAATAAGATCAGTTTGTTCGAACTCAATCGTCTGAATTATCTGGCGGGAGCTGTTTACGCCCAATCCGCTCGCGCCTTTATGCAAGAACAGAAGTTGAAGCCAGAAGACATTGAGGTCATCGGCTATGACGGCCAAACCATTTACCAAGAGCCGCCCATCCATCATCTCCTCCGCAATTATGATGACAGCATTGATCTCGTGTCACGCTGGCTCGATGGTCCCTATGCCTGCGGATTGCAAATTGGCGAACCTGCCATTGTTGCTGAGGCTTGCGAAGTTCCTGTTGTCACCCATTTCCGCACCATGGACCATGCATTGGGCGGCACGGGGGCTCCGCTCATGCAATATCTCGACTATGTGGCCTTCCGCGATATTGGCCCAATCCTCACGCTGAACATCGGCGGCATTGCCAATTGCCAATTGGCCCATGCTGACCGCAGCAAGATGATGGCTTTTGATACGGGCCCCGGCAACGTGATGATTGATCATGTTTGCCGCGAAAAATTAGGCCAACCCTATGACAAGGATGGTGCAGTTGCCCGCACCGGCAAAGTCGATGAAAAGTTGATGACCTATTTCAAGGCCCATGACTATTTCAAACGCCCTATTCCGCGTTCCGCTTGGCGTTTAGATTTTGGCTCGTCCTATGCTGATGCATTCATCGCCGAGTGCAAACATCTTTCAACGCCGGACCTACTGGCAACCGTCACAGAATTCGCAGCCTATTCCATCGTGCGCTCCATCACAGACAACGTCAGCACACTGAATGAAATTTCCACAATCATGGCCTCAGGCGGAGGCACAAGAAACGCCTTTCTGATGGAACGCTTGGCCGCGCACATGCCAAAGGGCCTGCGCCTTACGCTATCAGACGAATTCGGCATTCCCGCAGCCTTCAAAGAAGCCATAAAATTCGCCGCCCTCGCCCACGCAACGCTTAACGGCATAGCCAACAACATTCCCGCCGCATCTGGGGCCAAACGATTTGGGATATTGGGGAAACTGGTACAACCACCGAGGTTAGCGAAGCTTTGAATAAAGTACCAGACTTTCAAAACACAAAACCCGCCGGAGCATTTCTGCTTCGGCGGGTTTGTTGTAATTGATCTATGAATGAAGATGAGCGCGATTTTGCTTTCGCAATACGCTGATCTGTTTTTCGCAGGCCTGGCGGCGACCTACTCTTCCGCGTCTTAAGAAGAAGGTCCATTGGCGCTGGAGCGATGTGACGCTGAGTTTGAGATGGGATCGGGTATTGACAGTCCGCCAAAGCCCAAAATTCACGCCGCTTTCTCAACTTTCACTTCAACCGATAGTCCAGCCTTCGCCGCAACAGTCATCAAAGCATCAAGGCTAAATTTATTAATCCGTCCACGGAGCAAATCATTGAGCCTAGGTTGTGTGAGACCCAACCGTTTAGCCGCTGTCACCTGACTGAGGTTCCATGATTTTACTGTTTGTTCGATGGCCATCATCACGGATGAGCGTGCTTTCAAGTTGGCTGCTACAATCGGGTCTTTTTCGATTGCATCCCATACGCTTTCAAACTCTTCGTACTTCATGAGTTTTGCTCCTCTGCCAATTCACGAAACCTAGTTGTCGCCAGTCTTATGTCCTGCAGTGATGTTGCCTGTGTCTTCTTCTGGAAGGCGTGCAACACGTAAACGGCATCTGCAAATGTTGCCACGTAGATCACTCGGAAGGCACCGGCTTTGTCTTTGATCCGGATTTCCCTGACGCCGGGACCAATGGTTTTCATCGGTTTCCAATCATCCGGGTTGATACCCCACTGCACATGATCAAGTTGAAAGCCCGCTTCACGCCTTGCAGTAGCCGGAAACTCCTGAAGGTCTTGCCTCGAACGTCCCAGAAATCTCAGCGGCTTCATTTCGCGCAACTATATCGTTGTTGATATAGGCCTGTCAAACACAAAACCCGCCGTAGCATTTCTGCGTCGGCGGGTTTGTTTTAATTGATCTATGAATGAAGTTCCTGTTTTTCGCAGGCCTGGCGGCGACCTACTCTTCCGCGTCTTAAGACGAAGTACCATTGGCGCTGGAGCGATTTACGGCCGAGTTCGAGATGGGATCGGGTATGGACACTCCGCCAAAGCCACCAGGCCGGCGAAAAACAGAATTGAGCACATTTTTCTAATTTAGTTTAGGTGGCGCGAATGACCAGAAGCCAAGCGCGCGTACAATATACGTAATCTACGTCACATTATTTATGGATGACCATGAATAATGAGAGCGATTCAAGCCGTTCGAACTATTAGTACCGGTAAGCTGCACGCATTACTGCGCTTCCACACCCGGCCTATCAACGAGGTAGTCTTCCTCGGTTCTCAAGGGAATTCTTGTTTTGAGGTGAGTTTCCCGCTTAGATGCCTTCAGCGGTTATCTCGTCCACACATAGCTACCCAGCCGTACCGCTGGCGCGATAACTGGTTCACCGGAGGTGTGTTCAACCCGGTCCTCTCGTACTAAGGTCAAGTCCTCTCAAAATTCCTACAATCACGGCAGATAGGGACCAAACTGTCTCACGACGTTTTGAACCCAGCTCACGTACCACTTTAATCGGCGAACAGCCGAACCCTTGGGACCTTCTCCAGCCCCAGGATGTGATGAGCCGACATCGAGGTGCCAAACGATTCCGTCGATATGGACTCTTGGGAATCATCAGCCTGTTATCCCCGGCGTACCTTTTATCCGTTGAGCGATGGCCCTCCTCACGTAGAACCACCGGATCACTATGACCGTCTTTCGACTCTGCTCGACTTGTCAGTCTCGCAGTCAGGCAAGCTTATGCCATTGCACTCAAGGGCTGATTTCCGACCAGCCTGAGCTTACCATCGCGCGCCTCCGTTACTCTTTGGGAGGCGACCGCCCCAGTCAAACTACCCACCATACACTGTCCCGGGCCTCGATTCAGAAACCGCGGTTAGACATCCATGACAACAAGGCTGGTATTTCACATTTCGACTCCACGAGGGCTAGCGCCCCCGCTTCAAAGTCTACCAGCTATGCTACACATGCCAACACGAATGCCAGTGTAAAGCTATAGTAAAGGTGCACGGGGTCTTTCCGTCTGACCGCAATAACCCCGCATCTTCACGGGGAATTCAATTTCACTGAGTCTATGCTGGAGACAGTGGGGAAGTCGTTACGCCATTCGTGCAGGTCGGAACTTACCCGACAAGGAATTTCGCTACCTTAGGACCGTTATAGTTACGGCCGCCGTTTACTGGGGCTTCGATTCAGAGCTTGCACCCCTCCTCTTAACCTTCCAGCACCGGGCAGGCGTCAGGCCCTATACGTCATCTTATGGATTTCGCAGAGCCCTGTGTTTTTGCTAAACAGTCGCTACCCCCTGGCTTGTGCCCCCCACCTATGGTTGCCCATAAATGGGGCCCTCTTATCCCGAAGTTACGAGGGTAATTTGCCGAGTTCCTTCAGCATAGTTCTCTCAAGCGCCTTGGTATACTCTACCTGACCACCTGTGTCGGTTTCGGGTACGGATTGATGTGGTAGCTATTTCCAGGAACCGCTTGGAAGCCTAGCCAATCCAATAAGGCCAGACAACTTCTACGATCCGTCACTATCCACTAGCCCAGGAATATTAACCTGGTTGCCATCGGTTACGCCTCTCGGCCTCACCTTAGGATCCGGCTCACCCTCCTCAGATTAACTTTAAGGAGGAACCCTTGGTCTTTCGGCGACAGTGTCTCTCACACTGTTAATCGTTACTCATGTCAGCATTCGCACTTCCGATACCTCCAACAGTCCTCACGGATCTGCCTTCACAGGCTTACGGAACGTTCCGCTACCGCGTAATCCTTGCGGACTACACCCTAAGCTTCGGTGTATGACTTAACTCCCGATACATTTTCGGCGCAGAAACCCTTATTTAGACCAGTGAGCTGTTACGCTTTCTTTAAAGGATGGCTGCTTCTAAGCCAACCTCCTGGTTGTTTTGGGATCTCCACATCCTTCCTGACTTAGTCATAACTTGGGGACCTTAGCTGTAGGTCAGGGTTGTTTCCCTCTTCACAATGGACGTTAGCACCCACTGTGTGACTGCCGAACAGTACTTCCGGGTATTCGGAGTTTGGTTGGGTTTGGTAGCTCTATACGAACCCCTAGCCCATCCAGTGCTCTACCCCCCGGAGTATTCATTCGACGCGATACCTAAATATCTTTCGCGGAAAACCAGCTATCTCCAGCCTTGATTAGCCTTTCACCCCTATCCACAAGTCATCACAAACCTTTTCCACGGTTACGTGTTCGGCCCTCCAGTGCATGTTACTGCACCTTCAGCCTGCTCATGGATAGATCGACTGGTTTCGGGTCTATATCGACATACTGAACGCCCTATTCAGACTCGCTTTCGCTGCGCCTCCGCCTATCGGCTTAAGCTTGCATGTCAATCATAAGTCGCTGACCCATAATACAAAAGGTACGTACTCAGCATTTCAGCCTCGTACTGTTTGTAAGCAATCGGTTTCAGGTACTATTTCACTCCCCTTGTCGGGGTGCTTTTCACCTTTCCCTCACGGTACTTGTTCGCTATCGGTCACTGAGGAGTACTTAGGCTTGGAGGGTGGTCCCCCCATATTCAGACAGGATTGCACGTGTCCCGCCTTACTCGAATCCGACTATGCTTTCTACTTGTACGGGGCTATCACCCATTAAAGCCAGGCTTTCCATCCTGTTCCAATTCTTACACATAATCGGCATTGGCCTATTCCGCGTTCGCTCGCCACTACTAACGGAGTCTCTGTTGATGTCCTTTCCTCCGGGTACTTAGATGTTTCAGTTCTCCGGGTTTGCTTCCTTAACCTATGTATTCAGTTAAGGATCTGATAAATCAGGGGTTTCCCCATTCGGAAATCGCCGGATCAAAGCTTATTCGCAGCTCCCCGACGCTTATCGCAGCGTATCACGTCCTTCATCGCCTCTCAGTGCCAAGGCATCCACCAATTGCCCTTAAGTCGCTTGATCGCTCTCATTATTGATGATCACCAAGACCTTTTACCTTGGCGGCAATAATAATCACGTAGATGGCTCACTCCCCACTCGGCAGAGGGGAAGCAAGTTTTGGTATATTGTCATTTGGAAAGACCTTGAAACTGTCATCGCAGCGTTTGACCGGCTGCGAGACAATGTCTCGATCTTCAAACACGCTTGCTCCCGATTGTAAAAGGAGAGCGTGTTAAAAAATGTGCTCGTTTTGCTCGTATCCAGCATTTCAGCCACAAGGACTAAAACCCGTAAGTACCCAGGGGGTACAATACAAACAAAACACTTCATTCACGATGTCAATCAGCAAGTCGAAACGGTATTACCCGAACGAAATTCGATAAAATGGTCAACTGGCAAATCCAGTATTCACAACAGCCAAAATTTATTTGGGAGATGGTGGAGACAGACGGGATCGAACCGACGACCTGAAGCTTGCAAAGCTACCGCTCTACCAACTGAGCTATGTCCCCCCAGCATCAACCGGCCCGACTTCGCCAAAGGCTACGACGGGCAACCTTCGCGATGCATGGCGTGCCGACCGAAGCTTCGCAGAAGCGAGGATGGTGGGCCTGGGAAGACTTGAACTTCCGACC
>CAVZXJ010000020.1:10000-78552 GCA_963779145.1 uncultured Alphaproteobacteria bacterium
CATTCGTGCTGCGTCGCTTGTAACGGGCGCAGCGCTTTAAGTGGCGGCGGGTATAGGAGCGGTATGACGTTGACGGGGCAAAACAAAAACAGACTTCCAGCGCGTCCTGCGCGGCAGGGTCTGTCGACGGTTGCCCACAAGGTCCGCCCTATCAATCTCGAAACTGGCTTTCTTGAAGAACCCGTCCACCATCGATGGCTTTTGACAACTTGCCTCGCAGGTGCTGCCGCAACACTGGTTGTGGGTGGCGTCATGCTTGGTCTCTTCGGCCATAATGCAGCCCCGCAAATGGCCAATGCCGCCATCAATCAAGTTGAACAGAACAATTTGGCTGCCAAAAAACCAGCCGCCGCTTCTCAAGATAACATTACAACGGCCTCAGCGCCCGACGCGTCCAAGACGGAAGTTCTGCCTGAGCGTGAGTTGTCCGGTAATTGGGCCTATCCCGAAATTACCGAAAACGAATTACCCTATAGCGACAGTGATACGTCTGTCCTCGACGCTGAAATTGAAGCGGTCGAATCTGAAAAAGAAAACATCACCGAAATTTCAAAAACCGCACCACCTGAACCGGTGGACGAAACCTTCAAACTGGCCAAAGGTTCAAACCTGAAGCGTGAATTGGTGGATCGTGGCGTTTCAAAAGCTGCTGCCGATGAATTGGTAAAATCCATCGAGCCTGTTCTGCCGACAAAAATGATCAAGCCCGGCACGACATTTGACGTGACCTTTGATCGCCAAATCGACTTCTATGGCCGTGAAGTGATTTTCCCTGTGGAACTGTCATTCAAGCCAGGACCGAAAGAAACCATCGAAGTCACCGCCGACGAAGATGGCAACTTCGAAGCCCGCATTTCAGGCCGCGTGGAAGGCCAAAAATCACAATACGCCGCTGTTGACCACTACCGCGCCCGTGCGCGCATCGGCTCCAGTCTTTATGGCACTGCCAAAGACAACAAGATTCCTGACTATATTGTTTCTGAATTCACCCGTGTTTTCTCCTATGACGTGGATTTCCAGAATCAAATTGAAGCCTCAGATGATTTTGAACTTTTGTTTGGAAAGCCCCTCACCGGCTCGTCTTCGAAACGTAAAGTGTTGCACTACGCACAACTGAACTACGGCGGCAAAACCAAGAAATATTTCCGTTTTACAGCATCTGACGGCCAAACCGATTACTACGACGAATTTGGCCGCAGCGCCTCGCGCGCCCTTCTAAAAACTCCAATTTCCGGCGTCAGAATCACGTCTGGCTTCGGCATGCGCCGCCATCCATTGCTGCGATATTCTAAAATGCACACAGGCGTCGACTTTGGCGCTCCATCAGGAACGCCCATCCGCGCTTCGGGTGCGGGCGTGGTTGATTTGGCAGGCCGCCACGGTGCCTATGGCAACACAATCGTTCTCAAGCACGGCGAAAAATATAAATCGCTTTATGCCCACATGAGCCGCTTGGCCGCTGGCGTGCGCAAAGGCAAACGCGTCAATCAGGGCCAAATCATTGGCTATGTGGGTACCACTGGCCGCTCAACTGGCCCGCATTTGCACTATGAAGTCCGCGTCAACAACCGCCCCATCAATCCATCAGCGATTAAAGCCGCAGGCGGCAAGCAATTGGCAGGCAAAGACATGGCAAACTTCCGTGTCCTGAAAAACCGTGTCGTCGCCATGGTGCAACAAGCCCCAGCATCAACGCAGTTGGCGCAAGCCGGGCAATAGTCGTTAGCTTAAACCCAGTTCTTTTTGCTTTGATTTTGGAAGCGCCAGTCCGCACAGTCGGTGGCTTTCTTTCAAATAGTCTTTCAAAGCTGCATCATCCATCGAGGAATCATCAACACGTTGTATCCACGTCATGCCACGCGAGGCCAAGTAAGGCGCTGGACGCAATCCCTTCTGCTCTTTCAAGATGTCGTAGCTCATGGGCGAGACTTTGAACGTCACCAAATTGCCCGACGTTTCCGGCCAGCAAATGGCAAACATCTTGCCTTTCAGCCCTCCGACTTTCCATACATGAGCACCACCCCACTGCACGACAGACGCAGTGTGGGGCAGCGATTCGCAGAATTGATTGAAGAGTTTAAGGTTCACAGTGGAATCAAATTACCACGAAACTCAGTGGGGCACATGGCAAACTGCTTCAATATTATTGCCATCGAGATCCAGAACAAAGCCGCCAAAATAATGTTCATGATAATGTGGCCGTGGACCAGGTTTGCCATTATCAGTGGCACCTGCGGCCATGGCAGCCGCATAAAATGCTTCAACTTCACCATGGCTACGCGCCACAAAAGCCACATGAACATTTGTGTTTTTGTGCTCCACCTCACCAATCCAAAATTGTGGCTGTTCAACTCCAAAACCACACACACCGCGCCCACCTGTGTGTTCAAGAGGAATTTCCATGAGCATTTTCACGCCCAAGGGCGCCAATGCTTTTTCATAGAAGGCCTTTGCAGCGGCGTAATCTGTGACGGGGAAACTGACGTGATCTAACATATCTTTGCTCCTGTGCTGTGCGTGTGTTTGACAATGCAGAAACAGTAGCAGACAGTTTTGACAGGACATGGCAGCAGCAAAAAATGTCAGCGCTAGTGCGGCTACTCACGCAAAGTCAAAAGAGATCACTGCAATTCAATGCACCGTCGTCACCAAAGGTGTCGGCACACGTCCCGGCACCGCTCCATTGAACACCAGCACACCTGCCTTCACATCAACATCAACTGAATCGCCATCTTTCACCCGGCCTGACAATATTTCCTCTGCCAGCGGATCTTGAATCATCTTCTGAATCACGCGTTTCAGTGGCCGCGCACCATAGGCAGGGTCATAGCCCTTTTCTGCCAACAATACTTTTGCATCGTCGGACAATTGCACCGTAATCTTCCGTTCACTGAGCAATTTGGTCAAGCGTTCCAATTGAATGTCAACAATCGAACCCATGTGCTGGCGCATCAAACGGTGGAATAGAATAATGTCATCAACACGGTTCAAGAATTCAGGCCGGAAAGACTGCTTCACAACATCCATCACCTGATCTTTGACAACATCCACATCTTGGCCATCAGGCAAGTTGACAAGGTATTCAGAACCCATGTTCGATGTCATAATGATCAACGTGTTCTTGAAATCAACTGTGCGCCCTTGTCCGTCGGTCAAACGGCCATCATCAAGAACTTGCAGCAACACGTTGAACACATCCGGGTGCGCCTTTTCAATTTCATCGAACAATACAACTTGATAAGGCCTGCGCCGCACGGCTTCCGTCAATGCGCCACCCTCGTCATAACCAACATAACCGGGAGGTGCGCCGATCAAACGCGACACCGCATGTTTTTCCATATACTCCGACATGTCGATGCGCAGCAGTGCATGTTCGTCATCGAACAGAAAACCCGCCAAGGCCTTAGTCAATTCCGTTTTGCCAACACCTGTGGGGCCGAGGAACATAAATGAGCCGATAGGTCGATTAGGGTCTTGCAAACCCGCCCGCGCGCGCCTTACCGCGGTAGAAACGGCAATCACTGCATCTTCTTGCCCAACCACACGTCGCTGCAATTCAGCTTCCATATGCAATAGTTTTTCGCGCTCGCCCTCAAGCATCTTGTCCACTTGAATGCCAGTCCAGCGCGAAACCACTTGCGCCACATGGGATTCCGTCACAGCTTCTTCCACCATTTTGGTGCCATCGGCAGCTTCAGCAACTGCGAGCTTTTTTTCAAGCTCGGGAATGCGGCCATAGGTCAACTCACCCGCCTTGGCAAAATCGCCCTTGCGTTGGGCCATTTCCAAATCATGGCGTGCGGCCTCCAACTCCTCCTTGAGTTTGGAAGCACCCGCCAGCTTTTCTTTTTCAGCCTGCCAGTTGCGCGTCATCACGGCGGATTTTTCTTCCGTTTCGGTCAGTTCCTTTTGCAGCCTTTCCAAACGGTCTTTAGACGCCGCATCAGATTCCTTTTTCAAAGCTTCCCGTTCAATCTGCAACTGCATGATGCGGCGATCAAGTTCGTCCAATTCTTCTGGTTTGGAGTCAACTTGCATCCGCAAACGCGAACCTGCCTCGTCCATCAAATCGATAGCCTTGTCGGGCAGAAAGCGATCAGAAATATAACGGTTCGACAATGTAGCCGCCGCAACAATGGCAGCATCCGTAATGCGCACGCCATGGTGCAATTCATATTTTTCTTTAATGCCGCGCAAAATGGAAATTGTATCTTCCACCGTCGGTTCATTCACAAACACAGGTTGGAAACGCCGCGCCAAAGCCGCATCTTTTTCAACATGCTTGCGATATTCATCCAACGTCGTTGCACCCACACAATGCAATTCCCCCCGCGCCAGTGCGGGCTTCAAAAGGTTCGACGCATCCATCGCCCCATCGGCTTTGCCAGCGCCAACAAGCGTGTGCATTTCGTCGATGAACAAAATAATACCACCATCTGACGACGTAACTTCCGAAAGCACAGCCTTCAAACGTTCTTCAAATTCACCACGGAATTTAGCCCCCGCAATCAAAGCGCCCATGTCGAGCGAAAGCAATTTCTTGTCTTTCAAACTTTCAGGCACATCGCCTTTGACAATGCGCAACGCCAAGCCTTCGGCAATGGCTGTTTTGCCAACACCGGGCTCACCAATCAAAACCGGATTGTTTTTCGTGCGCCGCGACAACACCTGCATCGTCCGGCGAATTTCTTCATCACGGCCAATGACAGGGTCAAGCTTGCCTTCAGTCGCTGCCGCCGTCAGGTCACGCGCATACTTCTTCAAAGCATCATAAGTATTTTCGGCAGATGCGGAATCAGCCGTCCGCCCTTTGCGAATATCATTGATGGCGGCGTTTAAGCCTTGCGGGGTAACACCAGCGTTTTTCAACGCCGTTGCCGCTTCACTTTTTTCCATGGAAAGCGCCTGCAACAACCGTTCAGCCGTCACAAAACTATCACCCGATTTTGTCGCTAATTTCTGCGCGGCATCAAACACCCGTGCCAATTCTGGGGCCAAATAGACCTGCCCCGCACCACCACCTGAAACTTTGGGGAGTTTGCGCAAAGCCGCTTCCGTATCAGCCAAAGCCAATACCGGATTTCCGCCCGCCGCTTTGATCAGGTTGGACGCCAAGCCCTCCTCATCATCAAGCAAGACCTTGAGAACATGCTCAGTCGTAAAGCGTTGGTGCCCCTCACGCAGCGCAAGTGCTTGCGCCGACTGTAAAAAGCCTTTTGATCTCTCCGTGTATT
The DNA here is from genome assembly GCA_963779145.1 of uncultured Alphaproteobacteria bacterium. Taxonomy (GTDB): domain Bacteria; phylum Pseudomonadota; class Alphaproteobacteria; order Rhizobiales; family Aestuariivirgaceae; genus Aestuariivirga. Next base: position 15,235 of record CAVZXJ010000020.1, read on the forward strand.
TTTCAAAATCCATCATACAACCTCATTCGAACTGTGAACAGGATGTAGGAATGAAAATCCAGCTTACAAGAGGGGTCAGTCGCCCTGCGGCACTTCTTCCACTGGTGCCACGGCTCGTGGTTTGCGACCCCGTGGACGCGGCGCTGGCGCTTCATCTGGTGTTTCGCTGGCAACAACCGGAGTTGGCCGGGTCAAAAATGAAGGGGCTTCCCAATTGCTGCTGTCGGTCTCCGCAACCTCACGCTGTTGCACCACAACGGCCTCTTCAGCTGGACGCTCAACGCGCTCTTGCCGCTCTCCGCCTTCAATTTGGCCCTCTGGTTGATTGCCATTAGGCTGACCTTCTTGATTATAGCGGTCATTGCGGCGCGGCCAGCGTTGCTTGAAATTGCGGTTATTACCGCCTTCGCGATTGTTATTATACTGGCGGTCGTTGCGGTTGTTGTTCTGGCGGTTCTGGTAACCTTGATTTTCACCCTCGGCCTGGCCTTCGCCCGCTTCAGCTGAAACAGCGCCTTCACCACCTTCAGCAGATTCGCCGCCTTCGGCTGATTCACTGCTTTGAGCATCAGAAACCTGCTCGTTGCCGTCTTCATCATATTCTTCTTCAGCAGAGCGGCGCGAGAACTGAATGGGTTGCCCAACTGGCTGGGCAGCGAGCCACACACGGTAATAATGATCCGCGAATTGATAATACCCTTCAGCCGCAACATTATCGCCCGAGCTTTGCGCGTCGCGCGCCAATTGCATGTATTTCTCAGCAATGGTTTGCGCAGTACCGCGCAATTTGACGTCCGGACCATTGGAATCATAAACACGATTTGCACCGCTGCCACCGGGTTGCCCACCACCACCGCCACCAGGACGACGATTGCGGTTGCGGTTGTTGCGGTTCTTATTGTTGTTATTGTTGTTATATTGTCCGGGTCTCATGGAAATCCACTTATCACTATAAGGCGCAACCAACCTATCCGGCCTTTGATGGGGCCGAACCGCCGTTGCGGTGTTACGATTAAAAGCCGTGAAGAAGCTTGTTCAGTTTATCTGTCCTGGTTTCTGTTCCACCCAGCATTTTCCCCCGATTGTGAGGGTGAAGCCGTCTTCTGATTTGCAAACCAAATGCCCAACTGAGGCACTGAATATTTCACAAATTGCAGGGGTAACAAGGAACGCTATAGCCTATGACAACCCGATTCCAAAGCGAAATTTTCACAGTATTTATGCGCTCAGCTGGAAGGCCAAACAGCGGATGTGGCCGCCTAAATCTTTGGCCTGCGCTATTAACTCAAACCCTTGGGCTGCAAAAATCTCGCCCACGTCAGCGGCTTGCCCAGCCCCTATCTCGACAGCGATTGAACCAGCAATATTCAAAAAAGCACCCGCGCTTTGCGCAATTTCACGATAGCACAGCAGCCCGTCTTCGCCCCCAACCAATGCCAGATGAGGATCATGGTCTTTGACTTCAACATCCAACCCTGAAATTTCAACTGCTGGAATATAGGGGGGATTCGATACGATGAGATCAAACATCCCCTCAACATTGAAAAACCAATGGCTTTCAATGAAAGTCAACCGATCATCAACACCCAGCGTCTCGGCATTTTCCCGCGCAACGGCAAGGGCTGCGGGAGAAACATCAACAGCTTGACCACTTGCGCGTTTTCGTTCGGCCAAAAGTGTCACGGCCAAAATTCCACTACCCGTACCCAAATCAAGAATCCGACAGTCACGATCCTTCGGCATTAACTTCAAGCACACATCGACAATTGTTTCCGTATCGGCACGCGGGTCCAACACATCGGGCGTCACCTTAAAATTGCGCCCATAAAATTCCCGTGCGCCCAAAATGCGCGTCACCGGTTCATAGGCCGCCCGCCGCGCCACCAATCCATCAAACCGAGTGGCAATTTCATGATCAATCAAGCGATCAGGTTCAGCAATCACATCAGCGTGGTTCAGACCTGTGACATGCTGCAACAGCAACCGTGCATCAAGGCTTGGTGTTTCCGTATCGGCAAGCTGCACACGCGCCCGTGCAAGCAGCGCATTAACTGTTGGCATCCTGCTCAGCCATCAAACTTGCCTGATGTTCCGTAACCAAAGCCTGCACCACCTCTTCCAAGGCCGGGCCTTCAATAATCTCCGGCAACTTATAAAGGGTCAAATTGATCCGATGATCCGTCAAACGCCCTTGTGGGAAATTGTAGGTGCGAATGCGTTCCGAACGATCACCGGAGCCGACTTGACCTTTGCGTGCGGCTGAACGCTCCGCATCAAGCTTCGAGCGTTCCATTTCATAAAGTTTCGCCCGCAACAATTTCAGCGCCGTATTTTTATTTTTGAGTTGCGACTTTTCCGTTTGCTGCGCCACGGCGATGCCCGTTGGAATATGCGTGACACGCACCGCCGAGTCAGTTGTGTTCACCGATTGCCCGCCGGGGCCCGACGAACGATACACGTCAAAGCGCAAATCCTTGTCTTCAAGTTTAATGTCAACTTCCTCAGCTTCCGGCAATACGGCAACAGTCGCAGCTGAAGTGTGAATGCGCCCTTGCGTTTCCGTGGCGGGAACCCGCTGCACGCGGTGCACGCCCGATTCAAATTTCATCAGCGCGTAAACGCCTGCCCCATAAATATTGGCAATGGCTTCTTTATAGCCGCCATGTTCGCCATCGCTGGAGGAGATAATTTCAACGCGCCAATTTTTGGACGCTGCATAGCGTTGGTACATGCGAAACAAATCGCCTGCAAAAATCGCCGCTTCATCGCCACCCGTGCCAGCGCGCACTTCCAAAATGACGTTGCGCGCGTCGGCTGCATCTTTCGGCAGCAACAGAATGCGCAAGTCTTTTTCCATCTCGGCAATTTTATCTGCGAGGACGGGCTTTTCCGCCGCCGCCATGTCGGCCAAGTCGCCGCCTGCCGCAATCATGTCTTCAAGATCGGCAAACTCAATATAGGCTGATCGCAACGCCATTGCCATTTTGGCCGTGGGTTCAAGTTCAGCATAGTCTTTCGACAAACGCACAAAGGTCTCGCCCCCCGCACCGGAGGCAAGTTCATGCTCAACCGAGGCAAAGCGTTTGAGAATACTATCGATTTTATCAGGAGAAATGGCAGCCATGGCGGCAGGCTTTAACAAAGCCACGCCGCCTTGGCAAAATGAAAGCGATTAGCCCTTATCGGACAGTTTTTTCACATCCAGCGATTCAGCCGCCAAAACCGAGCCGGGTTGTCCCAACACACCTTTTTCAACGCCGTCGATCATGTAGGTAATCGCACCGCCGTCTTGAACCGTTGCCACAAGGCCCGGTTTATTGGGAACGCGGAACGTATCGCCCTTGTTCAACAATTGCGTGGCCACGCGGTTGCCCTTGCCATCTTCAATCAACAACCAAATGTCGCGGTTGGCTTTCAGAATCAGGCGCACTTTTTCGTCTGGTGAACCAAACACGCGGCCTTGCGGCTGGGCAGAAGCCATTTGCGTTGGTGCGGCTTCATCTTTGGCACCCGCAACATTTTCTTGAATGAAGGCACCAAGCACATCTTCACTCAATTCCGGTGGAGCGGCAATAATCGGTGGTTCATTGCTTTCAACCGTGGCCAAAACATTGCCATCCATCGGTGTTTCGGAAACTTTAATGTCCGCTGCATCAAGGCCCGTTGAGGCCGTTGGCATGGGGTCGGCTTCTTCCAAGGATGCAACTTGTTCTTGCGGTTGGCTGGGTGATGAGCCCGGCACCAACATCCACGTTACACTTGAAAACACAACAAAGGCCGCAAGAACCGAGGCAACAATGCCCCCATTGCCCGACGGCATGTTCGGCAATTTTGGCATATTGGGCAAATTCGGCCATTTGGCCATGGCCGCCATTGACGGCAATTTCATATTGATCGACGGCAATTTCACGAATTTGCCAAACGGCAAAACCTTGGCCGATGACAAAGGTGCCGGATTGGCCGGATGGCGGCGCGGTGCCACCTGCGGCGCTGGCAGGAATGAAACATAATGATGCAGCAATGGTTCCGGCTCAAAATCCAGGAAATTCGCATAAGCCGCAATCATTTCCAAAGCCTCGGCCCGCGATGGCATATTGGTCATATTGCCAAGTTCAATGGCTTCAAGGTGATAGGGGTGAATGCCCACAATCCCGCTGGCCTGTTCCAACGACAGCCCACGGTCTTCGCGTTCCCGCATCAAAAACCAACCGGCTTCACCGGCAGGGTCCATAATACCATCCGGCTTTGGACGATCAGCACCCATATTCAATTCAGGCAAACGCGGAGCAACTCTATTCTCATTCATGACTCAAACCACCTACGAGCGGCTAAGCAACGGCTTAACCTTTGAAAACCAAATTTAACCATGACGTAGAATGGTGAATGTTAGACTAACGCGGGGGAAGGATTTGGGGGAAGCGCAACCCATTGATTTCCTTGAATAGGAAAATAACACTTGACACCGCGCGGCGGGTCGGCTAGAAACTGCAATACTCCAGAAAACCATCCCCAACAAGTCTCGGGCAAGTGTCGTTATGTGCGACATCCCACGGAGACGACGTGGAGCAGGGATTTGGGTTCGAGGCAATCAAAAGAGCCCCAATAAGCCGTCATTCCCGCGCAGGCGGGAATCCAGGCTTTCATCAAGCGAGAACGTAGAAAGTCTGGATCCCCGCTTACGCGGGGATGACGTGGTGTGCGGAGTCGAGTAAAGGATACTTACCATGTCCGAAAAACTCACGACCTACGATCCAGTGGTTGCCCTTGTCGATGACACCGAAATCGCGTTCTTTATGGCGGATGCACTGGCGACGGGCGATGCTTCTTACATTGCAAAATGTGTAGGAGTTGTCGCTCGCGCAAAGGGCATAGCAGGGATTGCTGAGGAAACAGGACTATCACGCGAACAACTCTAATCGCTCTTTCAGCAACGACGGCAATCCGACATTGAAATCAACGCTAGCGGTGATGAAGGCGTTGGGGATTGAACTGACGGCGAAGATTCCAGATGCGGCTTGAATATAGTAAAGTGAGGTGTCACCGTAATTCTAAGTAAATTTTCATTGAGGCTTCACTCGTTGGTGATTTACCTTCAATTAAGGGGTTGCAGACAACACAAAGGGCACATCTCCAAGAACTTGGTCGGCGAGAGTGATTTCGCTCAATTTCTTTTCAAGCTTCTCGAAGAATTCCTTGGCCTCCGACAAGCGTTTAATAGGAAATTCGCCGTGAATCTTTTTTCCGCGATAGTCAGTTTCGAAATCACAAAATCGAGGTTTTTTATCGCTTTCTGAAATACTGGCGCGACAGCGAATTGTTGCTCGCGGCATATTTGTATTTTGATTAGACCACCAAACATAGCCAACGTCTTGGCAGTATAGTCCCAATTTCTTATCCGGCTTCAAAGCAAATTCCTGAAGTTCTCCAATTGTTTTACCTGTCGATTTGCAATCCATTTCGAGCAGTTTCCTGTAATCGGCAGAGAATTTATTGTAGGAGTTTTCACCATGCAACCGGATCGAAACAAGGTTTTGATCCGGATAACCATCTTCGTCCCGCGTGTTACGTTCGATATTGACGTGCTGCAATGTGTCGAAAGCTACATTCAAGGCGATGTAGCTATTGTTTCGGTGACGGAATGTCATCCAGCCTCCGCCCATGTTGACCTTAACATCACCGGTATCATTAACACCATAGACAGTTGCGTCTTTTGGCAGGCGGATTACCCATTCGTTGTATTCGCGGATGTTGCGTCCTCCACTTGGGGAATTGTATCCGAGTAACGTATAATCCGTGGATTCCACGTTGTATCGAGGGGCAATGCCGCCAATCAAGTGATGGGACTGGAAACGATAATTGAGATAGGCATAAGTAATTCCAATTGTGAACATAATAGCAAGCCAGGGCCACCACATCGCACGGAAGACGCGACGCTGAAGGTTTCGATGCGATTCTGCTGCCTGATGAAGCTCTTTATAACTTTTACCGGCTTCATCATGGGTCGGGTAGTTGTTGGACATAGCATTCAGCTCCTCTTGCCAAGCATCATGCACAAGACCAGTTTCTTAATGGTTGAAATATCAGGGAAGTTAACGCAATAGTTGCTTAACCCAATAGTGGTTTAGTCCTGCCGAAAGGAGACAGGCATGGGTTGGATCAAGTCAGCGGTTTTAGCAGCGGTCATTGCGATTTCTGGAATACTCGGCTGGGGCTATTTTGTGGCATCAGGGCTGCGACTGGATTGGACTTTGAGCCGATTAGCAGAAAACTCCACCAATTTACGCCTCCTGACTTACACGTCGCGTGATAATGGAAGACGCGCTGTGTGGTTAATTAGACTGCCAGAAAACGCCGCAAAACTTGACATGGATTACCCTGACGACGAGCTACTTGTTGGTTTTTTTGCATCACGAGTTTTTCAATTCCCAACTTACCGTGAACTTAAGCTCTCCTTCAGGACAGACGATATGTCAGTTTTGCAAGCTAACGATCCGTTGGTAAAAGATGGAACAAACTCTCGCAAAACAGCAGGAATCCTTTCAGTAGGATTCGAGGCTAAGTCTTGGCTTGTTGGCCAACCCCCAATGTGGTGGCGTGAAGAAGTCTTGAAAGATTTTGGGCCTCCTGTGCCAATGGTTGATGGTGCCTCGAAATATGAGGCAACTGAAGATGCAATGAAAAGAAAGAAGCTTCAGATGCTAGGCTGCAAGAAGAAGCCCGAAGCTTGCGCTGATATTCAGCACAGTGCAAATCTTACTCTATGGAAAACTCCAACGGGTAGCATTTCAGGGCTTGTGACCTGTACTGAAATGACGCTCAAGAAAAAACAAAATCCGTTCCTGCAGTCAGGATGTTCCGGCGAATTCGTTCTCCCAAACAATCGTCACGTTTGGGTACATACGGCTTCACTCAGTGATGAACAAAAGGAACGACTGCCAGAACGAGTTTGGCAAGGGCTCGAGAAAATCACTGAATACAATAACTGAGATTGACGTGATGCGCTTGAATTCTAAAGAGCTATTCAAAACGCGAGCGCTTCAAGTGAATGCTCAAAATGAAATCTCCACCCCTCACAACACCACGCCATTCCGTCCCGCGAATTCCATCAAATCCCCGCGCAGCGAATGCGCCGGACTTCTCAGCAGCGGCTCCATGAAGGCCCACAGTTTTTTCTGATCCAGCGTGCGGATCATCGATTTGACTGGGCCGATGCCTGAGGGCACCATGCTCATGGAGGTCATGCCGATGCCGACGAGGCCCATGGCTTCGAGGGGGCGGCCTCCGAGTTCGCCGCAGAGCGTGACTTTTTTATTATGCTGCTGGCCCTTTTCCACGATCATGCGCATGGCGCTCAAAGCGGATGGGCTCAAAGGATCATAGCGGCCTGAAAGTTTTGGATTTTGTCGGTCGGATGCAAACAGGAACTGCACAAGGTCATTGGAGCCAATCGAGGCAAAATCCACAATCGGCAACAACTGATCAAGCTGCCAGATCAACGACGGGATTTCGATCATCACGCCGATTTCCAGCGATTTGGGCAACAGGTGGCCGCGCGCCGCAAGATAGGCCTTCTCTTTAATAACCGCTGCCTTCGCCATGACGAATTCCGACACGTCGGCAATCATCGGGAACATAACTTTCATGTCGTGCCCCGCACCCGCCATCAACATGGCGCGGACTTGCAGGCGAAGCAGCCCTGGCCGCTCCATCGACATGCGAATGGAGCGCCACCCCATGGCTGGGTTTTCTTCCTTCGGCTGGCGCAGGTAGGGCAGAATTTTATCGGCACCAATGTCAAGCGTGCGGAACACAATGGGCTTGCCCTGTGCTTGCTCGATCACTTGGGCGTAGTGTTTGATCTGGGATGTGAGGCGCGGGAAACGTTGCGCCAACATGAACTGCAATTCCGTGCGATAGAGCCCCACACCATCGGCACCGGACTCGTGCAAATGCGGCATATCAACAATGAGGCCCGCATTGATGTTGAGGCTGATGTTGATACCATCCTTCGTCACCGAAGGCAGGTCTTTCAGTTCGGCAAAACGCGCTTGCTTCTTGGCGTAAAAGCGCACCTTTTCGGCATAGGCTTTTTGCAGGTCAGATGAAGGCCGCACAAAAATTTCGCCCGTTGAGCCATCAACGATGATTTCATCATCAGGGTCGATGAGATCAACAATGCCGTTGGCTTGCCCAATGGCCGGAATGCCAAGGGCGCGGGCCACAATGGCCACATGGCTGGTTTTTCCAGCCTCTTCCAAAATCACGCCGCGCAATTTGGTGCGGTCATAATCCAACAGTTCCGCTGGCCCCATGTTGCGGGCAACGACAATTGCATTGTTCGGCAAGTCGGTGCGCGATGCCGTGGCGACGGCACCTGTCAAAATCCGCAACAGGCGGTTCGACAAGTCGTCGAGGTCATGCATGCGCTCACGCAGATATGGATCCTGCATACGCTGCATGCGCGCGCGATTATCGTTTTGCACGCGTTCAACCGCCGCTTCCGCCGTGAGGCCGGAATGCACGGCTTCCTTCAAGCGGTTTACCCAGCCCTTGTCATGGGCAAACATGCGGATGGTTTCGAGCACGTCGGAATAATCATTCGATGGGCCGGCATCACTGTCATCCAGCAACTCGTCAACCTGCGCCCGCAATTGATCCACAGCGGCGGTGAGGCGTTTTTCTTCTTCTGGAATATTTTCAGCGATGAGGTTGTGAATTTCAACGCGCGGCTCGTGCAGCACCACTTGGCCAAGGGCAATGCCTTCCGCCAAGCTATCAGCTGAAATGTGATGACTGCGAATATGGGCCACGTCGATGGCCACTTCGCGCGCAACTTCTTTCAGTTCACCCGACGCAATAATTTCCGCCAGCACCATGGCCGTGGTTTGCAGCGCTTCCTCTTCTTCCTCTGAATAATGTCGCTGCGTGCGGTTCTGTACAACCAGAACACCGATGACAGAGCCACCGCGCATGATGGGCACACCGAGGAAGGATTGATAAATCTCTTCGCCCGTTTCAGGCAGATATTTGAACGAGGGGTGGTGTTGCGCGTCGGAGAGGTTAAGGCCAATGGCTTCTTCCGCAATCAAACCCACCAAGCCTTCGCCGGATTTCAAAACCGATTTGTGAACGGCTTCGGCCTTCAAACCTTCGGTGGCGTAAAGTTCCAACACTTGGCCGGCCCGCATCACATAGATGGAGCACACTTCCGCCACCATATTGGCGGCGATCAATCCAACGATTTTATCGAGTTTTGCCTGGGCCGTCTCCGGCTCCGCCATCACCTGCCGGAGCCTTCTGAGGAGGACACGCGGGCCAAGTGCGAGGCTTGCCATAGCGAATCCCTTAGGGTGTAACTTTCCTCGCCCGCTTGCGGGAGAGGTGGCGAAGCGTCAGCGACGCCGGAGAGGGTAAGTCACAAAGTGCAGCACCCAGCCCCTCACCGTCTCGCGCCAATTGGCGCGATCCACCTCTCCCGCATGCGGGAGAGGAAAGGTGAAAGCGAGCGACCCAGTTCATATCTACTTCTTGTCCAATCCGTAAGCCGTATGCAAGGCCCGAACCGCCAATTCTGTGTAGGCCTCATCAATCAACACAGACACTTTAATTTCAGACGTCGTGATGGCTTGAATGTTGATGCCCTTGTCGGCCAGCGACGAGAACATCTTGGCGGCAACACCCGCATGGCTGCGCATGCCAATGCCAACGACTGACACTTTCGCCACATCAGCTGAATGCATCACATCGGTGAATTCAACCTTGTCCTTCAGGCCGTTGATAATCTCAATGGCTTTGCGCAAGTCTTTGCGGGCCAGCGTGAAAGTAATATCGGCGAATGAACCATCGGCAGAGACGTTCTGCACAATCATATCAACGGAAATATCTTGCTCGGCCAACGGCCCAAAGATCGCGGCAGAAACGCCGGGCTTATCTTTCACATGGCGGATCGAAACTTTCGCTTCATCGCGCGAATAGGCAATTCCACTGACAACGTGCTGTTCCACGATTTTGTCCTCTTCACATACAATTGTACCGGGGCCCGTACCGTCGGGCTTATTCTGATTGGGTGAGTCGGGCGACTCGAATGACGATCGCACCTGCAACGGCACTTTCTTCACCATGGCCAATTCAACCGAGCGCGGTTGCAACACCTTGGCACCCAGCGACGCTTGTTCCAGCATTTCCTCATAGGAAATACGGTCAAGCTTATGGGCCGCTGTTACAATGCGCGGGTCAGCGGTGTAAACGCCGTCCACATCCGTATAAATATCGCAGGCCGCGTCAATGGCCGCAGCAACAGCCACAGCCGAAGTATCAGAGCCACCACGACCCAGTGTCGAAATGCGCTTATCAGGGCCAATGCCTTGGAAGCCGGTGATCACTGCCACCTGGCCCTGTTCCATGCGCTTTAGAATTTCATTGCCATTGACCGCCGTCATGCGGGCTGAACCATGCACGCCGTCGGTTTCAATGGGGATTTGCCAACCCGCCCATGAGCGTGCAGGAATGCCCATGTCTTGCAGCACAATGGCCAAAAGCCCGGCGGTGACCTGTTCACCCGTGGCAACCACGGCATCATATTCACGCGCATCATGGACAGCGGCAGCTTGCCTGCACCATTCCACCAATTGATTGGTGGTGCCCGACATGGCCGATACGACGACGGCAACATGGTGCCCCGCCTTCACTTCACGTTCCACATGGCGGGCGACGTTACGGATGCGGTCAATATCCGCAACCGAGGTGCCCCCAAATTTCATGACCAAACGGCCCATCGACATAATCCTAAAAAATCAAAACGACCCGAGCCGGGACAATATGCCCCGCGTCAAACCTGAACGTAAGACTGAACCCCCAACCCGGCTTTGCCGTTCTAATAGTGGACGCCTCTCGCAGATGCAATATAAGGACAGCCGAAATTTGGACCCGAAAGCCATGACAATCGATACAAAATCGCTTCCACCCAGCCTTGACCCCGCCGAGGTGGAGAAATTCTCCAAAATGGCTGCCGAATGGTGGAACCCCAAGGGCAAATTTGGCGTGCTGCATGTCTTCAATCCGGTGCGGCTGGACTATATCAAGGAACAAGTCTGCGCCCGTCTGGCACGCGACCCCTATGACCGCGAACCGTTCAAAGGCCTGCGTTTCCTCGATATTGGCTGTGGCGGTGGTTTGCTGTGCGAGCCTATGGCGCGTTTGGGTGCCACAATTGTGGGTGTGGACCCTTCCGAGAAAAACATCAAAACCGCATCCGTCCATGCGTTGGAAATGGAATTGAACATCGACTACCGCACCGGCCTTGCCGAGGATTTAGATGCTGCGGGTGAGAAATTCGATGTCATCCTCAACATGGAGGTCATCGAACACGTGGCAGACCCTGCGGCTTTTGTGAAAACTTGCAGCAACATGCTGAAGCCCGGCGGCTTGATGTTCGTGGCCACTTTGAATCGCACCATGAAAAGTTTCGCGCTGGGCATCGTAGGTGCCGAATACATTCTGGGCTGGCTGCCAAAGGGTACTCACCAGTGGGAGAAATTTATCACACCTGTTGAATTGAAGGGCTGGCTGCTCGACAACAACGTGAACACAGTTGCCGAAAGTGGCGTGACCTATCATCCGCTGGCCAATGAATGGCGCAGGTCGAATGATCTGGGTGTGAATTATATGGTGGTTGCTGAAAAGCAAGATTGAACGAGCCGCCATTCAGTTTGCACTGCACTGTTAAACGCCCTGTAGCGCTGCTGCGTCGCACAACATGTAAGTCTTGACTATTTGTATGATAATTAGTGTACTTGGTTCTGAGAGGCTCTGCACCACGCACAGCATCTTGATTTGCTTAGCAATGTGACGCTGCTCCTGAGGGGCGGTGTTGGCGTCATGACATACGTCTCAGAACCGGGCTCTCTGCCGCACAAGACAGTGGCCCCACATGGAGGATAAACTATGACACTCAATCGCCGTGATCTTCTTAAAGCCGCTGGTGTAATCACCATCGCTGGTTACACAATCCGCCCTGCTTACGCAGCGCTGCCGAAACTCGAAAAGAAAGACAAATACAAAGTCGGTTTTGCCCAAACTGAAAGCAATAATCCTTGGCGCTTGGCCCAAACCAAGAGCATGGAAGATGAAGCTGCAAAGCGCGGCTGGCAGTTGGTTTATACCGACGCTGCGGGTTCGGCTGCAAAGCAAGTGGCCGACGTTCGCTCCATGATCGCGCAAAAGGTTGATGTGATCTTGTTGGCCCCACGCGAAGAAAAGCCTTTGATCCCCGCCGTTATGGAAGCCAAGAAAGCTGGCATTCCATTGTTGCTCATTGACCGCAATGTTGACCAATCCTTGGCCAAGGGTGGCGAAGACTATGTGGCCTTCATCGGTTCTGACTTCGTGAAAGAAGGCATGCAAGCCGCTGAAGCACTGACAGCAGCTGTTGGTGGCAAAGCAAAAATCATCGAATTGCAAGGCACAACAGGAAGCTCTCCTGCCAATGATCGTATGTCGGGTTTTGCGACCTACATCAAAGATCATCCGGGCATGGAAATCATCGCATCGCAATCGGGTGACTTCGCACGTGACAAAGGCCGTCAGGTTTTTGAAACCTTGTATCAAGCCCACCCAGAAGCAACCGCTCTCTATTCGCACAACGATGAAATGACCATGGGTGCCATTGCAGCCATGGAAGCTGCTGGCAAAGTACCTGGCAAAGACTTGATCATCGCATCCATCGACGGAACGAAGGACGCCACACAGGCGCTCATCGACGGCAAAGTGATTGTGGTTGTGGAATGCAATCCGAAGTTCGGACCAGCTGCTTTCGCTGCCATTGAAAAGTATGGCAATGGCGAAACATTGGAGCCACGCCTTGTGAACACTGATCGCGTGTTCACCAAGGACAACGCTGCAGCCTACATGCCTGAAGCCTACTAAGTTCTAGAGCCCGTGTAAAATGATGGCGGAAGCGACTCCCAGGCTTCCGCCATCTTCTGGTTATTTTAGCCATGGAAGATTCAATGACGGCTTCCCTTCTTTCGATGCAAGCGATCTCTAAAAGCTTTGGTGGCGTGCCAGCCCTCATTGAAGCTTCGCTTGACGTGCGTCCTGCCGAGGTCATGGCATTGGTCGGCCAAAACGGTGCTGGCAAGTCAACGATGATCAAAATCCTCAATGGTGCGCATGCGCGTGACTCAGGAAGCATCACATTCAACGGAACACCTTGGACCGCTGGTTCACCTCAACAAGCCCAACGCGCAGGCATCAGTACAATTTTTCAAGAAATCAATTTGATCGGCTACCGTTCAGTTGCCGAAAACATATTCTTGGGCCGCGAGCCCAGACGTAAATTCGGACTCCTCGATTGGGCGAAAATGAATGCAGATGCCGCTGCTCTGCTTGCCCGCTTTGATGTTAAAGTTGATGTGAGTGAACCGTTGGAAAACTTCTCAACGGCCATTCAGCAAATGGTCGCCATTGCACGCGCGGTATCTTTTGATGCCAAACTGGTGATCATGGACGAACCCACTTCGTCACTCGATGAAGCGGAGGTCGCCGTGCTTCTGCGCACCATCCTGCAACTAAAATCCGACGGTGTGGCAGTTATATTTGTAAGTCACAAACTCGATGAGCTCTATAAAGTTTGTGACCGCGTCACCATCATGCGCGACGGACGCACTGTCGCCGTCAGCAACATGGCCGACATCTCAAAACTGCAACTGGTCGCCAGCATGTTGGGGCGCGATCTTGCCGAGGTGAAGAAAAAAGGGTGCCACGGCATTTGAAGCCGGTGCTGGCAACATTGGTGAGGAATTATTATCAGTTGAAAGCATCGCGATTGGCCACCGCGTGCAAGATGCGACACTCAACATCCGCAAAGGCGAGATCGTAGGGCTGGCAGGGCTGCTGGGTTCAGGGCGCACTGAAACCGCACGCGCCATTTTCGCAGCCGATAAAAAATCAAAAGGCAAACTCAAATTTGACGGCGCAAATGCTGACTACAAATCGCCAGCCGAAGCCATCGCAGCAGGCATGGGGTATTGTTCGGAAGATCGTAAAGCCCAAGGCATTGTGCCCGGCATGTCAGTTGCAGAAAATCTCACGCTGGCATTGATGCCGGCACTTACGCGGTCAGGCATGCTGGATGAGGCAAAGCAACGCCAAATCGTGGAGCGCTTCATCAAAGATATTGGCATCAAGTGCGCGGGCCCTGATCAGAAAATCAAAGAACTTTCAGGAGGCAACCAACAAAAAGTATTGTTGGCGCGCTGGCTCTGCATGAACCCCAAACTGTTGATTTTGGATGAACCCACACGTGGCATCGACGTGGGCGCAAAAGCTGAAATTCAAAACCTCATTCGCAAACTTGCCAATCAGGGCCTTGGTGTGTTGATGATTTCGTCTGAACTGGAAGAGATCGTCGAAGGTGCCGACCGGGTGTTTGTCCTGCGTGAAGGCCGCACAGTTGCCGAGCTTAAACAGACTGAAGTGACAGAAGCTGCTGTGATGCATGCCATGGCGCAAGGCAGTGACACAAAACTTGAAGGCTCAGAGGGAGTAAACGCTCGTGATTGACCGTGCCGCATTTTTTCAGCGCTATGGTGTGGGCTTGGCGGTTGTTCTTCTCATTCTTTTCAATTTGGCCGTCACTCCAAATTTTGCAACGTCACAAACCCTCGCCGTCAATCTCTCGCAAATTTGCACCATCGTCATTGTGGGCGTGGGCATGACACTTGTCATCGCCACGGGAGGCATTGATCTTTCAGTGGGATCACTGATGGCCATTGCCGGTGCCCTTTCACCCATGTTCTTCACGGGTCAATTGCTGCCCATGCCCAATCTTTATGTGGGCATTGCCGTTGGCATCATCATCCCCATTCTCGCGGCTGGTGTTTTCGGCCTGTTTAATGGCTGGCTGATTACCAAGTTCAGCATTCAACCGATCATTGCCACGTTGGTATTGTTCATTGCAGGTCGCGGTATTGCGCAGGTTTCAACCAACGGCGACTTGCAGGTTTTCAAAGTCCCTGAATTTCAGGCCATCGCCATTGGCCGCGTTTTAGGTGTGCCTTTCCAAGTCTGGATTATGTTGGTCATCGTTGCCGTGGCAGCTTTCATTCTGCATCGTACGGTATTTGGCAAGCAGGTTTTGGCTGTTGGCGGCAATGAAGAAGCGGCCCGCTTGTCGGGCATTCCCGTTACACGCATTAAATATTTGGTCTACGCAATCTGCGGCATGTGCAGCGGTGTTGCTGGGTTGATTGTGATTGCCATGAACTCCGCTGCTGACGCCAACCTGATTGGTTTGGGCATGGAGCTTGATGCCATTGCGGCCGTCGTTGTTGGCGGCACTTTATTGTCAGGCGGGCGCGCGACAATCGTTGGAACTTTACTTGGTGCATTGGTCATTCAATTGGTGCGCTACACGCTTCTGGCCAATGGCGTGCCAGACCCAGCAGCTTTGGTGGTCAAAGCTGGATTGATCGTTCTTGCCGTATGGCTCCAACGTCAGGAGCACGCATGATGAAGGGCTTTCGCATTTCACCCAGCATGGCCGTTGTTGCTGTGCTCATCATTCTGACGTTGCTTGGTGCTTGGCGTTACGATGGCTTTATTGGTGCCTACAATGTGCAGTCTGTGCTGCGCTATAATTCGATGTTTGCACTTGTGGCGCTTGGCATGTGCTTTGTGATTATGGCAGGTGGCATTGATCTATCAGTCGGTTCTGTCGCCGCATTTTCCAGTGTCGTGTCAGCTTACCTCAGTCCCTATGGTTTGTTGCCGGGGTTGGTGGGTGGATTGTGCGCAGGTCTTCTTGCGGGAACCATTAACGCATTGATTATCACGCGGCTTAAAATCATGCCGTTCATTGCTACACTCGCAACCATGCTGGCTGCGTCGGGCACTGCCTTGCTGTTGGCCAACAACCAATCGGTATCTGTATCTTACGACACGGCGTTCACATCACTGGGGCAAGGCGACCTTTTAAGCTTCATGCGGCCTGAATGGGTGGATGCTGATGATGCAGGTTTCTTTGGCGGAGTGTTGGGTTTCATTCTCGGTTTTCCAACCCCGGCGTGGATGGCGCTCGTTGCTTACATTGTTGGGGCTGTGGTCATCAACCACACTGCCTTTGGACGAAGTGTTTTGGCCGTAGGTGGAGGCACCGAAGCCAGCCGTTTGATGGGGCTGTCCGTTGATCGCACCATCTTCAGCGTCTATGTCATTTCAGGCGCTATGGCAGGTTTGGCAGGCGTCATTCTCGCCTCACAATTTGGCGCAGGCCAACCCATTGAGGGCGTTGGCTGGGAACTCTTTGCTATCGCATCAGTCGTGGTCGGCGGCACCTTGTTGACCGGAGGCAATGGCTCAATCGGTGGCACATTGGCTGGCGCATTGTTGCTCGGTATCATCTTCACCATTCTCAACTTTGAGAATGGCATGGGCTGGATTTCATTGTCAGCCTATTGGCAATCGGTGGTGCGTGGCTTGTTCCTGTTTGTGGTTGTCGTGTTGCAAGCCAAATTGTCAAAACGGGTAAAAGCCTAAATCTGAGAAACGGAATATTGCATGTCTGATGTCTCCAAATCGGTCGATACCTTACAGCGCGATGGTGTGACGGGCCTGCAAGGCGCGTTCTCTCGCGAATGGGCTGAAGCGATGCGCGAAGATATGATGACCGCATTCTGGAGTGCTATCCAGCGCCCGGGCGGTGCAGTGGGTCGCGGCCCTCGGCGTTGGTATGTGGAAATCCACCCTCAGGAAATGCGGGGCTTCATTGATCTTGTCACCCATCCGTGGGTCGTGTCGATGAGCAAAGCGGTGCTCGGCGAGGACTATAAGATTGTCGAGATCGGTTTTGATGTGCCGTTTCAGGGTGCCATGTTCCAACCGTGGCATCGTGATTTTCCTTCACCACCTGAAACCTACGAAGGCAAACGCATAACCTCCCTCGCCTTCAACTTAAGTGGTGTCGACGTCACGCAAGATATGGGCCCATTTGAAGTATCTCCCGGCACCCAATGGGACGATGGCCGCGCGTGGAAACATGAGATGTTCCCGGAAAAAGAAATGTGGCCGCGCTTTGCGGCAAAAGGCGTGAAAAAATACCCGCAAATGGGTGACATCTCGTGTCGCTCTGCACTCACCGTTCACCGTGGCACAGCACATTTGTCACCCATCGCAAGGCCTGTGCTTGTGCTTGGCGTTGACGCCCCAGGGGCAGGTCACGATAAGCTGCATGACCTGATGGTAACAAAAGACTACTTCGATGCTTTGCCTGAAGCTGTGCGCGAACATCTGGTCTGCCGCGTGGTTGAAAAACTCGTACCCGTAACGCAGAAGCATGACATCGAGGGGTTGGTTATGGGTGCTACGGACTAATTCTTGTCCACCGGTTTTGAACGAAACCTCTGTACTGTCTCCCGTTCGGCTCGACGCATGGCAGATGGTGGAAGTCCGCGCGACATGAGCTGCAAATCTTCAAGCACCATGCGGCCCATGTCTTTGAAGGCGACATCAACTGCTCCGGCACGGTGAGCTGAAAGAATAAAGTTCCCAAGTTTCCTTACAGGATGGTTCAGCGCCAATGGTTCTTGGGGATAAACATCACTTGCAGCACGAATATGCCCGGATGAAACCGCCGCCATCAGCGCTTCAAAATCGACAACACCAGCGCGGCTCAGTAATACAAAACTCGTACCGCGTCTCATTTTGGCAAATGCATCAGCGCCAAGAAATCCACCGTTTTCAGTAGTTACGCCAGCGACAACAAAAATGACATCACTTGTGGTCAATACGTCATCCAAAGTTGACGGCGTAACGCCTGCTTCGAACAAAGCACTTGGCGGCAACCATGGATCATAGGCCCGCACTTTTGCACGAAAGGGAACAAGCAACTTGTTCAAGGCGCGGCCCAAATCGCCAAAGCCAATAAACCCAATATCTCCGCCCGACATCAGCCGTGCGTCTTGATTGCTGTCTCCACCCCACAGCTCATTGCCTGCGCGAAAGTCTCTGTCTGCACCAACAATATTTCGTTCTAAGGCCAGTGCTAAACCAAGGCCGATTTCAGCAACCGGTTGCGCAAAAACCTTGCCCGTCGAAAGCACATGAATGCCCCGCTTAAAACACTGCTCATAATCCATGTTGTCGAGGAAGTTCGATTCAACATTGAGGATCGCACGAAGGCGAGTGGCTTTTGAAAGCAGCTCTGCGTCGAGCGGCGGTTGGCCAATGATAAAATCAATTTCAGCGATATGTTTTTCGAGCAGCGCTTGCCCAGCTTGCCCCTCGCCTTCGATCAGCCGAAAGTTTTGCCGCAAGTGCTGGAGTGCACTGTCTGTAAAAATCAGATCCAGTGTGCGCGGTTCAGGAATGCAAAATACCAAAGGGCGGGCATCAGCCATCGACATTCAGTTCCCATCTTCCGGCAATACCGGCAAGGGTGAAACTTCGATGCCCTCATCAATCAATTCCGCCGCCTCATCTGGCGTGGCATTTCCAATAATGCCGCGCGGGGCTTTTTCTTTGTAATGCATCTTCCGTGCTTCTTCGGCAAAGTTGTCGCCGACGTTTTCGGAGTTTTTCTCAACATGGGCGCGGTATTCACGCATCACTTGCAGCATCATTTGCGCGCGCGGATCAACGGGGCCTGCCACCATAGGCCGCGCCACATCTGATTTTTTATTGGCTTTTGCCGGAATTCCCGGCGCCATCAATTGCTTTTCAATCTTGACAGAACCACACACAATGCACTCCACCAAATGCCGCGCCACTTGCTTGTCGTAGGCGTCACTGTTGGAAAACCAGCCATCAAATTCATGGCCCTTGTCGCATCGTAAATCGTAGCGGATCATCTCAAACCTGCTTTAACGCAAAGTCACGCGCATGCTTCAATGCTGGAATACGCGAACGCACATCAGCCGATTGCGCGGGATCAATATCAACCACCAACACACCGGGCGCGTCATCCAATTCTGCCAGCACTTCGCCCCAAGGTGAAATGACGATGGAATGGCCATAGGTGGCGCGACCTGAATCATGCATTCCACCCTGTGCGGCTGAAACTACAAAACTTCCCGTTTCAATGGCCCGCGCGCGCAGCAACACATGCCAGTGCGCTTGGCCCGTTGGCACCGTGAACGCAGCAGGATAGGTCAGCACCGAACAGCCCGCATTGGCTAAGGCATTTGCCAATCGTGGAAACCGCATGTCATAGCAAATGGCAAATCCTAGTTTGAAATCCGGCAATTGCGCCGTCACCGCATTGGCACCGGGATTATAGGTGGCGGATTCGCGATAGGACTCGCCATTGGGCAAATCAATGTCGAACAAATGAATCTTGTCATAGGTCGTCAACAACGTACCTTCAGGCCCAAACAACATGCTGCGATTGGCCAGCTTTTCCTGACCTGCGTTGAGCGCCAATGATCCAGCATGCAGATAAATGCCAAGCTCTTTGGCCAATTGCGAAAAACGCTTCACAAAAATATCATCGTCCTGCCGCATCGCCACGGCTTTCAATCGATCCTTGTCGGGCTCGAAAATATTGCTCACTTCGGGCGTCAAAACATAACCAGCACCTTTAGCAGCGGCTTCGCGCACCAATGCTTCCGCATCCACCAGATTGCTGGCCATATCACGGCCAGAACGCATTTGAACGACGCCAACTTTACTCATGCGACCGCCAACAATGCATCAAGCTTGCCCTGTTGTTCCAGCGCATGAATGTCGTCACAACCGCCAACATGCACCGAACCTACAAAAATCTGCGGTACTGACGTCCGACCCTTGGCGCGGATTGTCATGGCTTCGCGCTGTTGTGGATCATCACTCACATCCACCTCCGTGAACGTAACGTTCTTGCGCTTCAATAGGCCTTTCGCCTTTGCGCAATAGCCACAAAAGGGCGTGGTATAAATTGTAATATCAGTCATCAAAGTTCCGTCCTCAAGCGTCAATATGCAATCGCGCGGGTTCTAAAACAAGTGCGAAGCACAAGACATTGACGCGGGCTGCACCCGCTTTTTTCAAGGTTTCAGCGCAGGCGTAGGCTGTGGCCCCGGTTGTGCGAACGTCATCGATCAACAACACCGTTTTGCCTTCGATCCCAGCCCGCTTTTCCGGATGAACATCAAATGCCTTTCGCACATTGCGGCGGCGTTCTTTGGCGTCTAATCCCACTTGCGATGTCGTGGCTTCAACACGCAACAATACATCTGCCGCCCAAGGTTTCTCAACTGCTGCCGAAATGTGCTGGGCCAAAAAAGCGGCTTGATTAAACCGACGCTGCCACAAGCGCCTGCGATGCAACGGTACTGGAATTATTATATCTGTTTCTTGCAATAGTCTGCGCCCCGCGCCCACCATCATCCGCGCCATGGCAAGCCCCGCTTCCTGCGTGTCTTGATATTTGAGCAAATGCACCAAATGCTTTGAAGCGTCATCAAACGCCACGGCAGCCCGCGCCTTGTCCCAAGCAGGTGGATCAGCAATGGCCGCAGGCGAGACAGCCCCTTCCCCCTCATCATAGGCAAAGGGTGTGCCCAATACATCACAGACCGGATCATCAATAAAATGCAGCTTTTGCCAACAATCGAGGCAAAGAGCTGCCCCCGCCGTGACCGGCGACTGACAGGTCAGGCAAAGCGGCGGTGTTACAAAATCCACAACCGATGACCAGCCATGTTGAAGCAGCGCGTTGAACTGCTTTAACGCGTCTCGCTTTTCCGCTATCGGCTCGTCCACCATGACCACAGCACCACAAGTTTTCAATCGCGCACTCTATCTGGCACGGCAAGCCAACGCCAGCGGCGACGCGTTGGGCATTTTGGATGCCCGTGTGGCCGAAGAACTGGTTGATCGCCTCAGCATCATCACTCGCGATTTTGAAGATGCTTTGCTCATTGCGCCCCGCGTTGAATATTTTTCTGACGCTTTGAATGCGACCGGGAAATTCATAAATCTCGCAAAACAGAATCCAACCGAGTCAGACAATTTGCGACTGACGCCAAATTCTCAGGACGCCGTTATCAGTCTATTGGACCTTCATGCGATCAATGATGTACCGGGCTATATGGCGCAAGTTTCGAACGCATTGAAGCCAGATGGTCTGGCCGTGTTTGCATTTTTCGCAGGCGAAACCTTGCGTGAATTGCGTGAGGCTTGGCTGGAGGCGGAACAACAAGTCACCGGCGGCGCGAGTCCGCGTGTGGCCCCCATGATAGACCTTCGTGAAGCGGGTGGGCTACTTCAGCGTGCAGGCCTTGCTTTACCTGTTGCGGATGTGGATCGCGCGACCATCCGCTATTCGGATGCCATGTCACTCATGCGAGAAATTAAAGCGCTCGGTTTTGCCAACTGCTTGAACGGGCGTTCAAAAACTTTTATCACGCCACGTTTATTGTTTCAGGCAGCAACACAATATCCTTCGGCCGAAGATGGGCGCATAGCCGCAACAATAGAAATTGCTTGGGCCATGGCGTGGAAACCCCATGTGTCGCAACAGCAACCCTTGAAGCCGGGAAGTGCAAAAGCACGATTGGCCGATGCGCTTAAAGTCGATGAAGTGAAATTAAAGTAGCTCTTCCAAATGCGGAATAAGCGGCTTGTCGGCGGGCGGCATGGGGTGTTCCCGCAAGGCTTTAGCGCGCACCCATTTGAGTGCTTGGCCCTCATTTGAGATCACATCGCCCTTCCAGCGCCGACACACATACAGTGGCATGAGCAAATGAAAGTCCTCATAGGCATGTGAGGCAAATGTGAGCGGCGCCAAACAGCTTTCCGCCACATCGATATTCAATTCTTCTTTAAGCTCGCGCACCAGCGCTTGTTCGGGACGCTCGCCGTGTTCAACTTTTCCACCTGGAAATTCCCAAAGCCCCGCCAGCGTTTTGCCTTCAGGGCGCTGCGCAATCAGCACACGCCCGTCAGCATCAATCAATGCTACAGCGGCAACAAGGATCAGAGTCGCATTAGCTGCGATACGATACCATTGATATCAATATAGCCATGGGTCAAATCGCAAGTCCAAACCGTCGCTTTACCTTTGCCAACACCCACATCAGCCTCGATAACAATGTGGCGCCCCTTCATGTGGGGCATGATTTCAGCTTCTTTATAGCTGCCATCCTTCATGCCATTCTTGGCCACTTGAATGCCACCGATTTTAATTTTGATCTTGTCGCGAATGGCTTTCTCGCCCGCCTTGCCGATGGCCATGACAATGCGCCCCCAATTGGCGTCTTCACCTGCAATTGCAGTTTTGACCAATGGTGAGTTTGCAATCGACATCGCAATTCTATGTGCAGCTTTGTTATTCTCAGCACCCGACAACGTAATTTCAATCAGCTTCTCAGCACCTTCGCCATCTCTCGCCACTTGCAATGCAAGGTCATGGCACACGGTATCAAGCGCTTTTGCAAACGCTTTCAAGCGCGCATCGCCAGCAGACTTGATGCCTGTCACTTTACCTTTGGCACCCGTGGCAAACAACAAAACCGTGTCTGATGTTGAGGTATCACCATCAACCGTGATGCAGTTGAAGGTCTTGGCCACAGAGGCCGACAGCAAACTCTGTAGTGCCTTTGCGGGAACAGCAGCATCAGTGAAAATGAACACCAGCATCGTTGCCATGTCAGGCGCAATCATACCCGAACCCTTGGCAATGCCTTGGATGGTTACTGTGTCTTTGCCCAACTTGGCTTTCGCAACTGAAGCCTTGGCAAAGGTGTCGGTAGTCATGATGGCCTTGGCGGCAGACGTCCACTGATCGTCGGACGCTGATGCTTCCAAACCTTCCAACGCATTGACAATGAAAGCCGGATTAAGCGGCTCACCAATCACACCTGTTGAGGCTTGAAACACTTCCGCTGGCTTGCAGCCAAATTGCTTTGCAGCTGCTTTGGCAACAGCGGTTACAGTGGCCACACCTGCTTTGCCTGTGAAGGCATTGGCATTACCTGCGTTCACCAAAAGTGCGCGGGCAGACCCTTGTTTCAAACTGGCCTTGCACCAATCAACAGGCGCCGACGATGATTTTGACGTGGTCAAACAACCCGCCGCCGTGGTGCCTTTTGGCAAAAGTGCCAACAACACGTCGGGCCGGTTTTTATAGCGAATGCCAGTTTCGGCCGTGGCCAATTGAACGCCAGCAATGGGTTCAAGCGTCGGAAAAACCTCCGGCGCCAGCGGTGAAACAGGATGCGCCATCTTTTTCTCTCCGGCCTTGGTGCTTAATTTTTATTGTGGGGTTTCTTCAGGAGCCAGCAAGTCGCCCTTGCCACTGCTACCGTCATCAGCAGGTGCGTCTTCACTGACGTTCGCCTTGCCTTGTTGATCTTGCAGGGCCTTGCGTTGTTGTGCCGCTTCGTCAGCCACGGCTTTCAAATCCGGATCGACAATTTCAACCTTCGCCGTATCCTTCAAACCCGCCAACTTGGCCTGCACCTTTTGGCGCACCAACACATTGCGAATAGCACTTTTCACTTGATCGTAAGGTTGTGCGGCACCTTGCTTGCGGTCTTCCAACCGGATGATGTGCCAGCCAAAATCAGTTTTGATTGGCTTGGAAATTTCGTCCTTCTTCAAAGCAAAAGCGGCTTTCGAGAACGCAGGCACCATTTCAGCTGAAGAGAAGTAGCCAAGATCGCCACCATAGTCTTTTGAACCATCAAGGCTGAATTGCTTGGCAAGTGCTTCAAACTTTTCGCCCTTGGCCAGCTTGTCTTGTATGGTTTGCGCTTCTTTTTCAGAGGCCACAAGAATGTGACGGGCGCGAATACGTTCTGTTTCTTTCAGCTTCTTGGCTTCATCAGCATAAACAGCCTGAATTTCTTCTTCCGTCACTTCTTTGGAAATGACTTGCGCCAGATAGCTGTCCCGCAAAGCTTTGGCTTGATAGGCCGCAAGGCGGCGCTTGTAATCGTCGGTATCAGAAATGCCGTCCTTGTTGGCCAATTGCGCCAACAAATGCCGCTCGACCAAAAACTCAACTACGAATGGGTAGCGCAGCTTCTTCGGCAAGTTTGGCAATTGACCAATTACGTCGTCAAAGGCCATACGCACTTCTGATGTACGGATTTCATAACCGTTCACAATCGCAATCACGGCATTGTTATCTTTAACGGCGGCGGTTTCGCCTTCCGGTCCGGATGTGTCTTCCGTTGCCTCTTGGGCTACGGCACCAAAGGTTGTCAGGCCTAAGAACACCGACGCCAAAACCATTGATTTCAAAGAAAAACTGCTGCGCTTCATTATCGCGAGAATCCATTCTGTGGGCTTTTGCATATTGCCCGCTGCCAATAGCGCTCCCCATGATCTTTAAACAAGGCAAGAATGTGCCTCAAAGCTATGAAAGCGCAACAAATTTGAGTTCGATTTGCTATTTGCGCGGTCAACCCGCTGCAATCAAGCCTCCCCTGCGCTGTATCGACACCTGTTGCAGCAATGCCACATAAATTCGCTATTCCAATTGAAACCAGTGCCTTGCTGCCCTATCTCGGTGAAGCATTCCTGTGAAGTTGCCCTCCCAGCCCTTGAAACGGCTTCCGCGAAAGGGTGATTCCCCTGTGCCGTCACATGCCCTATAGGGCATTGCAAATGAATCAGGGCCTGACCTCGTGTTGGGCCCCTTGAGGTGAAGAAATATGTTCGGACTGAAAGCTCTGTCGCGCAAAATTTTTGGCACGGTCAATGATCGTAAATTAGGCAGCTATTACAAGCGCCTCCCCGCCATTAATGCGCTGGAAGCCGAATATGAAAAGTTGAGCGATGAAGAACTGAAAGGTTTAACCGTCAGCTTCAAGGCAGAACTTGCTGCGGGCAAAACCCTTGATGATTTATTGGAGCCAGCTTTCGCCGCCGTGCGTGAAGCTGCAAAACGCAGTTTGGGGCTTCGCCCGTTCGATGTGCAATTGATTGGTGGCATGGTGCTGCACAACGGCAATATTTCGGAAATGAAAACTGGCGAAGGCAAAACCCTTGTCGCCACTTTGCCAGTTTATCTGAACGCGCTGGCTGGCAACGGCACCCATGTCGTGACCGTTAACGACTATCTCGCCCGCCGCGACGCCACATGGATGAGCAAGGTTTATGGCGCACTTGGGTTGACCACGGGCATTATTGTTCATGGCCTATCGGATGAAGAACGCCGCCAAGCCTACGCCTGCGACGTGACCTATGCCACCAACAATGAATTGGGTTTCGACTATCTGCGCGACAACATGAAATACCACCTCGATGAGATGGTGCAGCGCGGCCACCACTTCGGCATCGTGGATGAAGTCGACTCGATCCTCGTGGACGAAGCCCGTACCCCCCTCATCATTTCCGGTCCAGTTGATGACAAGTCAGACCTTTACAATACGCTCGACCGCTTCATCCCTGAATTAGCGGCTGATGACTATGACTTGGATGAAAAGCAACGCTCGGTCACTCTCACAGAAAAAGGCAATGAACACCTTGAGCAAGTTTTAGGTGCTGCTGGTATCTTAAAAGGTGCCGGTCTTTACGATGGTGGCAACATCACTGTTGTGCATCACATTCAACAGGCCCTGCGCGCCCACACCTTGTTTATGAAAGACAAGGACTACATCGTAAAGGATGATCAGGTCATCATCATCGACGAATTCACGGGCCGCATGATGCCGGGCCGCCGTTATTCGGAAGGCCTACACCAAGCCTTGGAAGCCAAGGAACATGTAGCCATCCAACCTGAAAACGTCACCATGGCGTCGATCACGTTCCAAAACTATTTCCGCCTTTACGGCAAACTCGCTGGCATGACGGGTACAGCTTTCACGGAAGCTGAAGAGTTCATGGACATTTACAATCTCGACGTTATCGAAATTCCAACCAACGTGCCCGTCGCCCGTAAAGATGAAGACGACGAAGTTTACCGCACGCAAACTGAAAAATTCCAAGCCATTGCCAACACCATTCGCGAAGCGCGCGAGCGCGGCCAGCCTGTGCTTGTTGGCACGACATCGATTGAAAAATCCGAAACCTTATCCGGTATTTTGAAATCACAAGGCATCGAGCACAATGTGTTGAATGCCCGCTTCCATGAACAGGAAGCCGGTATTGTGGCGCAGGCGGGTTCACCCGGAGCTGTCACCATCGCCACCAACATGGCAGGTCGCGGCACCGATATTAAGCTCGGCGGCAATGTTGACATGATGATTGCAGCTGAACTTGATGGCGTTGCTGATGGGCCAGAAAAAACAGCCCGCACCAAAGCCATTACGGAACAAGTGGAGCGCGACAAAAAAATCGTTCTCGAAGCTGGCGGTCTATTCGTGATCGGGACCGAGCGCCACGAAAGCCGCCGCATCGACAACCAGTTGCGTGGTCGATCCGGTCGTCAGGGTGACCCTGGTCGTTCACGCTTCTACCTCGCACTTGATGATGATTTGATGCGCATTTTCGGTTCTGACCGTTTGGACTCGATGTTGCAAAAGCTCGGCCTCAAGGAAGGCGAAGCCATCATCCATCCGTGGATCAACAAGGCGCTCGAAAAAGCCCAGCAAAAAGTTGAAGCCCGCAACTTCGATATGCGCAAGAACATCCTGAAGTTCGACAACGTCATGAATGACCAGCGCAAAGTCATTTTCGAGCAACGCATTAGCTTGATGCGTGGTGAAGAAGTGGCCGAAACGATTGACGATATGCGCCGTGACACCGTCGCCGAACTTGTGGCCAAACACATTCCTGAGAACGCCTACGCCGAACAATGGGATGCCGTGGGCTTGCGCGAACGCTTGCGTGAGGCCGTTGCCGTTGATTTTCCAGCCGATGATTGGGCCAAGGAAGAAGGCATTGCCGATGAGGAAATCAAAGAGCGTGTAACAACGACAGTTGATGAAATCTACGCCGACAAGCGCAAGAAGTACGGTCCTGAAGTTATGGACCAAGTTGAAAAATCAATTCTGCTGCGCACGCTGGACCGCTTGTGGCGTGAACACATCATCACCATCGATCACTTACGTCAGGTGATTTACCTCCGCTCCTACGGTCAGCGCGACCCACTGAATGAATATAAGACTGAAGCCTTCAATTTGTTCCAAGCTTTGGTCACAGGCTTGAAAGAGCAAGTCACCACACAGTTGATGCGTGTTGAAGTTCAATATCAGCAAGAAGGCGACGACCTGTTGCCCGATGAAGATGAATTACCGGATATGATCGCCCACCACATCGACGCCACGACGGGTGAAGATGATGTTGGCGAAGGCATTCCCTTGAACACGCCTGTAAAGAAAACCGCCAAAACCAAAGCACCAAAATTTGACGCCAAGAAGCCAGAAACCTGGGGCAAAGTGGCGCGCAACGACATGTGCCCATGTGGTTCCGGCAAGCGTTACAAGCACTGTCACGGCGCCTACGTTTAATGTGGTGATTGCCTATGCCGCACTGGTATAGGCAATCGCTCCCATCATGCCGCTATTCATGTGGTAGAGGTGGTGGCAATGGAACGCCCATGTGCCGGGATTATCAGCGTCAAACTGAATAGCCACCTGTGCACCAACAGGCACCAACACTGTGTCGCGTATTGCACCCTTGAAACGTTTGCCATTAATTCCGACCACACGGAAATAGTGCCCGTGCAAGTGCATCGGGTGCGCCATTGATGTCATATTATGCATGACGATTTCATAGCGCTCGCCTTGCTTCACGCTGAACACCGTATCATGCATCATGGGCTTACCATTGAGGCCCCAAAGATAATTACTTCTCGCCGCCTGTGAGCATGACGATTTCAGTGCGTGACACGGGTTCATCAGGAAGCTCAGCAATCGACTGCAGCAATGGCTCTTGTGACAAGTCGAGCAATGCCGCCGCCTCACCGCGTTCTGAAATTTTAGCAACAGTCCCATCTCCCGATTTCAGAACGATGCCGGAGCGCATATCGCTGCCTTCAACTGTGAACAAAATCGGGTAAGCGCCAGAACCCGGTGGCAAAGCCAAGCGCACATCAGCCCGTTGCGCCACGGCAAGTGGAAATTTCCGCGCCTTTAGGGGGCGAATGCTGTTGCCATCAACCGCAATCAATTCACCTTCAAGCGCACCTAAATCAATCCACATATTGCTGGCAGCAGCACCATTGATGACACGCAACCGGAAGCGGCCACCTTTTTCGGCAACGACAATTTCAGGGTCCGCCAAAGTGCGGTCGTTGGCCAACATTGCATCAAAAGCAATATCATTTGGATTCATAACGGCAGTTTCAGGGGATGCTGCCATTTTGTGGCCAGCGTGTGGATCAACTTCTGCTGGTTCCATATTATGCCCGGCATGCGGATCAGCTTTCGCCGCACCCATGTTATGTCCGGCATGCAAACCGCCCCCGCCTTGCAGCTCAGCCAATATTTCTTGGGGATCACGGAAGGTGAAGTCATGCAACATCACAACATGCTCTTGCTCATCAACCAGCGCCGCGCCTTTTTCAGCGACAATCAATGGTGCAGCAAGCAGATGTTGTTCCTGTAAGCCGACATGGGAATGCATCCAATGGGTGCCAGTACGTGAATTGGGGAAACGATAATCACGCGCCTCACCTGCCGCCAACATCGGACCAGAAAGTCCCGGCACGCCATCTTGGGCAATAGGCGGCGTTAGGCCATGCCAATGAATTAAAGTTTGTTCGGACAACCGATTGGTGACGCGCGCTGAAAAATCTTGGCCAAATGTGGTAAACAAACCGCCAATTTTAGCATTCACTTGCAATCCGAAAACCTTGGCAGCCTTGCCGTTAACGTCCAAGACGCGCGAAACAATATCGATATTGTAATCTGGATTTTGCGCCTTAGCATGGCCCGCCCCGATCACGCCTGCAGCAGCAGAACCCTGCAAAATAAGCTTTATTGCGTCTCGTCTGTTCATTTTGAATTGCCTTTGACTGTTTAGATTGTCGACCTTAAGCGAGCGAGCCGAAAGTGCTGTTCGTAATTTTTGAGAGGAAAGCCAAATTTTTCAAATCATTAAAACTTTACCCTGTCGTTTAGCATTTTTTCAGGTGTTTGCCCCATAACTACTCCACAGGCGTAAGTGCACGGAGTTCAAAGTGGCAAAACGATTTAACGTGAAAAAATGGTGTTCGGATGAGTCCGGCGCTACTGCCATTGAATATTCATTGATTGCAGCAGTAATGGGGCTGATGTTGGTTCCCGTTGGGTCTGGTTTGCGAGGACTATCGCAGGACCTCTTTGAAACGTTGATTGACCTTTTCAACCACGTCTAAGTTCAACGCCTACAATCCACGCCCAATCGACATAAACTTTTCGCGCCGCTGCGTGCGCAACACATTTGCTGAAACGCCACTAAAACTTTTCAACGACCGCGCGACAGCGTCAGCAACATTGGCAATTGCTTTGTCCGCCTGACGGTGCGCACCGCCCTGTGGTTCGGGCACAATTTCATCAATCACGCCAAGCCTCTTCAAATCCTGCGCCGTCAGTTTCAAAGCAGCGGCAGCATCTTTAGCCCGCGCCGCATCACGCCACAGAATTGAGGCAGCACCCTCAGGTGAAATCACGCTATATATTGCGTGTTCCAACATCATAACCGTGTTACCCGTTGCAATGGCTATTGCGCCGCCCGAACCACCTTCGCCGATGATGACGGACACCAACGGAACACCCAATGACAAGCAACAATCGGTTGAGCGGGCAATCGCTTCAGCTTGACCGCGTTCTTCAGCATCTACACCCGGGTAGGCACCCGACGTATCAACCAATGTAATGACGGGCAATCCAAACCGGTCGGCCATTTCCATCAACCGCACGGCTTTGCGATAGCCTTCAGGTTTGGCCATGCCCCAATTGTGCTTGAGGCGGCTTTGCGTATCTGAGCCTTTTTCCTGTCCGATGACGACAACGCCCTGACCTTGAAAACGACCCAGGCCACCCACAATTGCTTCATCTTCCGAGAATTTACGATCTCCTGCCAAAGGCACGAAGTCTGTGATCATGGCTTTCATATAGTCCAGCGCATGGGGGCGATCAGCATGACGGGCCACTTGAGCCTTTTGCCAAGGCGTTAAATTGGCATAGAGATCATTGAGGATCTTCGACGCCTTGCCTTCAAGCGATTTCACATCATCCGCAATCGACTTTGAAGCATCGCCCTGGGCCAAAGCCCGCAATTCGGCAATTTTGCCTTCTAATTCGGCAATGGGGGCTTCAAAATCTAAAAAGGCCTGCATGTCTTCTCGCTCTATTGTTCCGGTCTAAGTGGCAAGAGTAGGCCAAATTGTCAACGTGTCTTGCGCCCCGCCTTAGCCAGCGGGTGAAATTGCTCAATTGTGCTGGTCAAACGCTCACTTTGAACATGTGTATAAATTTGCGTTGTAGATATATCGGCATGGCCCAGCATTTGTTGCACAGCCCGCAAATCGGCACCTTTTGCCAAAAGCCCCGTCGCAAAAGCGTGACGCAACACGTGGGGTGAGACCCGCGCCGCCTCTAAACCCGCCACACGCGCCAGCGCTTTTAGCTCCAAAGCAAAATGTTGGCGTGTGAGCGCCCCACTTTCCCCATGGGACGGAAACAACCATGGCGAAGACGCGTCTGACTGCAATTTCAATACACTTACATAATCACGCAGTACAACCTGCGCCCTTTTAGCCACAGGCACCATACGTTCGCGCCCGCCCTTGCCCTTGATCGTCAAAAAATCCCGTTCTGCCTGAACTGCACTCAGTTTAAGTGCAACCAATTCCGAAACACGCAAGCCTGTAGCCGCCAAAAGTTCGACCAAACATTGCAACCGCATGGCCTTGAAGCGGTGCTCAGGTTTAGCCTGTGCAACAGCGTCTGCTGCTGCGGAAAGAAGTCTTTCAACGTCATTCGACTGCAATATTTTAGGCAGTATGGCTTGCTTTTTCGGTCCTTCGACGATGGTCGCCGGGTTTTGCTGGGCTTGGCCTTCGCCTTGTAAAAACAAATGAAACTGTTTTATTGCCGAAAGCTTACGTGCGGTTGAACTGCGTGCCATGCCCCGGGTTTCAAGATCAGCTAAATAGCCCCGGACATCATCGCTCGAAGCCGTTGCAGCATCTTGTTTGCGTGCTGATAAAAAAGCTGAATAATCTTCTAAATCCCGACCATAGGCCAAAATGGAATTGCGGGCCGCACCCCGTTCGGCGCTCATCATTTCAAGAAATCGCGCAATTAGTCTGTGAGCCGTCACGTCAGTTTTGCCGCAACTTGTCGTGTGGAAGCGACTTAATGACTTCCGATTGCTCAGGCGGGAAGGTGGCCAAACCCCAAACAGAGCCAAAAGCGGCACCCGCTATAAGCCCAAGCACGAGAATAAATTTGACGGTATCAGGGATCACAGAAATTTCCTTTGCCAAGTCTTTTAGCCTGTCCTGACGGCAAAGCCAAATACCCGCCTTTGCGTGGAGGCATAAAACAGGCTAAAGCAACGCCCAAGATCATGAATACGAAGATAGGTCACCGCGAACTTGACGCGGCGCTGGAGGCAACAGGCCCACTCCCCATTGTTTTGGTGGGGTTGATGGGTGCTGGCAAAACTTCAATTGGCAGGCGTTTGGCCGAAAAACTGGACTTGCCATTTGTTGACGCTGATGTGGAAATTGAAAAAGCAGCCGGAAAATCCATACCCGACATTTTTGCGGATCATGGCGAAGCCCATTTCCGCGATGGCGAGCGGCGTGTCATTGCACGCTTGCTTGAAAACGGCAAACAGGTGCTCGCCACTGGCGGCGGTGCATTTATGAATGAAGAAACGCGTGCCGCCATCAAAGGCCATAGCGTGTCGGTCTGGCTGAAGGCGGACCTTGATGTGTTGCTGAAACGCGTTGCAAAGCGCGGCGGCAGGCCCTTGCTCGAAAATCGCGACCCTGCTGAAGTTTTACAGAACCTCATCAACATTCGCTATCCCGTCTATGCCCAAGCTGACATCACAATTGAAAGCCTTGATGTGCAGCACAATCAAATGGTCAACGCCGTGATTGACGCCTTGGCACAGTGGCAACCAACGAAAGAAGTGTCTGACAATGTCTGATCTGCGCATTGCCGCAACAGTGCCCGTTGAATTGGGTGCGCGGAGCTATGACATCACAATTGGTTCAGGGTTGCTGCCAAATGCGGCCAATCTTTTGTCGCAACAACTCACACGCAAAAAAACCGCCATCGTCACCGATGCGAATGTGGCCAAACACCATCTCGCAACACTGCAGCACTCTTTGGACCAAGCGGGCATCAAACACTCCAGCATCATCATGACACCCGGTGAAGCCACAAAGAGTTACGCCGGATTGGCTGAAGTTTGCGACAAGCTTTTGGCCGCTGGCATTGAACGCAAAGACCAAGTAATTGCATTGGGCGGCGGTGTCATTGGTGATCTTGCGGGGTTTGCTTCAGCCATTCTGCGGCGTGGTGTCAATTTCATCCAAATTCCGACTTCATTGTTGGCGCAAGTTGATAGTTCCGTTGGTGGCAAAACCGGCATCAATTCACCCCACGGCAAAAACCTTGTTGGCGCGTTCCATCAGCCAACCCGCGTTTTGATCGACCTTGACCTCCTCAAGACTTTGCCCATGCGCCAGCGTTCGGCTGGCTATGCCGAAATTGCCAAGTATGGCTTGCTGGGCGATGCTGATTTTTTCAACTGGCTGGACCATAATGTGGAAAGCGTTATCGACTGTGCCCAAGGTGCCGTTGATTATGCCGTGCGCGTTTCATGCGAAACTAAAGCCCGCATTGTTGCAGAAGATGAAACAGAGACCGGTGTTCGCGCTTTGCTGAACCTCGGCCACACCTTTGGCCATGCACTTGAAGCCTCAACGGGATATTCTGACACGCTGCTCCATGGCGAAGCCGTATCAATTGGCATGGTGCAAGCCTTCCGTTTCTCTGAAATGCAAGGGCTATGCGCTGAAGGAACAGCCGACCGCGTTGCCAAACACTTGGCCCGCGCAAACCTTCCCACGCATGTGTCGCACATAAAGGCAACACTCCCCGCACCAGCCGAAATGGTTGAAATTATGCGGCAAGACAAGAAGGCTTCGGCTGGAAAACTCACCTTCATTCTCACCCGCAACATCGGTGACGCATTCATCGCCAAAGATGTTGCCGACAATGCTGTTATTGAATTTTTGAAAAAGGACATGCAACGACAATGAACTCAGAATCTGGCTATGCCATTCTCTCAATCGTTTGTCTGATCATCGTATCTGCTTTTTTCTCAGGCGCTGAAACAGGCCTTACGGCAACTTCGCGCGCCCGTTTGACTGAAATTGAACGGCGCGGCTCGAAGCGCGCTGCTATGGCACTTAAACTTACAGCTATGCCAGAACGCTTGATTGGCTCCTTGTTGCTCGGCAACAATCTCGCCAACATCACCGCATCAGCCGTCGCAACGGCTGCTTTGATCAAACTCTTTGGCGATAGCGGAGCTGTTATCGCTTCCGCCGTGATGACTGTTATCATTCTCATATTCGCGGAAGTGATGCCAAAAACCTATGCCATTGCATACCCTGAACGCGTGGCACTGGCGGTAGCACCATTGATGCGCGTGATTGCTGCCGTACTCGGGCCTATTGTTTTGACTGTTGAATATATCGTCAAAAACACACTGAAAATATTTGGTGTGAACATTGATGACGATGCAGGCGTGCTCTCGGCCCATGATGAATTGCGTGGTGCCATTGCGCTTCACCACAAGGAAGACACACTGGTCAAAAATGACCGCGATATGCTTGGTGGCATACTTGATTTGAAAGATCTTGAAGTGGCGGATATCATGGTCCACCGCACCAAAATGACCACCCTCGATGGCGGCCAACCCATGAAAGAATTGGTGGCCGAACTCCTCGACAGTCCGCATACGCGTATGCCCGTTTGGAAAGACAATCCCGATAATATTATTGGCGTCATCCATGCTAAATCCATGTTCGCGGCTTTACAAAAAGCCAGTGGTGATGCGTCAAAAATCAAACTAGATGATGTTATTTCTCCAGCATGGTTTGTGCCGGACACACGCCCACTTGAAGACCAACTTAACGCCTTTTTACGCCGCAAGGTGCAGTTGGCCTTGGTGGTTGACGAGTATGGCGAAGTGCAAGGTCTTGTGACACTTGAAGACATTCTCGAAGAAATTGTTGGTGACATCAAAGACGAGTTTGATGGCGTCGCCACAGGCGTTCGCAAAACCCGTGATGGTTCCTATGTGGTTGATGGCACGGTGCCGATCCGCGATTTGAACCGTTCATTTGATTGGCGCTTGCCGGATGAGGAAGCAACTACAGTTGCGGGACTGGTTATTCACGAGGCGCAAATGATACCGGCCCAAGGCCAAGCCTTTTCGTTCCATGGCTTCCGCTTTGAAGTGTTGAAGAAGCGAAAGCAGCAGCTAACGTCATTGAAAATCACGCCTATTGATAAAACAGCGGAAGTACCAGCCTCAGGCTGACGGCACTGACGTTTCCAGCGCCAGCGCATGGACGCGGGCTTTCAATTCAGTGGCCAAAACCTCATTGACTAAGCGGTGTTGTTGCACCCGCGATTGGCCCCTGAACGCCTCAGCCATGATTTTGACACGGAAGTGGCTTTCACCCTGTGCGTGGCTGCCGCTATGCCCTGCATGTTGATGACTTTCATCAATCACGCTAAGAGCTTGCGGGTTAAAAGCCGCAGTTAGTTTTTCTTCAAGGGTTCTGCCAACAGGGCCAAGGTTCATAGTGTCACGTCCGCCATTTCGGGTTGAAGCATTCTGCTCTAACCCTCATAATTGAAATCATGAAAACCGACTCAAAATATTTTGATAAAATTCGTATTACCCCCAGAGGTTCAAAACCAGAACCAAAGGCTGAGAAGTCTTGCGAATGGGAGGGCTGCGTGAACCCGGCCAAGCACAAAGCCCCAAAAGGCCGTGGCTTTGAAGGGCAATTCTGGAATTATTGCACGTCCCATGTGCAAGAATATAACAAGAGCTACAATTATTTTGCCGGCATGTCCGATGGCGACGTATCTGCTGCAAAAATTGCAGCCCAAACTGGTGATCGGCCAACTTGGAAGCTGGGCGAACGCGCCCATGCTGCTGCGGGTTCAAAACGCGGTGCCGCCCGTGAATTTAATGATCCCCATGCACTTTTCGGCAAAGACGCAAAACCAGCGCAAACCAAGCTTGGCCGCAACTTGCGAAAAAACGAACTGGCAGCCTTGCAAACTTTGGGCTTGGATGAGAACGCTAAGCCTGAAGACGCCAAGACGAAATATAAGCAATTGGTCAAACGGCTTCACCCTGACGCCAATCAGGGCAGCCGCGCCAATGAAGACACACTAAAGTCCGTCATCCAGGCCTATGATACTTTGAGGGCCAGCGGCTTTTGCTAACTTGCGGGGGCAGGTGCAAACTATTAGAGAGTTTCAATCCAAACATTAAATTAAGTTGAGTGCGATGACAGCTAAAGCCAATGGTAGCCTGCCGGGTGAACCAGATACAAAAATTTCCGTTTCTGAAGCCTTTGGCTTTGAATCCAACATGTCGGTGCCCGCCTATTCGCAAGGCAGTGAACATGTGCCGGACTTAGATCCTGACTATCTCTTCAACAAAGAAACCACCATGGCGATTTTGGCGGGCTTTGCCCACAATCGCCGCGTCATGGTGACAGGTTATCATGGCACTGGCAAATCCACGCACATTGAACAAGTTGCCGCGCGCCTTAACTGGCCTTGCATCCGTATCAACTTGGACAGCCATATTTCGCGCATCGATTTGATCGGTAAAGATGCCATTGTGTTGAAAGAGGGAAAGCAAATAACGGAATTCCGTGAAGGCATTCTGCCGTGGGCTTATCAGCATAACGTGGCACTTGGTGTTCGACGAGTACGACGCTGGTCGCCCCGACGTAATGTTCGTGATCCAGCGCATTCTCGAAAGTTCGGGCAAGCTGACATTGCTCGATCAATCCCGCGTCATTCGCCCGCACAATGCCTTCCGCTTGTTTGCCACCGCCAATACCGTTGGTTTGGGCGATACAACGGGCCTCTATCACGGCACCCAACAAATCAACCAAGCGCAGATGGATCGTTGGTCTGTTGTGACTGTGTTGAACTATCTGCCCCACGCGGATGAAGTTGGCATCGTCATGTCAAAGAACAAATCCTACGACACTGAAAAGGGCAAAAAGATTATTGCCAATATGGTGCGCGTGGCAGATTTAACGCGCAATGCATTTGTGCAGGGAGACCTATCAACTGTCATGAGTCCACGTACGGTTATCACCTGGGCGCAGAACGCTGATATTTTTGGCGGTGATCTCGCCTTCTCGTTCCGCGTCACCTTCCTCAACAAATGCGATGAGTTGGAGCGCTCTATTGTGGCCGAGTTCTATCAGCGCTGCTTTGGTGAAGAATTGCCGGAATCTGCTGCTCGTATTGCGATCGCCTAAGAGCCCATGAGCTCGCCCAAGGACGACCGCGCAGAACGTTTCAAGGGGGTGCTTGGCACCGCCATGAAAACGATTGCGCTCGATCCTGAATTGGCGGTGAGTTTTGGCAATGATCAACCTTTGCTCACGGGCCACAAAGCCCGCCTTCCGCAAATCTCCGGCACTACAACGCTGAAAGAAATCTCCATCACGCGGGGGCTTTCGGATTCTTTTGCCCTGCGTTTGGCAAACCACAAAGACACCATCCACAATCGCTACATGCCACAAGGCAAAAATGCCCGCGCCATGTTTGAAGCCGTGGAGCAAGCTCGCATTGAAGCAATCGGTGCCAATGCCATGCCGGGTGTAGCGCAAAATTTATCCGCTATGTTGGATGATCGCTACAGCAAAACCGTTGTGAACCGTTCGTCCAATCGGCGCGACACGCCATTGGAAGAAGCGGTGGGTTTGATCTTGCGCGAACGTCTCACTGGCGAAGCACCACCCGCCGCTGCAAAGCCCTATGTCGATTTATGGCGCAACTGGGTGGACGAAAAAGCAAAAGGAAATCTCGAGAACCTATCGTCTGCACTCCATGACCAGCAGCAATTCGCCAAACTCTCACGCGACTTGATTGCGGCCCTCGATATGGGTGATGAATTGGGCGAAGACCCCGACAAAGGCGAAGAGAACGAAGAGCAAGAGCCCGAAGAAGATCAAGGCGACAAGAACGAAACACCTGAAGGCCAAGAGCAGGAATCCGAGCAGCAAGCTTCGG
The DNA here is from genome assembly GCA_963779145.1 of uncultured Alphaproteobacteria bacterium. GTDB lineage: Bacteria > Pseudomonadota > Alphaproteobacteria > Rhizobiales > Aestuariivirgaceae > Aestuariivirga. The sequence goes on from CAVZXJ010000020.1 coordinate 52,395, forward strand.
AAGATATGCAAGAAGCCGAAGGTGAAAGCGAGTCAGCTGAGATGGAAGCGCAAGCCATCGACAGCGACGACCAGCCCGACGACCAAGAGGTTGATGACGATACGGAAGGTGAGGAACCTTATCGTCCGCAACTCCCCTTTTCCAATAACGCTCACCAAGACTTCTACAAAGTCTACGCCAACACCTTTGATGAAGTGGTGGGGGCCACTGATCTTTGTGATGCAGAAGAGCTCACACGCTTGAGAGCCTATCTCGACAAGCAATTATCAAGCTTGCAAGGCGTCGTCGCACGATTAGCCAATCGATTGCAACGCCGCCTGATGGCGCAGCAAAACCGCTCGTGGGAATTCGACATTGAAGAAGGAATTTTGGATTCAGCAAAATTGATGCGTGTGGTGATTGACCCCATGCACCCATTATCGTTCAAACGGGAGAAAGATACCAACTTCCGCGATACCGTGGTGACATTGCTCATCGACAATTCAGGCTCGATGCGGGGCCGCCCCATTACAGTAGCAGCAACCTGCGCAGATATTCTCGCCCGTACGCTGGAGCGGTGTGGCGTAAAAACAGAAATTTTAGGCTTCACCACCCGCGCCTGGAAAGGTGGCCAAGCCCGTGAAAAATGGTTAGCTGCTGGAAAGTCTGCAAACCCTGGCCGCCTCAATGATCTCCGTCATATTATATATAAAGCTGCCGATGAACCTTGGCGCCGTGCGCGCAAAAATTTAGGGCTCATGATGCGTGAAGGTTTGCTGAAAGAAAACATCGACGGCGAAGCTTTGATTTGGGCACACAATCGCTTGCTGGGTCGCCCCGAACAACGCCGCATTATGATGGTGATTTCCGACGGCGCTCCTGTGGATGATTCAACACTGTCTGTGAATTCCGGCAATTATCTCGAGCGTCATTTGCGCCAAGTCATCGGCGACATTGAAGGTAAATCACCAGTTGAGTTGATCGCCATTGGCATTGGCCATGATGTGACGCGCTACTATAAACGTGCGGTGACAATTGTTGATGCGGAAGAACTCGGCGGAGCTATGACCGAAAAGTTGGCTGAGCTTTTCGAAGATACCGCCATAACAGGCCGTAAGCGCAAACGCGCTGCATGAACCTTCTACATAACGTAGAGTTTATGTAACTTCCACGTGCTTGCATTTCTTAAAAGAAGAATTAAATTTAGATGATCGCAGATCGTCACGGCATTTTAAATTCGACGATTGAGTGCGGGTGGCTGCTGATATGCAGTCTGTTTTAGAAGAGGGGCGAAGTCGTCGCCGTGACACGCTGTGTTGCGGGTTGTTGGCGCTTGAGCCCCTGCTGGCGAGAGCATCAAGAACCTGAACTTGAAACCCTCTGGCATCGGGCAACACGCCCTCGCCAAAAACAGGAGTATTCGTCATGCGTACACTCATTTTAACAATCGCAACCGCCATTGCCTTTCTGACAGCACCAGCTTTTGCAGTTCCCTTAACTTGCAATACTGCAGTTCAAAATTGGCAGAATGGGTCTGGCAACACTTGCCCTTATTTTGGAGGCACTGGCGCCGTTACCCAAATATTCGTCACTGAAACTTATATTCCACCAGAAGTGACTGAGGAAGTCATCCTACGGTCCGAGGAAACAGTAGACTGAGTTCGCAGAATACGTCATTTAAAATGACGATGAATGGTGACGCCAAATTTTCAGGCGTCACCAACTTTATGGGAATCTGTAGAAAAATTACACCCCTATTTCGCATGTCTATTGAGAAATTCGGCGGGTGATAGCAATTGCATATCCTGAATTGCATCAGCCAATTTCGTCTGCTCCCAGTCCCACCAAGCCAAGGCAATGATCCGTTCACGGATGGTTTTTTCAAATCGCCACTTGATACGCTTTGCTGGCACACCTGCAACAACGGCATAAGGCTCGACGTTCTTTGTGACCACTGCACCCGCCGCGACAACGGCACCATGACCAATTGAAATTCCGGGTAACACAATCGCGCCGTGGCCAATCCAGACGTCATGCCCGATATTCACGCGCGCGTTCTGTCGTTTCTCGCGAAATTCTTTATCGACCTTCGCATAAACAAAATATTCGTTGGGGCGATAGGTAATTTTGTGTTGCGACACGCGCTCCATTGGATGGTTCAACGCATTCAATCGTGCACCCGCTGCCACAGCGCAAAATTTCCCAATGGTTGTATAAATCGCTTCGACGTGGCGCTCGATGTAGCTGTAGTCGCCCACTTCACATTCAGCCAACACCACGCGTTCAGCCACATCGGTAAATTGCCCAAGCACCGTGTCGCGAATGTGACATGACGAATGCACGCGCGGTGTTCCATCGCGTGTCGTCTTGCGAATTCCATGTTGAGGGTCACTCATGTTCGCCAACCATAACAAAAAAGCCGCCCATTGCTGAGCGGCTTTTGAAATTCTTCGAAAAAAGATCAGGCAGCTTGAGCCGCTTCCAACTTCTTCTTGATCGTCTTTTTCAGCTTGCGTGCTTTCAAGGACAACTCTTCGCCCTTGGCCTTGATCAGGTAAGCATCCAAGCCGCCGCGGTGTTCAACCGACTTCAGCGCATGGGCGCTGATGCGGAATTTATAAGAATTGCCCAAAGCTTCCGAAATCAGTGTCACATCACACAGGTTTGGCATGAAACGGGTCTTGGTCTTGTTGTTGGCGTGGGAAACTTGGTTGCCCGAAAGCCAGCCTTTGCCAGTGAATTCGCAACGACGCGACATGATGATCTCCATACAATAAAATACAAACCGGAAGCAAAAACATCCGGCGAAGTTGGGGTTCCCTAGCGTATGCCTCGAAGACGGTCAAGCACGGGATTCACTTCGGGGCAGAACGATCCCAGCACTATGCAAAAACCCGAATTCCCAGAACAGCACAAGTGGTTAACGTGATGCAGGTCAGCGCATCAAAACATTGGGGGCCAAATAGCCTTCACACTAGGTTCTGGTATGTTCTCACCAACAGCCCTACCAGCCATGGCGTGAACAAAACAAGAAATTCACCTCAAACGCGATTCGGGCGGGGTTCGTTCTCCTCTGGAACACTTTGTTAAAAACATGAGTCAAATCAAACTCTTGCCGTTAACTTTTCAGTAGGGATTCCAGCGAAACGTTAACAAAATGATGCGTTCACAACCCTATACGCAGCGACTTGATGTTCCACAACCCAACTCAACTCTATGCATTTACAGTGGAACAAATGTAGAAAATCAATCCAACAGCGATTCGGGCGGCATTCGTTCTTGCTTGAATCCAAACGTGAACAAGCTGCGCACAATTGGCACAGTGCCATTGTGCTTTGAAATCAAATCACTACATTTGATCATGTAATGCCGAGTCACCGCACAAAAATGCCGGCCTCGCCGGTCACGGCGGTGCTGGGCCCCACCAATACAGGTAAAACACACCTCGCGGTTGAACGCATGCTGGCCCATGCCGGCGGTATGATTGGCTTGCCACTCAGATTATTAGCCCGCGAAATTTATGATCGCGTGCGCTTGAAAACAGGCGATCACGCTGTAGCCCTCATAACGGGCGAAGAAAAGATCATTCCGGCCCAGCCTCGCTATTGGGTATGCACCGTGGAAGCAATGCCGCCCGACATTCGCGTGCCGTTTTTGGCCATTGATGAAGTGCAATTGGCTGGCGATTTTGAACGTGGCCACATTTTCACAGACCGCATTCTCAATCGACGTGGCTTGGAAGAAACCATGCTGCTGGGCTCCGGCACCATGCGACCCATTTTGGAAAAGCTGCTTCCGAATACCACCTTCATATCGCGGCCGCGTTTTTCCAAGTTGAGCTATTCAGGGCCACGCAAACTTTCGCGCCTTCCGCGCCGCTCAGCCATCGTGGCCTTCACTGCCGAGATGGTCTACACGGTCGCTGAAATGATCCGCCAACAACGAGGTGGTGCAGCTGTTGTTATGGGTGCACTTTCGCCCCGCACCCGTAATGCGCAAGTAGCCCTCTATCAATCTGGCGACGTCGATTATTTGGTAGCAACAGACGCCATTGGTATGGGCCTCAACATGGATGTCGATCATGTTGCCTTCGCACAGACCCGCAAATTCGATGGCTTTCAATATCGCAATTTAACCCCTTCGGAATTGGCGCAAGTTGCAGGCCGTGCCGGGCCGCTATATGAATGATGGCACTTTTGGCGTGACAGCTGATGCCGACGCCTTTGACCAAGAAAATATCGACCGCCTAGAGAACCACAATTTTGAAGCCTTGCGTGTCATGCAATGGCGCAATCGGGATCTGGATTTTCGTTCACTGGACCTATTGCGAAAGTCGCTTGGCTATTTGCCAGAGCGCGAAGGCTTGACGCGCGCTCAACCCAATCCTGACATTGAAGCACTACAGTCTGTATGTCGCGATGAAAGCACACGCCGTCTGGTCAACTCACCCTTTGAGGTGGAGCGGGCATGGGATGTGTGTCAGATCCCTGATTATCGCAATATCTCACCGGCCGAACACGCCCATCTCATTTCGCGTGTCATAAACTTCCTCCAGTCGAAGCAGGGCGTGATTGATGAGGATTGGTTTGCGAAGCAACTCGCTTTCTGTGAAAATCTCGAAGGCAATATTGATGCTCTGTCCCAGCGCATTTCCCACGTCCGAACTTGGACCTTCATTGCCAACCGGGCAGATTGGCTGGAGGCCCCAACCTATTGGCAATCCCGTGCCCGCGAGATTGAGGACCGTCTTTCGGATGTCTTGCATGAAAAGCTAACACAGCGTTTCATTGATCGGAGAACCAGTGTATTGATGCGCCGTCTGGCGAAAAAGGAAGGCTTAATGTCGAGTGTAGAAGAAGATGGCGCAATCTCTGTTGAGGGCGAAGTAATAGGCCGCATTGCCGGGTTGAGTTTCGTGGCAGGTGATGCATTGGATGGCGGTGAAAGCCGCTTGTTGAAACAAGCAGCTGTGCAAGCCTTGACCACAGAAGTGTCGGCCCGCGCCATTGTCTTGGCCACTACGGCTGACACGGAATTGCGTTTGTCCCGCCAAGGCGACATTGTTTGGCAGGGCCACCCCATCGGCAAACTGCAAGCTGGTGACGCGCGTTTTAAGCCGCGCGTTGAAGTCATCGCCGATGATCTTTTATCGCCGTCGCTAAGGGAAGATGTGCGCCAGCGCCTGCAAAAATTTGTCGATCGCGCTATTGCTGCGGCCATTGAACCATTGTTGAAATTGGAAGAACCGGAAGGCCTCGAAGGCAGCACACGTGGTCTTGCCTATCGCATTGCTGAAAATTTTGGCGTTTTGCCTCGTGATGATGTGGCAACGGAAGTGAAAAACTTAGGCCAAGAAGACCGCGCCAAATTGCGCGGCTTTGGCGTGCGTTTTGGTGCCCATACGGTTTTCTTGCCCGCACTCCTAAAGCCAGCACCAACCGAAATTCGCATGTTGCTGTGGTGGCTGGAACAATCGAAAGCTGGAAACGTTTCTGGCCCAGTGCCCAGTCTGCCACCGAATGGATTGACCTCCATGGTTGCTGATCTGGCCTTGCCCCAAGGCTTCTACCGCATGGGTGGCTATCGCATCTCCGGCACCCGCGCCGTGCGCGTTGATATGCTGGAACGATTGGCTGACATGATCCGCGATCGCTTGTTCTGGAAACCGCGCATTCCAGAGGAACAACGCCCAGCCGGATCCATGGAAGGCGGCGGCTTTACCGTTGTACCCGACATGATGTCGATCGTTGGTTGTTCCGGCGAGGACTTTCAAAACATTCTCATAAGCCTCGGATATCGCTCGCAAATCCGACAAGTTGCGAAACCACTTCAAGTCGTTCAAGCGGCCACTGAGGCGGTTGATTCAATTACAGAAGTCACGCCAGCTGTTGAATCAGAATCTGAGGCTGCTACGCCTTCACCTGAAGTTCCCGCTGCACCTGTTGAAATGCAAGACATTGCGGTCTGGTGGCCGGAAGGTATGGGGCCGTTCAAAACCAAACCAAGCCGCGTGGAAAAACCACGGCAAGAAAGGCCGCGCCCCGAACACCAGAAGCGTGAGCACAAAAAGTCATTCGACAAGTCTGCGCGCAAACCCGACCCGCGACCAGAACGGCCCAAGCGTCCAGAAAAGCCGATGGACCCGAACTCACCCTTCGCAGCCTTGGCCGCTCTCAAAGCGACAATGGGAAAAGGAAACGGCTGATTGGCGCAACGCGTGGACAAGTGGTTGGTTTACGCCCGCTTTGCCAAGCATCGTTCCACGGCGGCTGAACTTGTCGAAGGCGGCAAAGTACGCATCAACAAGGAACGCATCACCAAATGCAGTCACACAGTTAAGGTCGGCGACGTCCTCACCATCGCAGTGGGAGCTAACATTAAAGTGGCAAAGGTCTTAGGGGAAGCTGAACAGCGCGGATCCGCCACCTTGGCAAGCCAGCTTTACCAAGACATGACCTCTGCTGAAAAAGCAGATGCAACATCGGAAGCCCTCTGCTAGAGAGCCGCTCTAAACCTGAGTGGATTGATCTGAAATGACCTATATTGTCACCGAGAACTGCATCAAGTGCAAGTATATGGACTGCGTTGAAGTGTGTCCGGTGGATTGCTTCTATGAAGGCGAAAACATGCTTGTCATCCATCCCGACGAATGCATCGATTGCGGCGTCTGCGAACCTGAATGCCCGGCAGAAGCGATCAAGCCCGATACGGAACCTGGCCTTGAAAGCTGGTTGAAGCTCAATACGGAATACGCGCCAAAATGGCCAAACATCACAATTAAGCGCGACGCGCCTGCTGATGCCAAGGAACAAGATGGCAAGCCTGGTAAACTCGCTCACTTCTCCCCAAATCCAGGGGACGGCGATTAATCCTTAATATTTAAGGACTTTTCTGCTTGTAATTAACCATTCTTGTGAACACTCAAGCGCAATGCGCCGTGTACGGACGGCTTTCTCTTTAAATTTCATTAAAAATGTGATAGGGTATCCCCAAGTAAGCAGAAATGGGGATTTTCGGTGCGTCCGGGCTCTTTTAGCTCGGTTTTTTTGCGCCCTCTTTTCCCACTGCAACACAGAAATCTGCCTGCAAAAGCGGGTAAGATGTTGAAAAAACAGGGGTAAGTTAAAAATGGTCACGGCCAAAACAACCAAGAAAAAGCCAACAGCCAAGGTTGCAACGAAAAAGCCAGCAGCAAAACCTGCTGTAAAAGCCAAAGTTGTCGCTAAAGTTGCAGCTAAACCTGTCGCAAAAAAGCCTGCTGCCAAAAAGCCTGTGCCTGTCGCGAAGCCAGTTGCGGCCAAACCCGTTGCTCCCAAGGCCAAGCCTGCAATTTCTGCCGCTCGGCACGCAGCAGCCGTTGCACCAAAGCCCGTTGTTGTGGCACCTGTCGCCGCAGCACCAAAGCCCGCTGCACCTGCGCCAAAACCAGCCGCACCTGCCGCCAACAAGAAGCCGTCCTTCAAGATTGGCGAATTGGTGGTTTATCCGGCCCATGGCGTTGGCAAAATCACCAATGTTGAAGAGCAAGAAATTGCCGGCATTAAGCTTGAGCTTTACATTGTCGATTTTGAAAAAGAAAAATTGCGTCTCAAGGTTCCAACCAACCGCGCCGAACAAAAAGGCATGCGCCACTTGGCCGATCGTTCAATGATTGAGCAAGCCATGAAGGTTATCCGTGGTCGCGCCCGTATCAAGCGCACCATGTGGTCACGTCGTGCCCAAGAGTATGATGCAAAGATCAACTCTGGCGACATGATTGCTGTTTCTGAAGTCATCCGCGATCTTTATCGTTCTGATCGTCAACCCGAACAGTCCTATTCCGAACGTCAATTGTTCGAACAGGCCCTTGCCCGCTTTGCCCGTGAATTGGCAGCTGTGCGCAAAGTTGATGAAGATCAATGCATCAAGGAATTGGAAGACTTCCTCGCCCGCAACGCCAAGCGCGGTGCAGCGGCAGCCAGCGAAAAAGCTGAAGAAGATTCAGCCGAAGAAGCAGCATAAAAAAGTTTACAGTACGAAACCTAACCCGCGAGTGGCCCATGCCCTCGCGGGTTTTTTTATTCAATTAAGCTTCAAGATAATCCATGCTGCGGGCTATATCGCGGGCGATTTGTTTGGATTTGTGCACTTCACTAGAAAACGGTTCAAACGACACATATCCCTTGTAACCAGTTGCGATTAGCTTCTTAACTTGGCCCTTGTTGTCAATCATATCATTCGCATCAACCAACACCCGCTGCGGGTCGCGCATGGTTGCTGCTGTATGCTTTGCATCAACGACACCTGAAACGTGAATGAGTCCAGTGCGATCCGCAAACATATCTTTTTCGCCAGCAACGAAATGATGGAACGTATCGTGCGTAACTTTAAAACGCTTGGCACCGCCAACGGCATCAATGGCGGCAATGGCTTCGGCCTTCAAACGCAATGAGCATTCCTCGAAGCCCAAAGGCTCAACGCAACCAATCAGGCCGTGGTCTTTCAGGATTGACTTCAACCCGGTCAATGCAACCCGCAATCCATCCAGACGTTCTTCCGTAGACGGACGGAATTTCTTGTCGTTGGTGGGAACCAAAATCAAATTTTTTGCACCAGTAAGTGCTGTATACTCCGCCAACTTCTTGGCCTCGTCGGCCTTGGCCTTCGACCATTGGTTCCAACGCTGCAAGGCATTCACGTTGATAATGGTAATGCCCTTGTCCTTGGCCAGTGTCGCAATCGACTTGGCATTCTTGTTGCCCATTAAAGCCGTTGGAATGTCATTGCGAATCTCAACCGCAGTCACGCCAAGTCGCAATGCCAGATCAAAAAAAGCATTATATCCAAGCTTGGGGGCCACCATGTGGTTCAGTGAAAATTGCATGCGAGTCGCTCCGCTCAAAATGAAAGTAGCGGCGCTCTTATCAGTCACCGCTACAAACTTCATCCGCCTAAAGATGGATTATGTCAGAAACTTTCAGGCCCCCGCCTGCTCGCGCATATCCGCCTTTGAAATACCCGCAACCTCAACTGGCTTCTTCATCGCATCGCGCCTAAATGGTTCGCCCAATTCCTGATTGAGCATCGCTTCAATCAATGTTGTTTTGCCGTGCTTCATCTGGTCTTCAACAGCCTTGGCAAGAGCATCACGCAATTCATCCATGGTCCGCGCCACAACACCCTGCAACCCGCAAGCTTTGGCAATGCCCGCATAGCTCACTTGCTCATCCAATTCCGTACCGACGAAATTATCATCATACCACAGCGTTGAATTGCGTTTTTCAGCACCCCATTGATAATTGCGAAACACGACCATGGTGATGGCGGGCCATTCCTTGCGGCCAATCGCTGTCAACTCCGTCACCGCAATGCCAAAGGCACCATCGCCTGCAAAGCCAACTACAGGCACATCAGGGCAGCCAATTTTTGCGCCCACGATGGAAGGCAGCCCGTAACCGCAAGGGCCAAACAAGCCGGGAGCCAAATATTTGCGGCCCTCATCAAACGTTGGGTAGGCATTGCCAATGGCGCAGTTGTTGCCAATGTCGGAGGATATAATCGCATTGCGCGGTAAGGCCGATTGTATGGCACGCCAGGCCATGCGCGGGCTCATCCATTTTGGTTTTGCCGCACGCGCGCGCTCATTCCATGTTGTGCCCGGGTCATCATTCTCATGATCCATGGAAGACAACTGTTGCGCCCAGCGCGACTTGGTTGTGGCAATCAAATCCCGACGCGCTTTTCTTCCCTCATCACCCGCCGTCGGTGACAGTTTCGCCAAAATCCCGGCAGCAACTTTTTTCGCATCCCCCACAATGCCAACTGTAACCTTCTTCGTCAGGCCAATGCGATTGGGATTGATATCGACTTGGATAATTTTTGCATTCTTCGGCCAATAGTCGAGACCATAGCCGGGTAGCGTGGAAAACGGATTAAGCCGCGTGCCCAAAGCCAACACCACATCAGCCTGTTGGATCAACTCCATGCCAGCTTTGGAACCGTTGTAGCCCAAGTGGCCCCGCAAACAGCGGATGCCCACCCGGAAACGCATCATTGTGTTGATAGCCCACACACACTGGCGCATCCAAACGTTCCGCCAAAGTTTTCGACGCTGGAATTGCACCACCAATCACAACACCTGCACCATTCAAAATGACCGGGAATTTCGCTTCCGACAACAAAGCAGCGGCAGCGGCAATTGCATCGTCGCCACCTGTTGGTCGTTCAAATTCAACAATCGCTGGCAAATCAATATCGATCACCTGCGTAAAATAATCCCGCGGGAAATTGATCTGCGCGGGCGCAGACAATCGCTTGGCGTTCAAAATCACACGGTTCAAAACTTCAGCAACGCGATTGGGGTCACGCACTTCTTCTTGATAGCCCACCATGTCTTTGAACAGCGCCATCTGCTCCACTTCTTGAAACCCACCTTGACCGATGGTGCGATTTGCGGCTTGTGGTGTGACCAGCAACAACGGCGTATGATTCCAATAGGCCGTCTTTACCGCCGTCACGAAGTTGGTAATGCCGGGGCCATTTTGCGCAATCATCATACTCATTTTGCCCGAAGCCCGCGTAAACCCATCGGCCATCATGCCGCCTGAGCCTTCATGGGCGCAGTCCCAAAATGTAATGCCAGCTTTCGGGAAGATGTCTGAGATCGGCATGAAAGCCGAACCAATAATTCCAAAAGCATGTTGGATGCCATGCATCTGCAAGACTTTGACAAAGGCTTCTTCTGTGGTCATTTTCATGGGGTAAATCTCCGCATCGAATTTTTGTGAATTCATATCTGCCCCACTGGACCTATGTTAGGTCCAGTTCTTGCCAGACGTTAGGGCGGCCACTTTCGTCCGCACCATCGGCACTGTCAAAACAGTACTCATCACCGCCATCAACAACAAAGCGGTAAAACTGTCGGATGAGATAATACCCTTGTCCAACAGAATATTGGCAAAGACAATCATGATGAGTGCCTTGGTTTGAAGCAGCCAACCGATTACGAAAGCCTCACCTTTTGGCCAGCCCAGCAAGCGACCTGCAAGCGATACACCTATCAACTTTCCCGCCACACTCGCAAACAACAAAACAACTGCTGCTGCAAACACGGTGAGCCCACCCATCTCCCACGTCGTGCGCAGCCCTGTTGAAAGAAAAAACACGGGCATCAATACCGCGAGAACAACGCCTCGATAATTGTCAAGCTGTTGCACCCCCAGCCATCGTGCATCAATTACAAGACCAGCCAAAAACGCACCAACCATAAAATGCAGGCCAGACCAATCCGCCGCCAAACCCACAAGCGCCAACCAAATCAAACACGCAAACCAACGCTCTTTTTCAGCGAGCTTGGGCAAAAGCCTTCGCACACCAAAACATGCAGCCATGAACACAAACACAAACAGCGCCTGCCGCCCTAATCGTCCGTAGTCCAGAAGGATGAGTGCGAGCACCGCCCAAATGACGACATCATCCAAACTGGCATAGCGCAACACGCGCTGCCCAAAGCGCGTGCGCAGAATGTTGAGTTGCTCGAGCAGCAACACAAGAATTGGAAGGGCTGTCACTGCACAAGCCATTCCCAGCCCAAGTATCGTTTGAAAATCGTGTCCAACCGGGCCAACCCAATTCCGGCTTTGCCTCAACAACCCAATCGCAACAACGCTTCCCAACAACAATGGCAATAAAAGCGCAAGGCCTGCCGTAACAATTGTATCGCGCCGCTGATCCCACGCTTCCGCAACATCCAGCTCCACACCAGCAAGAAACACAAATATCATGACACCCCACCAAGCAATACCGTTCAGCGGTCCCATGACAGCGGGTGAAAAAACAGCGGCATGAAAGGTTGGGGAAAACGCACCCAACAACCCAGGCCCCAAAACGATCCCACAAACGATTTGAACGATGGCCAAAGGTGCCACTGCATCCAAGCGCAACAATCGCCAAACCCCAAAAGGCACGGCATAAATCAACAGCATTGCCACCAAAAACAATTCAGTCGTCGTCATATCAAATGACTTATCGCCACCGCAGCAATTGCGCAATCAATTCGGCCTATGATAGAAGAGATACAACGTCTTGGTAGCTCAGCAGGATAGAGCACCGGTTTCCTAAACCGGGGGTCAGGGGTTCGAATCCCTTCCAGGACGCCATCCAAATTTTCAGCACTATTTTGCTATATTTTTTGCGTATTTGCCCGGCTCCCACAACTAATGCCAGCATTCGTCTGCGGGCGGAGTTTTTGGACTATGCGAAAGCCAAGGGCTTGCGTTAGGACACACGTTCGGCTTTGTGGGGCCGTGTTGATCGGCCTTGTTCTCAGTAACCCCGAGAATGGGAGCTAGGGGAAACCCTCAGCGTATGCGACGGGCTTTACGTCGCGGTGTTGTGCGTCGGGTTCCCCCTCGCTTAAAACGGGTTTTTTCGGTAGAAATACATCCACGACCGTTTTTCACTTCAGTGTCCCGCAGCGCGCGAAGTGTCGCTCACGAACCTCCAGTGATGGCCGGATTTCCCATTGAAGAGAGCGCAGACATGCTGCTTACCAACCCCGTATCGCCCATCCTAATGGCCCGACCCTTTGCAGGGGCCGAGGGTATTCCCGCAAACCTGTTCTCTCCGGCCACGTTTGCCAGATCCTCCAGTCCCGCTGCCCACCCCATCGAGTTCACCGTCATGAACCGGACCCCAGCGGGGTGATGCGATCCTGATATAGGCATATAGTCAGTTCCTTGTCAAGGATTATTTTCTGAATTGAAGTTTTTTTATGCGCTCCCTCATCCGGTTCCGCAATCGCAAGCGATTGCTAGGGGCACCTTCTTGTATCTGGACTTATCTCATTTCACTTGTTGGACTTGCCAGTTTTGCTCCCGCGTCCTTGATGAGAACTACAAGCCGTCAAAGAGAACGGAATGGGGAATGAATTGGGGACAAGTCCAGTTCACATTAGGCAGCCGCTGGCGAACGATATGTATTCCGGTGAAAATCAGGTTGTCGCATAGTCTGCTTCATGGGCAAACTTGGAACTTCAGCATGAGCGCCAGATATTCCGAGTTCATGTATGCCAATCTCCCGCCAATCGGGTTCTGCCGCAGGAACATTCATGTCATCAATCGATTGATCAAAATTCGCAACACTTTGCTTTAGATCATTTCGAAATTCTGCCCACTGGGCATCATGATCTCTGATGCGTTGCTTGAAGTAATCAAGTTCCGAGCGGAACTGCAATGATAGGCTTTCTGGAATTACACGGTAATGAGACTGTTGGTAGCCGTTGTGCAGTTGTGAACCACCCTGCCGAGCCCGAAGTTTCTGCACGCGGTCAATCCTCGCGCTCATATAAGCAATTGCAAAGAAAGTAGCCCATCCAGCCAGAATCAAGATTGTGTAGACTGCAAGTATTCCCACAGCTCGAACAGTGAAATTGAATTCCGTTGCAACACCAAGCACAAATGGAACTATCCAAGAAACGCTTGATATTGCTGCAACCAAACTCAGTCCTGCGAGTTCATAAGGCCGACTGATGGAGAACATCTTTTGTGAATGCCTCGTTACCAAACGCCTCAGTGCAATGTTGTGAACGAAGATACCATTGACCGTCAGAATACTGACGATGATCACTTTGGCCCAAATCTTTTGGTTCATCCACACGTTGGGATCGGCGCTCACGCGAATACCAACCAAAATGATCCCTGATAGCCACAATAATGCGAGCCCTATGAAAACGATATGTGAAAGACTTCTAACCGCCTGGATTGTTTTATTCTCGATCGGGTTCAAAATTGCCCCCCTCAGAATAAGGATATCCGCCAAGATCGCACCGCCAAATCCCATGATGAGACCCAACAAATGGACAAGTTTTATGAGTGATAGAAGCGTCATGGAAAACTCCGCATAACCATTGACGCTAAAAGCACGTCTCGCGCGTGCCTTTTCGCCAACATGAGATGCCGTCCCAGCTAACGTCTTGCATCAAATTGAGACGCATTTGGTTCATTGGTGCGCAAGATTTTGGTTTTTGCTGTCGGAAATGCGTCTGACTCGTGACAATTTTGTGCCTTTATGCCAATGAAAATATTGATCCCGCCTTGTGATCAAAATACGTTGGATGAAAAGATAGGAAGCATCAGACGTCTGACGAATTAATTGAGACTAAGGTCTAGTCCATCGGTCAGTGCTCTTGTGGATATCGCGAAAGAGTATGACGGCTTCGAGTCGATTTTTGACTGCAAGCTTGTCGAAGATCATAGTCAGGTAGTATTTCACTGTGCTCTCGGCGACATCAAGTTGACTTGCAATATCCTTATTGGATTTACCGCAATTGAGCAGTTCAAGAACTTTGACCTCTCTTGCGCTCAACGCACGCAAGCGTTCTTCAGCTTCAAATTGTTGGTTTTCATTTCTTGCGTTCGGTGCAAATATCTTCCCCGCCAACTCCGGCGATACATAAGTATTATCGTCGGCGATACTGATAATTGCGCGCACGAGTTCTTCACCGCTGATGCTTTTTGAAATATAGCCTTTGGCACCAACATCAAATGCCAGTGCTACATTTTCAGGATGTTCAGATGCAGCGAGTATGACCAATTTCGCATTCGGATGAACGGAGCAAATGTGTGCAATAGCTCCCAAACTTCCTATAGAGTTTCCAATTTCTATCAAAACGATATCTGGCTTTTTTTCGTTTGTGAGTAAGATGGCATCTTGCTCGGTTCTGCCAGCTCCCACGACCTCTAAAATAGAGTTATGATTTTCAAATGTCGCAATGATGCCTTTCAACATCAAGGGATGATCATCAATTACGACAACTCGAATTCTGCTTTCCATGTCGCCCGATTTCGCATCACTTCCGTTGTTCCAGCTATCAACTAGTACTCTCTGAACGCTCTTTGAAACTGATCGGTGAAAGGTTTTACGAGATAAGACAAAGCCGTTCGTCGGTCGGTTTGGACAAAGGTTTCGACGGGCATTCCAGGGACAAGTTTTTTTCCATTGAGTTTGTTCAACTCGCTGTCTTCAACATTAACCTGTGCAACATAGTAGATTTGTCCACTTGCTTGATCAGTCGTCGTCGCAGGGGAAACAAACGATACCTCGCCGTTCAGTTCAGGTGTGTCTCGGGCACTGAAGGCGGAAAAACGCAGCTTCGCTGGTTGACCAACATATACCTGATCAATGTCAGTCGGTTGCAATTTTATCTCAATCTGTAAAACAGCATTTTCTGGGACAATGGTAAGAAGTTTCTGAGCAGGTGTAATGATGCCGCCAATTGTATTGATAGCGACTTCGTTAATGGTTCCAGAAATAGGTGAACGAATGTCCATCCGCGTCAATCTGTCGGAAATTGCTGACCGCCGTTCCAACAGTTCGGATATGCGAGGTTCAATGTCAGAAAGTTGCTTCTGCGCATCGTTGCGCGCCGTATCGTCGATTGCTAAAATCTGTAACTCGATTTCGCTACGACGAGATTTTGAACGGGCAATACTTGCTTCAATTTGCCCGCGTTCGCCTTTTAATTTTGTTAAATCACGATTGCTTGCATACGTGCGCGTACCTTCTACGAGCCCTTTGACTTGCAGTTTTTGTACTTTATCAGCTTCGGCTTGCACCAATTTAAGTTCGCTCTTGTTTGCATTTTCTTGGGCAATGAGGCCGTTGATTTCCTCTTCCAATTGCGCAATGCCAAGCTTCAACTGTTCAATTTGGCTGGCTCTCGTTTCTTTGTTGCCTATGAATAGTCGCACTTCGCCTTTCAGGACGGACGAATTTTCAATTCCGAGATCTTCATAACCATCAATTGGCAAAATTGCATCGAGCTGATCACGTTCTGCCAGCAATCTTTGGCGTTTAGAGAGGAGCTCAACCAACTGACCTCGAACAATTTGTAATTCGGCCTTCATTTGTGTGTGATCAAGCGTGAACAACACTTGGCCCTCTTTCACGATGTCTCCATTCTGCACTGAAATTGCGCGAATTATTCCGCCATCCAAATGCTGCACGGATCGCAAGTCTTTGTCGACTTTCACAACTCCCGGAGCAATCACTGCACCCGACAATTCTGATGTGGCAGCCCACCCACCGAGTGCAACAACCAAAAACAAGGCCGTGCAAGTACCGACAAAAACGCGGCTTTTGACGCCCGAGCTTTCTTGCAGATTTATATTTGAAAGTGAATGTTTTGGGCGCGAACGGTTTGCCATTTTCAATCCTTTTCCTCAATCAGTTAAACGCAAATCTCACGCCAAATGATTGTTTATAATGAGTAGATTGTGGTTTCCATCAAGCTGAACGGAAATTTCGTAAATATTGTCGTAGTTAAAGTCAGCGTCGATGAAGGTTTTTTGAACGTCATTGGAAACTTCGTGTCGAATTCTAATCGGCACAACCTCATCTTCAACGCTTTGACCGCGAGATATTCCAGAGTCATCTCCGTAAATTTCATCGAATGCATCTTCGAGCGAGTCGATTGCGTCTTCAAAAATATCGTATCGAGACATACGTACCCAATCACCTTGGTTAAATCCGACAATGTGATGTTCGGAACGGGATTCACTGTCGATGACGGTTGCAGTCAAAAACTCGAACATATCGTCGCCGCCATGGCCATCCAAAGTGATCGTACCTTGGCCGACAATAAAGCTGTCATTACCATTGGTACCGATGAAGTGTTCCATTTGCTCAAAAGTATCAGTAGCGATTGCTTCACCCGTTGCCGTCTCATTCACAACATCGATATGAACCGAGCCATCGACGCTGCTGTAATCTAGAACATCTATACCTTCACCACCCGCAAAGTGTTGAACAACCTGCTCTGGCACCGTTGCTTCAGAAGTTGTTACAGGCGGTGACACAATTTCAAAAATGTCGTTGCCAGCTCCACCATTGAGCAGGACTGGGCTTTCATCGACGAAGAACTGATCATCAGCTTGCCCACCAACAAGAACTTCTATGCTGGCAAACTGATCTTGCCCCCCTTCAGCACCAGTAACAGTGCCTTCTGACGATACGAAAGTGAGGCTTACAACACTCTCGCTGTATTCAAGACGATCTATCCCTTCGCCGCCGCTAAAGAAGTCGTTTGAAGTATCTGAAGTTGCAATGAAGGTATCATTTCCCGATTCACCTTCGACATGATCGTTGCCTCGACCGTCTTCAATGTAATCGTTTCCGTCGCCGCCAACGAGAGTATCATCGCCCTCACCACCGACTAACAGATCATCTCCAGCATCGCCGGCTATAATGTCATCTCCCGAGCCGCCAAACAATCGATCATGACCATATCCACCAGAAATATGGTCATTGCCTGCACCTCCAAAAATGATGTCATCACCTTCGTCGCCAAAAATAATGTCGTCACCATCGCCACCTACGATGTGGTCATTGCCAGCACCGCCAACGATTTCATCATCCCCACCGCGCCCATCAATTTGGTCGTTACCCGACAGCCCAAAAATACTATCGCAGCACATCGTACCAAGTAAATTATCATCGTCCGAGGTGCCGACAATTGGAGGCTTGTCGAGAAGATTGAATGTTGCAGTTTGTAGTACGAATAACGTGCCATCACTGACTTGATAGGTCACAGTAATTGGGCCAGTTAATTCGCCATGAAATTGATAGCCGTTCTCGACCAACACCAGCTCACCACTTGAAACAGTCGCGTTGCGAACTTGAAGTTGATCACCATCTGGATCACTGGCCCCACGAAGCAAATCGCTCAACGCAATCAAAACAGCCATGCAAGCAAACTGATCGTACAGAACAACAGGTTGCGACACCGTCGGGCGACGGTTAGTGGTCGTTGTGTTTTCTTCATCACTATCGTCACCGTCTTCGTCTGTGCCAGTCGGTGCACCGTTTGTTGCGCCCGCAATGTTGGCAACGTCATTGTCGTTTGATCCATGATCACGACGGTTATCATTTGAAGGCAGAACTGGAAAAGCGACTGGTTGACCGGAATTAATGTAGTCTTGGCGATGAGGAGCTATATATTGAACAGGGAATGGTTCTCGTTCTTGGAACAATGCAAAAGCGCCACTTGAAGTCGACGAGAATAAGCGAATGTTGCTAGCAGCTTCTTCAATTGAATTTTCGACGGGGGAACTTTCAGGCGATTTGGCATTCGTCGTTTCAAATGACAGTACATCTGAATCAGGTTCCAATGACGACTTTGGACTGTCTTGCTCGTTTCGATCCGGTTCATCCTTATCGGCATCAAACACTACAATGCTTTTCAGATACAAGGCCAAAGCCATAATCATAGAGCCAATAAAAAGTGGTGTGGTGGAATTGGAATCTGCGTTTGGCAATAGATATTTTTCGCGGCCTTGTGGAGTGTCATTTGACTTGGCAGATCGCGTTGCTTGAATTTCAATGTGTGACATGATTTGACCTCATGCTTGAATCAGTTGTCCATTTGAGCTTCGCAAAGTTGGTGCACTTGCCAGTGCTGGGCGTGGCATTATGTTCTGCCTCTGCTCCTGGTTTTGGTTCTGGCCTGCACTTTGGTTCTGCCCAAGAATGTCGTCTTTGAGACCAAATGCAATCAGTTTGCCTTGTTGAATGACGGCCAAAAAATCGACAGCAGCCAACGCACTTGGGCGGTGCGCAACCATGATGGCAATGCCACCGCGCGCTTTGATCGCTTTTACCGCCTCTGTCAGAGCTTGC
Organism: uncultured Alphaproteobacteria bacterium; assembly: GCA_963779145.1. Classification (GTDB taxonomy): domain Bacteria; phylum Pseudomonadota; class Alphaproteobacteria; order Rhizobiales; family Aestuariivirgaceae; genus Aestuariivirga. The sequence goes on from CAVZXJ010000020.1 coordinate 71,028, forward strand.
TCACCCTCTCCGTCAAGATTTGAATTTGGTTCATCCATCACAACAATGAACGGACGATTGTAAAGCGCCCGAGCGAGGCCAATGCGTTGGCGCTGTCCAGCTGAAAGAGTTGCACCCTGCGAACCAACTTGAGTTTGATAACCATCAGGCATGTGCACAATGAGATCATGGACGCCAGCGGCCTTGGCTGCTTGCACAACCGTTTCAGGTTCGGCATCAGAGTCGAGTCGTGCGATGTTTTCTTCGATTGTACCATCGAGAAGGGCCACGTCCTGTGGCAAATATCCCACCATATTACCCAAGACTGCTTCCGGCCATTGCGCCAATTCTGCTCCATCGAGGCGAACCGAGCCGCGCAGTGAGGGCCAAATACCGGTGAGCGCACGAACCAGAGTGGTTTTTCCACCACCCGACGGTCCGATTATTCCAAGTGCTTGCCCGGCTTTTAGATCAAAGGTCACATCAGTCAACAGAACGCGTCCCGACGATGGGGCCGCAACCGTTAACTTTTCAATTTTTATACTCTTGCTTGCAGTTGGAAGATCCATCGGCTGTTGCTCATCAGCAAGCGCAACCATCGTTTCTTTGATCCGCCCCCAGGCGCCGCGGGCCATAACAACATTTTTCCAGTTTGCGATGGCCATATCGACAGGAGCTAAAGCGCGCGAAGAAGCAATCGACGCCGCAATGATTGCACCACCAGACATTTGCCCTTGAATCGTAAGATAGGCACCAAGACCCAAAGTTGCAGATTGGAGGATGAGGCGAAGTATTCTGGACACTGATCCGAGCGTGCCTGAAATATCATTGGCGCGAGTTTGGAGTGCCAAATGCTCTTGGTTCGCACTCACAAATTTTTGTACTGCACGGGAGCTAAATCCCATGGCGCGTAAGACTTCCGAGTTTCGCGTGTTTGAATCCGCAATTGCATTGCGCGCTATGACTGCTTCATGTGTCGCACCAGAAAGCTTACGGGTTAGCAACTCTGTGGCAATCGCAAGCACAGTCAATACACAAGCACCAGCGATAACCAGTGCGCCAAGATAAGGATGTAATAAATAGATAAAAATGAGATAGACCGGAAGCCAAGGCAAATCGAATAGCGCCAATGGCCCCTGACTTCCTAGAAAACCTCGAACGGTATCAACGTCTCTACCTCTTTCGAGGGCTTCTGAAGTCGAAAATCCAAATCGAGGCATATCAATTGCCACTTGATGGGCAAGCGGAGCAAGCTTCTTGTCAAGGCCTGCGCCAACGCGCACAAGAATTTGACTGCGGAGTGTTTCAAAAACACCTTGAAAAACATAAAGACCAATCGCAAGTCCAGAAAGAACCACGAGAGTTGGCACATTGCCAGAGGGCAAGGCGCGATCATAGATTTGCATCATGTAAAATGAGCCGGTCAGGGCGAGAATATTAATCAGTCCTGAAATGGAAAAAACAAATACAAAAAGGCCACGCAGCCCCTTCATAAGTTGACTGGAAACTTTCCGGCGTGCTGCATTATTTGCTTTGTCGCTACGCATGATACCTGACTTTCAAAGTCGTGAAAGATTGATGAGAGGATTGCTCGCAAAGAATGCAGAGCAGGACATTTATGGCCCTGCTCTGCGCTAAGTCATTGACTATGTAGCAAAGTCTGCGTTGGTCAGAGTGTGATGACCCTTGATGCCAATCTGGAAGTGATCTCCACTTTCACTTTGACCATCAAGAACTGTGAAGTTCTCTCCACCGATGTTTTCAAAGTGCATGGCAATTTGACCATCTGCAGCAGTCGATCCGCTGACCAAGGTGACGGAGCCCATGAAGCCTGAAACGTCGATCTTGTCGCCAGCTTCAAAGTTCAAGATGGTATCTTCATCAGCATCGCTCGCTGTACGGAAGATCACCGTGTCCTGACCCGAACCCGTGTCGATTACGTTTGCGCTACCAGAAGCGGTGACTGTGTCGTTGCCACTGCCAGTCACAATGTTTTCAACACTCCAGAGCTGATCATGGCTGGACCCAACGTTAGCAAAGCCGCTTTCGCCATATCCGGTACCAAGGTTGGCAGTAATGTTATCGATGATCGCAGACATATCGAGTGTGTCAATGCCATCGTCACCAAAGTAACTGTCGTTGCCATCGTTGGCCGAAGCAACAAACAGATCTTTACCTGATCCACCCATTGCCGTGTCATCGCCAGCACCGCCATTCACCATGTCGTTGCCGTTGCCAGCGAACAACCTGTCATTGTCAGCGTCGCCGTACAACATGTCATTGTTGTCGCCAGCAATAAGCGTGTCACCACCAGCACCACCAAACAACATATCGCTGCCAGCACCTGTTGTGAGCATATCATCACCAGCATTGCCCATTGCGACGTCATCGCCTGTGGCACCAGCGAGCAGATTGCTGGAGTCATCTCCGATCAAGTTCAATGGAGCCGAAGAACCTGACGTGTTGGATTGATTGTCGTCGTCACAATCACCTTCTTCGTCATCAGCTTCATCGTCATCATCTTCGTCATCAATGTCACCATCAACATCATCATCTTCGTCCTCGTCGTCTTCTACAGTCGCACCATAGTTGACAACATCTTGTGGACGAAGATCACCAATCACTTCATCGGTGCCAGCACCAGTATTGAACACAATGCGATGTTCAGATTCAAGACCTGTGATATCAACTGTGTCGTCTCCTTCACCACCGTTGACCGTGATGGTGCTGAAGTTCAGACTTGTGAATGGTGCATTGAAGTTGCCGAAAATGGCCACCGTATCACCACCTGTCACACCACCATTCGGAACACCGTTGCCGTCATTGGCTGAAACATTCAGCGCGTTGACAACAATTTCTTCGATGTTATCCAGTTCGGCTATCACGGCGCCATTCCGCGTGATTACGATTTCAGTGTTGGTGTTAAGAATGTCTGCAGCTGGCAGAGCATTGTATGCTGCGAGTGTATAGATATTGAACAGTTCGGCACCCGCCGACACCATTGAGCGTGTAGGTATCGTTGCCAGCACCACCGTTGACGATGTCGCGTCCACCCGTTGCACCAGTTTGAATAATGTTGTCAGTTCCGTCACCACCATCGACGATGTCGTCGCCGCGTCCACCATTGATCGTGTCATTGTTGCCATAACCAAAGATGGCTTGCTGGCCAAGCCAGGAAGGCATTGGCCAAAACTGGTGTGATCGAGTTCACTCCCGTTGTACCGTTGACTATCGTATAGTTCTGGCCATTGAAGCGCAGAGTTTCAACACCAATCACGGTGTCAATGCCTTCCGCTCCAGTTCCATCAGTTACAGTAATCGTGCCAACTGTTGCGCCTGTGCTGAAGCCAAAGTTGGTTGCAGCACCAACGTAGTTGGCAACGTCCCAGTTCCAACATCTCCATCTACGATGTCATTACCAGCACCGCCGGTGATGACGTCGTTTCCGCCGTTACCATCAAGGTTGTCATTGCCGGCATTGCCATTCAAGTTATCAATTGCGCTACCGCCATTTGCGATGTCATCACCAGCATTGCCTGTGAAGGTAATGTTGTTGGTGTTGGCAATGTTTGCCCAATTGAGGCCAACAGGTGCCGTTGGGGCCGAGAACAATGTTTCCAATGTTCCGCCACCATCAACGTAGGTAACTTGCACACGGAGCAACAGTCCGGCTTGTGCACCTGGCGCAATACCTGCCAAGTCTTGCGGCGTGAATGTTACACCTGTGGCACCGGCAATATTGACCCAAGTTGTGCCGTTGGTCGAAGACTGCCATTGGCGGGCAAACGCGCCCAAACCATTGGTATCTTCAATCGATGACGTATCAACTGACAGAATAAAGCCTTCGGTTGGCGTCAGGTCGTTGATCGCTGGCGCACCTGTCGGAGGCGCATTGACAGCAATTTCAACATCCGAGAAGCGCATGCGTTCCATGTTGCGGAGCGTATCAACACCGTCGATTGTCGTGCCACGCGCATGGTTGACCGTTACAGTTCCATTTGCGTTATAGGTAATGTCATAGTTGGCACGCAGATCCGAGAAGATTGCCACGTCAATGTCACTGTTTGCAGTTTCAGTAATGATTTCACGAACAATACGGAGTTGACCAGGATTGTAGGTGCCATCGAAGATTTCAGTAACGAGCTCGGAAACGCTGTTGGCACTGTCGATTTCTGCGCCAGTGCCGCCATCAACACCAATGTTTTCGAAGACGCCAACACGCACATTCAGCCACTTGTCGCCGTCGATGATATCATCACCGCCACGACCGGTGATTTCATCACTGCCAGCACCGCCAAGCAGAATGTTGCCAGAGCTGAACGAAGTAACGCCAGCGCCCAATACATCTTGTAAGCCAGCTATCAACGCAATGCCTTCAGCTGTCAGTACGCTACCGCGAGCACCTCCTTCAGATGTCACAGTCAGGTCAACAGCGTCGCTACCAAGAATCTGGTCATTAAATGCAGAACCAGATACGCCTTCGACGAATGAATATTCATCAAGTGCGGAATTTGGCGGTGGAAGTGGCAAGGCGTCAAAGTGCAACCTTGTCAAATCGGCATTTGCACCAAATTGATAGTCCTTGTACGTTGCCCAATCGAAGCCAGACATACCATCAAATTTACCGCGATCCAAGCGTGCCGATCCAAATATCGTCGCCGCCTTCGCCGATGAATTCGTCGAAGCCGCCGTCGCCTTTGAACACGTCATGACCTTTGACGGAGTCAGCAGCGAATTGGTCATCAAAGTTGTCACCAACGGCACCCGTCCAAGCACCAATTTCGATCCAGTCGTCACCTTCGCCGCCGAGTGACATTTCTGTCGTCTTGCTGCCCAGCACATAGTCGTTGCCAAGGCCCAAGAAGGTTTCGTCGAGAAGATCAGCGCCGAGAACAACAAAGTCATGGCCTTCGTCAGCGATAATCAAGTCGGTGCCAACACCACCGTGCACAGCATCGTTGCCTGCGCCTGAGCGGATGATGTCATCACCGAAGAGATCGGTAATGATGTCATCACCATCGCCACCGATGTAGGAGTCGTTACCCTGACCGCCTTCGAGCCTGTCATTGCCTCCGTCTCCATAAAGCGTGTCGTCACCTTCACTTGCAACCAAATGGTCATTGCCATCAGTGCCGCCAAGCAATACGTGCTGGTCGCCAGTATAGCGCAAGTAGTTGGTAGTCAGGTCCTGGAGTTGCCGGATTATTGCGGATGACAAGCGGAGTGAGAATGCTTCCACCCGTTGGGTCATTGCCGAGATTGTCGGCGGATTCATCAAGTCCGATGGTCGTGATGTCGTCTTCAAGAATGAGCCATCGGCACCGGCAGTTTCACCCAAACCAGCATTGTACTGCTTCGTGCGATCAATTTCGAGAATAAGGCCAGGTGTTGAGAATACATCTGATGGCAAGTGGCCAGCATCAGCATTCTTCAAGATCAACTTGGCAAATGTATTGTTTTCCATTTCGGCGAGGAGATGCAAACCATCCAAGCGTTGCAGATAGTAGAAACGATCACCATCCTGCAGTTTTTCCATTTGCACTTCGAAGACGAAGTTGAACGTGGCACCAAGCATGCCGCCGCCAACCATGGTTTTTTCTGCAAGGCCACCAATCCAGAGATCAATGACATCGACGCCTGTGACTGTTGAGCCATCTGCATTGTTTGCATATGCGCCTGTGCTGTTCAGGAAGTCATCACGATCTGCTGGAACAGCGATGCCCGCCGAATGACTGATTAAATATTAGTGTCATTGCAGCATCACGTTTGCCTTCAATAGTCGTTTCACTGGTAATGGAGATATGCGTACCGTAAGCCGCAACGAAGTTGATGATCGAGGCTTCATTTTTCAAGTTGGCAGCAAAATCAACCCAACTCGTATAGGGCTTTAATTCAGGTGCCTGATTGCTGACATCGTAGAATTCACGACGTGCCGCATTCAAGGATGGAACGCCGGTATCACGGCCGCGTGCAAAGTTGATCGTTGCCAAATCCAAAGGCAAGCCAAGCAAGTTGTTGCGCAACGCACCCGTTACGAATTCATCAATTTCATTGCCGACCTGTCTGGTCATGCCACGAATGATGTCACCAGCTGCAATGTTGTCAGCGATTGTGTGATTGGCATCAAAAGCGACAGGATTGAGGAATGCTTCAATCAAGCCGATATTATCAGCGTTGAACTGGGCATCTACCCGCTCAACGGTCTCATTGAGCATTGAGTGGCCAAAGCGATATACGACATGCGCAAATTCGGCGACAATGCTGGCGTTGATGTCAGCATGGTAACCATCAGGCACCACGAAGAAGTCAATGTTTGGCTGAATTTTGCGGGCAAAATCTTCGAACACGAGATGTTGATATTGCATTTCCGTGCCGAATTTTGCGGCTTGGAACAGGCGGTTACCATCCCAAACCAGCGCATCAATTGCAGCTCGCGCCAACTGGAACTGTTGCGACATCAGTGGTCAGCCATTCATTCAAGAATGCAACTGCTTCTGCCTGCGTTGAGCCATTTGCCAGCATGGTCGCAGCATCAGCCAACACAACACGTTTTGGTGTGTTCTGCAAGGCGGTTATGTTCTGAGTGGAAGATGCTGTGCACGGCGGTAAGGCCGATGTTTTCATTGACACGACCATCGCCAGCAATGAAGTGGGCATCGAGCAACTCGTTGTCATAATTCCCCGTGTGAGCCATTGCCTGGATTGGCTAATCCAATTGTAATGTCGCCATCTTCAATTTTGCCAACTGGCACCGCATTATGTGCAATATCTGCCAAGAAGGCATGCGCAGTGCGTAGCGCTAAGACTGTGGTTGGGTTTACTGGCAAACCACCATTCGTTGTTTGCGAAACAACAACATCATCGGCCGTGTTTGGAATGCCATCGAGGCCTACACCAATAATGACTTGAGCAAAGCCATTCGCATCAGGAATGAAGTTACCATATGGGTCTGTTCGCAACAGTGGAACGTTGCCTACATCAAAGTCGATCAGTTGAATGCCGAGCAACAGCGCTTGGGCTTTCACTTCACCCCATGTGGCCATGCCACCAGGTTGAGCACCGCCACCTTCAATCAGGTGGCCGGTTGCTACTGGTCGTCCATCCCCATTCAACTCATATTGGCGCAAGAACACTTGATGCGATGAATGTGAGGTATAAGTTTGGTTTTGATCAACATATGCCGTTGTGGTGTTCACCGGACGCACATCGTCGTCAGTGCCCATAATGCCATCAGGGCCTGCTGATACAGTTGCGCGCGTTAGCACCATGAAGTTCGTATGACTGCCAGGCACATACAGCGGATCATCGGGTTGCAAAGGAACAAACACTGTGCCACTGCCGCCTTTGTTGACGAAGTCTAGACCATGATCGAAGAATTGACCAAACAGTGTGAACCATGAGTTAAATGGTGCTGACACGCCGCATCTGTTGCCACGTTTGGAATGCTGACGTTGTCACCATCCATTTCAATACCAAAGGCTGGAAGGGCAGCGTCGCGGATGTCGCGAGCGTCGTTCACAGCAGTTGTTGCCGTCGCCAATAGTCC
>CAVZXJ010000021.1:0-17059 GCA_963779145.1 uncultured Alphaproteobacteria bacterium
GCGGTCTTTATGTCACTGCCAAAGCCTTGGTTGCTTACAAAAGAAGACGACTTGCTGGCCAGTTCTCGGTCTAGCCAATTCAAGCCTTCGGTGCCTGCGAGCTGTTCGAGATTGAGATAGGAGAGCACCCGGATGCGGGCACGCTGTTTGTCTTGTGTACCTGCCGTTGCCGCTTCTTGTGACGGGCCTTCAAACGACACGATCATTCCCCTGCTCGGTAGCGCTTCTGGCCTGATGCGCCCTATATCAGCATAGTGAACCTTGCCGTCGATACTATCGACAACAACGAAGTGACGGTCATTGATCTCATCCGTGAGACCTAGGGCAGCAACACGGCCAATGACAGGCTTTGTTGCAGATTCAATATTAAAGATGGCGAAGCTGACACCGGTTCGGTCAATCTTTGCCTCCCGCATAGCCCGGTGCATGGTCGCGATAATGTCGTTGTGTTTGCCCAAACTCCTCAGCTTGCGTTCGATGTCTGGATCAATCGCCCATATCCCTGTTTGCAGCTCAGCTGCCAAACCTGAGTTGCTGAGGTGCTTCAGCCTTCGCATATGTGAGGTGTGCACAAGTGGTTCAACGGGCGGCATGGCACTGACTGTTAGAATGCCCTGGTCCACATGTTTAAGGATTGATCTATCGAGGTTGGTAAAGCGCTCGGCGTTGACCTCCCGTGCCAGCTTCAGCTGCTTGTCGAATTCGATCTCCGGCCCCAGTTCCATAGTCAGAAGCTGACCCGCCCGCTGCCTGATGCCGTGGGTGACATAGTCTCTGGCCATGATCAGGTCTTTACCATCCTCGGCCTTGCCACGGATGACGATGTGAGAATGGGGATGGCCTGTGTTGTAATGATCAACGGCCACCCAATCCAACCTGGTCTCAAGGTCCCGCTCCATCTGCTGCATCAAGTCTCGGACGAAGGGCTTCAGCGCGGCAAGCTGCTCGCCGTCATCTGGTGACACGATGATCCGGAACTGGTGCCTGTCACCATTGCACGTGTCGGTGAAAGCATTGCCATCGACATCATCAAGTTCCGGTCCGTAGAGTTTCCCCGGCTCCCCATTCCGGTCAACCCCGTCGCGTTGGATGTAGCGAAGATGCGCACGGGGTGCTGCCATGTTGCCAGACCGCAACTTGGCAATCCGAACCTTAACCACCGCCCGGCGTCCACCCGTCCGCATGAGACCTGCCGAGGCCAATGTTCCCCAAGCTGCACCCCGTCCAATTCGTTGTCCCGTGAACGACGACGTCCGCCTTGTCTTGAAACCGCTCTTGTAGGCGACATCCAGCACCTGTCGGACAAAGGGCTTGGGCTTTGCAGATTTGCCGATGACCAATCTTTCCAGGACGCGGTTCGAAATCAAACTCATCTGACATGACAACATTCTCCCAACATCGCGTCCCGACTGCTGATGTGTGGAGTAATTTTTGACTTGCAAGGGTGGTGTCATGCGATGCGAGATATATCAACGCGTTGCTGGCGTGTTGACGTCACACTCGCAGTCACCCTCGCAAAATGTGGACACCTCGCACAAACAATATCATGTACTTACACCCAACCTGTACACATTGCTTTCATCCTGCTTTCCTCTTCCTCGATGATCTGTGTGCTGAGTAATTACCGGAAGTTCACAAATAGCTCACATCTGACGGAACATAAGCAAATGCATTATTCGCAAAAATGCGCGTCGTGACGAGGCTTCTTTAGACACATTCACCTGTCTTGACGTTCACAAATGACAATGATTTTTCATCCGCGCAACGAAAAATCTGAAGCGAAAGACATAACCAAAAGCACTTCGCACTATTCTCAAGAGGTTAGACTTCAGTAGGAGTATTGAAGAAATTGACATGCAATTCGGCGCGACACCGGCTGACAATTTAACCGCCAAAGACGAAGAACCGACGGTATATTTGCGCATCAGTGAGGGTTCTTTGTGCAGATCGCATACGAAATCGCCCCGCATGACGGTTCATGCGGGGCGTGTGCGTGGAGGTGTCAGTCTCCCGGATTCCAGATCACGGCGTAGAGGTCTTCGTCGTCGGACCCGGCAGCGCGACCCAGATTGGCGTAGAGTTTCTTGGGGCCAAATTCAGGGGCGGCGATGGAGAGACTGACATATTCCTTGCAGAAGTTTCGCCCTTTTTCTGCCAGCCCGCACCGATTTCGAAGCCTTGGGTCACAACCCGGAAGTCAGGCTGGCTGTCTGAGGTTTTCTGTTGGCTATACACAAGTCGATCTTGTCCTTGATGCAATAGTCCTTGGACAGAGTTTGTAACCACCTTCGTTCTGTTGGCGATAACATGTGATGACGCGCTATTCCTCACGAAACACATGAGTGAGATTATCTGCTAATGGTTTAAGTAGATATTCAAGTACCGTTCGTTCTGACGTTGGAATGACGGTTTCGACGGGCATGCCCGGCACGAGTATCTTATCATCGAGTTTTTTAAGTTCGCGTGTCAGCAATTTCAATGCCGACACGATAGAACGTGAAACCTGACTTTTCATCAATGACACTGGTTGGAGAAACGCGTGCGACGTGGCCGAATACTTCAGGTGTTGTACGCTGGTTGAAACGCGGGAAACGGACCACTGCTTTTTGACCAATCAGCAGTTCATCAATGTGTTGCGTCTCAACATTGACTTCGATTTCCATGCGTCCGGTCATGGGCACGATCTGCATGATCGGCTGGCCTGCTTGAACTACTCCGCCGATTGTAAAAATCGATAGCTCATGAATGATGCCAGCGACTGGGGCTTGGATAATGGTACGGTCAAATTGTTGCTTGGTGGCCGCGACCTGTTGGGTGAGTTCGTCAATTTTTGCATCGATCTCATCGAGCTCAGCAATCACTTTTTCGCGAAACGTGCGAGCAACTTGCAGCTTTGAAATTTCTACCTCTGAAATCGAATTGTTCAAGCGACCAAGCTCTGAATCATGCTCAGCGATTTGGCCGGAAAAATCTGCAAACGAACGATCATAAGTCAGCAACTGGTTTTTAGCAGCGAAAGACTGTTTTACGAGCTTCTCGATAGCATCGCGTTCCTTGTTGAATACGACGAGTTGGTCTTTTTTGGATTTTTTGAGCCCCTGCACGCCTTCGATTTGTTTTAAGAATTGCGAAACGCGCTCTGATAGCTGAGCAATTTCACCGAGTTTTGATGTTCGCCGCGCATCCAGCATAGATTGTTGTTGCGCCATGGCTGTTTCAAGTGAACCGAGGTCATATCGCTGCAGGAGTTCACTGGTGGGCGGCGCGAATGTGGTCTTATCTGCAAGTTCGGCCAATAGTCGTTGTTTGCGCACAAGCAGATCGCGCAAGCGCCCCTTATAGATTGCAAGGTTGGCAAGAATCGTTTTGTCATCCAACTCGACGAGGTTCTCGCCTTCTCTTACCGTTTGCCCGGCTTCCACAAGTATGCGTTCAACGATGCCGCCATCCAGATGTTGAATTGTCTTAGGCTTTCCAGATATTCCAACTGAACCCGATGCGATAACAGCACCTCCCACTTTGGCCAATGAGACCCAAGCACCGCCAGCCCCAAGAAGAACAGCAATGAGGCACAAACCGACAACGGCTGGTCGGCGATAGTTGATACGCATCGTGGGTGCGTTGTTTTTCCTATTCGAGTTCATGCGGGGTGCACGCGCTGCAACATGTGCGGCCCGGACTGAGTTGCTTGTTGGGCAGCCTGAGCCACACGATTGATGACGTCCTGCTTAAGCCCAAAATCAGTCATTCGACCGTCTTTTAGCATCAATATCTTATCAACGGCCGCAATGGCGCTTGGGCGGTGTGCCATAACAATCACGACAGACCCTTTGTTTCGCAAGGCCACAATCGCACGGCCCAAGGCCTCATCGCCATCAGCATCGAGGTTGGAATTCGGTTCGTCGAGCACGACCAGTTTGGGCATTTTGTAAACCGCTCTCGCGAGCGCAATGCGTTGGCGTTGTCCACCAGTCAGCGGGCTGGTGGCGGCATCAACAACTGTATCGTAGCCTTGCGGAAATGACAGTATCATTTCATGTACACCGGCCAAAAGCGCGGCAGCGACAATGTTGTCGTCGATAGCGTCTGGCTCAAAGCGCGAAATATTCTGTGCAATTGTTCCAGGGATGAATTCAAAACTTTGCGGCAAATAGCCAATATGACTCCCAATATGTTCACGGCCCCATTGCTGGAACGTTGCCCCATCAATACGGAGGTGACCTTGATCTGGCATCCAAAGTCCAACAAGTAATTTGGCCAAGCTGGTTTTACCCGCAGCCGATGGTCCTACAACTCCGAGGCCGTCACCCGGCTGCAATGTGAAACTAAGCCCTTGCAAAATCATGCGGGTTTCGCCTGTCGAACGCGCGTTTGGTGCAAATTTGCCAACTTGCGTTAAACTCAGTTGACCCTTGGGCGAAGGCAGCGCGACGGGAGCATCTAAAATCAATGGTAAAGGTTGTGCCAAGTAATCGTTCAAGCGCTGCTTAGCCAGACGCGCACGTTTGATTTGCTTCCAACCCCCAATAACTTGATCGATAGGCGCAAGTGCACGACCTGCGAGGATTGAAGCCGCCACAATGGCACCTGGACTGATCAACTGACCAATTGCCAAATAGGCGCCGAGTGCCAAAATTGCCGATTGTAGAAACATCCGGAAGACTTTGGACGTGGCTTGAAACACTTCCGACCGCTCGCCCGCCGCTTGTGCCGTGGCCAGCGCTTCGCGACGTTGCTTTGTCCAATTGGCTGCTGCATTGCGGCTCATTCCCATGGACAACAACGTGTCAGCATTGCGTTGGGCTTCATCAGCGAACCGGTTTTCAACGATCTCCAATTGCGAGGCTTCGCTGGTGGTATGACCCGTCATCCATTCATTCAGCAGAGCCAAAACAGCAACTACAACAGCCCCCGCAATGGCCAAAAGACCAAGCCACGGATGCAACAGGAACACCACTCCTAAGTAGAGGGGGAACCACGGCAAATCATACAGTGCAATGAGATAGGGGCTTGAAAGGAACGTGCGCAAAGCGCCAAGATCGGTCAAGGGCCGATAACCGGGCGTACCCCCACCCGCAGACTTTTGTAGCCAATACTGAAACAGTTCCGGTGCAACCTTGGCATCAACGCCATGTGCGATGCGCGACAATATCCGTGAACGCACAAATTCGAACACCGCCATGCCAGCATATAAAATTGAGATCAACATCAGCAGTGCCACAAGTGTGGGGATCGAACGACTGGCCAACACGCGATCATAGACCTGCAACATAAAAAGCGGTCCCGTCAGCATGAGCAGATTGATGGCCAAACTCATGACCATGGCAGCCACATAACCAAAACGCGCAGCTTTTAAGCTTGCCCGCAATGGCTGCTCATGAATTCCCCCGTTACGCAACGCCTTACCCCTTCACTGCCCAGACAACTCAATAGAAGGTAAAGCTGTTGCGGTCCAGTGCGGCTAGTTGCGTGCCGGCAAGGAACAACTCGTCACCATTGGCGAAGGCGAATAATACCCCGCCATTTTGCTGTTGGGCTGTTGCCAGCAAGTCGTCGAAATTATTGATCCCGTTCATATCAATCTGGATCCGGTCGCCTTGGCTAGAGCGGTAGTCCAAAATTGCATCAGTTCCATCGCCTTGCCGGAACAAGAAGGTGTCTGCGCCGTTGCCACCAGACAGCAAGTCATTGCCTGTTCCACCCGACAAGAAGTCGTTACCACTGCCGCCAAAAAGAATATCATTGCCAGACTGGCCGTAGAGCGTGTCATTGCCATTGTCGCCCGACAAAATATCAGACCCGGCACCGCCATAAACAATATCAGCGCCATTGCCACCAAACAGAATATCAGAACCACTACCACCATTAATATAGTCGCTGCCGTTACCGCCAAACAACAGGTCAGTACCATCGCCGCCGGAGATGGTTTGTTGCGGCGGAGTCTTGAACACCAACGACAACGATGGCCTCTGCGGTTCGTACGCCGTCTGAAACCTTGTAAATAAACTGATCAGTGCCTGTGTAACCTGCCGCGGATTGATAGGTCACGATACCATTGTTCAGCGAAACGGTGCCATGTTGGGCGGCGCGTACTTCAACCACGGACAACGCATCACCATCGATGTCACTGTCATTCAGCATCAGCTGCGACGCCAAAATCTCGACCGGCACGCCACTACGGGCAAGGAATATGCCGTCATTCAGTGCAACCGGCACTGAATTGCCACCCGCAATCGTGAGCATAAACTCATCCGTGACTTGGAATGTGCCATCGCTGGCAAGAATGCGGATGTTCCAAGTGCCAGCCGCAGGGGACGTGCCCGTGAGTGCGGTGCCATTAAAGCTGAGCCATGTCGGTAAGGCTTGGCCATTGCTGAGTTGCGCCGCAAATTGCAGTGTATCACCATCCGGATCTGTAAAGGTGTTGGCCGGAAGCGCTACCGTAAACGACGCACCCGTAGTGAAGGTTTGGTCCACCAGCGGCGTTGTTAGAACCGGCGCATCATTACTGTTGCTCACTGTGAACGTGAAATCATCGGAAATTGTCGCAACACCATCACTGATAAACAGGCGCAGCTGTGTGGGTCCGAAGAAGTTCGACGGTGGCGTACCTGACAAGGCCATCGAAATGGCATCAAAGGTCATCCACGTCGGCAGGTTAGAGCCATCCGCGAGCTTGACACTATAACTCAGCACATCGCCATCGGGATCGCTGGTGAGGTTATTTTGCAACGTGATATTGAAGGCTTGATCTTCCGTCACGAAACGATCAGACAACGGTGCTGCCAAGACCGGAATATCGTTCACAGGGTCAATGACCAAGTCGAAAGTATGAACCGTTGACAACGCGCCATCAAAGGCCACGACCTGCAAAGCCAAGCTGCCATTGAAGTTGGACGGTGGTGTTCCAGTCAATCGCAGTGTCTGAGCGTTGAAGGTCAACCATGGCGGCAAAGCTGTACCACCTGCACGAGTAACACTGTAAGTCAGACTGTCGCCATCAGGGTCATTGAAGGCGGAGGCTGGCAAGGCCACATCAAGTACTGAGTCTTCAGTCCCATGCAGAGCCTCAAACTCTGTGATGATTGGCGCTTGGTTGGCCACTTGCACTGCAATGTTCAGCAAACCTGATACCGTAGTGGTACCATCGGTCACGACATAGGTCACAGGCAGTACACCTGACAGGGCTCTGTCGCGGTCAATTACCAGATTGCCCAAACCATCGAGGCTAGCAGTGTAGCCAATACCGCCCGTCACACTGACAATCGAAAGGGCATCGCCTTCTACATCCGTGTCGTTGCCCAGCAATGTTTCAACTGGAATAATGATGTGGGTCTCACGCGCTGCATCATAGTCGTCAGTCACGGCAACTGGTGTATCATTGGCCGGAGCAATATTGAGCGTCCAAGGCTTGCTTCGCGTCGAGACACCGTCAGACACACGCACTTGAAGTTCCACATCACCATTGAAATTCAATGGCGGTGTGCCTGTAAGGCTGCGCGTTTCAGCATTGAAACTCAGCCATTCGGGTAGTGGCGATCCGCCAAAGCCGAGAACGGAGACTGTCAAATCATCGCCATCAACGTCAGAGAACAGATCGGCATCCAGAACCAAATTGAACGCCTGATCTTCTTGCCCTTGGGCGGTGATCAGCGTGCCAATAACGGGCGCATCATTTGCTGGTGTAACCGTCAGGCTCCATGGCTTTGAGGTGGTCGCAACGCCGTCGCTCACTGATACTTCGAGCACAACTGTACCGTTGAAGTTCAGAGGTGGAGTGCCGGACACGCTGCGCGTTATAGCATCGAATGTTATCCATGCGGGCAGCGCAGTACCCGCAGGACCTGTAACTGCGACTGTAAGAGCATCAACATCCACGTCAGCGAATAACGCTACATCAAGAGTCATGTTGAAGTTTGTATCTTCAGCCGTTTCGAATACTGGCATATCCGCCAACGTCGGCGCATCGTTTACGGCCACAACGGTAACGCTCCAAGGTTTCACGCTTGTTATGGTGCCGTCGGATACCGCAACTTGCAGGTCAACCACACCATTGAAGTTCAAGGGTGGTGTGCCTGACAATGTCCGCGTCGCGGCGTCAAAGTTCAACCAACTTGGCAAGGCTGCGCCATTCGCTGCAAACACATCAACTGTCAGTGTATTCCCGTCAACGTCACTTAACAGGGCTTGTTCCAACACCACCGCGAAAGTTTCATCTTCACTCGTCGTCACCACGGGCAAACTACCAATGACAGGGGCGTCATTCACCGCAGCAACATTCAGGCTTAACGGCTTCACAGTTGTCACGCTACCGTCTGAAACCTGAACTTGGAGTGTAATATCACCATTGAAGTTGAGTGGTGGCATGCCAGACAACGTTCGTGTCACTGCATCAAAGTTGATCCACGCCGGCAACTGTTCGCCGTTTGCCGTAACAATCGAAACGGTGAGCGTGTCACCATCCACATCAGCAAACAATGCAGCATCCAAGGTCATGCTGAAGCTTGTGTCTTCAACCGTCTCAAGAACTGGCAAGGCGCTAATCGTCGGCGCATCATTCACCGCTATAACGTCAATGTTCCAAGGCTTTACCGTTATAGCAGAACCATCGGTCACTGATACTTGCAGTGCAGTTGAACCATTGAAGTTGAGAGGGGGAGTGCCCGACAGAGAGCGGGTTGCAACATCAAAATTCAACCAAAGTGGCAAGGCTGCACCGTTTGCACCCAAGACTGTAACGTCAAGCGGATTGCCGTCAACATCGGCGAACACTGCTGCATCCAATTGAATGCTGAATGTCTGATCTTCTTCAGTTGTTACAGTAGGCAATGTTCCAATTACTGGCGCATCGTTCACCGCAGCTACATTCAGATTCCATGGCTGCACCGAGGAAGCGGCACCATCTGTCACAGCAACTTCAAGTGCAATCTCGCCGTTGAAATGAAGGGGCGGTTGCCCCGACAACGTGAGTGTGGCGGCATCATAGCTCAACCAATTCGGCAGGGCCGTTGCTCCGACACCCTGCACAATCACGCTCAAACTGTCACCATCCACATCGCTGAACAAGCCAGCATCAAGTGTGACTGAGAAGAATGTGTCTTCGACACCTTGTGCCGTTGGTAATACACCCATGACCGGCGCATCATTCACTGCTGCAATCGCCAAGGCCCAAGGCTTAACTGTGGTCAAAACGCCGTCCGTTACAGAAACTTGCAAGTCTATGACGCCGTTAAAGTTTTGTGGTGGCATCCCCGACAATGTGCGGGAGACGGCATCAAAGTTCAGCCAATCCGGCAAGGCCATACCATTTGAAGCGCGTATAGAAACGGTCAAGACATCCCCATCAACGTCTTCAAAATATGAAGAGTCGAGCGTAATACTGACTGTTGTATCTTCTTCAACAACAGCTATTGGCAGTTCGCCGATCATTGGAGCGTCGTTCACAGCGGCAATCGTCATGATGACAGGTTTGACTGTGGCCAAAAGACCATCGCTGGCTTTTACTTCCAATGCAATTTGCCCATTGAAATTCGCAGGAGGCTGACCCCAAAGCGTCAACGAAACCCTGTCATAGTGTAGCCACGGCGGCAATGGTGCACCACCAGCTGACAAGATATCAACGGTGATAATATCGCCTTCAACATCAGCAAAGAGCGCGGGGTCAAGTGTCAGGTTGAAAGCTTGGTCTTCCGTTCCTGCAAAAACAGGTAGATCCCCAATTGTCGGCGCGTCATTTACTGCGGCAACATCCAAGCGAACGACGGCCGTACCCGTCAAACCCGTTGAGTCTTCAAGTTCATAGATAAACGCTGCCACACCTTCAAAGTTGGCATCAGGCGTAATGAAGAGGCGTCCTTCGCCATCTTGCACAATCGTCACGCCATAGGTCGATAGAATTCCTTTGAACAACTTCGCTTCAAAATCAAGTTCACGATCATTGGCTAGCAACGGCAACACCAGCAACATCAGTTCTGTGTCTTCAACCATCGAAACGCGGTCATCCACACCTATGGGTGCGTCCGGCTGCGGTAGCACATCGATCGTAACAGTGCTTGCGACGGCAAAACCTGAAGGGTTTGTAATGTAATAAGTCAATGTCGTTACGCCAAAATAATTGGCTGTTGGCGTGAAGCGCCACAGGCCACTTGGCAGTTCCACAAGACTGCCATTTCCTCCTTGCAGATTCAGGAATGTTAGGCCGTCTTCGTCCAGATCTATGTCGTTAGCCAGCAGATTTGCCGGGTCAATAATGATAGAGCTGTCTTCGTCAACACTATAGCCATAATCAGGGGTGGGAATTGGTAAATCAAACTCGGGCAATACTGTGAGATTCACTTGGCCAAAGCTGATCGCTCCACCTGCGTCGATAACGCTGTAGGTAAAGGCTGCATTGCCAAAATAATCAGCGCGTGGCGTAAAGATTGCCGTTAAGCCATCCATCACCACAACACCGTTGTCTCCATCGAACACATTCAAGATTTGGAAGCTATCGCCTTCCACATCAACGTCATTGAGCAGGAAGTCTGCCATATTAATCGTAATCGACGTATCTTCGTCCAACTCATAGATGCCATCGGCATAGGTAAACGGCGCATCATTAACAGGCGCATATTGGATTTTGAGTTCGCCCGTAGTTTCAAGTCGTCCATCCGAAATTTTATACTTGAAGACGATCGTGCCGTTGTGATTGAGATCCGGTTGGATCATCATGCGGCCATCTGGCAATGTGAAGATGCGGACGTTTTCAACTTCATCGTCAATTGAGATGAAACTGAAGTTGTCACCATCCGGTTCGCTGTCGTTCGCGAGCAAATCTGCTGCGGTGACGAAAATCACTTCATCTTCTTGAACAGAATAAAAATCAGTGACCGCATTTGGCCGTTGATTTGTCGATACGACATTGATCTTAACGTGCCCGGTAGCACTGCCATCTGTGCCGTCTGTTACGACATAATCAAATCCGGCGTCTCCCGCAAAATTATGATCTGGCACAAAAATGATCTGACCATTTTCAATCCGGACTTGGCCATGTGTTGCATTGCCTACCGATACCAAATTGATGACATCACCATCAACATCGTAATCATTTGCCAGTAGCGTGGCAAACTCGATGATCACGTCAATGTCTTCTAGGCCATTTACGGTATCGTTCACCGTTGTTGGAGGATCATTGACTGGCGCAATTTCAATTTTTGAAATGCCCGATCCTGTCCCATGCAAGTCATCAGTGATGGTATATTCGAACGTAACCGTACCGGAGACGCCAGCAGGTGGCGTATAAGTCACTGTCACATCAGCGTTGCCATTCACAACACTTGAAACAGCGCCGTTCCAGATTGTTTCACCCAGCGTTGCCGTAACCGCAAGGTCAAGGGTTGTCTTAACATCCAGAGGAACCAACCCTGAGAGCAAGCCCGTCGCGCTGTCAATTGACAACCAGCTAGGCAATGCTGCCCCGCCAACTAATGTTGCTTCATAAACCGCGCCCGCAGAAGCGCCAAGCAAAGCACCGCCATCAAGCGTAAACGATGATAGATTGACAACAAATGTCCCAATTGTTGGTTGACCAATCGAGACAGCTCGGAACGCGTCGCCATCATCATCCACATCATTGGCCAACAGTTGAGCCAAATCGAATGTGACGGATTGATCTTCAATTGCTGCCACGATGTCTTCAACAACATCAGGACGTTCCGGCATTGGAAGTACATTCACGAAAATATAAGCGGGCTCAGATATGGCACCCTTAATATCCTTCGCTGTGTATTGAAGAATGAGTGTACCGTTGAAGTCTTCTTCCGCTGTGATGAAAATGCGATTGTTGAAAAGTGATGTTGAGATTTCGGGCTCTTCTTCGGTGTTGCGCGTGAAATTACTGTCAACAATCACATCTTTCACAATTGAGAAATTTGGCAGTGTTGAACCATCACCAACGACGTCAATACGCACCGGAATTGCGCCAACAAAGTTTGTTGGTGGCAACCCATCGAATGACAAATTCTCACTGTTGAAAGTCAGCCACGATGGCAGCGCCGCAGTTGTCTGCAATTGCGCTGAAATTGAAGTGGCGCCTCCCAAATCAATACCAAATTGGCCTTGCTTTTCATAGAACGCAGCGTTGGCCAAGATATTGTTGATAGCAGGATTTAATGGAACCAATGGGTCAATGGCGAACTCAAGCGCAAAGCTCTTGTCGCTGGTTGCAAAGACACCGTTCGGCAATTGCACAGCATCTGGCGTAAACACAATGCGCACATATTCAAGTGACGCGTTTTCATCAGGCAACTCACCTGAGAACGAAAATTGCATTGTTTCCGCATCAAAGTTCAACCAATCAGGCAGCGCCCGGCCATTGTCGAGTTCAGCAGACCAAGTACCCGCACCCGCTTTCAATACTGCGACATCGCTATCAAATGACAAGCCGGTCAACAGGCGCGGATCGTCAGCATTGAAAGTGAAGGACTGGTTCGAGACTTGCCCCACACCCAGCTCATCCATAAATGTAAATGTCAGCGCGAGGTCAATTGCGCCCTGCTCACCCTCGGGTGCCACGCCTGAGAACTTGAGCGTTTGCGCATCAAAGCTAAGCCAAGAAGGCAATGCACTACCATCGGCCAATGTAACAGCGACGCTAACACCAACCGGTGTACCGTCAATTGCAAACTCAAGATTTTCTTCGAATGCCGTGCGTACCGCGTAACTCGGCAACATCACGCCGACGAAGTCTATATCGTTGAACACCGGCACATCGCCTTCAGGGTCCATATCGTTGCCAAATGCAAGCCCTGGTATGATTATGATACCTTCATCTTCGTTAAATGTTACAATATCATCGCGCAGTTGCGGGGCGTCATTATCAGGCACAACATTGATCGCGACAAAGGCCGTATCAAAACCGCCGCGACCGTCCGAAATGAGATATTTGAATCCAGCGCGCCCATTGAAATCAATGCGAGGGGTGAACGTAATTGTGCCGCCATCATTGAGAACAACTTTGCCATTGAGCGGGAAGCGTTCGACACTTGTAAGTGTTAGAACATCATCGTTTGGATCGGTGTCATTTGCGAGTAGATCGGCAACATTGATTGTGATTGCGCCATCTTCAAGGACTTCAAATCCACTATCATTCTGTGCATTCGGCGGATCGTTCAGCGGAATAACCGTGAGTGCAACGTCGATGGTGCGCGTTGCCCCAAATTCATCTCTCACGTCATATTTGAAAGAGCCTGCACCTAATACCTCAGCAGTAAAGAAAATCTTCCGTGTGATGTTGTCCCACGTCAACATTCCGTTGGTTGGCGAATGAACAGCGACAATGTCAAAGTCATCACCTTCCGGATCGACATCATTTGACAAAAGTGTATCGAAACTGAGCTCATTGATTTTATCGAGCCTGACTGTTTTTCTATCCACAGGGCTTCGAGGCGCGTCATTGACGGGATCAATGTAAATCAAAACATCAGCTGTTGAAGTAATGCCGCCCGCATCTCGCACCGTATATCGGAAACCCGCAAGTCCGAAATGATCTTCCAGCGGCTTGAAGAACACGCCGGGTGTGCCTTCAAGTATACCAACCTCACCATAGCTTCCGCTGTCGCCAGGTGAAACGGCACCAATCAAGTTTCCTGCCTGGTCACGTAACGGACTGAAGTCGATGATCTCAAGCGTATCACCATCGATATCAACATCGTTGGCCAGCAGTTGCTGGAGGTTCAACCGCAACGGCATGTCTTCCGTCATATAAAGCGGTCCATCAGCAAACGCTGTTGGAGCATCATTGCGCGGCGACAGATTGACTTCAACTTTAGCCGTTGATTCACGACCGAACTGATCACGCACTGTATAGTCAAAGAACCCATCACCATTGTGGTTCAATGATCCGAGGAAATTGATTTTACCCTGCTGATCGATTGATACTGTACCGAATTTAGCATTTCCGACACGCACCAATTGAAGTCCAGCACCACCGAATTCAGCATCGTTTACAATTAAGAGTGCGGGGTCAATGATCGTGAACTCATCTTCAATACCCACACGGTAGATGTCATTTTGTGCATTAAATCGACCGACGCGGACAAGGCTCTCAATTGTCTGGCGATCCCAGACAGTACCATCAGCAAAAGCAATTTCTTCAAGACCAACTTCACGTCCAACAAAATGATCTGTGATCAGAACGGTGTCGGTGAGGAAACCACCATCATTTTCCAACTCCACCAAAAGGTTGTTGCCTTGGCGTATCAGCGAGACATTTTTCGGTGCAATGTTGGAGCCCATGATCAAACGATCGGTGTCGCTCGATAGCCCCTGCTCGGTAATGGTGTCGGACTTACTATCGAAACCGAAGTGGTAAAGATCAGACCCTGAACCGCCTTCCAAAAGATCGTCGCCAAATCCTGCATCAAAACTATCATCACTTGATGATCCGATCATATGATCGGCAAAACCGGAACCAATGATATGTTCAATAGAAACCAATGTGTCGCCCTGCGCGTCACCACCTGTTCCAGTGCCGGTACCAAGGTTAATAACAATCGGTCCCGTCGCAGTAGAATAATCGGCAGTGTCAAATCCACCGCGACCATCAAGGAAATCCGCACCGACAGCACCGCGGAAACGGTTATTGTTTGCATCACCAAGAAGCGTGTCTGATTGGTTGGACCCTTGAATGATTTCAATTGATGTGAAGGTGTCCCCAGTAGCATCTCCACCACTTGCAGACAAATTTTCAAGGTCTACGGTAACGCTATTTGCTGACAAGCTGTAGTCGGCGACGTCTTGACCCTCACCACCTTGAAGGTTGTCGGCACCCTGTCCGCCGATTAGAATATCATTCCCAAGTCCGCCAATCAGGATGTCGTCGCCACGACGACCATAGAGTCGATTGTCAAAATCATCACCCGTCAAGCTGTCGTCAAAATCTGAACCCGTTAAGTTTTCGATGGATATTAGCTGGTCGCCAATTGCATCCCCACCTGTTGCCGTTCCATTCAACAATGAAATCTGCACAGCTTCACTTGAAAGGAAATAGTCCGCAGTATCTGAACCTACGCCGCCATCAATGCTATCTGCGTCTGCACCACCCTCGAGCACATCATCGCCAGCACCACCCAACAAACTATCTGCACCGCCGCGGCCTTCGAGAATATCATCATCATCACCGCCAGTAAGAGTATTGTCGAGACTATTGCCAGCGAGGCGATCTTCAAATCGCGTTCCAATGATGTTTTCAACGCCAGTAAGTATATCACCTTGCGCAATTCCGCCCTGACCCAAGCCCGAGGCCAGATCAACTTTAACAAGGAAACTGGCTTTGCTGTAGTCAACAGTATCAATGCCAGCGCCACCATTGATACGGTCTGCACCAGCGCCGCCGTCAATCACGTCGTTGCCGTCACCTGCAAATATCTTGTCGTCGCCGCCAGCACCTTCAATGACATCTTCACCGCCATAAGCGTAGATTGCATCATTCGATTCAAGTCCGAAGATACTTTCGTTGATATTATTGCCTTCAAGCCAATCGATCTGTGGCGTTCCGGTTAAAATTCCTGAGTAATCGGAAGCCACAGTTGCTGTGATATAGCCAATATCCGTCAGACCTGTCTGATCCTTGACGATGTACTCGATCGTAAGCTCGCCCGTAAAACCTGGTGGCTGCCGCACAATGATGAAGCGCTCTCCGTCCGTCTCCACAACTTCAGCCGTGCCAGCAGATACTGCACCCACCGCAAAGAAATCAAAGGAAGGATCTGTCGGCAGACCAGTATCGGTGAAGTCGTCAACATCAAAATCATTGGCCAACAATGTCGACACACGCAGCACTAATGGAACTTCAAAAGGTGTGACAAAACCTTCATCATTCGTTGCTGTCGGGTCATCATCAAATGGGATGAATTCTATATCGACGAAGGCCCAGTTTGATGCACCACCCAAGGGTGCCTCATTTCCGTCAGTGACGCGATACATAATACCAGAGCCGAACACCGCATTGGCAACTGGCGTAAAGAACAAATCTCCGTTTTCGCTTCGTGTGATCGTGCCATTGACGGGCATGAAGGATTGAGGTTCGCCAGCCTGTGGGTACCGCCAATCAAGGAACGAAATCGTATCGTTGTCGATATCGTAATCGTTACCGAGCAGTAGTGCGAGCGGTATAGGGGACGGCACGTCTTCGTAAATAACAATATGGTCGTCTCTGGCCACAGGAGGCGCATCAGCGACATTCTCGAAGAACAGAGTGACCTTCGCATCATCGACCCCGCCATCCGGATCGGAGACGAGATAAGAGAATGTCGTTTCACCCCAAAAATCGGGATCCGGCGTAAAGATCAATACGTTGCCAGCACGCACAACATTGCCACGTACGGCATCGTTGAAATTCTCGAAGTTTAAGAACAGATGTTCAACATCTTTGTCGTTCTTCATCAATTCCGCGATCGGGATGACGAGCGCTTGATCTTCATAGCCGCGCAGGAAGGAATAGCCCGTACCAACGTCACCATACTCATCATCGCGGGCATCTGGAATATCGTTAACAGCTTGGTAGCGTATTGTCGCAGTCGCTTCTGAAGTCGCGCCCTGCCCATCCGTTATGACATATGTAAAGTTTGCGTCGCCGTTGAAATTGGGCTTTGGCGTGAACAATATCGTCTGGTTCACGGCAACGAATTCGATCAGACCCGATGTAGAACCCCTAACCGAAACAAGTGTGAGATTATCACCATCTCGGTCGTTGTCATTGCCAAGGAGATCAGCGACACTAATGAGGATTGGGAAATCTTCCAGGATAGGCGCACCGCCGTCACTTAAGATCAGGTCATCTTCTGGTTCTGGTGCATTATTGACCGGCGCAACACTGACATTAACACGCCCAATACTGGACAAGCCCAGCGGATCAACTACGGTGTACTCAAAATACGTGACACCGAAATAATAGGGCTTCGGTGTTACGATAATAAAACCATCCGCTGTCAATGAGACATCTAGGTTTTCGTTCGAATGGACGGCTTGCAACGTGAGACGATCACCATCGACGTCGGTATCATTGACTAAAAGGGCAGAC
>CAVZXJ010000022.1:0-54513 GCA_963779145.1 uncultured Alphaproteobacteria bacterium
CTTCACATGCAAACCATCCTTGGCGGCTTCAGCAACAAGACGCTCCAACACATTGCGCGGCGCTTGATCAACCATTTTGCCTTCCATGGTTGCGCGCGCTGCCACCCAAGCCACATCTTTTTTCCACGGCAGTTGAATGGCAGAGTCAGCATCGGGCACAGCCATCAAATCCGGGTGCGCCGGAGTGAGATCCAACCATGTTGCAAAGCCAGCAAAGCCTGCACCATCAACCGCCATCTCATTGATGGCTTGCGTTGGCACCAGCTTGGCGCGCTGCCCACCGAACAAGTCGGTGTAAGACACCATGAAATATTTAACGCCTTTTTGCTTGGCCCATTTTGCAAGGTCTCTTGCCATTTCGTCTTCTCCCTAAAGTCTTTTCTTATTTTTTAGAAACTGCCGTTGCGTCCAGGTATCCAACTGGTGCCCGCCAGTGGAACGCCTGCCATGGCTGCTGCTTCAATGGTCAGCGAACACAAATCTTCCGGTTCCAAATTGTGAAGATGATTTTTACCGCAAGCCCGCGCAATGGTTTGTGCTTCAAGCGTCATCACCTTCAAATAGTTTTTCAAGCGACGACCACCGAGAACCGGGTCAAACCGTTTGGACAGTTCCGGATCTTGTGTGGTGATGCCTGCAGGGTCTTTGCCCTCATGCCAATCATCATAGGCATCAGCAGTGGTACCAAGTTTTTGATATTCGGCTTCCCATTTCGGATCATTATCACCCAGCGCAATCAGCGCAGCTGTGCCGATCGCAACCGCATCAGCGCCCAGCGCCATGGCCTTGGCCACGTCAGCACCTGAGCGAATACCGCCTGACACAATGAGCTGCACTTTACGGTGCATACCCAAATCTTGCAGCGCCTTCACAGCCAGCGGGATACACGCGAGAATGGGCATGCCCACATGCTCAATGAACACATCCTGCGTCGCAGCCGTACCGCCCTGCATGCCGTCCAAAACCACCACATCTGCACCAGCTTTCACCGCCAATGCCGTATCGTAATAGGGCCGCGCACCACCCACTTTCACGTAGATCGGCTTTTCCCAATCGGTGATTTCGCGGAGCTCAAGGATTTTAATTTCAAGATCATCAGGCCCCGTCCAATCCGGGTGGCGACAGGCCGAGCGTTGGTCGATACCTTTTGGCAAATTGCGCATGTTGGCCACGCGGTCAGAAATTTTCTGCCCCAGCAACATGCCGCCGCCACCGGGCTTAGCACCTTGCCCCACAACAATTTCAATGGCATCAGCACGGCGCAAATCATCGGGGTTCATGCCGTAACGTGACGGCAGATATTGATAGACGAGCGTTTTGGAATGGCCGCGCTCTTCCTCGGTCATGCCACCATCACCTGTGGTGGTTGATGTTCCAGCCGCTGAAGCACCGCGCCCCAAAGCTTCCTTGGCTGGACCTGACAAAGCCCCAAACGACATGCCAGCAATCGTCACTGGAATATCCAGATGGATTGGCTTCTTGGCATGGCGGGTGCCCAGCCACACATCAGTGGCGCATTTCTCACGATAGCCTTCAAGCGGATAGCGACTGATCGATGCGCCAAGAAACAGCAGGTCATCAAAATGTGGAAGATGGCGCTTGGTGCCGCCGCCACGAATATCATAAATGCCTGTTGCGGCAGCGCGGCGAATTTCGGCGTTTACGGCAGGCGTGAAAGTGGCGGAATAACGTGGGGGTGTGCGTGGAAAATCAGTCATCTTGTGTTCTCAATAATCCGACGCATTGTCGATGTTGAAGGTGTAGAGTTTGCGGGCTGAGCCATAACGGCGGAATTGCTCTGGCTTGGCTTTCGCATCAGCCTCGCCGCGCCGGAGCAAGTCTTCTAAAATCTTGAAGTGTTCAGGCCGCATTTCTTTTTCGATACAATCGGTGCCCAGAGTTTTGACCGAGCCCCGCACAAACAAGCGTGCTTCGTAGAGGCTATCACCCAAGGCTTCGCCCGCGTTACCGAGCACAACCATATTGCCGGATTGCGCCATGAAAGCGGACATGTGGCCGATATTGCCATGAACGACGATGTCGATGCCTTTCATCGAAATGCCACAACGCGACGAAGCATTGCCCTTGATGACAAGTAAACCACCACGTCCTGTCGCACCGGCATATTGGCTGGCGTCACCATCAATGATGACGGTTCCCGACATCATGTTTTCAGCCACACCGGGTCCCGCACTTCCAACTATGCGGATCGTCGCCTGCTTGTTCATGCCACCGCAATAATAACCGGTAGAGCCACGAACCGTAATGTCGATGGGCGCATCAACGCCTGCTGCAATGGCGTGGGAGCCTTTTGGGTTCACAATTTCCCATGCCGTCATATTGGTTTGGCCCTTCAATGCATGAAGAGCAGAATTCAAACCGCGCAAACCTTGTGCGCCCAAGTCATACGTTTGCATTCAATCAACGCTCCCAGAAATAAACAGTGGCGGGCTCAGGTTCCCACACGCGGGCTTTGTCGATGCCGGGCAAGTTCACCAGCGCCCGATATTCTGAACCAAAGGCCACATATTGATCAGTCTCGGCCATCACCGCAGGCTTGCAGGCAATGGGGTCACGCACCACGCCAAAACCGTTGTGGGTGCCAACAACGAAGGTGAAGAAGCCATCGAGATCAGTGAGTGTTGCTTCCATCGCATCGCCCAATTTTTCGCCTTCTTGCAGTTTGTGGCTGATGAAGGCGGCTGCAACTTCGGTGTCGTTCTCGGTTTCAAATGTCATACCAGCGCGCTTTAAATCACGCCGCACTGAATTGTGGTTTGACAATGAACCGTTGTGAACCAGGCATTGATCCGCACCCGTCGAAAACGGGTGCGCACCCATTGTGGTAACAGCTGATTCTGTCGCCATGCGCGTGTGGCCGATGCCGTGGGTACCTGACATTTTAGGAACACCAAAGCGGGCCGCAACATCCTTGGGCAAACCAACCTCTTTGAAAATCTCAATGCTGTCGCCCGAACTCATCACCTTGCAATTGGGGCGCAATTGCGTGACTGCGGCGCGGGCTGCATCCAGCTTTTTGGCTGGAACATCCAAGACCACGTGGGTATTTTTGATGTGTGCTTTTACGGGGCTACCAACGGCCTTGCTCAGATCTTTCGCCAGGTTTTTGAAATCCACTTCCGGGTGGCTGGATTGCACAGTCAGTTTTGCCCGCCCCTTCACCGGACGACCATAAATGGCGATACCAGCGGAATCAGGACCGCGATCCGTCATGGTAATCAACATGTCCGTTAACATGGCGCCCAGCTTAGGTTCCAGCTTGGGGTCTTTTAAGAATAACCCTACGATGCCACACATGGCTTCAACTCCTTAAAACGCAATACATGAAAGCTAACACCGATATTCTGGCATTTCAACTGAGAAGAAACTTTTTTCACTGTGATTTTCGCCGTTGATTGATGCGCCAAGCGTCAATAATTGACATTCCCCAGATGAAAACGCCTCCAATGTGACGACCGATGAAGCTTGCGTTCTCGGGCATCAATTTCAAACTGATCCAACCAAGGATGGTCATAAAGAAGATAAACATGAGCCCGCGTTGGGCCTGCCCTAGCAATACATGGCCTGCACCGGGAATAAGTGAGACGGCGAAAACAAGAAGTGGATGCTTAGGCTTTTGCATTGTTGAGAATATCTTTTCGTAAATTGATCAAAGTGTCCATGATCTGCTTGGCGACATCCACATCTATTGAAGTGCCTTCAAAATTCGCCTCGCGAAAAACCCCGTAACGCGCGCGGTCGCCTTCAGCCAGCTGCACAACAATGCGCAAACCCTTTGGAGAAACCAAAAACTCCTTGCCGCGTCCGCCGTGAAAAATGTCGAGATGATGAGCCATGAGCGAGGCCACATCTCCGCTCGTCTTGACATCACTCCGTAACGTAGCTTGTTCCGGAAAACCTGCAGGCAGGCCAAGTGTGTGGGGTAGAAAATCAAAATTTGAAAATGATGTAACGCCCGCTGCCCGCATCATCATGTTTGTAGTCGCCGACACAGGTAGAGGTTCCGGCAAAGTCACCATCAACCAAAGACTTGGCAGTTTGCGCGTCGCCAGTGTGTCTGCCACGGTCTTGAGTTGAAAGTAGCGATCGTGATAGCGCCCCGCCAGAGTCCAGACGCCAGCAGCTTCTCCCCGCTGCACGACAGGCGCGTCAAATAGCGCAAGAATAGGCTCAAATAATACGCGGCCCTGATCGGCGCGCTTTGCATTTTCACGCTTGAATTGCCGCAAAAGCAGCAGAGCCAAGACACTTGCAACAATGACACCAAGCAATACTTGAAATGTATCCATGACAACTAAAATGGCCCGCCTTGCAGCGGGCCATTGTTTTTTTGAGTGTCCATCAATAGCCCTTGGGCTTGGGCCATGGCATGGTGAATTGGGCACCGCGCTTTACATACTGATAGCGGTAGAAATGGAACCACAGTGACATGATGATGTAGAACACCACCATGGCCGTAAGCTGTGCGCCATAGCCCAAGAAGATGGCAAAGAATGTTACCACGCAGAGGATGAACAATACGATTGCGGGCAGCGGATGGAACGGGTGAGTGTATCCACGGCGGATTGAACCCAACGGCCACTTGTTGCGGAACATGATAATGTTCAGAGACATGAAGGTGTAATGCAACACGCCCGACAAAATCGAGAACGTAATCGCTTGGCCAAGATTTGCTGTGAAGGCAAAAGCCAAGGCGATAGGCACCAAGAACAAAATCGACCGATAAGGTGTCCGGTATTTTGGATGCACCGCCGAGAACCACGTTGGAATATAGCGGTCACGCCCCAGCGAGAACCAAGCCCGTGCAGCATCGTTGATGCAACCATTGGCCGAAGCCGTTGCTGCAAGAACCGTTGCAGCAAACATCAGGAATTCAAGTGTCTTGCTGCCTGTCAGTTTACCAGCGTCCAACAATGGGAAATAGGTGAAGCCCAAATATTGCCATGGCATCAACGAAGCACACACATACCAGGTCAAAGACGCGCCAATCAAAAGTGTGATCATGCCCGCCATGGTGCCGTAAGGCAGTGAGCGAGAGGGTGAACGCACTTCTTCTGCGGCTTGCGTCGTGCCTTCAATGCCGAGGTAGTACCAAATACCCCAATGGAAACCAGCAATCACACCGAGCCAGCCATAAGGCAAGGCATTCTCCGGCGTTATCATTTGGCCAAGCTTCAACACTTCACCTTGTGACCACGGCTGTACTGAGAAGAACAATACGATAATAGCGAGATAGGCAAACGCTGTGATGACCAAGTTGACGTTCAACGTCATCAACACACCGCGATAATTGAGTGTCGCAAGCACAAGAATGATGGTGGCAATAACGCCTCGATAATGCCAGTCGGTGAAGCCTTCGCCCGCATAGGCTTTGATCGTATCAGCCACCACAATGGCGTTCGATACCTCAAGCATCGTGTAAGCGAACACCAAATAGAGCGCCACGTTGAAGGCCATGAGTGGTCCCACAATGTGTTTGGCTTGCGCATATTGGCCGCCAGCGGCAGCAACGGTTGACGTCACTTCTGAATCGATCATTGCAACTGAGGTGTAGAGAAGTCCCACGACCCAGCAGATGATCAAAGCCGCGAGCGCGCCCCCCTTGTCGGCGGAGAAGTTCCAGCCGGTGTATTCACCGACCAGAACAATGCCCACACCCAAAGCCCACACATGGGCCGGGCCAAGAACGCGAGAAAGCGAGAGATGATTGGGAGAAGAATTTGCTTGTGCCATTTTCGCCCCTTAAATCTTATGTGTTTCAGTCATCGCTTCAATCTCGCCTTCGCGCGAAGATGTCAGCTCTGCTTCTGAATATTTCGAGTCGGTTGAGTACCAATCATAAAGCATCCACGCCCCAACGATTGCCGAAAGAACCCAACCCGCATTTGCGATTGTCATCCACATGGTGGTTTCTCCTATTTACCGTTGAACTTTTCGTCGATCACTTCACGATATTCCTTGTCGGAAGCACGGAACAGAAAGACGAAATAACCAACCAATGCGATGGTGAGTAAAATCAACTGCACCCAATTGATCGAGTAATCCCATTTACTTTGGATCACGTCATGGGCAGCAGCCGCATCAGCATAACCTAACTTTACCCATTGTTCGACTTGGGCCGGCGTTTGTTTCAACGTTTCCCATGTCGGGTTTTCAATTTTCTCGACAACCTTTGTGTTGCCAGCCCAGCCCATATAGAGTGGGAACCACAGCGCCATGAAAATAGCGCCGATGATGACGACAATATCAAGCCACTGCAGGGCTTTTGCTTGTTCGGGCGGATTGTATTTTGCCATGTTGCGTGCCCTCAACCTTTGTTTTTGCGGGCTTCATCCAGCATCTTGATATCAAGACCATAGATGAAGTGTTTATCTGCTGCATAGTTCTTCACCATCGCTGCGATGGAAGCCGTGTTGAAAATCAAAACTGCTGCTGCTGCCAGCAACACAACGATGCGCACACCGCCATCGGGAATGTGAGGCCAAGACATAAAGAGCACAAACAAAACGGCAACCCAAAGTGCCGCAACAAAAGACCACGCACCGCGCACATCTGAACGGTACATGGCCTCAATCCTTTGATTGAGGTCAGACATAGATGTTCCTCCCGCAGGACTGGCATTTTTACCGTTGCGACCAGCCCACCCATTGTTGTTGTTTTGCAACGGGCAATATTGTTATCTGTGAGGAAACGTCGAATATTAACAATTGTCAATGAATATGCTTGCTGCAACGCACGCATTGCGCTGCACATAATCAAGCGAATGCATTGAATGTTAACGTTGCGGATAAGAGATGACCGACAGGTATCGTGTCGGCAGTTTGACCAAGTTTTCCGGTCCATGGGGCGAGTCGGCATCAAAAAACAAGCTGTCACCGGGCTTCAATGCGTAGACTTGGTCGCCATGGCGGTAGTCAACTTCGCCCTCTAATATATAGAGCAGCTCCAACCCTTCATGTTGGAATGCAGGAAAGGTGTCGCTCTCCGTTGTCAGCGTAATGAGATAAGGTTCGACAACGACACCGGATGAGTTCGATCCGATATGACCTAAAAGATTATACTGGTGCCCCGCACGCGTGCCTCGGCGTTCAATTTCAATGTGATCTCCCGCTTTCACATGCACGGCTTCGCGACGCTCTTCAAAACTTTTGAAAAAACTCGTGACGGGCACTGAAAAAGCGTGGCTCAAAACCTGCAAAGTTGTCAACGAAGGCGACGTGTTGCCATTTTCAATTTTCGACAACATGCCGATTGAAATGCCTGTGACGGCAGACAAATCTGCAACCGTCATGCCCTGTTGTCGGCGGAAATTCCGCACTTCGCGGCCAATGGCGGCCTCTAGATTGCGCTCTGAAAGTTCGCGAACGCGATGCGGATCCTGGTCGAAAGCGGGTTTGCCACGCGGCAAATCCACAGGCTCATTGGGCTTGTCCATCATCGGCACCTGTCGAGAAAAACGATATATTTTCACTACAGGGAAACACTGCAACCTTCAATAGCTGATCAGACATTCACAGCGAACGCGCTGCCACCTCAATTACATGCAACAAACTCTGCGCCGAAGAGCGTGGTCCATAGAGGGTAACTTCAGTGGCTGAACGCTTAATGAGATAGCAGCCGATATGTTCAATCACCGTACGACTGGCAAAGCCATCAACGGCCTTGGCAATGTCGACATTGCACAGGCGCTCGAACAGGGGCAACACGTCGGGCGCCGACACGTCAAAGCGCACCCAAGCATCGGTTTGCTCGGTGATCGATGCGGCATCACCGAACAGCGCTTTCAGTTCAACTTCAATCATCTCATGCGCAGCGAAGTCTGCCTCGATCATCCATTGCTCGGTTGAGAGCCAGAACGAGCTGTAGGTTTTACCAGCGGCGGATTCAGCGGGCGCGGCGAGAGGAAGTTTTGCGGCCTTGGCAATTTTCGCCACATCTTTTTCGCGACCGCGCCGCGATGCCATCGACGCCAGCGCCACATCGAAGCGTTCAGTGATGCGATAGCTGCCAATGATAATCACTTCAGCCGCGTCATGGCCGAGGGCCGTTAAGGGTTTGAGCATGTGCTTAGCCACGGAGGCGTTCTCCCTCAGGGTCAAAGAAATGCGGGCTGACGATTTCGACTTCGACATCCGTTTTGTTGAGGAAGTTGACGGCGCGCATACGCTTACCAATCTTCGTGTCACCCGCTTTGAGATAACCCAGTGCTATATGGGAGCCGATATGCGGAGAATAAACCATCGAGGTCAGCCATCCGCCGTCACTGGCCAGTACAGGGGCGGCCCCAATCTCCAGGAAGTGGCTGCCCGCCGTCAAGGCTTGAGCCTTGTTCACAGGCTTCACGCCGACGAGGCGATAACCATTGGGATCATTCAATCCTTCGCGCTGTGACAGCGCCATGCCGATGGAGTCTTTCTTCTTCGACACCATCTTGCCAAGGCCCATGTTGAGTGCGGTGGACTGGCCATTCAATTCATTGCCTGCCACATGGCCCTTCTCGATGCGCATGACACCGAGCGTTTCGGTGCCATAGACAACGGCATCAAACTCTTCGCCTGCTTCCACCAGCTTGCGGATCAAGGCATCGCCATAACGTGTAGGCACAGCAATTTCATAGGCCAGTTCGCCGGAGAAGCTGATGCGGAACAGGCGCGCGCGAAGGCCGCCACATACCGTGATGTTGCCAGCGCCCATATAGGGGAAGGCGGCATCATCAATGTTCTGGTCCACGATCTTTTGCAGCAACTTGCGCGCATTGGGCCCGGCCACGGAATATTGCGCCCACGCTTCCGTCGTTGAAATCAGCTGCACGTCCATATCGGGGTAAAGGCACTGGCGTACAAATTCGAGATGGCGGAACACCGTCACGGCATTGGCAGTGGTGGTGGTCATCACATATTCATGTTCGCCCATGCGCGCCGTGGTGCCATCATCATAAACAATGCCATCTTCACGCAACATCAAACCATAGCGGCATTTGCCAACAGCAAGTGTTGAGAAGGTGTTGGCATAAACCTTGTCGAGGAAGGCACCAGCATCTGTGCCCTGAATATCAATCTTGCCCAGCGTGGTCACATCGCAAATGCCAACCGACTTGCGCGTGGCCAGCACTTCGCGATCCACCGATTGCCGCCAATGCGTTTCGCCTTTGCGCGGCAGCCATTGCGTGCGCAACCACATGCCAACTTCGACGAAGATGGCGCCCTGCTCCGTGGCCCATTTGTGCGATGGCGTGAGGCGGAATGGTTTAAACTCCTTGCCGCGCGAACGGCCCGCCAGCGTGCCCATGGCAACGGGCGTATAAGGTGGGCGATAAACAGTCGTTCCGGTTTCAGGGATCGAGCGCCCCGTCAATTCCGCCATGACGGCAAGGCCAATGACATTGCCGGTCTTGCCCTGGTCCGTCGCCATGCCCAGCGTGGTGTAACGCTTCAGATGTTCGACCGATGAGAAGTTTTCTTGATGCGCCAGCTTGATGTCTTTCACAGTCACATCATTTTGGAAATCAATCCAAGCGCGGCCCTTGCCTGAATGCACATACCAAAGCGGCTTGATGGCCACGCTTGAATCTTCGGCCTTGGGCAAGGCAAAGGCTTTCGCCTTCATGCCCAATTCGTTCAGCGCCTCAACGGCGCGCGCTTGCCCCGACTGTAATGCACCATGGGTGGAGAACACGCCATCGGCCGCACCTGCCGCCACAAGATTGGCCGGTCCGCCTTCACCCGGAACAAAAGCTGCAATGGCCTCGTTCCACGAAGGCTTCGAGCGGTGATGCGAGGTAATGTTAACGTTGGGGTTCCAGCCACCCGAAACAGCGAATGCAGTGGCTGAGATGGTTTCCGTACGGCCATCGGCACGCTTCACGGTGATGGATGTGAGGCCGAGACGACCGGACGTATCGATGACTTCATCACCCTCACGAGAGTCAATCACCGCGACAACGTTCACGCCTTTGGCTTTCAGATCCTGCGCCGTGCGCAAGCCATCGGCATTGTTGGTAAACACCGCCACCTTGTCGCCAACAGTCACGCCCCAGCGATTGGCATAGGCCCGTAAGCTCCCGGCCAGCATGATGCCGGGGCGGTCATTGTTCTCGAATGCGATGGGCCGCTCCGTGGCGCCACCGGCGAGAATGGCGCGGCGCGAATAGATGCGCCACAAGGTCTGCCGTGGCTTGCCCGGCAAGGGAACAGCCACGTGATCAGACACGCGTTCTACCGCACCATAAATGCCATGGTCGAAAGCACCGATGACCGTGGTGCGCAGCATCAGCCGCACATTCGGCAAGCTCTGCAATTCAGCAATCGCAGCCGCCGCCCAGTCCGCGCCTGACTTGCCCCCGACTTCGAATGTCTCGGCATTCAGTCGTCCGCCAAATCGGAAATCCTCATCCGCCAATACAACACGCGCACCCGCACGGCCCGCCGTCAGGGCCGCCATCAAACCCGCAGGGCCAGCACCGATGATCAGCACATCGCAATGGATGAAGCCCTTGTCATATTGGTCCGGGTCTTCCAGCTTCGACATGGAACCCAAGCCCGCCGCGCGCCGGATGATGGGCTCGTAGATTTTCTCCCAGAACGCCTTCGGCCACATGAAGGTCTTGTAGTAAAAGCCAGCGGCAAAGAAATTCGACAATCGGTCATTGATGGCCAGCGCATCAAAGGCCAGTGAGGGCCAGCGGTTTTGGCTGTTGGCTTCAAGGCCATCAAACAACTCGGCCACCGTGGCACGTGTGTTCGGTTCCTGCCTTGCACCTGTGCGCAATTCCACCAGCGCGTTCGGTTCTTCCGAACCTGCGGAAAGCGGTCCACGTGGGCGATGATATTTGAAGCTGCGGCCCATCAGCCGCACGCCATTGGCCAGCAGCGCCGACGCCAACGTATCCCCCGCATGGCCTGTATAGGCCTTGCCATCAAAACTGAAATTCAATGTTGTGCTGCGGTCGATCAGGCCACCAGCGATGCGATTGCTTTGGGTCATTTTGAACGCCCCAAACTACGCGCCACATCACGGGCGAGTTCAACTTTCGTGATCGTATGCGTGACAGTATTGCGCGTCACCACCAGCCAGCTGCGGTCTCCTTGCTCGTGATACCAAAGCTCGCGGTGTTCACCTGCTGGATTGGTGCGTTGATACAAATATTCATGGAATGCCGGGATTGCATCAGCGGCAAGGCCGTCGGGTCGCGCCATCAAATTGGCATCGCCGAGATAGACAAATTCCTGCGCATCACGCGGACCAAGGATGGGATGATTGATGATCATGTGTCAGTTCTCAATGCAAGTTGGGCGTGGCGCCCATGCCTTTTTCGTCGATCATCTTTCCCTTGAGGAAGCGATCAAAACGATAGGCCGTGGCTGTTTCGTGGGGTTCATCTTTGGTGAGCAGATGCGCAAAGCACCAGCCGCTGGCGGGCGTGGCCTTGAAGCCGCCGTAACACCAGCCGCCGTTGAAATAGAGCCCGTCGATATGCGTGCGGTCGATGATCGGCGAACCATCCATCGACATATCCATGATGCCGCCCCAGGTGCGCAACAGGCGCGTTCGCCCGATCATCGGCATCAAGGCCATGCCACCTTCCGCCACATCTTCGATCACTGGCAAATTACCGCGCTGGGCATAGGAGTTGTAACCGTCAATGTCGCCACCAAACACCAAGCCGCCTTTGTCTGACTGGCTGACATAGAAGTGCCCTGCACCAAAGGTCATCACGCCATCAATGAGACGGCTTCAAGCCTTCTGATACGAAGGCCTGCAGCACATGGCTTTCAATGGGCAGTCGCATGCCAGCCTGCGCCATCACTTTTGACGATGAGCCAGCTACGGCAACGCCAATCTTCTTGGCACCAATATAGCCGCGCGATGTCTCCACCCCAAGCACGCGGCCATTCTCGATTTTGAATCCTGTCACTTCGCAGTTCTGAATCAAATCCACGCCCAGCAAATCAGCACCACGGGCATAGCCCCAAGCCACCGCATCATGGCGCACCGTGCCGCCACGACGCTGGGCGAGTGCGCCCTTGATTGGGAAGCGGGCATTGTCGAAATTCAAGAACGGATAAATATCCATCACCTGATCGCGCGTCAGCAATTCCGCATCTGCCCCATTCAGGATCATGCCATTGCCGCGACGCGTAAAGGCATCGCGCTGCGCATCAGTATGGATCAAATTCATAATGCCGCGCTGGCTGACCATGGCGTTATAGTTGAAGTCCTGCTCCAGCCCTTCCCACAGCTTCAGCGAAAATTCATAGAACGGCTCATTGCCGTCGAGCAGATAGTTGGAACGGATAATAGTGGTATTGCGCCCCACATTGCCGCCACCCAGATAGCCTTTTTCCAAAACCGCAATGCGCGCCTGGCCAAATTCCCGCGCCAAATAATAGGCCGTGGCCAAACCATGCCCGCCACCGCCAACGATGATATAGTCATACTCAGCCTGCGGCACCGGATCACGCCAAACTGGTTTCCAGCCCTTGTGCCCTCTTAATGCTTCAACAATGACCCGGAGACCCGAATAGCGCAAATTATGCTCCCTCTAACTCGTCAGCCATATTGTCTTCATGATCGAGAATACTTGCACCGATTATCGCCGTCCGTTCAACGAAATCCGACACCGTATCATCCGCCTCACCTTATCCAGTATTACGGCCCCGTCGTGCAGCCAGACCTAAACGTGAAGTCCACTCAACATAGACACTATGTCAATGAAGCACGAAAGGATCACAATTTTCTGGTGGATGTAACATTCAGCATCCATTTGCGTGATTTTTGTCCGCGTTTCCTGATTACGGTCTGGCATCGACCCTCAGAAAAATGCATGAAAAATGGTGCTGCCAGAGAGAATCGGACTCTCGACCTCTCCCTTACCAAGGGATTTGTCACAGTGGCTTTCCTCTATATTTTTCAACTAAATGCGTCCAAATGTGAAGTTTCATCCCCAAGTTTTCCCCATTTTTACCAGCCCAATGCATTCACGCCATCGAGCAGGTTTTCGACATTGGCGTGCGCATAGCGCAAAGCCATATTTGGGGATTTCCACCCACATATCTGCATGAGTTCTGCAATATTGCGGTGTTTGGCGTAGTGCCAGGTCGCAAATGTATGTCGGCAGTCATGTGGTGTGAAATCAGTGATGGCTGCTTTGCGGCAAGCCGAAGCGAATGCTTTCTTTATTTGACCACCGCCGTCACTCTTGGCCAAATAGGGTTTGCCTGTGTTGGTCAAGAAAACAGGTCCCACTCTGTGCTTCAAATTTGCCAAACTGATTACGACACTTGCTGGAAGTGGCACGCCGCGTCGTTCACCATTCTTCGTATCATGAAAAATTGCATGGCACTTTTTTAAATCAACATCAGACCATTGCAGTGCCAAAGCCTCAGAGATACGTGCCCCCGTTCCAAACAAAAATCGCAGCAGCGGTTTCAAATGATCAGCGGCGCACTCCACCAGTCGCTCGGCCTCATCAATCCGCAGCCACCGGACTCGCCCTTTCGGTTGGGTTGGCCGCTCGACTGTAACGGAGTCACACCATCTTCGCTTGGCTCCCAGTTTGAGTATAGCGCTAATTGGCGTATGGATTTGTCTGTTAATTGTTGCTGGTGCAGCCGAAGGATAAATGGCGCGTGCGGCTGCATCAATATCAACCTGACAAATATCTGCTAGCTTTCGCCCTTTGAAGTATTCAATGATTGGCTCCAGAAAGCGTGTTTCTCCGCCGTGTTCTATGTATTGCACAGCAGCTTCAACAAAAGATACGGACGCTTTCTCACCGAAGACGCTGCGGTTCAGAATACGATTTTCTTCTTTGATGCGGATGGCATCCGCTGCGGCTTCATTGTCAGTGAGCGTGCTTTTATCAACAGCAATTCCTCTGACTGACCCACGGATATACCAGTTCCGTTGACCGTGACGTTTGACGAGTTTGAGTGGCATGACATGGCCTCGTGAAGTTTTGCGATGTCCTTAAGGGAAAATACTTTTCGTCTTTTACCCATGAGACTGTAAAAAGGTTTTGATTTGATCAATTCTTGAAGTGTTCGCCGTGATATGCGCAGAATAGACGCCGTTTCATCCATGTTGTGAAATATTTGATCCAACAAGTAGTCCTTCATGGTGTCATCTCGCATGTGGGTTTTTGCGAAGGGCAAAATCATCCTAAGCCTGCGTTTTTGCAATTGGGATAGGAGTGAAAACGCGGGAAGACAATTTTGTCGCAAATCAGAGCGAAGTTTGAGTTCCGTGCTTTTGTGGATATTCCGGCTCATAACTTGACTTTTATTTACT
Organism: uncultured Alphaproteobacteria bacterium; assembly: GCA_963779145.1. Taxonomy (GTDB): domain Bacteria; phylum Pseudomonadota; class Alphaproteobacteria; order Rhizobiales; family Aestuariivirgaceae; genus Aestuariivirga. Next base: position 14,311 of record CAVZXJ010000022.1, read on the forward strand.
CCATTCTCCGCAAGCGAACAATGTGATGTCCTGTGGATCGTGAACATCACACTACATGCCACTCCCTTCCCGCAACTGAACCCAGCGAGCGGGGTGGGCGGCAAGAGCGACTGGAGAGGCTCGCTGATGGAGGTGGGCCGCACCCTAGGCCGTAGCAACGCGAAGGACTGCGCGTATGAGGTCATTGTCGTGCGTTGGCTTGCTTGAAGCGCTTGCGCAGTTGCGGCCCGCCGCAGCGGGCCTAGGAGGAAGCGACCGCCCACCTCGCGAGCAATGTTCGTGATGTCGGTGTTGTGGCTCAGATGCCCAAGCCCCGACTGCGATCAGCCAACTCCCACGCGATGGTAGAACCATTGACCTTTCCGATCACCTCCTTGCCGCGCATGTCTTCGAAACTTGGCCGCCATGGCACGAGGGTGAACTCCTTGCTGTTTTCAAAAACAGCAAACTTGCCGGAGGCGAGCGAAATGGGCTGGCGGTAGGTTCCTTCAAAGCGTTCGCCATCCATGAGCCGGGCTGCGTGAAGACCTGAGGCATTAGCAAACCTGTCAGCAGCTTGGTCCAATTCACGGTTGGCAAGCGCTTTCATGGCAGTGGTTGTTGGGCGGGAGCCGCCATCTTGCGTTGGCTCAACCATCCCACGCTAGAGTGACTTCTGATAGCGTGATGCACAGGAGGCTTTATGAAGAGCAAACAGAGACGAGAATTTACGCCGGAGTTTAAGCGGGAAGCGGTTGGGTTGTTGGCGAGTAGCGGCCGGACGATCCGGCAGATTGCGGGTGATTGGACTTGGGTCTTTAGACGCTGAACAGATGGAAACGCGAACAGCGGGATGCCGAGCCGGTGACAACACCCCATCCGGATATGGCCAAGGAACTGGCCCGCTTACGCAAAGAGAACGAGATTCTGCGGCAGGAGCGGGATTTGCTAAAAAAAGCGACCGCCTTCTTCGTCAAGGAAACAAGTCGATGAGGTACAGGCTCATCGATACGAACAAGGCCAAAATGCCAGTTGAGAGGATGTGCCGCATGATGGCTGTGAGCGTCAGTGGCTATTATGCTTGGAAAGACCGCAAGCCAGTTTGCACCAGTGCTACGACGTGGTGCTGAGTGCCAATATCAGGGCACAGTTTGCATCCTCTAATCAAACCTATGGCGCACCGCGCATGCACGCGGAACTGCGGGAGGAAGGACTATCTGTAGGTCTGCACCGCGTGGCCGCCTGATGCGTGAGAATGGTCTGAAAGCCCATCAGAAGCGCAGGTTTAAGAAAACCACTGACAGCCATCATGATTGTCCTATTGCCTTCAACATTCTGGATCAGAACTTCGCCTGTGGTGGACCCGATCAAAAATGGGGCGCTGACATCAGCTATATCTGGACGGCTGAGGGCTGGCTCTATCTGGCCATCGTGCTTGATCTCTACTCACGGCGCATTGTCGGTTGGGCCACCAGTGACAGATTGAAGAAGGGCTTGGCCCTCAAAGCTTTGAACCAGGCCATCCTCATTCGGCAGCCGTCGACAGGACTTATTCATCACTCAGATCGTGGTAGCCAATATTGTTCAGACGACTACCGCAAGCTTTTGCAAAGTAACGGCCTCACCGCATCAATGAGTGGCAAAGGCAACTGCTACGATAACGCAATGGTCGAGACCGTCTTCAAAACGATCAAAACTGAACTGATCTGGAGAGCAAGTTATGAGACACGCGCCCAAGCCACATTGGCACTTGGCCATTACATCGACGGCTTCTATAACCCTCGTCGGAGACACTCAGCACTGGGCTACAAATCGCCCATCACATTCGAAGCCCAAATGGCTGAGGTGAACTAAACGGCAGAAAGTCCCTCCACTTTTTCCGGGTAGCTCTGCCAGCCATTGCAGACGATTACCCAGTGCGGACTTAACGTCATTTCCAAAGCCTTGGTCACTCACGAATACAGACGACTTGCTGGCTAATTCCCGATCCAGCCAAGTCAGGCCTTCAGTCCCTGCGAGTCGTTCAAGATTGAGGTAGGACAGCACTCGAAGGCGCGCTCGCTGTTTGTCCTGTTTACTTTCCGTTGCCATGTCTTGCGGCGGGCTTTCAAGCGATACGATCATGCCCCTGCTTGGCAGCGCTTCTGGCCTGATGCGCCCGATATCAGCATAGTGAACTTTGCCATCAATACCATCAACAACAACGAAGTGGCGGTCATTGATCTCATCCGTGAGACCTATTGCAGCAACACAGCCAATGACAGGCTTTGTTGCAGATTCACTATCAAAGATGGCGAAGCTGACGCCGGGGCGGTCAATCTTTGCCTCCCGCATGGCCCGGTGCATGGTGGAGATAATATCGTTGTGTTTGCCCAAACTCCTAAGCTTGCGTTCGATATCGAGATCAATCTCCCAGACACCGGTTTGCAGTTCATTTGCCAATCCAAGATCATTGAGGTGCTTGAGCCGCCTCATGTGGGAGGTGTGCACAAGTGGCTCGACGGGCGGCATGGCAGTGATTGTAAGAATGCCTTGGTCCAGATGTTTGAGGATTGACTTGTCAAGATTGGTGAAGCGCTCGGCGTTGACCTCCCGTGCCAGCTTCAGTTGCTTGTCGAATTCGATCTCCGGCCCCAGTTCCATGGTCAGGAGCTGACCCGCCCGCTGCCTGATGCCATGGGTGACATAGTCCCGTGCTATGATCAGGTCTTTGCCATCCTCGGCCTTGCCACGGATGACGATGTGGGTGTGGGGATGGCCGGTGTTGTAGTGATCAACCGCAACCCAATCCAACTTGGTCTCCAGGTCGCTCTCCATCTGCTGCATCAGGTCACGGACGAAGGGCTTCAACTCGGCAAGCTGCTCTCCGTCATCTGGTGACACGATGATCCGGAACTGGTGCCTGTCGCCTTCGCATCTGTCAGTGAATGCACTGCCATCGACGTCATCCAGCTCTGGTCCATAGAGTTTGCCGGGGTCACCATTCTGGTCAACGCCGTCGCGTTGGATATAGCGTAGATGCGCGCGGGGTGCTGCCATGTTGCCGGACCGCAGCTTGGCAATCCGAACCTTAACCACCGCCCTTCGACCACCTGTCCGCATGAGGCCTGCTGAGGCCAGCGTACCCCACGCCGCACCCCGTCCAATTCGTTGTCCTGTAAACGACGACTTCCGCCTTGTCTTGAACCCGCTCTTGTAAGCAACATCCAGCACTTGACGGACAAAGGGCTTGGGCTTGGCAGATTTGCGATGACCGATCTTCCCAAGGCGCGGTTCGAAATCAAACTCATCTGACATGACAACATTCTCCAAACATCGCGTCCCGACTGCTCATGTGTGGAGTAATTTTTGGCTTGCAAGGATGGCGTCATGCGTAACGAGTTATATCAACGCGTTGCTGACAGCCTGACGTCAACCTCTCAGTCGCCTCCAAAAAATGTGGACACCTCGCACAAACAAAATCATGTACTTAGACCCAACCTGTACACATTGCTTTCATCCTGCTTTCCCTCCCCTCAATGATCTGTGTGCTGAGGATTTCTGAGAAATGCACAAATTAGCCTGCACACGAGAGTTCGCGCATCTCATGCGAAGTTAGCAAAACAGACAGTCATGATCAAATTTCTTAGGGCCAAACCCAAGCCTGGACATGCGAGAATGCTAAGGAATATCCAATCTGAGCAATCAAAAAAAATGGTCCAAAAGGCATTCGATAACGCCCTTGCGCACCCAAAAAAGCCAGACTCAAAACAAAAAACTACACAAAATTTGCTTTTGATCTACTTCAAAAAGACGCCATTTGAACTTGTTAGCAGATGTTCAATTCAATTCACTTTGCGAACGACGACATAGTAAAACTAGCAGCAGTGCTTATTGAATTTCCGATTTCTCCCATTTTGAAAGTATAAGTGCTGCCGAAAGTCTGCTGTGCACTTGAAGTTTACCCAGAATGCGCGACATGTGATTTTTTACAGTTTTTTCGCTCAGGGAAAGCTGTTGTGCGATGGACCTGTTGCTATTTCCAGTCGCCAATAGTCGTATGACGTCCAGTTCACGACGGGAAAATGTTTTCTTTGATATTGTCGGGCCGACATTTTCTGCTATGTCAGGTGGAATAATTTCTGGGTTGTGCAGTAATACAATTGACATCGCAAGTTCGGGCGTGATGTAGCGCTTGCCATCACAAACGGATCTAATTTTTTCACACAGTTCGCCGCCGCTTATGCCTTTCAGAACGTATCCGCTCACGCCTGCTGCAAGAGCGGCATTCACATGATCCGGCCTATCTGATGCCGTAAATATGATTATCTTCGTTGATGCTACAGATTTTGAAATCTGGAGGGCTGCTTCTATTCCCCCACCTAAGATCCCAATATCGAGGAGTATGATTTCCGGATTTTGAGACAGTGCCAATGCCACGGCCTCGTCTTTGGATTGGCCAATTCCAACCACATCAAAGTCGGGCTGCTCCCGCAGGGTACTGAGCACTCCATCTAGTAGCAATGGATGGTCATCTATAATACCGATGCGAATTGTCCGGCGCATCAAGTTACTCATGTTCTGCTGAGAAAGGCATTAAAACTTCACAAAATCTATTTGCTGTTAATTGGAAGACACAAAGATCAGCGGTCACCAACCCGAGCTCAGCTCCACATTGCGGAATTTTGCAAGTTTGTCCATTGAAGAAACGACCATAGTCAAAATGAGATTTCAGTGTTGTTGCCGTCATTGTCAAAATCCATTGTTTTGACCCCCAACGTACAAATTAACCATAATTCCACTTAAATCAAGTTAACAAACGTGACCAAAGTCCTGATTATTTGCCTAAAATAATCTTTAAACCGAGTCTTTTGGCACTTTCTCGTTTATGATTTATATCGTTGTATGAGGATGCGGAAACATTCGACCTTTCTGCTGGATGAGATAAAGGCAATATTCTCCACCAGTAAAATGTGTCGGTACGAGTTGAACGGGGGGCAGCTCGTCGATTGAGTACAGGAGTACGGCAGCATGGTACAGGGACGGCATTTTAGCTTTGCGATAAGACAAAGTTTTCTTTGGTGGCAACAACGCCTGAATTGTGGCGCGGATGACCAGCGAAGTCGGCATCGAACATTCATCACTTGATCTGACGAAATAGGCGCGGAGTTTGGTTGTTTCGCATATGCGGAATGCTGTGAGCTCTAGCGATTGATCGTCTTAAAAATTTGTTTAACTCGCACTTTCACGCGTGGTGCGGTTGGCTTTTTATTTGCTAACCCCGCCGGCGAACAAGGCTTCAACCGAATGTCGGTTGAGCTGCGGGTTTTCAATTCATCCATTCAACCAGCCAGCGACACTCAGTTTCGCCGGACATAACAACTTTTGCGTATTTTCAGGAGCAACGGCCATGACCACCAGTTTCAACGTCAACGTAAACGACCTCCAATACATCCTCAAGCAAATCAAGATCGCTGAGGCAAGTTCAGCGGCTTATAGCGCCACGCCTAAGTCGATTCTGCAGGCTATTATGGACGCCTATGGGGTAACGGCAGCCAACGCGGCACAGCTGCCAGCGGGCCTCCGCACTGTAGATGGGACGATTGAACAATCTACTCCCGGGTTGACGGTCATTGATCTCATCGGTGAGACCTATTGCAGCAACACGGCCAATGACAGGCTTTGTAGCAAATTCACTATCAAAGACTGCGAAGCTGACACCGGGGCGGTCAATCTTTGCCTCCCGCATTGCCCTATGCATGGTGGCGATGATGTCGTTGTGTTTGCCCAGACTCCTGAGCTTGCGTTCGATGTCTGGATCAATCGCCCAGACGCCAGTTTGAAGTTCATTTGCCAATCCAAGATCACTGAGGTGCTTGAGCCGCCTCATGTGGGAGGTGTGCACAAGTGGCTCAACTGGCGGCATGGCACTGATGACCAGCATGCTTTGGTCCACATGTTTGAGGATTGACCTGTCAAGGTTCGTGAAGCGCTCGGCGTTGACCTCCCGTGCCAGTTTCAGCTGCTTGTCAAATTCGATCTCCGGCCCCAGTTCCATGGTCAGAAGCTGACCCGCCCGCTGCCTGATGCCGTGGGTCACATAGTCCCGGGCCATGATCAGGTCCTTGCCATCTACAGCCTTGCCACGAATGACAATGTGGGTGTGGGGATGGCCTGTGTTGTAGTGATCAACCGCGACCCAATTGAGCTTGGTCTCCAGGTCGCTTTCCATCTGCTGCATCAGGTCACGGACGAAGGGCTTCAACTCGGCCAACTGCTCTCCGTCATCTGGTGACACGATAATGCGGAACTGGTGCCTGTCGCCTTCGCACGAGTCGGTAAATGCACCGCCATCAACGTCATCCAGCTCTGGTCCGTAGATTTTTCCCGGCTCACCGTTCCGGTCAACGCCGTCGCGTTGGATGTAGCGAAGATGCGCGCGAGGTGCCGCCATGTTGCCAGACCGCAGCTTGGCAATCCGAACCTTGACGACGGCCCGACGTCCACCCGTCCGCATGAGACCTGCCGAGGCCAATGATCCCCAAGCTGCACCTCGTCCAATTCGTTGTCCCGTGAACGACGACGTCCGCCTTGTCTTGAAACCGCTCTTATAGGCGACATCCAGCACCTGTCGGACAAAGGGCTTGGGCTTTACAGATTTGCGATGACCAATCTTTCCAAGGCGCGGTTCGAAATCAAACTCATCTGACATGACAACATTCTCCCAACATCGCGTCCCGACTGCTGATGTGTGGAGTAATTTTTGACTTGCAAGGGTGGTGTCATGCGATGCGAGATATATCAACATCTTGCTGGCGTGTTGACGTCACACTCGCAGTCGCCCTCGCAAAATGTGGACACCTCGCACAAACAATATCATGTACTTAGACCCAACCTGTACACATTGCTTTCATCCTGCTTTCCCTCCCCTCAATGATCTGTGTGCTGAGGATTTCTGAGAAATGCACAAATTAGCCTGCACACGAGAGTTCGCGCATCTCATGCGAAGTTAGCAAAACAGACAGTCATGATCAAATTTCTTAGGGCCAAACCCAAGCCTGGACATGCGAGAATGCTAAGGAATATCCAATCTGAGCAATCAAAAAAAATGGACCAAAAGGCATTCGATAACGCCCTTGCGCACCCAAAAAAGCCAGACTCAAAACAAAAAACTACACAAAATTTGCTTTTGATCTACTTCAAAAAGACGCCATTTGAACTTGTTAGCAGATGTTCAATTCAATTCACTTTGCGAACGACGACATAGTAAAACTAGCAGCAGTGCTTATTGAATTTCCGATTTCTCCCATTTTGAAAGTATAAGTGCTGCCGAAAGTCTGCTGTGCACTTGAAGTTTACCCAGAATGCGCGACATGTGATTTTTTACAGTTTTTTCGCTCAGGGAAAGCTGTTGTGCGATGGACCTGTTGCTATTTCCAGTCGCCAATAGTCGTATGACGTCCAGTTCACGACGGGAAAATGTTTTCTTTGATATTGTCGGGCCGACATTTTCTGCTATGTCAGGTGGAATAATTTCTGGGTTGTGCAGTAATACAATTGACATCGCAAGTTCGGGCGTGATGTAGCGCTTGCCATCACAAACGGATCTAATTTTTTCACACAGTTCGCCGCCGCTTATGCCTTTCAGAACGTATCCGCTCACGCCTGCTGCAAGAGCGGCATTCACATGATCCGGCCTATCTGATGCCGTAAATATGATTATCTTCGTTGATGCTACAGATTTTGAAATCTGGAGGGCTGCTTCTATTCCCCCACCTAAGATCCCAATATCGAGGAGTATGATTTCCGGATTTTGAGACAGTGCCAATGCCACGGCCTCGTCTTTGGATTGGCCAATTCCAACCACATCAAAGTCGGGCTGCTCCCGCAGGGTACTGAGCACTCCATCTAGTAGCAATGGATGGTCATCTATAATACCGATGCGAATTGTCCGGCGCATCAAGTTACTCATGTTCTGCTGAGAAAGGCATTAAAACTTCACAAAATCTATTTGCTGTTAATTGGAAGACACAAAGATCAGCGGTCACCAACCCGACCTCAGCTCCACATTGCGGAATTTTGCAAGTTTGTCCATTGAAGAAACGACCATAGTCAAAATGAGATTTCAGTGTTGTTGCCGTCATTGTCAAAATCCATTGTTTTGACCCCCAACGTACAAATTAACCATAATTCCACTTAAATCAAGTTAACAAACGTGACCAAAGTCCTGATTATTTGCCTAAAATAATCTTTAAACCGAGTCTTTTGGCACTTTCTCGTTTATGATTTATATCGTTGTATGAGGATGCGGAAACATTCGACCTTTCTGCTGGATGAGATAAAGGCAATATTCTCCACCAGTAAAATGTGTCGGTACGAGTCGAACGGGGGGCAGCTCGTCGATTGAGTACAGGAGTACGGCAGCATGGTACAGGGACGGCATTTTAGCTTTGCGATAAGACAAAGTTTTCTTTGGTGGCAACAACGCCTGAATTGTGGCGCGGATGACCAGCGAAGTCGGCATCGAACATTCATCACTTGATCTGACGAAATAGGCGCGGAGTTTGGTTGTTTCGCATATGCGGAATGCTGTGAGCTCTAGCGATTGATCGTCTTAAAAATTTGTTTAACTCGCACTTTCACGCGTGGTGCGGTTGGCTTTTTATTTGCTAACCCCGCCGGCGAACAAGGCTTCAACCGAATGTCGGTTGAGCTGCGGGTTTTCAATTCATCCATTCAACCAGCCAGCGACACTCAGTTTCGCCGGACATAACAACTTTTGCGTATTTTCAGGAGCAACGGCCATGACCACCAGTTTCAACGTCAACGTAAACGACCTCCAATACATCCTCAAGCAAATCAAGATCGCTGAGGCAAGTTCAGCGGCTTATAGCGACGCGCCGAAGACTATTCTTCAAGCAATTATGGATGCCTATGGTGTGACAGACGTCAATGCCCGTCAATTACCGGCAGGTCTACGTACGGTCGACGGAAGCTACAACAGCCTCGTCCCCGGTGAAGAAAATCTAGGCGCAGCAGACATGGTTTTCCCACGCTTGCTCGATCCGGTGTTCTTGAATGAACTCGATGAGGCAGCATTCCAAGGCATCACCAACACAAACTACGGCAATCCTGGCAATGTGGTCGATTCCGATCCACGCACAATTTCAAATCTTATCGTTGATCAAACTGTCAACAATCCAGCAGCAATTGCAGCCGCGCGTGCGATTTTCGGCACCGGTGCTCCAACACCTGCCCAGATCATCCAAGCCGAGGCGCTTGTCGCATCTACAGGTGCACTTGCCGCCGCTGCGCAGGCGACAGAGTCCGCTTATGAGATTGCCGAAACATCAGCGTTTTTTGCGCAGGGCAAGATCAATGATGCCATCGCAAAGTTGACGACAATCTTCAACACAGAAAGCGCTATCACTCAAACAGAAATTGACCTCGCTGACGCAGCTGTCGCCGACGCACAAGCTGCAGTCGGTGCTGCACAAGCAGCATTGACAGCTCTCACGACCGCTGTTGGCACACTAGTCCCAGATCAAAATGCGATCAGTACCTTCCTGTTGCAGGCCAACACCTTCTTGGCTGGAGCAATTCAGATTGCAACCGATGTTGAAGATCCAATTGGCGCTTCAGCCCTTGTGGGGCCTGAATGGACGAACTTCACTTCCTTCATTACCGCCATTGCGCCTGCAACCGTCACAGCTTCGTCCACGCTCCTCAACGCCATGAATGCGGCTGAGAATAATGCTGAAACCGCTAGCAACACGGCAGATGCAGCCGCAGCCGCAGCCGCTACTGCACTTGCCGTTCTTAACACGGTCGGCACACTGGAAGTTGGCACCGATGGCGGTCTCGTTATTCCCAACCTCTCGCCGGACATCGGCCTGTCGCCTGGCTTCAACGCCTGGATGACCTTCTTCGGCCAGTTCTTCGATCACGGCCTGGACCTTGTCACCAAAGGCGGCAATGGCACGGTCTATATTCCGCTTGCTGCTGACGATCCGCTGATTGCAGGTGCTGACGGCGTATTTGGCAATGCTGACGACCTTCCAGTACACCTGCGTTTCATGGCACTCACACGTGTTACCACAGCCGTCGATCTCAATGGTGATGGCGACACTACTGATGCCGGCGAAACCGGCAACACCTCAGGCCAGAACACCACGACGTCGTTCGTCGATCAAAACCAGACCTACACCTCACATGCCTCGCACCAGGTGTTCCTGCGCGAATATGTCATGACGGCAAGCGGAGCGGTAAGCACTGGCAAATTGCTGGACGGTACAGCAGCTGGCGGTTCAGCAAATGGTGCCGTTGCCAACTGGGGCGAAGTAAAGGCCCAGGCCTTGTCCATGCTTGGCATTAAGTTGACTGACTTTGACGTCGGCAACGTGCCTTGGCTGCGCACCGACCATTACGGCAAATTCATTCCGGGTGACAATGGCTACGCACAGGTCATTGTTGGCGTTGGTCTTGATGGTAAACCTAACACGGCTGACGACATCGTGGTCGAAGGCACAGCAGCTGGCATTGACCTTACAGCGGTGGGTGCCCTTCGCACTGGCCATGCCTTCCTCAACGACATCGCACATCATGCATCCACTGGCTTTATTGATACCAATCACAATGGCATGCAGGACGTTGGAGAAGTATTGCAGACGGCCGACGCAGACATTGATGCGAACCACAATGGAGTTTACGACGAAGGCATCGACACCTTGACCGATGTCAACGGCGACGGCAGCATCACCACGGCTGATTTCTTTGCAGCAGACAAGAACACCAACGGGTCACTCAACGGAGCGACTTACGACGATGAAATGCTGAACTCGCACTTCATCACGGGTGACGGTCGCGGCAATGAAAACATTGCGCTCACAGCAGTACACTCGATTTTCCACTCTGAGCACAACCGTCTGGTTGAAGTGAACAAGGCGACTTTGCTGGCCAACGCAACAACTCCGGCTGGACTTGCCTTCCTTAATGAATGGCTAGTGACAGACGTATCAGTGGTTCCAGCAGACCTCAGCACTCTCGTCTGGGATGGCGAGCGTCTGTTCCAGGCCGCGCGTTTCTCTACGGAAATGCAGTATCAGCACATGGTGTTTGAAGAATTTGCACGCCGCGTTCAGCCAATGGTTGATCCCTTCATCTTCAACAGCAGTGTAGAAGTTGATGCAAGCATTCTCGCAGAATTTGCCCATACTATATATCGCTTTGGCCACTCGATGTTGACCGACACTGTTGATCGTCTTGAAAACGATCTGACAGCTGTTGGCGCTGGCGATCCGGAGCAATCAACATTGATTGATGCTTTCCTCAATCCACAGATGTATTTGGCAGGCGGTGCATCAGTTGAGCAGATCAACGCTGATCTGGTGCGCGGTTTGTCTCGCACACTCGGCAATGAAATCGACGAATTTGTGGTACCTGCCCTGCAGAGCAACTTGCTGGGCCTGCCGCTTGACCTTCCCGCACTCAACATTGCACGCGGCCGTGACGCCGGTGTCCCATCGCTCAATGAAACGCGCAAGCAGCTCTATAATGACTTCGGCATTGTCGACCTCAAGCCCTATGCAAGCTGGGCAGAATTTGCCCAGGCCATCAAGAACCCGATGTCGGTAATCAACTTCGTCGCCGCCTATGGAACACATATCTCCATCACTGGCGCTGTGACGCTGGAAGCCAAGCGCGATGCCGCTACACTTCTGGTGCTGGGCAGCCAGGACTTTAACAATGACGGCGATAAGACAGATGCAGGAGAAGTTGCTCCTGCTGACCGCAGCGCCTTCCTGACTGCGACCGGGGCATATGCCGGCGGTGCCTTGGGCGGTCTCAACAATGTCGATCTCTGGATCGGGGGACTTGCTGAAGCAAAAAATGAATTCGGCGGCATGCTGGGTTCGACCTTCAACTTCATCTTTGAATATCAGATGGAGAACCTGCAGAACGGTGACCGGTTGTATTACCTCACCCGTACGCAAGGTCTGAACATCCTCAACAATCTGGAACCAAACTCATTCGCCGACATGGTGATGCGCAACACGATGCTGGGTGACAAGTATGCCACCCATCTCAATGGTCAGCTGTTTGTGACACCTGATCACATATTCGAACTTGATCGTGGCATTGCGCAGGAAGATTACAACGGAGCTGCTGCCGGACTTGATCCGGAATGGGACGGCTCCAACCCGATAAACGAAGCCATTCTTGGACCAAAAGTTGTGCGAGATTACACCAACAGCACTATTGCTGATGGCAACCATGACGTTGGGGGCGAATTCCACTACCTCGGAGGAGAGCACGTCGTTGTTGGCGGTACTGAAGGCGATGATCGCATCTTCACCGACAAGGGCATCGATACGCTGTGGGGTGACGGCGGCAATGATTACCTGAACGCCGGCACCGAATCCGACGATGTGTTCGGCGGTGAAGGCAATGACATCATCGAAGATCCGTTCGGCGACGACGTGCTGCGCGGCAACCAGGGCGACGACATTATTACCAGCGCACGTGGTGCCGATTTGCTCTTCGGCGACCAAGGCAAAGACGTCATCATTATGGGTCAGGACGCATCTGAAGCGTTCGGCGGTGAAGGTGATGACTTTATTCTTGGCGGCAATGGCAAGGACTTCCTGCTGGGTAACGAAGGCAATGACTGGATTGAAGGCGGCGGCGGTTTCGACACCATTGCCGGCGATAACTCTGAATTGTTCTTCAATTCCACAGTCATCGGCCATGATATTATGTTCAATCAAGGCGACGAAGGCGACTATGACGCTGAATCGGGCGACGACATCATGGGTTCCGGTCCAAGCGTGTTCCGCTATGAAGGCATGTTCGGCTTCGACTGGGCTATCGGCAAAGGCGATTTCAGCACGCAAGGCGTTCGCTTTGATATGGCAATCCCGATCTTCACAAACGCTGCAAACGACGTTCTGAAAGATCGCTTCGACCAAACCGAGGCGCTCTCAGGCTGGGCCTACGGTGACGTGCTCGAAGGCGATGATCGTGGCCACAAGGGTGGCGGTTCATCAGCACCAGACTCGGTTCCGGTAGAACTCTTCGCTGACCATTTGCTGACGCAGGAAGGCATTGACCGGATCAATGGGTTCCAGGAGTGGATGGGCGGTCCAGTTGTCGTCACTGATGGTATTGTCACCAGTACAGGCGCACGCGAAACCCTGTTCGCTGGCACAACTGGCATTCCTGGTTCAACCCCTGTCTCCACCTTCCGTGATGGCAACATCCTGATGGGTGGTGACGGCAACGACCTGCTGCGTGGGCGCGGCGGCTATGACCTTCTCGACGGTGACGCCTATCTCAACGTGCGCATCAAGATCGTCATCGCTGATGGTCCAAATGCAGGCACTTACTCGGCTGAGTCCTTGAGCACCGACACGGCGTTCATGGGTGAACATGCCGGCATGGTGTACAATGTTGACGCCCTAACTGGGTTGCCTGACTTCACCAGCCCCGCTTTCGGTGGTCGCTCGTTGCAATCCCTGTTGCTTGATCGCACGATCAGCAACAGCGACATGAGCATGGTCCGCGAAATTCGCGACGGAACGGTCGCTGATGGTGAAACTGACAACGACACAGCACTGTTCCAAGGCCTCCGCGCTGAATATGACATCGAAGGCATCACCAACACAACTGTGGCAGGTGCAAGCTCGATCACTTACAGCGGCTTTGCCCAAGACTTGAACGGAGACGGCTTCATCTCAGTCCGTGACCGTGACACAGGTGCTGTCGGTGCTACCGTCTGGAAAGTCATCGACGGTGTCGCCACGCAAGTGACGGGCACCAGCCGCGGTGCTTTGACGGACGATATGGACTTGATCAAGAACATCGAGCAGTTGCAGTTTGCGGACGAGCTCTTGACAATTTCCGGTGCAAACAACGTTGCAACGGGAACAGTGACAATTGCCGACCCAACACCATTTGAAGGCAAAGTGACGCCTTATGTTGGACAACAGCTATCTGTTACATCGGTACTTTATGATCGCGACAACGACTTAAATGGCGATGGTGTCATCAACGTCGTCGACGGCGACGTCGCAATAACTGGTGTAACTTACGAATGGCAAACTACCGAATTCGGTCATGACTCGGGCTGGTCCACCATTACGACGGACGCAAACCCATACACGGTTCGCTCGGTTGATCCTGGCCACGTGTTGCGCGCCGTCGCCACATTCACGGATGCCTTGGGCAATACCGAACGCGTTATCTCGGCTGGTACAGATAACCCCACTGCTGCTTATAGTGTGCGGGAAAACAGCCCTACCTACAATGGCGCACTGTCTAACGCTCAAAACATTGCAAATGGCTCAGTTGTGGCCACGCGCATTCCGTTCAGCATCGACTATGACTCGGAATCCATCAACGGTGCACCTCCGGCTGACATTGATCTCGCTACATTGCATCACGAGATCGATCCGGCCAACAACTCAGGCGGTCGCTTCACCATTATCCCTATCCCTGGTGAATTCGACTTCCAGGGCACGCCACTTTATCAAATCGTTGTTGCCAATGGTGGGCCAACCACACTGAATTATGAAGCACCAGTACACACGCCGGCCAACCAGTCGTATCAGTTTGTCGACAACCAATATCAAGTGGTCGTCAACACTTACGATGCTCCTGGTGGCACGCTGGTTGCTGTGCGTCAGTTCACAATTCTGCTGAACGATGTGACGGGCGAAATCGCTTCGATTGCACCGACGCTGGATTTGACTGGGCCACTACGGTTACGACGACAACGAACGGGCAGTATCGTGACGATTTCACAACATGCAGTCCAGAACGGCACCAACGGTACCTCCGCTTGGTCGCAGTTCATGGATTGAAATAGGCGACAACGATGGCATTAACAGCGCAACTGCCGGGCAGATCACAATCGACCTTGGCAACAACAATTCACTTCGTTGGGCGACAACGACAATGACACTGGTAATGGTCACTGCGACGATCCAACGTACTGTAAACCTTGCGGGTGTAACATCTGCGACTTTGACGCTATTCTTACAACGAGAATGGCTTCGATGCAGGCGAAACGGTCACGGTTCGAGTTCAGTGATGATGGGACATTCGGTGCTGGCCACATCCAGTCATCCAAACCATCAATGGTGCCTCCAAGCACACGGCAACATCAACAACTGTTGCGCTGACTGGAACATTTACGGCAAACGCAGCAGTTCGCTTTGTCGTGAACGGTACCAACACAATAGTGGATGACTTCGTCGCAATCGACAACGTCAACATCGCAACGGTTACAACCACAACGACCATCGTCCCTGGCTGCGCCCGGCAACGACTACGCCACTTCCTACACGGAAAATGGTGCTGGTGTTGCCATCGCCGTCAGACCCCGATTATGGGGGATCTTGACAGCACGCAGATGATGGGTGCAAGGGTCAAATTGACCAATGCGCAGGCTGGTGACGTGCTCGCAATCGCGTGGTGCTCTGCCAGCAGGCATTACTAGCGAGCTTCGGCCCGGCAGTTGCTGGACAGATCACCATGTATCTCAGGTCTGCCACGCGGACCGAATCCGACGATGTGTTTGGCGGCGAAGGCGATGACATCATCGAGGATCCGTTTGGCGATGACGTATTGCGCGGCAACAGGGCAATGACGTGATTACCAGAGCACGTGGTGCCGACTTGCTGTTCGGCGACGAAGGCAAAGACTACATCATGCTGGGTCAAGACGCTGCGGAAGCTTTTGGTGGTGAAGGTAATGACTTTATTCTTGGTGGTGATGGCAAAGACTTCCTGCTGGGTAACGAAGGCAACGACTGGATTGAAGGTGGCGGCTGGTTTTGACACCATCGCTGGTGATAACTCCGAATTGTTCTTCAACTCCACAGTGATCGGCCATGATATTATGTTCAATCAAGGCGACGAAGGCGACTATGATGCTGAATCGGGCGATGACATCATGGGCTCTGGTCCAAGCGTGTTCCGTTACGAAGGTATGTTCGGCTTCGACTGGGCTATCGGCAAGAGCGATTTCAGCACGCAAGGTGTTCGCTTTGATATGGCAATCCCGATCTTCACAAACGTTGCAAACGACATTCTGAAAGATCGCTTCGACCAAACCGAAGCGCTCTCAGGTTGGAAATACGACGACGTGCTGCAAGGCGATGATCGTGGCCACAAGGGCGGCGGTTCATCAGCACCAGACTCGGTTCCGACAGAACTATTCGCTGATCATTTGTTGACGCAGGAAGGTATCGATCGGATCAACGGGTTGCAGGAGTGGATGGGCGGTCCAGTTGTTGTCACTGATGGAATTGTGACCAGTACAGGCGCACGCGAAACCCTGTTCGCTGGCACAACTGGCGTTCCTGGTTCAACCCCTGTTTCCACTTTCCGCGATGGCAACATCCTGATGGGCGGAGACGGCAATGACTTGCTGCGTGGGCGTGGCGGCTATGACCTTGATCGACGGTGACGCCTATCTCAATGTGCGCATCAAGATCGTCATCGATGATGGTCCAAATGCAGGCACTTACTCGGCTGAATCCATGAGCACGGACACGGTGTTCATGGGTGAATATGCTGGCAAAGTGTACAATGTTGACGCCCTAACTGGGTTACCTGACTTCACCAGCCCCGCTTTCGGTGGTGCGCTCGTTGCAATCCCTGTTGCTTGATCGCACGATCAGCAACCAGCGACATGAGCATGGTCCGCGAAATTCGCGACGGAACGGTCGCTGATGGTGAAACTGACAACGACACAGCACTGTTCCAAGGTCTCCGCGCTGAATATGACATCGAAGGCATCACCAACACAACTGTGGCAGCTGCAAGCTCGATCACTTAAGCGGCTTTGCCCAAGACTTGAACGGAGACGGCTTCATCTCAGTCCGTGACCGTGACACAGGTGCTGTCGGTGCTACCGTCTGGAAAGTCATCGACGGTGTCGCCACGCAAGTGACGGGCACCAGCCGCGGTGCTTTGACGGACGATATGGACTTGATCAAGAACATCGAGCAGTTGCAGTTTGCGGACGAGCTCTTGACAATTTCCGGTGCAAACAACGTTGCAACGGGAACAGTGACAATTGCCGACCCAACACCATTTGAAGGCAAAGTGACGCCTTATGTTGGACAACAGCTATCTGTTACATCGGTACTTTATGATCGCGACAACGACTTAAATGGCGATGGTGTCATCAACGTCGTCGACGGCGACGTCGCAATAACTGGTGTAACTTACGAATGGCAAACTACCGAATTCGGTCATGACTCGGGCTGGTCCACCATTACGACGGACGCAAACCCCTACACCGTTCGCTCGGTTGATCCTGGCCACGTGTTGCGCGCGGTCGCCACGTTCACCGATGCCTTGGGTAATACCGAGCGCGTTATCTCGGCTGGTACAGATAACCCCACTGCTGCTTATAGTGTGCGGGAAAACAGCCCTACCTACAATGGCACACTGTCTAACGCTCAAAACATTGCAAATGGCTCAGTTGTGGCCACGCGCATTCCGTTCAGCATCGACTATGACTCGGAATCCATCAACGGTGCACCTCCGGCTGACATTGATCTCGACTACATTTCATCACGAGATCGATCCGGCCAACAACTGCAGGCGGTCGCTTCACCATTATCCCAATCCCCGGTGAATTCGACTTCCAGGGCACACCACTTTATCAAATCGTTGTTGCCAATGGTGGGCCAACCACACTGAACTATGAAGCACCAGTACACACGCCGGCCAACCAGTCGTATCAGTTTGTCGACAACCAGTATCAAGTGGTCGTCAACACTTACGATGCTCCTGGTGGCACGCTGGTTGCTGTGCGTCAGTTCACAATCCTGTTGAATGACGTGACGGGTGAAATTGCTTCATTTGCACCCACGCTGGATTTGACGGGTCCACAGACTGTCACGACCGACGATGAATGGTCAATTCCGCGACGAGTTCACAACAGCTGTTCTGAACGGTTCAAATGGTACGACGCCATGGGCAGCAACCCCATGGGCTGAAAACGGTGACAACGGCAACGTTAACAGTGCCACCGCGGGCCAGATTACCATCGACAATGGCAATAACAACGTGTTGCGGTTTGGCGATAACGGTGACGGCGCCACAATCCAGAGATCTGTCAATCTTGCCGGTGTGACAGGTGCTTCGATCAGCTACTCTTATAACGAGAACAGCTTTGACGCATGGCGAAATCATTACGGTTCAGTTCAGTGATGATGGAACCTTCAGCGCCGGTCACATCCAAGACATCCAAACCATCAACAACAACTCAAACAACGGAAACATCAACAACGTTGCTCTGATTGGAACCTTCACGGCGAACGCCGCAGTGCGCTTCGTCTTAAGTGGCACCAACAACAATAGTGGCACTGACGCGGTCACGATCGACAATCTCACGATCAATACGATCACAACTACGTCTGCTATCGTCCCCGGCGCGCCCGGCAACAACTACGCCACCTCCTACACTGAAAATGGAGCCGCAGTTGCCATCGCCCAGAGCCCGGTTGTGACTGATAGTGACAGTGCGCTCCTCATGGGTGCAACGGTCAAATTGACCAATGCGCAAATTGGCGACGTGCTGGCCATTGCTGGTGCCTTGCCAGTAGGCATTGCATCAAGCTTCGGCCCGGCGGTTGCAGGCGAGATCACCATGTATCTCGTCAGGCCCTGCCACGTTTGCCGCGTTCCAGACAGCTATTCAGGCTGTCCGGTTCTCCAACAGTGGCGACAATCCAGGCAACACAGCGCGCACCATCAATGTGACGGTCAACGACGGCGAGTTGGAAAGCACCATCGCCACCGCGACAGTGAAGTCGACACCGGTCGATGACGCACCAAACGCCGAATGGTGAATCGGTCATCACCAATGTCGCACAAAACACGGCATTCATAGTGCCGGAATGGGCCTTGTTGAACAATGACACGGACCCTGACAGTACCCTTGATGTCACGGCTTTGAGCAACATCAACAGCCTGACAGCATCGCTTGTCACCAATGCGGGCTCGGTCACTATAACCGATACCGGTGGTGCCGACGGTTCCTTCACCTACACGGCAACGGGCATCGGAGGCATCGCCACCGATACTGCGAATGTGAGTGTGGATACTGTCGCCACAACAGTGACAAACAACTACGCTGACAACTTCAACACCACCGCGTTCAACAATACCGACGGTTCTGTCAACTGGGCCACGTCTTGGGTGGAAGATCGACGGATGGAGCCAATGCTGCGAACAACGGTCAGATCACGATCGATAACGGCAACAACGAGCTCCGCTTCCTGAACGGCGATGGTGCGACGATCACACGGGCAGTCAATCTTGCCGGTGTGGCCTGCGCGGCCATGACGTTCACAGTTGACCAGAACGGACTGGATGCTGGTGAAACCGTTGCCGTACAGTTCGACGCCGAATGGCGATGGGATTTTTGAAACCGTCCTTTCAACCATTGGCACCGGCTCAAGCAGCACTGGTGCAAACCACGACAGTCAACTTGACTGGCGGAACGGCAAACTCGGCGCTACGCTTCGTATCAACGCAATAGCCGGTGCTGGCGAGGATGTACGTATCGACAACCTCAACATCTCTTACACCTCGCCTAACCTGCTCCTGAACGGCACCAATGACGACAATATTATCGTCGGCAATGGTGATGGATCAACGATTGACGGTGGCGAGGGCAATGACATTGTCTTTGCAGGCGCCGGCGATGACACCGTTGTGTGGAATGCCAGTGGCGGCAATGGCAATGGCCCATCGGACGGCCATGACATTATTGATGGTGGTGAAGGTACAGTTGATCGCTTCGTGATCAACGGCAACAACACAGCTGAAACCTACCGTGTCTATACTGCGGTTGAAGCGGCGCTTGCGGGCATCACCGGTCTCAAATCCGGAACCGAAATCGTCATTACCCGCAACGGCACCAACACTGCCTCGGTGATCGCTGAACTCGATAATGTCGAGGAAATCACGATCAACACCAGTGGTGGCAACGGAACGGGCGGCAATGCTGGCGGCGACGGCGACTCGGTGCAGGTTATCGGTAACTTCAACCCGACGAGCTTGGCGTTCAACACCATCACCGTGAACGGCGGTGAAGGTGACGACACTGTCGACATCTCAGGCCTCGAATCTGAACATCGCGTGGTTCTGAACTCAGGTGGCGGAGCGGATAGCATCATCGGTGGTGATCGTCCGCAGGACATCATCAATGTGACGGCGGCTGGTGATGCTGGAAACTCTGGTGATACGGATGAGGATACCGATGAACCAGACGTCGAAGGCGACACTTCAGAATATGAAAATGAAGATGAAGACGACGACGATAACGACAGCGACGACACAGGCTCTGGCAGTGGTTCGCCAGCGCATCTGCCGCTCAACCTGATCGGCGATGGCACAGCCAACTTGCTTGCAGGTGCTGCGGGCGACGACATCGCCATGGGCAATGCCGGGGACGACATGCTCACCACTGCCGGTGGCAACGATATGTCGTTCGGCGGTGCCGGTGAAGACACGCTCATTACCGGAGACGGCAATGACATGGCTTACGGCGAAGCAGGCAACGATCGGTTGTTTGCTGGTGACGGCAATGACATGGTCGATGGCGGTGCCGGAGACGACACTGCAATGGGTGGATCGGGCGACGATCTGTTTATTGCTGCTGTCAATGATGGCAACGACGCCTATTACGGCGATGCCGGAACTGACACGCTGAATATGTCGGCGATCATCGACAGGATCGAAGCAAATCTGGGTACCGGCTTCAGTCAACGGTGGCTTTGCCAAAACGGGCAGCAGCTATGACACGCTTTGGAATGTCGAAAATATTGTAACCGGAAGTGGCAATGATGAAATCACGGCTTCTTCTGCGCGCAATGTGATCGATACGGGTGCTGGGCAAGATACTGTTGTCTTCCGCACAGCATCTGATGCGGATGGCGACACGATCTTGAACTTCCAAGCTGGTGACAAAATCGACGTCAGTGGCTTCATGGGTTCAGTCACCTTGGTGAGTGGCTCATCGGCAGCCGCAGGCCAGATTGCGATGCACTTTGAAAACATTGGTGGAGAGAACTTCACGGTTCTCGATGGGCTCAGCACGAACGGTGATCATTTCAAGATTGATATCAAGGGACATCACACCCTCACTGGCACAGATTTTGCTAGCTAATCCATAACGTGACCGGAGCGGGACATCACAGTCCCGCTCCAATTTTTCCGACAGAAAGCCGCTCTCCGTCTCCACTTTTCAGCAAGGATAATGTTCATGCGCAGCGAAAAAGCAAAAGCCGGGGGGCGCCTCAAAATTGCCAGTCAATTGACCAAGGGTCTCCGGGGTCTTTTTCTGTTTGTCTTCTCCATGTCAGGCCTCATCAATCTGCTTGCCCTTACGGGTTCGTTTTACATGATGCAAATCTATGATCGCGCTCTGCCGTCAGGAAATATTCCGACGCTTCTTGCCCTCTCGGCATTGGCCATTGGCCTTTATGTTTTTCAAGGTGTGTTTGAAACCCTGCGCAGCCAAATTCTGGTTCGCGTCGGCGCTGGCCTAGACAAAAAACTGGCCCCCCTTGCTCACCAAGTTGCAATTGACATGCCGAGGTTTGGTTTCTCCACGTCTGAAGCGCTTGAGCGGGGAAGAGATGTTGACACGGTGAGAGGTTTTTTAGGAAGCCAAGGGCCACATGCACTTTTTGATCTGCCTTGGTTGCCGATTTATTTGGTATTTGTCTATTTTCTTCACCCCTATTTGGGTGCTCTCGTTATCGCAGGCGCCTTTGTGTTGTCCATGATTGCGATTGCAACGGAGTTGCTGACCCGCAGACTTTCAAGCGCGACTTATGAGGCCGTACTTGCGCGGAACATGATTGCTGATTCCAACTCCCGCAACGCTGAAGTTTTGCGGGCTATGGGGTTCGGCGCGCGCGCTATCAGAAAATTTGTAGAGGCCAATCAAGAGCATTTGACCCTGCAAACCCGTGCCAACGACATATCAGGCACACTTGGTGCAGTTTCCAGAATACTGCGATTGATTTTGCAGTCGGCCACATTGGGGCTGGGTGCTTATCTCACAATTCAAGGACAAATGTCCGGTGGGGCAATTATTGCGGCTTCAATTGCGTCTTCGCGCGCCTTGGCACCTGTTGATATGGCAATTGCGAACTGGAAAAATGTTGTTCATGCGCGGAACTCTTGGTCGCGTATCAAAGAAACCATGATCGCGCTTGCTGATGAAAAGCCCCCAATGGATCTGCCAATGGCCCAAAAAAGCATTAAGGTCGAAAAGCTAACAGTGGCGGCACCTGCAACAGGTCGCGTTTTGCTGACGGATGTGAGCTTTGAGTTGAAGGCTGGCCAGGCCCTTGGCATAATCGGGTCATCAGGCGGCGGTAAGACGACACTTGTTCGCGCACTCACAGGGATTTGGCCATCATTGCGTGGAACAGTGAGATTGGATGAGGCAGAGCTGGCTCAATGGCCGGAAGATGCCTTGGGATCCATGGTCGGCTACCTGCCGCAAGAGGTTGCATTGCTCGACGGCACAATTGCGGAAAACATTTCAAGACTTGATCCAGAAGCAGATCCAAAAGTTGTCGTAAAGGCTGCTCAAGCTGCGGGAGTTCACGAATTGATTGTGCATTTTCCTGATGGTTATGACACGCAGGTGGGCGCTCAGGGTGCGATACTCTCTGCCGGGCAGCGCCAACGCATCGGCTTGGCGCGGGCCCTCTACAATGATCCATTCATTGTCATCATGGATGAACCAAACTCCAACCTCGACAGCGAGGGGGAACAGGCACTTACTGAAGCGATCAAGGCCATTAAAGCGCGTCGCGGAATTGCCATCATGGTTGCCCACCGCCCCAGTGCACTTGCTGCCGTCGACTATTTGGCTGTTATTCAACAGGGCAAAATGATGGCTTATGGATTGAAGGACGACATTCTGGGGCAGAACCAAAACCAAAACCAAAACCAGAAACAAAATCCTGCTGCCAAACCGCGGTTGATCCAAAATTCTGCTTTGGCAGAAGAGGCCGCAGTGCAAAGATCTATTGCCCCCCGACTGGTTGATGCTTGAGGTGCAATCATGACAATGATCGATGTCCAATCAACGCGGTCCCAGAAATCAAGTGAAGAGTTGCACGGCCGCGAGAAGTATGAACAAAAAAACACCGAAGTGAAATCGGGCACACCTTTCTTTATCGGCTCTTCTATTCTGGCACTCGCATTGTACTTGAAAAGTGTGCTGGTGACTTCGGTCAAAGCTGACACTGCTCACTCTGAAAAGGGACAAGGCAACAGCTCCGAGCAACCTCTGGATCCTGCCGCTGTTGGCGTTGAGGCTTCGACTACTAAACGAGGGCCAGACGAAAGCCTTCAGGAGATTGCTGAGTCACTCACAGATGAGGCAAGTGCAAGAATCATCCCTTCCTCTAGGTCAACAAATTTCGACTACTTTGATGAGTTTGATCTAGAAAGAATTCAGTATCGAGCTCCAGAAGCGCTTCCATTCTTGACGAAAGGAGAACCTGTGAGTTTCTCCGTATTGTCGTCCAACGACAACCGCACGAATTTTTCAGGCACAAGCGGGTCTGGTAATGGGGGCGAAACAACAAATGTCCCGACGCAAGATGATGAGGACATTGAAGGTCGTGATGATGAAGAAGACCCAAAGACGTTAAATCGTCGTCCCGCAGTCTCTGGGCCCGTTGTGCTTTACGACCAGTTTGCCTGCGTTGCGGTTCTGTTTGCGCTCAATGATTTGCTCCGCGGCGCAACGGATCCTGATGGTGACAGCCTGCAGATCAAAAACGCAAAGGTTTCGTCAGGTGAATTGATTTTGTCGGAGGGTGGCTATCGCTACCACGGCGACGATATTGGTGCCGTAACAATTACTTACGAAATTTCCGATGGCCAGTTTGCCATCATGCAGACAGCGTCGTTCAACGTGATTGTAAAGCCGCCTATCGAAGGTACGCCCGGCGACGATAATTTGTTGGGAACAAATTGTGAGGACATCATTTTTGGGTATGCAGGCAATGACCAAATCGATGGACGCGACGGTGACGATAGAATTGATGGCGGAGATGGTGATGATCACATCGTAGGCGGTGATGGTGATGACACTATTTTTGGCCATGACGGAAACGACATTATTTTTGGCGGCCGCGGCAACGACACTCTTTCTGGTGGACAAGGCAATGATCGATTGTTTGGCGATGAGGGCAATGACATCATCGTTGGTGGTGCTGGGAGCGACAAGATATGGGACGGCGAGGGCGTTGACCACGTTGATGGCGAAGAAGGAGACGACACAATCTTTGCAGCTACAGACGCTGATAGTGATCTGTTTAACGGCGGCACAGGGATAGACACGATCGACTATAGTGCAAGCAAAGAAAGTGTGACTTTTGATTTGTCAGCAAACACAGTAACAGGCGCTGATATTGGAACAGATCAAATTGCAAACATAGAAGCATTTGTCGGTGGGCAAAAGAATGATGTTTTTGTGGCAACAGAATCTGCCCAAAGCTTTGACGGCCAAGATGGCATCGATATTTTAGACTACAGTGGCGAGTTGCGTGAAGTCACCATCGATGCCGTTAACGGCAAAGCAATAGGCGAAACCATCGGCGAAGATGCTTTCCAAGCGATTGAGCACTTCATTGGCACCAGTGGTCATGACAATTTCATCATCGGTGAAGGGACGATCACTCTGGATGGACGGGATGGAAACGATGTATTCGAAATCCTAACATCGGTCATTCTTGAGGTTGAAGAAGGTATTGCAGCAGACACCTCACAAATTTTTGCAGGAGGTGAGGGCTGTGATACCCTAGACTACAGCAGCACGCAGGCCGCCGTAACCTTTGACTTGATCAGTTCAACAGTGACGGGCGATGCAATCGGGATTGACAGGTTTGAAGATATCGAACGCTTTATCGGTGGTGAAGGTGACGATCATTTCATCGTCGGAATAGATTCAGTTTCGCTGGAAGGTCGAGGCGGCGATGACATGTTTGAATTCATAACCTCGGCTGCCACAGCTGGTGACTTGCCTTCGGTTCATTACATTACCGGTTTTGACCACGGTGATTGGGTGCGTATGTCGAGATACGATATTTTCGAAGAGGCTGTGGACACTCTCGAAGACGCATTCGAAGACATTTATGGTGAAGACTCAAACAATCAATCGGGTCACAACGCCGAAGATGAAGTGGTGCCCATTCGAGTTCGCCACGAAGTTTCCGATACATTTGCAAAAACGTTCATTGATGCCGATTTTGACAATGACAGCTTCTATGAGCTTTCTATTGAGCTCGATGGCAACCACCATCTCTTGATTATTAACAACCAAGTGGCGTGATTCATGCATCGTATCACTCAGGAAGGTACAAAATGGCTAAGCGTTCAACGGCACGTAATTCATTGTTAGACATCAATTTGCAGAAGAGCACCGGCGTGGAAGGCCGTGTTGTAACTGGTACATTGACCGCGGCTTTTCTTGTGGTGGCACTTGGGGGTTGGGCCGCCACTTCTGAGTTATCCGGAGCAGTGATTGCTCCTGGCATGGTTAAAGTTGACAAGGACTTGCGAGCCGTTCAGCATTTAGACGGAGGTATAATCCGGGCTATTTCAGTTAAGAAGGGCGATGTTGTGACTGAAGGGCAGGTGTTGTTCACACTTGATCACACACAGATGAAAGCTGAATTGCAGATTGTAAAGGGACAACTCATTGAGCTCCTGGCCAAGCGCCAGAGACTGATGGCCGAACGGGACCAAAGCGAAGATATGAGTCCCATCGAAGGTTATGAAGACCTGGCAATTGATGTCACAAACGTCTTAAAAGGTGAGCTTAGATTGTTCAACGGTAACAAGACCAATAGAACAAGCCAAATCGATCAGCTTAAATTGGGCATTGTACAATTAGAAGAAGAGATAAACGGCTTGGCGGCACAAGCAAAAGCCAATATCAGTGAACTCAAACTGGTGCAGGCTGAGGTCGACAAAGTCCAAAAACTGCAATCGAAAGGCCTCGTGGAGGGTGCGCGGACATATTCGAGTAATCGAGACTTGACAAAACTCAAGGGCGAGCAAGGTCAAATTGGCTCTGCCATTGCAAGGTCAAAGTCACGCAGGAACGAAATTGAGTTGCAGATTCTAGCAATTGACGCAACGGCCCGCAATGATGCCCAAAAGCTCTTATCGGATATAGAGCCGCGAATTGCGGAACTGTTGGAGCGTAAATCGGCAATCTTAGACAGATTAACCCGCATGGACATTCGGGCGCCGATTTCTGGCACAGTCAATGAGGTCGCAATCAATACGATCGGTGGCATTATTACGCCAGCTCAAAAGCTCCTCACGGTCGTTCCTGACGACGCCAAGCTCCAGATTGAGATCAAGTTACAGCCAACAGACATAGATCAAGTCTTCGTTGGCCAGTCTGCCAAGTTGCGTTTCTCTGCTTTTAGCACGCGGGACACGCCAGAGCTTGACGGCGTGATTTCGTTCGTTTCTCCGGCGACCACAACTGATCCGAGCAGTGGTCAAATACACTATGTCGCCCAGATTGATGTCTCTGAAGGGGAAATGAAAAAGCTCAACGGCAAAAAACTTGTGCCGGGAATGCCTTTGGAAACTTTTGTTCAAACTGACAAGCGAACTGCCCTGTCATATCTCGTCAAGCCCTTCACAGATCAATTTCAAAGGGCATTTAGGGAACAATAATTGGCAATTGGGAGGGCCAATCTAATCTCTAAATGGCTTCCGTTTTGGAGCACCCTTAGTCTTGCGAAACAGTTCGCCTTTGCATCCTTGTTCGTTATCAGCCTTGGCATGTTTGGGCTTGGCAATTGGATCAACTCCCAAATTCGGGAGGGCGTTATTGAGCACACTGCGTCAACCACAACCTTGTACATGGAAAGTTTTGTTGAACCACTTGCACAAGAACTAGAGAACCGGAAAGTTTTTGATGTTGGCACGAACGTGGCGTTTGACAATCTGCTAAGTGGGCCACTCAAAGGAAAATTGATTGCACTCAAAATATGGAATTTAGACGCCTCAATTGCCTACAGCAATTTCCCTGACTTAATTGGCAAACGCTTTGAAATTGATGACTCATTGGCCGGGGCACTTCGAGGAGAGCTGAAGGCCGAACTCGGTTACACCGATGCAGCAGAAAATGTGGAAGAGCGTAAATTAGACATTCAGCTGCTCGAAGTTTACTCGCCGCTTTATCAACTAAAAACAGGAAAACTCATTGGCGTAGGTGAATTCTACTTGAATTCGGACGCATTGATTGAAGATCTTCGAAAGCAAAAAATTCTTACGTGGTGTTTGGTTGCTGCATTTACACTCTCAATGGTTGGTATTCTATCTGCCATCATGTTTCGCGCCAGCACCACAATTGGCCAACAACAACTTCAGCTCAATAAACAAGTGAGCGACTTGTCTGAACTACTCAAATCTAATGATCAGCTGAATAAGAACATTGGTGACGCAAACAAAAAATCTACCCTTCTGCACGATCAACTTCTCAACCGTCTGGGTTCAGACCTGCACGATGGGCCGGCACAATTGTTGTCATTTGCGCTTTTAAGGTTACCCGAAATAGACGGACCCGTGAGCAAGGGGAAATCCAATGAAAGCGGAAAACTCCAGAAAGCGATAAAGGATGCACTAGCTGAAATCCGTCTGATTTCGTCTGGTTTAAACATGCCACAACTCGAACAACGCAATCTCGAAGAGGTGGCTCGGCTTGCCATTGACCACCACAAGAGTATGACGCACACAAAAGTGGATCTGAAATTAGAAAACCTTCCACGTGAAGCTTCGGCGGCTTTAAAGGCCTGCATATATCGTGTCGTTCAAGAAGGTCTCACTAATTCTTTCAAACATGGTGGTGGCATCGGACAGTCAGTAAAGCTGCGTCGGGTAGACAACACTATTGTCTTGGAGTTGAGTGACAAGGGCAAAGGATTCGTTTGGAAACCGGAAAACAACCACACAGAACACCTCGGTTTGATCGGGCTGCAAAACAGAGTACATGCTTTGGGCGGACAAGTGACTATTGTCTCAGCACCCAACAACGGCTGTTGCATAACCGCCAGTTTTCCTATGACTTTAGAAGTAGGTTAAAATGGATAGGAAAATTCGTGTTGTTGTCATTGACGATCATCCCCTTATGCGAATAGGCATAAGCTTAGCATTGGGCGAACTTAGTTCTTCAATAGAGATTGTTGGCTCAGGTGGTTCGGCTAGTGAAGCTATCGCTCTGTCCAATGAACGCCAGCCCGACGTTATATTAATGGATGTTGGCATTCCGGGTGGCGGCTTGGACGCAACTGCTGATATCTGTTCAAATCGACCGACTGCAAAGATCATCATACTCACGGTTTCAGAACGAGCAGAGAATGTGGTGAAGGCGTTTCAGGTCGGTGCGAGTGCATACGTCTTAAAAGGCATAGATACTGATGAGCTCAAGAAAGTAATCGTCAGTGTCTCGAACGGCAACACTTATGTTTCGCCTGAGTTAGCTGGAAAAATACTCTCTCCAAGCACCAAAGAAACAACCGAACTTTCAAATGCAGAAAGCCGCTTACGTGCTCTCAACACACGAGAGCTTGAGATATTGGAGCTGCTCAACCGTGGCAACTCAAACAAAGATATTGCGAGCCAGCTCGAAATTGGGGAAAAAACCGTCAAATATTATCTGACGACGATTTTTGGAAAGCTCGCAGTAAAGAATCGACTCGAAGCTGTGGTGTTCTTCCGCAATACAAGTCAGAAAATTGAACTCGATTTTAGACATTAGACCAACTGCCATATGACTAACGTCTAGTCATATGCATTCTTTTGACCAACAAGTTTTAAGACATAAGTTGTGTTTCTTGCTTCATTGGTCAGTCCGCACAAAAATGTCATGAATCGGACCCATTTCCAACAGCAAAACCGAAAAAATTAAGCATCAATTAACCAAGCGTGTTTCACTTTGGCACACGACGTTAACTGGGGCGGCATCTCATGTTGGCGAAAGGGCGTGTGTTGGTCGCGCCTATCCGTCAAATCGTATTGCGGGGTGTTTCATGACTCTTCTGTCATTGATAAAACTAATTCATTTGGCTGGGCTCATCATGGGGTTTGGCGGTGCCATCTTGGCGGATGTTCTCATTTTGAGAGGGGCAATAATGAAGCCCGTCGAGAAGAAAACCATCATTGCTGTGAAAAACTTGTCTTACATTGTGTTTTTCGGACTGGCCCTGCTTTGGTTGTCTGGCGCAATTCTTGTCGGAATTCGGGTAGCGGCTGACCCGAACGTTTGGATGAATCAAAAAATATGGGCCAAGGTCATCATCGTTTGTATTCTAACAGTGAATGGTATTGCTGTTCACAACATCGCGTTGGGCCGTTTGGAAGGACGTGAATCGCAGAAATTGTTTTCACTGGTCAGGCCCTATGAAATGCTCGGGCTTAGTTTGATCGCGGCAATTTCAAGTGTTTCATGGTTTGTGCCGTTCGTACTCGGCGTGGCAACGGAATTCAATTTCACTGTGAAAGCCGCTGTTATACTTTCCATCTATGCCTTGCTTGTTTCTGTGGGCTGGGTTGCTTTTTTATCAATTGCCTATCTATTCTGCGACAAACAACAAGGCCAACCAATCAGATCGGTCCGTTCTCGTGAGAGCACCGCGCCTGTTATAGCACGACCAAGAACGCGGCAAATGCAGGATTTTGTAACTGAGCAATTCCGCTCGGAAGTGGAGTTCTTGAAAAAGAAGCTGCAAAGCCATGAAGATCGTTGGATTGAATTTCAGGTTGATATCCAGCAAAGCGTCGCCAACTTCGAACAATCACTTAACGGCACTACTGCGCCAGTAGATCCACCACGGTGGAGAGAAATCCAGATGCAGTCTTCACACATTGAGCACCGTTTTTCAGGAGCTGTTTTCCAGCCACACGGCTCTCTCCGACATCACGCTTGACCTCTGCAATGTTCAACCATGTGAAGCACTATGCTTTGTGTCAGAAGCCAGATGCCGATCTTTCAACAAGGTGCTTGCATCAGCCAGTATGTACATCGCAAGCCAAGCTATCATAATGAGGTTCGCATAAGCACCCAAGACGTCTTCAACGGCAACCTTGTAGTTGAGTTCACTGGCTGTCCCGAGAACGAAGGGAACGATCCATGACACACTTGAGACAGATGCAACAAAACACAGAGCCGCGGTTTCATTGGGTGTTTCAGCGTCAAAAAGCTTTTGACCGACGCGCTTTGCCATTCGGTGCAAGGCAAAGCGGTGAACAACAAAGCCGTTTATAGTAAGCAGTAATACAATTGCCACCTTGGCCCAGATCTTCTCATTGGTGAGAACGATGCTATCATTGCTTATGCGAATATAGAGGAGCATCGCACCA
Source organism: uncultured Alphaproteobacteria bacterium (assembly GCA_963779145.1). Lineage (GTDB taxonomy): Bacteria > Pseudomonadota > Alphaproteobacteria > Rhizobiales > Aestuariivirgaceae > Aestuariivirga. Next base: position 44,709 of record CAVZXJ010000022.1, read on the forward strand.
CTTACCCAAAGTATGAAAAGCCCAGCAAACACAATTTTGGATAGAACTTTTGATATCTCGATCACTAATTTGTCGATAGGCCGTAAAATCGCACCAAACAATGCAACAAAGTCTGTCAGTACAGCTCCCCCGAAGCCCATCATCAACCCGACCAAATGGATCATCTTTACAACAGTTAAAAATGTCATGTGTGAACCCTTCTTAAAGTTAACGGATTTGTTGGCTTGGACTCCAATCGAGTTATTGACTTGTAACTTTCTGTCGGTAGCGATCTCTTAAGAAGATACGGAGAGTTTTACGTACTCTAGATTTAAGTGAAACTATTCCCTAACTAAGTTAATACACCAGACCTTGATCAGATACAGTCCCGACGAAAGTCGAGTGCTGATTTTCCTGAAATTAAAGATGCTAAAAAAACAATTTCCTTCGATTACAGTATGGCTGACTGCGGCTAAAATGAAGGTATGTTTCGCTTCTAACTCCACAATTGAACACCCAGTGAACAAATCCCCCTGATATTCCCCGTACTTCCATGCATTTTACCGCCGAATCCTGCGGGCTGCTGCCATTATCAGTAGCGGTTTGCGTCAACGCTCATTGAAATGCGTGAAAAAATGGTGCTGCCAGAGAGAATCGGACTCTCGACCTCTCCCTTACCAAGGGAGTGCTCTACCACTGAGCTACGGCAGCGACGCTGGATCTTTGGGGCGAAGCGCCTCAAGATGGCGCTCACATGCCACAGCTCTGGCCATTCCGCAACCACCTTGGCAGAATAGCGTTATGGAAAAACAGGAATCACCAAAAACCCGCCCCCAGCGCGAAGCAGATCGGCGAAAACGCCAGACGGAAGCCCTAAAAGCCAACCTGAAACGCCGCAAAGTCGCCTGCGCAAACCGACAACGCTCCAAGAATCCGACGATTCTTCGTCATAACCCCATGCAATTTACCATTTGAATAGAACTTGCCCCAAAGCCGCCATATATGCTTGTAAGCAGTCTTACAGGACGCTTCGGCACTGCAGCATTTTTGATTCAGGGCCATTTTCGGGGATTTTGAGATATGGATCGCATCCGCATTCGCGGTGGTAACAAGTTGAACGGCACCATTGATATTTCGGGTGCTAAAAATGCCGCCCTGCCGTTGATGATTATTCCTTTGCTCACGGCAGAGCCTGTGACGCTGCACAACGTGCCGCGCTTGGCTGACGTGTTGCGCTTGCAGAAAATTTTGAACAACCATGGCGTTGATATTACCACGGCAGGCAAACGCGCAGGCCAGGCCAATATGGCGGGCGAGACGCTCAAGATTTCCGCCAAGACCATTGTGGATACAACGGCTCCCTATGACCTCGTCTCTAAAATGCGTGCGTCGTTCTGGGTGCTTGGACCATTGATTGCCCGTTGCGGTGAAGCCAAGGTGTCATTGCCCGGCGGTTGCGCCATTGGCACGCGGCCTGTGGATATGCATTTGCAAGCCATGGAAAAACTGGGCGCGCACTGCGAAATTGAAAATGGCTATGTGATTGCCAAGGCCAAGAATGGCCTCAAGGGCGGACATATTTCATTTGCGAAGGTCTCCGTTGGTGCAACCCATGCGGCTTTGATGGCGGCGGTGTTGGCGCAGGGTGATACCATTATCGAGAATGCTGCGACTGAACCTGAAATTGGCGACGTTGCCGAATGCCTTGTGAAGATGGGTGCCAAGATTGAAGGCATTCACACCAAGACTTTGAAAATCACCGGCGTCACCTCATTGCATGGTTGTGAACACACCGTGATTGCGGATCGTATTGAAGCTGGCACCTATGCCATGGCCGCAGGTATGGCGGGTGGTGATGTGTTGTTGCGTGGTGCGCGTCCAGAAACCTTTCAAAGCGCCATTCTTGCCATGCAACGCTCTGGCATCACGGTTGAAACCACCAATGACGGCATTCGCGTCAAGCGCAATGGCTCGGCCCTTCTGCCTGTTGATGTGACCACCGACCCCTACCCCGGCTTCCCAACCGACTTGCAAGCCCAGTTCATGGGTTTGATGACAGTGGCCAATGGCACGTCGCACATTCGCGAAACCATTTTCGAAAACCGTTTCATGCATGTGCAGGAATTGGCGCGGCTTGGCGCTGACATTCATTTGCATGGCGATATGGCTGAAGTGCGTGGCGTCAAGAAATTGACAGGTGCGGATGTGATGGCCACAGACTTGCGCGCTTCGGCAACGCTGGTCATTGCAGGTCTTGTGGCATCAGGTGAAACCATGTTGCACCGTGTCTATCATTTGGATCGCGGCTTTGAAGCTTTGGAAGAAAAGCTACAAGCTTGCGGTGCTGACGTAACGCGAATTTCTGGCTGAGGATCACTTGCTCCATCTCACGGCTTTCGATGCGGATGATTTGCCTGTGCTTTCAGCACAGATGCAGGATGCTGTGTTGAAGGTCGGCGATATGGTGTTTAACGCCAAGCGCAAAACCTTCGCCTGTGTGGCCAATCGTTTTGCATGGGATGCATTGCCTGAAAAAACCCGCCGCCGTTCAGGGCTTCGTATCAACAATGTTTTGGCAGCGCGGCGCTTGCACCCTAAGCCTGTGACACAAGCAACGATTTTATCGCTGCTCAGCGTTGGCTTTGTGGCCAAGGACGAATTGTCCGGCACATTAACGCTGCAGTTTTCCGGCGGCCACGCCTTGGCTTTCGATGTGGATGCAATTGACATTCAACTTGATGATCTCGGCCCGGCTTGGGGCACCAGCCTTGAGCCAACCCATGGCTAACCAAAACAACCGCCTTATCGCCGTTGAGATTGATGAGAGTATCGGGCGCAGCGCGTCTCCCGAAGCTGAACACGAACGTCGAACAGCCATCTTCGATTTGTTGGAAGACAATGTCTTCAAGCTCTCCAATGGCGTTGATGGTCCTTACCATCTCATCCTCGCCAATCTTGAAAATCGTTTAGTGTTTGATGTGCGCAATGAGGCGCAGCAAAACATCGTGGCGTTCGGCTTGTCGATGTCGCCGTTTCGCCGCGTGGTCAAAGATTACTTCGATATTTGCGAAAGCTATTACGACGCCATTCGCACTGCCAACCCCGCGCAAATTGAAACCATCGATATGGCACGGCGCGGGCTTCACAATGAGGGCAGCGAAATTTTGCGCGAACGCTTGGGCGGTAAAGCCGAAATGGATTTGGATACCGCACGGCGCTTGTTCACTTTGGTGGTGGCGTTGCTGGCATGACACATAAAAAGCTGCCTTCCGCTGTGCTGTTTATCTGCACACAAAATGCCATTCGCTCGCCCATGGCGGCAGCCCTGATGCACAAACATGCCGGGCATAAAATCTATGTCGCGTCAGCAGGCATTCGTGCTGGCGACCCGGACCCTTTCGTGGGCATGATCATGGAAGAGATTGACCTCGACCTCACACGCCATCGCCCGCACTCGTTGGATGACCTTGCGGATTCCGCTTTTGATCTTGTGATTACCTTGTCGCCCGAAGCTGAAGCCCATGCCCGCGAGATGACCAAGACCATGGCCATTGAAGTTGAACACTGGCCAACGCCCGACCCTTCAACCACCCAAGGCAGCCGCAGCCAGATATTAGATTCATACCGTGAGGTCCGTGACGGATTGAAAAAGCGGATCGAAGCCAGATTTGGGTAGTAACGGTTTTTTTCCCTCCCTGCGAGGAAGGGGAAAGAAATAGGATAATTTATTTTCCTAACCCCCTTGACAGTGTTCCTGTTATGTTCCATTTACCGTTTCGATGGTTTTGGAAGGAGGGATCAGAGTTGCTAACTTATCAAATCTGCCAGAACCATGTGCAGCGCCTGCGGATGTTCGTTGAAGTAGCGAGTGTTCCCGGGAGCCGAGGGCAAGACCCTGGAGCAATAACGACTCCAGCGCACTTGAGGCCGAGCAACCCGCGCCGCGAAAGCGTGCGCCTCTGCAAGAGCGAACCCTGGGTGATTGCCGTATTGAAAAGATACGGAACTATGGATTTCCCACAAATTTCGGCACAAATCGCTGCGTTTCTGCATAGGGCTTTAGGCCAACGCGCAAACACAACCACAAAACACAAACGTTCGAACGGGCTTGAAGCCGGAAGAGAAACATTCCCTCCGTTTATCCTCATCCTGAGGTGCATCGCACTTGCGATGCCTCGAAGGACTGGGCCGCCTTGAACCCCCTCTCCGTCATCACTGACGTGATGCCACCTCTCCCGCAAGCGGGAGAGGAAAGCACAATCACATCTCCTCGCCCGCTTGCGGGAGAGGTGGATTGCGCTTCAGCGCAAGACGGAGAGGGGACTAGCAACACACTCCCCAACAAAAAACCGCGACCCTTTCGGAATCGCGGTTCACTAGACTGTCGAAACAGTCCCTAGTTTTCTCAGAGCTTACGAAGCCTTGAGGTCACCAGCTGACGACTTGCCCGTGCGCTTGTCTTGCACGATTTCGTAGGACAATTTTTGTCCTTCGTTGAGGCCGTTCATGCCGGCGCGTTCAACTGCACTGACGTGTACGAACACATCTGGGCCACCAGCGTCCGGCTGAATAAAACCGAAGCCTTTTTGGCCGTTGAACCACTTTACTGTACCTGTAGGCATCCTTAGAATCCTTTCAAGATGCATTAGCCTTAACCTTCTCCTGCCCAATTACGGGCACGAGAAAGCCTTCTATCGATGTTCTGGTAGAGAGTAGGCTTTAACACTTGCAGTCTTGAAAGTGTGGAGCCGAGCCCGATCGGCCGAAAACACGATTTGAAAATCTTATAGAAAATTTCAAAAAAGGCAAGTGGCACTGTCTTTGGCGCCAAACTGGTCATGTTGGTTCCAGCTTGAATTTCAAGCGCAAAAGGTTCATTGGTCCCCCAATCAATGCCTAGGAGACTCAATGGCTAAAGAAGAACTGCTCGAATTTGAAGGTTATGTATCGGAATTGCTGCCCAATGCCATGTTCCGCGTCAAGCTGGAACACAATAACCACGAAATCATCGCCCACACCTCCGGCAAGATGCGCAAGAACCGCATTCGCGTGCTGGCAGGCGACAAAGTTATGGTTGAAATGACGCCCTATGACTTGACCAAGGGCCGCATCAACTATCGCTTCAAATAATCCTGATGGCTGATCCCCAAACGCCCAAGCTTGTGCTGGCCAGCGCTTCGCCGCGCCGGTTGCAGCTGTTGGACCAGGTGGGGCTTCAGCCAGACTTGTTGAACCCGACGGATATTGATGAAACGCCCCTGCGGCGCGAAACTCCAAGACGCTTGTCGTTGCGTTTGGCCGAACAGAAAGCCAAGGCCGCTTTGAATGCGCCGTTGGTGCGCGCCTTGGGCCCACAAACCATTATTCTGGCCGCAGACACTGTGGTGGGCCTTGGTCGCCGCGTATTACCGAAGGCTGAAACGCCGGAGGATGCGTTGGATTGCCTGCGCTTGCTGTCAGGCCGCTCGCACTGGGTTTATTCGTCCATCGCCGTCGTGTCACCATCCGGCAGTGTGTCCACGCGTTGCTGCGAAACCAAGGTGCGCTTCAAGCGCCTGTCACGCGAAGATATGACCACCTATGTGAAGTCCGAGGAATGGCGTGGCAAGGCCGGCGGTTACGCCATCCAAGGCCGGGCTGCCGCCTTCGTGCGCTATCTCGCGGGCAGTCATTCCGCCGTCATCGGCTTGCCCCTGCACGAAACCCTGCAACTGCTCGAAGGTGCTGGTTATCCCGTGCACAAGGTGTGGGCCAATGCGCCGGTGGCGCTGTTCTGATGGTCGAGCCTGTGGCCTTCAAGCCGAGGCGGCCCTGCCCTATGTGCAAAAAGCCATCACATGTGAAGTATCATCCCTTCTGTTCAAACCGTTGCGCGCAGGTTGATTTGGGCCGCTGGCTTACCGGCAGCTATGCCGTGCCGATTGCCGAAACGGATGAACCAGACGAGCAGAACGAATAGCGTTAGATCATTTCCAGGTGCCGCAGAGTCTGCCACGTTGGTAACATCATCATTGCCAACCAAATGAATGCGGACAGATTGGCTCCGACCTGACGCGGCCACAGCTTTTCACAAATAGATGCCGGAACGGCTGTCATCATCGCATGTAACAAGGCTGAAATTACCCCGCTCAATATTAACATGAATGTGAGGGGTGATGGTAAAAATGCCGGATACCAAATGCCTTGCAATGCAAAAATCACAAATGTCCAAGAAGAAGAGACACCATTGAAAATGGCCAATCCGAAAATGACTGCGAGTTTCAAGGAAGTAAGGTTCATGGCAAAAGTTTCGGCAAAAGCCCAAAAGCAGCAACGGCCCAATAAAATGCAACTCGCAGCAAAAGCAGCCATATTGTTGACAAGAATATATGCAAGTAAGTAGGAATAATAATTGGAGTTACAAAACTGGTGATTTTTAGAATTGGCGAAGTGAGATATTTCAGAACTTGGTGCAATAAGCTTTTGGGTAGCGCAAGCATATCCAACCCAGCCCTTAGCAAACAGCACAATGCCAATATTGCCAAGCCTTGAAAAACAATTGTGAACAGCAGGGCATTCATCGTTCACTTATGGCATGAATGGCAATCTTCAGAAAAGACTTGAATACGTTGTGTTTGAGTATCTAGCTGATAAACTTCGACATCAATCAACAGGCGGCACAGCATGGATTATGTTTCACTCTTTACGTCTCAAATCACCGATCTATTCAGGCTGGGTCTTCTTGCAGGTTTGATTTACACAACCGAACGAACGCGCGGACAAACTGGCATAGCCCTACCCCTGTTGGCAGGCATTTTCTTTGTCGCTGTCATGATTCCCACAACAATCAGCAAACCAGGCGTCGATTATGCAAGTGCCGTCGGCGTTGGGCTTGTTGCAAATGCGGCCATCGTCGCCGTGATGTGGCTGGCGTGGTCCTCATTCAAATCTCGGCAATAAAAAACGGGCCGAAAAAACCTTTCCGGCCCGCCCTTTTGGTGTTTTAGACGCGGCGCTTAGCGCCTTGTGTCATCGGCAAAAATGTCCTTCTTGTGGGTGTTGCCCGGTACGAGCAATGCACCAACAACAACCGTAATCAGGGCAATGATAATCGGGTACCACAGGCCACCGTAGATATTGCCAGACTGGGCGGAAATCGCGAATGCCGTTGCGGGCATCAGACCACCGAACCAGCCGTTACCGATGTGGTAAGGAAGCGACAGACCAGAATAGCGGATGCGCGTTGGATAGAGTTCCACGAGCATCGCAGCGATTGGACCGTACACCATCGTCACCAACACGATCAGATACGTCAGGATCGCAATGATCCCGAGTTTTTGACCTGTGAAGATGTCGAAGAAGTTTGCGGATTTGGCCACTGTTGTGTTGTCCGCAGCAACCAGCGGATAACCTGCAGCTTTCAAACCATCATTCAACGCTTTTTCGAAAGCGCCTTTGACACCTTTTTCAGTATCCAGTGCGGCTTTTGCAGCATCGGTTGCAGCTTGGTCGGTGCCAGCTTTGGCCTTATCGAATGCCTCTGTTGCAGCCTTTATCGCGGCGGCATTTGCTGATGCATCGTAAGACTTCACAACAGCGTCACCGATCTTAACTTCGGCAACGCTACCAGCTGTGCCGGCAACTGTTTCGTAGTTCACGGAGGTGCGTGCGAGTTGGGCCTTGGCCACGTCGCAGGACTTGGTGAACTTCAACGTTCCTGTTGGGTTGAACTGGAACGAGCAGTCATCAAGATCAGCCGTTACTGTTACTTTGGTCTGATGTGCGGCATGCAGCGCTGGGTTTGCCAGTTTGGTCAACATGCTGAACACTGGGAAGTAAGTGATGGCAGCAATCAAGCAGCCCGCCAGAATGATTGGCTTACGACCAATTTTGTCTGACAGCGCACCAAAGAGGAGGAACCCACCTGTGCCCAAGATCAACGACCACGCCACCATAACGTTGGCGGTGAAGCTGTCGAGCTTGATGACGTTCTGCAAGAAGAACAATGCGTAAAATTGCCCAGCATACCAAACCACTGCTTGACCGGCGGTAAGGCCAATCAACGCAATCACGGCCAACCTGGCGTTTACCCAACCCCAGAGCAATGCGATGACAACAAAGGCAATACCAATCAGTGATGCAACAGTACCGGTCAAGGCACCAGACATTACAGCGATGATAAATGCAATTGGCGCAATCAACAATACAAGTGCATTGCGACCCGGACCAAAGGCTTCACGCAGAGGAGCTTTAGAGGCTTGACCCTCTTCCTTCATTTTCTTGAAGGCAGGCAATTCAGCCATTTGCAAGCGAATGTAGAGCGAGATCGCGAGCAAGAAAGCCGACATCAAAAACGGAATACGCCAGCCCCAAGCGTTAAAAGCCTTCAGCATAGATGGTTTGCCATCTGCACCCATGACGGCGGCACCAGCAGCATCCAGCACAGGCGTGTCTGGATAGTTGCCGTTGACATAACCTTGCACCATCAAAATGACGATGAGTGACAAGAGCAAGCCAAGTGTTGCCGTTGTTTGAATGAATGACGTGTAATAACCACGTTTGTTTGCTGGAGCGTGTTCAGCAACATAGATGGCGGCACCACCATATTCACCGCCCAATGCCAGACCTTGCAACATACGAAGCGCAATCAAGATGATTGGTGCTGCAACGCCCCACGAGCTGTAGCCTGGAAGTAGACCGACAAAGAATGTTGAAAGACCCATGATCATAATCGTCATGAGGAATGTATATTTGCGGCCAACAATGTCGCCTAAAGCACCGAATACGAGTGCGCCGAAAGGACGAACAAGGAAGCCTGCGGCGAATGCCAAGAGTGCGAACACGTTGCGTGTTGCTTCTGGGAACGACGTAAAGAAGTTCGCGCCAATGATGGCGGCAAGTGAACCGTAAAGATAGAAATCATACCATTCAAAAATGGTGCCGGCGGACGACGCCAGAATCACTTTCTTTTCTTCGCGCGTCATGGGTCGCGATCGCGCGCCCACCGTGCTGAGTGTATCGGTACTTGCCATTTTTTGAATCTCTCCCATTTGAAATGTAGGGTTATCCCCATTGGTTCACACCCTGATAAAACGCCGGGCGCTGGCGTAAGACCTAGCACCAACAGACGTTTGACCTAATTCAACTTTGGACTCATTGGGAGAAGTACAGCAATTTGCTCATTTCTGAGCGATTAGGCGCTACGAAAAGATTTCAAAACAACACGAGGCTAAAGGCTAGACAAGTCGAACGCCCTTGCCTATAGAACCGCCCAAGTGCCCAGATAGCTCAGTTGGTAGAGCAGCGGATTGAAAATCCGCGTGTCGCTGGTTCGATTCCGGCTCTGGGCACCATTTTTCTCCATCTGTTCAAAGGGTTGTGATGCGAGAGCAATATTCTGTATTGCGCCTCAAGATGGCTGAGCAATAGATAGGCAATTGTAAACATTCGTCTGAACGTGAGTGAGTTGCCGGACGCCATAAATTGGGCCACAGTCCTGTTCATGCAGGACTACATTACCTCCGCCATTGCCACATTGCTTGTGATCAGCGATCCGATTTTCATGAGTGCCATTTTTCTTGGGCTAACGCATGATATGTCGCGGGAGCAGCGGCGTGAAGTGGCGTGGCGCGGAACCGTAATTGCATTTTGCATATTATTGAGTGCAGGATTAGCGGGCGCAAAATTGTTAATGCTGCTGGGTATTTCACTTTCGGCGTTTCGTATTGCGGGTGGATTGTTGTTGCTGTCAGCTGCAGCGGAGATGGTGTTTGATCGGCGAGGCCAACGCCAACAGGATGCCGCGTCAAAAGCCATCACCGTCGATCATGTTAAAAACATTGCGGCG
>CAVZXJ010000023.1:0-133741 GCA_963779145.1 uncultured Alphaproteobacteria bacterium
GCTACCTTGCGTGTCTATATCGAAAAATATGAAGCCGATGCCGCCAAACACCATGCCGACCCGCAAGACGCATTGAAATCAATGATCGCCTTTGCCCGCAACGCCGCTGGCATTGAAGCCCATACGGGCCGCGCAGAACCTACGGTGATCACCTGACCTTTCACATTCGCAATGCTAAGGCCAAGTCGTTTCCGCTTGGGCTCACACTTCGAGACGGTGGTGCCAATATTGCCGTGCATTCGGCTGAGGCAACGCATGTAGATGTGGTGCTATTTGACGCTGACGGAAAGCAAACTTGGCACCATAAACTGACCCAACGCGAAGGAAGCATTCACTTCGTTTTTGTCGAAGGTATCACGGCAGGACAACACTACGGGTTGCGGGCGTTTGGCGCATACGATCCTGCATCCGGCCATCATTTTGACTCCCACAAGCTGCTGCTTGATCCCCACGCCAAAGCGATTACCGCACCCTTCCACTATCACCCTGAACTTTCGCGCCATGGGGCAGAGACTGCGCATCTTGTGCCAAAGGCAGTGGCCACAGCTGATTTCCCAGCTCTGCGATTGCGCACGCCAACCCAACCTAAATTGATTTACGAACTCAACGTGCGCGGCTTCACCATGCGCCATCCTGATGTGCCACCAAAGAAGCGCGGCACCATTGCAGCACTCGCCGAACCTGCCATTATAAAACACTTCAAAACCATTGGCGTTGATACGATCGAATTGATGCCCGTTGCTGCGTGGATTGACGAACGCCACTTGGTCAACCTCGGCCTTCGCAATGCATGGGGCTACAATCCAGTTTCAATGTTTGCAGTTGACCCCCGCCTTGCGCCCGGCGGGTTGCAAGAATTGCGCGACACGGTTTCCACGCTTCATGAACACGGCTTCAATGTTGTGCTTGATGTGGTGTTCAACCACACAGGTGAAAGTGACATGTTGGGTCCAACGCTTTCACAGCGTGGGTTGGATTGCACGGGATATTACCGCTTGTTTCATGGCACCAACATCAACGATGCAGGTACCGGAAATACACTGGCACTTGATCGTCCGCATACGGTGCATTGGATTATCGAAGCCATGCGCCATTGGGTTTTGACTTGCGGCGTTGATGGCTTCCGTTTCGATCTCGCCACCATTATGGGGCGCGAAGAAAACAATGGCTTCAACCGAGAAGCCCCTTTGCTTGCGGCAATTGAAAATGATCCAATTCTGTCATCCCGCATTTTGATTGCTGAACCTTGGGACATAGGGCCCGGGGGCTATCAACTCGGCAACTTCCCAAAAAATTGGTATGAATGGAATGACAAATTCCGTGATGATGTCAGGCGCTTTTGGCGCGGCGACGCTTGGTCAGCCAATGCCATGGCCACGCGCCTCGCCGGTTCTTCTGATGTTTTTGTAAGCAAAGGAAAGCCATCACGCTCGATCAATTTCATCGCCGCCCATGATGGCTTTACGCTGAATGATCTTTTGCATTTCACGCAGAAAAATAATCTGGCCAATGGCGAAAACAACCGAGATGGCAAAAACCACGAAGTCACCTGCCCCGGCTCCAAGGCGTTGGCGCTACTATCCTCACTGCTGTTCGCACGCGGCACACCCATGTTGACGGCAGGCGATGAGTTCGGCCGCACCCAAGGCGGCAACAACAACGCCTATGCCCAAGACAATGAAACCACTTGGTTAGACTGGGAACACCGCAACACCAAACTTGAAAACCAATTCGGTGAATTGGTGAAATTGAAACGAGAGCTCGATGATGTCTTGGGTGATACGTTTTTGAACGGCCATGCCGGAAATGCCCCACATCCGGACGTGAGTTGGTTCGGTGCAGACGGCCATAGCCTCAACTGGTCAGCCGACAACAATCGCAGCTTTGCCATGGTGCTGGCAGCAGTATCACGGCGGATATGCATTTTCATCAATGGCGCAAGCACGGCGCAGGGCTTGCATGTGACAGCTGCAAGCGGAAAGCTGTGGCGCAATCTCACGGGAAATGGTTTGGAAGCACCCGCCCATTCCGTGATGATTTTTGAGGAAATTGCCATCGATGAAAATTCAAAAGCTCGAAACCTTCTGCAATGAATTTGTCGGCTTCGTTCGTGTCACGACCGACAGCGGCGAACAAGGTTGGGGCCAAGTTTCGACTTACAATGCTGACGTCACATGCGAAATTTTTCACCGCCAAATTGCCCGCCACGCCCTTGGCACGGACGCAATCAACTTTGCTAACACCTTAAATTTAATAGGCGAACGCGAACACAAATATCCGGGTTCCTATTTGCGCCGTGCCATGACCGGGCTGGACACCGCCCTATGGGATTTGCGCGGAAAGATTGAAGGCAAACCTGTTGTTTCATTGATTGGTGGCACGCCCGGAAAACTTCGCGCTTATGCCTCATCCATGAAGCGCGACATCACTCCTGAAGATGAAGCCAAGCGCTTTTTGAAGCTGCGCGACGAACAAGGCTTCACCGCATTCAAATGGCGCGTGGGCGCCGAGTGTGGGCGCGACCAAGACGAATGGCCGGGCCGCACTGAAAAAATCGTCCCCTACGTGTCGCGCGCTTTAGGCGACGGCATTGATAAACTGGTTGATGGTAATTCTTGCTATTCGCCAAAGCGTGCCATCGAAGTGGGCCGTATGCTTGAACAGGAAGGTATCACCCACTTCGAAGAGCCCTGCCCCTATTGGGAATTTGAACAGACCAAGCAAGTGACCGATGCACTCTCAATTGATGTAACAGGCGGCGAACAAGATTGCGAAATCCGCACTTGGAAAGACATGATCAACCAGCGCGTTGTTGATATTTTGCAGCCTGACATCATGTATATCGGCGGCCTCACCCGCACGCTTGAGATCGCAAAATTGGCCGAACCCTCCGGCCTGCCCATCACGCCCCATGCAGCCAATTGGTCGATGGTGACACTTTGCACTATGCACTTCCTCAAGGCCATTCCGAACGCTGGAAAATACCTCGAGTTCTCAATCGAAGGCGCAGACTACTATCCGTGGCAATACGGCCTGTTCCGCAATGATCCCTATGTGATCAAAGAAGGCCATGCCACGATTACGGAAGAGCCTGGCTGGGGTGTCGAAATCAGCCCAGAGTGGTTGGACAAGGCGACTTACAAAGTCAGTGAACTTCCGGACAAATGACGAGAGTGAATGGAATTGACGAAAATACATTCACCATCATATAAGTAACTAACTGGTTTCTTAGAGGGCAAGCCATGGTCGCCAAAGAATATGATTACATCATCGTGGGCGGCGGCTCGGCGGGTTGTGTGTTAGCAAACCGACTTTCTGCTGATCCCGATTGCAAAGTTCTCCTGGTCGAAGCAGGCGGACATGACCGCAACATCCTCTATCACCTGCCTGCCGGCTTTGCGAAAATGACCAAGGGCATCGGCTCATGGGGTTGGTCCACCGTGCCCCAGAAGCACATGAACAATCGCGTGCTGTGGTACACACAAGCCAAGGTCATTGGTGGCGGCTCATCCATCAACGCGCAAATTTACACACGCGGCAACGCCAGAGATTTCGACAACTGGGCACAAATGGGCTGCAAGGGCTGGAGCTATGAAGACATCCTGCCGTACTTCCGAAAATCGGAAGACAATGACTCATTCAACAATCTAACCCACGGACAGGGCGGGCCGCTTGGTGTATCCAAACCTGTGGCACCCCTACCAATCGCTGAAGCATTCATCCAAGCCGCTGCCGACATGGGTATGAAGAAAAATGCTGACCTCGTTTCAGCCGACCCCACGGGGTTTGGCTTCTATCAATTAACACAGAAAAACGCTCGCCGATCATCAACTGCGCAGGCATTCTTGAAACCAGCATTGAACCGCCCCAACCTCACCCTGCGCTTGAACACCATGACCAAGCGCATTGTTCTGGAAGGCAAAAAGGCTATCGGTATCGCCATCGCGGAAGGCAGTGGCGAAACCATTTTGCGTGCATCCCGAGAAGTTATTGTATCATCGGGCGCCATCGGTTCGCCCAAACTTTTGCAACTCTCAGGCATTGGCCCACGCGATGAATTGGCCAAAGTTGGTATCGACACGTTGCATCATTTACCCGGCGTTGGCGGTAACCTGCAGGACCATGTGGACCTCTGCATTATTTGCGAATGCTCTGGCGATTTCACCTATGACAAGTACGGCAAACCTTGGTGGGCGGCTATCGCTGGATTGCAGTATCTCCTCACCCGCAAAGGCCCTGCCGCCTCCTCCCTGTTCGACAGCGGCGGCTTTTGGCGCATCGACGAGAATGCTGAAATGCCAGACGCCCAATGGCACCTCGGCATGGGGTCCGGCATTGAGGCTGGCATTGCCAAATTGAAGAACACCGGCCTCACCTTGAACTCAGCCCAAATGCGCCCACGTTCACGCGGAACTGTACGTTTAAAAGATGACAACCCCGCCAGCCACCCGTTGATTGATCCAAACTATTGGGCCGACCCCTATGACCGCGAAATATCGTTGAAGGCGCTGAAACTATCCCGCGAAATTCTGAGCCAGCCCGCCCTCAAACCATTCATCCAGGCCGAGCGCGTGCCGGGACCGGACTGCAAGACCGATGACCAGCTTTTCGAGTATGCCTGTGGCATGGCGAAAACCCAACATCACCCCGGTGGCACCTGTGCCATGGGCACCACCGACAAAGCGGTTGTCGGCATTGACCTCAAGGTGCACGGCCTCGCGAACTTGCGCGTTGTTGACGCCTCGATCATGCCGCAAGTGGTTTCTTCGAATACCAATGCCTCCACAATCATGATTGCAGAAAAAGCCGCAGACCTTATTCTGGGGGCATGACAAAACAAAAAATGAACGGCGCTGAAAGCCTTGTCCACACGCTTGTAGGGCATGGCTTGAAAGTCTGCTTCGCCAACCCCGGCACGAGTGAAATGCATTTTGTGGCAGCCTTGGATCGTATTCCGGGTCTGCGCTGCATTCCCGGCATGCAGGAAAATATCGTGACGGGTATGGCCGATGGTTACGCCCGTGTCTCAGGTGAGCCTGCGGTGACACTGCTGCATTGTGGCCCCGGCCTTGCCAATGGTTTGGCCAATATCCACAACGCCAAACGTGCCCGCGTGCCAATGGTCAATATTGTTGGCGACCAAGCGACCTTTCACAAACCATTCAACCCGCCGCTTGCACAAGATACACAAGCTCTGGCGAAAACTGTTTCGCATTTTGTGAAAACGTCGAAGAAAGCCAAACACGTCGGGCGTGATGCAGCCCTTGCAATTCAAGCCGCACGCACAGCACCGGGACACATTGCAACGCTCATCTTGCCGTCTGACGCATCGTGGAATGAAGGCGGAAAAATCGCTCCGGCTTTGCCTGTGCCCAAACAATTGAAGATCAACACCAAAGCCATCCGCAAGGCCGCAAAAATCTTACGTGAAAAATCAAATGTGTTACTGCTTCTCGGCGGCAATGCCCTGCGCTTTGAACCACAAATTCATGCCGCTGCAATCCAAGCCAAAACCAACTGCGGTGTGCTAGCCGAATCCATCAACAGCTACCACCAGCGCGGTGCCATGCCCCTACTCCGCGTGCCATACCCCGCTGCCAATGCAATTGAAATGTTGAAGCCTTATCAGCATATCATCACCGTTTGTGCACAAGCGCCACTCGGCTTTTTCGCTTATCCCGGCGTGCCATCCCATCACTATCCTGAAGAGCGCAAAAGTGCTCGCCTTGTGTGATGTGGGTCAAAACGCCGAAGAAGCATTGGCAGCACTGGCCGATGAACTGGGTGCCAAACCATTCAATGCTCCGCAAGGCAAAAGACCGGATGTGCCGAAAGGTCTGCCATCATCCGCAGGCCTCGGACAAATGCTAGCAGCAATCATGCCTGAACATGCCATCATTGCCGATGAAGCGATTACGCTGGGTGCTGAAATGTATGGCACATCGTTCTCTGCACCGCGCCATGATTGGATGATGGTGACAGGTGGCGCTATCGGTTTTGGCATGCCTTGCGCAACGGGTGCTGCCGTGGCCGGAAACGGTCGCCGCGTCATCAACATGCAGGCCGATGGTTCTGCCATGTACACCATCCAATCCCTATGGACCCAAGCCCGCGAAAAATTGCCGGTCACAACCGTCATTCTGTCAAACCGCAAATATCAAATTTTGATCGGTGAATATGGCAACGTAGGTGCAAACCCCGGCCCCACCGCCATGAACATGCTGGACCTTGGAAACCCTGATTTGGATTTTGTCAAAATCGCCAACGGCATGGGCGTGGAAGCCGCAAAAGCAACGACGCTCGAAGGTTGCGCTGCCTTGATGCTGGACAGCTTCAAACGCAATGGACCGTTCTTGATTGATTTAGAAATTTAACCGTTCACCAAAACAGTCGCCAACTCATTGTGGCGCGCCGCGAGTTTGCGTTCATCAACTGTCACCAATCGGCCTTCACGCACAACAACCTTGCCATTGACCATGGTGTAGGCCGCACGCGTGGGCGCTGAAAACACCAGCGCTGCAACAGGGTCATGCAAGGCACCCGCATGTTCAATGCCGCGCAGATCAAACGCCACAACATCAGCTGCCATGCCGACTTTCAACGCACCAACATCTGCACGATTCAAAACCTTCGCTCCGCCGATTGTCGCCAGTTCCAATGCCTCGCGCGCTGTCATCGCTGCTGGTCCAAAGCCAACCCGCGCCAACAACATCGCTTGCCGCGCTTCGCCCATCATGTGTGCGCCATCGTTGGATGCGGAACCGTCAACACCAAGGCCAACATTCACACCAGCTTTTCGCATTTGCCCCACAGGTGCAATGCCGGACGCAAGCCGCATATTCGAACACGGGCAGTGGGCAACGCCCGTTCCGCTTCGGGCAAAGCGTGAAATGCCATCATCATCCAATTTCACACAATGGGCATGCCACACATCATGGCCCACCCAGCCCAGGTCTTCGGCATATTGCGCGGGGGTGCAGCCAAATTTCTCAAGACTATAGGAAACATCATCATCATTCTCTGCCAAATGCGTGTGCAGCGACACCCCCATTTGACGCGCCAAAACTGCACTCTCTCGCATCAAATCACGCGACACTGAAAACGGCGAACAGGGTGCCAGCACAATGCGGCACATGCTGCATTCAGATGCATCGTGATAGGTCTCACTCAAGCGCTGCATATCTTTCAATATAGCGCGCTCGTCCTCAACCACCGAGTCCGGCGGTAAGCCGCCTTTGCTTTCCCCCACACTCATGGCACCACGCGCTGCATGAAATCGCATGCCGATTTCTGCGGCAGCTTCAATCGAGTCATCAAGCCGCGAGCCATTGGGATAAAGATAGAGATGATCACTTGATGTTGTGCAGCCCGACAACAACAACTCTGCCATCGCTGTCTGCGTGGAAACCTTGATCATCTCAGGCGTGAGCCGCGCCCAGATTGGATAGAGCGCTTTTAACCAATCAAACAAACTTGCATTCTGTGCGGCGGGAATTGCACGCGTCAAACTTTGATACATGTGATGATGCGTGTTGACCAACCCGGGCAACACCACATGGCCTCTGGCATCAATCACTTCATCCGCAACTTGCGGCAATTCAGATGCAGGCCCAACGGCGGCAATGCGATTGCCTTTCACCAACACTGAAGCATTTGGAATTTCGCGCAGCACTTCGTCCATGGTGGCGACGACCATAGCATTCTTGAAAAGCACACTGCGGGTCATCGGCTATTCCAGTTTTTCAAATTTTCCAAATGTGCGGTTATGATAAAGCAATGGAGACACAGTGCCCGATACGGCTTCTTCCACGCGCCCCATGAATATGCGGTGTGTGCCCGCATCGTGAAATGAATCAAGCGCGCACACAAATGTTGCGGAAGCGCCGTTCAACAGTGGCAGGCCATGTTCGCTGTCGTGCCACTGCCCAACTTCAAACTCATAGGGTGCGCCAAGTTTAGGTCGCCCTGCAAAAATCCGCGCCATATCGGCATGGCTGTCATCCAGCGCATTCACAGCGAAATACCGATTTTGCGTAATCGCCTCAGCAATTAAATTCTTGCGGTTGATACAAGCCAGCAGCAGTGGCGGTTCAACCGACACTGAAGACCAAGCACTCACCGTCAAACCAAAGCGCCCGGCCACTCCTTGCGTTGTGACAACCGACACACCCATGGCAGAAGCAGCCATAGCATTGACGAAGTCCTGCACGGGTGCAGAAAGCGGATCGGTGGCTGCTTTTTTCAAAATATCCATTGTCTGGCCTATGTAATGGCCAGTGGATATTAAGCAAGTTTGAAATGCTAGCTGATCACCGAACGACGGCTGAAATAACGCCAAATCCGGTAAGTCTCCAAAAGGGCCAACGGCAGGAAATGCACCAGAACGCCGCCCAATTGATACTCAACCGTATACCAATGTAACGCAGTAAAGATCGCCGCAACATAAGTGAAGCGCTGCAAGGTTTTCCAAGACGGCCCCATGGTGCGCAATGACCAGTCATTGCTGGTTATCGCAAGTGGAATGAACACGAGAAAAGCCACCCACCCCGTCCAAATTCCCAAAACTGCAAGTTCAGACATGGCCGCCGAAAATGAACCTTTTTGCACCAGATAGGCAAAAGTATGCACGGCGGAATAGCCAAAGGCCGCCACACCAATATAACGCCGACGCTTCATCAACCAACGCAACGCTCTTACCTTTGGAAACAGCATGACCAAGGGCGTCAACATCAGCGCGATAATGGTGAAACGTGCACCAAATTCGCCGGATTCATGCAAAACTCCGCGAAACCGACCGGAAATTGCCATGTCGTAGATCATCGGCAGTGCCGGAATGCTCAAAAGCAGCCAAAAAAACCAGTTTGAATGCCAAATGCGAGCCAACGGCGATGGAACAAGTGTCGTTTCAGTCATGATTTCCCTCAGTGTGATGGGTATTAGACGTATTCAACGCAACTTTCCGTCGCATACTCATAGATTATTTTGCTTCTCACTGCCCTGTGGATAACGGGTATAATCCCGACTCATAGACTGCCAAACATTGGCCACCTGATAAGACAGCACCCATGAACACCGTCACACCACTGCGCCCCGTTGAAACAGCTGAAGAGCAAGCCTACCGCCAGCCACCCCATAACTTGGACGCTGAGCAAGCGCTGCTGGGCGCGATAATGGTCAACAATGAAGCCTGCGACCGCGTCACAACGTTCTTGATGCCTGAGCATTTCTTTGAGCCATTGCATGCGCGTATCTATGAGTCTGCCTCGGCCCTCATCCGCATGGGCAAACTCGCAAACCCCGTCACTCTGAAAGCCTTCTTCGAGCAAGACGCCACGCTAAAGGAAATCGGCGGCCCGGCTTATCTGGCCCGCCTTGCTGCATCAGCCACCACCATTATCAATGCCGAAGAATATGGCCGCACCATCCATGAATTGGCCCAACGCCGTAAATTGATCGGCATCGGCACCGACATCGTCAACGAAGCCTTCGATGGTGACGTTGAAAACTCCGCCAAGGCGATGATCGAAAAGGCTGAAACCACGCTCTATTCGCTGGCCGAAACGGACAAATACGGCAAAGGCTTCCAAAACTTTGGCCGCGCCTTGACCGATGCCATCGACATGGCCGCAGCGGCCTTCCAGCGTGATGGAAACTTGTCAGGCATTTCAACGGGCCTTCGTGATCTCGATGAAAAGCTGGGCGGTTTGCAGGCCTCCGACTTGCTCATTCTCGCAGGCCGCCCCGCCATGGGCAAAACCGCATTGGCCACCAACATCGCTTATAATGTGGCCAAGGCTTATAACGCCGAATATCAATCTGATGGTTCCCTTAAAGTTTTGAATGGTGGCGTCGTCGGGTTCTTCTCACTCGAAATGTCGTCGGAACAATTGGCCACGCGTATCATCGCCGAACAATCCGGTATTTCATCGGAACGCATTCGCCGTGGCAAAATCACAGAAGATGAATTTGGCCGCTTGGTGGAAGTGAGCCAGGAACTGCAATCGCTGCCACTTTACATCGACGCCACAGGCGGCATGACCATTGCCCAAGTTGCAGCCCGCGCCCGCCGCATGAAGCGCCAACGGGGCTTAGGTTTGATCGTCGTGGACTATTTGCAATTGCTCGCCGGTTCGGCCCGCAAAGCCGCCGAAGGCCGCGTGCAGGAAGTTTCTGAAATCACGGTTGGCTTGAAAGGCCTCGCCAAAGAACTCAACGTGCCCATCATCGCCCTGTCGCAGCTGTCGCGCCAAGTGGAAGCCCGCGATGACAAGCGCCCGCAATTGTCAGACTTGCGTGAATCCGGTTCGATCGAGCAAGACGCTGACGTGGTCATGTTCGTCTATCGCGAGGAATACTACCTCTCGAAAAAAGAACCCCACCCCGGCACGCCGGAATATCTCAAATGGCAAGAAGAAGCCGCCCGCGCCCACGGCCGCGCCGAAGTCATCATCGGCAAACAACGCCACGGCCCCACCGGCATTGTGGAACTGCAGTTCGAAGCGCAGCTGACAAAGTTCCAGAATTTGGCGAAAGAAGACTGGCAGCCTGAGCGGTTTGAGTAGGCCGACTTGCTCGCCAGCAGATATCGGAGTATGATTTAATCATACCAAGGATAAACACCATGACCGGACTTTCAAAACGCACAATCAGCCTACCAGCGGAACATGATGCATTTATCGAGACAAAACTAAAAGCTGGGACTTACGCCTCTGCAAGTGAAGTTGTCAGAGCGGGCTTGCGTGCACTGCAAGAACGAGACGAAGCTGTAGAGGCTTGGCTACGCAACGAAGTAGTCGCAGCTTATGACGAAATGCAGAAGCATCCTGAACGTGGAATTCCTATAGATGAAGCATTCAAAAGACTTGATGCTAGGTTGAAAAAATCTTGAGGCAACGCAAAGTCGTTCTGACAGCTCAAACGATTGACGATCTTCAGGCAATCCATAGCTACATTGAACTACAAGCCGGTTCGAAAATTGCTGACGCCTATATCGAAAGATTAAAAAACTTTATTCGGGGGTTCGATCTTGCGTCTGAAAGAGGCATTCAGCGATCAGATATATTCGCAGGTCTACGCATTGTTGGTTTTGAAAAGCGAGTTACCATTGGGTTTGTCGTTGACCAGTCAACCGTTCAAGTGCTGCGCATATTTTGGTCAGGCAGAGACTGGGAACACGCGTTCTAATTTCTAAACTTGAGTTGATCTCGAGCTACTTGCCCATTTGGTCTAGTTGCCTTATCGGCAATAGCCATGACGACGACTTCTAACAATCTCGCAGGTGCCCTGCTTTCGATTGACTTGGGCTCACTCCGTTCCAACTATCGATTGCTCAGTAAAAAAGCTGGCAAAGCTAGCCTGTGCTGCCGCCGTTAAAGGCGATGCTTATGGGCTTGGTTTGAAGCCTGTTGTGAAAGCCTTGTGGGCTGAGGGTTGTCGTAGTTTTTATGTGGCCCGCCCCGAAGAAGGTGCAACACTCCGCGCCATATTGCCCCGCGCAACAATCACGGTGCTCGATGGCTTATATGATGGCCAAGCGCGGTTCTATCGCAAACACCAACTCGTACCTGCTTTGACGACGCTCAACCAAATCAACGATTGGGCGAAAAACGGTGCGGGCGAGCTTTGCACCTTGCATGTCGATACCGGCATCAATCGTGCTGGCTTGCAACCTGCTGAATGGTTGGCATTTACGGGAAACGATAAACTGCTCCGTAAGCTGAACATTCGAACGATCATGAGCCACTTGGCATGTGGCGACGACGATAAAAGCCCGATGAACCAGCAACAGTTGGATCGCTTCACCGCCATCCGCAATGCCGTGCCACACATCGCGGCGAGTTTCGCCAATTCGCCGGGCATATTCCTTGGTCGCCCCTATCACTTCGATGAAGTGCGCCCCGGCGTAGGCCTCTATGGCGGCAATCCAACGCCTTACCAAAAGAACCCGATGAAACCCGTGGTCACTTTGGCTGCCCGTATCTTGCAAGTTCGCAACATTCAAAAGGGTGACACCGTTGGCTATTCCGCAACCTGGACAGCCCAACGCCCCAGCCGCATTGCCATCATCGCCGCAGGCTATGCCGATGGCGTGGCGCGTAAATTATCATCGTCGCCCAATGCAGAACCTGCACAAGTGTTTCTCGGCGGCCAGCGCTGCCCCATCGTCGGTCGCGTTTCCATGGACATGATGACCGTTGATGTAACGGACGTGCCGGAACGCAAACTCGCAAAAGCCACACACGCCGAACTTTTTGGCAAAAACATTGCAGTCGATGAAGCCGCAGGCTGGGCGGGTACGATTTCCTATGAACTCTTGACCCATCTGGGCAAGCGTTACGCCCGCGTCTATACGACGAGCAACGCATGAGCATGGCTGAAGCCATGCGACCAGAAAAATGCTCCCAGAAAATAAACACGAACGCATATCCAAGACAGACTTTTCAGTCTGTCTTGGATATGCTGTGAGGGAATCATGAATCCCATCGCAGCACTCGGCCGTATCGTTCTTGACCTGTTTGCAGAAACAGGCCGCATTGCCCTGTTTGCCCGTGACGGTTTGTTGCAGGGTTTAACACCGCGCTATTACCTCAGCCAATTCGCACTACAATTCTGGCGCATCGGCTACACTTCCCTGCCCGTCGTCGCACTTACAGCCTTCTTCACAGGTGGCGCACTGGCGCTGCAAATTTACTTGGGCTCTTCACGCTTCAACGCTGAAAGCCTCGTCGCCTCCATCGTGGCCCTCGGCATCACGCGTGAACTTGGTCCTGTGCTGGCGGGCTTGATGGTGTCGGGCCGCGTCGGTGCATCCATCGCTGCTGAACTCGGCACCATGCGCGTAACAGAACAGATCGATGCTTTGGTCACGCTTTCCACCAACCCATTCAAATATCTTGTCGGCCCCCGTCTTTTGGCCGCCGTTGTGTCGTTGCCCTTGCTGGTGGCAGTGGGCGATACCATCGGCATTTTGGGCGGCTATATGGTGGGCACGCGCTCACTCGGTTTCAATGAATATGCCTATCTTGAAAAACACCGCTGACTTTTTGACCATGAGCGACGTCACATCGGGCCTCATCAAGGCCGCTGTATTCGGCTTCATCATTGCACTCATGGGATGCTATCACGGCTTCAATTCCAAAGGTGGCGCTCAAGGTGTAGGCCGCGCCACCACGAACGCCGTTGTATCGTCTGCCATTTTGATTTTGGCCGCAAACTTCTTGCTCACCTCATTGCTGTTCGGGGATTGAGCATGAGCCACATTGTCCTCAAAAACGTCCGCAAACATTTCGGCCCCAAGCATGTTCTTAATGGCTTGGACCTTGAAGTGGGCAAAGGCCGCTCCCTCGTCGTCATTGGTGGATCAGGCACGGGCAAATCCGTGATGCTGAAATGCATTCTCGGAATTTTACAGCCCACATCAGGTGAAATCATCGTGGGCGGCGAAAACGTTGTCGGACTCAAAGGGGCTGCCCGTGACGAATATCTCGCCCGCTTCGGCATGTTGTTTCAAGGTTCCGCCCTGTTTGACTCGTTGAGTGTTTGGGAAAACGTGGCCTTCGGTTTGATTCAAGGGCGCGGCATGAACAGAGCCAAAGCCAAAGACGTGGCAATCGACAAGCTTGCCCAGGTCGGTCTCACCGCTGATGTGGGCGCACTGCACCCCGCCGAACTTTCTGGCGGCATGCAAAAGCGCGTGGCGTTGGCCCGCGCCATTGCCGCTGACCCTGAAATTATTTTCTTCGACGAACCCACGACAGGTCTTGACCCCATCATGGCCGACGTCATCAACAATCTGATCGTCGATTGCGTAAAGCGCTTAGGTGCCACCACCATTTCCATCACCCACGACATGGCATCCGCCCGCAAAATCGCTGACGACATAGCGATGATCTACAAAGGCCAAATCATCTGGCGCGGCGAAGCCAACAAGGTCAACGCATCCGGCAATGAATACGTCGATCAATTCATCCACGGCCGCGCTGAAGGGCCAATTCAGATGGATGTGTTGAAGCTCTAAACAAAAACGCCGCCCTGATCGGGGGCGGCGCTTCCGTGTTTTGAACTGCATACTGGAACGAGGAAGGTGCGATGCTTCCCCCGTGCGGCTCCAGACTTAAAGGGGCTGCCCTTTGAGGCCAGCAATCCGCGCAATAGTTCCAATCACAGTGAAATCACTCGACATCGGATCACCTCCTTTTCAATTTGTTGACGACCGAACTAAGACTGCACCCTTGAAACAATTCCGTCAAGCGGGCAACTTAACAAGACACCCTCAATCACGTCATCCCCGCGCAGGCGGATGGACTTCCAGCGAGCATCGACACTCGACAAGGCGAAAAGAAAAAAAAAAAGAAAGAGAAAGAAGAAAAAAAGAGAAAAGAAGAGAGAAAAGGAGAGAGAAGAAAAGAGAAGAGAAGAAAAGAAAAAGAAAGAAAGGAAAGAGAAAAAGAAAAAAAAGGAAAGAAGAAGGAATACTTAATTAACAACGGCAAGGAGAGAGAAGAAAGAGAAGAAGGAAAAAGAAAAAAGAAAAGAGAAAGAAAGAAGAAGAAAGGAGAGAAAATGATATAATCGAGAAAGGAAGAACGACGAAGCGGGGGCGAGTACTAGTGCGTTCTGCGCACCTCTTACAAGTGAATTTTTGGACACCCTTAACTTGTGACATAGCTGGTTTCCCGCCTTCGCGGGAATGACGACGTATTTTGGTGTTTTCTAAATCAAACTGACAGGTTCGAAATGCACGCCGATCTCATCATCATCAACGCACGTATCATCACGATGGACCCAGTCCATCCCACTGCTGAAGCAATGGCAATTGTCGGAAATCGAATTGTACGCGTGGGAACACGGGACAGCGCGATGGAATTGCGAGGGCAGTGAAACACGCGTACACGACAACAAGGGCAACACGGTCATTCCCGGCATCATCGAAAGCCATGTGCATTTGTTCATTGGAGCAGCGGAACTCGACCTATTGAACATCCGCTATAACGAAGGCTTCGATTCAATCGCTGCTGCAGTAGCAGCCTATCGCGCCAAACATCCCAATCTCACTTTCCTTCACGCCATCAGTGCAGCGCACGAACAATTTGGGCAAGGCATTCCGATCACGCGACAACTGTTGGATCGCATCGTGCCGGATATTCCC
Source organism: uncultured Alphaproteobacteria bacterium (assembly GCA_963779145.1). Taxonomy (GTDB): domain Bacteria; phylum Pseudomonadota; class Alphaproteobacteria; order Rhizobiales; family Aestuariivirgaceae; genus Aestuariivirga. The sequence continues at coordinate 15,149 of CAVZXJ010000023.1, forward strand.
TTCGCCATTGGCTGCTTCGATCATCACTCCGTCTGGGCCAACACCAAGGCTTTGGAGGTCGCCGGAATTCTAAAAGGTCGCGCTCTAAATACCGGCAATGAAATCGTTATGGGCGCAGACGGCTTGGCCACGGGCGAGTTGCGCGAGTTTGAAGCTTTTGGACCAATATTGGAACTCGGCACATCAGGTGGGCGTGAATCCGCTGGCATCGTCACAGGCCGCAATCCCGTTCCCGCAGCTACGTCTGCACAGCGCCGCCAAGATGAAGAAACCATGCGCAAGGGCATTGCCCATGCCAATTCGCTCGGCATCACCTCCATGCACAATATGGACGGTAATTGGTATCAACTTGAATTGTTGCACGCACTCGAACAACGCGGTGAACTCAACGCCCGCATGGAAGTGCCATTCCATTTCCGCAATACCTTCAAACTTGAAGAGGTGGACGAAGCAGTCGAATTTCGTGCCAAATACAATTCCGACTTTGTGCATTCGGGCCGCGTGAAATTGTTTATCGACGGCGTGATGGAAACACTCACTGCGCAAATGTTGGATGATTACCCGGGTTACCCCGGCAACAAGGGCGCTCCACTTTATTCTGCCGATGAAATGAACGCGGTGGTGGCGCGTGCCGACAAACTGGGTCTTCAAATTTCCACCCACGCCATTGGCGACGGTGGTGTGCGGCGCACGATTGACGCCTATGAACTGGCACAAAAGCAAAATGGCAAACGCGATTCCCGCCATCGCATTGAGCACATCGAATTGATTGACCCGCAAGATATTCCACGTCTTGCTGCTTTGGGCATCGTTGCGTCTTTGCAACCCGTCGCAGGTGTTGGCGTTCCCGGCACACCGCAAGAACCCATCCTCAGTCGCGTTGGCGATAAGCTGCCCTACGCCTATGCGTGGCAAACCATTCGCAACACAGGTGCCGCCGTTGCTTTTTCATCGGACTGGCCCGTTGCCCCACTTGATCCTTTCATTGGCATGCAATCAGCTATGACTGTTCAAACCTTGCGGCCCGATTGCCCCAACCAAGCCCAAAGCCTGATGGATACAATCCACGGCTTCACCCTTGCCGGCGCCCACATGGAATTCATGGAGGACCGCAAGGGCATGTTGAAAGAAGGCTACCTCGCTGACGTGGCGGTACTGAATGCGGATATGGAAAATACACCCGCAGACGAAATCAACAGCGTGAAGCCCGTACTCACAATTTGCGACGGTCGCGTTGTTTTCGAGAAAGGCTGAAATCAATCCTCTTCGTCGTCACCTGCCTGCGCTTGCAATGCGTCAACGCACAACTTGGTTTTGAACGGTCCAATGGTGCGGGCGCGATAGATGAAGTCCAATTGTGCAATACGACGCGCTTCACCACGCAATTCAATCGGGCCGATACGTCCGCCAGCGGGAATGACTTGGCGGATCTGGTAATTATCGCGCTGGCCATTGCCGTAACGCACGGTCATTTCACCCATTTCAATATCGTAATTGGCTGAGCGCAAGCGCAAAGCTTTATAGCGTTGGTCGTTGCTGACAGCAACGGAATCGCGATCACCCAGAAGTCCTACGCTTTTACAGGTTAATTCAACCCATTCAGGCGGACGCGGTGCCGGCGCTGGCCGACGACCATCGGCCAACAATACCAAGGTCACAGCACCTTTTGGCGTATAGGAAATTTCGACGGACTTAATCGGGCGCACCTCCTCAAGTTCAAACAGGGCCGAGCGTTCACCTTCCTTGAGCAATTGGCGCACGCGCACAGTCTCAACTTCACCATCGGTATAAACCACCTTCAATGAACGCACATCTGCCGAACCTTCTTCAGCCAAAATACGCAGCGAACGAATACGACGTTCCTCAGGTTTGATTTGAAATACACCACGTTCAAGCGACGCAGGCTCAGGCTCATAAGTCACAGAGCCAACCGGGCGCATGCGCTCCTGGGCTTCAGCCAATGACGCTAGGCCCGCAACGGCCACGAGTGATGATAGTGCTACGGCAGTTAGTGTATGAAATCGCATGGTCGTCCCTCCGGTCATGATCGCGAATGCTAGCGTGAGTCTCGCAACTGACAAAGGCGGGATTTAGGCAAACTCAGTGGAGAATTTGCTCAAGGAATTTCTTGGTGCGTGGACTTTGTGGATTGTTGAAGAAGGCGTTGGGCTCGTTCTGTTCAACAATTTGCCCTTGATCCATAAAGATCACCCGATTTGCCACTTGTCGCGCAAAAGCCATTTCATGGGTCACACACAACATGGTCATGCCGCCTTGCGCCAAGTCCACCATCACGTCGAGGACTTCCTTGATCATTTCTGGATCGAGCGCTGACGTCGGTTCATCGAACAACATAATTTTTGGGTTCATGCACAAGGCCCGCGCAATGGCCACGCGTTGTTGCTGGCCGCCTGAAAGTTGGCCCGGATATTTGTTCGCTTGTTCCGGAATTTTGACGCGCGTCAGATATTTCATCGCCGCAGCCTCAGCTTCGGCTTTGGGTTGTTTGCGCACCCAGATCGGAGCCAGCGTCAAATTTTCCAACACCGTCAAATGCGGGAACAAATTGAAGTGTTGAAACACCATCCCAACTTCGCGGCGCACTTCGTCGATATTTTTAAGGTTGTTCGTGAGTGGAATACCATCCACCACGATGTCGCCCTGCTGGTGTTCTTCCAAACGGTTGATGCAGCGGATCATCGTTGACTTGCCGGAACCTGATGGCCCGCAAATAACAATGCGTTCGCCCTTTTTCACATCAAGGTTGATGTCACGGAGCACATGGAACTGACCGTACCATTTGTTGACAGCCTTCAACATCACAGCGGATTTATCAGATACGGACATGCTTACCTCGTGTGACCAGTATTGAGCCTGCGCTCGATGTATTGAGAATAGCGAGACATTGCGAAACAGAATGCCCAGTAGATCAGGGCCAATGCGAAATAACCCGTATTGCCCGTTTGTGCTGAAGCCCAAGTGGCGTCGTTAAATCCAGATTGTACAATATTGAACAAGTCAAAAATCCCGATGACTGAAACCAAACTTGTGTCTTTAAACAGGCTGATGAAATTGTTGACGATGCCAGGAATGACAATTTTCAACGCTTGCGGCATGACCACCAGCAACATCATTTTCCAATAGGGAATACCAACAGCCATTGAGGCTTCATATTGTCCTTTCGGAATTGCTTGAAGTCCACCGCGGATAACTTCAGCCATGTAAGCAGCAGAAAACAAGCCGATGCCCATCAGCGCCAAAAGCAACTTTCCGGGATTGACACCTGGCGGCATGAACAGCGGAAACATGTTTGCGGCCATAAACAACACAAGCACCAATGGCACACCGCGAACAATTTCAATAAATCCTGTGCACAACAATCGCACAACAGGCATTTCCGACCGTCGGCCAAGTGCCAGCAATATGCCCAGTGGTATAGACGCAACAATGCCGGTGATGGACGCAATCAAGGTTATTAAAAGCCCGCCCCATTGTTCGGTATCCACTTGTTCAAGGCCAAAGACGCCCCCATGCAACAACACATAAGTGATGATGGGATAGGCAATAAAGAAAAACAGCGCGTTCCAACCCTTGTAAGGAATTCTGGGTATGAGCAACCCTGCGAGTGAAATTGCCCCAAGCAAGAAAATAATGTTAGGCCGCCAACGTTGTTCGATGGGATAGAACCCATAAACCCATTGCAGCCATTTGGCACCCACGAAAGGCCAACAAGCCCCTGCCCCAACTGCGTTGCAAGCCTCACGATCGGGCGCAGCCCACACAGCGCGGAGAATGGCCCAGTCAACAATCGTCCAAGTGGCCCATGCCAGCAGAAGCGCAATAATTGCGGTTGCAACGCCACTCAATGGTGTTGGTGCAAAACGATCACGTAGTCTGGCCCACAATCCTGCGGCACTGGCTGGAGCAGCAAGTAATGGAGCGTCTTCTTTGCGCACATAGGCGAGTGTCATTTTATCACCGCTCCACAAGTTTCACGCGCGAGTTAAACCAATTCATGAAAGCAGCCGTCAGCAAACTTAAACTGAGATAAACCACCATGAGAATGAACACGACTTCGATGGCTTTGCCCGATTGGTTATTCACTGTGCCGCCCGAATACATCAAATCAGGAAACCCGATTGCAATCGCAAGCGACGAATTCTTGGTGAGATTCAAATATTGACTGGCCAAGCGGTGGAATGATCACGCGCATGGCTTGCGGAATAACCACAAGGCGCAGTGCCATGCCACGGCTCAATCCCAATGCGGAAGAGGCTTCTGTTTGGCCATGGCTAACGGCTTGAATGCCGCCTCGTACCGTTTCAGCAATGAACGTTGCGCTATAAAAAATAAGCGCGATGAGCAAAGCCACCATTTCAGGCACCATTGTCATGCCGCCAGCAAAATTGAACCCTTTCAAAACCGGATAATCAAAGGAGAGCGGCCAACCTGCAAGAAGCAAACCAACGAAGGGCGAAAGCACAATAATGGGAATAGATATCAGCCACACAGGCGTGATCTGTCCGGTTTCTTCTTGGCGTTTGCGTGCGTTTTTACGGAACATCTAAGTGCCGATCAAAGCAGCGGCCAACGTTAACACCGCTAACCAAGCCCCGGGGCCAAAGTTTGGGTGCGGCATCAGAATGCCTTTTTTACTGAAGAAGACGCTATCGAATAAATTATAGGCTTCTTTAACGCCGGGCAGCGGCTTTAAAACCAGCGCGTACCACATGAAGATTTGCAAAAGCAGGGGAATGTTGCGCAACAATTCGACGTAGAGCGTCGCAGCACCTGATACGACTTTGTTTTTCGAAAGTCGCATCACGCCAACGACAAAGCCGAGAATGGTTGCGAAAAAGATGCCGAGCACGGCAACTAAAATCGTATTGAGCAGGCCCGCAACAATGGCGCGCCCGTAGGTCGAACTCGACGAATATTCAATCAGCGATGAGCTGAGATCAAAGCCAGCGGCTTGCGTCAGAAAATCAAAACCAAAATTCTGATTGAGTTTTTTAAGGTTGGCCTGAGTGTTGCCAATAATTTCATAAAGCCCCCACAACAGCAGAAGCACGACGATAATCTGCGAGGCAATGCCGCGCACTTTGGGGCTGTAAAACCAAGCCATGCCGCCCTCGGAAACGGGAGGTGGCCCTGCGGCTTGGCGTGGATCAATCGCCGTCATGATGTGTAATACTTCAAAAGTGAAAAGAGCCCGCACATGTTCTGCGCGGGCTCTGCTTCAACTGTTAGCGGACAGGTGGTGCGTATTGCAGGCCACCTTGGTTCCACAGGGCATTTTTGCCGCGGGCAATTTTCAACTGCGCCAAGTTGCGGTCAAACATTTCGCCGTAATTGCCAACTTGCTTGACGATGTTATAGGCCCAATCTGGACCAAGGCCCAAGCCTTTGCCGAAATCATTGTCTGCTTCCGTGCCGTCTGGGTTCTTCACCTTAACGGACAGCAAACGCTGAATTTCAGGATTTGCCGATGCCTTCATGTCATCAACATTGGCAGCTGTTACACCCAGTTCTTCAGCATTGAGCTGTGCGTAGTAAGTCCACTTCACAATGTTGAACCAACCGGCATCACCTTGGCGAACGACGGGGCCGAGTGGCTCCTTCGAAATAATTTCCGGCAGAACCATGTGGTCAGCTGGGTTCGGGAATTTCAAGATTTCAGCATAAAGGCCCGATTGGTCTGTTGTGAACACGTCACAACGGCCTTCTTGATAAGCCTTCAAAACTTCTTCGTTCTTTTCAAATGCAACAATTTTGTATTCCATTTTGTTGGCCTTGAAATAGTCAGCAAGGTTCAACTCGGTGGTGGTGCCGGTTTGGGTGCAAACCGAAGCGCCGTTCAATTCAAGTGCTGATTTCACAGCAAGCTTGGTTGGAACCATGAAGCCTTGGCCGTCATAATAGGTCACACCAGCAAACGACAGACCCAGCGTTGTGTCGCGGGTCATCGTCCATGTGGAGTTACGCGACAACACATCGATGGCACCGGATTGCAAGTGCGGTGAAACGTTCCTTGGCCGACAATGGCGAATACTTCACCTTGTTGGCATCGCCCAAAACGGCGGCGGCAACAGCGCGGCAGAAATCCACGTCAAGACCGGTCCAGTTGTTGTTCGAGTCTGGCTGCGAAAAGCCGATGAGGCCCTGGCTCACACCGCATTGCACAAAGCCCTTGGCTTTCACATCGTCCAATGTTGCGGCATTGGCGGCAATGGCCGAAAGGCCAAGAATCGACGCTGCTGCAAATAAATTGATTTTCTTCATACTTTAGCTCCCTGCTGCGCGAGTGCCCCCCGCGCGAGTTCAACTGACCTTACTGTCAGACTGCCCCTAGAAGAGCCGCAAACGGCGGGTGCGTCAAGCGCCTTTGTATCGAATGTATTGAGGGGGAGAAGAAGCTTCGCGGTACGATTGGAAAAGCTGAGTAAACGACGGGCTTGGGCGTTTATTTCCGCAAATAGGAAAATAACACTTGACACCGCGCGGTTGATCGGCTAGTTTCAGGTATAGTCCAGAAATGGGCGAACGAGTTTGGAGTAGCGCCTATCAACAATAGTCTGAGGACGATCAGGCAGACGACGTTGGGGGGTAAGCCTGCAAAACAATTGACATGCTCGGTCCAATTTATTATATAAATATATAATATTTTTGAGGTGCGATATGCATATTACAAATCTTCGAAAAGTCGGTGGGTCTGTCATGCTGGCGGTTCCGCCCGCGTTGCTGGATGTGCTCCATTTGAAGGCCGGAGCGCAAGTTGGTGTTGCGGTGGATGGCGGGCGCTTGGTGGTCGAGGCGGCGGCAAAACCGCGTTACACGCTGGCGGAACTTCTCGCCGCCTCCGACTACAAAACAGCGCGGAAAGCCAAAGACCAAGAATGGCTTGATACTCCACCAGTCGGCAAGGAAATTTTGTGAAGCGCGGCGATATCTATATGGTGTCTCTCAATCCGTCGCTTGGCCACGAGCAGCAAGGCCATCGCCCCGTATTGGTCGTATCTGCGACCGCTTTCAACGCGGCAACCAAACTTCCGGTGGTATTGCCCATTACCAACGGCGGAAATTTTGCCCGCCGCATCGGCTTTGCCGTCGAACTGCAAGGTACCAAAACCACAGGCTTCGTTCGCTGCGATCAGCCGCGTGTATTGGACATTGCAGAAAGAGGCGGGAAGAAAGTAGACACGCTACCCAGCGCTTTGCTTGATGAAGTGCTGGCGAAGGTTGTGACGTTGTTTGAGTGAGTAAATGGAACGATAGTGCGAACAGATGAACAGATGAAACAAGTTAAAAAGGGAAGCGTCCCCTTTGTTTCAACGGCTGCGCGGCTGACGCGGCGGGCTGTGCTGTTGTCGGCTGCTGCGCTGCCGTTGGCGGGGTGTTGGGGCAGCACCTATGAATGGAACCAGAAACTGACATTAGTGGTGCAAACGCCGCAAGGTGAAGTGACGGCGTCGTCCGTTATTCATGCCAGCTACACCTACGGTCAAATGCCGATGAGCGGCAATGACATGAGTGGTGGCTACACGGGTGAAGCGGTTGTGTTGAAGTTCAACAATGGGAAATATCTTTTTGCGTTACTGAATGCGGACCGTACAGACGAATACCATCGTTTGCTTTTGACCTTCGCGGCAGACTTGCCAGACGACCGTGAAGCTGGGTTTGCGGCTATTACAAAGCTTCGGGGTGCGAAGCCTTTATCAACCTATCTATATCCAATGCTGGTCACCTTTACAAACATCAACGTCCCGAAAAGCGTGAAACAAGTGATGCCCAATGACTTGGCGAGTCATTTTGGCGCTGGCTACAGCTTGAAGTCCATAACGTTGGAAGTGACGGATGAGCCTGTGACAGTAGGCAAGTTAGAAGCGGTAATTCCATGGGTAGTTGAGCATAAAGGTCGCATATTATCGCCTGACATACGTCTTGGTCCTGGTTTGCACAACGCAAGTGAAGTGTTGCCAATTGAAAAATTGAATCGCGTAAATTTTCTTAGAGCACAGAAATGACCACTGAAGCAAAGCATGAGCTGTTGTTGGCAATCCTTGCGATAGAAGATAAAAAAAAGGATAAGGGGACGCTTCCCTTTTCTTTTTCTCAAATCGTGCTATAACCCGATCCATGCCACGTCTCGCCCGCTCCGTTTTCGCTAAAAAAGATAAGGGGACGCTTCCCTTTTCTTTCTCCAAAATTGTGCTATAACCCGATCCATGCCACGTCTCGCTCGCTCCGTTTTCGCCAAAATGCCCCATCACATCACCCAACGCGGGAACCGTCGGGAGGATGTGTTTTTTGATGATGAGGACCGTGAGGTTTATCTGACGTGGCTGCAAGCCTATGCCATTGAACATCAGGTTGAGGTGGCGGGCTATTGTTTGATGAGCAACCACATTCATCTCATACTCATTCCGTCAACAGAAGACGGGCTGCAAAAGGTTTTGAAGCCGTTGCACATGCGCTATGCCCAACGCCTGAACCGCGCCCGTCAACAGCAGGGTCATGTCTGGCAGGGGCGGTATTTTTCGTCCGTGCTGGATGGCGATTATTTCCGCGCGGCACTGCGCTATGTTGAGCGCAACCCCGTGCGGGCGAAAATGGTGCGCAAGGCCGAGAACTATGAATGGTCCAGTGCGCGCGGCCATTGCGGGCTTGCCACCGACACGTTGCTGCGGAAGAAATCGGCTTGGCGCGATGATTTCAGCGACATCACGAGTTGGCAAACATGGCTGGCCGAACCCGACGACGAAGCAGCCCTGCTGGTGCTGCGCCGCAACGCCATGATGGGCCTGCCTTGCGGGTCTGAGAAGTTCATCAAAAAAATCGAACGGATCAGTGGCAGGGAACTACATTACAAGCCACAAGGTCGGCCAAAGAAGGTGGCAAAAAAATGAAAACAAAAGGTAGCGTCCACTGATTATTTTGAATTCATTTTTCTCTTGGGAGCGCACATCGATTGTTAGCCCCTGAGATAGAGTGCATTACTGTACTTTTTCAACTTCCTCTTTCACCATATCGTAAAGCTGTTGCTTCCCGAATGATAATAGTGGTTTACCGTTTACAAAAAAAGTTGGAGTTTTGATCACTTCTGCCGACTTTACGTCGGCCATGTCCTGTTGAATTATTCTGTCAACTTCAGGCAAAAGCGCATCTTCCTTAGCTTTGACAAGATCAAGGCCGGCTTCTCCTGCAATCTCCCACGCGCGCGCGAGATTGGGCGCACCATGTGCTGCCCATTCGCCCTGCTTTTGCAGCAATACCGAAAGAATACCTTCAAATTTGTTTTGTCGGCGTGCAGCCTCAAGAATTCTAACGGCCTCATCTGATCCTGGATGGAAAGTTGCATATCGCATTACAAAACGCACCTTGCCCTGATGGTCTGCGATAATTTCTTCCACCAGCGGGAAAAATTCGCGGCAAGTTTCGCAGGACGGGTCAAAAAATTCGGTAACTGTCACTTTAGCAGATGGAGGACCTAGAATGGGCGAGTGCGCACGAAACAAGACGCTCTCGCCATCCACAGCTGAGCCTTGTACCAGATCAGGTACAGCCTTGGTGTAAAACAATGCACCGAACATAAAGACCACGGCAGCAAGACAAACAGTAAGGAGAACAATTGCACGCTTCGTCATGATGTTGATTTCCGTTTCGCAATTAAGGTCAATAGGCCAATAGCTAGAAATGCTACCAGTGAAAGAACAGGCAAAGGCACGAAGCCAAAGATTGCCATGTCGGCACTGGTGCAGGGAACACCCAACTGGCAAGGCACAAGTCCTTCCGAAATAAAACCTGCGTAAAGCAAGGAATGGTAAAAAGCGAGCAATGCACCAACGCCTGCGAGTGGAACGGCGTACCGCCACACTGCATAATCACTTTGATATGTTGCGATCCCCAATATGGCGGCCAGTGGGAACATGAACGCACGTTGATACCAACACATAATGCATGGCGCCTGCCCCATCACTTCGCCGATGAAAAGTACCCCCAAGCTGGCTATGAGTGCTAAAACAAAGGCCAAAAATAAGTTAACCCAAGCACTTCCAACATCGCCGGTGTTTCTTTGTATTGGTACAATGGGGTCGGCGATCTGTTTGCTGTGCTTCTGGCTCATCCAAGCCTCCCTAAATTGGAATGTATTCTAGAGCAAATGCGAACTGCGTCGTCGTCCCTGTCAACACAACATTCCAGAAGAGAAGGACACGCATTGCTTGATCTAAATTTCTAATCAGCGCACCATTTCCTCGCATGCAGCTTGCTGCCCGCCTTTGGCATTCTCTCAAGGCAGTGCTGAATTTGAACGAAATTCTGGTTATGTTGGAGGCCTGTAAACAACACCACGTTTTCAAAATTCCGAAACACGGCCACGATTATTTCTTCTGCAGCCCCATGTTGAAACTGATGGAAATGCGTTCTGCATCCGATTGATTGGCTTCAACGTCATGCTCGAGCCAGCCCGGAAAGAGAATGAGCTTTCCGGCCACAGGATTGTAAGGCACTCTATCCCAATGCCGTTGGTCCGATTGAGCGGACGCATCGACTTGCCACGGATTCATACGTTTGGCATCGCGAGGATCACGAAACCGCAAGCGCCCCGATTTTTGGTCCGCCTGCACATAATAAACGCCAGACAGAACACTGTGTGGATGTTCATGCAATGCGTTATAGGCATGCTTTGGATTTACGTTAACCCAAAACGTTTCAATGACAAGGCGACGGTCTGTGCGCAACTTCATCGATTCTGAAATCACATCAGCCATGGCATGAATACTGTTGCAAAGAGGTTTGAAAGCCGTTCGCTTGTGCATATTGGTAGGGCTGTGCCAACCCAGCTCGTTTGATTTTTTAACCGACTTAACGGTTGCTCTTAAATCCGCAATTTCGCGCAAGAGCTCAGCATTGAGTTCGTTGCCATTGGCCAATTCTGAATGCCACACTTGCGATGGGAAGAGTTGGTCTTCTGTAACTTGAACGGCGCTGTCCATTCAATAGGCTCCCATTCATGGCGTCACTGCTATTCACGACAACGACGTTCAATTCAAAACAATTTGGGCGGCGGCCAATGGTGGGGAAAGATTTCCGTGGCCACCGCCCTTCATTGATCAATCCAGTTCACGCATGAGGGTGTTCCGGGCAGAACATGCGTATTGGCAGACGAGATCGATCAATAGAGGTGATCGTTCCGCTCAGTCGTCGCTGTCGTCACTGTCATTGCCTTCACTACCATCATCACTTCCGCCGGAATCGTTGCTTTCATTGCTGTCGTCACTGTCAGAACCGTTGTCTTCGTTTCCTTCATTGCCGTCATTGCTGCCAGAAGATCCGTTGCTTTCGTTACCTTCGTTATTTTCGTTGCCCTCGTTACCTTCATTGCCCTCGTTACCTTCGTTGCCGTCATTTGAAGATGCGAGGACATAATAATCGGCCTGTAGATCTGAATTGGAAATCGAGGAAACCCCGTCGCTTGCGACCGGCACCATCGCATGCGCCACAGAGGCCGAGGCCACGCCTACGACAAATGAACCGATGATTGCCGAAGCAATCAAACCATGTTGTTTAAGTTTTGTATGAATAGTCATCTAATTTTCCTCACTTTTTAAGTTGCACACTCGGTCTAAGATGCTCATTTGATTTACTTTTACATGACACAAAACAATCTAGACTGTCACGAGCTTGCAAATTTCATACGCCTTCTAAGCTGACGCTATTCTGACAAAATCGAAACTCATTGCGTTCCCATTATGTTCCGTGCTATGCACCGCCATGGCCAAAGCTTCTTCTCACTTCGTTTGTCAATCCTGCGGCACCACATCAACCAAATGGTCGGGGCGGTGTGATGGGTGTGGGTCTTGGAATTCCATTGTTGAAGAGGCGACTGAGGCTCCGGCTTCTGGTGCCAAGGGCAAGGCTTTGCCGAAGGGCCGGCCCATGCGTTTGGTGGGCCTTAAAGGCGATATGGCGGCCCCACCCCGCATTACCACGGGGATTACTGAATTAGACCGCGTTGCAGGTGGTGGTTTTGTGCCGGGTTCGGCGGTGTTAATCGGCGGCGACCCTGGCATTGGCAAATCCACGTTGCTGCTTCAGGCGCTGGCGTCCTTGGCGCGTAAGGGCGAGCGCGTGGTTTATGTGTCGGGCGAAGAGGCCATAGCGCAAATCCGCTTGCGGGCGGAACGGTTGGGCCTGTCCGACGCGCCCGTGTTGCTGGCCGCAGAAACCAACACCTCTGATATTATCGCTACGCTGAATGAGGACGGCCCGCCCGCCATCGTGGTCATCGATTCCATTCAAACCCTGTGGTCACCCGTCATTGAAGCGGCCCCCGGCACGGTGTCGCAATTGAAAGCGGGCTGCGAAGCCTTGGTGCGTTTTGCCAAGCAAAAGGGTTCCTGCGTGTTGCTGGTGGGCCATGTGACCAAGGACGGGCAAATTGCGGGGCCGAAAGTGGTCGAGCATTTGGTCGATGCCGTGCTCTATTTTGAAGGCGACCGTGGCCACCAATTCCGCATTTTACGCGCCGTCAAGAATCGCTTCGGTGCCACCGACGAAATCGGCGTGTTTGAAATGTCCGATGGCGGCTTGAAAGAAGTCACCAATCCATCGCGCCTGTTCATGGGCACATCCGAGCGCCCTGCCCCCGGCACGGCGGTGTTTGCAGGTGTTGAGGGCACCAGGCCTTTGCTGGTGGAAGTGCAGGCCTTGGTGTGCCCCTCGCCGCTTGGCACGCCGCGTCGCACTACCGTAGGCTGGGATTCAAACCGCTTGGCCATGATTCTCGCCGTGCTGGAAGCGCGCGCAGGCGTGTCGCTGTCCCAGCATGATGTTTATTTGAATGTGGCGGGTGGTTTGCGCTTGAAAGAAACGGCGGCAGACTTGGCTGTTGCAGCGGCCATTTTAGGCTCCATGTCTGATACGGTTATTCCCCATGGCACAGTGTTGTTTGGTGAAATCGCCTTGTCGGGTGCCATTCGCCCCGTGGGCCAAACTGAGGCGCGTTTAAAAGAAGCCCAAAAACTGGGGTTGACCGAAGCTGTCATCGCCCATGCGGGTGAAACGCCTTCGGTGAAAGGTTTGAACTCAAAATCCATGGAAACCGTGGCTGATGTGGTGGCCTGGGTGGCGTCGCGGTCGAAGGGCTTGCGGCGGATTGCATAGCCAGCGCTTTCCACATGCAATGCTGCAACGCATTCCACACTGGCACCGCGCAGCATAACTGCCTATAAGGGCGTCGAAAACCTAAGCAGGGACGGTTCCATGTCGTTACAGATTCTCGACTTCATTCTGATCGGCATCATGCTGGTATCCGGCGTGCTGGCTTTGGCGCGCGGCTTTACCCGCGAAGTGCTGTCTCTTCTGGCTTGGGGTGCTGCGGCCGTTGCCGCCTATTTCGCCATCCAACAGCAACAATTGCTCGATCTCGTCACCCCCTATGTTGATAAGCCCGTGCTTGCGCAAATCGCCGTGGGTGCAGTGGCCTTTATTGTCGTGCTGATCTTGGTATCAATCATATCCGTCAAGATTTCAGACCGCGTGGTGGACAGCGCCGTGGGCGCTTTTGACCGCTCGCTTGGCTTTATTTATGGCTTGGTGCGCGGCTTGGTGTTGGTCGCCATTGCCTATCTGTTTTACGGCTGGTTACAGCCGCCAGAAAACCAAGAGGATTGGATTCGCAATGCCAAAAGCTTGCCACTTGTTCAAACCGTCAGCGATGGTTTGGTGGCCGTCATCGCCCGCGTCTCGCCTGACACCGCACAGAACTTGACCAAATCATCCACGCTCACCAATCCTGAAGGCGCCGTCGTGGCCCCCGCCCCCGGCGAAACCGGTTATTCCAATGGTCAAACCCAAGGCCTCGAAAACCTTGTTGACGGCCAAACCCAACAACCCGCAGCTGGCGCACAAAACAACCAATGAACACAACCGATCATTTCGATTTGGACGCCGACACGCTACGTGAAGAATGCGGCGTGTTTGGCATTTATGGCCACCCTGATGCAGCGGCCTTAACCGCATTGGGCCTCCACGCCTTGCAACATCGCGGGCAAGAAGCTGCTGGTATCGTGTCCTACAACAATGGGCGCTTCCATTCCGAACGCCGCATGGGCTTGGTGGGCGATCATTTTTCGTCCGCCCAAACCATTGACCGTTTGAAGGGCGAAGCGGCCCTAGGCCACGTCCGCTATTCCACAACGGGCGAACCGATTTTGCGTAATGTGCAGCCGCTGTTTGCCGAATTGGCAGCAGGTGGTTTTGCCGTGGCGCACAACGGCAACCTCACCAACGGCTTGTCACTGCGCAAAGAACTGATTGCCAATGGTGCCATTTGCCAATCAACGTCCGACACCGAAGTGATTTTGCACCTCGTGGCCCGCGCGACAAAACCGAAACTCATTGACCGTTACATCGAAGCATTGCGCCGCCTTGAAGGTGCCTATGCGCTTGTGTGCCTGACCAATAAAAAACTCATTGGCGCCCGCGACCCGCTGGGCATTCGTCCGTTGATGTTGGGCAAACTCGGCAACTCCTACATTCTGTGTTCGGAAACCTGTGCCCTCGATATTATCGGCGCAACATTTGTGCGCGAAGTTGAAAACGGTGAAGTGGTTGTGATTTCGGAAGATGGCATTGAAAGCCATTGGCCCTTCCCGCGCCAGCCGGCACGCCCCTGCATTTTTGAATATATTTATTTTTCACGTCCTGATTCAATTTTGGGCGGCCGCTCCGTTTATAACGTACGCAAACAAATGGGTCGCCAATTGGCACTCGAAAGCCCTGCTGACGTGGATGTGATTGTGCCCATTCCAGACTCTGGCGTTCCCGCCGCTTTGGGATTTGCTGAACAAATGAATGTGCCATTTGAGTTGGGCATCATCCGCAATCACTATGTGGGCCGCACCTTTATTGAACCCACACAAACCATTCGTTCGCTGGGTGTGAAGTTGAAACACAATGCCAATCGCGCCGTTGTCAAAGGCAAACGCGTATTGCTGGTGGATGACTCGGTGGTGCGCGGCACAACATCAGTGAAAATAGTGCAGATGATGTATGACGCAGGCGCAACCGAAGTGCACATGCGCATCGCCAGTCCACCGATTAAATATCCGGATTACTATGGCATCGACACGCCCGAACAAACTTCATTGCTGGCGGCAACACACACACTTGAGGAAATGCGCAAATTTATTGGCGTAACGTCGTTAGAGTTTCTCTCAGTTGATGGTGTCTATCGTGCAGTGGGTTACGATGGCCGCAACAATGCACAACCGCAATTCACCGACCATTGCTTCACCGGAGAATACCCAACGCATTTAACCGATTTGATCGGTGAAAGTGCCAAACAACAACTGTCACTTCTGGCAGAGGCAGGCTGATCTTGACAAAAAAACTTGAAGGCAAAGTGGCACTCGTCACTGGCGCATCCCGTGGACTTGGCTTTGCAACCGCAATCCATTTGGCCAAAGCGGGTGCACACATCGTTGCAACGGCCCGCACAAAAGGCGGCTTGGAAGAACTCGATGATGCTGTGAAAGCAGTCGGATCATCCGCAACCTTGGTGCCAATGAACATCACTGATCTGGATGCGATTGACCGTTTGGGGGCATCCATATTCGAGCGCTTCAAGAAACTCGACATTCTCATCGGCAATGCCGGCACGCTTGGGAAATTAACACCCCTCGCCCATGTTGAACCCAAAGTGTGGGAAGAGTCATTGGCGATCAATCTGACGTCAAACTACCGCCTCATCCGCTCAATGGATTCATTGATGCAAGCTGCACCAGCGGGCCGCGCTGTTTTCGTCACCTCCGGCCTTGCCTATAAATGCTTCCCCTATTGGGGCACTTACTCCATCGGCAAAGCAGCACTTGAAGCATTGATGAAAACCTACGCTGCTGAAGTGGCCACAACCAACATGCGCGTGAACTGCTTCAGCCCGGGCCCCACCCGCACCAAAATGCGCGCCACCGCTATGCCCGGTGAAGACCCCGAAACATTGCCCACAGCAGAAGAGGTTTCAGCGCAAATGTTGGACATGTGCATGCCTGAATTTGCCGACAATGGCGGCGTGTGGAAATATGACGCCAACGGTTTGTTCAAGCAGTTCTAGGTTTATCGCACTGCCAAATAAATCCAACATACCCGTCATTCCAAACGCGAAACGAAGCAAAGCGAAGTGAGCGATTTGGAATCCCGCTTTGGTGGCAACCAGATGAACTCGTTGAAAACAAGCGGGATTCCAAATCAATCGTTCCGCTACGCTGCACTCTTGTTTGGAATGACGAAGACTAGCGCAACTACTTCTTGTCCTTGTCGTATGGATTGTCTCCACCACCGCGCAAGCTGAAGCGGATGGGTGTGCCATCAAGATCAAACGTCTCACGCAAACCGTTGGTCAGATAACGCAAATAACTCTGCGGCAATTTCTTCAACTGATTGCCGAAAATCGCAAATGTGGGCGGGCGGGCATTGGCTTGTGTGGCGTAGCGAATTTTAATACGGCGGCCACCGGGTGCCGGCGGTGCATTGCGTTCCACAGCACCCTCAAGCCAACGGTTCAGCTTCGACGTGGTGATGCGCTGGTTCCACTTTTTGTCAGCCTCAGTCACGGCTTTCATCAAACCATCAATGCCCTTGTTGCGAATGGCAGAGAGTGTGACGAGCGAAACACCTCGAATTTCCGGCAGCACATCTTCAAGTTTGCTCTTGTAGGCGTCGAGAACCTTTTGCTTATCTTCAACAGCGTCCCACTTCGAAAGCGCAATCACAACCGCACGGCCTTCACGGCCCACGAGATCAGACAACGTCAAATCCTGCCGCTCAATGTCCAACGTCGCATCAATCAACACCACAACACATTCCGCGAAACGGATTGCACGCATGGCGTCGGACACCGACATCTTCTCGATTTTTTCTTGCACGCGGGATTTGCGGCGAATGCCTGCTGTATCCCACAGTTTAATGTCACGGCCACGCCACTGCCACTCACTCGAAATCGCGTCGCGCGTTATGCCAGCCTCTGGCCCGGTGAGCATGCGCTCTTCATTCAGCATCGCATTGACGAGTGTGGACTTACCAGCATTGGGCTGACCGATGATGGCCAAGCGCAATGGCCGCTGCGGGTCGTATTCCCAATCCTTGTCAGACTCTTCTTCACTGATCTCGACGTTGACTTCTGTTTCGTCGGATTTCTTGGCTTTGACGATCGGCAGCAGCGCTTCATACAAGCCGTCCAAACCTTCGGCATGTTCGGCTGAAATGGCGAGTGGCTCACCAAAACCGAGGCCATAACCTTCAGCCAAGCCCGGCACTACGGCGCGGGTTTCAGCTTTATTGCCGACCAGAATAACGGGCTTATTCAATTTGCGAATGCGGGCAGCAAATTCTTTATCGGTGGGTGTAACGCCAGCACGCGCGTCAATCACAAATACAATCACATCTGCTTCACGCGCAGCCACTTCGGACTGGTCGCTCATACGTGATTCAAGCGAACCTTTTTTGGGCGAGTCATCCAAACCAGCCGTATCAAACAACCGGAACGACAAATCGCCTAAGCGCCCTGGCCCTTCGCGGCGGTCACGCGTGACACCTGGGGTGTCATCCACAATAGCAATCTTCTGCCCAACCAAGCGGTTGAACAATGTTGATTTGCCGACATTCGGACGGCCAAGAATAGCGACAGTTGCGGTCATTGAATGTCTTCGGGCGCAGTCGCTTCTTGATCAACAGTGGCGTCACAATTGAGGTCAACCGTTGGGTCACAAGCACCACTATCAGCAGCAACATCGCCAGACTTGGTTGGACGCGGATTGACCTGTTGATCGGCAGGCAAAATATCTTCGCGTTCACCGGGCAACACAGTGTCGTCACGTTGGCCTGTAAATTTTTTCAATGAACTGCAACCTGCCAACATTGAGGCCGAGAGTGCAAGAACCAATGCGATGTGGAATGATTTCATTTCTTCACCAATTCTGGCGCAATCAATTGCACCATCACTTGAGCGCGTTGCTTGATTGATTGTGGGGCTTCAGCATCGGCGTAAATCTGGTTTGCGAAACGATCCGCCATGGTGAAATCCTTTACACGGAAAGCCGACAGCGCAAAAATTTCACGCGCCGCATGACGCCACGGGTTGCCCTCGGCATCAAAAGTCCGCAACTTTAACAACAACTCATCGGGTGTTGCCGTATCAACAAGCAAATAACCTTGGCGAATGCGGGCAAGATCAGCCAGCACGGGGTCTGTCGCCGCATCGGCAATCACAACATCATAAGCAGCAACTGCTTTTGCCGTGTCGCCTTTTTCAGCCAACACAGCAGCTTCGCGAAATTTACCAAGTTGTTTGAAACCAGCGTGCTTGACAGCTGCAAGGGCTGCCAAGGCATCATCAAACTTGCCATCTCCGGCTTTTTGAACGGCTTCCAGATAAACCACCGAGGCTTTTTCAGCTTCTGTTCGCTGATAATATTTCCAGCCTTCAAAACCAGCCACGGCCAACACGGCGGCCAAGGCCACGGCCATCAACTTGGTCCCATGGCGGTCCCAAAGCTTCTTATATTCTTCTTGGCGAACTTCCTCGTCCACCTCGCGGATCAGCAATTCATCAGTCACAGTCTTGTCCTCAAACGTTGAAATGGGGCGTAAAGCAGCCGCACGGCCAAATCAAGGCATATCCGCCACCGTAAATGCGCCGATGAGCCCTGCATCGCTGCGTTCGGCCATCAGGCTTTGGATGGCCCAAGTGCCGGAATTATCTGCGATCATATACATTTTGGCTGCCGATTTCTTGGGGATGACAGCTGTATCGGTCCAAACCGTAGGTCGCTGAGGGCCTTCAAATTCAGGTAACATCGGCAAATGGCTTGTCCAAACATGGCCATGGAGATGCAAAACCTGCTCAAAGGCAGTTTTGTTTTCAAAATGAAGCAGCAGCAATTCCCCCTTTTGTGCTGTGAAAAGGGGGGGGCTGCCAAGGCCAGCACTGCCCCCAATGGACCAAGCCAGCCCCTGCTCCAGCATGGCACGAAGATCGAGCACGTCCTTGCCGACGTTGGCTTTCATCAATCCGCCTTTGATGCCGCCTTCGATGGCGATGCGAATTTCGCGTGGAGGCGTGGTGAGAGGTGCGGATATCGGATTGGCAGGCAATGACATGTTGAGGGGGAGCGTTTTGCGCCCATAACCTTCAGCCATGATGAATGCCGTCTCAACCACATCCTCAAACAGATCGAGCGCCACAACAACTTGCTCTTGTGCATCCAGCAACAACACATCTGCCCTTTGCCCCGGTTCCAATTGCAGGGCTTGTAGGCCCAGCGGCGTTGGCGTGACGGGTTGGCCGTCCAAAGCAATCACAGAACCTTCAGCACCTTTGAATAACACATTCATGCTGCGCGTGTTGGCGACGTTCAACAGCCGGAGACGCGCCGGCTTTTCAGGATCAAGGCTGATGCGTGGTTTGTGCTGGCCATTGACCGTGAACCAATTGCCCAAGCGCCCGTCACCCGCGGCCCGATCGAGACTGTTGAAGTCATCTTCAATCGCCCCCGATTCCAAAAGCGACCAATCATCAAAAATCATTGCGATATCTTGATAGGGCATTGGCTGCAACTCTTCGACGATCAGCATGGCAGAAAGTCCCATCTCACGATGCTTTGACGCATTGAGCAAAGGGCCAAGCCAAAACGTGCCTGCATCGGGTGGAGTGAAAGTGACATCCATTGCATTTGCTGTACCCGCAGCGACATTCACCGTCATCAACTCAGATGGTCCACGCACGCCAAAGAAATGCAGCCACAAGGGTTCATCGAGTTCGTTTATAATGCGCAGTTTTAATTCTTGGCCTTGGCTGGCTCGGATGATGGGTAAATTGGAATCCGTTTTAAAATGCCAATGCTCCGTGGGCGGATTTTCGCCTTCCAATAATTGCGTTTTCGTTTTTTTGGCGGTTATGATTTGGACGGTAGAGCTGTCTTGCGCCGCACTTGTCTCCACGCGACACGCTGAAGCAATTGCTAAACCGCCCGCAAACTGCCGTCGATTGATGAACTGCTTTGCCATGGGGCCAAGTCTAACAAGATTCGCGGCAATTTAGTGACGGTCATTTTTCGTCAGGTTCAAGCTGAAAACCGGCTCCAGATTGGAGAGATTATTCAGCACCTCATAGAGAAAATTCTGCAGAGGCGGCACATATTCCTCAGCCAATCCTTGGGTATCGCCTTGCACAAAAGCACGGAATGAAAACCGCTTGTTGCTGATCGCAAGTGCAAGTGGGGCAGAGATATAGGGTAAAGTCAAAGCACCATCATCATCGGGCCAGGACGATCGCACCAAAAGGTTTCGCACCGGCACAAACAGATCAACGCCAGCATAATGCTGCAGCGCCTTGGCGGCTTTTAGCGAAACAAGATTTTGATCGACGATGAAGAACAGGAATATGCGAAAGCCCAGTTTTTTGCATTCTGTGAAAAAACGGAGGTCATGTTCCGCTGCAAAAAAACGTTCAGTGTGTCGGCCCGGCAAATCCACCACATAGTCGCGGCCCGGTGCCGCCAAAATCGTATCGAACAATTTCATTTGTCCGGTGATCGCCGAAAAGTCAGCAAGCGCAGTGCGGCCCGGAAAGAAATTCCGCAAAGGGCCATCCGGTGCATCCGTATCAAATACAAACGGGTCTCGCCCATCAATCAACAAATAGTCAACCAGCAGCCGCGACAGCAAAGTCTTGCCATTGCGGTGCTGGTCCGATGCGACGATATAAATCGTAGACTGAACGGCCATAGGGCCATTACATCTTCAGTTAGGTGCGCGAGCCGCTGACAATATCCTGCAACATCTTCACGCGGGCATATTGCTCATCGATTTCAGCACACCACTTGCGGGCATAGCCGCGCAGCACGAATGAGAATTTTCCCTGGCTGCCATCAGCTGCGCGGTTTTCGATGAAATCCTTGAATGTCACGCCAGCAACGTCGATTTGTTCGTAAGCCATTTCATTGAGCTTCGGAATGTCGATTTCGTGGCTCTTGCTGATCTGCGTGAAATATTTGCGATAGGTCGCTTCGTCCCATTCAAAGAAATTGGTTTCATTGATGGTGTTGCGTGCCAACACATATTCAACGCCTGAAAGATACTTTGCAATTTCGCCAATCTCATCCAGTGAGGCGATGGACGATCCGACAACATGCATCAGGCCCAATGTGAACATACCGTTGCGTGCTGCCTCCAACACACCAATGCGCTCAAACAGATCGAGCGAATATGACAAGTTGCCGGCTTTCAAATCCACAACGGTCACAGGCACATTGGCTGTTTCCATGGTGTCTAACACCTTCATTTGGTGGGCCACGTTATTGAGGTCAATCACTTCAGTAATCGAAGGGTAAAAGCGCTGCAGCGAACCGCGTGGGTTTTCCGTGTCAAAGGCACGTGTTAAAATGTTCTTGCGTGCAAAATAATCCAGCAAAGAACGCGACACTGTGGTCTTGCCCACGCCGCCTTTATCTGCGCCTACGAGAATGAGTGTCGGTTTCATGGAAGTCCCCTCAAATAAGTTATACTGCTTCACCGTGCGCTCCCATATCATAGCTTAAACGTTGAGTACATTAGCGATTTTAGGCTATGCTTGTGCCAAATTGAATCAACCGGAGCGATTTTATGACCTATTTATGGCTTGGTGCATTGCTCTTTGGTGGATTGCACTTGTTTTCGACCTTGTTACCACAGCAGCGAAACGCGTTGAGGGTCCGGCTGGGCGAAAAGGCTTGGAAAGGCATTTATAGCCTGCTGTCTTTGCTTGGCATTGTGTTCTTTATTCTGGCCTATCGTGCCATGGGCGAAGGCATTCTTGGTGAGCAACTTTACCAACCATGGAGTGCGGGAAAGCACTTCATCTTCCTGATGGTGTTTTTGATGTTTGTGTTGGTGGGGGCGTCCCATGGCAAAGGCTACATCAAACACTATGTGCGTCATCCCTTTTCACTCGGCATGGCGCTGTGGTCGGGTGCGCATTTACTGGCCAATGGCGAAAGAGCAGTGGTTTGGCTATTTGGAACCATCTTCGTGGTGTCGGTTGCTGATTTGATATTTTCTTTTGCGCGCGGCAAGGCGCCTGTGCATGAGCCGCAATTGAAATCGGATATTCGTGCCGTTGTGATTGGCATTGTGCTATTTGCGATCTTCTTCTTTGGCTTCCACCCCTATGTTCTTGGGCTTCCGTTGGTGAATTAAATGTTGTTGCTCTCAGCACTTTTGTTTCTCTTCGCCGTCATCCACATTAACCCCGCCATGCCAAAGTGGAAGGCCCATGCGGTGCAAACATTCGGCAAGGCCTATGGTCCGGTTTACGGCATTGTCTCGCTGTTGCTGTTGATTGCAATTCTATGGGCATTCCGGAATGCCGAGCCCGGCTATACTTATGATCCTCCAGAATGGGGCCGACACGCAAATTTCGCCTTCACGTTGATTGGCTTTTTATGTTTGGGTGTTTTTCTGTTTCGCGGCTCGTGGCGCAACACGTTAAAATTTCCGATGGCGATTGGTATTGGGTTTTGGGCTTTCGGACATTTACTGGCCAATGGCGATCAACGTACAACAGTATTGTTTGGCGGCCTCGCTGCCATCGCCGCGCTGTTCGCCTATCTCAAAAATCAAAACATGCCCTTCGTACCGTCTGAAGTGCGGCAAGGCCATAATCTGATTTCCATTCTTGGTGGCATTGCTCTTTACGGTATCGCTGCTCAATTGCATCAGGTTATCGCTGGTGTGCCTGTTGTTACACTGCAATAGAAAGTTTTCGCCATGTCGCAACACACTGCAATGAAACGCCGCACCGCACCCGACATTCAAAATCGGAAAGGTGGCGAACCAATTGTCGCGCTGACATCTTATCACGCCCATACGGCTGCCATCGCCGACAAGTATGTGGATTTTCTACTGGTAGGTGACTCACTTGGAATGGTGATGCACGGTTTTGAATCCACATTGCCTGTGCCACTTGATTTGATGATCATGCATGGTCGCGCCGTTATGCGCGGTGCCAAGCAGTCGCTCATCGTTGTTGATATGCCCTTTGGATCCTACGAAGAAAGCCCGCAACAGGCCTTCCGCAACGCTGCAAAAGTTGTCAAAGAGACCGAGTGTGGCGCAATCAAATTGGAAGGCGGAAAGCGCATGGGCGAAACCATCCGCTTCCTGTCGGAACGCGGCATTCCCGTCATGGCCCATGTGGGGCTGACACCACAATCCATCAACGTACTGGGCGGCTTCAAAGCCCAAGGCCGCGAGCGCGCCCAATGGGCGGCAATCGAAGAAGATGCGAAAATCGTGGCGGAAGCTGGTGCTTTTGCGGTTGTGCTGGAAGCTGTAGCCGAACCATTGGCACAAAAAATTACTGCGCAAGTTGATATACCGACGATTGGTATTGGTGCATCCGCGGCCTGTGACGGCCAAATTCTGGTGATGGAAGATATGCTGGGCCTGAGCCCGCGTGTCGCAAAATTCGTTAAAGAGTTTGGCAAAGTCGGTGCGGCCATCGAGGGTGCCATCAAAATGTATGCTGATGATGTGCGCGAACGGAAATTCCCAGAACAGCAACATACCTATGCAGTCAAAGACTAAAGCTTAACCGCCGCTAACAGAAATTCAACATTGCCATCACCACCTTCAACGGGTGAAGGGATGACACCCTGCACTTGCCAATTAAGCCGCGTGAGAAATGTAGCGATGTCCTCACATACCCGCGCATGTTGAAGTGGGTCGCTCACAATTCCGCCACGGCCAACGTGTTCACGCCCCACTTCAAACTGTGGCTTCACCAACGCCAATAACTCTGCGCCCTGCCCCATTAAATGAAGTGCCGGAGGTAACGCGAGTTTCAGTGAAATAAAACTCACATCGCTAACGATGAGATCAACATTTTCAGGAACATGCTCCCGCGTCAAATCCCGCGCGTTCAAATTTTCAATAGACGTGACGCGTGGATCGTCAGCAACTATATCAACCATCTGCCCATGGCCCACATCAATGGCGGTCACATGAAAAGCGCCACGTTCCAGCAGAACCTGCGTAAAGCCACCCGTGGATGCGCCGATGTCCAGTGCATGGCGACCTGACACATCGATTTTGAAGTGATCCAAACCGTGCAACAATTTCAAGGCTGAGCGAGATACATAACGCTGCGCCACATCATCAACACGCAATTCATCCTGTGCAAATACACCCTGCGAAGGCTTGCGTGCTGCCACACCATTCACCCACACAGTTCCTCGCAAAATAGCATCACGCGCGCGCGAACGGCTTTGACTAAGCCCACGCGCGACTAATGCTTCGTCGAGTCGCTGTGAACTCACTCCACGTCCAGTGGCGTAACGCCCGTTGGCTTGCCTGAGGGATCAAGCGTAATCTTCTCAATCCGCGCTTCGGCTTCTTTCAGCTTGGCCTCACAATGCTTGCGCAAGGCTTCGCCGCGCTCATAAATCTTGATGGATTCTTCTAAATCCACTTTGCCCGCTTCAAGCCGCGAAACAATATCTTCAAGGGCCTGAAGCGCCTTTTCGAAGGATAGCCCTGAAATGTCGGTTGCCTCAGTCATTACAGTTCTTCCTCATCTTCAAAATCATCATCTTCAGGCTCATCCAATAGTCCTTGGTCGCCATGCATCAAGGCATGAACATGCACACCAACCGAACCTGCCAAGCCTTGCAAATCATAGCCGCCTTCCAGCACTGAAACAACGCGGCCCGAACAAAATTGGTCAGCAGCTTCCATAAATTTAAGGGTGGCCCATGAAAAATCTTCTTCTGTCAATTGCAGGCTGCCCAAGGGATCGCGCACATGGGCATCAAAACCTGCTGAAATAATAATCAAATCCGGCGCAAATAAATCCAGCGCCGGCAGAATGATGGTGTTCATGGCGGCACGAAATTCCACCGTACCATCACCCGCTTTCAAAGGGGCATTGAAGATATTGCCAACGCCTGTTTCATTCGTCGAGCCGGAGCCAGGGTAAAGCGGCATTTGGTGGGTTGAACCATAAAATAAATCCGGGTCTGACCAGAAAATATCTTGCGTGCCATTGCCGTGATGCACGTCAAAATCCACAACGGCCACGCGCTCAGCATCGTAGCGGGAGCGCGCATAATGTGCTGCCACTGCAGCATGGTTGAAAAAGCAAAAGCCCATGGCGCGATTATGTTCCGCATGGTGCCCAGGTGGGCGCATGGCCACAAACACATTATCGGCTTCCCCGCGAAACACAGCATCAACGCCTGCTACCGATGCACCAATGGCCCGCAGTGCGGCTTCGTGGGCCGCAGGTGACATGACCGTATCTGGATCAATGTACTCAAAGCCGCTTTCAGGGCTGATGGCCCGCATGCGTTGCACATGTTCGGCCGTGTGGGCCAAGCGCGCATGGTCATCCGTGCCCAAGGGCGCTTCCCGATGTTTGAACCCGCGCAGCGCAGGAGAAGCCAAGACGGAATTCACGGCTTTGATGCGGTCAACCCGTTCGGGATGGCCTTCGGGCGTTACATGGGCAAGGGCTGAGGGGTGCGAAAAAACGAGTGTTGTCATGCTGCATTGGCTTGATGGCTGAACCCCTGCTATAGGGCGCGTAACATGACCATGACCAGTACTATTTCCAAAGCAGCAACGCTTTTGCGTGAGGGCCGGCTTGTAGCCATTCCCACGGAAACGGTTTATGGTCTCGGCGCTGACGCCACCAATGATGCAGCGGTGGCCCGCATTTTTGAGGCCAAGCAACGCCCGCAGTTCAATCCGCTGATTTCTCATGTTGCTGATCGTGAAGCGGCGTTTCGCTTGGGGCAATTTTCTAAGGAAGCCGAAAGTCTAGCGGAGGCTCTATGGCCCGGGCCACTGACAATCATTGTTGAACGCCGCAAAGACTGTCCTGTTTCGCTATTGTGTTCGGCGGGTCTTTCGACACTAGCCTTGCGCGTTCCGAACCATCCCTTAGCACTCGATGTGTTGCGAGAAGTTGCATTGCCCATTGCTGCACCTTCCGCCAATCGCTCAGGGAAAATGAGTCCGACAACTGCTGCGCATGTGCGTGCCTCTTTGGGAGGCTCAGTGGATTTAATTTTGGATGGTGGACCATGCACCGTTGGCGTTGAGTCCACAGTTGTCCGCTTTATGGAAGACGGCCCATATTTGTTGCGTAGTGGCGGTACTTCACGCGAAGTCCTTGAAGCCGTTCTGGGGCGTCGTGTCATGGACCCCACGCGATATGACACTGAATTACATTCGCCCGGCATGTTGGAAAGCCATTACGCGCCACAGGCTGAAATGCGATTGAACGCCGCCGCCCCGGAATTGGAAGAAATGTTTATAGGCTTCGGAGACTATCAACATGGTCCGTGGACGTTGTCTCATACGGGAAACTTGCAAGAAGCAGCAGCCAATCTTTTCAAAGTGTTACACCATGTTGATGATTCTTCACCTCAACGCATCGCAGTCGCCCCTATTCCAATGACCGGACTTGGCGAAGCCATCAATGACCGCCTGCGCCGTGCGGCTGCGCCAAGGCCAAAAACATGACCCAAATGCCATCACCAGAAACCCTGCAACGCCTCGCTGATATCGTCGGACCCAAAGGCGTCATAGCAAACGCATCTGATCAAGCTCCTTATCTCAAAGAATGGCGCGGGCTTTGGCACGGCAACACGCCCATGGTGCTGAGACCACAAACAACGGAAGAAGTATCGCGCATTCTCGCCGTCGCCCATGAAACCGGAACGACCATTGTTCCCCAATCCGGCAATACGGGCTTGGTCGGCGGGCAGATTCCATTTGGCGGCGAAGTGCTATTGTCGCTTGATCGCATGAGCCGCATCCTCACCGTTGACGCCGTCGATTTCACCATTACCGCCGAAGCTGGTGCTACACTCAAATCCATTCAGGACGCCGCAGAAAAAGTCGACCGCCTGTTCCCCCTCAGCCTTGCCTCAGAAGGCACCTGCCGCATTGGTGGAAACCTTGCCACAAACGCAGGCGGCGTGAACGTGTTGGCTTATGGCAACGCGCGTGATTTGTGCCTGGGCCTCGAAGTCGTGCTGGCTGATGGTCGGGTGTTGAACCAACTCAAAACCTTGCGCAAAGACAACACGGGCTATGATCTCAAAAACCTGTTCATCGGCTCAGAAGGCACACTTGGCATTATTACCAAAGCAACGCTAAAACTGTTCCCACAACCGCGCCGCTACGACACCGTTTTTGCAGCTGTGCCCTCAATCCAGTCTGCACTCGATCTTTTGGCACAAGCCAAACAAGGCAGCGGAAACCGTGTTATCGCCTTTGAACTCTTGCCCGAGATTGGCGTTCAATTCACCGTCAAACATATGAACACACGTCGTGCATTGGAAACGGTGTCGCCTTGGTATGTTCTGTTGGAAATGGCGGATTCGACTGAAATCGCCACCCAAACAATGCTCGAAACGGCATTTGAGCAGGGTTTGATGACGGATGCCGTCGTCGCGCAAAATCAAAGCCAACGTGCCGAGCTTTGGGCCTTGCGCGAAAACATGTCGGAGTCGCAAAAATTTGAAGGCGGCTCAATCAAGCATGATGTGGCCGTGCCCGTATCTGCATTACCTCAATTTATCGCTGAGGCTTCAACAGCACTCGAAGCCTTCATGCCGGGCACGAGGCTGTGTTGTTTCGGACACATGGGTGATGGCAACATGCACTTCAACGTGTCACAACCAATTGGCATGGACAAAAAAACTTACCTCGATCAATGGCACCCGATGAACCGGGTGATTCACGACATTGTTGCCAAGCACAAAGGTTCCTTCAGCGCTGAACATGGTGTCGGTGTTCTCAAACGTGAGGACATGACACGTTATAAATCAGAGATCGAACTTGATGTAATGCGCAGCATGAAACAAGCGCTCGACCCCAAAGGCATTCTCAACCCGGGCCGCGTGCTACCTTAACATTTGCCACAAGAACCCCGCATTTCAATTGTTGTTCGCGCGGGTAAAAACCCTTCCGAATGAGCAACAGCAGCAAGTGCCGTTGCAGCACTGGAGTTTGTTTTCTCCGCCACTTTCCCGCATTTTTCACAGATCATGAAAACTGTAGCGGCATGGCTTTGGCAATCAGGATGTTGGCACGCCACAAAAGCACTGATGCTTTCAAGCCGATGCACCCTGCCCTGCGCCACTAATTTATCCAACGCGCGATAGACTTGCAGCGGCGCTTTCAAACCATCACCGCGCAATTCATCAAGCAACGTATATGCACTTTTTGGTAGGTCGGTCTGCGAAAGTTTTTCCAGCACCAATGTTTGATTGCGCGTCAGCTCCGATGACTCAGTCATGATGAATGTGCTCCGCTCAAACGATGAATGGGAAGAATGAGGCCCAGAATAAATAAAGCCAAGGCCGCGACAACAATCGACGGACCCGAAGGTGTATTGTAATTGAGCGATGCAAACAAACCGCCAAGAACGGCAACTCCGCCAATGATTGCTGCGAGTATGGCCATCATCACATGGCCCAGTTGAAACTCGCCGCGCCGCACCTGCCGGAATGATCAGAAGCGATGTGATCAACATAACACCAACAATCTTGATCGAAACGGCAACCACCACAGCCAATAATAACATGAGTAGAATATCATAGGCCTCAACGTGATAACCTTCCGCCGCTGCGAGATCTCGATTGACGGTGATGGCAAATAACGGTTTCCACGCCCAAGCCATTGCAGCGAGCACGCAAGCGCCACCAATATAAATCGTTACAATGTCGAGACGAGACACGGCAAGTAGATCACCAAACAAGAGCCCCATCAAATCCATGCGCACCCACGTCATGAAGGCGAGCGCCAACAAACCTACGGCAAGAGAACCGTGAGAGAGCATGCCCAACAGCGCGTCTGACGAAAGCACGCTGTGTTTTTGCAACGCCAACAAAGTCATGGCCACGGTAATAGCAACAACGAACACCGCCAGTGTCACATTCACTTCAAACATCAAAGCAATCGCAACGCCCAGAAGAGCAGCATGAGCCAATGTGTCACCGAAATATGCCAGCTTGCGCCACACGACGAAACAACCCAGAGGCCCGGCGACAGCGGCAATCCCCAGCCCGGCAATGATTGCCCGCGTAAAAAAATCATCCAGCATCGCGGTCAATCCTGAAGCTATCATGGGCATGAACACGCATTGACGTTTTACCATCGTCGTGGTGATGACCATCACCAGGGTAACAGTGATCCGTCACTGATCCATCGCCATGCTGAACACGCCCATCCGGCAAATGCGTGTGGTCGTGATGATGTTGATAGAGTGCAAGTGCTCCCGCCCGATCACCAAACAATTGCTTGTATTCGCTACTTGTTGCAACGGCTTCAGGTGAGCCATGGCAGCACATATGTCCGTTCAAACAAATCACATGATCCGTCGCGGCCATCACCATGTGCAAATCATGCGACACCATCAATATGCCACAGCCGGTTTCATCCCGCACTTTTTGAATGAGACTGTAGAGCGCAATCTCGCCTGCAAAATCCACGCCTTGCGCAGGTTCATCAAGCACCAGAAAATCAGGCTTGCGAGCAAGGGCGCGAGCCAACATCACCCGTTGAAATTCACCGCCTGACAAATGCCGCACTTCACGTTTTGCCAAATGCGAAGCGCCTGTGCTTTCCAGTGCGTTCGACATTTCAGAATGCGAAAGATTTTGCGTGAGCCGCATTAAGCCTTCAACCCGCAAAGGCAAGGTCCAGTCGATGCTGACTTTCTGCGGCACATAGGCGGTTTTCAATCCGACCCGCTTGGAAATGCTTCCTTCGGATGCCTGCAACACGCCCAGCGCCAGCTTGGCAGTCGTCGATTTTCCTGAGCCGTTCGGTCCAATGAGCGTTACAATTTCTCCGGGCCGAACCGAAAAATCGACACCGCGCACCAACCAACGTCCGCCACGCGAAACCCCTACGCCGCTTAAGCGGACCAATGTATCGTTTTGTTTTAACAAGGTTTATCTCGACTTCAAAATTCTTC
Organism: uncultured Alphaproteobacteria bacterium; assembly: GCA_963779145.1. GTDB lineage: Bacteria > Pseudomonadota > Alphaproteobacteria > Rhizobiales > Aestuariivirgaceae > Aestuariivirga. The sequence goes on from CAVZXJ010000023.1 coordinate 45,177, forward strand.
TTGACCATAGCATATGTTATATCATAACACAAATGTGTAATGTTATAACAAGACGAGACAAGCATGCGCATTCTCACCCTATCACTTTTAACGCTGCTCATCAGCGCGTCCAGCACCTTTGCAGACGTCAATGTGGTGGCTTCGATTAAACCTCTGCACTCTCTTGTGGCCTCGGTCATGCGGGGCGTTGGATCGCCCACTCTCTTGCTGGACGGCAATAGCTCTCCTCATACTTATAGTTTGAAACCTGAGGACGCAGAAAAACTCCAAAAAGCCCAAGTGGTGTTTTGGATTGGTCACGAACTGGAAGCCTTCCTCGAAAAACCTTTGGACACGCTTTCGCAAAACGCGACCAGAGTGGCGCTCATCGATGCGCCAAACATGAAAACCCTTTCCGTCCGCGAAAGCGAACATACTGAACACCACGACCATGATGACGTTGGACGCGATGCACATCTATGGCTTGACCCTGAAAACGCCAAGGTGATGCTCGGATTTATATCTAAGAATTTGTCTGAGATTGATCCGAGCAATGCAAAAACATATTTTGCCAATGCTGAAAAGGCAGTGATTTCGCTGGATGCATTGTCAACCGACATTACCAAGACACTTGAGCCGGCACGCGGCAAAAAATTCATCGTTTTCCATGACGCTTACCAATATTTCGAACAACGCTTTGATGTGAAATCAGCGGCTGCAATTTCAATCCATCCTGAAAATCCACCGGGGGCAAAGCAGATTGCAGCCATCCAAAAAATAATCGTCGATGAAAAGGTGCAATGCGTTTTCGCGGAGCCCCAATTCGACAACAAACTCATCACAGTCGTCACAGACGGTACGGCAGCCAAGTCAGCGACGCTCGATCCAATTGGATCTGAACTCCCCGCTGGTCCAACCCAATACACGGAGCTGATGCTCAATCTTGCGAAAAATATCGCTGCCTGCATGCAATAACTAAACCTTCAGCCGGACCATTTGGTAACTTAGTGGCGGCAGCGCTGCTTGCAACGTGTTGCCATCCACCTTCGCACCCTTGCCTTTTTGTGGCACAACAGCGTTTTGATTTTTGAGGTCGTTTACAGCTTCGAGATTGCTGTGCGTCATCACTTGATGGTCGATGACTGAGGCTTTACCAAACCCATGCAAACTGATGCTGACATCTAACGTTTCGCTGCCGTGGCGATTGACGATGAAGAAGGTCAAAGTGCCGTCCTCCTCATTGTGAACGCCCGACACGTCAATGAAGGGCACATTGTCGGCCACGTCGGCGTCATAACCCGGGCATTTGACCGAGAGTTGCAGTGCCGTGCCGCGCCCATAAATTGAAGCGAAGTAGTAGGGATAATAAATCGTCTGCCGCCAGGCCGCACCACCGGGCTCTGTCATGATGGGTGCGATGACATTCACCAATTGTGCGATGCAGGCAATTTTCACAATGTTGGAACGGCGAATGAAGGTGTTGAGAATGCAGCCCACCTGCAACACATCTTCGAAATTATAGATGTCTTCCAACAGGCGCGGCGCATGGGGCCAGCCTTTGTTGCCACCTAAAATTTCACGGTCTTGCACGTTGGAATGATACCAGACGTTCCACTCATCAAAGGAAATATTGACCTTATGCTTTGAGCGCTTGTTCGATTTCACCAAATTGATGGTGCTTTCAATCGTCGCAATATAGGTATCAAGCTTGTGATTGAGCGCCAGATAATTCGCCGTGTTCTTGGCGCGGTTGGCAAAATACATGTGCAGCGAAATGTGATCGACCGCCTCATAGGTGTGTTCGAGGACGATGCGCTCCCACTCCGGATAGGTTTTCATGTCGGAGTTCGATGAACCGCAGACGATCAGTTCCAGTGACTTGTCAAAGGCGCGCAGAGTCTTTGCGGTTTCAAGGGCCAAGCGGCCATATTCTTCCGCCGTTTTGTGGCCCACTTGCCATGGGCCGTCCATTTCATTGCCCAAGCACCACATTTTCACATTGAAGGGCTCGGCTTGGCCATTTTTCTTGCGAAGGTCGCCCCAATAGGAGCCCGTTGGGCCATTCACATATTCAACGAAATTGCGGGCTTCATCGAGGCCGCGGGAGCCCAGGTTGATGGCCAGCACCATTTCGGTTTTGACGGTTTTGCACCACTTGGCAAATTCGTGAATGCCCACCTTGTTGCTTTCGGAGGTGTGCCAGGCAAGGTCCAAGCGCACGGGGCGGTTTTCCACGGGGCCAATGCCATCTTCCCAATTATAGGCCGAAACGAAATTACCGCCGGGATAGCGCACACAGGGAATGTTCAACTCGCGCACCAATTCCGCCACGTCGCCACGCATGCCGTCAGCGTCAGCCGTCGGGTGGTCTGGCTCATGAATGCCGGTGTAAACGGCGCGGCCCAAGTGTTCGAGAAACGCGCCATAAACCCGATCGTCGATTTTCGCGATGGTGTAGTCCTTATGGGCTGTGACGCTTGCTTTCATGACGGGCCTCTTCTGGTGCGGATTTTCCGGTTTATATCCGAATTTACGGTATATAACGCCGGAGACGCGCTGGGGGTCAAGCAAAAAGGCGGCGGAGGCAGCTTATTCCTCAACATAGCAGCGCGGCGGCGGTTGCTTCATTGTGCCCTTGGTGGTGTAGGGTCCGTACTGGTCGCCAAAAGCCCCTGCCCGCCACAACTTCATTTTCTCGCGTTGTTCTGACGTGCGCAACGCGGCAATTTCCTGCAGATAGGTTGTGTGCAACTCTTGGCCCGCACTGGGCGGTGGCTTGGGAAGGCTGGCAATGTATTGATCCACCTCCGACATCGGCGTGCGCTTTTGCCCTTCGGTGCGGCTGAAATGGGTGCGCTGACAAAACAGACCCTTATGAGCCGCAACACAAGCCTTGGCACGACGGCACTTGGCAGCTGGGCAAACCGGCAACGGCTTCTCGCGCGGGCAATCATCAGCAGAGTAACGCGACCACGGAAACGGCTTCCAGCGGGGTGCAGATTTAGTCGGTGTACGGATGGATTTTGGCATTTGCACTATTGAACTTCAAATTGATCCGTCATTCCCGCGAACGCGGGGATGACGACGAGAAAGAGTTGAGACGAAAAAAGCCATGAATCTGCCTGCGTTAAAGTTCACACGCATCGCACGAAAAAAGCCTGAAAAAGCCCCCTTCAAGGTGGCCTGAAATAGAGGAGGAAAGGCCCGGTGGAAGCGGTCCGTCGGTCAAAGCTTTGCAAAAAAAATGACGAGCCGCCCCTCACCCCCGCATTGCGAAAGTGAAAGCCGGGCGCGGCGATTTTGGCCGATGTCCTGCGCTTACAGAGCCCCAGATCGAACGGTGTCTCCTTCGGTGCTTGCGCACCAAAGACTGGCTGTTGACCGCTGAGGATGTTGTAGCCGTTTGGCTGCCGGGGTCGTGGTGCCCCGGGGACAGGTTCAAAGGCTCCCGGGGGCAAGGGTTGCGAACACCCCACCGCCAAGCGCCGCCCATGGTCCGAACACTGAAGATACGCTGTCGACACTGTTCCCTCCTTTCGAACCATCAGGAACAAAGATGGAACAAGTCGCGTTCCTTGTCAAGGATTATTTTCTGGGTATGATCACTGGTCAACACTTCGCTGCGTTCCCTCATCCGGCCTTCGGCCACCTTCTCCCACGCGAAAGACGCGGGAGAAGGCAAACATGATCGGCCTTCTCCCGCACTTTTCGCGGGAGAAGGTGGCGACAGCCGGATGAGGGAGTTGTATTGCTACCCTCTTTCCGCATGCAACCGCATCACGATATCCTGATCATAATTCCCGAACCCTCGCCCGAATATATTAATCCCACCGCGATGCTTCGCATCCTCGCGCACTTCGATGCGCAACCTGATGGAATGGTGGTTGTCGAGGTCGAGTTCTTTCAGCGAGATGGGTGAGATTTTGATGCCGTCAACGTAGGTGCCGTCGTCCAGCACACGCCAGGTTTTCAGCATGCCGTATTGGCTGCCTTTCAGTTTCCACCAGGCGGGGGTGTAAACGCCGCGCTTGTCGCCAAAATCTCCCGGAGACATCCAAGTGCCGATTTCAATGCCATTGACCGAAAGCGTGATGTCGGATGGCCAATCAGCCGCAGTGCCCGGTACTTCCGATGATAGCTCCATGGCAAATTCCAGCCCATTGAGTTTGCGGTTGCCGAGCTTGGCGTTGTTGGGAAATTGATATTCCAGAAAACCGCGCGTGAACCAGATCAGCCCTGCGTGCATGCGGTCCGGATCGAGGAAGGCATTGGGTACGTCGAGCAGCCCGATAATGCCTTGTGGGCTGCACAAGCCACAAGGGCCCGCCACTTCACAAGACGTATAGAGCCCCAGCGGCATTGACACTTCGATGGCGTCGGCGCGCAGTTTTTCGGTGTCCTCTTTGAACATCACCAACACCTGATCAAAGGTGGAATGGCAAATTTTCTGGTTGCCCTTTTTGGCGCGTTGAGACTCCGTCCGGATCAACCCCGCATCTTCCAATACTTGAATGTTCGAGGATACGGTGGATTGCGGCAGCTCCAATGCGGCGGCAATGTCGTTCACATTCATGCCGCCTTTCAGATGGAGCAACTTCAGCACTTTTACCCGCGCATCAGACGCCAGCGCTTTCAGAACGTCGATACTGTCTTCAGGGTCAATGACCAGAAATTCGCGGCTCACTTAGTATTCCCACATTTGATGATGACGATTTTTGTATCAGCAAATTCGGTACAGTCAAGAATGATCAGCCGCTATCAGGCGCAAACGACTTCAATATCAGGAATTCCGGTATGGATCAGAAGTCAAGGTCTAGTTTGAATTTGCCCTTTTTCGAAAGCCTTGCATGCAGCCGTCGGTGCGAATGGAGTTACTTCTTCAGATCCAGCAACCGACCTTCAAACAGTCGATCTCTTGACCCTTCGACGTGTTGCCGCATGCGCTGTTCAGCAGCTTCAAGGTTGCGCGATTTAATAGCTTCAAAAATTGAACGGTGCTCGTCAAGCACGTGCTGCAATTTCGGTGGCGCACCTTGCAGCGACAGGCCGTGCATATGCATGCCGACATAGATGTGTTCGCGCAAAGCCTGCATCGTCGATGAAAAATAATGGTTGTTTGAAGCTTCAGCGACTGCGAGATGAAAGCCGAAATCCGCATCCTCACGGTGGCGCTTGTTGCGGGTTGCGTCCTGCAACAAGTCCAATGCATCTTCCATTTTTCGCAAATTCTGAGCATCCCTGCGGCGGGCAGCTTCCCGTGCTGCAACGGGCTCAACCGTCAATCGGAACTCATAACAGCGCTGAATATCTGCAATGGTTTCAACGGGTGAAAACGACAGCACGGTTCCCGCTGTGTCGCGCACGAAATTCCCAGCACCCTGGCGCGCAACAATGGTTCCTTCAGTACGCAGCTTTTGCAGGGCCTCACGCAACACGGGCCGCGACACGCCGAGCATCGTCGCAAGATCATTTTCTGAGGGCAGTTTTGCATTGGCGCGGAACTCACCACTCGCGATGCGCGCCGCAATTTGTTCATAGACACGATGTGCAAGCGCAAGTGGGCGTGGGCGAATACCGGCTTCTGTCGCGTCAGTTTTAGGAATGGCTGTGTTGCTGTCCGTCAAATTCATGTGCTTTCAGGCGAATCCGCCCTGTTGATTTGCAAAGACATCTAGCAGAGTTGAAGGTCCGCCAAAACCACCCGACTTGCTGATAAAAATCATCTCTCGTCCTGCCAAAATGACACGAGACATCGGCAACCCTGGAGCTGCTTCGCCGACCACTTGCAAACAGCTTTGACCAAGCGCCTTCAAAACAGCGCTGGCTGTATCGCCGCCTGAACACAACATTGTGGCCGGCTTCAAGGCTGTTGCGGCGCGAACCACACCTTCAGCAAAACGCTTCGCTACAATGTTGCTCGGACTCTGCAGTGGCCCTGTGCAGTGCAGGAGAAGTTGTGTCGTCGTCGGTAATTGCTCTGCCACCCTGCCCTCTGGTGCTTCAACGCAAACAAAAGAGTCCACACCGCAAATGGCCATTTGCTGTGCCGTTGTAATGGGATCGCGCGAACCAATTGCCACAAGGTGTGGGATTTGAAGTTTGATATTTTGTGAGACGCCGTCAGCAAACAAACATTCTGCAAGCGCCACTGCAAGTCCACGTGAACATACAGTCAATGCGGTTCTGTTTTGGAGGATTGAACGTGCAAGAGTGGCCATCGCTTCCGAAGATAACACATCGGGAATATCGCATGTGTTGGCGCTGCCCGAGAGGCGCGGAGCCACGGCGATGGGCATATCAACGCCTGCCCCCACCACAGCGCCTTGCGAGACGTAACGGCCAATATCAGGAGCTGCGGGCACCACAAGCAGGCGTTTGAACCCGAAAACGGAGGCAACAGCATCAACTTCTTCGACGACATTACCTTTGAGTCGCGAGTCAATTTTCTTAAGGATGATGTCCGGTGAATGATGTCTGATTTTTTCAGCCGCCGCCCGAACAACCTCTGCAGCAAGATGTGGTGCCATATGGCGGGTATTTGTACTCACTGAAATCACATCGGCATCCAGAGCGGCTTCGACGTCGATTGCATCGGGGTTCGTAAAGCAGATCGTTTTTGCACCACGGCAAGCAAATGGCGAGGCAGTGTCAAGCGCACCGGTGAGATCATCGGCGATGATAGCAACGCGTGTCACGTTTCCCAGCCTTCAACACCCACGGCGTGACAGGCCACATGGTGACCAGAACTGATTTCACGCCAGTCCGGCACAGCAGACTTGCAGTGTTCCCGCGCAATGGGGCAGCGCGTATGAAAGCGACACCCGGCAGGCGGGTTCATGGGGCTTGGCACTTCGCCCACAAGAATTTGCCGCTTGCGATTACGTTCCGTTACCGGATTGGCTTCCGGCACGGCAGACAGCAGCGCCTTGGTATAGGGGTGGCGCGGGCGACCAAACAAAGTTGCCTTGTCAGCAAGTTCTGCGAGCTTGCCGAGATACATCACGGCCACGCGATCACTGATATGGCGCACCACGGCAAGATCATGGGCGATGAACAAATAGGTCAGATCCATACTTGTCCTGCAGGTCACGCAACAGATTGATGATCTGCGCTTGCACCGACACATCCAGCGCCGAAATGGCTTCGTCGCAAACAATGAAACGTGGGTCACAAGCCAGTGCCCGCGCAATCGCCACGCGTTGCCGTTGGCCACCTGAAAGCTCATGCGGATAGCGATTGGCAAAGCGTTCCGGCAAACCCACATCAGCAAGAATTTCCGTCACCCGGGCGCGTGCATCTGCTTTGTTCTTTCCCGCATGCAGTATGATGGGTTCGGCAATCGTATCACCCACTGTCATACGTGGATTGAGCGTTGCATAAGGGTCTTGAAATACGATCTGCAAATCCTTGCGCAGCTTGCGCATCGCTTCATCATCAAGTTTTGCAATGTCTTGCCCGTTGTAGACGACGGAGCCCGATGTGGGTTCAAACAATCGGAGAATTGTAAAGCCTGCCGTTGATTTGCCACAACCTGATTCACCGACAAGGCTAAGCGTTTCGCCTTCCAGAATGTCGAAGGTCACGTCACTCAAGGCCTGCACACGCGCTTGGTTTTGGCCGAATGCACCGAGACGCACATCAAACTGTTTCACCAGCTTTTCGATATGGAGCAATACATCGCCCTTCATGATGAAGGTACTCCGGTAACAGCAAAGCAGGCGACGCGGTGGGCTGGGTTGCCGGGCAACGGTGTCAGCTTAGGAATGCGCGTTTCACACACATCCATTTTCCGTGAACAACGGGGTGCGAAGGGACAGCCACTGGGTCGGCGTCCGGGTTCTGGCGGCGTGCCCCCGATGGATGGCAGATATTTTTCAGCTGCTTTGCCCGGCGTCAGTTTCGGCAAGGATGCCAAAAGGCCTATGGTATAGGGATGTTGGGGAGCTGCATAAAGATCGTCCACCTTTGCTTCTTCAACGATGGTGCCGGCGTAGAGCACGATGATGCGATCAACCAGTCCTGCAATCAAAGCGAGATCATGGGTGATCCAGATCACCGACATGCCGAGTTTCTCTCGGATGTCTTTGATGAGTTCAACGATTTGCGATTGGATGGTAACGTCGAGTGCCGTTGTCGGTTCATCAGCAATCAACAAGCGGCGGTTCGCATGCGAGCCCCATGGCAATCATCACACGTTGGCGCATGCCACCTGAAAGCTGGTGCGGATAATTGTCGAGCCGCGCTTCTCCGCCGGGAATGCCGACAAGGCGCATCAGTTCCCCTGCCCGCTTGCGCGCTGACTGCTTGTTCATGCCGCTGTGATGAATCAGCGGCTCCATCAATTGATCACCGATTTTCATCACCGGATTGAACGACGTCATCGGGTCTTGAAAGATAAAGCCGATGCGACCACCGCGCAGCTTGCGCAGTTCTTCGCCTTGAAGCGTGAAGAGATTGTTGCCTTCGAACGTTGCCTCGCCGCCGCTTACGGCAATCTTGCGCGGCAACAGGCCGAGCAGCGACATCATGGTCAAGCTTTTACCGCACCCGGATTCACCAACAACGCCCAGTGTTTCACCCTTCGACACAGCTGAAGGACACGCCATCAACAATGCGGGCCTTGCCGTAGCGCGTGTCAATGTCGATGGCGAGGTCGCGCACCTCAAGCAGTGGCGCACTCATTTTACGCCCCTTGGGTTCAAGGCGTCATTCAACCCATCACCGAGGAAGCTGAACGCAACAGTGGCGAGCCCCAGCACAGCGGCAGGTGCAGCCAACAAATGCGGGTAATGTTGCCAAACGCGAAGGCCATCGGAAATCATATTGCCCCACGACGGAATGGGCGGCGTGACGCCAACTCCTAGAAAGCTGAAAGCACTTTCCAGAACCATCGCCGTGCCAAGTCCGGCCGACACAGCAACGATCAACGGTCCCAAAGCGTTGGGCGCAATATGCCGCCACATGATCTGCCGTGCGGGTAAGCCAATGGCTTTTGCCGCCGTCACATAGGGCCTGCTGCGGATGGACAGTACTTGCGCCCGCATCAATCGCGCATAGGGCGGCCAAGTGATGAGCGCCATGGAACCGAACACCAGAATGAAATCAATCCACATGGTGTTGCGGTAGATCGGGTTTAGCGTTTCGAGATATTGCGTTTCCATCCAGCGCGCCAGTGGCGGCTTGATCGAAGTGTTGATGACAACGACAAGCAACAGATTGGGGATCGACATGGTGACATCAGACAACCACATGATGAAGCGATCCGTATTGCCGCCCACGTAACCCGCCAACACGCCAAGGGCCGCACCAAGGATGACGGCAATGATGGTGACGACGATGGCCACGAAGAAGGCTGTGCGTGCGCCATAGAGCACGCGGCTGAACACATCGCGCCCCAAATCATCGGTGCCGAACCAATGTGCCCATGACATGGGCAAGTTGCGATCATCAAGGTTCTGGCTGAGGAAATCATACGGCGTAAGGTAAGGCCCGAAGATGGCCGCCAAGAACAGCACGACGACCATGACCAGTCCAATGACCGCCAATTTGTTCTTGACCAGCCGGTCCCAAGCATCGCGCCACAGGCTGACGGGCTTGTCCATATTGTGCACGAGGTCCGTCATTTGCTCACCTGTGCATCAGCAGCGCGCGGATCAAGTAATGGATAAACAAGATCCACTAACAGGTTTGAAATCATGACAAGAAATGACCCAATCAAGGTAATGGCCAAGACCACGGGGAAATCAGAATCGGTCAAGGCTTTGACAGTGAGACGCCCCAACCCCGGCAAGCCAAACACCAGTTCAACGAAGATGGCACCATTGATGATGGTAATCATGATGAGGCCCAGCTGCGTGACAACGGGCGTCAACACAGGACGCAAAATATGTTTGCCGATGAGTTGAAAACGCGGAACACCTTTGGCCCGCGCGGTGCGCACAAAATCTTCACTCAAGACTTCGATGACTGCCGCACGGGTTTGCCTGACGATCAATGCGATGGGTTGGAACGACAATACCAGAAGCGGCAAAATGATCCGCGCATCAAACAACCCGCCCCAGCCATAGGGAATGCTGGCGTTGGGCAAAATGAGAATGAGCAGCACCATCAACAATGGCCCCGCAACATAAGCCGGGATCGACCACAACAACAGCGCTGAACCCAGGATCAGATAATCGAGTTTTGAATTCTGTTTCAGTGCCGCAATCACGCCGAGGGGAATAGCAACGAGCGCGGTGAGGATAATGGTGAGCAGCCCCAGCGTCATTGACACCGGCATGGCCGCCGTAATCATGCGCCAGACGGAACGACCAGACGTCAGCGAATTGCCAAAATTGCCATGCAGCAAATTCCAAATGTAAGAACCGAACTGCACAATGAATGGCCGGTTGAGGCCCGCTTGTTCGCGGATCGCCTCAATCTTGACCGGGTCATAGGCCACGTCGCCGGGGGCGCGGAGAAAAATCAATTTGATCGGATCGCCAGCGCCGTAATAGGCCAGCGCATAAACGCCCATCAGCACAACCAATACCGTGGGAATCCACAAGAGCAGCCGCAGCAGCGCATAACGGATCATGGCCCTGTTGCCCCTTCATTCAAATAAGAGTGTGGCAAATAAGAGTGTGGCGGGAGTCGTGACTGACTCCCGCCAGCGTAGATTAAGCGATCTCGATGTTCCAGGGTGCAATGACCTGCCAATCCAAGTTCTTTTCCATGCCCTTCACATTGGCAAGTGCCCAACGCGACATGGTTTGCTGATACCATGGAATGAAGTTGTAGTCCTTCATGAAGATGGCTTGGGCTTTTTGCGCCAGCTCAACACGGGCTGGATCATCAGCCGCCTTGGTCAAGGCATCGTTGATGAGAGTATCAACTTCGGCATTCTTGTAGCCGCCCATTTTTCCTTGGGCATTGCCCGAGGACGAATGGATGGAACCGGCAAGATAAGACGCAGCATCAGGCACACGCGTTCCCACGTCATCGCGGAAAATCTGGATGGCGTTTTGATCTGGGCCTGCATACTGGTCTTGCTGTGGCTTCATATCAACCGCTGTGATGCCAAGGTTTTGACGCCACTGTTCAGCAATGTATTGTGCCGCCGCTTCGTTGGCAGGCGATGAAATGCCGACGAACATGATCTTTGGCAGCTTTTCAGGTCCGCCATAGGTCGATTCAGCCAGCAATGCTTTTGCTGCGGCAGGGTCAAACTTGTAGGCTTCAATTGCACCACCAGCGCCCGGCACGGAGTTCATCACTTCATCGGTCTTTTTGTGTGGGCCATCGGGGAACGACGCCTTGATCAAACCATCGCGGTCAATCGCCATGATGAGAGCTTGGCGCACTTTTGGATCTTCCATCGGGGCGCGGGTCGAGTTGATCCAGAAATGTTGGCTTGTGGGGATCGTCGGGCCGGAAGCAAATTCAGGTCCAAGGTCTTTCACGATTGTTGAGGTCACAAGCTCTGTGTGGGCCTGGAATTCGCCCTTCTTCAACAGCTCAGTTGCTGCAACCGCATCTTCAATCGACGTGATTTCAATGCGCGAAATCTTAGGTTTTGGTCCAAAGAATTTGGCGTTCACATCAAACGCAAATTTGCCGCCATCAAGATCTTGTTCGGTCATTGTGAAAGGACCGGAGGTGACACCACCGTTGGCGGGCAGCCAGAACTCAGGCTTTTCATTGCCATCTTCGCCACGCGCTTGCGAGGCTTTGACGATCGGCACAATGTGATTGCCGAGACGCATGAAGAAAATCGGATCAGACGCCGTCAGTGTGACTTCAACTGTTGCATCGTCTTTAGCCACAACGCCCGGCAATTCTTTGCCGTTGCCACCGTTCACTTCCGCATAACCAACAACACCTGCGAGAACTTGTGACACACGTTGGTTCTTGGTATTCGGCATTGTCGCGAGTTCCCATGAACCCTTCACATCAGCCGCTGTAATCTTTGAGCCATCCGAGAAGGCGGCATTGCCTGCGATCTTAAAGGTCCATACTTTCTTGTCGTCAGAACCTGACCACGATTCAAAAACGTAAGGGTTGATCTTGCCTTCGGCATCGAAATACATCGGCGAAGCCCACCAGATCGAATTCCAGCGGAAAGGTGCACCACCGCCACGCATGGGTGACCAATCTTGATTGAACGACGGATGCGCAACCTTGAGCACTGTTGCCCCTTGCGCATTCACATAGCCTGTCATCATGGGCAGTGTCGCTGCCCCGATGAAAGCACCAGCACCAAGTTTCAACGCACCACGGCGCGATATCATATTGTTAGCGGACATCGTATTTCCTCCCACGAATGACCAAGCAATCTTGTCCGGTCTCTGCCGGATGCGGCATCACACATCGCGCTGGTAAAGTTGTCAATAGTTAATTCTGATTTACGCTCTTAAAAATGCATAAGATATTGTATTTAATAAGTTAAATATATAAAAATGAGAATTCATCAAAATTACAACTTGACAAGTTGTCAACTGAATCGCAGCATCACCAACTCAAAGTCATGAACGACAGGACCACGCGAATGGCGTCTACATTCAACAATAAAAAAACCGTTATTTTTGGAGCAAGCTCCGGAATTGGCGCGGCAGTTGCCAAACGCTTTGCCGCCTTGGGCGCAGAAGTGATCGTGCATTACAACGGCAACAAAGCAGGCGCAGAAAGCGTCGTCCAAGCCATCAAGGACAGTGGCGGCAAAGCGCATCTTCTGGCAGGTGATGTGTCGCAAGCTGAAGTGGCCGAACGCCTTGTCAACGAAGCGGCGGCCAAATTGGGCCGTCTTGATATCGTCATCAATAACGCGGGCAACATGTTTGGCCGCACCGCGATTTCCAAAGCCACAGACGAACAATACCACAATGTGATCGACCTCAATATTGGTGGCGTGTTCTTCGCATGCCGTCGTGCAGCGGCCATTCTGCAAGAGCAAAAATCCGGTACCATCATCAACACCACATCCGTCGCGGCGCGCACCGGCGGCGGCGATGGTGCGGGGCTTTATGGTGCAGCAAAAGGTTTTGTCAGCACCATCACACGCGTGTTGGCCAAGGAACTTGCACCCTTCGGCGTGCGGGTGAATGCGGTGGCCCCCGGCGTGATTGAAACCGACTTTCATCGCAAAAACTCAACGCCTGAACAACTGGCTGGGGCCATCAAAGGCATTCCACTTGGCCGCCTTGGCACATCAGAAGAATGTGTGGGCGCCTTCGAATTCCTCGCAGATGAAAGCATGAGCGGCTATATCACTGGACAAGTCATTGAAGTGAACGGTGGACAGTTGATGCCATGAGTGTTGCAAAAATAGGAATTACCATGGGTGACCCGGCGGGGGTCGGACCTGAAGTCATTTGTAAAGCCATCGCCGCCCTGCCCGCTGAGGAACGTGAGGGTATCGTCGTCATTGGCGATCAAGAAACACTTCTGCGTGCAGCTGGCGTTTGTGGTGTAACGCCAGAGGTGTTGGCCTCGGTCAGTATAGAGGATGTCACAACACCCGGCGTGCCGCTGCCCTTTGGCAAGCTCGACAAGGCAGGAGGCGAAGCGTGCTTCCGCTACATCAAGCGCGCCGTTGAGATGGCACAAGCCAATGAGATTGGCTGCATCGTCACTGCACCAATCAGCAAAGAAGCGTTGAATGCCGCTGGTCACCATTACGACGGTCATACTGGCATGCTGACAGTCCTCACGGGGCAGAAGGCGGCCTTCATGTTGCTGGCCGACGATCGGCTGAATGCCATCCATGTTTCGACGCATGTTTCACTGAAAGACGCCATCGGGCGCGTGACAGTTGAGCGTGTGCTTGCCACCATTCGCGCCGGGCACAAGCATTTTGCCCGCGTCGGCAAACCAAACCCACGCATTGCCGTAGCAGGCCTCAACCCCCATTGCGGCGAGAATGGACTGTTCGGCGATGAGGACGACAAAGTCATCGCCCCCGCCGTAGCACTCGCCAAAGCGGAAGGCATCAATGCTGTCGGCCCCATATCTGCCGACACGCTTTACTACCGCGCCTACAACGGTGCTTTTGATTTGGTGGTCTCGCAATATCACGATCAAGGCCACATCCCCATGAAGCTGGTGGCGTTTGACACGGCTGTGAACGTGTCAATCGGTTTGCCGATCGACCGTGTATCAGTCGATCACGGCACAGCCTTCGACATAGCAGGCACAGGCAAAGCCAAACACATCAACATGCTGCATGCCATTACCTATGGACGAAAGCTGGCAGCCACACGGGATTTGAGATGAGCATCAGAGGTGTATTTTGTGCGGCGGCAACGCCCGTCACTGAAGCGGGAACGATTGATACCCAGCGATTTATTGCCCATGCCAAAAACCTGATCGCTGATGGGTGCAATGGCGTCGCATTGCTCGGCACAACGGGCGAGGCGAATTCTTTCTCACTTGGTGAGCGCAAAGCATTGCTTGAAGCTTCAGTTGCAGCGGGCATTCAGCCGGCGCATTTACTGCCTGGCACAGGTCTTTGCGCTATCCCTGACACGATTGATTTGACACGCCACGCGCTGTCACTCGGTGTCACGCAAGTCGTGATGCTTCCGCCGTTCTATTACAAGAATGTTTCTGATGAGGGCGTGTTCGATGCCTATGCGCGCATTCTCGACACGGTGGCCGATGATCGGCTGCGGGTTATTCTTTATCACATTCCGCAAATGTCAGCAGTGCCAATCAGTCACGGTTTGATTGAACGTTTATTGAAGACCTATCCTAAGACTGTTGTCGGCATTAAAGATTCCGCAGGTGATTTTGCCAACATGCAAGCCATGCTGAAAAAATTCCCCGGCTTTTCCGTGCTCGCAGGTGCTGACCCCCTGATGAAGCCACTTTTAGAAGCAGGCGGACAAGGTTGCATTACTGCCACTTCGAATCTTGTCGGTCAGCAGTTGGCTACAGTCTTTGCGAATTTTAAAAACGCCGCGAAAGTGGCTGAAGTCGAGGCCGCACAAGCCCGCATTGTGGCTGTGCGCAATATTTCGAACAAATTTGTGCAGATCCCTGCCATCAAAGCCCTCATCGCACATCGCTATGGTGACGACGCATGGGCGAATGTGCAGCCTCCGTTGGTCAAGCTGTCGTCCGAACAACGCGGGGAAATCGCCACTGCAATGAATGGACTTTCAACAGCATGACTGATGCCATTTCCAATAAAATGGATGGTGTTTTGCGATCCAAAACCGAAAGGCGATGGGACGCTTTTATCCCCTCGCCTTCGCCACAAAACCACGCTGCATTCTTGTCACGACGTCCGGACGGCACTTTGGCCTGCGTGTGGTTTGGTGGAACCATGGAAGGCATGCCGGATATTTCCATTCACATGTCTGTATTGGATGAGGCAACCTCACAATGGTCGCCAGCGACGGTGCTTGTCGATGATCGGGGTCGCTCGGAACAAAACCCTTTGCTGTTCAATGCACCAGATGGAACAGTCTGGCTGCTTTACACGTCCCAAATCTCGGGCAACCAGGATACATCCGTGGTGCGCCGCCGTGTATCACAAGATGGTGGCAAAAACTTTGGGCCTGCAGAGACCATGATTGGTGATGCAGGCACCTTCATTCGACAACCTATCGTGACCCTCAGCAACGGCGACTTGCTTCTGCCTGTTTTTAAATGCCGCATTGAGGCGGGTGAAAAATGGTCAGGCAACAAAGACAATGCTGGCGTTTATCGTTCAACGGATGGTGGCAAGAGTTGGCTTTTTACTGAGGTGCCAAATTCACTGGGCTGCGTGCACATGAACATTGTGCAAATCAACGATAGCCATCTCGTTGCGTTTTACCGTAGCCGCTGGGCGGATTTTATTTATCGCACCGAGTCCCATGACGCAGGTGCAAGCTGGCTTACCCCAACGCCAACGACGTTGCCTAACAACAATTCGTCGATTCAATGCACGACACTTTCGGATGGCCGCTTGGCGATGGTTTACAATCATTCCAGCGCAGCCGATGCCACTGGCCGACGCACTTCGCTTTATGATGATCTTGAAGACGAAGGCACACCGACGAAACAATCAACGGAAGGGCGGCAATCCTTCTGGGGTGCACCACGCGCACCACTGTCATTGGCATTCTCCAATGATGCCGGGCTAACTTGGAGCGACAGGCAGGACATCGACACCAGTGACGGCTATTGCCTGAGCAACAATTCTGTCTCGCGCGCAAACCGCGAGCTGTCTTACCCTGTGTTACTTGAAGGGCCAGACAACACGCTTGACATCGCCTTCACCTGGTTCCGGCAAGGCATCAAACATGTCAGGCTGAAACTGTCATGACATTTCCCTTCACTGCAGAAGGCTTGCGCATTCTCACCTAATGGGACACGCCAACGATTTGCAATGCGCTGGAACTGCTCGTCCCCGAACGCCGCGCGGCAAAGTGGTGGATCGCATGGCGTGGTATGAATAATGTCGCCACCGCTTCGCTTCCCACAATCGTCAGTATTCAAAATCTCGACGACAGGCCCGGCTACGGCGCATTTTGGGGCGAAGTGCACCCCTCAACAATAAACAGGGATACATCCTGCTGCCCTCCATGCACTATAAAATAAATCCGCCTGCTTCGACGCAAGAAACTGAAATGTAGGAAAGCGAGGTGTAGAGGACTATTATCCTTTTCAAGAGACCACAAAGAAAGCGTTATAAATTACTGCTCCAGAATATTTTTCCACGCTTTCATGGACAACAAATGCGTATAGATTAATGGCAAGACGCCTGCGCGCTTGAGTTTCAGCCAACTTTCATCTGGCAACTGATTAAGTTTCGCCTCATCAACAACACGGAAGCCGTGGATTTTGTTAGAACCACCTGGCATTCTGATTTCCGCCACGCGCTCAACAAGAACACCCGTGTCTTCAATTGCACGGCAAATCGAACTTGTGACGTGTTGCGCGCGGCTATAGGCGAGGCAAAATTGCAGCGCACGCTTTGCGATTTCAGTTGGCTTTCCGCCTTTATAAAGCGGTTCAGCTTGTTCTTCATCTGAGAAAGCCTCAGAAGCCGTATCGGCTGCTAAATATACGTTACCTGCACCATCACTGGCCATATTGAATGGAAAGCGCCGAACGTAAGCAGGAATGTAACTACCTTTGCGCCAATAGCCGAGCGCATCCACAAATGGGTTGATGCCTTTCTTATGGCCAACAACAGCCACGGGCTCCAACTTATCACCCGCTCCTGCAAAAACGATGGGGTAATGGGGGGCGGCATCTGAAAGCTCAGTTGCTGTAAGTGGAATCGAGTTAGCTTTTGAGGCAAAGCCAAAGTCTTGAACAGGGTGATATCGTAAATGACCGTGAGTAGCGACATTCAGAATATCAATTGATTGGTAAAAAAGCGGTAATATCTTCGTCGGAAGTCGGGCGGCTGGTTGGGATACTTTCGCTGTCGGCTTAGCGACAGAAGGCTGGGTTTGAAGTGTCTTGGCTGCTACCACATTCGACTTCTGCTTAGACTTTTGGCCTTTTGATTTTCCCATCATTTCACCTGCTTATTTCGTACGTGCCTTCAGGGCGCTCATTGCATTATTCAACCCTTTTGAGGACATCTTAATGCGCAACAATTTGCCATCCGAAATCGGGAACTGCAAAGCTAACGCACTCGACTTACCGATGACTGCAAGTTTTTCAGGTGTGATATCAAGAATTGCAAAGCAGTTCGTGCTGATGCAGCGACGGAAATTGCCTTTGGTCAATTCCTTACTGCCATCCAGCAACTGAGCAGGCTTGTCAAAGGACACATCAACCAAGGTGCGAAGGCCGCCCACAAGTTTGCCTTTGTTTTTAGGATCATACGCAAAGGCCACACGGGCGACTTCATTGCCCGTTTTTTGGTTTTTATAAACTTGCGCAACTTCACAAATGCGGGCGGTGCTTTCTGGAACGGCTACAATCTTCTTGGCAGCGTCAGCAGCAACAGCTGGCACCCGAACGGCGGTGCATTCGATGGACCATGCATCGTAGGATTCAGTTGAAGTCGTAGGCTGTGGTGCCGTTGCTTCCTGCGCCATGGCCATTGCACTTCCAATAAAAAATGCAGCGACCGAAGCGCCAAGCACGCGCATGTTGTTGAATGTTTGTGTCATATCTGAAACCTTATGTACGAGTGGTTGCGACAGTCCGCTTTGGCCGTGTGAAAAAATACAATTGCGGACCGCTGATTGCTGCAAGCTGCCATCGCTCGGTTGCAATATCTGTCAATATCTTTGGCAAAACTTCTTGAATGCGCGCATGATCAGGCGAGGTGATTTCAAAGGTTTGTTTCTGGTCACCAACATCAGTTACGTTGGCATAGCCCGCTTCTGCAAGCGTCGTCATTGCATCGCGATCAAGCTCTGGTGGTGTGCGCACCAAATATTCTACGGGCTGGGCCTCATCAATTGTGAAGATGAAACACTCCATATTGTTGACTGCAGTTAACTTCCAGCCTTTGGCCCCGTAGGTATTGAGCACGAGCGGCATAATACGCGTTGATCGCGCGGCCTCCCGATCAAGCACCACATAGCGGCCAGGATCATCAGCAGACGGCTTGGCTGCACCTTCAGACAACAGGTGATTATAGACGAGCTGATCCAGCTCACCGATTGTCAAAACGCCATACTTCATGACCGTGAAATACCCGGGCTTATCAGAAGCGTGCCATTACGCGGAAATGGAGTTCGCCATTTTTGCGATCGGCCACTTGGTCGTCAGAGTTAACCTTCCAACCATAGGCCACTTCTGCAGAAACGTTTTGGTTATACTGATAGGTCAAACCCAAACCAGCCCCCATCAGTGATGCAGAACTTTCACCGACCGACGATGGCGAATGCACATCAACGAAACCCGCATCAAAGAAACCAAAGGCGCGCAAGGCATCGGACTTACCGCCACGATCAAATAACGCAACTGCAGGCGTGTAGAGCTCCATACGTGTCATAACACCCATATCACCACGTACGGCATTTTCGTCGAAGCCACGCACACTGTTAAGTCCACCAAGGAACATCATTTCACTCGGGTTCAAACGATCACTCGCCAACTGTCCTTCCACTTCAACATTGAAGAGGAAGTCCTTCGGCAAGAACACTGTGTGGTCAACGTTAGCGCGCAAATAAGCGTAGCTGGCTTTAGCGTCCGCACGGGATGCATCAAAAGCTTCGTTGTCATTGTTCGAGAACAACCCACCCGGTGCCGCCCAAACGCCGACATCGAATGAAGTGCTGGATTTTGCGCCCGCGTGTTGGCCAACAATCTGAGCAAAGAACTGCCCAACTTCAGTGACGTTGCCACTCGCTGCTGCACCACCAAACTCAAAACTATTGTTCGAGTTTTTATATTCGAAACCGTATCGGGCGTCCCACGTCGTGTTGCTGAAGCCCGGCAGTTGCGTGATAAACATACCACCCAAGCTCCAGCTTTTGCCTTTGGATGTACCAGGGCCTGAATCTGTTGCCGTCTTGGCATAGGAACCGCTCAACTGAAAATCGGTGCGGCTCATGACTGGAAGTGTATAGCTCGCAGCATGGGCAGCAAGATTATCCAAACCTTTTTCAGAGGTCGTGAATTGATACGTCAACTCATGATCCAAGTTCCAAAGATCGCCCAGCGCGAAACCTGAATAGATGCGCAAGTCACCTGTGCCGCCGGAACCAGTATTGTCAACGCCTGCAAAGATTGACCATGGTTTGGTTTCTTTCACATCGAACGCAATATCCGTTTCGCCGAAGTTCTTGCCGGGTTCATAGATCGCGTCAAGGCGACGGTAGCTACGGCGACTTTTCCAATACAAATGATCCAAGACTGCTGATTGCGTGATTACGTCTCCCGCCTCAAGGCCGAAGCCTTCGAGATAATAGTCAGGATCTGACGGATTACCTTCAACACTTGTTTTGCCAAGCTTACCGACGACCGCAATCACTTGCACAACGCCGTTTGTAACGTCCTGTGGGGGCACAACAATATTCACAACCGGAATGCCAGCCGCGCGATAGGCCAGCACCATGTCACGGGTCAACCGATCTAGTGATGCAGCAGAAGCTGCTGCTCCCACATAAGGTTCTGCCGCCAGTGCCACACCATCAGGTACGTTCTCGCCGCGCACGTCAACGCCAGTTGCTTTTGTGCCACCGGCTTTGACGTCTTTCGGGTTGCTAACAATGACGATCGCTTTAACGGAAGCAATGATCTGGCGTTCATCAGTTGAAACACCTTGGTCGCTGCGTGCGGCAAGCTTTACCGTACGCGGGGCTTTGCGTTCAATACCTTGACGATACAGTTCACGCGCATCCACTTGTGTCGAAACACTTGCAAACATTGCTGCACACGCAACGAGACCAACTGACCTCAGCATTATTTGTTTAACCGCCACCATAGCCCCCTTGTCGTCCCCGATTACAAAACTCAACGCCCGCACAATCAAAGCTCCGGATCAAAGAAGGAGAAGGTTGAAGCGAACGACAACGCCCTTGGATACAGTCGCGCAAGCTGCTCGGCTGCCTTTGTGCTGTTGCGTACATACTCTACAACCACGGGCACGCCAAGGCTCTCGAGTGGATTAATCCCAACAAAATCAATGGGTTCTTCATATTCCGACCGTGCATAATTAATATCTGACCCAGTTAAGCTAAAATTAACCATTTGCTGACGTGGTCGCATGATTGTCGTGTCAATAAACGCTGGTGCAATGCCGTGGGTTGACACGACAGAGTCGTTTGCAATCACGAAGCCTTGCGAGCTTTCGCCGCGGTCTGCGTAGCCTTCAAAATCGACTTGATCGGAAATGCCGGAGTTGCCGTTCTGGTTACCGCCTGCTTGACCGCCAAATCCATTTGCCGAACCAAAGCCCGCATTGCCTGTCTGGTACGTCTGCGTTTCGCCACATACTGCGTTTTCGTCTCCAGCAGTAGCAGCGTCCTCCTCACACTCAACTTCATAAGTGCTGGTGCCAACAAAGCGCTCTTGGTCCAAGCGGCCTGAATTGACTGAGCCTTCGATATTTGAACCATCACGACCGCTGACATGGCCAATCGCAAAACCTTCATCCTGATCAAAGAAGTTGATGTAGGGCGAATACTCAGGACCATTGCCTGTTGCCGGTGGAGCTTCGAAGTAGAAGCCGAAGTTTCCAAGGCCTTGCTTAGAATAAGGTGCGGCATCACTCATCAGCGTGAATGGATGCTCGTGATCCTCACCTCCAGTACCTTGGAAGACATTCGATGGATCAAGGCTTCTTGGAGCACCTGTTGTGTCACCTGAAGATTCACTGTCGTTGAACATCACAGGGGTCAAACCTGCTGCAATCGTCAAGTTTTCTTGCGACGGCAAGAAGAACTTCAGCTCACCACCCACATCTGAGTAGCCAGAGTTGATTTGCGCTCCAGTGAACAACATCACATTTGCAACAGTTCGAATGGTGTCTTCCTGCGGGCTGTTCTGGCCCGCTCCAATCGTGGTGTTGCCAAGGATGCGATTGCGATCAGCTTGGCCGAGAACATTTGTATCGCCCAAGGCATTGCCGCCGAGGAAGTCATAATGTTCATGGCCAACTGCACCGTTCACCACATGCAAGTCAGCACCAACTTCAAGCCAGATGTCACCCTGTGAGCGTTGAACTTGGTTGAGTGAAGGAATGCCCGCAAGAATGTCCGCAACATCCACAACATCTGCATGATTATGGCCAATACGCGCCACACCACCGAGGTTTAAGATCAAGGCATCATCACCCGTGCTCAAGGCTGCCACACCATCAGGCAATGGCCGCGCTGCATTGGTGCCAACCTCAACCAGTATGTTGCCACCCAACACCTGATCAGTGATGACTTCGGTGCCAATTGCTTGCCAGTTGTTAGAAGCTGGACTGCGATGGCCAATTTCAGTCCGACCAAGTGCCAGAGCAGTCATTGAAAGATTATTGCCAATGCCAGGGCCTGCGCCTTCGACACTGCCAACACCCGTGGTGGCGTCATTGTCACCGATAACAATGTCGGAGTTGACGATCTGATCAACGCTGCTTGTGGTTGCTGCGTTCACTGAGCCTGGGATCAAGTTACCCGTTTCAGTAATGTAGTGACCAAGCTGAGCCGTGCCACCCACACCACTGTTCATGGTCAAGTTGTTGTGCACAGAGACAATAACATCGCCGCCAGCCCCTGCTCCACCAATACGTTGTCGCGTATCGGCCGTTGCAGTCATCACGTCATTGCCGCTGGCATTGACTGTCGAGACTGAGCGATGACCAATTTGTGATTCACCGGTCAACAGGTTCGAAATGGTCAGGTCACCCAATGCTGGCAACACACCCGCCAATGATGGAGCTGTGTCTGTGCCGATGGCAACGAACACGTCATCAGGCAGCGTGTTGACGCGCCGTAGGTCTGGATCAAGCGTCGTCAGGATGATGTTGCTGGTCGGATTCACATCAGATGTCGCAACGATATAGCCCGTGTCTTGGCTGGCCAGTGTTTGGTAAGCTTCGTGACCAAGATGCGCAAAGCCGGTTGGGCCTGCGGTCAAGATCGTAATTTGACCCGTCACAATTGATACATCTGCATCAATGACCTGTGTTGCAACAACATCCGTTGCACGACGCCCCGGTGCCTGTTCATTGGCAATCGGATTTGCGGCACTGTCGTTTGTGCCATTCCGGTCATCATCAGCGGATTCCGCTGTTTGCGCACCGGAGTGACCGACATGCGCCTCGCCACCAGGGAGTGATAGCGAAGACACTTCGAAGCTGCGGGTTGGATCAAGGTTCAAATCGCCGTTGATGGTTTGCGATGCGTTGACCACACCACCATAACTATCAAGCAACACATTACCAGAGCGGGCAACACTAACGCCATCGTGACCAAGATAGACGTTTGGCAAGGTAATCAAACCGAGCGAACGAATGGCCAAGTCTTCAACCTTCATTTCAACATCGCCGGAAATGGTCTGCACCGCCGTGACGTCATTACCACTACCAAGTGTTGCGACAAGATTAGGCGTGCTCAACTCCTGAACATCTGGAATGTGAACACTTGAACCCGACACCGCGAACAATTCAGCTTCGCTGCCCACACGCGTTTGGTAAGGCACCACGCCGGTGACTGAGAAGGTTTGAATGATCAAGTCAGTTGGATTGCCGTTCTCATCCAAATCCATGTTGAAGTTGGCAATCACAT
This sequence comes from uncultured Alphaproteobacteria bacterium, assembly GCA_963779145.1. Classification (GTDB taxonomy): domain Bacteria; phylum Pseudomonadota; class Alphaproteobacteria; order Rhizobiales; family Aestuariivirgaceae; genus Aestuariivirga. Next base: position 68,312 of record CAVZXJ010000023.1, read on the forward strand.
CACCGCCCGCAGCACCACCGCCACGCACTGTCTGCGTCGCATTCACGGTGCCGCCACGATTATCGTATGGCGTGAGAGTAGATTGTGAGATGTTGATGCTGTCAGCTTGATGGCCGGCAATCAATATTGCATTTGAACCCGTGCCCGAAACACCAGCACCGAAGGTTTGCAAACCAGCATTCAGCAAGTTGGTGTTCAGCTCAAATCCACCCGTCACAGTTTGACCGGAAACGATGTCACCACCATCTCCGAAGCCCGCCAATGAAGCACCCGCAACGTTGAGCATTTCTTCGTCATGCAGGAATTGCAATTCTGCATAATTCGCACCAATTGGCACCAATGCGTCATCCACAACAACCGTCGCAGTAGCGGTCAGGCTAACGTCGCCGCTTGTCGTATTGGCAGCTTGGATATGTCCGCCTTCCGAAGCAATCAGCCCGCCAACACCAGAAGCGTTGTTCATGCGACCGCGGTGACCGAGTTGTGTCTCAGCCATTGCTGCGGCTGCAGCACTTGTCGCAATCGATGTAACCGACACGAGGCCGAGGCTATAGTCATCCTGCGCACCCAGCAAACCATCGCCACGGTCCACATTCAGGCGGCCATCAGCTGTGCGGTTCAGCCATGTATCAGCACGCAGATTGTCGCCAGTCGTGCTGAAGTCGTTTGGAGCTTCCAAGGCGTCATTGTCGCCATAAAGGTTTTGTACTGGATCAGATGTATTCGGATCAACGCCGAGGTTGAAGTTCGCCGATTCATTGTCAATGCCAGCGATCAACCGAACATTGCCCGTCATCAAGCCTTCATTGGCTGGCGTGTTGGTGAAGTTGAAGTGCGTGTTTGCAACACCATAAAGCACGTCGCCGCCATCAGCATGATCTGCCAACTGCGTGGATGCATTTTCAGCCCAGAATGTGCCACCCGTGAGAACGCCGGCCGAAGTAGTGCCAAGAGCACGTTGGGTGCCATTGGTCAAATCATTGGCCGCCGTGCGCGCATCCGTGAGATTATCCACGAAGGTGCCCGAAGTTGCCATGATTTGGTTGAGTTCGGCTTGCGAAGCCACTGTGGTGTCAAGCACTGCAAAGGCATTCAAAGCATTGCGCGCAGCAGCTTGAACCGCATCGATTTGCTCTTCCAGACTAAGGGTCGTGGTGCCGCTGTTATCAACGGCTGCGTGGGCAGCTGCACTGGCAGCTGTCAACGTTGCAAGCGCTGTGGCCAAACGTGTTTGGTCTTCAGGTGCATAACGACCAGCCAGCTGATTGGCCGAAGCAACTGTGCGCAGCATGTTGTCAATTGTGTCAACAGCTTCGCTGGTTTCTACCATTGTCAAACGACCGACACGGGATTCACCAGAGTTGATGACATTGTCTTGCAAGCCAGTACCATCAGCATTGTAGCGGAGGTAACCAATCAGACCGTCACGCAACGTGGCATACTGATCAACACCAGTACCGCCATTGCCGCCCGCAACCTGCGAGAACAATAAGGCCGCTTGCGGGTTGTTGGTTTCAAATTCATGGCCCCATTCATTTTCGTGACCGATTTGCAGATCGCCAAGAGCAAGACCTGCACCAGCTACAGGCAAGTTCGTCACTGTTACAGCGCCACCACCCAGAGCCTGCGCAACAATGTCACCGCTGATAGCACCACGGTTCAGGACAACGTTACCACCGTCGCCAGCTGAGAGGCCAGCAGCACCAGCTGTTGCCACACCATGTTGTTCCATGCCGATGTTAATGCGAGACTGTGCAAGTCCAAGTACCAGCTGTTGCAACATTGCTGATCAACACCGCACCATGGCTGTCCAGAGAAATTGCGATGTCCGTTTCAAACGTGCCTTGCGCAGCAGGATTACGTGCCAACACAACTTGCTCACGGTTGGAAACGTTAGCAGCCCCACCCAAAGTACCTGTTTGGATCGATACGTTACCGCCATCGCCATCTTCAACCGTTGTTGTGCCGAAACTGGTTGAGGTCAATGAACCATATGTTGCCGAGGTGCCCAACATGTTGACGACGTCAGCATTAAAGCCAGCGAGCGTGACATAGGGTTCAATCTCAGCGGTATCGTTATAGTCTTCAGCAGTGGTTGTGCCACCCATGCCGGCACGGATGCTGCCTTCATAGGCATCCTGCAGAGGGATTAACGTTGCATGGCGGTCGCCATCCAAACCAATTGTGCGTTCATGCCCAATGTGGGTTTGAACATAGTTTGCGCCAAGCCCGGTGACGGCAACTGCGGTCACGCTAACGGCAGTCTCGCCGTAGATGTTGATGTCGCCACCCAAGTCGCCTTGGCGGACAGAAATGTCGCCACCATTGGCCTCAAGCAAACCTTCATGAACCGATGCTGTGCTAATCAACGCACCATCACCCGCTTTTGCACTGACAACAATCAGTTCATGACCAATTTGCGTTTCAGTTTCTTGCGCACCCAGTCCTGTCGTCGAGTTAGAATTGATGATGACCGTGCCAATGCCTTGCGCATTGATGACAATCGAGTTTCGGATTGGGTTTGCACCACCATCGCGCGCTGCATTGTCATAGCCCGCCAAGATGCCGTTGTAGCCAACATAGGAGTCTGCTGTTTGGTTGGCAGAAACTGTTCCGCTAAAGCTGGTTGCGGCCACATTATCAATGTTGCTGCCAGCAGTTCCATTCACACGGAAGTTGCCGTCAGCTTGGTCCACCAATCGGCCAACAAACTGTGTTTGTTGGATGGTGTAGTTGGCGTTGCTCTCAGAAACCAAGTTGCTGTAGCTGGCGCCGACTGCTGCGTTAATTCCCGTTGTGATAGCGCCTGTGTCTGCGACCAAGTAGCTACGTGCACCATCAACACCACTACCAAAGCCTGCTGTATTGTCGGCCAAAGTATTGTCGCGGTCACTGATGTTGACTTCATAACGATCAACCACGCCATTGCCATAGCGCGCATCAATGTTACCAATTTCAAAACGTCCACGGTTGGTGTTGTAGCCGTCAATTGTCGTGGCGGCGTCTGTCGTGCCTGTTCCGGACACAATGCCGGTTCCTGCGTTGAGACCAGACGTGAACGCATAGTTCTGGTCAGCATCTGCCAAAAGATCGCCAACAACAACCAGCTCGGAACGTGTCAACCGCTCAATAATGCGGCTGTCGGTATATTCCGCACCCTGCACCATAAGGCGCGTGGATGTGCCGTTGGTCGTTACAGTATCATACTGAACAGCATAGAATTTGCCTGTTGTGCCGTCATAGATAACTTTGAACGTATCGGACGTGTTGGTCGCCAACAATTTCGACATCTTCACCAATGGCCAGTGCAACCGTTCCAGTCAAAGCATTGTTGTTGGTTTCATCACGGTCAAGTACCACGCCGTCCAGTGCGCTGGCATTAATATCGCCCCGCGCCACGGTGAACTCACCAGCCTGCACAATGCCATCTTCGTTCGCGTCATTCCAATCGCGCAATTCAAGAACCAGCAAGGTGTCGCGATTGATACCAATTTGGCCGCCCATTTCGCGGTCGTTGTGGGTGTAGCCACGGAAATCAGCATCAGCCAAATCGTCAATGCCATCGAGATCGTGGTCGCCGTTCTTCAACACATCAACGTCAGCGGAATCTTCAATCCGGTCACCGTCAGCGTCGTTGAATGTACCATCGGTATCGTTGAAAGCATCAACGATGCCATCACCGCCATCAGTACGGGCAAAGCTTTCATCGATAAAGCCGTTGCGATCTGTACCACCAGCATTGGAATTTACAGCGGTTGTGTAGTTGAAGCGCACGTCAGCATAGTCTGAAACGCCGTCACCATCCACGTCGCCGCCGCCAATCAAGTCAACGTCAGCCGAGTCTTCGATGCCGTCAGCATCAGCATCGTTAAAGTCGCCATCCTTGTCGTTGAACGAGTCCTTGATGCCGTCTGCGCCTGAAGCGCCACGGGCACCCACCGTATCACCGGCACTGTCGCCAAATGTGGCACTGCCCGCATTATAGCTGCCAGTGTTGTAGGTTGCGTCTGCGATGTCGTCGATGCCGTCACCGTCTTGATCGCCGTTGTTGAGAACGTCAACATCTGCCGAGTCAGCAATGCCATCAGCATCATGGTCATTCCAGTTGGCGACAACGCCATTCTGCACAACTGCAATGTCACCGCCATTGCCAGCGAATTTGCCCGAACCACCATTGCCGGCATGAACCACTGGATTGATGGTGTCAGCACCCAAACCTGGACGCAACAACGCATAGTCGTGGCCAATGTTCAAACGATGGCCAACACGAGCGTATTGGTTCTTGAGTGAGGCCGCGCCAGTATAGGTGGATGTAACCGTAATCGCTCCACCAACAAGCTCAATATTGCCTTCGAAAGCTTCTTGGATAACGCCAACGTCTCCGCCGTCGCCACCAATGCCGCCAATGCTGGCTGCGCCATCATGGGCACGCGCTTGCAGTACTTCAGCTTGATGGCCAATAGAAGCAGACTGGAAGCCAGCCGGATCAACCACTGCAACACCATTTGCCGAAGCAGCGACAGTGATCAATGGTGAGTCAATATGGATTTCACCAGCCACTGAGCGCGATACATTACCAGCACCAATACCAGCATTAATGTCTTGGTTTGGATTGAGAATATCAAGCAACGGGTGGAACGGCGCTGGCGATGCAGCAACTGCACCTGCACCTGTTCCGCCTTGCACAATGGCGGCATGGCCACCATCACCGCCCTGCAACATGACAGCGACAAGCGCATCAACTTCTGCGTTGGACAGTGCACCAATTTCATAGCGCGTGGACTGGTCATTGACGTTGTTACCGACCAATGCGCGACCATCATAGGTACCGTTATCAGCATCACGACCCAAGAGTGTGCGTGCATTTGGGTTCGTTGCCGTAGCAGATTCAGAACCCTCAACAGATCGAACTGTCATCAGAGCCGTTCAGGAAGATGCGATCAGCATTTGAGGTGTTACCAGAACCGACATTGTCAACAGTTGCGCCATTGAAGCCAGCACCAGCATCATTCGGACCGCCGACATAGTCAGCACCATCAAAGGCGGCATATTCGTAACCGACTGCCCCGGTATCTTCAATGTTGTTGTTATCGCGAGTGCCTACCAACAACTTGTCGAGGAAATGGCCCATATACTTGTCGTCGAAGTAGGCGGACTTCGAGTCCACATTGGCTTTGTATTCTGCACTCGAATAGAAAGGTGCGACCAGCTTTTGCTCAAGTGCTGAGAGTTGATTGAATGCAGCTTTTTGTGCGGCAGCCAGATCACCACCAATGGTCCTGCGTGCGCTGCTTGAACTCAAGCAATGCTTCATAAGTAAAGTACAGGCTTTGCTTGCTTTGAATAATTGATCCTGACGAAAGACCAGCCAACAGACCAGAAATCGCCTTGGCTTCAGCACGATGACCAATGCTTGAAATCACCACAGGCGATGAAGCGATCATCGGGTTGTTGTCCATCGCCAGCACGGATGACGCTGGCATTGGCTTCAATATTGATGTCACCCCAAATGCGGTCTTGCAACACAATGGCAGTGCCACTGTCACCACCGCGTGCGCTCAAGGTTGCGGTACCAGCGCTCAAGCCACCACTGCCAGCAAGCGCTTCAGCCTGCTGCATATGGCCAACACGGGATTCAACGATGTAGTTCGGCAAAGCACCGCCTGGCAAAGTTGCTACGTCGCCCGTTGGTGCGCCGACGTTGAGAATGGTGGTGTCGATAACAATGTCACCCTGCACAAAACCAGTCGTTGCACGGGCGTCGCCGCCGTCACCACCATTGGCTTCCGAAACATCTACGCCAATCGCAAGACCACCCAGACCCAACACGCCGTTGGCGCGGGCTTGGCTGGCATGACCGATAACAGCTGTCAGACCATCAATGGTGCGCACAGGCGCGCCAAGCGGATCTGCTGCAACATCTGGCACTTCAGCACTGGTTTGTGCAGCTGCTGCCATGACATTGACGCCAGCACCCGCTTGAATGTGGATGTCTGAACCATCATTATCAGTCACACCGTAATAGTTTCCAGTGGTCCGATTACCAGTCACAACACCAGTGCCGCCAACTCCAACATTCACATCCACATTGCCGCCGCGGCCAGCATTTGCATCGCCGCGCAGATCAATGAAGTTATCCATGTCATTGGTTGTGTGATGGTTGATATCATCGACCAACGTTGCAGCTGCAATGATGCCGCCGCCGCCGCCTGCTTCCGACAGACCAATTGCTTGACCGCCATGGCCAATGGCCGCAGTCATAAATTGATTTGGCAGAATTGGTGATGGACCAGCGCCTTCAATCGCACTTACGGTTACCAGCCCGAGAACCTGTGCGTTGATGTCGCCATTGTAACCGCCCTGCTCAATGACAACATCGCCACCACGACCGCCATTGGCTGTTTCGTTGAATTGACGTTCACCCAACACAATGCCGCCAGCAGCGCCAAAGCCACCTTCAGCAAAGGACCAATCACCTGCACCAATTTTGGCAGAGATGATGTTGTTGATGCCTGTCGATGTAGCAGCTGGCGCATGAGCCGCTGTAACGGCAATTGCACCACCAACATTCAAGTTGATTTCAGCATCGCGCGTGCCGCCAGTCGTGATGTTCACATCACCACCGCGACCACCATTCGCCGACCATTCACCGTCGCCACCCAAGGCACCCAAACCACCCGTGGCCGTTTGAATGCCGCCATGGCCAATCTGTGAAATGATCGTATCGAGACCTGAAACAGCGCGTGGTGCTGCTGTGAGACCCGATGATACTGTAAGAGCAGCAATCGTATCAATGCGAGTTTCGCCTTTGATATCGTAGGATATGATCGACGCATCACCACCGCGACCGCCATTGGCGATTTCGGAAACGTCATTTGCGAGCGCACCCACACCACCCAGATTGGTGGAGACAATGCCCATTTGATTGCGCAGATCAAGCACGTTGCCCAACCAATTGCCCGCAGTGGCATAGCTCAAACCGCCATGGCCAATTTGAGATACAACTGTCGTGTTGGTGCCAGTAATTGCGCCAAGCGCTGTAACGGTAACTGCACCCGATAGAAGATCGGCATGCTCAAGTCCGCCGCGCAGACCATTCAAGTTGAACTGTGTTGCATCTGCATAGAGATTGCTGGTGATAATGTGATCACCAACGCTGTCTGCGTTCCAAACCTGGCCGTCATCGTTTGGTTTACCATCCTTATAGGCAAGCCAAGATTCACCCACACCTGCTGAGCCTGTGCCCGTCGCATAACCGGTTGGATCAAGGCCAGCATAGCTGCTGCTGTTGCCCGTTCCGATGATCACACCGTCCGTATCGAAATCCGGAACATTGATGAGAACGCGGCCCACCAAATAGTCATTTTCAAGTGTGCTGTTTACGAGTGATGCATCGACATCGCGAGCGGCACCTTCGTGCACATAAGCATCGCCACCACGTCCGCCTGACGCATTTATAGCGCCCAAGCCACCTAGGCCACCGAGCGCTGGCAGATGTCCAACTCCAGGAGGAATAAGATCAGGCGTGTGATCGCGCATAATGGCGGTGTCAGCACGGCCGGAGGAGCGGAGCGCATAGTTGGCACTGGTATCAGCCCAATGGTAGCCACCATGGCCAATTTGCGCCACTGCAAGGTCAAACAAGCCAGGAACATGTTCGATGGGCTCGGTGGTGGTGCCAGACGTGACGGCAACTGCGCCAACGGCATCGATTACAATATCACCAACAGTTGTTCCGGCATGGACATAAGCGTCGCCGCCACGACCGCCATTGGCGTTCGAGAAGTCACCAACAATCTGTGTTGCTTTGTTTGACGGTCCAGCAAAGCCCGACGCGCCAAGCACATTGTCTGTGCTGACGGTATTGCGCAGTGTCCATCCACCTTCAAGATGGGCAGCATCAAACTGTGTGCCTGTAACTGCGGTATAATCCAGAACGCCATGTGCGCCGGCAACATAGTCAGCGCGACCGTCAATTTGGTCGTAGCGGCCATCTTGGTCGATATCGACGACATCAAACTTGCGGTCGCCATTGAAATCAACCAGATCAACCGTGCCGTTCTGGTCAAGGTCAACATAGCGGGCCACATCAAGCTTGTTTTCAAAACGAGCATCATATTGACCGACGACGCGACCATAGCGCGACACATTGGATGCGCTGTTGCGATACTCATTCAATGCCGCAATTGGCATTCCATTATCTTCGGTGCCTGTCGTGGTGTCGCCATCATAGTTGCGAACAAACGTACCAATGACGTGGCCTGCAGAGTTTACTTCACCTGCAACTTGAGTTGCATTGTCAGCAAGTGCTGTCACCAAAATATACTCAGGATCTGCTTCCACGTCATGGAAGATCACATCATCTGTATCACCCGGATTGATCGGGCTGGCAGCGCTACCGCCTACATTGTCACCGACGACGGTGCCATTGTAACCTGGTGTGTTGCTTTCGTTTTCAGGAATGTGGAAACGATCAGTTGGGTTGCTGCCCAAAATCCGATCAAGCGATTCAACTGTTTCGGCTTGGCCATCAGGTTCGCCACCATTGTAATCAGTGAATGATAAGTCGACGCCATCCGCGTAGCTATTGAGGTCAAACGCGTCATCATCATTGCCGTCAACCAGGCTGATTTGTGAAACCGAGATATTTCCAGCGCCTGCATCTTCAACATTCGTAATAATGCCACCATTGGCGTTGGTCAGGACACCTGCACCGCCGCCATTTTGCGTGACGGCGATCAAATCAGTTGTGTGACCAATTTGAGAAATGACTTTTTGGAAGCCCCCCACACCTGCCGTTGGAGGTGTTGTTACAGCTACCGGGCCGCCATCAATAACGATGTCACCCTTGATGTTACCGGAAGACACAAGCGCATCACCACCACGACCGCCTGAAACGTCGGGCTGAATGAATACGTCGCCAGACGGAGTTGTGGCGTCGTTCGGATTACCATCGAACTGGTTGGTGCTTGAACCACCGATGCCGCCAATTCCACCTTCAGCATAGATGCGATGATGGTGACCAATACCAGAGTAGATGTCGTCAGAATTACCAGTGCCAGGAACGCTTGGGGTTAACACAGACGAAACGGTTGTGGCAAGTACATTGCTAAGAATAATGTCGGCTTCGTCGTTGTGATAAACGTTGGCGCTGGTATAGCGATCCGTAATACGACGATCTGTGATTTCGCCCAAGGCAACGAACACGTCACCACCGTTGCCGCCCGTCGCAGCACCGTGACCAGACGCGGAGCCTCTGAGATCACCCAAGAACGCTTCATTGCTTTGTGCCGTTGCCAAGCTGGTTGCGGCATTTGCAAGATAGTCTGCGGAACCTCCCAGAGCACCATCACCAGCATGGGCCGCAATATTGCTGCCATGGCCAATGTTGGCTTCACTGATTGAGAAATTCAGCGTGCCCATTGAAGGGTGAAGGATTGTGGACGTAACTGCAACTGCACCAGCAATTGTCGGCACATAGGCAATATCGCCTTCGATGAGCTGATTGCGGAGATCGGCTGAAATATGGCCGCCGCGGCCACCATGGGCTTCAACTTGCGCCGCGTCCGTTGCTGAAACAGCTGCACCACCAATGCCACCGTCGCCGGAATAGATTTCGGCATAGTCACCATGGCCAATCAGTGAATAGGCACCTTCATGGTCGCCAACAGCTTGTGCGCCAGTTGTGACATTTGACAGCACTGAAACGGCTGCCACGTTAATGCGAATGTCGCCACGGATACCCGTTGCAGTGTCTTCATTTGTGCCGTCACCCAGCGTGCTCACACTGGTGTTGCGGCTTTGCAGCAAGGCATAGACATCATAAACGTCACCACGCCCACCGACATTATCGCCACCATGGTAATCATCGGAGCCAATAAAGTCAGCCGTGTCTCCTGCTACCGCTTCTTCAAAGTAGCGGATCAACACACCACCAGCCGTATAAGTGCCAATCAAGGTAATGTCGGTTGTGATCGAAGCAGGATCCAAAACTGTGGGATCTTCAACAACGGCCAAGGTATTATAGTTTGCGATTGCTGCCGCCGTTGCTCCATTGGCCAACGTTGGCAATTCATAGAGATTACCATTGGTTTGGCGCAACACGCGGTAAACGCGGCCCGTTGTAGGGTTCACGCGGCCAATTTGATTGATGTCTGATGTAATTTCGTCGGCATTTGCGCTGGTAACTTTCAGCACACCACCGTCAAGATCGCGACCATCAACACCTTGGATGATTTCAACGTCACCACCGCGGCCGCCATTGTTGCCATCAAGTGCCCAACCACCATCGCCCGTGGAAATTATGTTGCGTGAACCATGACCGACGGCTGCATGCACCACATTGGAGGTGCTTCCAGCTTGAGCGGTAACTGAGTTCGTTGAAGTGATTGCCAGTGCACCGCCAGTAAGGGTGATGTTGGTGTCATCAATGCCACCGTAATAATCAACGCGACCTTCGTTTTCAAAGCCGTCCCAAACAGTGCCCTTAGAAATAAGCACGTCGCCACCATTGCCAGCGTTAAGACCTGCAGCCCCTGCCCCGCCAGCACCAGTGCGCAAAAGCGTGTCACTGCCATGGCCAATCTGGGTTATCGCGGTGTTACCTGTCATCAACACGCTTTGCGGCGCTGTTACGATACCGCTGGTGACCGTGAAGACAGCCGCATTGATATCAATGTTTGCCGCTAAAACATGCGATTGATTGATGGTGATATCACCACCATCCAGACCAACTCCACCGTTCAAGGTGGTGATCTGTTCCATGTTGCCGTGACCAACACGTGCGGCCACATAGTCGAAGGAAGCAGCTGGGCGCTGCGGGTGTGAAGTTATCGACGACGTCAGCGTCAAAGCGAGTGTGTCAATATCAATGTCGCCGGTGATACGGCCTTCGTCGACCACAACATCAAGCGCTGATCCCGTCGTAGATACGGGCAATGGCAGATCAAGATTTGTACCCACGTAGGTTGACGAACCTGAGCCAATTTGGGCACGTTGAATATTGTCAACAACATCAGAACCGAAAAGCTGTGCGCTTTCCAACGATTCATTGGCATTCACCATGACAGCGGCGATCGGAGCAACGCCACCCAAACCACGCAAGGTGATGTCCGTCGTCAATACACGGCCTGCAACATCTTCAAACGGTGCAATATCATTGTAGGCAAATTGAACGTTATCATCGCCCGAGACAGCAAGCGTCACGTCTACCGGAGAAAGGCCAGTTACATGATAGCCATGTGCACCATGACCGAGTTGGGATTGAACCGTATGCGTATCCAAAAGGTTGGTTGTTGAGTCGGCTTGTATCGAACCAACGGTTACGCCAACGCCCGCGTTAACATTGATATCGCCTTGAATTTTACCATGGGCATAGTCAGGGTCAGTCGATGTTGAAAGCGTGCCGCCGACAATAACACCCGTACCGCCATGGCCGACCTGCGCCAGTTGATAATTGCGCACACCGTCAGGCGTTGTTGGTGTTTGTGGAAGTCCGTTGATTGTAACGCCACCAATGGCCTCAACAGTAATATCGCCTGTAATGTTACCTTGGCGCAGGTTTTGGCCTGTTGAAGTGGCTAAAGCCGAACCATGACCAATCTGGGCGTACTCCGTTGGGTCGCCATGGTTCAAAGCGCCTTGCACGGCAACGGCAGCTCCGGCAGTTACATTGATGTCGCCAGAAATATCCGCAACGGAAACCGTAGTGCCCGTATCAGTCGGTGCACCACCATGGCCGATTTGCGCGAAATTCATGCTGGTAGGAGCCAGCCCAGCATCACCCACTGGGAACGCAGTCGAACCTGCCGCATACTGCCACATGCCAACCCTGCAGTAACATTGATAGTCGCCATTGGCAGCACGATTGCCGCTTGCATCTGCATAGTCGATATTAGCGGTTTGACCGTCACCACCACGCTCTGCACCAACTTGATAACCAATTTGGGCATAGCCATCGATGGTATTACCACCCGTGACAGTTACAGCGGCGTACCAGCAACAAAATCATTGCGGCCAAATTCCGAACCAATGGCCACCCCACCCGTGCGCGGGCCAATCGTCCCAATGGTAATGGCACCTGCTGCGTTGAAGTAAACACCACCATTACCAGTCACAAATTGGTCACCAGCATCAAGGCCCGCCGTGCCCAAATCAACATAGCGTTCCGTATGCTGAATAATAACATCGTCGAGTGCTGTAATCGCAGGTGCTTCAACCGTAAGAAGAGACTGGCCTTCCCACTTAATCTCAACGCCAGGCGCAAACATAATAACGCCAGAGGCTTGCAAAGTTACATTCGCTGTCGTCAGCTGTGCTGCAACTTTCGCATCGGTAATCGTGGCTTCAGCGTCTCCTGCAAGAATTTGGAAGTCACCAAGACCAGCATCATCGAGCGTATCGATTGGACCATCTACTACGGTCAGCGTAATTGGGTCCAGCAACAGGTCGCCCAGACCAGCACTACCACGCAAATCCGCAACGCCCGCGAAAACCAGGCCTTCTTTGCCTGAAACTTCAGCAAATCCACCCTTGCCCGACGCCGCAACAGCTTTAATGTCACCTGCAAATGCAGTTGTGCCATCTGACCAAATGACAACTTCGCCGCCATTGCCGGATTCAGTCGCAGAAGCATCCAGCAGTGCACCCGATTGAACAGTCACGCGTTGTGCGTTGGTTGCAATTTCGACGTTCTCAATTCCTGCGCGATCAGTCTGGCCACCTTGGAAACCGCCGCCAACAAAAATGCGTCCACCACCAAGGGCTGCCGACACATCCAGAACAGAGCCGGTTTCGACCAGAATTTCCGGTGCCTCGAACACAATTTTTCCGCCTGTGCGGGTAACTGCATCATGCACACGGATGGTGCCTTTATTCTCAATGCGTTTGGTCGAGCGAACAACTACTTTTTTACGGGATTCAACGCGCCCCGTGTTGCGAATAGTGCCGCCGGCTGTCAGCAGAACGCGACCGCCTGAGCGGGAAACACCAGTGGCACGCACAACACCAGTGTTGTTGATCGCCAATGCATAGGCATTTCCGCCTGCAGCGCGCAATTCAGCTGCAGTACCTTCAATTGTACCGCGGTTGATAATGCGGCCTTTGCCAGCACGAATCGTAATGCGGCCATCGCCAGCATCCGTTGGCTTCAACAGAATTTCTTCACCAGCACCAAGGCCAACATAACCACCCGTTTGGATGGAACCTTTTTCGCCGATTTCAATTTCACGCGACAACAAGAAAACATCACCGCCACCAACCGAACGAATTCGACCGTGTACGGTGATGCCGCCCCCATTCTCAATACCTTGGCGAAACAACATATCGCCCGCACCGAGAAAATCATTATTCGAGAGTTCAAGCGTGGAAGCAACGAAACCGTTGGTATCAACCAAACCTGTTTCGCCAATAAGAATGCCATTCTCGTTAATCAAATAGACTTGGCCATTGGACAAAAGCTGTCCATAAATTTCCGTGAGGTTGCCACCGACAACACGGTTTAAAACTGCAGCTTGATCGGAAACTTGATTGAATGTCGTTGTTTCGCCAACGCCAATTGAGAAGCTATCCCAATTGATGATTGATTGCATCGAACCACTGTCAACAATGACATTCGCTGTTCCAAGACCGTTGAAGGCGACGTTGCCAGTTACAACGGTTGGATCAAGTGGGTTCGCTTGTGCACCATTCACCGCAAGAAGTGCATAACCTGAAACACCTAACAACAGCTTCAACATACCCGTGTTGCCGCGCTTAGAATCCGTCATGACCATCCCCCGTTCAATCAAACATGTGCCAACAAATTTTTGTGGCAATTCGAATTAGAGGAGATAGCGGATGCGCTTGTCACCCAAAGCTGCCATTTTAATGAACTGTTAAGAATTCTTACTTTTTTGAGCAAGTTTTTGAAAATGTTGCACTTTTTGAATCGAGACAGCTAATTTAATAGTTCATCCAAGCTGTTGAATTGGATGATGTTTTTAGTTGGAGTGACTTTCATTCGGTGCGAAAAAATTCCATCAAGCGAATTGCAGATCACACTCAAAGAGAAAGTGTTTTAATATAACAGGACGATAGAAAAAACATCTCGGCCCACAACGCATTTTAGATTCGCAAAATTCACCATTGTTGAATCTTCGTTTCATAATTTTGCCATCACTTCTCGCCAGAAAAATATTGAATTTTTCTCATCGTGCAAAGAATCCTATTGCACTTTGTTGTTTCATCGTCCTATGGGCACACTCACGAAATGTGAGCTGGGCACGATTTTCGATGACAACACTCTTGCAAGGAACAGATCCGACGCTTTTGTCGATGCAAAATAAAATAATTGAACGCAGCAGTCTTGTTGAGTTCAAGAGAGGCGCAATTGTAACTGAATGCGGCAGTGCTGGCATCGAAGTGCTTATCATTTCCTCAGGCGTTCTGGGCGTCTGGGATAGGAGTGAATCAACCGAAGAAATGCGTTTGGTGTATCCAGCTTGGCGCAACACCGCGCTCAATATTTCGGATGCCCTTACAGGTCGCGCCAACTACCAAGTGACAGCCCTCGCGCGGAGCAACGTGTACATACTCAAACACGATGCGGTTTCTGAACTTTGGCGCGATCGGCATTTTGTTGAATGGCTCCTTTGGGCAATGTCGCGCAACCATGCAATGCTCACAACGTACAATGTCGCGACACGCTTCAAAGCCGTACCCGAACGCATAATTGCACTCATCCAAGCTGCCTATTTTCAAATCAATGGAAATTGGCCTCGCGGATCTTTTGAAATGGACTGGCCCATCCGCGGTAGCGATTTTGCTGAAATGCTTGGTATTTCCCGACCCTATCTCCATTCAACACTCGTTGCACTTGAAATGGAGGGGAAATTAAAAATTGAAGACGGTCGCGTGAACTACATTGCTGAAAGGGTCGTGGCAGAAGCCAACTAGCAACTGTTGTTACCCACAAAAAATGACTTGATGCATTCAACCATCAGAGTTGTTGAACAATTTCGTCCCAACAAATATTCTGAGCTATGAATTTCATCTCTTCATACGACTTTGAGAAAAGTATTTGGATATTAGAATGAACAAAGATTTCGGTTATATCAGGTCAGTGAACCTTATCGGCTTGCAAGAGTTTCTTGGAGTTGAGAAGTCATGGTTGCAATCCCAACTAAAAGAGGTTGGTATTCCAGTCGAAGCACTCGATAATTTCGAGATGTTAATTTCATTCAACGGATTTTGCTTGCTCCACGAGCGATTGTCGAAACTTGTCAACCGCCCCTCGCTTGGCATTGACTTGGCAATTGCGGCGGCGCCAAATTTTGCGTTTCTCGGACCAATGTCTGCATTGGCAGATTTTGTTTCGACGGCTGAAGAGTTTTTTGACATCGCAATGCGGTATTGGAGCTTCCACTCCAACGCGTTTAAACTCATCATGTTGCATGGCGACGCTGAAACGCCATCAATTATGCGGCTCGTCGGGCATTCTTATATTTTGCCCTCACGACAATTTGCCGAAGGATACGCTGCGAATGCAGTAGGTCTTGCGCGCTCGATATTTCATAAGCCAGAGCTAAATCCCGTCGTGATGCGCTTTCAGCATTCACGTCCCGACGATTTTCGTCGGGCAGCGGAATATTTCAACAGTCCAGTAGAATATAATTGCGAACACACCGAGATTGTATTCCCAACAGAATTTCTAAAATTAAGAACGAAAGGCCGCTTTTGGTTTTTAAAGCCTCTCCTCGGCTTTCATATCAAGCGTCGCATTGAACGCACTGTCGGCTATGATCAATCCGCGTCTGGCACAGTGGCATTGGCCATTCCCAGTCTTCTTGGTTCGAGCAAATGCAACATTGAAAACATCGCAGAATCTCTAGGTTTGACGACAAAGCAACTTCAAAGGCAACTCGAGAAGGAAGGCACAAATTTCTCGGACATTCTGCAACAAGTCCGCCAAAGCCTTGCATGCCAAATGCTGATCGAAACCAATGTTGCAATTTCTAACATTGCCGGATTGCTCGATTATGCTGGTAACCCCCCTTTCACTTTGGCATTCGAACGCTGGACGGGAATGACACCCACGATGTACAGGAAAACGGAACGCAAAAGACTTGGATTGATAGCTTAAAGTTTTGATGCCCTTTAAGCCTCATCAAGAATTTCGACAAAAGCCCTCACTCCCACTCGATCATCAATTGGGCAGTTTATGGGTTGAAATAAAACAGTATTTTTTCAATGGGTATCTCTTATACCGTCAATTTTACCGTCAGAGTTCTTTGCTTGAAAATATTGTGCAGTTGAAAAGGACAAATTTCAACTTCTTTGCAAACCACTTACATCCTACTGTTCCCTAAATGCGCGCCTAAATTGATCAGCCATTGGCTTGAGCAAATACGACAGAGCAGTTCTACTTTCTGTCTGAATGAATGACTCAACCGGCATCCCTGGCACAAGTTTTTTACCGTTCAACTTTGCAAGTTCGCCATCCGCGACTTCAACTTGGACGATATAGAACGTTTGTCCGTTTGCGGGATCTGTACTTGTTGCCGGAGAAATGAATGCAACCGTCCCGTTAAGCTCCGGTGTTTCACGCGTGCTAAACGCGGAAAACCTGAGTTTTACATCTTGCCCCATGTAAATCTGATCAATGTCAGTTGGTTGCACTTTCACTTCAACCTGTAGAGCTGCGTTCATGGGTACAATTGTCAGCAATTTCTGCGCTGGAGTTATAACCCCACCAATAGTGTTAATCGAAACCTCATTGATTGTGCCATCAATTGGTGAGCGAATTTCCAGTCGCTTTAGCCTATCTGAAATAGCAGTGAACCTTTCGTTCAATTCGGAGATACGTGGCTCAATCTCAGAAAGCTGCTTTTGGGCTTCATTTCTTGCGTCCTCATCAACAGCAAGTATCTGCAACTCAATTTCATTTTTACGCGACAACGAACGCGCGATAGATGCATCGATCTGTCCACCTTCACCCCGCAATTTAGTAAGGTCGCGCGCATTGTTGAAAACGCGGGAGCCTTCAATAAGTCCTTTGCGTTTCAATCCGTCAACTTTGTCCGCTTCATTTTCGACCAATGTCAACTCTGATGTGTTTGACTCTTTTTGCGCATTTAAACCGTTTAATTCTTGTTCAATTTGAACGATCCCAAGCTTCAACTGCTCAATCTGGCTGGCGCGTCTTTCAAGATTGCCCTGGAACAGCCTTGTTTCATTTTTGATCTCCTGAGATGTCCTAACTCCTAAGGCATCTTCGCCAAGCAGTGCAGGAATTGCATTCAAGTTGTCACGTTCTGCGAGCAACCTTTGCCGCTTTGCTGAATACTCAATCAATTGGCCTTGCAAGATTTGCCGTTCAGATTTCAAAACTGCATCATCAAGTAAAAAGAGAATTTGGCGTTCCTTTACAATGTCACCCTTACGAACATTGATTTTGTGAATAATCCCGCCATCAATATGTTGAATGGCCCTGAGATCTTTATCGACCTTTATCTGACCTTGGCCAACGACCGCACCAGATAATTCCGAAGTTGCCGCCCACCCACCAATTCCAGCAATGAGGAGTGTGGCAAAGAGTGTTCCCCAGACTACGCGTGATGAAATGCCGGTGTTTTTCCCCAAACCAGAAGCAAGCTCCGATGCAACATCAGTTTCAAGGGACACAGGAGATACACTCAATTTTAAAACTCCTATTGAATCCGAAAATTCATGCTGTTGTATGAGTTGTGACGAGCAGATAATGGTGCCCGTCTAGCTCAACAGACATGTCAAAAGCTTCATCGCCGTCCATGTCCACGTCAACAATCGTTCGGTAAGTGTCGTTCTCTGCGTCTTGTCTACGCACACGAATTGGGAATACACGATCAAAAGTCTCGTTGTGATCAGACTCTCCGCCCCCATAAACACCTTCTAAGGAGTGTTCGTCTGTTTCATCCTCACGTTCGAAGATGTCGTAACTCAAAACATTGATGCGGTCGCCAATCTCAAAATTTCGAATTTGGTAGGGCGAAGCATCTTCTGACGCGGCTTCACAAAGTCTAAAAGTATCGTCACCGCCTCGTCCATCGAAAGTTGAAACATGAGCTCCAACAATAAACAAGTCGTCGCCATCGCCACCAACAACAACCTCGATACTTGAGAAGTGGTGATTAGGCCCATTAGTGCTGTACACAATATTCTCGACAGTATCGATGATGAGCGCTTCACTTCTTTCGCTATAATCGAGCGTATCTGATCCAGTCCCACCGTCGAAAATTAACGGCGTCTCAGTGTCTTCAACTTGTTCATGATCGCAATCACCTTCTGCGGAAGCGATATTTTCCACATTAGTTGGTTGGCCTTCTGCCGCGAAAAGGAAGTGATCATTTCCACTTCCGCCGATAAAATGTTCAATTGATGCGAAAAGATCACCGCCCGTTTCAGCGTTCATGACTTCAGCGGTAACCAGATTGAACTCCAAATTTCTTTCAGCTGCACTGTAGTCGAGCGTATCCTGCCCTTCACCGCCAATAAATTGGTCGCTAACATTGTCAATCGCAGCAATAAACACATCATTCCCTGCACCGCCATTGACACGGTCTAGCCCTTCGCCGTCATTCAATTGATCGTCACCGCTCCCACCATCAATGACGTCATTGCCAGCATCGCCAAACACAACATCGTTACCGTCACCACCATCTATGATGTCATTTCCTTCACCACCGAAAATTCTGTCATTGCCAGCGCCCCCGAACAGCATGTCGTTGCCACTGTTGCCCAGAATTACATCGTCGCCAAGCCCACCCCAAACGACATCGTTTCCATTGCCTCCAACGATGTGGTCATTACCTGAACCTCCATCAATATTATCGTCTCGATCGCGACCATCGATGCGATCATCGCCATCGTTTCCGATGATGTCATCGGCACACGCCGTTCCGAGCAGTATGTCATCATCATCAGTGCCTACTATTGGCGGTTTGGCCAACAGGTTGAAGTTAGCAGTTTGCGCCGTAGAAAGCTTACCATCGGTAATATCGTAACTGATCGTCACGGGCCCCATGTCCTCACCATGGAATCGATAAACTCCATCGATGAGTTCAAGCTCGCCGTTTGAAACGCTCACATTTTTGACGCTGAGCGCATCTCCATCCAAGTCAATTGCGCCACGCAAGAGGTCGCTAAGCGAAAACATGAGCATGATACAAACGAATTGATCATGCAGCACCACAGGGCCAGCAACTTGAGGGCGCCGATTTA
The DNA here is from genome assembly GCA_963779145.1 of uncultured Alphaproteobacteria bacterium. Taxonomy (GTDB): domain Bacteria; phylum Pseudomonadota; class Alphaproteobacteria; order Rhizobiales; family Aestuariivirgaceae; genus Aestuariivirga. Next base: position 87,548 of record CAVZXJ010000023.1, read on the forward strand.
GAGGAGTTGTCGTTTCAGCATCGCCACTACCATCCGTTTCGTCATCATCATCACTGCCAGTACTATCGCCTGTTGTAGAACCACCATCTATACCTACCTCAGCAGACCCAGAGCTTTGTCTACTCGAATGATTGTCATTTACGGGCAAAGTTGGGAATGCCAATGGAATAAATTTGGGTTGGTTGAAATTAGTAAGGGCGTCGGAATGAAAAAAGCGGATGTCATATTCCAGTGGTTCAATTGGAATAAGATGCGATAGAGGAACTCTCTGCATCTTCTATTTTTGCTGCGTGTTGGTCATTTTGATCGGAAAGCTTATTTTTGTCACTCAAGCCACGTCCAAGACTGGCAAGCTCGGTCAACGTCGCCTCGTTAACACTATTTTCCTCTTCGGGACTTAGAGAATCTTCGGGAGGAATACTTGCAAAACTTTTGCCCACAAGAGAACTCTTCAAATAGAGCCCCAATGAAAGCAAAAGCATCCCAACATAGATTGGCGTGGAAGACTTATTTTCGAGACCCGTTTTTTCAATCGCTTCTCGATTTTTTGTAAGCACGCTTCCAGGTGTTGAGCCTTTATCGCGGGTTGCTTGAATCTTGATCAAAGACATGGCTGTTACCTACCCTGCTACAAGTTGCGGTTGGGAACGGGGCAATTTTGCTGGCATTGTGAGCGTCTGCGGCGATTGTGCACGAGGTTGCTGATCGTTCGATGCAACTTGTGCTGCAACCACAGTTTTGGACGGTGAAGAATTTTGACCTTGCCCCATCACCTCTTCCTTGGTGCCAAACGCCACCATCCTGCCATTTTGGATAACTGCCATCAAATCAACTGCGGCCAAAGCACTTGGGCGATGAGCAATAACAATTGCAATTCCACCCCTGGCTTTGATTGCATTAATTGCCTCTGTAAGTGCTAGTTCACCTTCAGCATCAAGATTTGAATTGGGTTCATCCATCATCACGACAAACGGGTTACCGAACAATGCGCGAGCCAAACCAATTCTTTGCCGTTGACCTGCCGATAGCACCTGACCTTGCGAACCCACCTGCGTTTGATATCCGTCTGGCATCCTGACAATCATTTGATGCACGCCAGCAGCTTTTGCTGCGGCAACAATGTCTTCGGGATCTGCGTCTGAAACAAGCCGTGCGATATTTTCGCCGATCGTACCATCCATTAACGAAACGTCTTGCGGAAGATAGCCGATCAACGAGCCCAAGCTGCTTTCAGGCCATTGCGATAGATCAGCATCATCAAATCGAATTGAACCACGGAGCGCAGACCAAACCCCAGTCATTGCGCGCATAAGAGAGGTTTTACCTCCACCAGACGAACCAATGACGCCAAGTGCTTGCCCAGCCTTTAGTTCAAATGAAATTTCACTCAGCAGAACCGTGCCACTAGCAGGTGCAGCGACCGTAAGTTTTTCAACTCGAAAGGTTTTCAAAGGTAGAGGCAAATTCATCGGCGCCTTGGATCCCACAAGTATCGTCAAGGTTTCGTTGATCCGACTCCAAGCGCCGCGCGCTTGCACCACAAACTTCCAGTTCGCAATGGCCATATCTACTGGTGCAAGTGCACGAGAAGACGCAATCGATGCCGCAATAATTGCACCACCTGACATTTGTCCTTTTATAGTTAGGTAGGCACCAAGCCCCAACGTAGCTGACTGCAATATCATGCGCAGAACTCGTGATACTGCGCCCAATGTGCCTGAGATGTCGTTTGTACGCGTGTGCAAATCTAAGTGTTCGGCGTTGGCTTCTCGATACCGCGCAATAGCGCGACTACCAATGCCCATCGCACGTACCACTTCGGCATTCCGAGCATTCGAATCCGCAATACCATTACGCGCCAGTGTGGATTTGTGTGTGGCGCCCGCAAGTCGCCGCGTGAGAATTTCTGTTGCAATGGCAAGCATCGAAAGGACGAAAGCGCCTGCAATGACAAGGGCTCCGAGATAAGGATGCAACACGTACACAAAGACGAGATAGAGTGGTAACCAAGGCAGATCGAACAGGGCAACGGGGCCTTGGCTGCCCAAGAAGCCGCGGATCGTGTCCACATCCCTGCCCCGTTCAAGTGACTCAGACGGAGAAAAGCCAAAGCGCGGCATGTCGATGGATACACGATGGGCCAATGGTGCCAGTTTGCGGTCCAAGGCCGCGCCTACGCGGATTAATATCTGGCTGCGGACAGTTTCAAAAATCCCTTGGAAGAGGTAGAGGCCAATGGCCAAACCCGACAATGCCAACAGCGTTGGAATATTTTGGGACGGAATAGCGCGATCATAAATCTGCATCATATAGAATGACCCAGTCAGGGCCAAAAGGTTGATGATGCCGGACATTCCAAATACAAACAAAAACAGGCTGCGCAAGTTGCCGGTCAGCTTTTCAGTCGGCTTTTTACCGGTATCTGATGGGTTTTTCGCCATAATCCACAATCCTGAAACAACTTAGAAGACATCACCCGATAGTTGGGGTCGGGCCTTTCGGTCCGACCCCAATCTCACTCATGTATTAGGCAGCAAAATCTGTGCCAGTCAGGTTGTGATGGCCTTTGATGTCGATCTTGAAGTGTTCGCCATCTTGGGTCAGGCCATCGAGAACCGTGAAGTTCTCATTGCCAATGTTTTCGAAGTGAATTGCGATTTCGCCAAATTCAGCTGCATTGCCATTAATCAGCGAGACAGTTCCACCCATGAAGGCAGAAACATCAATCCGATCGCCTGCTTCGAAGTTATACAAAGTATCGCCGTCAGCATCTGAAGCCGACCTAAACACAACGGTATCTTGGCCCGCACCAGTATCAATCACATTGCGGGCACCAGAGGCGGTAACAGTGTCGTTGCCGCTGCCGGTGACAATGTTTTCAATTCCGTAGAGCGTGTCGCGCGGACCATTTAGTATCTGGGCATAGCCGGAAAGGCCTGTTCCAAGATTGGCTTCGATATTGGCCGAAATAGCTGACATATCGAGTGTGTCATTGCCAAGATCGCCACTGTAGCGGTCCATACCATCAGCAACGCCAGCAACGAAGGTGTCGTCGCCCTTGCCACCCATGACATTGTCATCACCGTTGCCAGCCGTGATGAGATCGTTGCCATCACCGCCCATGATCGTGTCGGCACCATCACCACCATAGATCATGTCATTGCCCGAACCAGCAAAGACATAGTCATCTCCAGCGCCGGCATCGACAAAGTCATCGCCTGAGCCGACAGATATGGTGTCAGTTGCGCCAAGGCCCATAGCGACATCATTGCCGCCTTCACCGGTAAGCAGATTTTCAGAAGCATCGCCCATCAGCGTGAGATCCGTTGGAGCAACTGTTACTGGCGTTGGCGATGTATCGTCGTCACCATCTTCACAGTCATCGTCGTGATCAGCTTCTTGGTCGTCGTCTTCTTCATCCGTCGGGGCGTTTTGTGCCATTGTGGCATTGGTCAACACGTCTTGTGAACGCGTTTCACCAATCACCTCGTTGGTGCCTTCGCCGCCGTCGAAGACGATACGATGATCAGAAGTCAAGCCGCTAATATCAACCGTATCGTCCCCCACCCCGCCGGTAACGTGAATGGTATTGAAGTTGAGACTTGTCGTGGTGAAGTCACCAAAGATGTTGATAGTATCACCACCTGCTACAATGCTGCCAGGCAAACCTCCACCATCATTGGCGGAAGCAAGCGTAGTATTGACAATAATTTCTTCAATATTGTCTAGTTCCGAAATGACGTTGGTGTTTGCAGTACCACCACGTGCTATAACAATTTCAGTACCTGCTTGGAGTTGCGCTGCAGTATGCCCCCCAAAGCTGAGCCAATCCGCACGAGTATAGATGCCAAAGGTTTCAGCGCTGCCAACTGTGCCGTTGAGCACGTAGGTATCAGAACTGCGTATCAATCGTGATCCGCGCCAGTTTGCCACCGTTGATGATGTCATCGCCCACCGGACGACGTCGTACGTGATCATCGTCATCGCCACTCCACCGTTCAAGGTATCATTGCCGCCGAGCCATTAATGATGTCGTTGCCAAGTCCACCACTCAGTGTGTCGTTTGCTCCAAAACCAAATATGCCGCTGGTCCCGACGATGACTGTCATCACCTGCGGTGCCAGCAAATGTATTCGCCACAAGACTGGTGTGGCAGTCCAATTTGCACCTGTTGTCCGGTAGCGCGAACACAGCATGAACCTGCAAACCACCGCTGTAATAATTCACAGTGGCATGGATTTGCCGATTGTTGTACGTGTCCGGTGAACTGCCAATCAGGTCCATTGTAGGAGTAAATGTCGCCCCAGTTGCACCAGCGATATCGGTCCAAGTTGAACCATCATTAGATGATGCCCATTGATAGGTAATTCCGCCTATCACGCCGTCGGGATCAACGATGCCAGCTGTATTCACCGACAAGACTGAGCCCGCAGTGGGTGTAGCATCATCAATTACTGGCAAGCCAGTTGCTGCTTCATTGACGTTGGAAACCGTTACAGACAGAGTTTGCGTATCAACTGCAACGCCGTCTGATGCCTGAACAACAACGTCATAAACGTTGCTGCCAGCTGCACTGCCTGGTGTTTCAAAATCTGGAGCGGCAATGAAACTCAATTCGCCCGTCGTTGCGTTGATGCTGAATTTAGCTTCATCAGCGCCGCCAGCAAGTGCGTAGGTTACCGTATCACCCGGATTCGGATCCGATGCCACGACTGTCGTTACAGCCATTGTGTTTTCAGCAATTGCAATGGCTGCGGTTGCACCACCACCATTTGAACTGAAGACAGGCGGCAGATTAACCAGGTTAGCGGCTATGATTGTGCCATCTGCAAACTTGAACTCTTCAACGCCTGCAACCAAGTCAGTCCCATCAGTCGGTATCAACTGGCCATCAACGTCAACAGCAAGTGGATCACGATTGTCGGTGATTTTGTAAACACCAGCTTGCACTGTAACAATGGTATAGTCCGCACGGTTTCCGCTAAACACGGCTGTATCAGCAAGGCCGTCCGTGCCATTGTCACCGAGCATCACATCCTTGAACATGCGTGATTTGAGCATGTCAACAAAGTGCTTGTCGAACTGGCCACCACCCAAAGCATTGGAGGCATCAATCAGACCGTTTGTTTGTAGTGTTCCATCAGTGCGGTTGGAAGCACCTGTGTAGGCGTCTTCAACATTGTTGCCGTAGCCCGTGCCACCTGCTCCGGTGGCCATTGCATCGGCCAACCATGCCGTGCTGCCCAATTCAAGGTTGCCCGCAACAGCATCTGTATAGCTGCCGATAAGCTCATCCAATCGCATTGAACCGCCGATGATCAAGTCGTTGCCGCCACCACCTGTGAAGGTGTCGTCACCTGAACCGCCGATCAGCCAATTGCCGCCACCGAAGGGGTTGGCCTGTTCGGCAGGGTTCAGCGCATCAGTGCCAATGAAGGTATCATTGTTTTGGCTACCAATCACACCTTCGATTTGGAACCACGTCGGGAACGGCGTGACAAGATCAATCGCAACCAGCGGGTTGAACTGCGTTACCATATTGGCGTTGACGCCAGGTGCACCAGCCACGTAATCGCTGAAATCAATGAGATCAAAGCCGGAGTTGACAAATCCATCATCGCCGATGACTTCGTCCGGGCCACCATTGACCGCCTGCGATGGCGAACCTGGGCGCAAGATGTCGTCACCGACGCCACCTTGCATCAAGTCCTGGTCAACGCCGCCCACCATGTAGTCGTCGCCTTCTTCGCCATAGAGAAGATCGCCTGATGCGCCAGTGTCAATATAGTCGTTGCCGTCACCACCATGGGTGAATGCATCGGTGTTACCCATTTCAGGGTTGGTCAGGCCATCACCATAAATGATGTCATCGCCTGAACCGCCAGACAGCTTATCAATGCCTTCACCACCGATGATCAAGTCATTGCCGGTGCCGCCAACGAGTTGGTCAAAGCCACCAACTTCCGCGCCAGAACCGCGGCCGTAGATTATGTCTTTGCCAGAACCACCGTCGGCCAAGTCTGGGCCTTCGCCCGTGTCGAGCATGTCGTTGCCAGCGCCGCCATAAAGGCGATCCACGCCGCCGTCGGCAAAGATATAATCGTCGCCGCCTTCGCCATAAATTGTGTCGTCACCTGCGCGACCATGGATATAGTCCGAGTTGTCAGTCGCCACGATCACTTCGTGAGAGTCAGCGCCTGAAGTTGGCGTGCCTTCAACAGTGTGAACTTGGGTTGGATCAAGCTCAGGCCGCACGTCGCGAATATAGTTTTGCACAACGTCCGCACGGACAAAGTCAGAGGCAGTAACCGAGATCAAAGTGCCATTTGGATCAGTTGACGCGCCGCCATCTGAGAAGATGCCGAGCGTTGGATTGTCAGCAAGTGTGTCGGCATACAAATGGTTGGCATGATCGCCGATTGCGACGGTTTCTGTGTCCAAGAATTCCGTGCCGTCCGCTTCGCGGGCAAAGTCGTAGTACTTGTCGGCGTAAGCAAAAATAGAACCATTGAGATGCGACAAGCCGGTATTGCGTTCAACGATATCTTTGAATTGGCCGTTGTTGACCTCTTCATGAATTTGCGTGCCGAACAGGCGATAGAGATAATAGAAGCGGTCGCCATCCATAAGCGACTGAATCTGCGCCACGAACACAGCGTCGAAGGTTTCGCCCAAGAGGCCACCAGGAACGTGGGCTTCGGCCAAACCGCCGATCCACGAGTCAATGTGGTTGAAACCGTCACGCGGAATTTCCAAGTCAACATTGCCTGTCGTCATTGTTGAGCATGAAGTTGAGCGCATCAGCTGCAGTGAACCCCAGAGCTGCCACATCACCATCAACAAGGGTGCCTTCATAGAGGCCCAAAATAGCTTCGGCCTTCGCAAGGTCGCCACCGAAAGAATAGGCGGCAATGAAGTTCACCAGTGATTCCGGATGCACCATGTTCTTGCCGAAATCATCCCAGCTGGTATAACGCGCAAGGCTGATGCCTTCGCGGAAATCATTCAGCGTGGGAATACCTAGATCACGACCGCGTGCAATATTGATCGCGGCAAGATCCAGCGGTTGGCCAAGCAAGCCCTGGGTCAATGCTGGTGTAATGAACTCGTCAACTTCATTCATTTGCTGGCGGGCAAGGCCAAGCGTGATGGCGGCTACGCCCTCTTCGGCAAATGTTTGTGGCGTTAGGAATGCTTTTTCCAACGCATAACGCGTCACATTGCCCAGCATCCATCCTGAAGGATCAATGGTGTCAATGGTTTCGCGGATTGTCGAGTGGCCAAAGCGGAAGGCAACTTGCGAATATTCCAGCGAGATACTTGAATCTACGCCAGAGGAGTAGCCCACAAACTCTTGAATACGCGGCGTAATTGTGCGCGCATATTGGTCAACAGCGGCGTGTTGATATTCCATTTCGACGATCAATTTCGTCGCTTCGAACATTTTGTTCGAATCCCAAGCAACTGAATAGCTCTGCCTCAGCCACATAGCCGAAGGCTTTCCCCTGCTGCGTCAAACACTTCAATCTCGCCGGGATCTTGCGTTGCAGTGATCCCGCCGGCTGCAATGTGTAAATAATTGCCAGCGCCATCCAAATTAGAGGTCTCATCTTGCCACTCGTGCAGACCCGCATGGTCACCAGGAGAGTTGTTGGCATCATGGGCATAGATCCAAGTCTTCAAATTTGCGACTTGAAAATTGTGTTCTTCGTGGAACACGTGATGGATCGCCGTGAGACCGAAGTTTTCGTTCACGCGACCATCACCTGCAATGTAGTGATCGCCAACAGCTGCCATCAGAATTTCCGAAACGGCAGCTTGCAGGCAGCGGCACTGAATGTTGTGCTGATCATGTTGGTTGCTGGATTGACCAATCCCGCCATGAGTAGCCCACCATACGAGATGCGTCGATTGTGTGAAGGAGCGTTAACTGCTTGCATATTGAGTTCAGCAATCGCAGCAGCAGAAATATGTGCTGCGTCAAAATGCGGATTCATGTCGAGAAGCAATGGACTACCTGAATTTGCCAGCTCGCCGTGCCAAAATCCAGTTGATACTTGTCCGTTAGCATCACGATTGCGGAGATCAATGACGTCTTCCCAAGACAAAGCAGCACGACCTGTATCGAGCACGTGATCGCGCAATTCATTCAGAGTCGGCAAAGTATCGTGAACGCTCGATGGTCGTAAGCCGTATTTGGGTCGTAGACAGGTGTCTTCTTGGTCCAAGCGTCGGCAAGCGTCGTGCCGTCAAAAAGTTCCATGCCAGCGTGATAAATTACCGATATCAGGATCAACTCCCATTTGCGCAAAAATTGCGTGATCTGATCTGCGAACCATAGGTCTGGCTTTGATCGATGAAAGGTGAAGTGTGGTTGGCGTAGTCTGGATCGCCATTCGCGTCCGTGCCCACAATTGTTGCGCGCGCAATTGTGATATTAGTTACCGGTTGGCCATCGGAGCCAATCGCACCATACAATGGATCAGATGGATCAAGCGCGAATAGGATTTTTCCGCTGACCACCTTGCCAGACAGCGTCAAGACCGTGATCAAAGAATTGTCCGAAAATAGCAAACCAACTGTTGACCGGAGCAACGCCAGGGTTTTCGGAGCCAATGAAAAATTCACCGGAATTGGGATTCTGGTAATCAATGTGACCCAGTGTTTCGAGCAGACCATAACCAGAATTTGATTGAAGTGTTGAAAGAATAACAGAAGCATCGACATCGCCAACCAAAGGCGGTGTGTAACTTACAGGAACGGTCATCACATCGCCATCAATCAAGTTTGCGCGCGTAAAAGTCGGGTCGTTTGCGTCGATGTTGTCAACCACTGAGCGGTACACATACAGAGCGGCGTCAAACACCATATCGACACCATTCGCACCACCCACATGCACTGGAAGATAGTCGGTACCATCAAAATAATAAAGCACGCCACCATCGACCGGCGCACCGCCCGTTTCTGAACCATATAAGTGACCGTCTGAGTCACCATTGGAGGCTACAACCGCGTTGAGACCTATGCGATAGAAGTTACTGGCTGAATAAGTGGCAGAATCCCACACGAGAGAGTAACCCGTCGGTGCAACAATCTTGGCGCCTTCGACAAGTTTGGCAATTTCAACACCTGATCCGTCAATGAGATCCTTATATGCAACGCCAGCTGGTGACGGGTCAGCGTAGAGTGCCGGACGCCATTCAACATAATGGCCTTCACCATCCTTCAACAGGTTTACGCCCGCTGTTGTAATCGTGTTGCTGATCATACGAGGTGTCGAGTCTACAACAGATGCTTGGAATACCACGCCATTGATACCAACAACCGTGTTGTAGTTGGGAGCAACAGTTTCACCTAACATTGCATTAGCAAAGTCCGTAACCAAATTCAGATTGATCACTGAAGGTGCCCCGGCCTCGTGGGCAAACGTGACGCTTGTACCAGCAGCATTCAACGTTATGCGTGTCAAATCAGTAAGTGTAACAGAAGGCGCGTAGACAGAAGCCGCAATGGTAACTGATGGGTCTCCATTGGCATAGCTGATGGTGAGCTCCTGCGTATCGGGATTAATCGAGACCGTCGCGGTGCCGCCCTGTGTCACATAGTTTGAGTAGTCGGCAGGTGTCAGTCGAACGAAAGGCTGATCAACAGCGCCCCAGTCAGCCTGCGTTCCAAAAAGATTGTTGTGGTAACCCGCAACATCACGAATGCCGATAGGAGCTGACACATTAGGAAAGCCGACGCCATTTGAGGCCATCGCGGCAATAGCCGCAGGATCTCCAACAGTTGTACCGCCAACAATGGGTTGGTTGCTGGCCGAGTAAACTGTACCAACGCCATTCCAGTTCACAACCGCATTTCCATCGCCATCGAATAGCGGTTTGAAGTTTACTTGTTGCAAAAGATAAAGCAGATCGTTCAGGTTGATAGCAAATGGTTTCAGGTCGTATGCCATGACAATACTTCTCCGTTCGCGCAAACGACGTTGCGACGCGTTAATCGACAATGTGCTGATCCGAAAAAGGCCGTCCCTCAAAAGCCAATACCGGCGGTATTCAAAATTCAATGTCGCTCACAGCTATTGCGAACGACAAGACATGCCGGGAGGAGCTTGTTTGATCTTGGCAACAACCTTTTTTGGTTGTTCCCTGTCGAGGCTAAAAAGTAGCCCGCTCCGACCCGGAGCTACAACTTTGAGCCGCACGTTCACTGTAATGGGGGCATTTGCCTCGCCAACATTATAGTGCCTACGGATTAGTGGTGCCCCCACCAGTAAATCCACATTCAAAGGTGTAACACCTTGTGCCTACAATTCCGCACACCCATTAAAAAGAGTCAAGAATTTAAATAAAAGTCAGCGAATTGTCAGGAAGACAAAGTTAACATTGAAACGAAAAAAGTATTTAATTCAATTTTAACCTCATCAAAACAACACATTAAGTTCACACCCAAGAAACGAACTTAAATCGAGGTGGATATAAAAAATGCAACCGCACAGCTAGTATCTTTCTATTGGATACGAGCTATTTTTCTTATACTGTTATTTTATTTCATATTTCAGACCGGATAGTCGATCACTTAGGTGTACAATTCTACAGTACTCTTTGAGACCAAAGTGCGCATCCACAAGCCAATAAGGTGAGATGAACTTTCTAGAATATGTGTTTGTTGAAACCACTTCGGCCAAATACGCAGCCTCACACAACACAAATGTGGCTATGATCAAAGGTAAGTGTTAATTCTTGAGCAGTGCTGCTTCCGTGCGGTTTTTCACGCCGAGCTTTTGAAACATCTGTGTGTTGTAATGTTTAACCGTTTCTTCGCCCAACCGTAACTTCTTGGCGATGTCGCGATTGCTCATGCCTTTCGCCATTAAATCAAATATCTGCTTTTCCCGTTTTGACAACAAAGATAGTCTGCTGTTTTTTGAAGAACTGACGTCCATATCTTGGAAGCTTTGATCATCAATTTGGGCAAATAATTTTGCAGCCAGCTCTGGCTCTACATGCTTTTTGCCAGCGTGAACTGTTCGTAATATCCGAGCAAGCTCATCTCCTTCAATTCCTTTCAACACGTAGCCATAAGCGCCATACTCCATCGCTGCTCGCACATTTGACATGTTATCAAACACCGAAAGAACAACAAGCCGCGGAGGCTGGGCCTGGCTTGAGATACTTTTTACTGCACTCAATCCATCGCCAGGCATATTTACGTCAACAATCATAATGTCACTCTTCTTGCTCAATGCAAGTTCAATGGCGTCAGCTGCACTTCCACCTTCGGCAACGATTGCAAAATCCCCCTGTTCTGTCAGAGTTTCACGCAATCCACGCCTTAACATTGGGTGATCATCAATCAATGCCACCCTAATCATTTGTTTTGCAATTGCCATTTCGCCCCTACGTGACCGGCAAAACTGCTTTCAAAACAGTGCCACCCGTCTTCCCTTTGCTAACCGTCAGCGCGCCACCTAGCGCATCCACACGGGCCTGCATACCGCGCAAGCCTAGCCCTTTTACACTTGTTTGCTTGATTTTGGAAATGCCTGGCCCATCATCGCTAATCGTAAGTTCGATTTTCCCGTCATTTTCAAACAAAGACACCTTCTGTAACTTCGCACCTGCGTGTTTAAATGCATTGTTTAAACCTTCCTGTACCAAGCGATAAACGCAACTTCGCAAAGCGAGGCTAGCTGTCTGAGTGGAGACGTGGATTTGCGTTTCAACTTCGGTATCAGTATATTCCCGATGAGAAGTAACAGCTATTTCAACTGCTTGAGACAAAGTTGAGTTGTCCAACTCGGGCAAGGTAAGCCCCCCACACATGCGCCGAACGTCTCCGAGTGTGTCTAATAGGATTGTCTTGAGATCATCAACAGCCTGAGCTGCATTGCTGGCTTTGCTTAACTTCCGGCGCAAACTCGACAAACGCATAATTGCATAAGCCAGCCTTTGCGCAGGACCATCATGAAGGTCCGCCCCAACATGCTGGAGAACCATCTCATTGATGCTTGAAACGTTTTCATTGGCTAGTCGCAATTTCTCTCGCAAAGATTCATTGCTTTGCAAAAGTGATTGCAGGTCATCGACTTGCCTGCGCAACTGCATTTGCTGGGTAGCGATTGTGTTTCCACCTTTTACGGCAATGCCTGACAAAAGTGCGGCCATCAATGCTGCGATTGCACAAACGAAGAGCCAGCTTTCGGTGATTGCGTTACGAAGATCAGAACTGAGTTGCTCGCCGTTCGCATAAAATTCAGCTACTCCAATGATCCTGTCAGTCTTTGCATTCCGCAATGGTGTGTAAACTTCAAGAAGTGGAACGGCTTGTTTTCGTTCTAAGGCGTCCTCGGTGTGTGGTTCGCTATCAAGCTCGGCACCGACCGAACCTCGCAAAGCTAATGCGAGACTTTCGGAAGGCTCAAACCGTCGCCCGATCATTTCTGGGAATGAACTGTAGAGAATTGTTCCGTCAGCGCGCCACACCTTCATAGAAACAACAGTTTTGTTTTTGCGGGCCTGCAACAACAGATCATCCAGTCGAATTTTAGTCGCACTTGATAAAGGGCCGCCCTTTTCTATTTCGTCAGCAAACTGGCCGACAAGGCTTTCCATGGATATTGCAATTGCTTCGGCCGTATTGCGAATGAGTGCTTCACTGAATTTTTGTGCAATCCAAAAACCTGTCGCAGTCATTCCAGGCAGTAAAACTGCGATCGCAACGATAGCAAACTGCCGAGAAAGTGACAAAGACCGCCAAGTGTGGCTTAGTGCGTTGATCATGATGTCGCAAACTATGCGAAAACCGGTGATCATTGCAACTAAAGCCCCGACCGGATGCAAACTGACAGGTCAATTAGAATTCATAACGATAGCCCGCAGTCAAAAGGAAATTGAGGCTTTTGGTGTCGCTCATTGTTGTGACAACGTCTTCCCAGCGGACGCCAATTTCTGTCTCAAAACTCCAATTTTTGCTGAGTTTATAACGGCTAGCGATGCTGGAGGCGATGACGTATTGTTCCTGATCAGTCGTTTTGCTATCTCTCATGCTCAGGCGCAGTCGTGGGCTGACGCGCCAATCTTCATTGACCATGAACCGATAACTTGCATCAGCCATATAGAAGTTGCTGGAGTCGCTACCTGAGTATCGCAAGCCGAGATTCAATGAATCGTTTTCTTTGAATACGTTTGCGCCGCTGAGTTGCGATGATAGGTAATACTCAATGCCCGGATCAGGAACGGAATCAACACCGCCCGAAGCGGGTGTGCCCGAATAGTCAGCGACCATGCCGTCAAACGTAATTTGCCAATCTTGCACAATTTCTTGTGAGAAACCTAGGCTGGCAGTTTTTGCAGTTGCTGTGCGGTCAACGGCTAGTTCATAAACTGCATCTTCCCCAAAAATTTCGACAAGACTTTGCAAGTCATCTTCAACTTGCCCCATCAACGCGTTTGACGTGACGAGGAACGGAACGCGACGAAAATCAACTGTTCCATAAATATTGGTCCCCTCGCGGACGCGCCAGTTAGCATTCAAGTATGCGTTATTAAGTTCTCCGTAGAAGATGTCGTAGTCGCCAGCACTATAGATAGAAAATTCTTTGCTGTTGTAACGAAGTTCAGCACCAAGTGCCCGCCGATCGATGATCGAGCCGGCATCTTGTGCAATCGCGTAAAGCGCACCAGCCCACCGATCTCCAGGGAACGAATAGTCCACGCTAGCTCCTACGAAGCGTCGATCATCTTCAAACGGTTTTGCATTTCTGCGATAGACTGGTGAACCAGCATAAGCTTGGAGTTTAATATCGTTGTCGAGTTCCCACCCCAGTAGTGCTCCATCAAAACGACCAAAGGCACCGCCCGTGCTCTTGCTTTGTCGGCCTAACCTCGCTGACAACCCATTTTCTTTCATGCGCGCATCAAGATAAAGGCTGCCAATACTTGTGGCGTTTATGTCTGACTGACTAGCAAATCCTTTTTCGTTGAACATCGAACTGCGGAGTTCGATTTCGTAGAATTGATTTTCACCATGCAGCCTACCATCAGCGCTTGTTAGCACTTGATTCTGGAACACTTCGTGGAGGCCATAATTGTTGGTTGCAGGATCTGTCGAACGCAGACTGTCATTGCGGTAATAGTATTGTGCGAAACTGCCCGACTTTTCCCAAGTCCAAGCACTGGGATCAATGTCCGGCTCTTTCCGATCTAAAATCATGCCGTCCTTGGTAACCAATAACCCACCACCAGTTGAGGTATTGATTGAAGGTGAAGCATCGCCCTTGCCTTCAGCCACAATCGGCTGCTCGATTTTAGGTTCAGAAGAATCTGGATTGACTTGAGTTTGCTGCGGCGCCTTTTTAGCCCTGAGTTCATTGAATTGCGCTTGTGCTGCCCCATCCATCACAGCCATAAGCCCCGTCAAGCGGTTGCGCACGCGCGCACTCCCAGCGCCTTGCGGATATTGTTTCAAATAGCTTTGGTATTCGGCTTTGGCATGTACCAACTGACCAGCCTTCTCGCGCGACAAGCCCAACATTTCCTGCGCTTCACGCTTGGTCGGGCCGCTGCCAATTTCTACTGCCTTTGTAAAATAGGCTGTGGCGCGCGCATAGTCTTTGGTTGCCAGGAGAGCTTTGCCTTCTTTCAATGCCGAAGCTGCGTCATTGCCAACAGGGGGACCATCTGATTTGGCGGCAACATCAGATTGTGGATTCTCGCTATCTTCCAACTCACTCAAGCCTAGGCAAGTCTTCGACGCCTTTGGTCCTGCCACATCCACGCGCACGTGCCTTGTATCATTGTCCATCACAACGCGAAATTTAACTTCGCGGCTAAACGACAAATGCAGTTTGGAATCTGACAAGCTAAAGCTGACACCATCCAAACCCGCAGGGTTTCCGGGCGCTACGGACGCCGCTTCCTTTTCGACTTCTGAAACTGGTTCACCAGCTTCAGTTCCAAGTAATTCAATCGAAACATCAACGCTCGTTCCTGATTGTTTCGGAAAATGGTGACGATAACTCGCCGCCCTATTCAACCGCACATCAATGCTGCTGCAGTTCGCAGTACCCGCAACATTAACGCCTGCCAACACTCGATCAAGTGTCGCTTGGGAATAGGACGCTTCGATTTGTGCAGTCACTGCCGTAAGCGAAACACAAGATAGAAATAGAAGTTTAGATAGATTCATCAGGTCAGAAGCTCCCAGTTGCTCTGTGTTCGGGGCCCGTCCTGCGTGTTTTTATTGTTGTTAGTGTTTGGTCTGAATAGATGTGGCACGCGCCTGTGCAATCGCGCAGTTCATCTACGGAATAGAATTTCGTCGTTGGCGACGTATATTTTTTATGTGGATCAAGTTTGTAATCATTGGCGTGGCAGGACGCACAATCGGGCGCAAGATCCGGCCTTGTGAATGTAATTTTTTCATTGTTTTGCTTGTGGCAGTCCGTGCACTGCGAAACATTACCGCCATGATTTTCATAGGCCGGAGAAAGATGCGTGTAGGGCAATATTGTCGTCCAACTGGTTGTCACATGGCATGATTCACACGGTTGTGTCGTAATGAAATGGCCCTGATTTTTACCGAGCGCTGGCGGATGCGCACCATCATGGCAAGACACGCAAGTTCCGTTGGCTTGACTATGATCGAAGGCGACGGAGGTCCAATTGGTTGTAACATGGCAACTGTCGCATGCATTCGACGTATTGAAGTGATTGGTGTCCTTTCCAAGAGCTGGCGCATGGTTGCCGTCGTGGCAACTGAAGCACGTGCCTTGGGCTTGGCTATGATCAAAATTCACCGTCGTCCAGTTGGTCGTTGTGTGGCAAACAGCACAATCATTCGTCGTCTTGAGATGGTTTTGTGGCTTACCAAGTGCGGGAGCATGGGCACCATCATGGCAACTAAAACATGCGGTGGCCGCAACGACGGGGTCAGCATGAGAGAATGTTACAGCTGTCCAAGAGGTAAAGTTTGTATGGCATGCTTGGCAGTCATTTGATGATTGCGGATGATTGGGTGCAGAAGATTTTCCGAGGGCTGGCGGGTGGGCACCATCGTGGCAAGCGAAGCAATTCGCAACATTGGTGGCTGAACCATGGTCGAAACGCGCAGGTTTCCAACCAGCTGAGGTGTGGCAGTCGTCACACGTATTTGTAGTACCTAAGTGTCCCACATTCTTCCCCTCCGCACGTGTGCCATTATGGCACGTAAAACATGCGGTTCCTGCGACGCTAGCGTGGTCAAATTGTGCCGGTTTCCAGGCAATTGTGGTGTGGCAATCTTCACAGACGTTACTTGAGGGAATATGACCCGGCGCTGGTGCTGCATTCTTGCCCAATGCAGGCGGATGTGCCCCATCATGGCAGCTTAGGCACGTGCCTTGTGCTTGCGTATGGTCGAAGGACACTGTCGTCCAATTGGCAGTCACATGGCAACTTGCGCAGTCATTCCCGGTCTTCAAATGGGCCTGTGATTTACCAGCCGCGGGCGCGTGGTTGCCGTCATGGCAGCTAAAGCAAGCAGCTGCTGCGACGACGGGGTCATCATGCTTGAATGTTGCACCAGCCCAGCTGTTGAAGCCAGTATGGCACAATTGGCAATCATTTGACGTCGCCGGATGTGCTGGAAAGGACGATTTTCCAAGGGCGGGCGCATGTGCCGGCGTACCGTCGTGGCAAGCGAAGCAGTTCGTCACATTCGTTGCTTCGGCATGGTCGAATGTAGCAGCCGTGAAGGTCGTCGTATTGTGGCAACTTTCGCAGGTGTTTGACGTGTCGAAATGCGTTGGCGTTTTGCCGGTCGCTCCTGGCGCGCCAGTATGGCAACTGAAGCAGTTGTCGACGATCAGACTGTGGTCGGGCTTGGCGTTGGTCACCCAGGTCGCAGTCGTGTGGCACGCTGCGCAATCCTGGCCCACAAACGCGGGATGATTTGCTGGACGTGCTACTGCATATTGCTGGCCATTGTCGTGACAGCTTGCGCATGTTGCGGAACCAATGCTGCCGTGGTCAAAACGGAATGGCAGGAAGGCCGTTGTTGTATGGCAGTCTTCACAAGTATCGAGCGTGTTTGGGTGTGGCGTGGGTGCGTCTGCTTTGCTCAAAGCACCACTCACCGAACCATTGTGGCATGTGATACAAGCAGCGCCCGCAACTGCCGGATCAAGATGGCTGAAAGTTGCAGCTGTCCAAGTAGTGCTGGTGTGACATTGCGCACAATCATTCGACGACAGAACATGTTGGCCTGATTTTGTAGTAGCAGGCGCGTGATTGCCATCATGGCACGAGAAGCACGAGCCGTTGGCTTGTGTATGATCAAACGGCGTCGTTGCCGGTTTCCACAGCGAAGTCTGGTGGCAATTAGCGCACAGGTTGGATGTCGGCAGATGGTTGGCCGTCTTCCCCGTAATTGGCTTCAAGCCGGTAGTATGCGCACCGTCATGGCATGAGAAGCAGGTGCCTGTTACAAATCCATGGTCCATCGCGGCAGGTGACCACGCCGTCGTGGTATGACAGCTTTCACAAGTATCGCGAGACAAGATGTGTTTGGTGCCTTTGCCCTTTGCATCAGTACCATCGTGGCACGTGAAGCAGGTCGTCACGTTGGTTTGGGTGTGGTCAAATGCTGTCACAGGTGCCCACGCGGCAGTTGTATGGCATGTTTCGCAGGAATCTGAAGTTTGCAGATGTTGCCCGCTCAAGCTGAGCTTACCGGTTGCATTGACGCCGTTGTGACAAGACACGCAGGTCGCTGTGCCGATGTTGGCATGGTTAAACGCAGTTTTCCAAGACGTGAATGACGAATGGCATGACTCACACGTGTTATCAGAAGCGATATGGGTTTGCGGATTCTTGGAGGTCAAAATTCCGGTGCTGATGGCCAAAGTTCCGTTATGACAACTAAAGCAGGAGCCACTTACAACGCCGTGATCAAAATTCACGGCCTTCCAAGCAACTGGCGTATGGCAGCTCGCACAATCGGTGCCACCGTTGAAGGCAACATGGTTGTTGGACAACCCTGTGGCAGAATTTCCGTTGTGGCAGCTGTCGCAGCGCGCGGTGCCAATGCCCGAATGGTCAAAGACAGCAGACTTCCAATTTGAGGTATTGTGGCAAGTTTCACAGTCAGTACCAGACGCAATGTGAGTTGCTGCATTCTTCGAACTCAGCGTGCCGGAACTAATAGTTTCAGTTCCGTTATGACAGCTGAAGCATGTTGTAACCGTCAACTCTTGATGATCAAAAGCCATTGTTGGAATGAACGACGACGTGTTGTGGCAAGTTGCGCATGAATCTGTCGTTGCGAGGTGTTTGCCATTGGGACCTTGTGTCTTGCCAATGATTGGCCCTGAAGAAATAGACTTGGTGCCGCTATGGCAACTTTCGCATGTTGCCGTGGTGGATTGTGTGTGATCAAATTTGCTGGTGTTCCAATTCACAAAAGCAGTGCTGGTGTGACAGCTTTCGCAAGAGTTGGACGACTCCAAATGGGTGTTGGATTTTCCTGTTGCGGCGGTGCCATTGTGACAACTTACGCAATTTCCAGTGACGTTGACGTGTGAGAACTTTGCGCCAGACCACGACACGAAATTTGTAGCGACATGACAATCGGTGCAGACATTTGATGATGCGACGTGATTGATGCCTTTTCCATCGGCCGGAGGTCTGTTTCCACTATGACAAGAGAAACAGTTGGTCACATCCAATGTGAGCGCATGATCAAAGCTAGCAGGCGCCCATGTCAATGTTGTGTGACATGCACCGCATTCATTGGTGGTCTTGAAATGCGCAGATGAACGGCCCGTTGCTCTGCGGCCATCGTGACAGTCCACACAATTCGATACATCACCAGCTTGCGAGTGATCAAATTTCACATTGGACCAACTTGTAGGAGTGTGACACGTTTCGCACGCGTCACTTGTCGGCAGATGGGCACCCGACTTGCCAGTAGCTTGCACTCCGTCATGGCATTTCACGCAGCCATCAATGATTCCTTGATGATTGAATACGCCAATGTTCCAGGCAATGCTCGTATGGCATGAACCGCAATCATTTGAGGAGCGAATGTGATCAAATGGCTTTCCGGATGCTTGTTGTTTGTCATGGCAACGCTCACATGATTCACTTGTCGTCGCATGATCAAACCGCGTGATCGACCATGTCGAAACGACGTGACAGTCCTCGCATTGACGCGAAGACTTAACATGCAGTCGATGCTTTCCAGTGGCTGTATTGCCGTCATGGCAACTGAAACAGTTGGAATTAAACTTCGAATGATCAACGCGGACTGCGGCCCATGACGTACTGTTGTGGCAATCAGAACAAACATTCGTTGTTTCGGGATGGCTTTGTGTTTTGCCCTTCGCCATATCGTCGTTGTGGCAACCAAAGCAGGTTGTTGGAACGCCTTTGAACACCGCTCCAGCATGGCAGGTTTCACACGTTACCTTGGCATGCGCTCCCTCAAGTTCAAAATTCGCAAACTTGTGGTCAAAATTCAGATCAACTTTGATTGAATCAGATGCCGACTGAGCAAAGGCTTGCACACAAATGCAAAACACCACCAACAGCGATGCTGTGATGGTCCGCAATGCCGTGCGAATCCCTTTGTCTGCCAAATTTCGCTTTGAATCGGTATCCCGATCCAATTCCATGATTTAAAATTGAAACAAAAGCGCTGCAGGTGGCCGCCGCCGACACTTGCAAACATCAAATCAACACAACGGTACGCAACAAACACATTGATATCTTGGTCTATTCAACCTTACAAAAGCCTGACAGAAGGTCAAAGATATACACAAACGTGTACTACACGCTTAGCGTATCAGTCGTAAATGATTCATTTACGAATGAAGGCTGATTTGAAAGTTTGTGTTGTGTGGCACTTTGCGCAGTCGTTTCCAAACGCTCCGCGATGAACATCTTGTTTGCGGTGACACGAAATGCAGGTCATTGGCAGACTCGCGCTTTTCACATTTTTCTGAATATGGCAGGCATAACAACCAATTCGCTCATGGGCGCCCGTGAGGGAAAAACTTGTGTCTCGGCCATGATTGAAAGCGATGCGCTGCCAACCAATGGGTGAATGGCAACTCTCACAATTGGTCGCAAATCGCCCTGCATGGGTATCATCCTTAGCGTGACAGCTTATGCATGCAGTCTTTGTACCTTTGTACGCCTTCGTCTCATGGCATGATTCGCATGCCACCACCGCATGCAGCCCAATAAGCGGATAGTTGGTTGTATCATGGTCGAACTTTATGTCCGTGCTCCATTTTTCCGTTCCATGGCAACTCGCACAGTCGTTGCCAAGCTTTGCCTGATGCACATCTTGTTTACGATGACAATCAATGCAGGCCATTGAAATTTTTTCGGAAATATTGTTGCCATGGCAATCACTGCACAGTGCTTTTTCATGCGCACCTTTGAGTGCAAAGCGGGTCTGCTTACCGTGATCAAATTTTGCTAATTTCCAAGTCTCATTGCTGTGACAGTCATTACATGAGGTTCCAAAGCGAGTCGCATGTACATCTTGGACCGCGTGGCAGTCGTTGCATGTCATTGGTAGATCTTTATAAATCTCACCAAGATGACACGAAATACATGGTTGTTGTTGATGCTTTCCTACCAACGGAAAACGCGTCTTTGAAT
This sequence comes from uncultured Alphaproteobacteria bacterium, assembly GCA_963779145.1. GTDB lineage: Bacteria > Pseudomonadota > Alphaproteobacteria > Rhizobiales > Aestuariivirgaceae > Aestuariivirga. Next base: position 108,199 of record CAVZXJ010000023.1, read on the forward strand.
GGTCGAAGGCTGTAACATTTACCCGCCAACCTTCCACAGAATGGCATTTTGAGCAATCGCTTCCCAGTTGGCCGCGATGCGGTTCATCCAACTTGTGACAATCATAACAAGCTCGCGCCTCGATCCTAAATCCCTTCCCGATTGCATGACAACCAGTACAGTCAGCCGACTTATGTTTTCCGGCCAGTTGAAATTCTGTTTGTCGGTGATCGAAAAGTAACGGTTGAAGCTGAATGAGTTTTGCATCCCGGCCGCGGTGCTCAACGTGGCACGTAAAACATTCAGATTTCTCAACCAAAACGTCCTTGCCATGGAACCCGCGCTTTTCAGCCAAATCTTTGCCGATAGGTTTATGACAATCAACGCATAGCTCAGATTGAGCCTCTTTTTCCAAGGTTTTATGGCAATTCGCACAATCTTCTTCAAATTTCAAATGCGCCGAAGAAAGCTCTCCTGGCATCATCATTTTCTCAAGTACATTCGCACCATAAACTGGCAACGAATAGAGCGCCAAGAGTATGGCCACCAAATAGTGGAGAGATGAGCGAGCCTTCATCCTGAACCTGCTGTCAGTAGAGATGAACTGCAACTACATGAATTACGCCACTAACCAACAACAGAAAAAACAACGGTACGTGTAACACGTGCCACGCAGAAAACATCCGTTCCCAAAAACCAAGTTGCGATGCTTTGCTAACGAGATACATAAATTCTTCAACATGAGCACGCACCAAGGCGAGCTTTTGTCGTTCTTCACCTCTGCTCCAATTCGCACTGTTAGCGTTCTTGTGCAAGGATTTTCGGACTTCACGCATAATTTTACCATGCGCAAACGACGATCTCATGGGCAAAATCATTGCCTTAAATAAACTTGGCAGCAATCGTCCGCTTTGCGGCAATGCGGCTTTGGCAAACTCTGACATTGCAATTGTGATAGCCGCGCTGTTGCCACCGGTTTGATCACCAACATGAGCCATCACACGTGTTGAGTCAGCAAGGAGTGAACCCAAATCAAGCTTTACGGCACTCATGCCGCGGTGCACACGTGTATAAATGTAGCGGCCCATGACACCACTTGCCGCCACTAATATCATTGAAATCAATGCAATATTGCTGTTCGTTGCGCCAAACGAAAAATTGGAATGATAGAAAATCATAATCGGGCCGACCGATCCGAGGAACATGTGAACACGCAACCAAAACACTGAGTGCTTTTGAAAGCCCAATTTCGTGCTGCGTTTTACAAGGGGATATAAAAGCAACAAAAGCATAGCAGAGCCTCCAACTATACCGAGTATGTAGCCTGCACCTTCACCAGGAACAAATTGCTCCAAGTCCTTTAAATAAAACCCGATCCCTATCGCAGCACAAAAACATAACGTAGCAAATTGCGCCATCAATCGGGCAAGCAAACTACCGCCCGCCTGCGCTGGTATTATTTCTTTCGTTTTCTGTACGACTGTCGTCGTAGTCACACTCGCCGGAATGTGTACTACTCTTTCATGCAGACCGGCAGACTTTAGAGCAGATGCTTGCGACAAACTCACTAACCTTTGATTTTGATTCGTTTAACTACACAGTCAATTCTGACATTTGACTGACAGGAACTCATTCCAGTTATTGCACACGACGAGTTATACTTTTATGTATCATTTTGGTTAGCGCCTAGTTGATGAAGTTCTTACTTTTTGAAAGGTTAATTCAGAGTATGATTGCAGAAATTGGCCACTTTGTGTTGTTGCTCGCTTTTTTTGTTTGCCTTGTGCAATCAATTGTTCCGCTTATTGGCGCGCATCGAAATGATGAATCATTGATGCGTTTTGCAAGTGTTGCAGCAATAACTGCATTTATCTTGGTCGGAATTTCGTTTGTTTCTCTTGCTTGGTCATTTTTGAATTCCGACTTCTCAGTGAGGCTGGTCGTTGCCCATTCAGAGATCGCAAAACCGACAATCTATAAGTTTTCAGGTGTGTGGGCGAACCACGAAGGATCGATGTTGTTGTGGGTCTTAATTCTGGTTTTATTTGCAGCAGCAATTGCAATTTTCGGCAAGTCTTTGCCTATGACACTGAAGGCGCGTGTATTGGCTGTACAAGGCATGATTGCTACTGCATTCCTCGCTTTCCTGATATTTACATCCAACCCCTTTGCAAGACTTGATGTCGTGCCTCCCAATGGCAATGGCATGAATCCAATTTTGCAAGATCCTGGTTTGGCAATTCATCCACCGTGTCTTTATCTTGGCTACGTCGGATTCTCAGTTGCGTTTTCTTTTGCTGTGGCGGCTTTAATAGAAGGCAAAGTCGATGCGGCTTGGGCGCGTTGGGTGCGGCCTTGGGTCTTGGCTGCGTGGTGTTTTCTCACCCTCGGCATTACACTCGGCAGCTTCTGGGCTTATTATATACTTGGTTGGGGCGGCTGGTGGTTTTGGGATCCTGTCGAGAACGTGTCATTCATGCCGTGGTTGGCGGGCACAGCGCTCTTACATTCAGCTCTCGTGGTTGAGCGTCGTCACGCTTTAGTTACGTGGACAATTTTATTGGCCATTCTAACTTTTTCACTCAGTCTACTAGGGACATTTGTAGTGCGCTCAGGTGTTCTCACAAGTGTGCACGCTTTCGCAACCGACCCGGCAAGAGGTGTTTTCATTCTCGCTATTTTGTTTGGCTCAACGGGTGGCGCGCTATTGCTCTATGCTTGGAGAATGTCCGCCGTCAGACAGGGTGCGCCATTTGCGATGTTCAGCCGTGAAGGCAGCTTGGTCATCAACAATGCACTGCTGGTTTCAGCCTGCGGCACAGTTTTTTTGGGAACATTTTATCCCCTTTTCATAGACTTGATGACGACCGACAAAATTTCTGTTGGTCCGCCATTTTATAATCGCACTTTTGTCCCACTTTTCATTCCAGTGTTACTGGTGATGGCGGTCGGCCCATTCTTAAAATGGAAGCGAGACAATTGGCGCGATGTTGTTGGAAAAATGAAGGTTCCGTTTATCACCGCGGCGATTGGTCTGGCGATTGTAGTATTGCTCAACGGCGGCAGTTTTCTATTGACTGCAATAGGGTTAGCTTTGGCGATGTGGACAATTGCTGGCGCATTTTGGGTTCTTATCAAGCGCATTAAGCTTGGCTTCGCACCAGCAAGCACGACCCTGAATCTTCTCCGAACAACCCCACGTTCATTTTTTGGGTTGGTGCTCGGTCATGCAGGTTTGGGCTGCGTTGTTGCAGCCATCGCAACAGTGATGACTTGGCAACAAGAGAATATTTTGGCCATGAATGTTGGAGATACAACGACAATCGCTGGCTATGAGGTGTTGTTGAAGAGTGTCGAGAATGTGAAAGGACCAAACTACGACGCCGAACAAGGCACGTTTGTATTTTCAGACCAGGGCAAAACCTTCGTAACTTTGGTGCCGGAGCGCCGTTTTTATACGGTTCAACAAAAGCAAACGACACAGACAGGCATTCGAACCAATCTCATTTCAAATCTTTATGTCGCAATGGGAGAGCAAGATTCCGAAGGCAAGTGGACTGTTCGACTCTACTATCACCCCCTCGCCCCGTGGCTTTGGATTGGCGGGTTCATCATGGCTTTGGGCGGCTTTATTTCATTGTCTGATCGCCGGTTTCGAATTGGTGTGGCGCAACGCTTGCCGCAGACCAGTTATGCCAAACGAAGCTCTGGCTGCAGGAGCTTAGCAATGAATTTCAGAATTTCTACAGCTCTACCCATTCTCGTCTTTGTGGCCCTTGGAGGCGCCCTCGCAATGGGTCTCACTCATGATCCAAAAACAATCCCTTCAATGTTAATTGATCGCAAAGTTCCAGATTTTAAGTTACCGCCCCTGGTGCCCGGTCAAGCGGCCCTCGACAGCACAAAACTATCAAATCAAGGTCTTGTGCTCATCAACGTCTTTTCCTCCTGGTGCAGTGGCTGTCGCATTGAACACCCCTACCTCATGGAAAAAACCAAGGACCAACGTTTCCAACTTGTAGGCCTGAATTGGAAAGACGATCCAAACAATGCCAGACAATTCATCGCGACCTTTGGAAATCCGTTTTCTGAAATTGGAACTGATCCATCAGGGCGCGTCGGCATTGATTTAGGCGTGACAGGCGTTCCAGAAACATTTGTGCTCGATTCAACAGGACGAGTTCGCTTGCGGGTTCCCGGCCCGATGACTCCCGAAATTTGGAAGAAAGAAATCGAACCTTTGATTGAAAAAGAAAAGCGCTCATGAACATTCTGGATTCACGGCGGCGTGCAATCTTTCTAAGCTTTGCAATGCTGGGTACTATTTTTATGGGCCAGGCAAATGCTGTGTTGCCAGAAGAAATGCTGAAAGATCCAAAGCTCGAAGAGCGAGCAAGAATCATTAGTGCGGACCTCAGATGCTTGGTCTGCCAAAATCAATCCATCGATGATTCGAATGCTCCCCTTGCAAAAGATTTACGGGTGATCGTTCGCGAGAGGCTATCTGCCGGTGACGACGATGTTCAAGTCGTTGAATACATCGTTGCGCGCTACGGCAATTATGTTTTGTTGAAGCCGCCTTTGCAAACCGACACCGCACTTTTGTGGCTCGGGCCCTTTTTGATAATGATTGCCTCCTTGATCGTAACCGGCATCTATTTTTCCCGTCGACCTCCTCTTGCCGAAGAGGAAGTAGTCTCCAATCAAATTCAATCTGAAAAACAGGATACATGAGTATGGCTTTGTGGCCTTTGTTAACAATCATTTGCAGCGCAGTCGCAGTGGCGCTTTCCTATCCTTTGATCCGGCGATATGAATCTTCATCGCAACGCGCTTTGCGCGAAGTTGCAATCTACAGCGACCAAATTAAAGAGGTACAGACAGATGTTGAGGCCGGCAATATCAGTGTCAATGATGCTGCACAGGCAACAGCAGAAATTCAGCGCCGCCAAACAATTGCAAGCAAGAACGTAGAGGCTCACCAACCCCTATCATTTGGCTGGCGCAATGTGGCCCTGATTTCGACAGCTGCTCTCGTTATTCTCGGATCAGTAAATTTGTACTCCTACTTGGGACGGCCTGAGTTGAACAATATACCGTCTAAGCCGGACGTTGTGGCGGCAATTGTTAATGAAAGCACAGCCGAAACGCAAACCGCACCAGCACCAGTTGGCAATGGGACAGGTCAAGTGTCAGACATGGTCACAAAGCTTGCGGCACGCCTCAAATCAAATCCAAATGATGCTGAAGGTTGGCGCATGTTGGGGTGGTCTTATTTCAATTTGAGAAACTTTGGCGAGGCGGTCGCAGCTTATAAAAAAGCCACTGATCTTGAACCCAACAACATGGACTACAAATCTGCCTATGCCGAAGCACTCGTGCAATCGACCGACGGAATGGTAACACCGCAAGCCCAGGCATTGATCGCAGAAGTCTTGGCAAAGGAACCCAAAGAGCAACGCGCCCGCTTCTATGATGCACTTGCTCGTGAACAAGCAGGTGACCAGCAGGGTGCCTTGGACCGTTGGCTTTCACTTCTCGCTGACGCGCCACCAGATGCCGGCTGGCGCGAAGACGTCAAAGCCCGAATTGCCGACTTGGGCAAAGCAACCGGGCGTGATGTTTCAGGTGCAATATCATTGCCTAACTTGCAACCAACGGATGGCAACCAGCCCCTCGGCCAAGCTGAAAAAAATGCCATGGTCGACGGTATGATTGCCAAACTTGCTGCAAAACTTGAGGCAAACCCGAAGGACCGCGATGGTTGGGCCATGATGATCCGTTCACTCAAAGTACGTGGCGATCAACCCGGTGCGGACAAGGCCTTGGCAGACGCATTGGCGATTTTCAAAGACGATGCCGTCACGATTGAAGGTCTAAAAAATATCGCCAGTGGCAATTCCACCAACGCAGCAGACAATGCTTCAGCAATTCCGCCGGGTGCTGCCGCGCCAGACTTGAATACCGTTGATCAAAATACCAAAGCCGCTGTCGAGGCCATGACTCCTGACGATCAACAGCAGATGATCAAGGCAATGGTCGCCAAACTCGCAGCAAAACTCGATGCATCTCCAAATGACAGTGACGGTTGGATTAGATTAATGCGGTCCTACATGGTTCTAAACGATCATTCGAGTGCAAAGGCTGCACTGGACAAAGCAATGGCTATTTTTGCCAATGATGCTGCAACACATAATCGATTGATGGCAGCAGCAGCGGAATTAGGAGTCAAATAATCGTTCGATGAACAATCTGTGGCCATATGCGGTGTTGATTGGCGCTATATTCGCCATCTATTTTTGGCGCGGCCGTCGCAAGGAAAAAGTGGCGATAACAATTCGTGATGCGGCAAGAGAAGCAGGCCTTACGGAACCGAGTTCTTTGCATCCAATTATTGATCCTTCCCGATGTTTGGGTTGCGCAACTTGCGCCAGCGCATGCCCCGAAGGAAACGTAATTGGCATCATTGGTGGCAAAGCAGAGCTTGTTGAACCAACGCATTGCATCGGCCACGGAGCATGCAAATCTGCTTGCCCGACGCAAGCAATTGATTTGGTTTTTGGAACCGCTGAACGGGGAATCGATTTGCCACGCGTTGGGCCCGACTTCCAAACGAACGTGCCTGGCCTTTTCATTGCAGGAGAATTGGGGGGCATGGGCCTCATTCGCAATGCGGTGGAACAAGGGCGGCAAGCGATCGAAAACCTCCGCAAACAAATTCAACAAGGCTCAAAGTTTGACTATGATGTTGCAATAGTTGGTGCTGGCCCTGCTGGCTTTTCTGCTGCACTCGCCGCAAAGCAAGCAAATCTGAAGTACATCGTTCTGGAGCAGGACGATCTCGGAGGAACCGTATTCAAATATCCACGCGGAAAAGTCGTGATGACCCAGCCTGCAAAATTACCCATCGTGGGCGTCACAAAATTCCGCGAAGTTTCCAAAGAAAAGTTACTGGAATTCTGGCGCGAAATCGAAGTCGAGCAAAACCTCAACATCCGCTATCGTGATAGAGTGGAAAGCATTTCCAAAGTTGGCGGTGGATTTGAAATCAAATCACAATCGGGGGCAACAACTGCATCTGCAGTGCTGTTGGCAATTGGCCGTCGCGGCACACCGCGCCGCCTGGGCGTGCCGGGAGAAGACCAGTCCAAAGTCGTCTATCAGTTGATTGATCCCGAACAATTTGCGGGAAAGCACGTAATTGTGGTGGGAGGTGGCGACTCTGCCTTAGAGGCTGCAACCAGCATCGCCGATCAGCCGGGCACGACTGTAACTCTTTCATATCGCAGTGATGCATTTGGTCGGGCAAAATCGAAAAACCGCGAAAAGGTCGCCGCACAAACGGCTTCTGGTCGGCTTAACGTGATGCTGAAGTCCCAAATCAAGTCGATTGGCGCCACTGATTTGGAAATAAAATTTGGTGATGAAATGCAAACGATTAAAAACGATGCGGTCATCGTTTGCGCAGGCGGCATTCTGCCCACTGATTTTTTGAAGTCCGTTGGCATTAACATGGAGACAAAATATGGCACAGCGTAGCCACATTCTTCGATTTTTTGCTTCTCTGTGTTTAGGTGTGTCGCTCGCATTTTCGCCAGAGGCGCTTGCTGCGACTAAAAAAATCTCCGGAAAAAAGAATTCGGTGAGTGTTCAAAGCCTGCTGGTCAAGCGACAATATAAGTCGGCAATTGCTGTACTCGAACGTGAAGCCACGGCCGGCAATAGCAGTGCTCAATTTCGGCTCGGAAATTTGTATCGCTTGGGTTTGGGCACGGTTGCAAACCAGCCAAAGGCTCGCATGTGGTATGAGAAAGCCTCGCGCAAAGGCCACAAAGGTGCTGCTCGCGTACTCAAACGCATAAATTCGAATGTTCTGCCCACTGAAAAAAAATTGGCTTTGCGAAAAGGCGACGAAGGACGCGTTACTCCAAATGTCGATTTTGCATTTTTGCCAAAGCGGGACGAAACTCAACAAAATTGGCTCGCACTGGCTGCGGCACGAAATCTTGTAGGTACAATCGACAACTTACGCCAAAAAGACGAAGCAACATTCCGCAAGTTTTCGTCGAATGCCCTATTCGCCGCAACGCAGGCTAAAAAACCAGCCGCTATTAAATCCCTGTTGGAAAATGGGGTGAACCCAAATGAGCCGAACAAGTCCGGGCTCACACCAACGATGTTAGCTGCACAGCAAGCAGATATTGCTTCGCTTCAAGCGCTGCTGACTTCAACACCTGACTTATTATTGCTTGATCAAAAAAGTAACAGAGCTTTGAACCACTCGGCAAAATCATGCAATCCCAGTGCATTTCAAATACTGCTTGAGGCCGGAGCGAAAGACGGAAAATCTTTAACGCCTGCCATAACAGACGTGTTTAGGCACTGCGCATCACCTGAGAAGTTTTTAACGAGCGCACATGGTGGAATGCTCTTCGCCACTGACTTACAACGCCGTAGCGTGCTTTGGCTTGCAGCAGCAAGTTATGATAACTCGACAATAGCCCAACTTTTGAGCGCTGGTGCAGATCCAAACATTGCAGACTTGCACGGCATTGCTCCGCTCCAAGTGGCTGCCGTTGCAGCGAAGCCTGAAAACATTAAGTCACTGCTGATCGCTGGCTCTGATGCAACAAAACTCTCAAACGAAGGAGCCAACGCTTTGATGTTTGCAGCTTTTTCAGGATGCCAAAAATGCATCGAACATTTGCCACACACAGATGCACAAGTAAACTTGAAGGATTCGAACGGCAATACATCTCTTATGTATGCTGTAAAAGCGCAAAGGCCTAAAACAGTAGAATTGCTTTTAACACTTGGTGGCAATCCAAATGCGCGCAATCTTTCGGGCGATACTCCAGCAAAACTAGGACACCGTTTGGGTGGCGAATTGGCCCTGTTGTTCAAGAACTCAAACTAAATTTCAAACTGCGGATGGCGCACGAGGAAATTACAAAATGGACTACAATGAATATTTCGCTTCAAAACTTGAACTGTTGCATCTTGAAGGAAGATACCGCGTTTTTGCAGCACTTGAGCGACATGCGGGTGCCTTTCCAAAGGCGACACGCCACAAAGACGGGAAAGAGCAAGAAGTAACAGTGTGGTGCTCCAATGACTACTTGGGCATGGGCCAACATCCGGCAGTTCTACTGGCAATGCACGCAGCCATCGACAACTTTGGTGCAGGTGCTGGTGGTACTCGTAATATTTCAGGCACCAGTCAATTGCATGAAGAACTTGAAGCCGAACTCGCAGACTTGCACGGCAAGGAAGCGGGATTGCTTTTCAATTCGGGATATATGTCAAATTGGACCACGCTTTCTACTCTTGCTGCTGCACTTCCTGAGTGTGTGGTATTTTCAAACTCCGGCAACCATGCATCCATGATTGAGGGAATCAGACACAGCAAAGCTGAACGTATCATTTTCAAGCACAATGATATTGCCGATCTCCGCAGCAAGTTAGAAACTGCACCGAAAAATGCGCCCAAGATTATTGCGTTTGAGTCCGTCTATTCGATGGATGGAGATTTTGGAGAAATTGCAGCGATCTGTGACCTCGCTGATGAATTTGGTGCGATGACTTTTCTTGATGAAGTTCATGGTGTTGGCCTCTACGGTCAAGGCGGTGCAGGGCTTGCCCAGCAACTTGGCGTAATGGATAGAATTACAATCATTGAAGGAACACTGGCCAAAGCCTTTGGTGTGGTTGGTGGTTATATTGCCGCTTCAAATGAAATTTGTGACTTCGTCAGAAGCCATGCTTCGGGTTTCATTTTTTCATCTTCTCTTCCGCCTGCAGTTGTTGCTGGAACACTTGCATCGGTTCGCCATTTGCGAAAGAGCAACACGGAACGGCAACGACAACAAGAGAATGTCGCGAGGCTACGCGCAGGACTGGACAAACATGGCATCCCACACATTGGCAATAAAAGTCACATTGTTCCTGTGATGGTTGGCAGTGCTGCAAAGTGCAAATGGATCAGTGATTATTTGCTTGAAGTGCATGGTATTTACATTCAGCCGATCAACTATCCTACTGTTCCGCGCGGGACAGAAAGACTACGCATAACACCTACGCCCTGCCACAGTAAGGAAGACATTGATGCGCTTGTGTTGGCATTGAGCGATCTCTGGAAACAATGCGCACTTAGCCGCGCGGTTGCATGAAATCAAAATCCACCCCTCACTCCCACTCGATCGTCCCCGGTGGCTTTGAAGTTACATCGTAGACCACTCGGTTGATGCCCTTCACTTCATTGATGATGCGGGTTGCTGTGCGGCCGAGGAAGTTCATGTCGTAGGGGAAAAAGTCGGCCGTCATTCCATCGACTGATGTGACAGCACGTAATGCAAGCACACGATCATAGGTGCGGCCATCGCCCATCACACCAACGGTTTGCACCGGAAGCAAGACTGAGAAGGCCTGCCAGATCTTATCGTACAAGTCCGGCTTTGCGAATTTCGTCGATATAGATGGCGTCAGCTTTTTGAAGAATGTCTAATTTTTCGCGCGTTACACCACCCGGCAAACGGATGGCCAAGCCGGGTCCGGGGAATGGGTGGCGGCCTACAAATTTCTCAGGTAACCCAAGCTCTTGGCCTAACTTTCTCACTTCATCCTTGAACAATTCACGCAAGGGTTCAACGAGCTGCATTTTCATGCGGTCCGGCAACCCCCCCACATTGTGGTGCGACTTGATGGTGACGGAAGGCCCGCCGGTGAAAGACACACTTTCAATAACGTCAGGATACAACGTGCCTTGTGCCGAGAAAATCAGCGCCACCCAATTTCTTGGCTTCTGCTTCGAACACTTCGATGAACAAGCGGCCAATGGTTTTGCGTTTGGTTTCGGGGTCGCTTTCACCTTCAAGCGCATTGATGAAGAGATCAGCAGCATCCACATGCACCAGTGGCAAATTGTAATGCTCGCGGAACATCGACACCACTTCTTTGGCTTCGTTCAAGCGCATCAAGCCATGATCAACGAAAACGCAGGTGAGTTGTTCCCCAATGGCTTCGTGAATGAGAACGGCAGCAACCGAAGAGTCCACGCCGCCGGACAAACCACACAGCACCCTGCCCTTGCCCACTTGCGCACGAATGCGCGCAATGGCTTCCTGGCGGAAGTTCGCCATGGTCCAATCTTGTTTGCAGCCCGCAATGTTCAATACAAAATTGCCGATGAGCTTTGCACCATCAGGCGTGTGCACCACTTCGGGGTGGAACATGGTGGTAAAGATTTTGCGTTGCTCATCCGACGCGACGGCAAAAGGCGCATTTTCGGAAACGGCTTTGACGGTGAAACCTTGCGGAAGTTTCGTGACGCGGTCGCCATGGCTCATCCACACGGGGTGCCGCTCGCCTACATTCCACAAACCATCGAACAAGGCGCTGTGTTCTTTGATTTCAATATCAGCGCGGCCAAATTCGGCGGCATGGCCCCCTTCAACAACACCACCTAATTGCACGGCCGTTGTTTGCTGGCCATAGCAAATGGACGAGAATGGGCAGCCCTGCATCAAACACGATTTGTGGCGCACGCGGGCTGCCTTCGCGCGTGACTGAATCTGGCCCGCCCGACAGGATCACCGCCTTAGGCTTCATCGCATGAAAAGCGGCTTCGGCTTTTTGGTAAGGGATGACTTCTGAATAGACACCCAATTCTCGCACGCGTCGCGCAATCAGCTGCGTGACTTGTGAGCCGAAATCAATAATCAGAATCTTGTCGTGAAGGGTGTTTGTCATGCGGGGCGTTTAAGGAAATGCGCCCTGAACTTCAAGCCCGCAAACTCAACCTAGCGCAATATCCCACAACAACTTCACATTCAGTGCAATGATAATGGCGGCGATGAAACCCGACATCAACGTGAGCCAGCTTGGCGCAACCAATGCCCCCATTTTTGCCTTGTCGCGCGTAAACATGACCAATGGCACAATGGCAAAGGGCAACTGGAATGCCAAAATGACCTGACTGAGGATCAACAGCGTTCCGGTGCCCTCCGCGCCGTAATAAAGCGTTACACCTGCAGCAGGTATGATGGCGACCATGCGCGTGAAAAGTCGGCGCATCCATGCAGGAAGGCGTATGTTCAAAAAGCCTTCCATGACGATTTGCCCCGCCAAAGTAGCGGTTACCGTGGAATTCAAGCCACAGGCCAAGAGGGAAATCGCAAAAAGTTTCGGCGCTAAAAGTGAACCAACCAAGGGTGCCAACATGGTGTGTGCATCACCTAAATCGGTGATCGTCGTGTTTCCAGATTTGTGGAATGTGGCCGCTGCGAGAATGAGGATCCCAGCGTTGACGAAGAGAGCAAACATCAAAGCGACGGTTGAATCAATCGTCGCAAATTTGAGGGCCTCGCGTTTTTCTGGAAGACTTTCACCATAGGCACGCGTTTGCACCACACCTGAATGCAAATAGAGATTATGCGGCATGACTGTGGCACCGATGATGCCCAGCGCCAAATACAGCATTTGCGGATTGCGAATAATATCAACCGTCGGCGCAAAGCCCCTGATTACGCCCCCCCATTCAGGGTCCGCCATTGCAATTTGTACAAAGAAACACGCGAAAATGACGCCCAGCAGTGCAATGATAAACGCCTCAACCCAACGAAAGCCAAGCTTTTGCAGCCATAGGATCAGGAATACGTCGAGGGCGGTTATAATCACGCCAATTTCAAGTGGAATGCCAAACAGCAAATTCAAACCAATGGCCGTGCCAACAACTTCCGCAATGTCCGTGGCGATGATTGCGATTTCTGCAAACACCCACAACACGAAAGACACTTGCCTTGGGAATGCATCTCGACAAGCTTGTGCCAAGTCGCGGCCCGAACCGATGGCCAAGCGCGCGCACAATGATTGCAAAATGATCGCCATGATGTTCGACAGCAAAGCTACGAACAACAACGTATAGCCAAACTGTGCGCCACCAGCGATCGACGTGGCCCAATTGCCGGGGTCCATATAGCCTACGGAAACCAAATAGCCCGGCCCCACGAATGCCAAAGCGCGGCGGAAGAACGAACCTGAATTGCGAACGGGCACCGTGCGGAATACATCCAAGAGCGAGGGCTCGCCCCGCGCCTTACGCCAACCTGTTTCCGTTTCTGCTGTCACTTGAACACCTAAATTTAGCCATTGCTAAACTTTGAACTTAGCATTGGCTAAACTCTTGTCAATGGGCTATGCCGCGTGTCGGATTTGAACCATGCAAAACACCCGTAAAGCCAAATTACAGTCTCAGGCCTTCCGCCGCACCAGAGCCGACCATTCATCGGAACTGGCGGAGGACTATGTTGAACTCATCGCAGAACTGATCGATGAAAAAGGCGAAGCCCGCGGCACAGAAGTGGCCATGCGGCTGGGCGTGGCCAATGCAACCGTTGTTAAGATGTTGAAAAAGCTAGTTGATCGTGGGTTGGTAACGCAAGAACCTTACCGCGCCATCATGTTAACGGGTGACGGTTGGGCCTTGGCCGAAAATGGCCGCCGCCGCCATGATATTGTCGAAAACTTCCTGTTAACCCTAGGTATATCAGCTGAAACGGCACGCCTTGACTCTGAAGGCATCGAGCACCACGTAAGCGATGAAACGTTAAAGGCCATGGCCCGCTTTTGTGCCAGAAAGTCTTTCTAAACGGGGGAATAAGATGTTGAAGTATGTTGTTTTGGGCCTCGGCCTGTTGGTGACACCTGCTGTTGCTCAGGAAGGCTTGAACTTTGATTCAGCGCAATTGTGTGCGTGGCAATCGTCCAACAACGGTATGGATGTGGGCGAATGCACCAAGCTGGAAGATGAAGCCAAGGCGACAGTTGCCGATTTGGAAGCCGCCGCTGACGCTGACCGCAAAACCGCATGCACGACCGAAGCCAAAGGCTTTTCCGGTGACTCCGGCTTTGCCAGCTACACGCTTTATGCGGGCTGCCTGAAAGACGGACCCGGCAGTCTCTAACTTTTCTGCATGACCGCAACAAAGAACCCGTCCACACCATGCTGGTGTGGCGTGAGGAGCAACGTGTCTTTCGCGCCATCAGCTGATTTTGGCACGTTGCCGCCAATGGTACGCGCCCATTGTTCGGCATAGGGCACAATTTTGAAATCCTTATGCTCCGCCAAGAACTGCTTCACTTGCACCGTGTTTTCTTCCGGCAATAGCGAGCACGTAAAGTAAACTAAACGGCCCCCCTTGCGCACCAGCTTTGCACCGCTTTCGAGAACATTGCGTTGCTCAGTCAGCCGCACATCCAATGTTTTGCGGGTGAGCTTCCATTTGATTTCAGGCTTGCGCCGCCATGTGCCCGTTCCGGAACATGGTGCATCAACAACAACACAATCAAAGCTTCCCTCCTGCATGGCAGACGCTTGATCAGCAGAGACAACCTCTACACATGTCGCCCCTGCCCGCATGACGCGTTCAAAAATCGGGCGCAGACGGTGGCGGTCAACATCATGGGCGACAAGGCGACCCTTGTTTTGCATCAACGCCGCCAGCGCCAAAGTCTTGCCACCTGCACCTGCACAAATATCCGCAACAGCTTCGCCGGGCTTTACGCCGGAAAGCGCTGCTGCAATTTGCGAAGCCGTATCCTGCACTTCAAAAAAGCCCATGCCGTGGGCCGGATCAACTTCAACATTGATGTGTTTCTGGTCAGGTGCGGGAGACGCAATACGAATGGATGTCTCAACCCATGGACCATCAACAGGACTAAACGAGTTCAATAATGGACGCAGTTTCGTGCGGTCAACTTTTAACGTGTTAACGCGCAGATCAATCGGTGCCCGCTGACTTAAGGCCAAGCCTTCAGCTGCTGCACTTTTTCCAAATAGATCTTCAAATATTGGAGCAAGCCAGTCCGGCACGTTCGCAGCGATATGCCATGGCAAATTTTGCGGCATTTTCGAAAGCGCGCTGACTTCAAATTCCGCCAATGCAGCCGGCCCATGTTGGCCATCGGCAAGGGCGGCAATATCAGCAACGCTCATGCCCCAACCTTGCCGCAACACGCCCAAAACAATTCCACGTGCTGAATCTTCTCCACCTTGGGCCGCAGCAGACGAACGTTGGCGCAGACTGTCATAGACGAGCGTACCGATGGAATGCCGATCACCTGAACCAGCAAAGCGATGCGCCTTGCCCCAATCTTTCAAAGCTTCAGCTGCTGGCCGATGCCGCGTCAAAACTTCAAGCAGAACCTCAATGGCTGCCTGCACTTTACCTGCTATTTTCATGAATTACCTGAACAAAAAAAGTTGAAGCGCAAGCCATGCCCACATTAGAACCAATGTGGCAAACCCGAACAAATAAATGCGCATGCGCGATGGAATATAATTGCTGCCTGTATGGACGTAACTGTGCGCAATTCGCGTCAACAAGAACATCCACGATAGACCTACAAAAACAGTATCAACCATTTGCAATGCGACGATCATGGCCGATACGCCATACCACAGCATAGGTGATTGAAATTGATTGTCGAAGTTATTGCCAAGCAGCCGAACCTTGCGTGGCCACGCGCCTGTGTCCATTGCAATTTCATGCATCTTGGCGGAGCCATTGCGCACGGCTTTGATGCGTGCAGACAACGTGAGTGACCCCACCCACAGGATCAACACGAGGTGCAAGAACAGCGGCAGCAAAAACAACTTCAGCAGCATTCCGTCGTCGTCCTCAATTCACCCGTTGATAGTTTGGGGCTTCGCGCGTGACCATCACATCATGTGCATGGCTTTCGCGCAAGCCTGCATTGGTAATGCGCACGAACTGTGCCTTGGATTGAAGTTCGGTCAAGCTTGCGGCACCCACATAACCCATGGACGCGCGAAGCCCACCAACCAACTGGTGCAACACTTGGGACACAGGCCCCTTGTAAGGCACTTGGCCTTCGATGCCTTCCGGCACCAGCTTTAATGAACTGCCAACGTCCTGCTGGAAATACCGATCGGCTGAGCCACGGGCCATGGCACCGATGGAGCCCATGCCGCGATAGGACTTGTAGGAACGGCCTTGATAGAGGAACACTTCACCGGGGCTTTCGTCCGTACCCGCTAACAGTGAACCGATCATCACCACCCCTGCCCCTGCGGCCAATGCTTTTGCCAAATCGCCGGACAATTTAATGCCGCCATCAGCGATGATGGGAATGCCAAACTTCGCCCCCATTTCAGCGCATTCCAGAATGGCGGAAAACTGGGGAACACCAACACCTGCCACAACCCGCGTGGTGCAAATAGAGCCAGGGCCAATGCCCACTTTCACTGCATCAGCACCCGCATCAATCAACGCCTTCACGGCTTCCGCCGTTGCAACATTGCCGCCGATGATTTGCACTTTGTTGGACATTTTTTTAACGCGTGTGACTTGCTCCAACACGTTCATGGAATGGCCATGGGCCGTATCGACAATGATCACGTCAACGCCAGCGTCAATCAAACGTTCAGCCCGTTCAATGCCGTTCGCACCAATGCCCGTTGCAGCGGCCACCAACAAACGTTCACGCTCGTCCTTCGCGGCAAGGGGATGGTCAGCAGCTTTTTCCATATCGTTGACCGTCACCAAGCCAACGCAATGACCATCCGCATCCACCACCAACAGTTTTTCAATGCGATGCTTGTGCAATAATTTTTTTGCTTCCGACCGATCAACACCTTCTGAAACCGTGACGAGTTTTTTCGTCATCAACTCGGCCACTTTGAGATTCATATCGGTGGCAAAAC
Source organism: uncultured Alphaproteobacteria bacterium (assembly GCA_963779145.1). Taxonomy (GTDB): domain Bacteria; phylum Pseudomonadota; class Alphaproteobacteria; order Rhizobiales; family Aestuariivirgaceae; genus Aestuariivirga. The sequence goes on from CAVZXJ010000023.1 coordinate 124,901, forward strand.
GCACATCGCGATTGGTGATGATGCCTTCAAGCTTGCCCTTTTCGTCCACCACGGGAATGCCGGAAATGCGGTGCCGCTCTTTCAGCGTCATCAATTCACCAAGTGTGGCATCGGGTGAAATGGTGATGGGGTTGACCACCATGCCGGTTTCAAAGCGCTTCACCTGCCGCACATGATCAGCCTGCGTTTCAGGATCGAGATTTTTGTGAATGACGCCCATGCCGCCCGCCTGCGCCATAGCAATGGCCATCGGCGCTTCCGTCACCGTGTCCATGGCCGCCGACATCACGGGGATGGCCAGCTCAATGGTTTTGGTCAGCTTGGTTTTGGTTGAAACTTCCGTGGGCAAAACAGACGAAGCGCCGGGCTTCATCAACACGTCGTCGAAAGCCAAATATTCAGGAAATGTGCGGGTCATGTCGTCAACCTTGTGGGAGGGAGTAGGATTCGGGGAGTTGACGGCTGCCCTTAACAAGCTGGGGCGACGGGGGCAAGGAAAGAGTTTTTTGGATACGGGTTCGCCCAAGTTCACCCGGAAGCCCGAGCGGCCTAAAAGAAACGAGACGCATGGGGAAACCCTCAGCGAATGCGACTGGCTTAAAGTCGCTATGGTGTGCGTCGGGTTTCCCCACGCGTTGGGATTTGTGCACAGAGCGGGATCACGGTCCGCGTCCCGTTGCTTTTAAACAACGTTCAGCCTTCCTGCCGCTAATCACAATCAGCTTTGTATCAATCAGGCCATCAGACCCAACCGAAACCGACTGTGGGGCGTCCTTCCCGTAGTGAAAGGAGGTCTGCCACCCTATGCTCCCGGAGGTCTCAAGGTACGTCACCCCAAAACCCGCAGGCCCAACACCCCTCCCGCCCAGATTCACCGTCATGAACCGGACCCCGAGTGAAAGAGGCGAAAGGACAGATGGAACATAATAAGAACATTGTCAAGGACTATTTTCGGGGGGCGGCGATTTTCTCCGTATTGACATTGTGGATACACCAACTCATATTTGCGCTATGAACAAGCATTCCACCATTGCACCCACCGCCGACACCAAGGGCAGCATCAACTTGCGCATTGAAGGCCAAACTCGCCAATTGATCGACGAGGCTGCAACGGCGCTGGGCAAAACGCGCACGGAATTCATGATTGATTCCGCCCGCCGTATGGCCATTGACGTGGTGCTAGACCAACGCTTGTTCGTGCTGGATGATGCCGCTTTTGACGGTCTCGCCCAAGCCCTCGAAACAGCCCCTGCCTCCGGTCCAAAGCTGAAAGATTTGATGCGCCGCCAACCCGTTTGGAAGGCATGACTCGAAGTCAATTGCACCTGCTTACGCCACCCCAACCCATTAACGCTGGCTTTGACGTAGCCGCGTTTGATTGCGGCAACAGCATTCTCAATGACTGGCTGAAATTGCGCGCGCTGCAAAACGAAAGCCGCTTCTCGCGCACCTATCTTGTGTGTGATGGCAACAAGGTGGCAGCCTATGTTTGCATTTCAACGGGCGCCGTGGACCGTGCAGCAGCGCCGGGCAAACTGCGCCGCAACGCGCCCGACACCATCCCCGTCGCAATCATTGGACGCCTTGCAGTTGATAAAAATTATGCTGGGCGCGGATTGGGCGCGAGCATCTTGGCCGACGCCCTGCGCCGCATTGCGACAGCCTCAAAAACTATAGGCATGGCTGCCGTAATTGTGCAGGCGAAGGATGACGCCGCAAAGAAATTCTATATGGCGTGCGCCGAGTTTGTAGAATTTCCGACGGAAAGCAGGACGCTGTATTTAGCGATGGAGACTGTGGTGGGGGCAGTGGAATAAAAAACTATTTTATAGACCTAACAGCCACGAACTCATCAGCCGTTAATAGTGGAAATCCATGTCGGATCGCTTCATTGCGATCATAGATTCCGGAGAGAATAATAATATCTTCAGCGATGAGAATATCGCGGGCACCACCATTTTTTCTGAGACGTTTCAGAAAATCTTTCTGTTCAAACAGCAATGCTTGCAAAACATTGCGATGGACAATGGTCCCTAAATTTTCGCGAAAGAATTGGGCGGCTCTTGCCCTTCCACCTTTAAGTTTTCTCAGATCTCTAAATCTGGCCATATCTATGCCGACCCAGCTGCTATCTGGTAGTGAAACACATTCAGCCAACCATAGAATATTCGAACGCCCAAATGAAGTTATCTGACGTTTTGCATCTCGATTACCAGCCGCAGAACCCAAGTATTCATTTTTCGCAACAATTAGTCCCAGCCAAAACTGCTTGTCTGCATCTGCAATAGCAATAAGCAAACATGGTTCTTCATTCCTGAAAGTTTCAGGTGGAATCATCCAAGTTGAACTCACTGTATTTTTGACATCCACATCTATGCCGTCGATGTTCAAATCTCGAAGTCCTTTGGGAAAGCCCAAAAAATCTCGCAGATAATGCTCAACTTTTAGACCGATGAATGTTTTCTCAACATTGTCTAATTCAGCAATCGTTGTACGTGCTGTCAAAACTGGGTCTACAACGAAATCGATCGCCTCTTGCAGCAATCTCGGCATTTCTTTGAGGAGTCGATTTTGGCCTCCAGACGCTAGACTGACTGATGCGGCCAATCTCGACAACAACTCGAAGTCGGGATGATCAGGGCCAATCGAGGGACCAAAGCGAGGCATTTTTTAACTTCGCGCCATGCTCTTAGAATTCATAGCTTCACCCAATGCCTTGCGAATTTGGCTAGAAACCGCGCAAGCCACGGGAGGGGGAAACGCATTTCCAACTTGTCTATATGAAGCAGTCTTACCTCCTGAAAAATTCCATCGATCAGGAAAGCCTTGCAACCTCGCTGCCATGCGCACTGTCAACCGAGGTACACCAACAAAATTTGGTTCAGGTGCTTCATTTGCCAAACCAGCACCATCCACACCAAATTCCAACCAAGCGTTTCTTGACCGAGTAGGACCAAGGTCTGGTCCGCCATGCTTTTTTGAACCGCCAACTAACGTAGGCGCAACTCCATCGGCTTGAGCTGCCCATTTTTCAGCGCCGTGCCAACCATTGTTCGCCATCAAGTCATAAAGCAATTCTCCAACACTTGGAGCGGCCAATTTAATCTGAGGCCACTCAAATGCAGGAACAAATCGCTTTTGAAGAGCAATCAATAATACGCGCGGCCGAAGTTGTGCCACCCCAAAGTCAGATGCCTGCAAGAGCTTCCATTGTGAAACATATCCAAGCTTTTTAAGTCTCGCGTCAATCCATTCGCGATAATAGGAAAACCTAGGATCAAGCATTCCGCGCACGTTTTCAAACATGACGGCTTTTGGTCTCAACTCATCAACGAAGTTCACGCCTACATCAAAAAGGTTGCGCTCATCTCGTTCGCCGAGTTGTTTTCCTGCTATCGAAAAGGGTGGGCAAGGCAAACCACCAGCGACCACATCCACTCTTTTAAAAGCTTTCAAATCGAGAGTTTCAAACAAATCGTGCTCGATCACATTCCATTCTGGGCGGTTTAAGCGGAGAGTTTGACATGCAAACTTGTCATTCTCAATCAGACCTACATGCTCGAATCCAGCCATCTCGAGTCCAAGCGCTTGTCCACCTGCCCCTGCGCAAAGTTCAAGTACAGTTGGTCCCATAGAATCCCCTCGTATTAGCTAGATGCCCTAAATCAATCACAAAAGCGAACAGAACATAAAAAGAACAAAACTTCAAGTATGTCAGTCCGTTATTATGAGTTAGTCTCCCCGCCCCGAAACCCTGTCGCCAGCACGAACAACTCAGCACTGTCATCCCGGCTCGCCATTGGCTTGACATGGCGCACCACTTTGAAGTCTTTTTTCATCATCGCCAGCAATTGGTTTTCCGTGCCGCCACGAAGAACCTTTGCCAGATAGCTGCCGCCCGGTTTCAAAATCTGTTGCGCGAATTGATAGCCGGTTTCGACCAGTGCGATGATGTTGATGTGGTCGGTTTGGCGGTGGCCTGTGGCGTGGCTGGCCATGTCTGATAGCACCACGTCGGCCTTCTCGCCGCCCAGTGCTTTCACCAACACGTCGGGCGCATCAGCGTCGTAGAAATCTTTCTTGAAGAAAATGACACCCGGCACTTCGTCCATTGAGTGCATGTCGATGGCAACGACCTTGCCTTTGCCTTCGACGGACTTGACGCGTTGCGCTGAGATTTGACTCCAACCACCGGGCGCTGAACCTAAGTCCACCACGTTGCCGCCGGGCTTCAAGAATTTATATTTGTCGTCAATCTCGCTGAGCTTGAAAGCGGCGCGGCTGCGATAGCCCAGCTTCTTGGCTTCGAACACATAAGGGTCATTCAACTGCCGCTCCAGCCACAGCTTTTGCGACACGGTGCGGCCCTTGCCGGTTTTAACGCGGACCTTCAAACGGCCTGTCGAGAGCTTGTTACGATCACCTGGTCTGGCCATGGTTCACCTTCAAATCCGCCGGCCCAAATGACCATCGGCCTTCATCAAATGGGCGAGTATGCCCTCACGCAAACCACGGTCTGCCACGCGAATGCGCAGGCCCGGAAAAGCGTTTCGAATTTCGTCCAAGATTGCGCAACCCGCCAATACCAAATCCGCACGCTCGCGACCAATGCAGCCGTTGCGCGTGCGCTCTTCATAATTCATGGCGCGCAACTGACTGGTCACGCGTGTTGCATCATCACCTTCCAGCCAACACCCATCAACCACCGAGCGGTCGTAGTGACGAAGGCCCAAATGCACGCCTGCAATTGTGGTGACAGTGCCGGACGTGCCGAGCAAATGATCAGGCCCCGGTGCACCTGCATTCAGCGTTGTCACTTCATCAACAAAGGGTTGGATCAAACGGCGCACGTCACCGCACATGGCATCAAATTGTTCGGGGCTGACGTCGCGCCCGCCGCCATGACGTTCCGACAATGTAACAACACCTGCGGCAAGAGAAATCCACGCCCGCACATCACCGCCGTCAGCCTTGCGCGCCACCCACATCACCTCGGTGGAGCCGCCGCCAATATCAAACACGATGGCCGATTGGGCTTGATCGCCAATTAAAGCTTCAGCCCCAGCCGCCGCCAACATGGCCTCGGTTTCGCGATTGATAATTTCAAGCTCGAGCCCGATTTCAGACGTGACGCGATCAATAAAGGCCGGGCCATTTTCAGCCAAGCGGCAGGCTTCGGTGGCGACCAAACGGAAACGTTGGACCTTGTGCCATTTCAATTTATTGGAACACACGCGCAAAGCTTCAATCGTGCGGTCCATGGCGGCATCTTTCAAACGGCCAGAGGTGCCCAGCCCCTCGCCCAGCCGCACAATGCGCGAAAACGCATCAACGATGACAAAGCCACGGTCGGTCGGTTTGGCCAAAAGCAAACGGCAATTGTTGGTGCCAAGGTCCAGCGCACCATAACATGCGGCATCCGGCAGAACATGTCTGCCTGGACCAAAATTGCCGCGCGGCTTGGGCGCACCTCGGGCGTGCCCAGATTTATTGCCGCGGCCTGCGGGGTTTTTGGCCCCGTTGCTGGTCGCGTCCACTACATACCTTTCAGGTGAAACCAGCGCTCAACAGGCTATTCGCCCGGAACACCAACCCTCACCATAATCATTTCGTTGCCCTCATCTTAAGCAGCTTTGCCACACCCGTAAAGCAATTCTAAATGAGGGCTCAAACAACCTCTGCGGCATTAACCCGAAATTGACCTCCACAGGCTTAAAAATGCGGTTTGGGGTGTTTGGCATGCGGAGTTACGGCAGAAGTTGGTTTCGGGAAGGCTCGTTGATCGCTGAATATGGCGACAGCTTCGGGCAAGCTTCCAAGCAACAGAAAAACGCTTTGGCATTGAATGCGGCCAAAGTGGATGCTGAACTTGCGTCCAAAGCCAAGTCTGAATTCATCGCAAATATGAGCCATGAATTGCGAACCCCCTTGAACGCCATCATCGGCTTTTCCGATATGTTGGCTACCAAAACCGTGACCGGGCCTGAAAAAGTCCAGCAATATTCCGAATACATCAAACAGGCGGCCGAGCATTTGCTGGCGCTGATCAATGGTATTCTTGACGTTTCGAAAATTCAGGCTGGCAAATTGTCGGTCGATCCCGAACCCGTCAGCCTTGTGTCGATCCTCGATTCAACCCTGTTGATTACCGACGCCAAGGCCAAGGAAAAGAACATCACGGTTGAAAGCCATGTGCAGCAATCCCTGCCCCTGCTGTTGGCCGATCCGCTGCGCTTGAAGCAGATCATCATCAATCTTCTGTCCAACGCCGTCAAATTTACACCCGACTGGGGCCGCGTGCGTTTGGATGCGACGGTTCAAGTTGCAGGCTATGCCACCATTTCCGTAAGCGACACAGGCCCCGGCATGGACGCTGGCGAAATTGAAACCGCCATGAGCCCCTTTGGCCAAGTGGAAGCCGGTTTTGACAAGCGCCATGAAGGCACAGGTTTAGGCCTACCCATCGCTTACGCTTTGGCCCGTCTCCATGGCGGTGATTTGCGCATTCATTCTGCCAAGGGTGCCGGCACCCGCGTCAGCATTTTCATTCCACTCGCCATTAGCGCTTCACAGTCGAGCACTTTGGCAGATTCATCTTCGTTATCGGGAGTTCAATAGGACCCATGTCAGCAGCAACGCAATTCGCCCCGCTCCCCACAACAACCAGTGCAAAACCGGCAAACTATGAAATGGAACGCATGGGCCGCATCGTGGCCGTCACGGGTGCACATGCCGTCATCATGCTGGATGCGCAAGACGCCGTATTCACCGAAGCCCAGCGCAGCCCCGACATTGGCACCTTGCTGAAAGCCGAAACTGCAAATTCAATTACGCTCGCACTTGTATCTGCCTTGAGCGCTCCTTCGCCCACCAATAACCCCAACGAAAAAGAACTGCGCATCGTCGAAGTCGAATTCATCGGTGAATTGCCAAAAGGCCCCGATGGCGTGCCGCGCTCGTTCCGTCGTGGTCTTTCCGGCTATCCATCATTGGGCGACCCTGTCTATCGTGCAAACCGTGCCGAGTTGGCTTTGGCCTATGCCTGTGACGCCGCAAGCTCCGTGCGCGTTGGCCACATTCAACAAGACCCGTCCATTCCCGCCATGATCAAGATTGACGAAATGCTGGGCAAGCACTTCGCCATTTTGGGCACCACGGGTACTGGTAAATCCTGCACGGTCGCACTCATCCTGCGCCGCATTCTCGATAAAAATCCGCAAGCCCATATTCTGCTGTTGGACGTGCACCGCGAATATGCCCAGAGCTTCCAAGGCATGGCTGAAATTATCACGCCGGATAATATGTCATTGCCTTTTTGGCTTTTGAACTTTGACGAAGCTGTTGAAATTCTGGTTGGCAACCAAGCCAATCGCGATACCGACGTTGAAGTTCTGCGTGACCTGATCCCCATGGCCAAGCAGCGCTACCTCGCCAACCAGCGCCGTGACAAGGCTGGCATTTCACGCAACACTGCCGCCGCCATTGAAGCGCCAAATGTGGGTGTTGACACGCCCATTCCCTATCGTACGTCTGACCTGCTGGGTGCCATTGAAGAATTCATGGGCAAGCTTGAACTGCGCAATGACCTGTCGCCCTACAAGCGCTTGAAGTCGAAATTGGAATCCGTCTCGCGTGATCCGCGCTATAGCTTCATGTTCGGCTCCTTGACGGTGCAAGACAACATGGCGGCAATTCTGGCCCGCATTTTCCGTATCCCTGTGAATGGTAAGCCCATTGCAATTTTGGAACTGGGTGGCTTGCCATCGGAAATCATCAACGTTGTGGTGTCGGTTCTGGCCCGCCTCGCCTTTGACTTTGGCGTGTGGAGTGCGGGCAAAATTCCAATCACCTTCGTCTGTGAAGAAGCCCATCGCTACGTGCCCAACGACAAAACCTTAGGCTTTGAACCCACAAAGCGCGCCATTTCAAAAATCGCCAAGGAAGGCCGTAAATATGGCGTGTCGCTGGCCATCGTCACCCAGCGCCCGGCAGAATTGGACCCAACGATCCTTTCACAATGCAACACCATTTTCTCCCTGCGTTTAACCAACGAGCGCGACCAGGAAATTTTGAAGGCCGGCATTTCCGACGCCGCTGCATCCTTGCTTGAATTCATGCCAACCATGGGCACAGGCGAAGCCATCACCTTCGGCGAAGGTGTGGCACTGCCAACCCGCATCAAGTTCGACATGTTGCCCGAGCATGAATTGCCGCGCTCCAACACGGCAAGCTTCACCAAGAATTGGGCCAATGATTTGCCTGACGATACGTTCTTGCATGAAATCGTCAACCGTTGGCGCGCCCAGACTTATAATCCGGACTCGGCGAATTACTCGATTGATTCAACACCCGCAGCGGCTGTGGCACCTGTGCCCGTGGCACCTGTGGCGGTTCAACCGGTTGCGCCAAATCCAAATGGCTTCGGCGCACGTGCAGCCCCGGCACCGGTTCAACCCGTGCCCCCCGTACAATCAAGCCTGCGCCGCAACCCGATTGGCGCACCACCATCAAGCGCCCAACCATCGGCCCCGCCACCATCAGCCGAGCAGATTGCCAACAAGCAAGAAAGCCTCGCGAATTTGTTGAAGCAGTTCCGGAATTAAATACTTAAGTCCCCCTCAGCCCTTCGGGCAGCTCCCCCAACAAGTTGAGGGAGCGGTGAAACATCGTCCCTCCCTCAGCTCTGCTGGGGGAGGTGGCCGAAGGCCGGAGGGGGAACTTGCTTGCCTTCCAACGCCCGCCCCGCTAATGAGCGCCCATCCCACTTGGGGGATCGTCTAACGGTAGGACCGCGGACTCTGACTCCGCTAGTCTAGGTTCGAATCCTAGTCCCCCAGCCAA
>CAVZXJ010000024.1:0-22046 GCA_963779145.1 uncultured Alphaproteobacteria bacterium
GCTTAGGCAAACCGTTGAAATTGTTTGTCCACGTTCCTCTCACTATGGCCTGTTTGGAGTTACAAGAAAATCACGGTTGCGAATTGAGAAGCCGAAATTCTGCGAAATCTACACAAATCAAATAGCGCCAAAGGTGTTTGTTGGCTCTACCATTTGAAACTGAAACCGGCTTTGGCAGAAACGGCTGTGGCTTCGTCATCGAAGCGCACGCGCAGGTCAGCAAAGATGTTGCTGCTGTCGGTGAAGTCATAGGCCAACTTGCCATCCACTTCGCCGAACACGCCATTGAACATGCCGCCATCGGTGACTGTGAAGCCCGGGCCAACGGGGGTGGCATAGAATGTGTTGTCGCTTGTGAACTCATTCCACACACGTCCCGTGACCGAAGCATTCAAGCCTTGGTTTGCAAAGCCCAGACGTGCACCGCCGCCCAGCATGGCTTGGGTTGCATCGTCGGGATCATAGTTGACGCCAGCTACCGAGAAGGAGTCCATGTTGGTGCGGGCGAAGCTGGCCGACAGCATGGGCTCGGCAAAGAAGCCATTGTTGAGTTCCGCACGATAGCCAGAATCAACACGCAAACCAAACGTGTTGCTGTTGGTTGAAGCGGTTGCGCCATTGACGTTGATATCGGCACCCAAGAAATCCGCTGATACGAGCGCGTTGGCGAAGAAGCCTTGGCTCAACAGGCTCGCATAGGCACCTGCCGTGCCGCCGCTCAAGTCGGCTTTGGAGTTATAGCTGTCATCAATCGAGAGATTGGACATGACATAGCCGCCCTGCACACCGTAAAGCAGCGTGGTGGCGTCTGAGAGCTGGGTTCCAAAATCAGCACCACCGACAATGCCATAGATGCTTTGATCAAAGGCGAGATCAGTTCCACGGGCATCGCGTTTGTCCCAGCCACCTAAACCTGCCATCCAGAACATGCTAGGTTTAGCTTCTGCAAGTGGTGGGTCAGCAACAGCCGTCACGGTACTTCCCCGCAACACATCGTCGCGTAGGTTATCCTGACGGGCGGACCAAGCGTCAGCCACATCCTGCCAGATGTTTTCTGCACCCGTAAGAATGCTGCCCGGTGCCAAGGCAGCGGCGTTTTGTAAAGTGATAAGTTCATGGGTGTTGGTTGCTGCATCCAGCACCAGATTATAATCAAACACACCCTTGTGGATGGTGCCGCCTGCCAAAGTGAAATGTGTTGCAGCCGTCGTGCCGCCCACTTGAACCAGCGCAATGCCATCGGGATTGTAAGCGCCCATGCCAATGTTCGTGTCGTTGATCATAATGTTTGTGCTGCCGGATGTATTGCCATCCACAGTCAACACATCAGCAAGCGACCCCGGACCAGCAAGAAACGCATCCAGCATCAATGTTCCGCCAGTGCCGTTATAGTCGCCGAGCACGCGGATGGCGCTGGGGATTACCGTTCCCTCAGCCGCATTGATGATGCCTTGGTTGTTGAGAGAACCGGAGATCAGCGAGGAGCGGGCCAAGGTGTTCCACTCCCCAACATTGTTAAAGTTGGATGTAGCCACATCGCTGGTCAAAAGATTGACAGCTCCGTTCAGGATTCCAGCATTGAACACTGTCGCAGTTTGCGTGGTATTCTCCACGTAGATTGCACTGTTATTGCTGTTCACATTGCCAAAATTCTTGATCTCGACATTGCCAATTCCTCGATGTCGAATGCCATTACCTAACGCATTGATCGTTCCAGCATTTTCAATAAGTGCCTCGGTGGTCGCCCCTCCATTTTGCTGCACATTGATTCCAGTGACGGCGCTAATCGTGTGGTCATTGGCGAAAACGACGCGCGTGTTGCCCCATGCTGATGAATAAATACCATCGGAAATGAGGCTCGTAATATCCCCGTCGTGTGTGATTTCGATGTTCCCGCTTCCAGCATTCGCTGCATTGATTCCAAAGCCATTGGCAGAAATATTTCCAGTTCGGTTGTAGAGAATGTCGCCAGTGGCGGCGGCATTCAATACATAGAGATTGACAGCATTATTCGTGCCAGCGGTAATGTCACCAGCACCCATCACATTGATGCCCGTTGTGGTCGCCCCGCGAATGGATGCATTAAGTCCCGTGTCGCCGCCTGTGATGGTCATGCCAGCGATAGATATGCCGCCTGTGCCTGTCACATCAGCAGAAACGCCGAAGTAGTCACCTGCTACAGAGTTGCCAGCACCATCGCTGGAAATATCAATATCGCCGTCGTCGGCAAATACACCAATCCCGGCGGTGCCCAATGAGTCGACTGTGCTGGTGCCCTTCAATTGCAAGACCACGTCGCCCACGCCTCGGTTGCGTAGCTTTATGGCACCTTCGCCACCCCCGACGACATAAGTTCCTCTGGCGGTGAAGACATTGGCATTCGTCAGATCAACACTAATGGTGCCATCAGCAGTAGGATCAATTTTCGTAGCGACAATGCCATTGAATTCCGCGCGGTCAGTAGCTGAACCGATGTCGGCTGACACATTGATGGCGATATCGGCTGAGGAATTTGTAGCGGCAGTGATGCCAACATTAAACGTTCCCGGCGCACCCGAACTGCCAATGGTTCCGGCGCTGTTGATGGTCAAGGCGCCATCGCCATTATCACGTTGCGCAGAAATACCTGTTAAAGCTGCGCGAATGTCGCCGTTGCTTGTGACGGTCAAAGTATGGGCATTATTCGCTGAATTGACCGATGCAAAGATGCCGGTGCTATTCATGCTTGTCACGGTGCCGTTTGAAGAAACACTCAAAGCGCCGTTGTTCGCTGCACTAATTCCTCTTCCGTTGCCATTATTTACAACACTTGTGCCAGCGCCACCGAAATAACTCACTTGCGCACTCCCGGCGGCAGAGCTGCTCAGCTCAACCGCAGCACCACCCCCTGCTGATGGTGTGTTTCCGGCATTCACTTGAATAGTGCCATCGTTGACGACACGGATGCCACCGGCTCCGGCATTTCGGAAGGACAGACCAAAACCATCGACTACGGCACCAGCATCCACACTAAAGTCCAAGGGCACAAGTGCGTTCAATTGGTAATCGCGGGCGTTGGACGGGTTAACAGCCGGGTTAAACGTGGTGTCGGTTGTCGTGGTTGTGTTGCATGTGACGCTGACGCCCACCACTACAGCACAAGCCGCAAAGGCGCTGGGCGCAACGGCAGCTAACACACCAAAGGCTAGTGCCGTTGATGCCACAAGTCGCAAACGATTGCGCCGTATACGGAGTAGTTTCACATTGCCCATCATTTTCAAATCCCACAGAATCTCTCTTCAATCGGGGAATGATAAAAGGGAAAGCACACTCGGGTCATCGACCGAACGGGAGACGGCGGGACAATTAATTTATTTCTAAGTTATTAATTTCAAAGACAGAATCAGGAGTGCAGAAAAGCATTTACAAACTGTGACCAAAAGCACGCACACTTTTGGCAAGTAGCCACTTTACTTCCGTAACAGCGGCGGGGCCAAGTCTCGCACCAATTGTTCCAACGCGCGCTGGCTGGAAACCCCTGTTTTTTCAAAGATGGAATTGAGCTGGGCTTTCACCGTGCCATCTTTCACACAATTGGCTGCAGCAATTTCAGCCCGACCAAGACCACCTGCCACTTGTTGCATCACATTGCGTTCGGCCCGTGTCAGTCCAAAGAGATTGGCAACGGCTTCGATTGTTGGCATGGCGACGGTATTGGGCTCGGCGATGAAAATGGCCGCCACAGACTTCGCTGAAGGGCGCTTGTCGCGTGACGCAAGCGGCAGCACATGGGCCACAGCCGGGTGAGACACTTGCGCCAATGGCACATCAATGCCGCGCCCGGCCAGGGCCACTTCGCTGCGTTGTCCTGTTGTCACAGCATCCGCAATCGCGGCTTCGGCATAGGTGCTTTTGAAGGTCAGCTTGCCGCCCTTGCTTTCAATATGATCGGCTGTCTCCAAGTCACGTTGCGCCTTGGCATTGGCGTGCACAATGCGCAAAGTTGAATCGACCACCAGCACCGACACATTCAATTGATCCAACAGTGTTGATAAAAAATCTCCCACCGCCTGCCGAAATCCAAACAGGTCTGAAATCGTCACGGCACGGCGCACATGCGGGGCCAGTCGCGCAATCTCAATGTGGTCTTCACGCTGAATGGGTGGTCTTTCCATATTCATGGTAAGATGCAGCAACCCATGCAAGCTGCCGCGCCGTGTGACGACAACAGCAAGACAATCTTGGAAATTGGTGCGCTTCACCCATTCACCATATTCACCCTCATACTGCGCCTCGCGGCCACCGGGTCCATAAAGCTTGTAGATGTCTTCCATGACAGTTGGGGTTTCCAATTCTAATTTATGCAAAACGCCATAATAGGGCAGCTTGGCCGCAACCTTTTCAATAAGTTCATTGGTGTATTCGGTCGGTCCGTCGCAAACAGCAAAGTGGGTTTTGCGATTGACTGAATCAAGAACGGAAAGTGTGCTCAGCCATGCGCCAAAAGTGGCGCCTGTTCCGGCCACTGCGCCGCTCCAGCCTTTCGGGTCAATCACAGCATCATAATACTGCGGCACAAGTTCGTCGATTATTTTCATCGTTTCATTTCCCCGGGGTGTGTTGCCCCACCGCAAGCGGCGGCGGCAACATATCGTTTATTGGACAAATTTCATATCCCGTTTGGGATATGTGGCGCGCTTATATCGTCAGTTGATGCCGCCATTGCCTGTATTGCCGTCAACACTGCCTGCTGCACCACCAGCACCAACACCGCCTGCCGATGGTGGGCGTGTATCGGGATTAACGGACTCGCCTCCATTGCCAACCTGGCCGCCTTCATGGCTCGGTCGGGGGTTTTGAGGACGTTGTGGCCGCGGTGGCATTTGTGGAGGTGGCGTTGGATAGCGCCGAATGCAAACAAGTCCTCCGCCCAGTTTCGTAGGATTGCGGCGACAAGTTAGGCTGGTGCCATTCGGGTAGGTACATTTCGTGCCTTCAGACGTTACCGATATGTGCCCGCCGCCACGCGTACAATAAGCTCTAAATTGTGGAAATGACTTTGCAAGACGCACGCACCCCGATCGATGTGATGAGCAGGAGAACGCTTGGGCTTCGAATGTTGTAACCATTAAAGCAAGCCCGGCACCCGCCAGTATTTTTGTCATGCGTAGGAAATTAAACATGATGCTTTCTACTCCTTGGAACCAAGTTTGTTTGCCTGTGTTGCACTTAACCTAAGTCATCTCGCCTGAAGCGACGCTGAAGCAGGCATTCATTTTGCGTTCATAAAATTGTTTAAATTCAACGTTTTATATCCCATTCGGGGGATGGATCGAGGCATTCGCCTTATCCCCCAACCAACCTGCCGTGATGAAATGAAAAACCCGCAAGCTGGGTGAAGCTTGCGGGTTCTCGAAGGCCTCAGGTGTGGGGGCGGCTAGGTAAGAGCACCACACCTGAGGTTTCCCCCTCGATCAGTTGATGCCGCCATTTCCAGTATTGCCTGTTACGGAATCAGCACCCATACCAGCTCCACCAGCTGAATCAGGTCGACCGCCGCCTGGGTCAGCGCCATTGTTGGGATTGTCATTTCCGCCGCCAGCATTGGGTGGACGATTGCCGTCAGGATTGACTGATCCTTGTCCACTATTACCTCCATTGCCAGCGCGCGGTGGTCGATTGCCGAGTGGGTTGCCAGATCTATAATTCCGGATTTCACACATTGGCGGTGCATCACCAAGTTTGATCTTGGGGCAGATTACGCAAGTGCCCGTCTTTTTAGAGCAACAAGCGTAAACTTTATCGTTTTCTGCCCTTTCAGCGTCACTCGCCAATTGGCAGTCAGTCATCGCCTTATCTGAAACTTGCGGAGAAAATGTTCGTGCCTCAGCACGATCAAACAGCGAAAACATGGACAGTGTGAGTGTTGCAAACAGAAAGACCGTCGCCACACAATTTGAGAATCGCGATAGTCCAAGTGATATTTTCATTTTTGCCTCCCGCGATCAGTTGATGCCGCCGTTGCCGGAGTTGTCGTTGCCGCTAGAAACAGAACCCGGCGAACCGCCAGCACCAACACCTCCAGCGGAATCAGGACGACCGCCGCCTGGGTTGCTGTCACCCGTATTTCCGTTTTCATCGTCCGTGCCGCCGCCGGTAGCATTGCCATTGCCGACATTGGAATGTCCTTCACCACCAGCCGTGTTGAACTTTTTGGGTCTAGGCCGCCCTTTTGGAAAAGTCTCTGTACAATTCTTTGTCGTGTTGTTTTCAACATCGCAATTAACCGTTGAATGCTTGTTGCCGCAGCTGACTTTGTCACCGCTGAGCGTACCAGTGTTACCTTCAACAGAATTGCAACTTGATGCAAAGTAACTCGCGTTCATTCCGTTCGCCGGGTAAGCATTTACGGTCTTTTTTTCCGCCATGACACTTGGCGAAAGTGTTAAGACTACCATTGGTGCAAAGGTTGCAACCAACAAACAGTGTTTGAATTTCGACTTAAAATTAGACATGATTGTTTTCCTCGTGTTGCCTGATCACCATGACCAGCGTTACGCCATCATCGCATGACGGTGTTTAATCCTGACTGAACCACGCGTTCATGTGGAGTTCATAAGAATGAACGATTTCAGATATTTATATACCGTTCGGGGGATGAATTATGGTTACCGCATCGGCCCTGTGGCCAGTCTGTTAAAGCTCTGGAAAGCATGTCTGTGAATAGCATCTTTGATGATCGCAGCGGCGATGTTCGCGCGTGATGGTACAAACAAACGTAGACGTGCCCTCGTTGCGCTGTGGGGGACAGCTTACACAACAAAGGCACGCTTCTTCACCCCCGATCGAATGCGGGCGAAAAATCAATGATGAGAATTTTTAAAGTCTGATTGGCTGAGTATGCGCACCACGACCAGCCCAGAATTCGGCCTCGCGCCGCGCGTCTTCAATTTCTTGCGCGCGCATGGCGGCTTCGCGCTCAGCCCGTTCTTGCTCGTATGTTTTAAGAAAAGCCTTTGCTTTACCAAAAACGACAGGCTGATTGTTCTCGCGTCCAGATGCTAAGAATGAGTGTTCAGTGTGTTTAAATAATACCATTTGCGTTCTTCCCTTATGTTGCTTCGTTCGAGTGTGAAGCAAAGATAACGCAGGCCGCACGAACCTGTGTTGAATGAAAAGTTCATCGAGAATTCATAAAAACGCGTATTTTCATGCGTTTATATGCCGTATGGGATACAGACTAAGGTAAACAGCACAGCCCATCGGGGGAACGTGTATTTCAGAACTGGCATTGTTTTTGAAGTCATCCGCGTATCTCCCTTTCGGGCGATGGAACAGATTTTTGTTTCGTTTAGAGAAGCATGGCTCGCGCTAGATTCTATCGCTGATATTGAACTTATTGGAAACGGGATGACGCTTAACTCAAATCGACCAATCAACTTCGCATTGTTCAAAGGCATCGAACTTTCCGAGATGCAATTTGCTGCGGGAGAGGATCTGCTGTTCAAAGGCACCGCTGGAACTCACATGTTTCTCATCAAGTCAGGAGAGGTCGAAGTAACTCTTGCGGGAAGCAGCGTTTTCAAAATCACTGCCGGCGACATTGTGGGCGAGATGGCATTGATCGATACACAAGATAGAAGTGCTGATGTTCGCGCGCTCACAGCAGTGGTGGCCGTACCCGTGGACGAGAAAAAGTTTTTGGAGCTTGTTTCCAAGGTTCCGCTTTTTTCACTGCGTGTCATGCGCACGATGGCGCGCCGGATCAGGAGCCTGAATGAGAAGCTTGCGGGTTAAATCTTAAGCGAGTTCAATATTTTTGTTTCCACTTTCTGATGTGATTCAGGCAAGCAATACTTATAATCTGACTGATGCTGTATTACCAATATCAACCAACACGAACCTGCTAAATCAAAAAAATCAGTGCGCGTGTTACAGAAAATTTCGCTGTTATAACAACGAATTTTAACTCGCCAACTCAATTCTGGAGCGCTGAACAGTAGTCAAAATCCCATTGAATTTTCGCATTTCAGAACAAGAAAATGTCCTGCCTTGGGTTCAACACTGTATTGACATCGTTAGATTTCGAATGCTGCTGAACGATTGTTTCGAAGTTGAATTTATTCAACTGCACTGTAAGAACTTTTAAGAACTGTGATTTGCGTCAGTGGTCGCTTCTGAACTTCCCAGAATTCCTCAGCATACGGATCAGTAGGGGAAAGGAAAGCAGGATTAAAGCAGTGCCGTCAGGTCTGTGATTTCGTGGTGCAAGTCGTTGACATCGCTTCAGTTTGATTGCCGTCAATTTCTCAGCTGATACCGTCATCATACCTGTGATATCTCTGAAGCCGCTGATCCTATTGCGATTTATATGCTGTACCTTGCGAGATTGGCAGACACTATACATCTGACAGGGTGAGACGCGCTTTGAGAGTGTGCAGTCATGTCGGAGAAAGAGTTTCAGCCCCGGCTTGGAAAGATCGGTCACAAGAAGTCTGCAAAGCCTAAACCATTTGTCCGGCAGGTGCTCGACGTCGCCTACAAGAGTGGCTTCAAAACCAAGAGCAAGTCGTCTTTCACAGGCCAGCGCATCGGACGGGGTGCGGTCTGGGGGACGCTGGCTTCGGCAGGGCTGATGCGGGGCGGCAGTCGGCGGGCTGTCATCAAAGTTCGCATTGCCAAGCTGCAAGCTGGGAACCTTGCTGCACCCCGCGCCCACATGCGCTACATCCAGCGCGATGGCGTGGACAGGTCTGGCGAGCCGGGCAAGCTCTATGGACCTGATGTTGATGAGGTCGACGGGGTTGAGTTCACTGAGCGGTGCGATGGCGACCGACACCAATTCCGGATCATCGTTTCGCCGGATGATGGTGACCAGTTGCAGGACCTCAGGCCCTTCGTCCGCGACCTGATGCAGCAGATGGAAGGCGATCTTGAGACAAAGCTAGACTGGGTCGCCGTCGATCACCACAACACCGGCCGCCCCCATGCCCATGTCGTGATCCGGGGGAAAGACGATCAGGGCCATGACCTGATCATGGCGCGCGATTATGTCACCCACGGGATCAGACAACGCGCAAGTCAACTTCTGACTCTGGAACTCGGTCCTGAAGACGAGTTCGAACAACAGTTGAAACTGGCGCGTGAAGTTGGCGCCGATAGGTTTACGCAACTGGATCGGTCCATCCTGAAACATGTCGATCAAGGCTATCTCACCATCAGCAGCTTGCCGCCCCAAGAACCTGAAACCTATACAGCGCATATGCGGAGACTGAGGAACCTGTCTGACCTCGGGCTTGTTGTGGAAAGGCAGACGGGTGTCTGGCAGATTGATCCTGCGCTGGAACGGAAGCTTCGCAGTCTCGGCAAGCACAGCGACATTATCGCCACGATGCACCGTGCCATGAAACAGGCAGGTCTTGACCGTCCGGCTGGCAGCTTTGCCATTTTCCGTGCCGAGGATGGATCAAAGCCGGTTCAGGGCAAAGTGGCAGCCCTTGGCCTCACCGACGAGATCAGCGACCGGCACTTTGTCGTTGTTGATGGTGTTGATGGCAGGGTGCATTACGCCGACATCGGCAGGGTCAGGCCCGAGGCGCTGCCGGAAAAGAGCATGATCGTTTCAATCGAAGCGGCAAGGTCACAAGACGACGCTAAGTTGCGCACAAGGCTTCGCATCCAGTCATACCTTTCATTCGAGAAGTTGGCCCAATCGGAAGGCGTCACTTGGCTCGACAAGGTGATTCTTGCCAAGACACCGACGCCCATGGCGGATCAAGGTTTTGGAGTGGAAGCCAAGACGGCCCTCAATCGGCGGCGGCAATGGCTGATTTCGCAAGGGATAGGACAGCTCAATGGGCAAGGACAGTTCTAAGCCTAGCCCCAAGCTGCTCGAAACCCTCCGCCGCCGCGAATACGATCATGCGACACGGGCCTTCTCGAAGGAGCATGGTTTGGCGCACTACTCACCTCTGGAAGGTGAGCAGATCAGCGGCACATTCTCAAAATCCATTACCCTTGCGTCAGGCAAATACGCGATCATCCAGAAGTCGCAGGAGTTCACTCTTGTGCCCTGGCGACCGGACATGGAGCCTATGCGCGGCAAAGAAATCACCGGGAATGCATCAGCACAAGGTATTCAGTGGGAGTTGGGTCCGCGCAGAGGGCTTGGCATCTAACACTTTCCCGCGCATTTCTCTCCTTTCCCAATTGAGCGAAGGCTGGAATGGCACGATCTTGAGGCGTGAACCAATGGAAACCAAATCCGATGAAGCGCCATCAGGAGCCGAAGATCAAGCTCACCGTCTATGTATCGCGCATCGTGGCCGAGCAACTCGATTTCGCCTGCAAGGACAGGACAAAGAACAAATCAAAGCTGACTGAAACAGCACTCTCGCAGTTGCTCAATCCGAAAACTGAGGACCAGCTGAACACTGCAATGCCGCGCCGCCTCGACAGATTGACGCGCGATGTTGGCGTGATCAATCGCCACCAGCAGATCGTCATCGAGAGTCTAGGACTGTTCATCCGGCACTACCTGATCACTTCGCTTCCGTTGCCACCCTCAGAGCAACAGGCCGCACAGGCGATTGGCCAACAGCGCTTCCAGCGCTTCATTGAACAACTCGGCAGGCGGCTCGCAAGCACAACAACATTTGCAAATGAAATCATCGACCAGCTCGCAAGCCACAGTCCCAAGTTAAACGGGCCACTTCCAGACGGCGCAAAACCGCCTGTGTCGGACCCAGCACTCAAGACATAAAACGGAAAGTCACTCATCGCTCGCGAGGTGGGCGGTCGCTCCCTCCTAGGCCCGCTGCGGCGGGCTGCAACTGCGCAAGTGCTCAAGTGCCGACTACAGAAGTGCAATCCGACAGCCGCGCAGTCCTTCGCGTTGCTACGGCCTGCGGTGCAGCCCGCCTCCATCAGCGGGCCTGTCAGTCGCTCTTGCCACCCACCCCGCTCGCTGGGTTCAGTTGCGAAAGGGAGGTGGCGACGATCAAAACTCAAACACGAGCGATGGAGATGTCTGATGACTCAATCGAAACCACTCACCTTCCCAGCTTTACCCGCGTTTCCCAATTGGCGTTCTCACGCGAAGCAACCAGATTCAGTTCCAGCAGAACCATTTGCGTTTCTTGGAATTGCGCCCATGACCACCACAAAAATTCAGAGCAGGAGTCGGCAGAAAAACACTGATCAAGCCAGAGGGCTTTTTCCGAATGAATCGGAGATTGCGAGACGCTTGAGTCAGAACCCGCTGGAATGGCCTGCGAAGGCAGTCGTGCTTGAACGTCACGGATTGCCACGCATCGACCCGCTGATGGGGGGTCGATACTGGCCTGCCGTTCAAGCGTACTGGCACAGGCGGTACGGACTGAGTAGCATCGAGGTGCATCAACCAGATGGAAAGGAAAATTGCGATGCACTTTGAAAAACCCAAACTCAATGCGCCAGGTCTTAAAATCAGGCTCAATAAAGATGGCACCCAGCGCCTCTATTGGTGTGCTCGAACAGACCTTGTGACAAACGGCTATGAGCCAGAAACAGTCCGGTTGTCATTCGACTTGCTGGACCCTTCATCTCGCCCGCTGATCGAAGAAGCCTGCCAGCGCCTTCAAGCCGAGATGCTGGAATGGTCAAGCGGCAAGGAGCGCGACGTATTGCGCTTTGATGGAACTCTGCGAGGCTTGGTGCGGCGCTATCAACTCGATTCCGCCAGTCCTTATCAAACGGTGAAGTGGAACACGCGACGCACTTACGATGAAATACTGGTGAAGATTGACCGCGCACTTGGCGAACGAGCCGTGCATGCCATCAAGCTGGAAGACTTTCATCGTTGGTATGCAGAAGCCAAGAAGCCGAAAACAGAGGGTCAACCAGAACGGATCACCAAAGCACACAACTTGATCCGCATGCTGCGACGTCTGTTCTCTTATGGCATTATGGCCGAACTGCAAGGCTGCAAGCGTGTTCATGAAATCCTTGAGCAAGCGCAGTTCAAAGCCGCGCCACGGCGAAGAACCGTTTTGAACTTCGGTCATGTTCGGGCGTTCATTGCCGAAGCGATCAAATCAAACCGACAATCTTTGGCGCTCGGCACTGCACTGCAATTCGAGACTGGCATGCGGCAGAAGGATGTCATCGGCGAATGGGAGCCAATGGCCGAAGATGAAGCCAGTGGCATCATTCTGAATAACCGCCGCTGGGTGAACGGCCTTACGTGGTCCGACTTTGGTACGGACCTTATTATTTCAAAGGTCACGACAAAAACAGGCGCAGTGGTCTCGCACGATTTGAAACTCTGCCCGCTGACCCTAAGTCTCTTGCAGCACGTACCGGTTGACCAAAGGGTTGGACCATTCATCATCGATGAGAACAGTGGTCTGCCTTACGCGGCTCACGGTTACGCCCGTGAATGGCGTGGTGTTGCTCGCGCAGCCGGAATTCCGGACAATATTTGGAACATGGATGCGCGTGCAGGTGCAATCACAGAGGCAGAAGATGCAGGTGTTGATCTCGACATCATCCGTGGTGCCGTTGGTCACACGCAAGCCTCAACGACAGCCCGCTATTCGCGCGGTGCAATCGGTAAAAGTCGGACGGTCGCAACGCAGCGATTGGCCCATCGTACGAAGCTAGAACGCGAATAGGGAACGTCATGAGGAACGTGGGGAACGCGAGTTCAACGGTAGACCGGCAACCAGCTGCAATCGCTTCAGGATTTTGGAGCGGGTGAAGGGAATCGAACCCTCGTATGCAGCTTGGGAAGCTGCCGTTCTACCATTGAACTACACCCGCATAATTCAAACAAACTTGAACGAGATAACGACACATCGTCAAGTCTGTTGTTCACAGATACGTGAACAAACATTTCTGAAATTTAATCATCCGGAAATCTCGCAATCGACGTAGCCATCCACATCACCAGCAAGTGGTTGGTGAATCTTCGGAGTATTCAAAATGACATTTAAAAATACCATGCGTGCCCTCGTGGCCGCAACCGCAGTCTTGACCTTATCGTCAGTTTCTCAAGCGCAAATGGCCGATAAAAACATTGTCGAAAATGCAATCGCGTCAAAAGATCATACCACTTTGGTTGCCGCTGTGACGGCAGCGGGCCTCGGTGATGCGTTATCAGGTGCTGGCCCATTTACAGTATTTGCACCCACCAATGATGCATTTGGCAAGCTGCCAGCAGGAACAGTGGAAACCCTGGTGAAGCCAGAAAGTAAAGACGCGTTGGTCAAAATATTGACGTCACATGTCGTCTCTGGAAACTACTCCGCCGCCGACATCGTCAAGCACACCAAGAATGGTAAGAAGCGCTTCAATCTCACGACATTGTCTGGCGCACCGCTGACCTTTGAACTGCGTAAATCCGGCGTTTGGATCTACGATCAATCAGGCGGAGCAGCACAGGTTGTTGTCGCTGATATCGTATCCAAGAACGGTGTCATTCACGCAACATCAGCTGTTTCGCTGCCGAAGTAAGCGCACATGCCGCAAAAGTTGCAGACTTTTGCGATAAGCATTTGCGCGTAAAAAAGTTACTTCGATCCTGCAATAAAGGGCTTGAAATGTTTCGACAGTTTCAAGCCCTGCTTCTGGTAATTGGAACCCACTTGGCCATAAACCTTGTCGGGCGTTTCGGTGAGCGGCTCATAAACCAATCGACCAATAATCTGCCCGTCTTCCAAAATAAATGGCACTTCATGGGAGCGCACTTCAAGAACACCGCGTGCACCTTCGCCTTGACCCGATGAATGTCCAAAGCCCGGGATCAAAGAAGCCCGCATAGTGCACGCGGAACTCACCAACCAGTGGGTTGAACGGCACCATTTCTGCGGCGTGAGTAGGGGGCACACGCACGGCTTCTTTTGACGCCAGAATGTAAAACTGATCCGGATCCAAAATTAGCGAACCCTGCCGCCAAATTGGTTCCCAATAATCCAGAACTTCCAGCGCACCTTTTTTGTCCACATCAACCAATGCCGAATGCCGCTTGGCGCGAAAACCCACAGGTGCATCTTTTTGCATGGCCATCAGATCAACACTCAACGCCAAGCCACCGTCGATGTTCACTTCACCCGTTGTGATCAGCGGTTCACGCGCATGCAATTCATGAATCAATGCATCGCTCGCCGTAGGTGCGCCCCAACGAAACCGAATTTGCGAAAGCCGCGAACCTTGCCGCGCTAAAATTGGAAAAGTGCGGGGTGAAATTTCGGCATAGAGCGGGCCATCATAGGCTTCCGGCACCTTGTCAAATTCCTGCGCATGATCAGCAATGACGCGCGTGAAAATATCAAGTCGCCCTGTGGAACTTTTAGGGTTGGCAGCCGCCGAAAGTCCCTTGGGCAATGACAAGCTTTCCATCAACGGCACAATATAAACGCAGCCCGTTTCCAAAACCGCACCGTCACGCAAATCAATTTCGTGAAGGGAAATGTCTTTCAGCTTTTCCATCACGGTGTAGCGAAGCCCCGGCAGGAACGAGGCACGCACCCGGTACGCTTTGGCACCAAGGCGCAAGTCCAAGCTGGCGGGCTGAATCTGGTCATCATCAACCGGCCGCTCCAAACGGATCACACGGTCGTTGCACAGGCGGGCAATGGCGGAAGCGGGCAAAATACCCTGTATTTGGCTGGTCATGGCTGCTCTTTTGGTCTGTGGCGCTGGCCTTCGCAAGCCCGTAAAGTTGGCAGTGGAAAACTGCCGTGGAATGACTAAATTGGAGCGATGTATGAAACCATCACGAACCATATCCGCGTCACCGTCAAACCGTCATTTCTTGAAAATCAATCGGAGCCGGAGAACCAGAAATTTGTCTGGGCCTATACCATTGGCGTTGAAAACCTCGGGTCTGAAACGGTGACATTGTTGACGCGCCATTGGATTATCACCGATGGTTTCGGCCGCAGACAAGATGTGCGCGGAGATGGTGTTGTTGGAGAACAACCAACTCTGCAACCCGGCCAGAGCTTTGAATATACGTCTGGTTGCCCACTCACCACACCATCGGGCTTGATGGAGGGAAGTTATGGCATGATCTCGTCGCACGGGCGGCAGTTTGATGTTGCCATTCCGGCCTTCTCCCTTGATAGCCCCCATGACCGCCACAGTTTGAATTGAACATGACCGCAGAACAAATTCTCGCAGCGCTGATTGCGTTTGATACGACCAGCCGCAATAGCAACATTCCCTTGATTGCTTGGGTCGAAAAATATCTCGATCAATTCAATGTACCGCACCTTCGCATTGATTATGAGGCGGGGAGCAAAACCAACTTGTTCGCCACCATAGGCCCCGATGTTGCTGGCGGCATTGTGCTGTCGGGCCACACCGATGTGGTGCCGGTGGATGGACAGGACTGGTCAACAGACCCCTTTAAGCTGGTTGAGAAAGACGCCCATCTCTTTGGCCGTGGCACGGCAGATATGAAAGGCTTCATCGCCGTTGTGTTGTCGCTCGTGCCTGAATTTTTGAAACTCGATTTGCGCGTGCCCATCCATTTGGCCTTTTCCTGTGATGAAGAAGTGGGCTGCAAAGGTGTCAGGCCACTGGTGGACTATTTGAAGCACAGCACCAAGAAACCATCCGCCGCCATCATTGGTGAACCAACGTCAATGCAGGTGGTGAATGGCCATAAAAGTGCCGTGCGTTTTTCAACCGAAGTAACGGGACACGAGTCCCATTCCGCCCTCATTGATCAAGGTGTGAATGCCATCATGGTGGCGGGCGAAATCATCCATGAGATCAGCGCCATCCGTGATGATTTGATCGCCATGGGAGACCCCACAGGCCGCTTTAATCCGCCTTATTCAACAGTCCACATTGGCGTCATATCAGGTGGTACGGCCAATAACATTGTGCCCAAAACCTGTAGCTTCAATTGGGAAACGCGACTGTTGCCGGGTTTTGACGACACTTATGTGCCGGCGCGCGTGAATGCTCTGGCCCGCAAGCTTGAACCGGCCATGAAAGCCGTCTCGCCCAACGCAGGCATCATGGTGGAACAGGCCAATTCAGTGCCGGGCTTGGCCGCCGAAAAAGACTCACCCGCCGAGCAATTGGCGCTGCATTGCAGCCACACCAATTCAACCCATACAGTGTCCTATTGCACCGAAGCAGGGCTTTTTCAGCAAGCGGGCATTCCCGCCGTAGTTTGCGGCCCTGGCTCCATCGAACAAGCCCACAAAGCCGATGAATTCATTGCCATTTCTGAACTGCGGAAGTGCGAAGTGTTTCTGCGTCGCCTTGCCGAAAAGTGTTGTTGAACATAGAGACTCATGCCCGCCATTGATCGAGCGGGAATGAAAACAGAAAAATAATTTCCTAACCCCCTTGACAGAGTTCCTGTTATGTTCCATTTGTGCTTGCGATGGTTTTGGAAGGAGGGATCAGAATTGCTAACTTATCAAATCTGCCAGAACCATGTGCAGCGCCTGCGGATGTTCGTTGAAGTAGCGAGTGTTCCCGGGAGCCGAGGGCAAGACCCTGGAGCAATAACGACTCCAGCGCACTTGAGGCCGAGCAACCCGCGCTGCGAAAGCATGCGCCTCTGCAAGAGCGAACCCTGGGTGATTGCCGTATTGAAAAGATACGGAACTATGGATCATTCACAAATTTCGGCACAAATCGCTGCGTTTCTGCATAGGGCTTTAGGCCAACGCGCAAACACAACCACAAAACAAAAACGTTCGAACGGGCTTGAAGCCGGAAGAGAAACTTTCCCTCCGTTTTATTTTCACTGGCCGCCGTAAAGCATCTTGCCGCTTGCCCTCACCCGCCCTTCGGGCACCCTCTCCCGCACAAAACGCGGGAGAGGGCTGATGACATTTGCCTTCTCCCGTACTTCTAACGGGAGAAGGTGGCCGAAGGCCGGATGAGGGACTACGGACTCAATACCAGCCCCCAACTCACCAACCCAAACATTGAAAATTCAACACAGCATCACCATCTAACGAACGTTAGAAGAGGAAAAAACCATGCCACTTATTCTATTCATTCTGAATGTGCTCTGGTTCATCACCGGTGGTGTTTTGGCTGGCCTCGCGTGGGTACTCGCCGGCGTCATCATGGCCATCACGATCGTCGGTCTGCCGTGGGCGCGTTCTTGCTTTATGTTGGCGCGTTTTTCATTCTGGCCCTTCGGCTATGACATCGTTTCGCGCGATACACTCTATGGCCGCGAAGACTTGGGCACGGGTGCTCTTGGCACGTTGGGCAATGTCATCTGGTTTGTGCTCGCAGGCTGGTGGTTGGCGTTGATGCACATTGGTGCAGCCATTGCCTATGCCGTCACCATCATCGGCATTCCCTTTGCTTGGCAACATGTAAAGCTCGCCGTCGCCTCACTGTTTCCTGTCGGCAAAACTGTTGTCACCACAGACAAACTTTGGACGCCACTGCAACCTGTTAGGCAAATTCAGAAGGTTTGAACACATAAGGTGTCGAGCAAAATTCGCACACCACTTTAATCGCGTCGCTTTCAACCATGGCGGCGCGATCATCGGCTGAAAAGCCTTGGATCATGGTTGAAACCGTTTCGCGTGAACACGTGCAATGCCGCGCCAATCCAGTTGAAGGATAAACCGTAACGCCATCCTCGTGATAAAGCCGATACAGCAATTCCTCTGCTGATAGAGTTGGGTCAAGCAGTTCATGGCTTTCAACAGTATCAAGCAACAACCGCGCCTTCACCCAATCATCATTCTCTTCAACGCCATCGTCATAACCTTCCGGCGCATCACCCGACGAAAACGCGACGGGTGTAACGCCACCTTCGCGCGGCAAATGTTGAATGAGAATAGCACCTGCACGCCAATGGGCATCCTTGTCGCCCCGTTGCAGAACAGGTCCAGCAAACAAATGCAACCGTGTCGGGATTTGTTCTGATTGCGCAAAATAAGTATGAGCCGCATCCGCCAGAGTGCCTTCACCCAACGGCACAATGCCTTGATAGCGCTCCATGTCCTGGCCTTGGTCAACAGTCATGGCAAGATAACCTTCGCCCATCAATTCCGCTTCCGAAGCCAAACGCCCGGCATCACCCACAGCTGTTTTGTTCATGCGGGCCACACCACGAATGCCATTGGGCGAAACAAAATCCGCAACGAGCATCGACACCGGACCATCGGTTTTCGTTTGCAGAATGAACTTACCTTCAAACTTCAACGTTGAACCCAGCAAAGCTGCAAGCGCCACCGATTGCGCGAGCAAAGTCGAAACTGTTTCCGGATAGTCATGTCGCGATAGAATATCATCAATCACTGGCCCTAACCGCACAACGCGGCCACGAATGCCAAGTGGTTTGACTTCAAAGGGGAGAACAAGATCGTCAGACAAGATCAACGATCCCCAAGGCAATGCAGCAAAATTGCCTTTTGAATATGCATGCGGTTTTCGGCTTCATCCAGCACGACCGATTGTGGCCCGTCGAACACAGCATCCGTTACTTCTTCATTGCGATGCGCTGGCAGGCAATGCATGAAAATCGCATCGGACTTTGCCTTGTTCATCAGTTTTTGATTAACCTGATAAGGCGCCAAAAGCGTGTGGCGATCTTCAAAGTCTTTATCATGCATAGACACCCATGAATCCGTGATCACACAATCAGCACCTTCAACAGCTTCGATTGGCGATGTCATTTCCGTGACGTTGGCACCCTTGTTTCGGGCCCAATCCATCACAGGTTTTTCCATGCTGAATTCAGCCGGACAGCCTAAGCGGAATTCACCGCCCAATTTACCAATGGCATGCACCCATGAAGCTGCAACGTTGTTGCCGTCTCCAACCCAAGCAATGGTGTTTTTGGCCACATCGCCTTTGCGCTCTTCCAACGTTTGTAAATCTGCCATCACCTGACAAGGGTGAGTGCGATTGGTTAGGCCATTGATAACTGGCACCGTTGCAGCATTGGCCAAGCGGCTCAGATTATCATGCAACGCAGCCCGCAACATAATGCCATCGACATAGCGCGAGAGAACCCGTGCCGTATCAGCAATGGTCTCGCCCCGGCCCAATTGCATGTCGCCGGAATTGAGCACAATCACCTCACCACCCAATTGTTTCATCGCCATTTCAAACGAAACGCGGGTGCGGGTTGAGGGACGTTCAAATATTAAAGCAAGCGATTTGCCAGCAAGCGGCAGGCCGTCTTCCTTTGTGCCCTTCGAAAAACCTTTGCGCTTGGCTTTCATTGCATGGGCAGAATTGAGGATCGCCCGCAGTTCAGAACTTTGCAGTTGATGGATATCGAGAAAATGTTTTGGCATGATCGGTCAGGCCGCTTTCGGTTTAAGGGCTTTGCAGGCCTTTTCAAGTTTGGTCATGGCTTCAGAGACGTCGGCATCGGTGATGATGAGAGGTGGCAACAAGCGCACAACATTATCACCTGCACCAATCACCAACATTTTTTCGTCGCGTACAGCGTCCACAAATGCGGTGTTGGGTACCTTGCATTTAATGCCCATCATCAGGCCGGAACCACGAATGTCCTCGATGACATCCGGATACAAATCTTTCAACGCTGCAAGTTTTTGTTTGAGACCCAGCGCTTGTTTTTGCACATTCTCCAAAAAACCATCAGCGGTCACAATGTCGATGACAGCTGATCCAACCGCAGTCGCTAAAGGGTTGCCGCCATAAGTTGATCCGTGCGTGCCAGCCACCATACCTTTTGCAGCGTTCTCAGTAGCCAAGCATGCGCCCAGCGGAAAACCTCCACCTATGCCTTTGGCCACGGCCATAATGTCAGGCTCTATCCCAGCCCATTCATGCGCAAACAATTTGCCGGTACGACCAACACCGCATTGCACTTCATCCAACAGCAACAGCAAACCATGCTTGTCGCATAGATCACGCAAGCCCTTCAAACATTGTGTTGGCACTGGGCGTATGCCGCCTTCACCTTGCACTGGCTCGATTAGGATGGCACCCACGTCTGGTGTGATTGCTTCCTCTAATGCTTTGTGATCGCCAAAGGGAATTTGCTTGAAGCCTCCCATACGCGGCTCAAAGCCTTCCAGATATTTTTCCTGACCGCCAGCCGCAATCGTCGCCAGTGTGCGGCCATGGAAAGCACCTTCAAAGGTGATGATGGTTTGGCGTTCGGGTTGACCATTGGCGAAGTGAAATTTCCGCGCCATCTTGATGCTGCATTCCAAAGCTTCAGCGCCTGAGTTGCAGAAAAATACAGTGTCGGCAAACGTGTTCTCAATCAGTTGCGCCGCAAGTTTTTCTTGCCCCGGCATGCGATAGAGATTGGACGTATGCCAAATTTTCTGCGCCTGTTCTGTCAGCGTTTTAACAAGATGAGGATGAACGTGGCCACATGATGTAACCGCAACACCAGCGCCGAAATCGAGATAGGCTTCTCCGTCTTCCGTGAACACGCGGCAACCTTCACCGCGCACAAAGGCCTGGGGCGCACGGTTATAGGTTGGCAACACGGAAGCAATCATGGCTCGAGCCCTCTCTTCAAAAGTGAAAACGCCAGTCGAGTGAGACTGGCGCGCAACATCCAAGTTATAAAGTGTGGTTATCCACTGGTCAATGATGGGCTTTTCAACCTGAGTCAAAACAGCGCATGGACGAGAGTCACCCAAAACGCTTTAACTTTTCATTAACCAAGGGTGGAATGCAGGAAACTGGGGAAAACTACCCCCGACTGACAAGCAAATGGTTGCTGCTGGTGCGCTACACGCTGTAGTGAAAGGCACACCAGCTACGAGATGTAGCGTTTCAAGTATGGCGTAAAAGTTTTTGACGCAGGGAAGAGGCATTCCCTGTGAACATGGAGGGATTCACCCGTGAATGATGTATCGGCAGTTGGCAACGAAAAAATGCCATGGACAGAAGACCGCGTAGAGACACTTAAAAAGCTCTGGGCTGATGGCCTGAGCGCAAGTCAAATTGCAGGAAAGCTGGGCATGGGTGTGACCCGCAATGCCGTTATCGGCAAGGTCCATCGTTTGAATCTTGCAGGCCGTGTTAACACGCCGCGCCAGCAAACACCGCGCACAGCACGCAAGCCCACGGCTGATGGTCAATCGTCAGCCCCGCGCGGACCATCGCGTCCGTCAATGCCACCCACGGCTGGCAACACGGCACTTAAAAGCTATGCGCAGCCTATGTCCAATCCACGTCTGGCCCCCTTGCCAGAACCAAAGCCATTGCGCCTTGTGGAATCTTCCAAGGATGGCCGCATCACGATATTGCATCTCTCCGACAAAACCTGCAAATGGCCGATCGGCGATCCGCAGCATGATGATTTCTGCTTCTGTGGTCATGGCCCCCGGGATGGTTCGCCCTATTGCGAATATCATGCACGATTGGCTTACCAACCCGCGCAAGATCGCCATCGCCGCCGGGCCTGATCGTAGCCATGTCCACTGACAATTCCTCATGCCGGGACATCGATCCCGGCATGTTGCGTTTTTACGAGGCGCTTACCGATAAAACGCCCGCTGGTTCTGAACTCTTGCCCTTGGCAGAACAACGCGAGGTGTGGAACAATGTGTGCGCAGCTTTTCGCGCGCCCCGTCCTGCAAACATAATTGTCACCGAACATATGGCCAATGGCGTGCCCTGCCGGGTCTATTCACCTAAAACGCCGGGTCTTAAAGCCGGTGTGATCTACGGCCATGGCGGCGGTTGGGTGTTGGGCGGGCCAGACACGCACGACGACATTTGTGCTGAACTGGCCAGCGAAGCAGACTGTGTCGTTGTGCTGATGGATTACAGGCTTGCTCCTGAACACCCACACCCCGCGCAGTTGGAAGACAGTTTGAAAGTCTGGCGCTGGTTGCGCGAGCAGGGCGTGCATCTCGGTGTCAATGCAGATCATCTGCTGGCCGCTGGCGACAGTGCGGGCGGACAAATGTCAGTGGCATTGGCACTCACCTTGCGCGATCTTGGTTTGCCTCAACTTTCAGGCCTACTTTTAATTTATCCCGTGCTCGGGTCCAACATCGATACACCATCATACCAACGCAATGCAGACGCGCCCTGCCTCACGCGCACCGATATGATCTACTTTCTCAGAAGCTTTCTGGGGCCAG
>CAVZXJ010000025.1:0-12357 GCA_963779145.1 uncultured Alphaproteobacteria bacterium
CAACTTGTTCTTGGCGATCCATGGCATCATTTCGCGCAGCTTGGCACCCACAGCTTCAATTTGGTGGTTGTCGTTGTTGCGGCGGATGGCTTTGAAACGGGCCGCGCCTGCGCGGTATTCCTGCATCCATCTCTGGTGAATTTGCCGGTTTGAATGTCGGTCAACACACGCTTCATTTCAGCTTTGGTTTCAGCTGTTACGATGCGTGGGCCGGTCACGTATTCGCCCCACTCGGCGGTGTTCGAGATCGAGTAGTTCATGTTGGCAATGCCGCCTTCATAGATCAGGTCCACGATCAGCTTCACTTCATGCAAGCATTCGAAATAAGCCATCTCAGGGGCATAGCCGCCTTCAACCAATGTTTCGAAACCAGCGCGAATGAGTTCAACCAAACCGCCGCAGAGAACAGCTTGTTCGCCGAACAAGTCGGTTTCGCATTCTTCCTTGAACGTGGTTTCGATAACGCCGGAACGACCGCCACCGACGCCTGAAGCGTAGGACAAAGCGAGATCATGGGCATTGCCCGATGCGTCTTGATGAATGGCGATCAAGCAAGGAACGCCGCCACCCTTTTGATATTCGCCGCGCACCGTGTGGCCAGGGCCCTTTGGCGCAATCATGACGACGTCAACGGTCTTCTTTGGTTCAATCAAACCAAAGTGCACGTTGAGGCCATGGGCAAACGCAATGGCAGCGCCATCACGAATGTGGGGGGCAATGTCGTCCTTGTAAATGTCGGCCTGCAATTCGTCAGGGGTTGCCATCATCATCAAGTCTGCCCACTTGGCAGCTTCAGCAACAGTCATCACCTTAAGTCCGTCAGCTTCCACCTTCTTGGCGGTGGCGGAACCAGCTTTCAAACCAACAGCCAATTCCTTGGCGCCGGAATCTTTCAGGTTCAAGGCATGGGCGCGGCCCTGGCTGCCGTAGCCAATGATGGCTACTTTTTTGCCCTTGATCAGGTTTACGTCAGCATCACGATCATAATATACGCGCATAGTCCCAAAGCCCTTCGCTAAAATGGAGTTTCGTGACAGCCGATTAGCGGGCCAGCGCACTCAAAGCAAGTTGAGAAAACAACGGGCCCTTATGTCGAAAAAGGCTCCACAAACCGCCCCGCCACCATGCGCGCCAACAACCGTTGGATGAAAGGCACGCGGGCACCTTGCGAAACAAAGCTGTCCCGCAGCCACGGCAGCACCGTCGAGTCCGATTGATAAAACGGCGTGAATGCCAATGACAGGAATTGATAAACCCGCACATGGTTTCGTCGAACAGCAGCATATGCCCTAGCTGCATCATCAACTGTATCATGCCGCTCCAAAGCCTGCGCCAACGCCATCACATCCAAAAGCGCCATATTCGCACCCTGCCCCAATTGCGGTGATGTGGAATGGGCACTGTCGCCAATGCTAATCAGCCGATTGCCATAGGGCTTGCGCGACGTGTGGTGCTGGTATCGCGCCAGCGTCAAATCATCCGCATGTTGAATGTGCCCGATTAAGCCTTCCACCTCCGGCCAATGGCGCAACACCTCATCTTTCCAAGCGTCCAATCCTCGCGCTCGCCAGCCCGGCATATCCGCGTGCTTCAAACTCCAAAAGAAGGCAGCCTGCTCCCCGTCATTGGCCGACACGCGACCAATCGGCAAAACCCCAATCATCACCGCAGCTTTGTCATAGCGCTGCATCAAAGCATTCGCATCAAACGGCGCGCCCGGCCAAGGCAGAGAAGCCCACACTGCACCATATTCCAAAACTCGACCGGAGGATTGATCACCCGTCCAGCGCCGCAAGGGAGATTTGGCACCCAGTGCATCGACAACCAAATCAAACCGAGCCGTGCGACGCTCTTGATTCAACACAAGAACACCATCATCAAACCCATTGATAAGGCTTGTTTTTTCAACCGGAATTCCAGCCGCCAAAACAGCATCATACAAAACGTTGAATAGAGCTGCCCGATGCACGGCATAGCCGCGATCTGGCCCCAAAGCCTCATAGCGCACATCCAACACTGTTTTGCCGGAACCAGACGCCGTGCCATGCAAACGATCAATCCGCGCACCTAACCCGCGTATGTTATCGCCCAAGCTCAGCCAATCCAAAACCGCCAAACCCGTTGGCTGTAAGATCAAACCTGAGCCAACGGGTCGTGGCACATCAAACTGGTCATAAACAACAACGGAATGGCCTTGGGCGTGTAAGGCCAGCGCCGCCGCCAATCCACCCGGCCCAGCACCCGCAATGGCAATCTCAAGCTTTTTCAAAAGCCCCCCAAAGCAATCGCAACCCCAATGCCCCAAGGAACAATCCTGTCACACGGTCAATCCAGCTTTTCGCTTTCAGATAAAACCCGCGCACAGGCCCCGCCCCAAAAAACAGCGCCACCACCGTGTACCACCAGAACTCGTTGAAAACGACCAAAGCCAAAAGCGCAAACAACATCCACAGCGGTGGGCTTTCCGGCAACATGGCAATGAAGATGGAACCAAAAAACACCATCACTTTGGGGTTGCTAATCTGCACCCAAAACCCACGCCAGAACGGGCTGCCTTCGGCCGCCGCTCCTTCAAACTGCAATGGCACTTTTGCATGCCTGAAAATTTGAAAGGCAATCCAGATCAGGAACAATGCGCCTACAAGCTTCATGGCCATAAACAACACAGGCACCGCATGAAACAGCGCGTTGAGACCAAATAACGCCGCCCCTGCCCAAATCACAGTGCCAGCCGCCAACCCCGCCGCAACCTTCACCCCGTCGCCGCGTGAGCGCACCACAGCCGTTCGGGCGGTAATCAAAAATGAAGGCCCGGGCGAAACCACAGCCACCATTTGGGCCGCACCAATGGCGAGGATTGTCAGAATCTCAGGTGTCAGAAATTGCATGCCTGAACAGTCGCACAGTTTCCGCCATGCCGAAAGTCAACGCGTCCCCCGTAATGGCGTGACCAATTGACACTTCTTGCAAATTGGGCAAAGCCGCCACCAATCGCGGCAAATTCTCCCGCGTTAAATCATGCCCCGCATTCAACCCCACACCTGCCGCATCAGCGGCTCTACCGCATGCCACAACCTTGTCGAACTCACGCTGCATGGCTTCTGCTTCAAACGCATCACCATAAGGCCCCGTATAAATTTCCACACGGTCGGCCCCAACCGACTGAGCAAGTGCAGGTGCCGCAACATCAGCATCCACAAACACACTCACGCGCAACTTTGAACGGTGCAGCCGATTAATAACCTCACCCAACCAATTGTGGTGCAAGTTAAAATCCCAACCATGGTCAGACGTACTTTGCGATGGGTCGTCTGGCACCAGCGTCACTTGATCCGGCATTTCAGCTTCACACAGCGCCAAAAACCGCTCGTCGGGGTAACCCTCGATATTAAACTCCGCATCGGGAAAATCCCG
This sequence comes from uncultured Alphaproteobacteria bacterium, assembly GCA_963779145.1. Lineage (GTDB taxonomy): Bacteria > Pseudomonadota > Alphaproteobacteria > Rhizobiales > Aestuariivirgaceae > Aestuariivirga. The sequence continues at coordinate 3,415 of CAVZXJ010000025.1, forward strand.
ACGCAACATCTCCCGCAAGTCCGAAACATCATGGCGGCGAATATGGCGCTCGTCAGGCCGTGGATGCACCGTAATACCATGCGCTCCTGCTTCCAAAGCAATGCGCGATAAATCCACCACCGAGGGCCAAGGCAAGTTCCGGCGGTTGCGCAGATAAGCGATTGCATTGACGTTGACTGAAAGTTTGCACGGCATGGAAATCTCCTGATGAACAACATGCCTGAAAAGCGGAGTGCAGGGATGGGCCGGAAATGATAAATTTTACCAGTCCAATTAACATGAGCCAGGGCGCATTCTGCAATAACCAATTCACAACATTTTGCTGCTCAACTTCAAAGAAGCAAACGTGGAGAACACAAATGGGACTTTTAGACGGCCTGCTCGGCCACGGCACTGAAACAGACGCTGAATCTTTGAACCAAGAATTGACCGGATTTCTAATGGCCGACGAAAAAGTTCATGTCGGTTACAAACTCATCCGAGACTTCGTCGCATTTACAGATCGCCGCATCATTTTTGTCGATAAACAAGGCATCAGCGGTCGCAAAACCCAATACGTTTCTATTCCCTACCGCTCAGTATCGCGCTTCTCCGTCGAGACTGCGGGCACATTGGATATTGACACCGACATCTTGATTTGGACCACGGGCGGCATGGAGCCTGTCAGACTATCCTGCCGCCGCGACACAAACATTCGCGGCATCCAAGGCGCACTTTCTTGGGGCGTGTTTGGGAATTAACCCTTCATCGCCTCAGGCCCACGCGCGATTGCGGCAACGCCTGTGCGGGCCACTTCGACCAAGCCCAGCGGCACCATCAACGAGATGAACTGATCCACCTTATCGGGCTTGCCTGTGAGCTCGAACACGAATGAATCCGTCGAAGCATCAACCACGCGCGCACGAAAAGCATCAGCCAAGCGCAGCGCTTCAACCCGTTTGTCACCCTTGCCCGCAACTTTCACCATGGCCAATTCGCGGGCCAGATAATTGCCCTGCACCGTCAAGTCAGCAACCGAATGCACCGACACCATACGCTCTAACTGTGCTTTGATTTGCACCAACACACTGTCCGTACCCGTGGTCACAATGGTGAAGCGCGAAACATGCTTTTCATGTTCCGTTTCAGACACGGTCAATGAATCAATATTATAGCCGCGCCCCGCAAACAGTCCAATAATGCGCGCCAAAACACCCGGCTGGTTTTCAGCCACCACGCCCAGCACATGGGTATGGGCAACGGGTTTTACAGCTTCAATAATATAGGCGGAGGCAGGTTGTTGGGCGGATGACATGGATAAACCTCAAAGCAGAAAGTCATCCGTTGATAGCAAGTGAATGCCGTTCAGCACAATGACCGATTCCGTACTCATATCAGCATCCGTGTTGAGGTAAAGCACCGTATTGCCGCTGACATAAGCCGCCCGCATTTGCGAAACGGCAGTAAACGACGAAGCGAAGCCATTGAACGCAAACGCTTGATTTCCAGCCATTCCAGCATCCGCGTCGATGATACGCAAATCCAAAACATCTTGCATCACATCAAAATCGGCAATCACATCGGCCGAAAGTGTTGTTGGCCCGCTGTCTGTTTCACTTGTGAAAATAAATATGTCCGCCCCTGCCCCGCCCAGCAACATGTCCTTGCCACCGAACCCTGTCAGGAGATCATCGCCCGCTCCGCCTTCAAGTCGGTTGGCCACACTGTTGCCCATGAGAACATCATTGCCAATATTCCCAATCGCATTTTCAATCACAACACTTGCAGCAATGGTGAACCCACCTTCAATGCCATCAGCCGCTGAAATAAATCCGCCACCACCTTCAGCCACTTGCAAAGTCGCGGCGCGTAAATCGATCGTGCAGCTGGCTACACCCGGCATATAAATCGTATCCGTCCCGCCCGTATCCCAAATGCTTGTATAAGCCGTGCCAACATCATTCTGGATCGGCAAAGCATAGCTGTTATCGCCAGTCGAAAAGCTCGTATTCGCCCCATAAATAAATTGCAGCGCTGCAATATCCAAGGCCATCAAGCCTGATTGCAACCCATATTCAGTTTCAACGTCGCTGCTGAAAAATTCGCTTCGTGCTGAAGTCCCAACACCCGTTGCTGCATCATAGCTATAGCAGGAAATACCCCAGCCCCATTCCACGTCACTTTCCACGCCATCCAGATAGCTCATGGTGGTATAAACACCCTGGTTCAATTCGAAATAACCGGATGTCGTCGGGCTGCTCACACCCGGAAAAATCAACGAACCGCCGCCCGTATCGTGCGGGTGCGCCAAACCCAGCACGTGGGCAAATTCATGCACGAACGTGATGTAGTCACTGCTGCCCGGCGTGAAACCCAAACTCGGATCAGCATAATTATTGCGAATGAATGTTGACGTCACCATATCCGGAAACCGGCTCTTCGCCGACTGGCACAGACCAGCCATATCGCGTATCGCCCGTGTCGTTATAAAAACTAAAAGTGATATCAGCAGTACCTGCCGTATCAACACCCACATAGGTGAAATCGATATTCAGTACGCGCTCAAATTCCGCAAGCGTCGCAAGAATGGCATTCACTTCAGAAGCCGTTGGGGCAAGTCCAACAAACGGCAAAATACCAACTTTGATATTCAACACAGGCGCAGATGAAACCCATTTCCGCCCCCACACCAAGGCATCAATCAGGGCGTTTCCACTATCTGCAACAGGTGCCGTCGACCAAACCATGCGCGTCTCCATTGACTGTGCCAAATCGGCACAATCAATGGCTTACGACGCAATTATCAGACCAATTGCTTGCCCTTGGCGTCAATGGCGGTGCCGACTTCTTCATCGGTAATATCCGCACCCAGCAGCATTTCGTTATGCGCCTTGCCTGAAGGGATCATCGGGAAGCAGTTTGCAAGCTGCGCCACGCGGCAATCAAAAATCACAAAGCCCGGCGTGTCGATCATTTTCTGGATCATGCCATCAAGCTCAGCTGGCTTATCGCAACGCATGCCCACGCCACCATAGGCTTCCGCCAGCTTCACAAAGTCTGGCAATGAATCCATATAACTTTCTGACAGGCGATTGCCGTGCAACAACTGTTGCCACTGCCGCACCATGCCCATGTATTGGTTGTTCATGATGAAAATTTTGACCGGCAATTTGTGTTGAAGCGCCGTGGACATTTCCTGCATGTTCATCAACACCGAAGCATCACCTGCGATACAAACACAAAGTGATTTCGGGTGCGCCGCTTGAACACCCATGATCGCTGGCAAACCATAACCCATGGTGCCAAGGCCACCGGATGTCATCCAACGGTTTGGCTCTTCAAACTTATAAAACTGAGCCGCCCACATTTGGTGCTGGCCCACTTCTGTGGAAATGTAGGTGTCGCGATTTTTCGTCAGTTCATACAAACGCTGCACCGCATATTGCGGCATGATCACGTCCTTGTTCGGGCGATATTTCAGGCAATCAACCGCCTTCCACGCATCAATCTGGGTCTTCCAAACCGTCAGCGCTTTTTTGTCCAATTCAACCGTGCGGGATTTCCAAAGCGAAATCATTTGCTCCAAAACATGGGCAACGTCGCCGATCACCGGAATATCAACCCTAACTGTTTTGTTGATCGATGACGCATCAATATCGATATGGATTTTTTTGGACTTCGGCGAGAACGCATCCAAGCGACCGGTAATGCGGTCATCAAAACGCGCACCAATGTTAATCATCACGTCGCAATCATGCATGGCCATATTGGCTTCATAAGTGCCGTGCATGCCCAACATGCCAAGCCATTCCGTACCCGATGCCGGATAAGCACCAAGCCCCATCAAAGTTGAGGTAATCGGAATGCCCGACATGGCAACAAACTCGCGCAACAACTTCGACGCCGTTGGCCCTGAATTGATCACGCCACCACCCGTATAAAGAACCGGACGCTTGGCCTTGGCAATCAATTCAATCGCCGCCCGCACCGATGCAAGATCAGGCTTCACCTTCGGCTGGTAAGACTTCACCAACACACCTTGCGGGCCCGTATATTTGCCCTTGGCAAATTGCACGTCCTTTGGAATATCAACAACGACCGGACCAGGCCTGCCCGTGCGCGCCACATAAAACGCCTCGTGGATAACGCGCGCCAGATCATTCACGTCCTTCACCAGCCAATTGTGCTTGGTGCAGGGCCGCGTAATGCCAACCGTGTCGCATTCCTGAAACGCGTCATTGCCGATGAAATGCGTCGGCACCTGCCCCGTCAACACCACCATGGGGATGGAATCCATCAGCGCATCGGTCAAACCCGTCACGCAATTGGTGGCACCCGGACCTGACGTGGCCAGCGCTACACCCACTTTGCCAGTGGAACGCGCATAGCCTTCGGCCATATGGGTGGCACCCTGCTCGTGCCGCACAAGGATGTGCTTCACTTTTTCCTGCTGGAAAAATTCGTCATAAATCGGAAGCACAGCACCCCCGGGATAGCCAAACACATGGGCCACACCCTGATCGGCCAAAGCCTTCAATACAATTTCCGCACCGGTCATCAATTCTTGCGCCATAACATCCTCGTCTTTTCGACACTCTCAATAGCTGAATTTTTCCAATAAAAAAGGCCCCTGTGAGGGACCCTGATTTTACCGCGCAGCACCGTGTATCCAGCAGGGTTAACCCTGCCCGGCACTACGCGATCCCACGACGACGATAAGCTTTTTCATGGACGGAGTGTTTATGGTCCGTATGCGGAAAGGTCAAGGGGCGAAGGCATTGATCCCAATACAGGAATTTAATGCTTGACACCGCGCGGTCGAAAGTGTAGAAACCGCAATACTCCACAAATCCGCCCACACCCCAAACAACAGTCTTGAGCCCATCATGAAGACGACGTTGGGGGTGGCGTATGGAGTTCTCCGCCCACTTAATTCCGTCACTCAACCTAAACCTTGATACGCTCCACCACTGCGGTCACCCCGGTTCCACCACTGCCGTCACCCCGGCGAAGGCCGGGGCCAAGCTTAATCATACACGTCCCAGCCTAATCCCGGCCTGCGCCGGGATGACGAGGATGGGGTGGTTTCTATATTCCGCAAAAACTGGTAGGCAATTTGAATGTCAAAACAACTAAAACCATCAAAACCACTTGCCATCCCAACGGTCGGTGAAATTGTATTGGGAAAGCGCAACGTCACTGCCGACACAGACCTGCGCCTCACCCGCTATTTCCGCTTGTCAGAAGGTTACTTCCTCCGCCTGCAAATCCAGCACGACATTCGCGTCGAACGCCGAACATTGGGAAAGAAACTGTATGAGATCGTATCACGGGCGGCTTAGGGATTGCGAAAAGGGAAGCGTCCCCTTTGTTCCCCCTTTGTTTACTTTGTTTCTGGTCTTGATGAAGTGCCAAATGATAATTCATGTTTTGAGGTTGCCGCATGAAACGTCGTATCAGTCAATTTCTAGTGCGTATTGCTTGGGGGATTAGTATCTTCGTTGCTATGGTAGGAAGCCTTTATTACTTGTCTGAGGGTGACAGGATAAACGGACAATGGAAGTGCAGAATTAAAAGCAATGAACTTTTAACCGATTTTGATATTGTCGAACAGGTACGTTTGCGATCATTGTACGCGCTCGAGAGACATAAAAAGCACCCGCGCTATCTGATTGCGAAAGATCTTGTAGGAGAGCTATCTGGCGCTTTAGGTAAATGTGTAAGCAGCAAGCCGATAGAGCAGTGTCTGCATGTGCATTTGCCAAACAAATTACTTATAATTGGTTTTGATGCAGATAACGTAAAATCAGACGTCGAATTCTTGAACGTTGATAAACAGGCTCCGATAAGTTTTAAAACAGATATAGGAAAACTTGGATGTGTTGAGAGCGAACAAAATATCGAAGCCTCTAGCATTGATTAGTTATAAGAAAAGGGACGTAAAACATGAGAAAAAGGGGACGCTTCCCTTTGATTTTCCGGAAAGGAAAAGGGGACGCTTCCCTTTGATTTTCCGGAAAGTGAGCTTTTCCCGCTCAACAGATTTCAAACCAACTGCAATTCACTCATTTTCACCGCAATCTCAGGTGCGAAACTTGGGGCTAGCACTTCTCCTGCCTCCACCAATCTCCGCTCCATATAGCCCTCTTCCGTTGGCTTGGTGAAGATGTGGGTTTGCAGGGTTTCCACGTCGATGGCCCAGAGTTCTTTCACACCGTGGCTGGCATAGAGTTTGGCTTTGCGGCCAGTGTCGTAGCGCAATGTGGAGTCTGATACTTCGACGCACAACAGAGCATTGCTGGGGTTGAGGTCTTTGAGTTGAGTTGCACTTTCAAAGAATACGAAATCAGGTTCGAGAAAACTGACTTCATTCAACCGGAATGTCGTTTCAGGGATCATGCGGATATTCGCGGGTTTCCGCTTGATCCAAAACTCGTTCAAAGCACCCTTGATCACCTCATGCCGAATTCCTTTGGGTGACATCGGCACTATTTCTCCATCGATCATTTCGAACCGCTCGGCGCCATCAATGATGCCTGCTTCAACCGCCGCTTCGATTTCGGCCACTGTAAAGCGGCGGCGCTCCATGCCTTCGGCGGCTTGCGTGGTTGGCGGCAATCCCTCAGGTCTCAAAATGCGTTGCGGTGGTGCTTGATAGTTCATAGCTTTTCCTTAGCACATCTCACGCCCCCGTAAAAGCATCCCACCCCTTCATCTGGCCGCGCCACCAGGTGAGTTGGCGTTTGATGTATTGGCGGGTGGCGGTTTTCGCCAAAACCACGGCTTCATCCAATGACAGTCTCACCCCGCAGATGCGCCTGCAATTCTGGCACGCCGATGGCTTTCATGATCGGTTGCATTGCTGGCAACGGCGGCAAGGCGGCGACTTCTTCTAACGCACCCTGCTCCATCATCGCATCAAAGCGCCGCTCGGCACGGGCATAGAGTTCTTCACGCGGAACATCCACGAACAGGCGTTCCACATTGATTTGATTCAGGAATCCATTGTCCTGCGCTTGGGCCTGCCACTGCGAAAGCGTCTGCCCCGTGGCTTCAAACACTTCGAGCGCCCGCAACAAGCGCTGGCGGTCAGCGGGGTTAAGTTTGGCCGCTCCCAAGGGGTCCACCCGTTGCAAGGCCAAATGCAAATCACCGCATAAGTTCCGCCACTCCTCCCGGATGACTTCGGGGATCGGCGGAATCTCCGCAAGGCCGCCTTGCAGCGCCATGAAGTACAAGCCCGTGCCGCCAACGATAATCGGCAGCTTGCCAATGGCCCAACAGGACTCGATTTCAAGCTTGGCCTCACGCAGCCAGCGCCCGGCGGAATAATCCTCAGCTCCCGCCACATGGCCATACATGCGGTGCGGGGCTTGCCCCTCCTCCTCCGCCGAAGGCCGCGCCGACACAATGCGGAGTTCACGATAGACCTGCATCGAGTCCGCATTGATGATCACGCCATCGCGTTCACGCGCGAGTTTAATGGCGAGCGCAGACTTGCCGCTGGCGGTGGGGCCTGCAATAAGCACGGCGGATTTGAGAGGTGATTTGGGCATCATGGATTCCGTACTTGTACTTATGGCAGCTCCGGGGTCCGGCGCAATCACATCTCGCGTGGTGGAAGCTTTGCGCGACCATGGGGCAAGTGCGCCGCGTTGGCTTGCGGCGGGGGAAGCCTGCGAGGTTGCCACATTTTCCCGCACTTCAGAATTCATTGCTGCCATCAACGATCTGCCCATCGACACCGCCATCATCCCCACCCACAACCGCCGCAAGCGGCTGTTATTGGCAGACATGGATTCAACCATGATCCATCAGGAATGCATCGACGAACTCGGCGTCGTGGCTGGCGTGGGTGATCACATTAAGAACATTACGGCCAAGGCCATGCGCGGCGAATTGGATTTTGAAGGTGCCTTGCGCGAACGCGTTGCATTGTTGAAGGGCTTGGATACATCCGTCATCTCGCAATTGCTCCGTGAACGGATCACTTTCATGGAAGGCGGCAAAACCTTGCTGGCAACCATGCGTGCCAATGGCGCTTACGCTGCATTGGTGTCAGGTGGCTTTTTATCGTTCACCGGACCCGTGGCCGCGCACTTGGGCTTCAACGAAAACCGCGCCAATACTTTGCTTGAACGGGACGGAAAACTCACGGGCGAAGTGGCTACACCCATTCTCGGCCAACAAGCAAAACTCGAATTCACTGCGCGAAATCGCAGCAACTCACAATCTCACCCCCGATGATGCAATTGCCGTCGGCGATGGTGCCAATGATCTGCCCATGTTGCTGGCCGCAGGCATGGGTGTCGCCCTGCACGCCAAACCCAAAGTGCAAGAGCAAGCCAAAATCCGCATCAACCACGGTGATCTGACATCGCTGCTTTACCTACAAGGTTACACCCGCCACGAATTTGTATCGGCCTAAACGCTCATGCCCCATTTGCGCCCATCATAAATCGCCATGGCTGCCGTTCGCGCGGCGGTCGCGTCGCCAATTGTGGCGGTGCCTGTCTCGTCCGCAAGCCACCGCTCGGAAACATTTGTCGCCGCAATCACGAGTGTATCAGCGTCAATCCGATAGGCCTTGCCACCACTGGCCTGCACATCAGCGCCATTGCCGTGCCATTCCAACATCACATGCTCAGTCAACAGCACCGCACCCAACTCACGCAATCGTGCCCGGGCTTGTAAATCCGCTGCGGTGCGCGACATTTCAGACATCACAACCAAAGCACTCGTGACCACCGTCACCTGATGCCCCTGCTCTGCCATTTGAATGGCAGTGCCCGCACCTTTCCAATTCGCCGTCTCATCCAACAGCACCACACGCTTGCCCAACTGCGCCCGCTGCGCCATCACATCCTCTGCCGAAAAAACATTGCCACGTTCAATTCCGGGCAAAGCATCAAACTGCGGCAAGGCCCGTTGAAAGCCCTGCATGTCGGGCTGTGAACCCGTGGC
>CAVZXJ010000026.1:0-14739 GCA_963779145.1 uncultured Alphaproteobacteria bacterium
GCTCATAAAGCCGCGCCAACTCTGCTTTATTGTCATCAACCGATGACGAAAGCCCAGCCAAAGCGCGGCGGGTTTCAGCTTCCGTTTCTTTCATGCTCTTTTTCAAAGTCTCGCTCAGTATCGCTGACTTTGCTTCAAATTCTTCACGCAGTTTTGCCAACGCATCTTCAAAAGCCGCCCGAGTCGCCGATCGTTCGGCTTCCGACCGTTCGACAACAATATTGATGCGTTCCTGCAAAACGTCATATTTTTCACGCAAAAATGTGGTTTCAACAACAACATCTTCCAAGCCTGCTTCAATGGCACTGAATTTGCTGCGTGCGAAATCATCCTGTTCCATCAGAATGTCGAGCATTTCTTCAAACCGCGCTTCTGAGATACGTTGATAAGGTCCATTCAACATGTCGCGCAATTGATTGAGAAAAACATCATTGCTTTGGGCACCGTGCAGTGCATCCCGAACACGCCGACCATTGGCATGCTCATGTTTGCTTGGTGACTGTTTCTGTGATTTTTCCCGAGCCGGAAATTTTACAACATCAATTAAACTCATGGACTTGTCCTCGCTGTGGGCCGTCCCATTACGATTACAAACTGCTGGATCGCCCAATTGGGTTCTCCGCAACTCAACCCAATTCTTATAATGCGGCAAAATTCCGGCGATTATTACCAAGCAATATGTTTTACTGATCGCGAACACCTGACTTAACTCAGAATTGACTAATGATAGCATATATGCTATCATAATCATATGATTGTGGTCGTAGACACCAACGTCTTTGTATCGGCCGTGATGAGTCCAAACGGAGCGTCACGACACATAATTCGATATTGTCTCCAAGGCGAATTACAACCACTTATGGGCAATGCGTTGTTTGCAGAATTCGAAGATGTTTGCAGTCGCGATGAACTTTTTGATACCAGATTGATCACCCGTAGAGAGCGGGACGAGCTACTGGATGCCTTTTTTGCCAGCTGCCTATGGACGCCTATCTATTACCTGTGGCGACCCAACCTGCGAGATGAAGCCGATAATCATGTGTTAGAATTGGCCGTTGCAGGAAACGCGGGTACCATCATCACGGCAAACAAGAAAGACTTTCAGGGCAGCGATTTAACTTTTCCGATGATCGAAGTTTTAAACCCAATTGAATTTTTAGCAGAAGGACGCATTGCAAAATGAGCACTCTGACAATCCGCCTCCCCGACGATCAACACGAACGTTTACGGACGTTGGCCGCCCAACGTGGCGTGAGCTTAAATAAGCTATTCGAAGAATTCTCGACCAAAGCCATCGCCGAATTCGACACAGAAAACCGCTTCCGCCTGCGAGCCGCACGTGCCGACAAGGCAAAGGGCTTGGCAATTTTGGATACGCTAGATCGGAAGCACGCGAAGTGAAATCACAAAAAAGGCCGCCCCGAAGGACGGCCTTTGAAATTAGACCCTCATGCTGAGGTGCGAGCAAAGCGGGCACCTCAGGTTGAAGCGATGCTTTAATTCTTCGCCTTATCCACCAACTTGTTCTTGGCGATCCATGGCATCATTTCGCGCAGCTTGGCACCCACGGCTTCAATTTGGTGGTTGTCGTTGTTGCGGCGGATGGCTTTGAAACGGGCGGCTCCGGCGCGATATTCCTGCATCCACTCTGACGTGAACTTGCCGGTTTGAATGTCGGTCAACACGCGCTTCATTTCAGCTTTTGTTTCAGCTGTTACGATGCGTGGGCCGGTTACGTATTCGCCCCACTCGGCGGTGTTTGAGATCGAGTAGTTCATGTTGGCAATGCCGCCTTCATAGATCAGGTCCACGATCAACTTCACTTCATGCAAGCATTCGAAATAGGCCATCTCAGGGGCATAGCCACCTTCAACCAATGTTTCGAAACCAGCGCGAATGAGTTCAACCAAACCGCCGCAGAGAACAGCTTGTTCGCCGAACAAGTCGGTTTCGCATTCTTCCTTGAACGTGGTTTCGATAACGCCGGAACGACCACCACCCACGCCTGAAGCGTAGGACAATGCGAGGTCATGGGCATTGCCCGATGCGTCTTGATGAATGGCGATAAGGCAAGGAACACCGCCGCCCTTTTGATATTCGCCGCGCACCGTGTGGCCAGGGCCCTTTGGCGCAATCATCACAACGTCAACGGTCTTCTTTGGTTCAATCAAACCAAAGTGCACGTTAAGGCCGTGGGCAAACGCAATGGCAGCACCATCACGAATGTGGGGGGCAATGTCGTCCTTGTAAATGTCGGCCTGCAATTCGTCAGGGGTTGCCATCATCATCAAGTCTGCCCACTTGGCAGCTTCAGCAACAGTCATCACCTTAAGTCCGTCAGCTTCAACCTTCTTGGCGGTGGCGGAACCAGCTTTCAAACCAACAGCCAATTCCTTGGCGCCGGAATCTTTCAGGTTCAAGGCATGGGCGCGGCCCTGGCTGCCGTAGCCAATGATGGCTACTTTTTTGCCCTTGATCAGGTTTACGTCAGCATCACGATCATAATATACGCGCATAGTCCCAAAGCCCTTCGCTAAAATGGAGTTTCGTGACAGCCGATTAGCGGGCCAGCGCACTCAAAGCAAGTTGAGAAAACAACGGGCCCTTATGTCGAAAAAGGCTCCACAAACCGCCCCGCCACCATGCGCGCCAACAACCGTTGGATGAAAGGCACGCGGGCACCTTGCGAAACAAAGCTGTCCCGCAGCCACGGCAACACCGTCGAGTCCGATTGATAAAACGGCGTGAACGCCAAAGACAGGAATTGATAAACCCGCACATGGTTCCGCCGAACAGCAGCATATGCCCGAGCTGCATCATCAACTGTATCATGCCGCTCCAAAGCCTGCGCCAACGCCATTACATCCAAAAGCGCCATATTCGCACCCTGCCCCAATTGCGGTGATGTGGAATGGGCACTGTCGCCAATGCTAATCAGCCGATTGCCATAGGGCTTGCGCGACGTGTGGTGCTGGTATCGCGCCAGCGTTAAATCATCCGCATGTTGAATGTGCCCGATTAAGCCTTCCACCTCCGGCCAATGGCGCAACACCTCATCTTTCCAAGCGCCCAATCCTCGCGCTCGCCAGCCCGGCATATCCGCGTGCTTCAAACTCCAAAAGAAGGCAGCCTGCTCCCCGTCATTGGCCGACACGCGACCAATCGGCAAAACCCCAATCATCACCGCAGCTTTGTCATAGCGCTGCATCAAAGCATTCGCGTCAAACGGCGCGCCCGGCCAAGGCAGTGAAGCCCACACTGCACCATATTCCAAAACTCGACCGGAGGATTGATCACCCGTCCAGCGCCGCAAGGGAGATTTGGCACCCAGTGCATCGACAACCAAATCAAACCGAGCCGTGCGACGCTCTTGATTCAACACAAGAACACCATCATCAAACCCATTGATAAGGCTTGTTTTTTCAACCGGAATTCCAGCCGCCAAAACAGCATCATACAAAACGTTGAATAGAGCTGCCCGATGCACGGCATAGCCGCGATCTGGCCCCAAAGCCTCATAGCGCACATCCAACACTGTTTTGCCGGAACCAGACGCCGTGCCATGCAAACGATCAATCCGCGCACCTAACCCGCGTATGTTATCGCCCAAGCTCAGCCAATCCAAAACCGCCAATCCCGTGGGCTGTAAGATCAAACCTGAGCCAACGGGTCGTGGCACATCAAACTGGTCATAAACAACAACGGAATGGCCTTGGGCGTGTAAGGCCAGCGCCGCCGCCAATCCACCCGGCCCAGCACCTGCAATGGCAATCTCAAGCTTTTTCAAAAGCCCCCCAAAGCAATCGCAACCCCAATGCCCCAAGGAACAATCCTGTCACACGGTCAATCCAGCTTTTGGCTTTCACATAAAACCCGCGCACAGGCCCTGCCCCAAAAAACAGCGCCACCACCGTGTACCACCAGAACTCGTTGAAAACAACCAACGCAAAAGCGCAAACAACATCCACAGCGGTGGGCTTTCCGGCAACATGGCAATGAAGATGGAGCCAAAAAACACCATCACCTTGGGGTTGCTAATCTGCACCCAAAACCCACGCCAGAACGGGCTGCCTTCAGCTGCCGCTCCTTCAAGCTGCAAAGGCACCTTGGCATGTTTGAAAATTTGAAAAGCAATCCAGATCAGGAACAATGCACCTACAAGCTTCATGGCCATAAACAACACAGGCACCGCATGAAACAGCGCGTTGAGGCCAAACAAGGCCGCCCCTGCCCAAATCACAGTGCCAGCCGCCAAACCCGCCGCAACCTTCACCCCGTCACCGCGTGAGCGCACCACAGCCGTTCGGGCGGTAATCAAAAATGAAGGGCCAGGCGAAACCACAGCCACCATTTGGGCGGCACCAATGGCGAGGATTGTCAAAATCTCAGGTGTCAGAAATTGCATGCCTGAACAGTCGCACAGTTTCCGCCATGCCGAAAGTCAACGCGTCACCCGTAATGGCGTGACCAATTGACACTTCTTGCAAATTTGGCAAAGCCGCCACCAAGCGCGGCAAATTCTCCCGCGTTAAATCATGCCCCGCATTCAAACCAACGCCTGCCGCAACAGCCGCTTTTCCGCAAGCAACAACCTTGTCGAACTCACGTTGCATCGCATCAGCCTCAAACGCATCACCATAAGGCCCCGTATAAATCTCCACACGGTCCGCCCCAACCGACTGAGCAAGTGCAGGTGCCGCAACATCAGCATCCACAAACACACTCACGCGCAACTTTGAACGGTGCAGCCGATCAATCACCTCACCCAACCAATTGTGGTGCAAGTTAAAATCCCAGCCATGGTCAGACGTGCTCTGCGATGGGTCATCCGGCACCAGCGTCACTTGATCCGGCATTTCAGCTTCGCACAACGCCAAAAACCGCTCGTCGGGGTAACCCTCGATATTAAACTCCGCATCGGGAAAATCCCGACGCAACATCTCCCGCAAGTCCGAAACATCATGGCGGCGAATATGGCGCTCGTCAGGCCGTGGATGCACCGTAATACCATGCGCTCCTGCTTCCAAAGCAATGCGCGATAAATCCACCACCGAAGGCCAAGGCAAGTTCCGGCGATTGCGCAGATAAGCGATTGCATTGACGTTGACTGAAAGTTTGCACGGCATGGAAATCTCCTGATGAACAACATGCCTGAAAAGCGGAGTGCAGGGATGGGCCGGAAATGATAAATTTTACCAGTCCAATTAATATGAGCCAGGGCGAATTCTGCAATAACCAATTCACAACATTTTGCTGCTCAACTTCAAAGAAGCAAACGTGGAGAACACAAATGGGACTTTTAGACGGCCTGCTCGGCCACGGCACTGAAACAGACGCTGAATCTTTAAACCAAGAATTGACCGGATTTCTAATGGCCGACGAAAAAGTTCATGTCGGTTACAAACTCATCCGAGACTTCGTCGCATTTACAGATCGCCGCATCATTTTTGTCGATAAACAAGGCATCAGCGGTCGCAAAACCCAATACGTTTCTATTCCCTACCGCTCGGTATCGCGCTTCTCCGTCGAGACTGCAGGCACATTGGATATTGACACCGACATCTTGATTTGGACCACGGGCGGCATGGAGCCTGTCAGACTATCCTGCCGCCGCGACACAAACATTCGCGGCATCCAAGGCGCACTTTCTTGGGGCGTGTTTGGGAATTAACCCTTCATCGCCTCAGGCCCGCGCGCGATTGCGGCAACGCCTGTGCGCGCCACTTCGACTAAGCCCAGCGGCACCATCAACGAGATGAACTGATCCACCTTATCGGGCTTGCCTGTGAGCTCGAACACGAATGAATCCGTCGAAGCATCAACCACGCGCGCACGAAAAGCATCGGCCAAGCGCAGCGCTTCAACGCGCTTGTCACCCTTGCCCGCAACCTTCACCATGGCCAATTCGCGGGCCAGATAATTGCCCTGCACGGTCAAGTCAGCAACCGAATGCACCGACACCATGCGCTCTAATTGTGCTTTGATTTGCACCAACACACTGTCCGTACCCGTGGTCACAATGGTGAAGCGCGACACATGCTTTTCATGTTCCGTTTCAGACACGGTCAATGAATCAATATTATATCCGCGCCCCGCAAACAGCCCAATAATGCGCGCCAAAACGCCTGGCTGGTTCTCAGCCACCACGCCCAGCACATGGGTATGGGCCACGGGCTTAACGGCTTCAATAATATAGGCGGAGGCAGGTTGTTGGGCGGATGACATGGATAAACCTCAAAGCAGAAAGTCATCCGTTGATAGCAAGTGAATGCCGTTCAGCACAATGACCGATTCCGTACTCATATCAGCATCCGTGTTGAGGTAAAGCACCGTATTGCCGCTGACATAAGCCGCCCGCATTTGCGAAACAGCAGTAAACGACGAAGCGAAGCCATTGAACGCAAACGCTTGATTTCCAGCCATTCCAGCATCCGCGTCGATGATACGCAAATCCAAAACATCTTGCACCACATCAAAATCGGCAATCACATCGGCCGAAAGTGTTGTTGGCCCGCTGTCTGTTTCACTTGTGAAAATAAATATGTCCGCCCCTGCCCCGCCCAGCAACATGTCCTTGCCACCGAACCCTGTCAGGAGATCATCGCCCGCTCCGCCTTCAAGTCGGTTGGCCACACTGTTGCCCATGAGAACATCATTGCCAATATTCCCAATCGCATTCTCAATCACAACACTTGCAGCAATGGTGAACCCACCTTCAATGCCATCAGCCGCTGAAATAAATCCGCCACCACCTTCAGCCACTTGCAAAGTCGCGGCGCGTAAATCAATCGTGCAGTTGGCAACACCCGGCATATAAATCGTATCCGTCCCGCCCGTATCCCAAATGCTGGTATAAGCCGTGCCAACATCATTCAGCATCGGTAAAGCATAGCTCTTATCGCCAGCGGCAAAGCTCGTATTCGCCCCATAAATAAATTGCAGCGCTGCAATATCCAAGGCCATCAAGCCTGATTGCAACCCGTAATCCGTTTCAACATCACTGCTGAAAAATTCGCTCTGCGCTGAAGTCCCAACACCCGTAGCTGAATCATAGCTGTAGCAAGAAATGCCCCAGCCCCATTCCACGTCACTTTCCACGCCATCCAGATAGCTCATGGTGGTATAAACACCTTGGTTCAATCCGAAATAACCGGATGTCGTCGGGCTGCTCACACCCGGAAAAATCAAAGAACCGCCACCCGTATCGTGCGGATGCGCCAAACCCAACACGTGCGCAAATTCATGCACGAAGGTAATGTAGTCACTGCTGCCCGGCGTGAAACCCAAACCCGGATCAGCATAATTGTTGCGAAGAATATTAACATCACCATATCCCGAAACCGGCTCTTCGCCGACTGGTACAGACCAGCCATATCGCGTATCGCCCGTGTCGTTATAAAAACTAAAAGTGATATCAGCCGTGCCTGCCGTATCAACACCCACATAGGTGAAATCGATATTGAGTACGCGCTCAAATTCCGCAAGCGTTGCAAGAATGGCATTCACTTCAGAAGCCGTTGGGGCAAGTCCAACAAACGGCAAAATACCAACTTTGATATTCAGCACAGGCGCAGGAGAAACCCATTTCCGCCCCCACACCAAGGCATCAATCAGGGCGTTTCCACTATCTGCAACAGGTGCCGTCGACCAAACCATGCGCGTCTCCACTGACTGTGCCAAATCGGCACAATCAATGGCTTACGACGCAATTATCAGACCAATTGCTTGCCCTTGGCGTCAATGGCGGTGCCGACTTCTTCATCGGTAATATCCGCACCCAGCAGCATTTCGTTATGCGCCTTGCCTGAAGGGATCATCGGGAAGCAGTTTGCAAGCTGCGCCACGCGGCAATCAAAAATCACAAAGCCCGGCGTGTCGATCATTTTCTGGATCATGCCATCAAGCTCAGCAGGCTTATCGCAACGCATGCCCACGCCACCATAGGCTTCCGCCAGCTTCACAAAGTCAGGCAATGAATCCATATAACTTTCTGACAGGCGGTTGCCGTGCAACAACTGCTGCCACTGCCGCACCATGCCCATGTATTGGTTGTTCATGATGAAAATTTTGACGGGCAATTTATGTTGAAGCGCCGTGGACATTTCCTGCATGTTCATCAACACCGAAGCATCACCCGCGATACAGACACAAAGTGATTTCGGGTGTGCGGCTTGAACACCCATGATCGCTGGCAAACCATAACCCATGGTGCCAAGGCCACCGGATGTCATCCAACGGTTTGGCTCTTCAAACTTATAAAACTGAGCCGCCCACATTTGGTGCTGGCCCACTTCCGTTGAAATGTAGGTGTCGCGATTTTTCGTCAGTTCATACAAACGCTGCACCGCATATTGCGGCATGATCACGTCCTTGTTCGGGCGATACTTCAGGCAATCAACCGCCTTCCACGCATCAATCTGGGTCTTCCAAACCGTCAGCGCTTTTTTGTCCAATTCAACCGTGCGGGATTTCCAAAGCGAAATCATTTGCTCCAAAACATGGGCAACGTCACCGATCACCGGAATATCAACCTTCACCGTTTTGTTGATCGATGACGCATCAATATCAACGTGAATTTTTTTGGACTTCGGCGAGAATGCATCCAAACGCCCGGTAATGCGGTCGTCAAAACGCGCACCAATGTTAATCATCACATCGCAATCATGCATGGCCATATTGGCTTCATAAGTGCCGTGCATGCCCAACATGCCAAGCCATTCCTTACCCGATGCCGGATAAGCACCAAGCCCCATCAAGGTTGAGGTAATCGGAATGCCCGACATGGCAACAAACTCGCGCAACAACTTCGACGCCGTCGGGCCCGAATTGATAACACCGCCGCCCGTATAAAGAACCGGACGCTTGGCCTTGGCAATCAATTCAATCGCCGCCCGCACCGATGCAAGATCAGGCTTCACCTTGGGCTGGTACGATTTCACCAACACACCCTGCGGGCCCGTATATTTGCCCTTGGCAAATTGCACGTCCTTGGGAATATCAACAACGACCGGACCAGGCCTGCCCGTGCGCGCCACATAAAACGCCTCGTGGATAACCCGCGCCAGATCATTCACGTCCTTCACCAGCCAATTGTGCTTGGTGCAGGGCCGCGTAATGCCAACCGTGTCGCATTCCTGAAACGCGTCATTGCCAATGAGATGCGTGGGCACCTGCCCCGTCAACACCACCATGGGGATGGAATCCATCAGCGCATCGGTCAAACCCGTCACGCAATTGGTGGCACCCGGACCTGACGTGGCCAGCGCCACGCCAACTTTACCAGTGGAACGCGCATAGCCCTCGGCCATATGGGTGGCACCCTGTTCGTGCCGCACCAGAATGTGCTTCACTTTTTCCTGCTGGAAAAATTCATCATAAATCGGAAGCACCGCACCCCCGGGATAGCCAAACACATGGGCAACACCCTGGTCGGCCAAAGCCTTCAATACAATTTCCGCACCGGTCATCAATTCTTGCGCCATAACATCCTCGTCTTTTCGACACTCTCAATAGCTGAATTTTTCCAATAAAAAAGGCCCCTGTGAGGGACCCTGATTTTACCGCGCAGCACCGTGTATCCAGCAGGGTTAACCCTGCCCGGCACTACGCGATCCCACGACGACGATAAGCTTTTTCATGGATGGGTGTTTATGGTCCGTGTGCGGAAAGGTCAAGGGGCGAAGGCATTGATCCTATTAAAGGAAATTAATGCTTGACACCGCGCGGTAGATGAGGGTAGAAACCGCAATACTCCACAAATCCGCCCATCCCCCAAACAACAGTCTTGAGCCCATCAGGAAGACGACGTTGGGGGCTGTAAAATAGTGAGTTAAACTTTCTGAATTCACACTACAGTTTATGAAAGTAAGCGATATTGTTCCGAGTTGCTGCGATTCTGAAATTAGAATAGGGATGATTTAGATAGGAACGATGCGATGTTTGTCACTCGGCTAAAACTAAAAAATTGGCGAAACTTTAGGGAAGCCGACCTAATGCTTCGAGAGTTTACTTACGTTTTAGGTGCGAACGCTTCTGGAAAATCAAACCTTCTAGATGCTTTTAGATTTCTCAGAGATCTCTGCATGCAACAGGGCGGCGGTCTGCAAAAAGCGGTTGCTGACCGTGGTGGAATAAAAAAATTACGCTGCTTGCATGCCAGAAGAGATCCCGAGGTTAAAATTGAAGTGCATTTCTCGGATGAGTTTAATGCTTCCAGTCCCACCTGGATATATGTGCTTGCTTTCAAACCTGAAGGAAAAGGAGCACAACGAATCCTAGTTTCGGAGGAAACAGTAAAGCACCACGGCAAGGTACTCTTCAGCAGGCCAAATTCGGATGATAGAGCCGATCAAGCCCGGCTAACGCAAACTCACTTAGAACAAATTCAGACTAATTCTGATTTTAGGCTGATAGCTGAGTTTTTTGCTGAAACGACATATCTCCATCTCGTGCCACAATTATTGAAATTTGCTGACCGTTTCGGGGGAAGCGATCTACTAGATGATCCCTTTGGACAAAGTTTTTTAAAGAGTCTTGCTCGATCAAGTGAAAGGGTGCGGAGCGCGAGGCTCAAAAAAATTGAGAAAGCGCTTGTATCAGCGGTCCCGCAATTCAAAGAGCTACAATTTGATAAAGACGAACTTGGTAGACCACATTTAAAAGCCTTGTACAGCCACCATAGACCTAATGCTGGTTGGCAAAACGAAGACCAATTCTCGGATGGCACATTGCGCTTAATTGGGATGCTTTGGGCGCTACTAGAGAGCAACTCTCTTTTATTGCTTGAAGAACCGGAATTATCATTAAACGACGGTATTGTTGAACAGATTCCATTGATGATGCAGCGAGTACAACGTGAAAGTAAACGGCGTCGTCAAGTTATTATTACAACTCATAGCGATAAGCTTTTGAGCAACACAGGTATTGACGCACTTGGTGTCGTAATGCTTGAGCCTGGCCCCGATGGAACGAAAACTCGCCCCCTTGACGAGTTTGAAAAAAAAGCAGTGTTAAGCGGACTTTCAATTGCTGAGGTTGCACTCCCCAAAACACGTCCCCCCCTCGCAAAACAATTGGCTTTTTGGAATTGAGTTACATCAACATTGCTACAGAGGATGCTTTGGGACAGGCCGTGGCAAGCAAACTTGTCGCTATTTTCACCCAGTCAGAAGTACATTTGAAACTTGGTCAAAATGGATTTGGCCATCTAAAGAACAATCTAAAGAAATACATCGAACTTGCAGACCAAATTCCACTGCTGTTGTTGACCGACTTGGATCAATTAATTTGCGCACCCGCTCTTGTTAGTAGCTGGATCGGCAGCATTAATATCTTGCCTGGACCTAATTTCGTTTTTAGAGTTGCAGTTAGAGAGGTGGAGTCTTGGGTATTGGCGGATGAACACGGATGTAAGTCCTATTTCGGGTTTAAGACCGTACCCAAAAATCCCGATGCGCTTGCTGATCCAAAGAAGACTTTGTTGAACCTTGCTGCAAATGCCAAACGCGAAATTCGCGCAAATTTGATTGCAACGCGAGGCGCCATTGCTACTCAGGGGATTGGCTATAACGCTGTACTTACGCACTTTGTTGATCAAATTTGGGACCCGGAAAGAGCCAGTTTGAATTCCCCTAGTCTTCGAAAAGCATGCGATAAACTTAAGTCTTTGGAACAATGAGTATCAACAATAGCGACGAGTGGCGACAAGCGCCCGCATTGCTCACAACTAATCAGCATCATTTCAGACCAACTCCAACTCGCCCATTTTCACCGCAATCTCAGGCGCGAAACTTGGGGCTAGCACCTCTCCTGCCTCCACCAGTCTCCGCTCCATATAACCCTCTTCCGTCGGCTTGGTGAAGATGTGGGTTTGCAGGGTTTCCACATCGATGGCCCAGAGTTCTTTGACACCGTGGCTGGCGTAGAGTTTGGCTTTGCGGCCAGTGTGGTAGCGCAATGTGGAGTCTGATACTTCGACGCACAACAGAGCATTGCTAGGGTTGAGGTCTTTGAGTTGAGTTGCACTTTCAAAGAATACGAAATCAGGTTCGAGAAAACTGACTTCATTCAACCGGAATGTCGTTTCAGGGATCATGCGGATATTCGCGGGTTTCCGCTTGATCCAAAATTCGTTCAATGCACCCTTAATCACCTCATGCCGAATTCCTTTGGGTGACATCGGCACTATTTCTCCATCGATCATTTCGAACCGCTCAGCGCCATCAATGATGCCCGCCTCAACCGCCGCTTCGATTTCGGCCACTGTAAAGCGGCGACGCTCCATGCCTTCGGCGGCTTGCGTGGTTGGCGGCAATCCCTCAGGTCTCAAAATGCGTTGCGGTGGTGCTTGATAGTTCATAGCTTTTCCTTAGCACATCTTACGCCCCCGTAAAAGCATCCCACCCCTTCATCTGGCCGCGCCACCAGGTGAGTTGGCGTTTGATGTATTGGCGGGTCGCGGTTTTGGCTAGAACCACGGCTTCATCCAGTGACGTCTCACCCCGCAGATGCCCCTGCAATTCTGGCACGCCGATGGCTTTCATGATGGGTTGCATCGCTGGCAACGGCGGTAAGGCGGCGACTTCTTCCAAGGCACCCTGCTCGATCATTGCATCAAAACGCTGCTCGGCGCGGGCATAAAGCTCTTCACGCGGAACATCCACGAACAGGCGTTCCACGTTGATTTGCTTCAGTAATCCATTGTCCTGCGCTTGGGCCTGCCACTGCGAAAGCGTCTGCCCCGTGGCTTCAAACACTTCAAGTGCCCGCAACAGGCGTTGGCGGTCAGCGGGGTTAAGCTTGGCCGCTCCCAAAGGGTCCACCCGTTGCAAGGCCAGATGTAAATCACCGCTGAAGTTCCGCCACTCCTCCCGGATGACTTCGGGGATCGCTGGAATTTCGGCAAGGCCGCCTTGCAGCGCCATGAAGTACAAGCCCGTGCCACCGACGATGATCGGCAGCTTGCCAATGGCCCAACAGGACTCGATTTCAAGCTTGGCCTCACGCAGCCAGCGCCCGGCTGAATAATCCTCCGCTCCCGCCACATGGCCATACATGCGGTGTGGGGCTTGCCCCTCCTCCTCCGCCGAAGGCCGCGCCGACACAATGCGGAGTTCACTATAGACCTGCATCGAGTCCGCGTTGATGATCACGCCGTCCCGTTCACGCGCAATTTTGATGGCGAGCGCAGACTTGCCGCTGGCGGTGGGGCCTGCAATAAGCACGGCGGATTTGAGAGGTGATTTGGGCATCATGGATTCCGTACTTGTACTTATGGCAGCTCCGGGGTCCGGCGCAATCACATCTCGCGTGGTGGAAGCCTTGCGCGACCATGGGGCCACAGCACTACGCTGGCTGGCGGAAGATGAAGCCTGCGAGGTTGCCACATTTCCCCGCACTTCAGAGTTTATTGCTGCAATCAATAATCTGCCCATCGATACCGCCATCATCCCCACCCACAATCGCCGCAAGCGGCTGTTATTGGCAGACATGGATTCAACCATGATCCATCAGGAATGCATCGACGAACTCGGTGTCGTGGCTGGCGTTGGTGATCACATCAAGAATATCACGGCCAAGGCCATGCGCGGCGAATTGGATTTTGAAGGTGCGTTGCGCGAACGCGTGGCCCTTTTGAAAGGCTTGGATACATCCGTCATCTCGCAATTGCTCCGTGAACGGATTACTTTCATGGAGGGCGGCAAAACCTTGCTGGCAACCATGTGTGCCAATGGCGCTTACGCTGCATTGGTGTCAGGTGGCTTTTTATCGTTCACCGGACCCGTGGCGGCGCACTTGGGCTTCAACGAAAACCGCGCCAATACTTTGCTTGAACGCGATGGAAAGCTCACGGGTGAAGTGGCCACGCCCATTCTGGGCCAACAGGCAAAACTCGATTCACTGCGTGAGATTGCAACGAGTCACGGGCTCACCCCCGATGATGCAATTGCCGTGGGCGATGGTGCCAATGATCTGCCCATGTTGCTTGCCGCTGGCATGGGTGTGGCCCTGCACGCCAAACCCAAAGTGCAAGAGCAAGCCAAAATCCGCATCAACCACGGTGATCTAACATCGTTGCTTTACTTACAAGGTTACGCGCGCCACGAATTCGTAACTGCCTAAACGCTCATGCCCCACTTGCGCCCATCATAAATCGCCATGGCCGCCGTGCGGGCGGCGGTGGCGTCGCCTATCGTAGCGCTGTCCGTTTCGTCTGCTAACCCGCGCTCAGACACATTGGTCGCCGCAATCAGGAGTGTATCAGCGTCAATCCGATAGGCCTTGCCACCACTGGCCTGCACATCAGCGCCATTGCCGTGCCATTCCAACATCACGTGCTCGGTCAACAGCACAGCACCCAACTCACGCAATCGTGCCCGCGCTTGTAAATCGGCTGCGGTGCGCGACATTTCAGACATCACCACCAAAGCACTCGTCACCATCGTCACCTGATGCCCCTGCTCTGCCATTTGAATGGCCGTGCCCGCACCTTTCCAATTCGCCGTCTCATCCAACAGCACCACACGCTTGCCCAACTGCGCCCGCTGCGCCATCACATCTTCAGCGGAAAACACGTGCCCACGCTCAATTCCGGGCAGCGCATCAAACTGCGGCAAGGCCCGTTGAAAGCCTTGCATGTCGGGCTGGGAACCCGTAGCGATGATCACCTCATCAGCGCCAAAGGCTTTCACCTCATCCGCATCCATCGGTGAATTCATCAGTACACGGACTTGTAGCTTC
>CAVZXJ010000027.1:0-19139 GCA_963779145.1 uncultured Alphaproteobacteria bacterium
CATTTATGGCGGCCATCGGTGCACCCATCGCTTTGTCCATGGTGGTCTCAGCCGTCGCCTATTTGTTGGTCGCAGGGCAAGATCTATCGCTCGCCTCCGAGCAATTCATCCAAGCCGTTTATGACTTAACATTGCTGTTGGCCGTGCCCCTGTTCATTGTCGCAGCGAACATTATGAATGTGGGTGCCATTAGTGATCGATTGCTGGAATTCTGCAAGGCCATGGTGGGTCGCTTCAAAGGCGGCATGGCGCAAGTCGATATTCTCGTGAGCTTGATCTTCTCCGGCATGTCCGGTTCCGCCGTGGCCGACGCTGCGGGTGTGGGCCAAGTTACCATCAAGATGATGTTGAAAACCGGCCACTACACGCCAGGCTTTGCTGGCGCTGTCGTCGCCGCATCGGCCACTATCGGCCCCATCATTCCACCCTCCATTCCCATGGTGCTCTATGCACCCGTGTCGAACACCTCGATTGGCTACCTGTTTCTAGGGGCGTTATTCCGGGCTGGTCGATGACGCTGACCCTGATGATCATGACCTCGATCATCGCCCACCGTCGCAATATCCCTGCTGAAGAAGCGGTTCCCTTGCGCGAAATTCCCGGCGTCACCTTCCGCGCCCTGCCCGCCTTGATGATGCCTGTGATCTTGTTGGGAGGAATATATGGCGGCGCCACCACACCAACCGAAGCCGCAGCCGTTGCCGCATTCTATGCCTTGCTTGTGGCTGGCTTGTTGTATCGCTCGCTATCATTAAAAGCGCTCTACAACGTGTTTGTAGAGGCCTCGCGATCATCGGCCTCAGTTGGTCTCGTCATCGGTTCAGCTTTGATCTTCAATTACATCATCGCAACAGAACAAATCCCGCAAAGCCTCTCTGCTTTTATGACTGGACTTGAACTTTCGCGCGGCGGCTTCCTTGCCTTCACCATGGTGCTGTTCTTGCTCTTAGGCTGCGTGCTGGACGCCACAACCATCATCCTCGTGGTCATTCCCCTGTTCTTACCAACCGCAACGCACTCGGCGTTGATCCCGTCCACTTCGGCGTCGTGTCAGTCGTCAATTGCATGATCGGCCTCATCACCCCGCCCTATGGCATTTTGCTCTTCGTTGTAAATGGCACCACGGGCATTCCCATCAAGGACATTGTCAAAGAGGGCGTTCCCTTTTTTGTTGCCTTGTTGCTGTCACTGATTGCCATTGTCGTATTTCCAGAACTCGTGCTCTGGCTGCCGCGCTATTTTGGATATGAAGGGTGAAAACGCTTCGCCTCGGCTTAATCGGTGGCAACATCACCGAGTCCCGTTCCCCCGCTTTGCAAATTGTCTGCGGGCTTAGCATTGGCCGCAATGTTTCATATGATTTGTTGATCCCAAAGGAACAAGGCCTCAGCTTTGAAGCGATGCTGAAGCGTTGCGAGATTGCAGGTTTTGACGGCGTCAATGTCACTTACCCATACAAAGAAGAAGTGCTGAAGTTCGTACCCGCAGGCAATGCGGTGACCGCAGAATTGGGTGCTTCGAACACCATCCGCTTTGCGCCCGAAGGTACAAAGGCTTGGAACACCGACTACACAGGATTCATCTCCGCCTATCGCGCTCAGTTCGGCGAAGCGAAGCCTGGTCGCGTGCTCATGATCGGCACCGGCGGTGTGGGCCGCGCCATTGCATTTGCGCTAAGAGAATTGGGCGCAACTGAAATCCTGTTGCACGACATTGACACTGCGAAAGCAAAAGTCCTTGCCAAAGCGGTTGGTGGCACCATCGCTGACTCTGCGCTGCTCACAACTCTCGATAACATTGACGGCGTTATCAACTGCACCCCCTTGGGCATGACAGGCCGAGAAGGCTCACCCCTTCCATCCAACGTAACCGGAAAACCACGCTGGGCCTTCGACGCCGTCTATACACCGGAACACACAGTGTTCCGTGCACAGACGGAAAAGTTGGGCGCTGAATTCCTGTCCGGTTACGAACTCTATTTCAACCAAGGCATACAAGGCTTCAAAATCTTTTCAGGACTTGAAGTTGCAGATCTTGAATGGGTGCGGCGCGTATTAAAACACCGCACCTGACACACTCAAATCGGCGCCTTGCGTTGCGACAAAATACGTTTTCCAATTTCCATCATCGCAGCGGCCACTTCGCTCATGTCTTCCTTGCGCTCATCTTCAATTTCAGCACGCCATTGTGCAATCCGCGCTTCCAGCGAATGCGAAGTAGATGTTTGAGCTTGCTCATAAAGCCGCGCCAACTCCGCCTTATTGTCTTCAACCGATGACGAAAGCCCAGCCAAAGCGCGGCGGGTTTCAGCTTCCGTTTCTTTCATGCTCTTTTTCAAAGTCTCGCTCAGTATCGCTGACTTTGCTTCAAATTCTTCACGCAGTTTTGCCAACGCATCTTCAAAAGCCGCCCAAGTCGCCGATCGTTCGGCTTCCGACCGTTCGACAACAATATTGATGCGTTCCTGCAAAACGTCATATTTTTCACGCAAAAATGTGGTTTCAACAACAACATCTTCCAAGCCTGCTTCAATGGCACTGAATTTGCTGCGTGCGAAATCATCCTGTTCCATCAGAATGTCGAGCATTTCTTCAAACCGCGCTTCTGAGATACGTTGATAAGGTCCATTCAACATGTCGCGCAATTGATTGAGAAAAACATCATTGCTTTGGGCACCGTGCAGTGCATCCCGAACACGCCGACCATTGGCATGCTCATGTTTGCTTGGTGACTGTTTCTGTGATTTTTCCCGAGCCGGAAATTTTACAACATCAATTAAACTCATGGACTTGTCCTCGCTGTGGGCCGTCCCATTACGATTACAAACTGCTGGATCGCCCAATTGGGTTCTCCGCAACTCAACCCAATTCTTATAATGCGGCAAAATTCCGGCGATTATTACCAAGCAATATGTTTTACCGATCGCGAACACCTGACTTAACTCAGAATTGACTAATGATAGCATATATGCTATCATAATCATATGATTGTGGTCGTAGACACCAACGTCTTTGTATCGGCCGTGATAAGTCCAAACGGAGCGTCACGACACATAATTCGATATTGTCTCCAAGGCGAATTACAACCACTTATGGGCAATGCGTTGTTTGCAGAATTCGAAGATGTTTGCAGTCGCGATGAACTTTTTGATACCAGATTGATCACCCGTAGAGAGCGGGACGAGCTACTGGATGCCTTTTTTGCCAGCTGCTTATGGACGCCTATCTATTACCTGTGGCGACCCAACCTGCGAGATGAAGCCGATAATCATGTGTTAGAATTGGCCGTTGCAGGAAACGCGGGTACCATCATCACGGCAAACAAGAAAGACTTTCAGGGCAGCGATTTAACTTTTCCGATGATCGAAGTTTTAAACCCAATTGAATTTTTAGCAGAAGGACGCATTGCAAAATGAGCACTCTGACAATCCGCCTCCCCGACGATCAACACGAACGTTTACGGACGTTGGCCGCCCAACGTGGCGTGAGCTTAAATAAGCTATTCGAAGAATTCTCGACCAAAGCCATCGCCGAATTCGACACAGAAAACCGCTTCCGCCTGCGAGCCGCACGTGCTGACAAGGCAAAGGGCTTGGCAATTTTGGATATGCTAGATCGGAAGCACGCGAAGTGAAATCACAAAAAAGGCCGCCCCGAAGGACGGCCTTTGAAATTAGACCCTCATGCTGAGGTGCGAGCAAAGCGGGCACCTCAGGTTGAAGCGATGCTTTAATTCTTCGCCTTATCAACCAACTTGTTCTTGGCGATCCATGGCATCATTTCGCGCAGCTTGGCACCCACAGCTTCGATCTGGTGGTTGTCGTTGTTGCGGCGGATGGCTTTGAAACGGGCGGCTCCGGCGCGATATTCCTGCATCCACTCTGACGTGAACTTGCCGGTTTGAATGTCGGTCAACACGCGCTTCATTTCAGCTTTTGTTTCAGCTGTTACGATGCGTGGGCCGGTGACGTATTCGCCCCACTCGGCGGTATTTGAGATCGAGTAGTTCATGTTGGCAATGCCGCCTTCATAGATCAGGTCCACGATCAACTTCACTTCATGCAAGCATTCGAAATAAGCCATCTCAGGGGCATAGCCGCCTTCAACCAATGTTTCGAAACCAGCGCGAATGAGTTCAACCAAACCGCCGCAGAGAACAGCTTGTTCGCCGAACAAGTCGGTTTCGCATTCTTCCTTGAACGTGGTTTCGATAACGCCGGAACGACCACCACCCACGCCTGAAGCGTAGGACAAGCGCGAGATCATGGGCATTGCCCGATGCATCTTGATGAATGGCGATGAGGCAAGGAACGCCGCCGCCCTTTTGATATTCGCCGCGCACCGTGTGGCCAGGGCCCTTTGGCGCAATCATGACAACGTCAACGGTCTTCTTTGGTTCAATCAAACCAAAGTGCACGTTGAGGCCATGGGCAAACGCAATGGCAGCACCATCACGAATGTGGGGTGCAATGTCGTCCTTGTAAATGTCGGCCTGCAATTCGTCAGGGGTGGCCATCATCATCAAGTCTGCCCACTTGGCAGCTTCAGCAACAGTCATCACCTTAAGTCCGTCAGCTTCAACCTTCTTGGCGGTGGCGGAACCAGCTTTCAAACCAACAGCCAATTCCTTGGCGCCGGAATCTTTCAGGTTCAAGGCATGGGCGCGGCCCTGGCTGCCGTAGCCAATGATGGCTACTTTTTTGCCCTTGATCAGGTTTACGTCAGCATCACGATCATAATATACGCGCATAGTCCCAAAGCCCTTCGCTAAAATGGAGTTTCGTGACAGCCGATTAGCGGGCCAGCGCACTCAAAGCAAGTTGAGAAAACAACGGGCCCTTATGTCGAAAAAGGCTCCACAAACCGCCCCGCCACCATGCGCGCCAACAACCGTTGGATGAAAGGCACGCGGGCACCTTGCGAAACAAAGCTGTCCCGCAGCCACGGCAACACCGTCGAGTCCGATTGATAAAACGGCGTGAATGCCAATGACAGGAATTGATAAACCCGCACATGGTTTCGTCGAACAGCAGCATATGCCCTAGCTGCATCATCAACTGTATCATGCCGCTCCAAAGCCTGCGCCAACGCCATCACATCCAAAAGCGCCATATTCGCACCCTGCCCCAATTGCGGTGATGTGGAATGGGCACTGTCGCCAATGCTAATCAGCCGATTGCCATAGGGTTTGCGCGACGTGTGGTGCTGGTATCGCGCCAGCGTCAAATCATCCGCATGTTGAATGTGCCCGATTAAGCCTTCCACCTCCGGCCAATGGCGCAACACCTCATCTTTCCAAGCGTCCAATCCTCGCGCTCGCCAGCCCGGCATATCCGCGTGCTTCAAACTCCAAAAGAAGGCAGCCTGCTCCCCGTCATTGGCCGACACGCGACCAATCGGCAAAACCCCAATCATCACCGCAGCTTTGTCATAGCGCTGCATCAAAGCATTCGCGTCAAACGGCGCGCCCGGCCAAGGCAGTGAAGCCCACACTGCACCATATTCCAAAACCCGACCGGAGGATTGATCCCCCGTCCAGCGCCGCAAGGGTGATTTGGCACCCAGTGCATCGACAACCAAATCAAACCGAGCCGTGCGCCGCTCTTGATTCAACACAAGAACACCATCATCAAACCCATTGATAAGGCTTGTTTTTTCAACCGGAATTCCAGCCGCCAAAACAGCATCATACAAAACGTTGAATAGAGCTGCCCGATGCACGGCATAGCCGCGATCTGGCCCCAAAGCCTCATAGCGCACATCCAACACTGTTTTGCCGGAACCAGACGCCGTGCCATGCAAACGATCAATCCGCGCACCTAACCCGCGTATGTTATCGCCCAAGCTCAGCCAATCCAAAACCGCCAAACCCGTTGGCTGTAAGATCAAACCTGAGCCAACGGGTCGTGGCACATCAAACTGGTCATAAACAACAACGGAATGGCCTTGGGCGTGTAAGGCCAGCGCCGCCGCCAATCCACCCGGCCCAGCACCTGCAATGGCAATCTCAAGCTTTTTCAAAAGCCCCCCAAAGCAATCGCAAACCCAATGCCCCAAGGAACAATCCTGTCACACGGTCAATCCAGCTTTTCGCTTTCACATAAAACCCGCGCACAGGCCCCGCCCCAAAAAACAGCGCCACCACCGTGTACCACCAGAACTCGTTGAAGACGACCAAAGCCAAAAGCGCAAACAACATCCACAGCGGCGGGCTTTCCGGCAACATGGCAATGAAGATGGAACCAAAAAACACCATCACTTTGGGGTTGCTAATCTGCACCCAAAACCCACGCCAGAATGGACTGCCTTCAGCTGCCGCTCCTTCAAGCTGCAAAGGCACCTTGGCATGTTTGAAAATTTGAAAAGCAATCCAGATCAGGAACAATGCACCCACAAGCTTCATGGCCATAAACAACACAGGCACCGCATGAAACAGCGCGTTGAGGCCAAACAACGCCGCCCCTGCCCAAATCACAGTGCCAGCCGCCAAACCCGCCGCAACCTTCACCCCGTCGCCGCGTGAACGCACCACAGCCGTTCGGGCGGTAATCAAAAATGAAGGCCCGGGCGAAACCACAGCCACCATTTGGGCGGCACCAATGGCGAGGATTGTCAGAATCTCAGGTGTCAGAAATTGCATGCCTGAACAGTCGCACAGTTTCCGCCATGCCGAAAGTCAACGCGTCACCCGTAATGGCGTGACCAATTGACACTTCTTGCAAATTTGGCAAAGCCGCCACCAAGCGCGGCAAATTCTCCCGCGTTAAATCATGCCCCGCATTCAAACCAACGCCTGCCGCAACAGCGGCTCTACCGCATGCCACAACCTTGTCGAACTCACGCTGCATCGCATCAGCCTCAAACGCATCACCATAAGGCCCCGTATAAATCTCCACACGGTCCGCCCCAACCGACTGAGCAAGTGCAGGTGCCGCAACATCAGCATCCACAAACACACTCACGCGCAACTTTGAACGGTGCAGCCGATCAATCACCTCACCCAACCAATTGTGGTGCAAGTTAAAATCCCAGCCATGGTCAGACGTACTTTGCGATGGGTCGTCTGGCACCAGCGTCACTTGATCCGGCATTTCAGCTTCGCACAGCGCCAAAAACCGCTCATCGGGGTAACCCTCGATATTAAACTCCGCATCGGGAAAATCCCGACGCAACATCTCCCGCAAGTCCGAAACATCATGGCGGCGAATATGGCGCTCGTCAGGCCGTGGATGCACCGTAATACCATGCGCTCCTGCTTCCAAAGCAATGCGCGATAAATCCACCACCGAGGGCCAAGGCAAGTTCCGGCGATTGCGCAGATACGCGATTGCATTGACGTTGACTGAAAGTTTGCACGGCATGGAAATCTCCTGATGAACAACATGCCTGAAAAGCGGAGTGCAGGGATGGGCCGGAAATGATAAATTTTACCAGTCCAATTAATATGAGCCAGGGCGCATTCTGCAATAACCAATTCACAACATTTTGCTGCTCAACTTCAAAGAAGCAAACGTGGAGAACACAAATGGGACTTTTAGACGGCCTGCTCGGCCACGGCACTGAAACAGACGCTGAATCTTTGAACCAAGAATTGACCGGATTTCTAATGGACGACGAAAAAGTTCATGTCGGTTACAAACTCATCCGAGACTTCGTCGCATTTACAGATCGCCGCATCATTTTTGTCGATAAACAAGGCATCAGCGGTCGCAAAACCCAATACGTTTCTATTCCCTACCGCTCGGTATCGCGCTTCTCCGTCGAAACTGCAGGCACATTGGATATTGACACCGACATCTTGATTTGGACCACGGGCGGCATGGAGCCTGTCAGACTATCCTGCCGCCGCGACACAAACATTCGCGGCATCCAAGGCGCACTTTCGTGGGGCGTGTTTGGGAATTAACCCTTCATCGCCTCAGGCCCACGCGCGATTGCGGCAACGCCTGTGCGGGCCACTTCGACCAAGCCCAGCGGCACCATCAACGAAATGAACTGATCCACCTTGTCGGGCTTGCCTGTGAGCTCGAACACGAATGAATCGGTCGAAGCATCCACCACGCGCGCACGAAAAGCATCAGCCAAGCGCAGCGCTTCAACCCGTTTGTCGCCCTTGCCCGCAACCTTCACCATGGCCAATTCGCGGGCCAGATAATTGCCCTGCACCGTCAAGTCAGCAACCGAATGCACCGACACCATACGCTCCAATTGTGCTTTGATTTGCACCAACACACTGTCGGTACCCGTGGTCACAATGGTGAAGCGCGAAACATGCTTTTCATGTTCGGTTTCAGACACGGTCAATGAATCAATATTATAGCCGCGCCCCGCAAACAGCCCGATAATGCGCGCCAAAACACCCGGCTGGTTTTCAGCCACCACACCCAGCACATGGGTGTGGGCCACGGGTTTTACAGCTTCAATAATATAGGCGGAGGCAGGTTGTTGGGCGGATGACATGAATAAACCTCAAAGCAGAAAGTCATCCGTTGATAGCAAGTGAATGCCGTTCAGCACAATGACCAATTCCGTACTCATATCAGCATCCGTGTTGAGGTAAAGCACCGTATTGCCGCTGACATAAGCCGCCCGCATTTGCGAAACAGCAGTAAACGACGAAGCGAAGCCATTGAACGCAAACGCTTGATTTCCAGCCATTCCGGCATCCGCGTCGATGATACGCAAATCCAAAACATCTTGCATCACATCAAAATCGGCAATCACATCGGCCGAAAGTGTTGTTGGCCCGCTGTCTGTTTCACTTGTGAAAATAAATATGTCCGCCCCTGCCCCGCCCAGCAACATGTCCTTGCCACCGAACCCTGTCAGGAGATCATCGCCCGCTCCGCCTTCAAGTCGGTTGGCCACACTGTTGCCCATGAGAACATCATTGCCAATATTCCCAATCGCATTTTCAATCACAACAGTTGCAGCAACGGTGAACCCACCTTCAATGCCATCAGCCGCTGAAATAAATCCGCCACCACCTTCAGCCACTTGCAAAGTCGCGGCGCGTAAATCAATCGTGCAGCTGGCTACACCCGGCATATAAATCGTATCCGTCCCGCCCGTATCCCAAATGCTTGTATAAGCCGTGCCAACATCATTCTGGATCGGCAAAGCATAGCTGTTATCGCCAGTCGCAAAGCTCGTATTCGCCCCATAAATAAATTGCAGCGCTGCAATATCCAAGGCCATCAAGCCTGATTGCAAACCATATTCAGTTTCAACGTCGCTGCTGAAAAATTCGCTTCGTGCTGACGTCACAACGCCCGTTGTTAAATCATAGCTATAGCAGGAAATGCCCCAGCCCCATTCCACGTCACTTTCCACGCCATCCAGATAGCTCATGGTGGTATAAACACCCTGGTTCAATTCGAAATAACCGGATGTCGTCGGGCTGCTCACGCCCGGAAAAATCAACGAACCGCCGCCCGTATCGTGCGGGTGCGCCAAACCCAGCGCGTGGGCAAACTCATGCACGAACGTAATATAGTCACTGCTACCCGGCGTGAAACCCAAACCCGGATCAGCATAATTATTGCGAATGATGTTGACGTCACCATATCCGGAAACCGGCTCTTCGCCGACTGGCACAGACCAGCCATATCGCGTATCGCCCGTGTCGTTATAAAAACTAAAAGTGATATCAGCAGTACCTGCCGTATCAACACCCACATAGGTGAAATCGATATTCAGTACGCGCTCAAATTCCGCAAGCGTCGCAAGAATGGCATTCACTTCAGAAGCCGTTGGGGCAAGTCCAACAAACGGCAAAATACCAACTTTGATATTCAACACAGGCGCAGATGAAACCCATTTCCGCCCCCACACCAAGGCATCAATCAGGGCGTTTCCACTATCTGCAACAGGTGCCGTCGACCAAACCATGCGCGTCTCCATTGACTGTGCCAAATCGGCACAATCAATGGCTTACGACGCAATTATCAGACCAATTGCTTGCCCTTGGCGTCAATGGCGGTGCCGACTTCTTCATCGGTAATATCCGCACCCAGCAGCATTTCGTTATGCGCCTTGCCTGAAGGGATCATCGGGAAGCAGTTTGCAAGCTGCGCCACGCGGCAATCAAAAATCACAAAGCCCGGCGTGTCGATCATTTTCTGGATCATGCCATCAAGCTCAGCTGGCTTATCGCAACGCATGCCCACGCCACCATAGGCTTCCGCCAGCTTCACAAAGTCTGGCAATGAATCCATATAACTTTCTGACAGGCGATTGCCATGCAACAACTGTTGCCACTGCCGCACCATGCCCATGTATTGATTGTTCATGATGAAAATTTTGACGGGCAGTTTATGTTGAAGCGCCGTGGACATTTCCTGCATGTTCATCAACACCGAAGCATCACCCGCGATACAAACACAAAGTGATTTCGGGTGCGCCGCTTGAACACCCATGATCGCTGGCAAACCATAACCCATGGTGCCAAGGCCACCGGATGTCATCCAACGGTTTGGCTCTTCAAACTTATAAAACTGAGCCGCCCACATTTGGTGCTGGCCCACTTCTGTGGAAATGTAGGTGTCACGATTTTTCGTCAGTTCATACAAACGCTGCACCGCATATTGCGGCATGATCACGTCCTTGTTCGGGCGATACTTCAGGCAATCAACCGCCTTCCACGCATCAATCTGGGTCTTCCAAACCGTCAGCGCTTTTTTGTCCAATTCAACCGTGCGGGATTTCCAAAGCGAAATCATTTGCTCCAAAACATGGGCAACGTCGCCGATCACCGGAATATCAACCTTCACTGTTTTGTTGATCGATGACGCATCAATATCGATATGAATTTTCTTGGACTTCGGCGAGAATGCATCCAAGCGCCCGGTAATGCGGTCGTCAAAACGCGCACCAATATTAATCATCACATCGCAATCATGCATGGCCATGTTGGCTTCATAAGTTCCGTGCATGCCCAACATGCCCAGCCATTCCTTGCCCGATGCCGGATAAGCCCCAAGGCCCATCAAAGTTGAGGTAATCGGAATGCCCGACAGGGCAACAAACTCGCGCAACAACTTCGACGCCGTTGGCCCTGAATTGATCACGCCACCACCCGTATAAAGAACCGGACGCTTGGCCTTGGCAATCAATTCAATCGCCGCCCGCACCGATGCAAGATCAGGCTTCACCTTCGGCTGATATGATTTTACCAACACACCTTGCGGGCCCTGTATATTTGCCCTTGGCAAATTGCACGTCCTTTGGAATATCAACAACGACCGGACCAGGCCTGCCCGTGCGCGCCACATAAAACGCCTCGTGGATAACCCGCGCCAGATCATTCACGTCCTTCACCAGCCAATTGTGCTTGGTGCAGGGCCGCGTAATGCCAACCGTGTCGCATTCTTGAAACGCGTCATTGCCGATGAAATGCGTGGGCACCTGCCCCGTCAACACCACCATGGGGATGGAATCCATCAGCGCATCGGTCAAACCCGTCACACAATTGGTGGCACCCGGACCTGACGTGGCCAGCGCTACACCCACTTTGCCAGTGGAACGCGCATAGCCCTCGGCCATATGCGTGGCACCCTGCTCGTGCCGCACAAGGATGTGCTTCACTTTTTCCTGCTGGAAAAATTCGTCATAAATCGGAAGCACCGCACCCCCGGGATAGCCAAACACATGGGCAACACCCTGGTCGGCCAAAGCCTTCAACACAATTTCCGCACCGGTCATCAATTCTTGCGCCATAACATCCTCGTCTTTTCGACACTCTCAATAGCTGAATTTTTCCAATAAAAAAGGCCCCTGTGAGGGACCCTGATTTTACCGCGCAGCACCGTGTATCCAGCAGGGTTAACCCTGCCCGGCACTACGCGATCCCACGACGACGATAAGCTTTTTCATAGATGAGTGTTTATGGTCCGTATGCGGAAAGGTCAAGGGGCCAAGGCATTGATCCCAATACAGGAATTTAATGCTTGACACCGCGCGGTCGATAAGGTAGAAACCGCAATACTCCACAAATCCGCCCACACCCCAAACAACAGTCTTGAGCCCATCAGGAAGACGACGTTGGGGGGCTAGCGTAACACAAGCACCACGTTTGTGAGCGACGTTTTCTACGTTGGCGCTACTTTTACTTGACGGTCATGGACCATTCAACATTAAGTTACTATACAGATTTCTATCACTATTCAATTCTGCACGGGGGAGAAACCTAAGATGGCGACTACTGCTAAAGCCAAACTCAAGTCCAAGACCAGTTTGTCCGATGTTTTGACTGATGCTGTAAAGGCAAAACAGCAACCTTCCGTGGCCAAAGTGACTGAGCAGCAGTCTGATCCGCGGTACAGCGAGATCGCTGCCAATCCGTTTTACAAGGTCATGTTTTCCGAATCCGCCACACCAGAAGTTAAGCGCGCTGAAATCACAGCACTTTTGACTTACGAAGGCACAAAGGAAGAGAACCGTGAACGCATGAAGGCGTTTGAACTTTTTAAAGAATACCTTCAAAGCCAGCGCGAAGAAATGGCTCAGGAGATCATCCGTCTCACTGATACTGGTACTTTTGCAGAATTGAAGGCAGTTTATGACGATCTAAACACTTCGCTGATCGATTTTGACAATCGCATGAAGCCGCTGACTGAAATCATTGATGCTGTTTATACTTTGCGCACGAATGGACTGACACTTGAAGCATTCCAGGAAATTCTGAAAGACAGGCGCCGCGAAGAAGAACTGGTGCGCTTGAAAGCTGAGAAGCAGAACACATTTTCCAATCTCAAACATCAGGTCGCCGAAACACAGGCCAGCATTGCGGCCTTGAGGGAAGAACGTAGCCTGTTCGGACTTGGCCCTATCACACAGCACGCGCGTGAAGCGATTGCACGCAAAAGTCTTGAACTTTCGGATATAGATCAAAGCCTCTCCAAATTGGGAGGCGAGATTGAGGAACTGGACAAGCAGACGCCAACGGAAAGCGAAATGGGCGAATTCGCAGAGCAGAAGCGCAAGCTGCGTGAGCTGCTCGACATTAGCGCCGACGATCACAAACAGCGTCAGAAAGACCTCGTCGATTCAGCACTCAACTTCGTGAACACGGCAAAAAACCGAGTTGGCGCTGTTCGTGAACATTTGGGGCAAATGAACGATCAGGTTGAAAATCTGTTCGACGCTAACGGCATGATGGGCAGCGTCTATGCAATTTTGAATGAAGGCATCAAAGTTGCCACTGACAATAATCAAAAAGTGCGAGACGTTCTTCAACCACCGACTTCAGGCACTGAGGACATGATTTCGCAAATGTCTCGCGAACAGAAGAAAATGTCAGTGGAACAACACATCACAATGTTGGACGCGTCGGCATCGGACACCATGGCAACTTATGCTGACCTGACCTCCGGTGCCATCCGGATCAAGACCATGAAGGACGCCGTTGACCAGCAGGCAATCCGTGCCCGTACCATGCACAGCCAGGGTATTTCAGGCGTGGCTGATCGTTTGAGCGTTGTGTTGCAGGCTGTTTCATCAGCAGCCCTCGGCGAAGCCTCAGCCATGGCCAAAGACACTTTGCAACAAATGGCCGATAACACCAACAAAGTGGCCCAGAAGGAAAGCATCCGCATTGCCATGGGCGTGCAGGAGCAAAACACTGATTTGGCAAAGGCCATCGACGATCTCGGGGCTTACGGCGAAGTTGTACGCGCCGCGACGAATATCACTCGCGAGGGCATTACTGACATGCGCGCCAAGTTGGACGAGTTGAAAAAACTCGCTGAAGACGTGCAAGGCGATGTGAAGGAAGCGGTTGCGGTGAATGCGGATACGACACGCACGGGAACCGGAAGGCCGAAGGCGGCAACAGCTGCAACAGCAGCAAAAGCCCCCCCATCGCCGTTCAACCTAGGCAAAAAATAAGCGCGATCGAACGGCAGGGATCTGGTCATGAATTTTCTCACGCGGGGCGAGGATTATTTGTCGCGTACGCCAAACTTCAAGCTCGTGGGACGCGACGAGGAACTGAAGGAACTAAGCGCGATCCTCGTGCGCAAAATGGCGAATTCAATTCTCTTGGTCGGGCCCGGGGGCGTGGGTTGCACGGCCCTGTGCAAGGGGTTGCAAGCCAGCAAACATGACCCCAACGCGCCGTTTGATATCGTGAGCAAGCGCTTCTTCTGGCTGGATACCGACAGTTTGTTTTCATCCGGTGACAGTGCGAGCATTAATGCAGCATTCCAAAAGCTCATGCATGTGCTCTATCAGACGCCAGATTCACTTTTGATCATTGAAGACACCCGCGACTTTCTTGAAGCCGCGCGCAACACAGGCACAATGCACTTTATCAACGCCTTGTGCCTTGCAATCAAAACCAACAAGACCCAAGCCATTCTTAAATCCCGCGACGAAGATCTGGATGTCATTCTCAAAGGCCATTCGGATATGCGTGAATTGTTTACGCTCATTGATCTCGAAGAGCCGACTGGACAATCACTCTACGACATAGTTTCGGACGCCGCCCAAGGCTTGCAGGACTACCATAAGATCAAAATCAGTGACGATGCCGTGCGTAGCGCCATTGAACTGACGACCAAATATCGCGCCCAGGACAGTGGAACGGGTCGGGCTCAGCCGGAGCGCAGTGTTTCGCTCATTGACCGGGCGCTTTCCACATATCGTCTCAATGCCCATCGCAGGCCACCGGGTTTGGCGGAAGCTGAACAGCAGAGAATCCGTGCCAAGACAACCAAGGAGAAGTCCGCGGCAGAAGATCGGATTGCTGAACTCAGCGCAGACTGGGCCATCTACCAGGAACAAGTGCGCACACTTTACCGCCGCCAGCGAGAAGGCGAGATCGCCGTCGTCGAATTGGAATCTCAGTTGGAG
Organism: uncultured Alphaproteobacteria bacterium; assembly: GCA_963779145.1. Classification (GTDB taxonomy): domain Bacteria; phylum Pseudomonadota; class Alphaproteobacteria; order Rhizobiales; family Aestuariivirgaceae; genus Aestuariivirga. The sequence goes on from CAVZXJ010000027.1 coordinate 14,853, forward strand.
TCTCAACTCGAAACAGAGAAATCACTGCGTGAAAGTGGGGATGCCGGCGAAGAAAAGCTGACTGGGCGAATTGCTCGGTTTGCCAAGCTCGCCACGGGTGCTGGTCTGGAATCCGAAGCGGTCCGAGAGTTGCGGTTGCAGATCAGTCGCTTCCGGGCCGAAATAGCGATAAACCGTGACGGATTCAACGAACTCACCAAGAGCTTGAATGACAGCCTCGAGCTGACGCGTGATGTGGTGCTCAAGGAGTTCAGCTTGATCTCTGGCATTTCCGTCAACAAGCTGAATGAAAATGAGCGGGAAAAGTTGCGCAATCTCGAGGGCGACCTTAAAAAGCGTATATTCGGTCAGGATCACGCCATTCAACTTCTGGCCAACGCGGTCAAGACTGCGCGGGTCGGCCGCCGCAACCAGGACAAGCCACAGGCATCGTTCATGTTCATGGGGCCTTCGGGTGTGGGCAAGACTGAAATCGCCAAGGCGCTTGCTCAAAGCCTGCTGGATGATGAAAAGGCACTCACGCGCTTTGACATGTCGGAGTATATGGAAAAGCACGCGGTTTCCCGCCTCATCGGCGCGCCCCCTGGTTATGAAGGTTTCGAGGTGGGTGGCATCTTGACTAATGCCATGCGCAAAAATCCATTGCGCGTCTTGTTGTTCGATGAAATCGAGAAGGCTCATCCCGACGTCTTCAACGTGTTCCTGCAGATTCTTTCTGATGGCAGGTTGACTGACAACGTGGGGCGCACAGTCTCCTTTTCGGAATCCATCATCATCATGACCACCAATATCGGTCAATCACATTTCCTCAACCCGTCGCTGACAATTGAAGAAGCCAACGTTGCAGCCCTAGAAGAAGTTGCCAAGACCTATCGCTCAGAATTCCTCAACCGCTTCGCTGGCCGTCAGAACATAGTCTGCTTCAACAAACTTGACCTTCCTTCCATCGAACGCATTGTGAGACGTGAGTTCGACAGCATGGACAAGACCTATGTCCAAGATGGCATCGATCTGAAAGTGACAGAATCTGACTTGAAGGCATTCTGCAAGGCACACTATGATCCAGCGATTGGCGCACGCGGCCTGCCCGGCTTCATTCAAGCCAACATTGAGCCGATTGTGGTCAACATGATTCTGGATAGTGACAATCGCGGAAGCGTCAACCTGGGCTACAATTCAAAAAAAGCAGTCTTTGAACTGAAAGCAGCGAATTGAGTTCGGCATGAGCGATATGAAAGAAGAGATAGAGAACCTCAAGAAAAAAATTGGAGCCCAGACCTTTCAGGATGGCAAGAAAGACGCGCGTTCATGGACAGGGCGCACCCAACATAATCTGACCGCAATTCACAAGTTCTGGTACCAATTTGTGCTCGCCTGTCACTGGATATACGCCAACGTTTTTCGTCCGGTCATGCGACTGGTGTACAAGCCAATTCCATACTTATGGCGCTTTTTCCGCTTCCTGTGGGACAAGGCCGTCTATTATGAAGATGCGTTTCAGAACCGCCAGTTTTCCAAGACACGCGCAGGTGTATTCCTGCTAGTGTCAGCCATTACGGCTTGGTACCTGATCATTCCTGCCTTTGTGATGTTGTTTGACACTGCGATCTATTTTGCCACCGTCAAGCATAGGGAGGAAGTTTATCTCACCAATTCGCAGGAAATTCTCCCCGGACAAAATGAACATTCAGTCCAGGGCTGTCATGCTCTTCCGTGTACAGACGAAAACAGTATCTACTATCGCATACGGGCAACCAACTTCAATGAAGCCTGGTCAATTCTGCACGGGCACGGCCTGTTTTTTCCGGATTACGTTGCAGCCGCTGTACCCGTTTCGATCAGCCGATGCCACATCACTTCATATGGCTTCCGGCTAAAACTGTTCATGCGCGGCTTCGATATGTACCCCGATCTGTTAAAAACCGAATGCACGCCATTGCAAACCATTGCACCGGCGGCCCCTTGACGTCTCTCAACTTGAGAAACGTCGGCAAACCGCCATCAAACTGTGCTCCACCCCTTCATCTGGCCGCGCCACCAGGTGAGTTGGCGTTTGATGTATTGGCGGGTGGCTGTTTTGGCTTGAACCACGGCTTCATCCAGTGACGTCTCACCCCGCAAATGCGCCTGCAATTCTGGCACGCCGATGGCTTTCATGATCGGTTGCATTGCTGGTAACGGTGGCAAAGCGGCGACTTCTTCCAACGCACCCTGCTCCATCATCGCATCAAAGCGCCGCTCGGCACGGGCATAAAGTTCTTCACGCGGAACATCCACGAACAGGCGTTCCACGTTGATTTGATTCAGGAATCCATTGTCCTGCGCTTGGGCCTGCCACTGCGAAAGCGTCTGCCCCGTGGCTTCAAACACTTCGAGCGCCCGCAAAAGGCGTTGGCGGTCAGCGGGGTTAAGTTTCGCCGCTCCCAAGGGGTCCACCCGTTGCAAGGCCAAATGCAAATCACCCGCATAATTTCGCCACTCCTCCCGAATGACTTCGGGGATTGGCGGTATCTCCGCAAGGCCGCCTTGCAGCGCCATGAAATACAAGCCCGTGCCACCGACGATGATCGGCAGCTTGCCAATGGCCCAACAGGCCTCAATTTCAAGCTTGGCCTCGCGTAACCAACGCCCAGCTGAATAATCCTCAGCCCCGCCACATGGCCATACATGCGGTGCGGGGCTTGCCCCTCCTCCTCCGCCGAAGGCCGCGCCGACACAATGTGGAGTTCACGATAGACCTGCATCGAGTCCGCATTGATGATGACGCCGTCCCGCTCACGCGCGAGTTTAATGGCGAGCGCAGACTTGCCGCTGGCGGTGGGGCCTGCAATAAGCACGGCGGATTTGAGAGGTGATTTGGGCATCATGGATTCCGTACTTGTACTTATGGCAGCTCCGGGGTCCGGCGCAATCACATCTCGCGTGGTGGAAGCTTTGCGCGACCATGGTGCAGAAACGCCGCGCTGGCTGGCGGAAAGTGAAGCCTGCGAAGTTGCCACGTTTCCCCGCACTTCAGAATTCATTGCTGCGATCACCGATCTGCCCATCGACACCGCCATCATCCCCACCCACAATCGCCGCAAGCGGTTATTACTGGCCGATATGGATTCAACCATGATCCACCAAGAATGCATCGACGAGCTCGGTGTCGTGGCTGGCGTTGGTGATCACATTAAGAACATTACGGCCAAAGCCATGCGCGGCGAATTGGATTTTGAAGCTGCCTTGCGCGAACGGGTGGCCCTTTTGAAAGGCTTGGACACATCCGTCATCGCACAATTGCTCCGTGAACGGATCACTTTCATGGAAGGCGGCAAAACCTTGCTGGCAACCATGTGTGCCAATGGCGCTTACGCTGCATTGGTTTCAGGTGGCTTTTTATCGTTCACCGGACCCGTGGCGGCGCACTTGGGCTTCAACGAAAACCGCGCCAATACTTTGCTTGAACGCGATGGCAAACTCACGGGCGAAGTGGCACCCCCCATTCTCGGCCAACAAGCGAAACTCAATTCACTGCGCGAAATCGCAGCAACTCACAATCTCACCCCCTATGATTCAATTGCCGTGGGCGATGGTGCCAATGATCTGCCCATGCTGCTCGCTGCAGGAATGGGCGTGGCGCTGCACGCAAAACCCAAAGTGCAAGAGCAAGCCAAAATCCGCATCAACCACGGTGATCTAACATCGCTACTTTATCTTCAAGGTTACACCCGCCAAGAATTTGTAGAGGCTTAAACGTTCATCCCCCATTTGCGTCCGTCATAAATCGCCATCGCTGCCGTTCTTGCGGCAGTGGCGTCTCCGATGGTGGCGGTGCCTGTCTCGTCCGCAAGCCACCGCTCAGATACATTTGTTGCCGCAATCACGAGTGTATCAGCGTCAATCCGATAGGCCTTGCCGCCACTGGCCTGCACATCAGCGCCATTGCCGTGCCATTCCAGCATCACATGCTCCGTCAACAACACCGCGCCCAATTCGCGCAATCGTGCCCGCGCTTGCAAGTCGGCCGCGGTGCGTGACATTTCAGACATCACCAACAGGAGCACTTGTGACCATCGTCACCTGATGCCCCTGCTCCGCCATTTGAATGGCAGTGCCCGCACCTTTCCAATTCGCCGTTTCATCTAAAAGCACCACGCGCTTGCCCAACTGCGCCCGCTGCGCCATCACATCTTCAGCGGAATACACGTGCCCACGCTCAATTCCGGGCAAAGCATCAAACTGCGGCAAGGCCCGTTGAAAGCCCTGCATGTCAGGCTGTGAACCCGTGGCCACAATCACCTCATC
>CAVZXJ010000028.1:0-134395 GCA_963779145.1 uncultured Alphaproteobacteria bacterium
AATCTATTGTGCGCTCTTAGGTCTTAGGAGCGTTCTTGATGATTTCAGCAAACTTGGCTTGCGTATCAGCAGCGGTCAAAGCTGGATCAGCCATGAATGCTGTGAACAGATCGTTGATCTGGTTCAGCGAGTCACGATCAATCATTTGAACGTCGTTCGGGAACACTGCTGTTGAACCGTCAAGAATGGCCAAGCCCTTCTTCATGCAGTCATTGGCAGCAGCCAAGTCAACGTCAGCACGCATTGGCAGCGAGCCCTTCTTCAAGTTGAAGGCCACTTGCACTTCCTTGGTCACCAAGGTTGCAGCCATCTTCTTTTGAGCAGCTGTTACTGCTGGATCTTTGTTCTTTGGGAAGTAGAACACGTCACCGCCGGTGTTCAGAACTGGGGTTACACCCAGACCTGGCAAGCAGTCATAGTCCTTACCAGCAACAAGGTTGGCAACAGCGAATTCGCCGCCTGCCCAGTCACCCATGATGTTGGCGCCAGCTTTGCCTTGAATAACCAAAGCAACAGCTTCGTTCCACTGTGGAACCATCTTGTCGGCTGGCACGAAGGTGCGCACAGCAGCAAGAGCTTCAAACACTTTTGCGAATTCTGGTCCGGATGCGAGTGCTACGTCACGGTCTTTGTAAACCTTCACGAAGTTTTCAACGCCAGCGAGGGCCACGAGAACGTCGTTCACGAGCAAGACCAACTGGCCAGCCTTGTGCGAGTGACAAAGGCTGAATGCCCTTGGCTTGCAAGGCTGGAGCGGCTGCTACCATTTCAGCCCAGTTTTGTGGAGGTGCAACACCTGCATCTTCATAAACCTTGCGGTTGGTCCACATCCATTGGGCCGAGTGCAGGTTTACAGGAACGCAATAGACTTTGCCGTCCTTGGTGCATGATTCAAGCTGTGAAGCTGGACGCAAAATCTTGGCCCATTCACCAGCTGTTGCAACGTCGGTGATGTCTTCGAGAAGACCAGCAGCGATCAGTTCGTCAGCGTCTTTGCCTGGGTTCAACTGGGTCGCACCCATTGGGTTGCCACCGAGAATGCGCGAGATGATGATTGGACGGGCAACGTCGCCCGAACCGGCAATAGCGCCGTCAACCCACTTGTCGCCCGAGGCATCAACAGCCTTGGCGAATTCAGCAACAGCAGCAGCTTCGCCACCGGACGTCCACCAATGGGTGACTTCCAGATCAGCTGAATAGGCAGCGCCTGCGCTGAGCATTGAAGCTGATAATGCGATTCCGGCGATAAATTTCTTAAGTCCCATGACAGTTTCCTCCCTTGTCTTATTTGGGTGAGAGGAAAGCTAGACAGGTTTTTTGAAATTTGCAACGTTTCACGAATAATTATTTCGACGTCCAAAATGCTGCATTGCACAACGTTATTTCAAGACTTGAAACGATTCAAAATGCTGCTAGCTTGACCAGATGGACAATTCTGACCAGCGCCCCACTCTGCGGTCCCTCGCCGCCATCACCGGACTTGGCATCTCAACGGTCAGCCAAGCGCTTCGCAACAGCCCGGTCATTGCTGAGGAAACCAGAAAGCGTGTTCAGCTGGCAGCCCAACAGGCAGGCTATCGACCGAACCGCGCTGGCGTTCGTTTGCGCACGGGCAAAACCAATGTCATCACAGTTGTGCTCAATCCGCAAGATGAAGGTTCGGGCTTCTTTGCTGATTTCGTATTTGGCATTTCAAATGGCTTGGCGGGAACGCCCTATCACTTGGTTGTCACACCTTATTCGCTCGAAGACCCCATGGTGCCAATACGCTATATTGTTGAGACATCATCAGCCGATGGCGTGATCATGTCGCGTGCGCAACCCAACGATCCGCGTGCGCGGTTTTTGCGCGAGAACAACATTCCCTTTGCCACCCATGGCCGAACGGATTTGAATTTCGCCCACCCCTATCACGACTACGACAACGAAGCTTATGCCTACAAGGCCGTGGAGATTTTGCACCAGCGCGGGCGCAAACGCATTGCGTTACTTGGGCCGCCGCATGAACTTTCCTACCACGTCCATACCAACCGTGGGTTTGAAAGGGGCTTACGCGATTTCGGGCTTGAGGCTTTTCCCATCGGCTCCGCAAATATCGATCAGCCGCTGGACGCAATTTGCAATTTGGGTCGCGAACTTGCCCAATTGGAGAATGGCCCCGATGGCATTGTGTGCAGCGGCGTTACAGCAGCCGTTGTGTTCGCAAAAGGCTATGGCGATGGCGGCAAGGAAATCGGCAAGGATTTTGATCTTGTCTCGAAGCACACAACAACATTGATTGCGGTCACAGGCCCCAAGATCATTTCAATCCCTGAAGACTTCCGCATGGCAGGTTTTCGGCTTGCCAAACTTCTCATTCAATCGATTGATGGTGTGCCGCCTGAGAAATTGCAGGAAGTCGTTGGGCGCGGCTTGAACTAACAATCGTCGCTTCCGTCGCCGCCTTGATGTCGGCTTCCGTCACACCATCTGCGCATTCAACAATCTTCAAACCACCGGGCACCACGTCAAGTACGCCAAGGTTGGAGATAATGCGGTTGACAACGGCTTTGCCTGTCAGCGGCAATGAGCAAGCTTTCAAAACCTTGCTTTCGCCCGCCTTGTTGGTGTGATCCATCACCACGACGACGCGTTTGACACCCGCCACCAAATCCATGGCGCCGCCCATGCCTTTGACCAGCTTGCCGGGAATCATCCAATTGGCAAGGTCGCCAGTTTCCGACACTTCCATGGCACCCAAAATGGCCATGTTGATTTTGCCACCACGAATCATGGCGAAGCTTTGCGATGAATCGAAGAATGCCGTTTGCGGCAACTCGGTCACTGTCTGCTTGCCGGCATTGATCAGATCAGCGTCTTCTTCGCCTTCAACGGAAACGGGCCCATGCCCAGCATGCCGTTTTCCGATTGCAAGGTCACTTCAACACCAGCTGGAATATAGTTCGAAACAAGCGTTGGAATGCCAATGCCAAGATTGACGTACCAGCCGTCTTGCAATTCCTTGGCGGCGCGTTCGGCCATTTGGTTGCGGTCCCACGCCATGATTATGCAGCCTCTTTTTTGCGAACAGTACGCTGTTCGATGCGCTTTTCGTGTTGGCCTTGAATAATGCGATGCACGTAAATACCGGGCGTGTGGATGCTGTCAGGATCAAGTGAGCCCAGCGGCACAATCTCTTCCACTTCAGCCACGCAAACTTTGCCACACGTGGCGGCAGGCGGGTTGAAGTTGCGCGCCGTCTTGCGGAACACGAGATTGCCCGAAGGATCCGCCTTCCAAGCTTTGACGATTGAAAGATCAGCCACAAGGCCGCGTTCCAGCACATACATCTGGCCGTCGAATTCCTTGGTTTCCTTGCCCTCGGCAATCACGGTGCCGTAGCCCGTCTTGGTATAAAAGCCAGGAATGCCAGCACCGCCTGCCCGCATGCGTTCGGCCAATGTGCCTTGCGGGTTGAATTCCACTTCCAATTCCTTGGCCAGATATTGGCGCATGAACTCGGCATTTTCGCCCACATAGGACGAAATCATTTTCTTAACCTGACGGTTTTCCAGCAACTGCCCCAAGCCAAAACCATCAACGCCAGCATTGTTGGAGGCAATGGTTAGCCCCTTGGTGCCTCGGGCTTTGATTTCAGCAATCAACAGTTCAGGAATGCCGCAAAGGCCAAAGCCGCCGGCCGCAATCAACATGCCGTCGAATAACAAACCATCAAGGGCGGAAGCGGCATCGGAAAAAATCTTCTTCATGGTTCAAACCATCCCGAATGCAAAGAATTGGCTGGGGCGGGAGGGATCGAACCTCCGAATGCCGGAATCAAAATCCGGTGCCTTACCGCTTGGCGACGCCCCAGTAGTATAATCTGCGTTCATGCGAACGCGAGCGGGTCTTTAGCTGCTTCGAATGCAGGCTGCAACCACCTTAAATGCAGAAAACAAAAAAGCCGCACATCGTTGATGCGCGGCTCAAAATAGGCGATTTTGCTCAATTATCCCTTGCGGGCGAACATCAAGCCTGCGGCTGGTACGGCCAACCCTGCGATAACGGCCTTAATTGCGTCGCCAAACATGAAGGGATAGAGGCCCCAAGCCATTGCGGTTTGGAAAGCACCTTGGCCTTCTGGCACTACGCCCGCGGTTGACGCCCAAATGGCCAGCCAGACTAAGCCCGGCACATAGAGCACGACGGCACCTGCCAAAGTGGCCACAACTGATTTGAACAGCGAATTGACCCAGCCTGATTCGACCAATTTGCCAACCAACCAAGCCGCCAGAATGAAGCCCACAACATAACCCATGGAGCTGGCTGGCAAGAGATAATCCAACTTCGCATCAAAAATGCCGGATTTCGCACCCGCAAAGAATGGCAGACCAACGGCACCCTCAAATGCATAAAGACCCAGCGTTGCAGCCCCTAAACGCGCACCATAGGCAGCGCCCACGCCCAACACCGCAAGGGTTTGCAGCGTCATTGGCACGGGCCACATCGGCACTGTAATTTGTGCAGCCCCAGCCACGAGCAAACTGCCGACCACGGCCAGCACAATATTGCGCACCACATTGGATGATGCGGCTTGAGGCCAAATGCGGTTTGCGAGAGTGAGATTCGTCATTGTTTAGTCCCTGCCCGATTGTTTGTTTGATGCTGTTTAGGCGACAGCACGGGCTTGTGCAACAGGGCTCGCCCGTTACCCGTGCCCTGCGTCCTGCTCCAAAACCCGTTTCAAATTTTGCTCGTGGATGGCGCGATACGGCTCAAACATATTGACCCACCCCCGCGATAATGGCCCTGCAATCAACTCTTCCAGTGGCTGCTTGCGCAAAATCTCATCGTAGCGGCAGCGTTTCAGCATCCTAATATATTGTTGCTGGGCTTTGATTAGGCCTTTGTCGTAACCGCCTGCGCCAATAATCTCGGGGTCGCCGTGGTTCGGTAAAATGAAATCCGGTTCCAGTGCGGCCAGACGATCAAGATCACTCAAATGAATGTCAAAAGACGACGGCTCGCCCACATAGGTCACCGTGTCTTCCATGGTATCGCCTGCCAGCAACACGCCGCGTTGCTTGATCCAAATCACCGTGGCGTCGTCGCTGTGAATATTGGCCTCAACCAATTCCACGCGCAGTTGCCCAATGTCGAGCGTCATGTGACCTGCGAACATGCGGTCGGGCAGCACCAACGGATTGATGGATGGCGGGCCATGGTGGGTGCCGCTTTCGATTGCGTCTTTACAGTCACGCAAATGCAAAAAGGTTTTGCGATTGGCAATGATGGGGCAATCCGCAAACACTTCTGTTCCTGCCACATGATCTAGATGCCAATGGCTGAGGACAACAGTAAAATGTTTCGCACCACGCTTTGCCAAAGTATCGCGAATGAATTGGGCGTGCGAACAATGAAATATGCGTATCATAAACCAGCGCATGTTCACCGCTCAAAATGGCGTAAGAAGCAATGCCCAACGACAGCGCCCCATCATCCACCCAATTGTGCTCGGCCATAAATTGCTGGCCCTCAATGCGGCCATCATAAAAGGCGAGGATATTGGGGTGTGGTTCAAGAACGCGGAGATGTTGAAGGTTCATGGCCTTGGATCAATAGGCGTGATTGCTCCTAAGTCCAACACATCTTCGGCGTATTTCGCAACGGCCAAAAGCTTGGCCTCACTGCGATTTGCCGTGATGATTTGCAACCCCACGGGCAGGCCTGATTGTGTGAAGCCACATGGAATGGAAATGGCGGGACATGCGCAAAGTGTTGCGACGGCGACGATTAGCAACCAATCGACATAGGTTTCAAATTCAACGCCATTGCACGATTTCACATAGCGTTCTTCGACGGGAAAAGGCGGCACGATTGTGGACGGACACAACAGCGCGTCATAAGTATGTAGAAACTCATTCATGCGGTGGAACAAAACACTTCGTTGGGCTTCTGCGCGGGCAATATCGTCGCCTGTCAGTGCAAGGCCCTTTTCGATATTCCAGATGACTTCTGGCTTTAATTTATCCCGGTGCTTTTGCAGCAAAGGTCGCATGCTTGTGGCAAAGCCAAGTGCCCTGAGTGTTTGAAAACATTCCATGGCTTCACGCAAATCCGGTGCGGCTTCTTCAACAATCACACCACTGGCTTCCAGTTTCCGCGCCGCGCTGGCAACAATTGCGGCCACTTCTTTATCAACGGGCGTAATGCCAAGGTCAGGCGAATAGGCCACGCGCTTGGGCCTCCAATGGTTTTCCATGACTGACGAAAACGTGTGCTTCTCCTTCGGCAGCGAAAGTGGGTCACCAGACTCAAAGCCACACATGGCGTCAAGGAACAGCGCAAGGTCCGTCACATTCCGCGCCATGGGGCCTTCAAGACCCAATGTGCTGTCAATCTTGTTCCCAACCGTTGCTGCCACGCGGCCAGGTGATGGGCGCAATCCCACAACTCCGCAAAAGCTTGCCGGGTTGCGCAGGCTTCCGCCCATATCAGAGCCATGGGCCAGCCATGCCATGCCCGTGGCCAAAGCCACCGCCGCCCCGCCGGATGAACCCGCTGGTGTCAGTGCCGTGTTCCACGGGTTTCGCGTTATCCCAAACACATCATTGAATGTTTGCCCGCCCGCCCCAAATTCTGGCGTGTTGGACATGGCATAGACAATGCCGCCCTCGGCTTCCAAATGCTTCACCAAAATGTCGGATGATGGTGCAACCCGCTTTGCAAAAATGCGCGAACCTTGCGTTGAACGAACCCCTGCAACATCGGTCAAATCTTTGATGGGAATTGGCAAGCCTGCCAGCAGACCGCGTTCATGCGGCGGCTTTGCCATCATGTCGAGGGCGTGTTTGCGCGCCCTGTCGAAACACAGCGTCACCAACGCATTGACGGGTGCGTTCACTGCGGCAATGCGTGCTTCGAGTGCGTCCAAGCATTCCAGCGGCGAAACGACGCCTGTCCGGAGGAAATGCACAACATCCTTTGCGGAATGGCGGATTAAATTTTCCATGTCAGTCATGTGTTGATTTCATTCCGGCTTTTCGCACACTGCCGCCAGCTTATTGCCATCGGGGTCACGGACAAAGCAGGCATAAAAGTTTGGGCTGTAAGGGCGAAGGCCGGGCGCACCTTCGTCAATGCCGCCATTGCTTAATGCAGCCGCATAAAACGCGTCAACGGCTGCGCGGCTTTCTGCAGTGAGTGATACCATCGTGCCATTGCCCCAAGTGGCTGGCAGTTTCATTGCTGGTTTTAATACCCAAAGTCGGCACAGGCGCACATCTTTTGAAGGCTCGGTTCCATAGCCCAAATCAGTTTCATCGGAGACATTGCAAAAATAGCCCAGTGCATTCATCACCGGATCATAAAAGCGCTTGCTGCGGGCCAAATCATTGCTGCCCAAGGTCACGTAATGAAGCATTCCATATTCTCCCAATCTGGCCCCACTGAATCCCGTTGCTGCCATGGGGTCAAGCGCATTAGAGTGTCAGCAGACATTCGATTTTGTATGGAGCCATATTATGAACGCACCTGTCACCTCGCCCGCCCCCGGCATGAATAAGGAATGGGTTGCACGCCGCGCCAAAGCCGTGTCGCGCGGCATTGGCATGGGGGCACCCGTTATGGCGGAAAAGGCCGAGAACTCCGAAATTTGGGACATTGAAGGCAACCGCTATATCGATTTTGGTGGCGGCATTGCCGTTGTGAATACAGGCCACCGCCACCCCTTGGTGATGAAGCGGGTTTACGAGCAGTTGGAAAAGGTCACCCATACCTGCGCCATGGTCATGCCCTACACGCCTTTCATCGAAGTGTGTGAAAAGCTCAACGCCGCAGCCCCCATCAAAGGCGATGTGAAATCCGCCCTCGTCACAACGGGTGCAGAAGCCGTCGAAAACGCTATTAAATATGCTCGCTGCTACACAGGTCGTTCAGACGTGATCGCTTTCCACGGTGGCTTCCATGGCCGCACGTTGCTGGGCATGGCGCTGACCGGAAAGGTGTTGCCCTACAAAGCAAAATTCGGCCCCATGCCTGCGGGCATTTGGCATGTGCCGTTTCCAGTTGAACACAAGGGTATCAGCGTTGAGGATTCAATCCACGCCATCGAACTGCTGTTCAAATGCGATGTGGAACCCGAGCGCGTGGCCGCCATCATCATCGAACCTGTGCAGGGCGAAGGTGGATTTTATATTGCGCCCAAAGAATTGATGGTGCGTTTGCGCAAGCTTTGCGACGAGCATGGCATTCTCTTAATCGCCGATGAAATTCAATCGGGTTTTGGCCGCACGGGCAAATTCTTCGCCATGGAACATTATGACGTGGAACCGGATTTGATGACGGCCGCAAAGTCCTTGGCAGGCGGCTTCCCTCTTGCTGCTGTCATTGGTCGCGCAAAAATTATGGATGCGCCAGATCCGGGCGGCATCGGCGGCACTTATGCTGGCAACGCCATCGCCTGTGCCGCAGCACTCGGCGTGTTCGACGCGTTTGAACAGGAAGACCTTTTGGCGAAGGCCAACAAGCAGGGCGAAATGATCATGAAGCGCCTGAAAGCCATCAAGGCCAAAGGCAAGGGCATGCCCATGGGCGACATTCGTGGCCTCGGCGCCATGTGCGCCTTCGAACTCGTGACCGAACACGGCGGCAACAAGCCAGATGCAGGTGGTGCCAAAGCATTGGCCGCAAAATGCCTCGAACGCGGATTGTTGATCCTGACCTGCGGCGTCTATGGCGATGTGGTGCGCATGCTCACGCCATTGACCGCAAGTGAGATGATTTTGAATGAAGGACTGGATGTGCTGGAGGCCGCGATTTTGGGGAATTGAGGATCGATGTTCAAAATCCAAACCCATGGCATCATTCTTGGAACTGAACGATTTGATGCGTGCGTGAAATTCTATCGCGATGTTTTGGGTTTGCCGGTTTGGTTTGAAAAAGAACACTTGCTGTGTTTGCGCTTTGGCGATGGCTACCTGATGATTGAAACAGGTGGCGTCGCCCGCGACACTCGCAAAAGCCAAACGGAAAATCCGACGATGATCAGATTCAACGTTGAAGACGTTCATACCGCAGCGGAAGACCTTCGCAGCAAAGGTGTTGCCGTCGAAGTGACGACATACTCGTGGGGGACCGTTGGCACGTTCATGGACCCCGATGGCAATGCCTGCGAGTTCAAAAACGCAGATGACCCGTTTTTTCAATGAATTACACCCAAACGTGCAACAGTTGAAACCTTGTTGAGTGTATGTTATCTTACATTTTCTGATCGATCAGGAAACGTAAGAAAATGAACGCCGTAACACTTTCAAGCAAATTCCAAATCTCTATTCCAAAAGAAGTGCGGGAAAGAGAAGGTTGGAGTCCGGGCCAAAGATTGGCATTTGTTCCCCATGGCAAACATTATGTTTTGGTGCCTGTGCCGAAAATTGAAGACCTCTTTGGCATCGCCAAAGGTGCTGATCCCACGGGCTATCGTGACCGCTATGATCGTTATTGATGCTTGTTATTGATACCAGCATTTGGATCGAGATTTTTCTTGGCTCTGACCTTGGTCGCCAGCACTTGCCGTTTCTGGATCATCCCGAAACGATCATTGTGCCGACCATTGTTCAGTATGAAATTTACAAGTGGGTGGTGCGCGAACGACACGCAGAAGAAGCCAATCGCGTCATCACATTTACAGCTGACTGCCATGTGCCAGAACTCACAACAGGCATCGCTGTACTCGCTGCTGAACTTTCAGCAATACACAAACTCCACACCACCGACGCCATTATTTATGCGACAGCTCAGATGATGGAAGCAAAGCTCTTCACTTGCGACGCACATTTCAAGGGGTTGTCGGGTGTAGAGTATTTCGAGAAGACTATTACATCGACAACGTCATCGTGAGTGCTCAGTTTAGGATTAATAGAATAGACAAAAACCATGTAGTTGACAAATCAAGTTGCGCAATAGTGTCATCGCCATCATCAAACTTGCGATCAAAACTTTCAGCTTTCAATTGCGTTTTCATAAATCTCAATCTCTTCGGTTCTGGAACGTCGCACTGAAATCAAACGAACGGCAACTCAACCCCGCGATCTTAAATTCGTCGATTGCAGACTGTCTGTACCATGATCTTCTGCCGCATCGTCAGCTTCCTCACCGTGGCGCACTTGGTCGTCGTGCAATTCTATCAATGCATCATGTGTGACAAAGGCATGTGCAGCGTGTTCCACTTCACTGCGGAGGAGCCCAATGTCGTGGAGCATATGATCGCCGCGTTGGGCCAACTCATGCGCCTCGTGTCGGGCGTTGATATTATGAACGACCCGACCAATGAACTTGCCGCCCAATGCCGCTTTCACCATTTCGGCGCTTGGAATTGTCGCATCAAAAAGAACCAATCTAGGCATGACTGAACCCTCCGCTTGCGCTCACTGAAAGTTCGCGCTGTGGCCTTCTCGCCCCTCAAATTTGGATACGTAAATGCTAACACAAAATGCCGACATTCTCAAAGCAAATCGGGCTTAATGCTATTCAATCATGAGGTGGCTTTTGGTTGGCGGCGGGCCCTCGCCCGCCTCCATTGCTTCAAGTTCGTCAATGCGCTGTTCAAGCGATGTCACAGCAGTGCCATTTCCTATTGCGCCACCAACTCCACGCGGCGGTTTTTGGCTTGGCCTGCTTCTGTTGTGTTGGTCGCCAGTGGTGCCAATGGTCCCACACCTTTGGCCACCAAACGCCCGACATCAATTCCAGCTTTCGCGAGAGCATCGACCACGGCCTTGGCGCGGGCTGATGAGAGTTTCAGATTGTAGTCAAGCTCACCCTTGTTGTCGGTATGACCCACAACATAAACGCGCACGTTTTTGTCAGACTTCAAATAGGACACCATTTCGGCCAATTGCGGGGCTGACTCCGCGGTAATCGTGGCTTTGTCAAAATCAAAGAACAGCCCGTAGATCACCACGCGGCCATCGGTTCCCAAGCTGTTTCCGATGTCTTCAGCTGAGAGCGTTACGATTTTATCTTCGCGCACGCCGGGTTCGACAATCTCAATCAACACACCCACACGGTCGAGCAAAGCTTTCGACACATCGCCCATGCGATTGCCGACATTTTTCCCGGCGAAGAGGCCGACGTAGGTTTCTTGACCGGCATCACCCTTTTTGAATAGGGCGTATCGTGGTTCAACTATCAGGTTGAACATTCCCCGCGATAAAAACAGGCGGCGTTGGTTTGCGTCTTTGGAGACCACAATTGCCGGCTCTTTGGCGCTATATTTCAGGTCTTTGAAATTCTTACCGCAGTCGGCATTGGCGCATTCAAAAACGGGCGTAAATCCCTTCGCTTTCAAAGCGTCAAAATAGTTGCCAAACACTTCGAGCGATGAACGTTGTTCTGGTGAAATATAAAGCGACCGCACAACGCGGCCCTTTTGTGAAACTGTTTTCGAAAAGGCTTTTGCCTTCACCTCGGCTGGTCCTGCGGGCAGTACGAGTTCATCAAATTCTGTAACGGTCTGGCCCACAATTGTGGAGCCTTCATAGCGCCCCGTGAAAGCACTATCAGCTGCACCTTCGACATCAACAAGCATCTCTTTGGTGTAGTTAGCAGGATCTGCTATGGCCACACTCGCCATAACCATGGCGACAACAAAACATTTCAGACGCAAAAACATAGTTCCTCCTTGCGCCCCACACGCTGCACTTACAGACTATGAATTGGGCGAGCCGTCAACTGCAATTCAAGTTAGTAATGCGGCGGCTTTTGGTTGGCGGCAGGGCCATCGCTTCCGTCCATGGCCTCAAGCTCTTCACCTAAGCGACGCAAATGTCGTTCCAGCGTTTCCAATTTCTTCCACTGGGCGGTGATCACATCGTTCAATTCACCGATGGTTTTGTCCTGATGCGCCACTCGCATTTCCAGTTCGTCGATGCGTTGTTCGGTCGTTGTCATGGCATCCTCTTTAACCATATCGCGCGGATTTAACCACAACTGATGGTTCCAAATCTTTGAACTTGCAATGCTTTCCAAAAGAATCAATTATTAATAAATTGTAAACTCGGGAGTATGCGTCATGTTAAAATCACTGCTGGCCACGGCCGCAACAGCCGCCATGTTAATTGGGGCAACCGCCACGGCACAAGCCCACACCAAGGAACTTTGGATGCTCGGCGGGTTCTCACACCCCGAAAGCGTTGAGCTCGATATTCCGCATCAAGTGCTTTACGTTTCTAACGTTGGCGGCGCTCCCACGGCAAAAGATGGCAATGGTTTCATTTCCAAAGTGTCGCGCGATGGCAAACTGCTTGAGCTGAAATGGATCACCGGCATGAGTGCCCCAAAGGGCATGGTGATTGATGGTTTCAAACTCTACGTGTCCGACATTGACTATCTGGTGGAAATTGACACCCGCACCGGCAAGATCGTCAATCGCCACCGTGCGAGTGGTGCCATTTTCTTGAACGACACCGCCCTCGACAAAGACGGCAATGTTTATGTGTCGGACATTGCGACAAAGAAAATTTGGCAGTTGAAAGATGGCGTTTTTTCAGTTTGGTATGACAAGCCTGACCTGATGCACCCCAATGGTTTGCGCGGCATTCACGGTGGCAAGTTGCTCGTCGCGGGCTGGGGCAAAGACATGCAAGACGATGGCTCGACGAAAGTCGGCGGCAATCTTTTCACCATCGACATGGCCACAAAGGAATTGAAGAACTTGGGTTCGGGTGCCCCCATCGGCAATCTCGACGGTTTGGAACGCGATGCCCATGGCAATTTCCTCGTCACCGATTTCTTGGCGGGTTCGTTGATGCGCATCAAGAAAGATGGCAGCCACGAAGTCATCATGGATATGAACCAAGGTTCGGCTGATCTTGATGTGATCAAGAAGGGCCACATTGCCGTGGTGCCCGTGATGTTGGACGACAACGTCCGTGCCATTTGGGTGGACTAATTTGTAATCACGGCTTTCGAGGCTTTGCCTTGAACCACCAATTCAAATGCTGCTTGCGCTTGTGCAAGCGGCATTTGATGGCTGATGAGATTTTCCAGCCCCGCATATCCAGCACCTGACAAAATTTCCATCGCGGTATGAAGCCCTTTTGGTGTTGCGGAATAACTTGAAATCAAATTGATTTCGCGCAACCAAATATCCCATAGCGGCAGCGAAAGTTCTGCACCGGGCTTTCCACCAAAAATGATGATGTTGCCACCATCGCGCAAACACGCCAGCGCCAATGAAATTGTTGCTGCATTGACGATGGTGAGAACAACACAATCAACGCCACGCCCATCGCTCTGCAGCATGCAAAGTTCGGCCAAATCATCGGTGCCCGGCACCCCGCCGGACGCGGCACCCCATTCCTTGGCCACGGCGATGCGTTCACTGCGCATATCAGCTGCAATCGTTTTCACGCCCAAATCTCGCAGCAATGGGCATGAACAACATGCCCACAGCCCCCGCCCCCACCACCAAGCAGCTGTCGCCCGTGGTAAAATCCACACGGTCCAAAGCGCGCAAGCAACAAGCCATAGGTTCCATGAACACAGCCCGCGCATTCGGCACATGTTCCGGAATAGCAACCACGGTTTGCGGCACCAAATCAGCTGGCACGCTTATGAGTTCCGCAAAGCCACCGGGGTCGATGTTCGAACTCTTGAACACGGGGTCCTGGGTTTCACTGCCACGCATCGCATAGTGCGACTGTTCATCGGGTGCATGGTGGGCCAGCGCCACGCGTTGGCCAACCTCAAATTTCGTAACGCCTGCACCCACGGCATGAATGATGCCAACCACCTCATGGCCCAGTTTTTGCGGCTTTGGATAATCGCCAAACACTTTCGCCGTGTCTGTTCCGCAAATGCCACACATGACCATACGGACGACGATTTCGTCTCTGCCCGCACGGGGCTCTTGCTTCTCCAAAAGCGAAACCTGGTTCTGTGTTTCACAGCGTAAATATTTCATGCCACCATCATGTACGGCTTGCGGTTTCATTTCAATGCCAAGTATAGCTGGCAGCCATGCTTTCGCTTGCAATCATCGGCTTCATACTTTTTATGGCCCTCATTTTCGGGCCGCAATTTCTTATCAATTGGACGATGAAAAAGCATGCCGTCGAACGTCCGGACATGCCGGGCACCGGCGGTGAATTGGCACGTCACCTGCTCGACGATGCGGGCTTGCATGAAGTTAAAGTTGAAGTGGTTGCAACGGGCGATCACTATTCGGTTGATGACAAAGCCGTCAGACTTTCTGAAGCCAACTTCAACGGCAAATCCATCACAGCTGTTGCAGTCGCAGCCCATGAAGTGGCCCATGCTGTGCAAGACCGTGATGGCTATGCCCCTTTGATGTGGCGACAAAGACTCGTCCGAAAAACCATCGTCATTGAGCGCATTGGCAGCATGTTGCTTATGGCCACCCCAATTGTGTTTGCAATCATCCACAGTCCCGTCGTTTTGATTTTAGAATTGATGGTGGCGCTCGGCATCCTCGCTTCAACAATCGTCATTCATGTCTTCACACTGCCGACTGAGTTCGACGCGAGCTTCAGTAAGGCCCTGCCTGTACTGGAAAACTATTTGCCCCCCAAAGAAATGCCAGGTGCCAGAAGCGTTTTGAAAGCCGCCGCCTTCACTTATGTTGCAGGTGCGTTGGTCAGTCTTTTGAACATGGCAAGGTGGCTACGAATTTTGCGGTTTTGAAAATTTACCCGCTTTGCGTCGCCCCTAGACCTTATCCGCAAGCCGACTACGCTAATCTGCGCCCATGATGAACTCTGCCCGCCAACACAGAATTGGAATTTTAGTTGTCCTTATCGCCGTTGTCTCATGGAGCAGCGCAGGGCTTTTCACCCGCATTTTAAGCGTTGATGTTCCTAACGTCTTGTTTTGGCGCGGCGTATTTGGTGCACTTGGACTCCTCTTCGTCGTCGCTTTGTTGCCAGCGACTGGTGGTCTCAAGGCCTTTCGACAACTCGGTTGGCCCGGGTTTTCCTATGCCGTGATAACTGCCATTTCAATGGTGTTTTTTGTGAGCGCGCTTCGTAACACCAGTGTTGCCCATGTCGCCATCATTACGGCCATCGTGCCTTTCGCCGCCGCCTATCTGGGATGGTTAGCCCTGAAGGAAATTCCAGGTCGAGCAGCACTTGTCGCAAGCGCCGTGGCTCTATTCGGAGTTATCATCATGGTTGGTATCAACCAAGATGGCCATTGGTTTGGCGACAGCCTTGCCTTGATCATGGCGTTTTGCATGGCAACCATGATTTTGATTTCCCGAAAATACCCCCGCATACCTGCCTTGCAAGCAACCTGCTTGGCCTCGCTCTTCAGCGCCATTTTAGTCATTCCGTTCCTTTCATTTGATGGCTTAAACGATTTCGAGTTGGGCACACTCTTCGCCTTCAGCATCGTCAACCAAGTTATTGGGTTTGGCCTCTTTGCCCTAGGCGCACGCTGGTTACCCCCAACCCAAACCGCCTTGATCACTGCACTTGAAGCGCCGCTCGCCCCGTTGTGGGTGTGGTTGGTGTTGTCTGAAACACCGGGCCTCTCCACAATTATTGGCGGCGCATTGGTACTCGTCGCAGTGGTCGGTCATGTTTTGTGGGAAAGTCGGCATTTGGCCATCGCCAGCAACCCAACGTCGTCTGCCTGATCGTCCTCAGACTATTGTTGGAATGTCATGCAATAAAGCCATGACCCATTTCTGGATCATGGCTGGATATAGCCCAACGACCGCGCGGTGTCAAGCGTTATTTTCCTAATTGGGGATTTTAGCGGTTTGCGCGGAATTCCCAAGGTGTTACTTTGCCGTCCTTGTCGGTGTCAGCGGCGGCCAGTTTGGCTTTGGCTTCGGCGAAGAATTCAGGCTTGTCGAGGCTTGCATCCTTGTTGGTATCAAGGCCTGCAAACTTGTCTTTGCGCACCTTTTCAACGGCTGCCTTTTCATCGCTGTTCCAATTGAACCAGCCACCGCGTTTGCCGCGTGGGCCAGATACAAATTCAGCTTCGGTCACTTTTCCATCTTGGTCATTGTCCATGCGGTGGAACGCGAATTCAGCCATAGACGCCGCTTCATCCTCACCAACGACGCCATCATTGTTGGCATCGATCATGCGCATACCGTGGCGACCGCCGCCATGTTTGCCGCCATGGTGTTTTCCGCCTTGATGTTTTTCGCCATGGCGACCCATGCCACGACCTTGTTCCATATCGTCGTCGTTAACGTCCTCCAAAGCAGGAGCAGCAGGTGCATCGTTCGCCTGTTGAGCAGAAGCCACGCCAAATGCCGCAGAAAGCATAAGGGCAGAAGCGAGGGAAAGTTTTGCAAGGTTATTCATTTTTCGTCTCCATTGGGTGTTTAGTGCCCATAAGACGTTTAATGCGGCAAAATCCGTCGCAGGCTTTCGCATTTGTAATGTTGGTGGCTAGATTGTGGCGAGAGCCTGTTCGATATCAGCTATCAGGTCGTTAACGTTTTCAATGCCCACCGAAATTCGCACCAAGTTGTCAGGAACGGGGCTTGTTGGCCCTTCCACGGTTTTGCGGTGTTCGGCGAGGCTTTCACAACCGCCCAATGACGTGGCGGGCAGAATGACTTTGAGATTGGAGCAGAATTTCTGCGCCCCTGCAAAATCCGTTTTCAACAGCAAAGACATCATGCCCCCATAGCCATCTGTCATTTGGCGTTTGGCAATCTCGTGTTGCGGGTGACTTGGGAGACCAGGATAAATTACGGCATCCAAGTTCGTATGATTTGCAAAATGCCGTGCAATCGACATTGCATTATTTGATGCCTGACGAAACCGCACAAACAGCGTGCGAAGCCCACGCAAAAGCAACCAACATTCAAAAGGTGCAAGCGGTGCAAGTGTTTTACCGCGCATAAGCAAAAGCTCATCCCAGCGCGCATCTTTGCGAGCAGCGATCAAAGCGCCGCCTAAAACATCTGAGTGTCCATTCAAATATTTGGTGACTGAGTGAAAAACATAGTCCGCGCCTAAAGTAAGGGGCAAAGTCGTTACTGCGGCCGTGGTGGTTGCATCGACGCCTACAATTGCACCGGCTGCATGAGCAACCTCGGCAACGGCTGCAATATCTGTTACGTCCCACATTGGGTTTGACGGCGTTTCAATCCAGACCAGTTTGGTTTTACCGTGAATGATTGAGCTTATCATCTCAACACCCGTAAGCGTCAGAGTAATACGGCCCTTCTCTTCCAACCGTTTCAGCCAAAGCCTTGCTGCGTAGTACATGTTGTTGGGAGCAACCACATGCCCTCCCATTGGCAGCGTCTCAATCAATTGGAAGATTGCTGCCATGCCAGAAGGATACAGCAAACAGGCCGCACCTTTTTCCAGTGCTGCCAACGTTTCTTCCGCCTCCCAAAGTGTAGGATTGCCGCTGCGCTGATAGTCCGTCGGAATCAATGTTGCATAATTTTCATCGCGCACAAAAGTCGTCGATAAATGAATAGGCGGAACAACGGCACCCGTTGCTTTATCTGTCGCGTGCAACAATTGGGCGGCAATGGTTTCGGGTCTGCGCTTGATGATTAGACATGCTGCCCGCCATTGATATGCAATTCAGCGCCTGAAATGTAAGACGACGTTTCAGTGCAGAGGAAATAGATTGCTTTGGCCACTTCTTCCGGTTGGCCCAATCGGCGCAGTGGAATTTGCGGAATGATTTTTTCCGTGCCGGGCGAAAGAATTGAGGTTTCAATTTCTCCCGGCGAAATGGAATTTACGCGCACACCATGGGGGCCGAAATCATGGGCCATTTCTCTGGTCAATGAGGCCAAAGCAGCTTTTGAGGTTGAATAAGCCGCACCCGCAAATGGGTGAACTTTGGTCCCCGCGATTGACGTCACATTAACAACTGCACCTTTTGCAGTTTTCAATTCATTCAAAAGCCCGCGCGCCAACATGATGGGGGCAAAGAAGTTGATCTGAAACACGGTCTTCCAATCCTGTTCCGCAGTTTCGAGCGAATTCATACGCGCACCAGCGGAAAGCTTTGGGCTTATCGCAGCGTTGTTCACGAGCGCATCCAACTTGCCACCATGAGCCTTTAGTTTTTCACGCATAACATCAATTGCCTTATGGGTATCTTCCGAGGACGCAAGATCAACGACGATATGATCTTCCGGACCTGCATCCCACGGGCAATCATCAGGGAATGGATGGCGCGAACAGGTGATGACTCTCCACCCCGCCGTCGAAAAGCGTTTGACCGTCGCATGGCCAATGCCGCGCGACGCGCCGGTGAGGATTAAAGTTTTGCGGGTGTCAGTCATGTTCAAGGATATAGGCGCGCCTTGCTAAAAGCGCCATCGGGCTTCTCGCGCCGGAAAACGACCCTGTCATGCAATCGGAACGGGCGATCATGCCAAAACTCGATGGACACAGGTTTAATTCTGAAACCGGACCAGTGGGGCGGGCGCGGCACGTCTCCGAAACCGAATTTCGCGGTGTTGACGGCAACTGCCGTTTCCAACTCAAAACGGGCCGTCAATGGCCGAGACTGTTGCGAGGCCCATGCGCCAATGCGCGAGTCACGCGGGCGGGATTTGAAATAGGCATCAGCCTCTGCTTCCGTCACCTGCTCCGTCAACCCGCGCACCCGCACTTGGCGGCGCAAGGATTTCCAATGGAACACAACGGCGGCTTTTCCAGCGGATAAAATTTCTTGACCCTTTTGGCTTTCGAAATTTGTGTAAAACACAAAACCGCGCTCATCAAAATCCTTGAGCAAGACCATGCGCACATTGGGCAGGCCTTCATCATCAACAGTGGCCAAGGACATTGCGTTAGGATCGTTGACCTCGGATTTTTTGGCGTCTTCCATCCACTCAGAAAACAGCGTGAACGGGTCATTGCGCTCGGTAAAGCCGAGGGCGGCGGTCAAAGTGGCGAGGTCATTGAGGCTCATAATGCAATGATACGCAACGGATTGGATTTTGGATAGCACCAGCATTGGTGATAAGCTGCACACCACTTCGCTTTGCAGTGGACCAAACCCTTTGATTTATGCAAAGGAAACACGGGAATAGAGCCAAAACATTGGCGGACGGAGATAAAATGAGCGATAACAAAGGGATAATGGCGGGCAAACGTGGCCTCATCATGGGCGTGGCCAATAATCGGTCGATTGCCTGGGGAATTGCCAAGGCTTGTGCTGATCATGGTGCAGAGTTGGCATTCACTTACCAAGGCGACGCATTGAAGAAGCGCGTTGACCCATTGGCTGCTGAAGTTGGCTCGGACATGGTGATCCCCTGTGACGTGAGTGATATGAGCTCTATTGACGCCACTTTCGCCGAGATCGAAAAGAAATGGGGTAAGCTGGATTTCATCGTTCACGCTATCGGCTTTTCTGACAAGGACGAATTGCAAGGCCGCTATGTCGATACATCACCTGATAATTTCACAAAAACGATGTTCATTTCTTGCTACAGCTTTACCGCTGTTGCCCAGCGCGCCGAGAAATTGATGACGGATGGCGGCTCTATGCTTACGCTCACCTACTACGGTGCGGAAAAGTGGATGCCGCACTACAATGTCATGGGCGTTGCGAAAGCTGCGCTCGAATGCTCGATCCGCTATATGGCCGCTGACCTTGGCGTGAAGAACATCCGGGTAAATGCTATTTCCGCCGGCCCGATCAAAACGCTTGCCGCTTCGGGTATCAGCGATTTCCGCTATATTTTGAAATGGAACGAATATAACTCGCCTCTGCGCCGTACTGTGACAATTGAAGAAGTTGGCGATGCTGGCATGTATTTCTTGTCAGACCTTTCGCGCGGTGTAACGGGTGAAATTCATCATGTTGACTCTGGCTATCACGTCGTCGGCATGAAAGTTCCAACAGCACCGGATATGACGCTCAACAAAGATGAATCCTAATCCCATCATCTTCGTTCGACACGGCGAAACCGACTGGAACAAGAACGGCCTCATTCAAGGTTCGATTGATACGGACTTGAATGAGACGGGGAAGGCCCAAGCGGCCTATGTCGCTGGCTTGCTGGCTAAAATGTCAGCACAGCTTGAAGACTATCAAATTATTTGCAGCCCACAGCGCCGCGCCCAACAAACGGCTGATGCCATTTTAAAAGCCATGGGTCGAAAACTTGATGATGTCGATCATCGGGTCAAGGAATTGGGTTTTGGCGTTTGGGAGGGAAAGCCGTTCTGGGAGCTTAAAGCATCGCCGGTTTACCCCGCTGATTCTGAAAGCCGCTTTTTTTGGCGACCTGAATTGGGTGAGAGTTATGAAGATGGCGTAGCACGGGTGAGCGACTGGCGATCCGCTTTGACCAAACCTACGCTGGTTATTTCCCACGGCGCAGTCGGCCGCTGTTTGATGGGTAGTTTTACCGGACTTGGCCCTGAAGCCCTTGTGAACTTGCCTACACCGCAGGGGAAATATTGCGTCCTGAACGACAAGACCATGCAGTGGTTTGACGGCAGCG
Organism: uncultured Alphaproteobacteria bacterium; assembly: GCA_963779145.1. Lineage (GTDB taxonomy): Bacteria > Pseudomonadota > Alphaproteobacteria > Rhizobiales > Aestuariivirgaceae > Aestuariivirga. The sequence continues at coordinate 20,459 of CAVZXJ010000028.1, forward strand.
AAGTTCCCGCCTAATCAATAGATTATGTCACACAATACATTTGGCCATCTGTTTCGCGTTTCCACTTTTGGCGAAAGCCATGGCCCAGCCATTGGCGCGCTCGTTGATGGCTGCCCGCCCAATTTGAAAATTACGCCCGAATTCATTCAAGGCTTTTTGGACAAACGGAAACCGGGGCAAAACCGCTTTACCACGCAGCGACAAGAAGCAGATCAAGTGCGCATTCTTTCTGGCGTGTTTGAAGACGAGCGAACAGGCGGACCCGTCACAACGGGTACACCAATATTGCTGCAAATCGAAAATACGGATCAACGCTCCAAAGACTATTCCGACATTCGCGACAAATATCGCCCCGGCCATGCCGATTTTACCTATGACGCGAAGTATGGCGTAAGAGACTATCGCGGTGGTGGGCGTTCATCTGCACGGGAAACAGCTTCACGAGTTGCCGCTGGTGCAGTTGCGCGGTTGGTTGTGCCTTCGGTTAAGATTCGTGGCTGCATGGTGCAAATGGGGCCGCACAAAATTGATCGTGCCAATTGGAACGACGCCGAAATTGATAACAACCCATTCTTTTGCCCTGATGCGACGGCTGCGAAACATTGGGAAAGCTATTTGGATGGTGTTCGCAAATCAGGTTCGTCCTGTGGTGCCGTGATTGAAGTGACGGCATCAGGTGTTCCGGCCGGTTGGGGTGCACCGCTTTATGCAAAAATGGATTCCGAATTAGCAACGGCGATGATGAGCATCAACGCTGTCAAGGGTGTTGAGATTGGCGACGGATTTTCATCGGCGGCTTTGTCCGGTGAAGAAAATGCTGACCAGATTCGCATGGTCAATGGCGAGCGGGTTTTTCAATCCAACCATGCGGGCGGCATCTTGGGCGGCATTTCGACGGGCCAAGACGTCGTCGTACGGTTTGCAGTAAAGCCAACAAGCTCCATTTTGCAGCCGCGTGAAACAGTCACCAAATCCGGCGAGAACGCGGACATTATCACCAAAGGCCGGCATGACCCATGTGTGGGCATCCGCGCTGTGCCCGTGGGTGAAGCCATGATGGCGATTGTGTTGGCGGATCAATTCCTTCGCCATCGCGGGCAAGTGGGTTAATTCATTCTCGCGTGGACTCTTTGTCCGGCAACATAAGTTGCTGCAACAGCGCGGTCATCGCCCAACATCATCAGCGAGAACAATACGTCTTCGATGGATTGTGAAACTTCCTGCCTGCTTTTGAGAACAGGGGTTGCCTCCGGATCAAGCACGATTATGTCGGCGAATTTGCCAATTTCAATACTGCCAATCTCAGACCCAAGTTTCAGGCGATCCGCATTGCCTTGCGTTGACAAATAATAAAGTTCAGCGACGCTTGGTTTGTAGCCATTGAGCATTTGCAATTTGTAAGTTTCGGCCATTGTCGCGAGCATCGAATAATTTGTGCCGCCCCCAATGTCCGTTGCTATACCAAGTGCCACCGGGCGTTTGGGGTTTTGTATATGGGGCATGGGCATGATGCCTGAACCGAGAAAAGCGTTGGACGTCGGGCAATGCACAACAGTTGAACCTGACTCATGCATGCGTTGGCATTCACGTTCGCTCAAGTGAATGCCATGAGCGAAAAGGCTGCAATTTGAAAGCAAGCCGTACTGATCATAAACGTCCGTATAGTCTTTTGCATTGGGGAACAATTGCTTCACCATTGCAATCTCGCCCGCACTTTCTGAAATGTGGGTTTGCATCAGAGCGCCATTTAGAGATTTAAGTAACTCACCCGATATTGCCAGTTGTTCTTCGGTTGAAGTGATCGCAAAACGCGGCGTTACTGCGTAACGCAAGCGCCCCTTGCTATGCCATTTGTTGTAAAGCGCTTCGGATTCAATTGCACCCTGCTCCGGCGTATCCTGCACGGCTGGAATGGCATTGCGGTCCATCATGGTCTTACCCGTAACCAGAGCCATGTTGTAGTCTTTTGCAGCTGAGAACAACGCATCGGCGCATTGTCTGTGTACAGAACAAAATGCAAGTGCAGATGTTGTGCCGTGGGCGAAGAGCCGATTCAAGAATATTTCAGCGGCAGTAGCGGCATAGCTTTCGTCGCCATAACGCGCTTCTTCAGGAAAGGTATAGCGGTGCAACCATTCCAGCAGATCCTTGGCGGGTGCCGCCAACATGCGATATTGTGGAAAGTGAATGTGAGCATCAATAAATCCGGGCAACAACAGTCGCTTGCCATGGTCATCAATGTGCATCGTCTTGAATTGCGTCGGCAGTTGAGAAAACTCACCTCGCCAGGCAATACGACCGTCGTCATTCACAACAATACCAGCGCTCTCAATATGCACAATTGAGTGCGCAGAAAAATTGACAAGTTGGCCCCGCAGAATTTTAGCCATTTGAAACATTCACGTTAGGCTGTTCTGCATCTTCCATTGCGCATAGTTCAGAATCAAGTTGCAGCACTTGCGCGACAACGGCCGCTGCGATAGCGGCGGGATGCTTTGACGTGATTCCAGCAACACCAATAGGGCAGATCAAACCTTGAATTCGCGCCGCGCTGACACCTGCTTCCGCAAGTCGCTTTTCGAAACGCGCGCGTTTCGTAGCGCTGCCGATCAATCCGACATGAGAAATATTTTCGATGCGCAATGTTGCATCAACAATTGCGAGATCAAGTGCGTGGGAGTGGGACATAACGAACGCGAGCGATCCGCTCGGCACGTCTTCTAGGCAGGACAAAGGATCATCGGGTTGGATCAACTTCACATTCGTGGGGACTGCTGACGGAAAAGCATTTGGTCGAGGGTCAATCCACATCACTTGGAACGGCAACGGTGCCAAGGCCAAAACAAGTGCGCGGCCAACATGGCCTGCTCCAAAGAGATAGATGCTACGGGGCTTGGGCGCAGAACCCAGAGCTTGTTGTTCTGCAATTTTCGATGCTGAATTCGTGTCGAATATTTCAATCTCAATCTGCATACGACCGCCGCAGCATTGGCCAAGGTCCGGGCCGAGTGTGAAGTCCATAACGCGCATTTTCTGTTGTTTGGCCAACATGGCTTGCGCTTCGGCCATGGCTTTCCATTCCAGTGTGCCGCCGCCAATCGATCCATGAAACCCATTGGGTGTCACAATCATCCAAGCATCAGTGTCGCGTGGCGTCGAACCCTTGACACTCCGTACACTGATGAGTGCGCAGGGGCCATGACTTTCGATGGCGCGTGTCAATGTGGCCCAACGGTTCAAGATTGCATCACCTTCACGGCCCGCATGATGTTTTCAGGGGTGGCAGGCGTATCAAGCGTGGGAGCTTTACCGGGTTTGAGGCCCGCAATTGCATCATAGATTGCTGCCCAAACGGAAATGCCCAACATCAGCGGCGGCTCACCAACGGCTTTTGATCGGAAGATGGTGTCTTCGCGGTTGCCTTTTGATTCATAGAGTTTCACCCGAAAATCTTCCGGCACATCTGACGCACAGGGAATTTTATAAGTTGAAGGCGCGTGCGTGCGCAGCTTGCCTTTGTCATCGAACACCAATTCTTCGGTGGTCAACCAACCCATACCTTGCACGAAAGCACCCTCGACTTGCCCTATGTCGATGGCAGGATTCAGTGATTTTCCAACATCATGCAAAATATCCACACGGTTCACTTTCATTTCACCGGTGAATGTGTCGATGGTCACTTCGGCGCAAGCAGCACCATTGGCAAAATAAAGAAACGGGCGACCCTTGGCTTTGGCGCGATCCCACGTCAGTTTTGGTGTTGCGTAATAACCCGTAGAAGAAAGTGAAATGCGCTGGGCATGGCAGGCTTTTGCGAGTTCGGGAAAGTTAATCGACTTCTTGCCCGCACTCACCTTGCCAAGCGAAAATGTTATGCGGGATTTTGGAACGCCTAGAATTTTTGCAGCTTGTGCCAACATGCGCGACTTAATCGTGTCAGCTGCAATCTTGGCTGCCATGCCATTAAGATCGGCCCCTGAAGATGCGGCTGTTGGCGAAGTGTTTGGTACTTTGCCAGTCGATGTTGCCGTGATGCGCACACGATCCAATTCAATGCCAAAAACGTCCGCAACAACTTGGGCCACTTTGACATAGAGCCCCTGCCCCATTTCTGTGCCGCCGTGGTTCAACTGCACGGAACCGTCGGTATAGACATGAACCAAAGCGCCCGCTTGATTGAGGTGTTTTAGCGTGAAGGAAATGCCGAACTTCACGGGCGTGAGGGCAAGACCTTTTTTGAGAACTGAATTCTTGGCATTAAACGCGATGATCTTGTTTCCGGCGGGCGCGATAGTTTGAAGAGGCTTCAAGCTGGGCCACAATGTCGCTGAGGATGTTGTCATCAACTTTTTGGGTAAAAGGGGTGACATCCTTACCCTTGGTATAGAAATTTGCTTTGCGCACATCAAGCGGATCACGTTTGAGCTTTGCCGCAATATGACTCATCATGCGCTCAGCAAAAACCATGCCTTGCGGCCCGCCAAAGCCACGGAATGCGGTGTTCGATACCGTGTTGGTGCGCAGGCGGCGTGAACGCAGATCAAGAGCTGGATAGAAATAAGCATTGTCAGCGTGAAACAGGGTGCGGTCATTCACGCCTTGGCTCAAATCAGCTGAATAGCCACAGCGCGCCAGAAATTCCGCATCAACGCCTTGCAACTGACCTTTACCATCGAAGCCCACATGATAATTCACACGCATGTCGTGGCGTTTGCCTGTCATGATCATATCGTCATCACGGTCAAGGCGGCATTTTGCAGGGCGTCCGGTTTTATGCGCAGCGAGTGCTGCAAGGGCCGCCCATTGTGCGGCTTGTGATTCCTTGCCACCAAAGCCGCCGCCCATGCGCCGGCATTCACAGGTGATCTTGGCATCCATCACGCCCAACATCTTGGCGATGATATGCTGTACTTCAGTCGGGTGTTGCGTGGAGCAATGCACGATCATGCCGCCTTGCTCATCAGGGATGGCGAGACTGACCTGACCTTCAAGATAGAAATGTTCCTGTCCACCAATTTGGAATGAGTCCTGTAATTGGTGTTTCGCCGCAGCGATGGCCTTGGCGGCGTTCTTGCGCTTAAAACCATAGGGCGGGACAACATCAACAGTGTCGGTGCTCAGTGCATCTTCGGTCGCTATCGCTGGTGTTTCAATTGCGATTTCAATCTTAGCCAGCTGCGCAGCGCGGCGCGCGGCATCGCGTGTTTCAGCAACGACGGCGAAAATGACTTGGCCATGAAATGCGATTTCATTTTCAGCGAAGATCGGGTCGTCACCTAAGGCCGGACTGCAATCATTGACAGCGGGAATATCCTTGGCTGTAAGCACCACCACAACACCGGGTGTTGAACGCACTGCAGAGAGATCGATGGAAAGAATTTTTCCTTTCGCGCCCACTTTCGCGTAACCAGGAGCGACGTGTAATGTGCCCTCGGGTTCGCGCATGTCATCAATGTATGTAGCCGTGCCCGCAACATGGAGTTCACTGGAGTCATGGGCGAGCGCCTTGCCAACAACATGAGTGTTCATGCTGCGACCTCGGCGGAGTTGATGACTCTCAACTCAATGTCTTGCACAATTTCTGTCAGGGCTTTGCGCAATAAGGCCTGTGCTGTCTCAATACGATATTGAGCCGATGCCCGCATATCGCTGATGGGCTGATAATCTTCGACCAAGGCGTCAATTGCAGATCCCCATGTCGCTTGGTTTTGCAGATCGACTTTCTGAAGCGCGGCCTCGGTTTGCGCGGCGCGCTTTGGCGTGGCGGCCATACCGCCCATGGCAAGGCGGGCCGAAACAATTTTGTCGCCATTGCGCGTGATTTTGAGCGCAAGCAAAAGTGCGGATATATCTTGATCAAAGCGTTTGGAAATTTTGTAGGCGCGGAAGGTTTCGATGGCTTTCAATTTTGGCACTGTTATGCGCCAAACCAATTCACCTGCTGCACGGTTCTGTTTACCGTAGGCGATAAAGAATTCGTCCAGTGGCAAATTGCGCTCAATGTCGCCATGGCGCAAATGCAATGTTGCGCCGAGAGCAATCAACAATGGCGGGGTGTCACCGATGGGTGAACCATTGGCAATATTCCCACCAATGGTGCCTGATGCGCGCACTTGCTTTGAACCAATGCGGCGAACAATTTCACTTACATCAGGATGAATGGATGACAATGCATCGAATGCTTCAGCATAAGTTGCAGCGGCACCGATATGAATTTCATGCTCGTTGCTCGTGATGTGGTGCAATGAGGACACATTGAAAGTGTGGATGATTTTAGGGAGGACGCGCAACTGCTTAGTGACCCAAAGCCCAACATCTGTCGCGCCGCTGACGATGGTTGCGTCGGGGTTTTCCGCCGCACAGTTTGCGAGTGACTGTTCAGATGCAGGAATGGCGATGAACCCGCCCCCAATTGGAATCATAACATCTTCTTCCGAAGCGAGCTTTTCCAGCGCCGAAATCGTTTGCGCTTCGCCACTGGCCCATTGATCAAGCGCAGTTCCAGAGCAGGCTTCAATTGCGGCATCTACAATTGGCCGATAACCCGTGCAGCGGCAGAGGTTTCCGGCGATTTGATCTACAATCTGCTGACGCGTTGGTGAAATTCCTTGATGATAAAGTGCGAACAACGACATCACAAAACCGGGTGTGCAAAAGCCACATTGCGACGCGTGGTGTTTGACCATGGCAGACTGCACGGGATGTAAGACGCCGTCCTGCGACAGATCATCAACGGCAACCAATTCACAACCGTGCAATTGCCCCACCAACAAAATGCAAGCGTTAGCTGGCTCGTAAACCAGCTTTCCATTCTTCACGCGGCCAATGGCAACGGTGCAAGCGCCGCAATCACCTTCATTGCAGCCCTCTTTCGTGCCTTTGGATTTTTCATCCAACCGCAAATAGTCGAGCACAGTTTGCGTTGTTGAGGTCGGAACCAAATCCACAATCTTGCCACGCCGCAAGAAGCTGATGTGACTGCGCATGTTCATTAACTTCCGCGATAGGTTGAATAGCCGAAGGGCGATAGCAACAATGGTACATGGTAATGTTGCGACGCGTCAGCAGATGCCAAAACGAATGGGGATGACGTCGAGGAACAGCGGTTCCTTTAGGTTAGGAACAGTGCGGCGCAAATAATCTCCCGCATGGAAGCGCAACTCGTAGGAGCCGACCGTGAGGTTCTCATTTTCAAGTACTGCACCATCGACCCGGCCATCACTATTTGTTGTGACGCTTCGAATAAATTTTTCGTTGCTAAATACGTCGATCTTTAAACCTTGCGCTGGGGCGCCCGTGGCCGTGTCGAGAACGTGTGTGGTCAGTTTACCCATTGCTTTTCTATGTCCAAATCAGATCGCAGTGTCCTCCAAAATTACCAGTCTGGCAATGTCGAGGTTGGGTGAATTTAACGTTCTGGCACCATGACCACTTGCAGAAAGGTGTCCGCTAATCTATAAATAACTAAATAGTTATTTGTGGAGCTTTGCCCAATGGGACAGGTTTTGGTGACAGGTGCGCGGCGTGGCATTGGAAAGGCCATTGCACTTGCTTTGGCGCAAGCTAACTATGATGTAGCTGTTGCGGACTTAGAGGACGGACCTGAGCTGCAAGGCGTGGTGCAACGCATTCGCGACATGGGCATGAAGGCGGTGGCCATAAAGGCCGACATTGCCGATCTTTCGTCTCACCAGCGAATTATTGAAACAGCTGCCGAAGCGCTAGGACCATTGACCACATTGGTGAACAACGCTGGCGTATCCGTAATGTCGCGCGGAGACTTGTTGGACGTAACGCCAGAAAGTTTTGACCGCTGTATGGATGTAAATGCGCGGGGGACATTTTTTTTGACGCAAACTTTCGCGCGGCGCATGCGGGAAACCATAACGGAGTGTCACCGCAGCATCATTACGATTACGTCTTCTAATGCCACAGCCGTTTCAATTGCACGCGGCGAGTATTGCATGTCGAAAACAGCGGCGTCCATGATGTCAAAATTGTTTGCAGCGAGATTGAGCGATGAAGACATTGGCGTTTACGAAATTCAACCCGGTTTCATCGAGACTGATATGACGGCACCTGCAAAGGCAAAATATGATGAACTGATTGCGGCAGGTCTTACGACAATCAAACGCTTCGGCTCACCGGAAGAAATCGGCCGTATCGCCGTGACGCTTGCTTCGGGGCTTTTGCCCTATACGTCAGGGCAAGCGATATTGGCCGAAGGTGGACTGTTGACGGTTCGTTATTGAGTTAGATTTCTTTGGTCATAAACGTGCTGTTCACATCTGGTTTATAGCCCACAAATGGCTCGCATTCGACAAAACCATGCTTGGCGTAAAGTGCACGTGCTGGTGCAAAAAATTCAAACGAACCGGTTTCCAAGTAAAGTTGCTTGAGGCCCAAGGCCTTCGCCTCTGCCATGATGTGCTGCAACATCGCCTGACCCGTGCCCGAACGCCGCGCTGTTTGAAGCGTGTGCATGGATTTCACTTCACCGTCAGTTTCGTTCATGCGCTTTAATGCGCCGGTTCCCAACAGCGTCTCGCCATCCCATGCAGACCAAAAGAAAATATCAGGTTGCTTCAAGCGCGAAATATCAAACACATGGGCAGAACCTGCGGGTGTGACGGCAACGTTCGTATCAAAATGGAACTTCAGCATGGCGATGACTTGCGGCTCATCGAGGCCGCCGGAGATAATTTTCATCTAAAGATCCACCACAACGCGCCCGCGCACTTTGCCTTGTACAATTTGCTCTGCCACTTGCGGCACGTCTTCCAGTTTCACATGAGTTGTGAGTGCCGCCAGTTTTTTCATGTCGAGATCTTGTACCAAACGGTCCCACGCCTGCTTTCGGCGCGGCAGAGGTGTTGTGACCGAATTGACGCCGATCAAGCGAACACCACGCAAAATGAAGGGTGCCACGGACGTTGGTAAATCCATGCCTTGGGCCAAGCCGCAGGCGGCCACAGCTCCTTCGGGCTGAATTTGAGAAATGACATTGGCCAATGTTGTGGAGCCAACGGAATCTATGGCACCCGCCCAGCGTGGTTTGGCCAAGGCTTTGACGGGACCATTGAATTCGTTGCGATCAATGATGGAACTTGCACCGAGAGATTTGAGAAACGCCTCTTCCTCCAAGCGCCCGGTGGATGCGACGGCTTTGAAACCGAGTTTTGATAGCAACGCGAGGGATACCGAACCGACGCCGCCCGCTGCACCCGTCACCAATATTTCACCGCTTGCAGGTGTTAGCCCCTGCTCTTCCAGCGCCATGACGCACAGCATTGCGGTGTAGCCCGCAACACCAATGGCCATGGCTTCCGAGGTTGTGAACCCTTTCGGCAATGGCACTAACCAATCACCTTTGACGCGCGCAACTTCGGCATAGCCACCGTGATGGCCTTCACCAACGCCCCAACCGCCCAAGACGACCTTGTCGCCAGACTTATAATCCGTATGGGTCGACGACATCACGGTGCCCGCAATATCAATGCCGGGAATAAGGGGCCAGCGCCGAATGATGGGGGCTTTGCCTGTAATGGCGAGGCCGTCTTTATAGTTCACCGATGAATGTTCAACCTTGATGGTCACGTCACCGTCCATTAGGTCAGCTTCGGTCAATTTTGTGATTTCAACTTTTTGGCCTTCATCGGTTTTCGAAACCAGTAAAGCGCGGAAAGACGTCATTGGGTTGCTCCTGCATTCAAGGCTTCAAGAAAACGTACGGGCTGGCCTTGGGCGGGAGACAAGATTTCACCAGCCCACATAACTGTCCGTCCACGGATGATCGTACCAACAGGCCATCCTTTAACCCTCACGCCATCATAGGGCGTCCATTGGCTGCGGCTTTCAATCCATTTGTCTGAAATGGTTTCGCTGCGGTTCAAATCCACAATCGAAAAATCAGCATCATAGCCTTCCATGATGCGGCCTTTTCCTGCGAGGTTGAAAATACGTTGCGGGCCGTGGGACGTGAGATCAACCAAGCGTTCAAGCGTCAGCTTACCGTTGTTGACGTGATTCAACATCATGGGAAGTAAGGTTTGCACACCCGTCATGCCGGAAGGTGATTGCGGATAGAGTTTGGCTTTTTCTTCCAAGGTGTGGGGTGCGTGATCGGACCCCAACACATCGACAAGGCCTGAATTGATAGCTTTCCACAAAGCGTCGCGGTGACGTGCGTCGCGCACAGGCGGGTTCATTTGAAGTTTGGTGCCGAGGTGGGCGTAATCATCAGCGCTCATGGTCAAATGGTGGGGTGTCACTTCAACAGTGGCAATGTCTCGATTGGCTGCAAGCAACGGCAATTCTTCCGCTGTTGAAATGTGCAGCACATGAATGCGCTTGCCGTGCTTGCGGGCAATGCGCAGCAGACGTTCGGTGCAAAGTCGGGCTGCTTCCTCATCGCGCCAGATGGGATGGCTTGAAGCGTCACCTGCAATTTGAAACGAGGTGCGGGCGCGGAGGCGCATTTCATCTTCCGAGTGAAAAGCGGCGCGGCGGGAAATGCGGGAAATAATTGCGTCCAAGCCGCTATCATCCTCCACAAGCAAATCACCCGTTGAAGAACCTGCGAATACTTTGATGCCAGCCGAGCCTTCGGCTTTTTCAAGCGCGGAGATTGTTGTTAGCGTGTCCTTGGTACCACCAACATAAAACGCAAAATCACAGAACATGCGGTTCTTGGCGCGCGAGACTTTGTCGGCTAGGGCTTCTGCTGTTGTCGTCGTTGGCTTGGTGTTGGGCATTTCGAATACGGCGGTCACGCCACCCATCACAGCCGCGCGGGAACCCGTTTCCAAGTCTTCCTTGTGCTCATTGCCAGGTTCACGGAAATGCACTTGGCTGTCGATAACACCTGGCAGGATGTGCAGATTGCGACAGTCTTTGATCTCACGCGCAACCAGCCCCGCCATGTCGCCAATTGTGACGATCTTGCCGTTGCTGACGGCGATATCCCGGACTCCCGTGCCATCTTGGTTGACAACGGTGCCAGCTCTGAGGATCAAATCAACTTGGGTGGTCATTGGTTTTTAACGGCCTTCCTTGCTACAAGGTGCAACACTCCGTAAATGGTGGCAATGGCAAGCGCAACCCCGATGACAACACCACATTTTTCTCCACAGCTTTTAACCAACAGAGCGGTGATCCGCCTGACGGGTGAGGATGTTCTGCCGTTTCTCAACAATTTGCTCACAGCCGAGTTGAAAGCACAAAGCCCAACTTATGCAGCTTTGCTTTCGCCACAAGGCAAGATTTTGCATGATATGTTTGTCGTGCCCGAAGGGGACACTGTTTGGCTGGATGTATCGCAGTTGCAAGCGGGCGAGTTGCTTAAGCGCCTGATGATGTATCGGCTGCGGGCGAAGATCGAGATTGTAATGGACGACAGCAAAGCTGTTGCGGTTTCCAGTTCTGCCGAATTGCCCGGACTGGTATATGTTGACCCACGGCTACTTGGAATTGGCTATCGCGCCATTGTTGAAGCGGGCGCAGTTGCTGCTGGAGCCGGTTATGACGCGGCGCGGCTATTGCTGGGCCTCGCCGATTCAGATGCCGACATTGGAAGCGGAGACCTTTTTGTGCATGAGGCCAATATGGACCAGTTGCACGGCGTGCACTTCAACAAGGGTTGTTATGTGGGCCAAGAGGTCGTGTCGCGTACCCACCATCGGCACACAACGCGGAACCGCATTTTGCCAGTTTCATTTCTCGGCGCGATTGATAAAGGCGCCGATATTCTGAGTGGTGAGCTGCGCATTGGCACAATGCTGTCTTCGGAAGACGGACGTGGTTTGGCCTTGTTGCGATTGGATCGTTTGGCGGAAGCAAAGGCTCCACTACTGACAGCTGGTGTCAAACTATCGGTTCACAAACCTAATTGGGCGAAATTTGATGTGAAGATTCCAGAGGTAGCGCAATGACGGCAGTTAAACATGAAGATGGCATTTGCCGTTGTGGCTGGTGCGGAACTGACCCACTTTATGTGCGTTACCACGACACCGATTGGGGTGTTCCGGAGTATGACGCGCGAGCCTTGTGGGAAAAGCTCATTCTCGATGGTTTTCAGGCCGGTCTTTCCTGGATAACAATATTACGGAAGCGTGAAAATTTCCGCGCCGCATTTGATGGTTTCAGACCTGAAATTATTATTGACTACGGTCCGAATAAAATCGAAGGCCTGATGCAGGATGCAGGCATCGTCCGCAATCGCATGAAGATTGAGGGCACAGTTGAAAGTGCCAGGGCCTATTTAGCGATAGAAGATTTTTCGGCATATATGTGGAACTTTGTTGATGGCGTTCCCCTGCAAAACAATTTTTCGTCAATGAAGCAAGTGCCCGGCAAAACAATATTGGCCGAGAAAGTTTCTAAAGACTTGAAACAACGAGGCTTCAAATTTTGTGGCCCCACAATAGTTTATGCCTTCATGCAGGCCTGTGGGCTTATCAATGACCATATGGTGGATTGCTATCGTCATGAGGAAGTTCAAAAACTGGTGCGTCGCTAATGGTTGATGATGCGCCAAAACGGGCTTGGCAACGCATGTTGTCGGGACGTCGACTCGACCTCCTAGACCCGTCGCCGCTTGATATAGAAATTGAAGATATTGCCCATGGTTTAGCCCGTGTGGCGCGTTGGAACGGGCAAACCAAGGGTGACCATGCTTTTTCGGTGGCGCAACATTGTGTTTTGGTGACGCAACTTTTTAGGCACGCTCACCCCTATTCAACACGCCAAGAACAGCTTGCAGCTTTGCTACATGACGCGCCAGAATATGTTGTTGGTGATATGATTTCGCCCTTCAAGGCGGCTCTGGGTGTTGATTATAAACACTTCGAAAATCGATTGTTGTCTGCAATTCATGTTCGCTTTGGCTTGGCGGCACAATTGCCACAGAGTTTGGTCGATGCTATCAAACTTGCGGACAAAACGTCTGCCTATCTCGAAGCCACGCAATTGGCTGGGTTTTCGATTGATGAAGGGCGCAAATTTTTTGGGCAGCCAAAGGGTTTGAATGGTTTTCCGTCATCGCTCGAACCTTTGCCAACGCGCGCAGCGGTGGATGAGTATCTTTCGGTTTTTGTTGGTCTCGTGAGAATGGCATGATTATCGTCTGCTCACTTCGCGCTGCACATGAACAAGTTGAAATCAACAGGGTTGGCAAAGCAGTCAGCATTTTAAGTCCTGGTTCCGAATTCCCGCAGTTTGAGACATTGCAGCCACATGACCATTTGTGTTTGAGCTTTAATGATGTGGCAATTCACTCTCCCGGCCTTTCAGCACCGCAATCCCATGACATGCAAAAGCTTCTGATGTTCATGAAAGGTTGGGACAAGGCACAACCGATGCTGATCCATTGCTGGGCAGGTGTCAGCCGATCAACTGCGGCAGCTTATATAGCGACATGTCTGCTCCAGCCGAAACGTGATGAGGTTGAACTGGCCCTTGAACTTCGAAGTGCTTCGCCGTCAGCGACACCTAATCCCATGTTAATTGCATTGGCAGACGAAGCCTTGGGTCGCGAAGGCCGGATGCGGAGCGCTATTGAAGGGATTGGGCGCGGTGCCAATGCATTTGAAGGTGGTCCCTTCACGCTGCATCTCTAAAATAAAAAAGGCCCCGAAGGGCCTTTTGCTCAGATCAACCGCCAGCGTAGAAAATGTGGCGACCGACCTTCACGACTTTGCGCATGGAGCGTGCCCATTTCGGCTTGACATAGTCAGCGTGGTAGAACAATGCGCCATTCAACTGAGCGGCCACTTTCTTGTCACCATCAATGGCGCGCTTGGCAATGTGTTTGGCTTGAGACCAGGCCGCTGGTTGTTTCACATCGTCAGGTTGGCCATCACAGGCAAACGAGAACTGGCAAGAGTTACGACGATGTGACCCTTGGTAAACAACACCACAGATTGATTTCGGATAATTCGGCGCTTTGACGCGATTGAGAATAACTTTTGCCACTGCCATTTGGCCAAGGGCGGATTCTGAACGCGCTTCAAAATAAACGGCGCGGGCTAAACAGTTTTCCTCAGCTTGGCGCACACGGCGCTGGGCAATGACTTTTTGCTTTTCAGCTTTTGGCAGTTTAAATGAATCTTCAATGCTGTCTGGCTTTGCAGCAACAGCAAGCTTCTTCAAAACTTTTGACTTTGGTTTTTCTGCGTTGTCCTCACCGAGGTTCACGGCAGCAGGTTCAATTTTCAAATGACGTTCTGCCAATTTGGCAACTTTGCGAACAGGCTTCAAAACGGGTGTAGGCTCAGGTGCCGCAACGGGTTCAACTGATTCACTGGTTTCACCAGCGTCCGTCACGATCATATCGCCTTTGCCATCTGACATAACGGTTTGGCGGCGCAGCGCACGAAGACCCATTAATTCAAAGCTATCGCCTTCAACCAGCAATGAACCTTTTTGCGCCACGATTGCGCTTTGTGTTTCAGCAGGAACATCAATGTCTGGGCCAGCGTTATGGGCAACGGCATTTCGGCCCAATTGGTGACCGGCAAATGCGAAAGCCGCGACGAGCATGGCTCCACCGAAAATATAAGGGGCAACATCACTAAAACCACCTGCCTTCACGGCCCGCGCACGCGGTGCATTTTGTTGCATGTAAGGGCGGCGGTGTTGATGTTTGGGTGGTTGCAACGCTCTAATCCAACTCTGAGACGACTTGAGGGCTACCCCAAGACAATTACCATTTGTTCACCATAACTCAATGGCGTTTAGCATAGGTAAACGGCGGGGGGCAACCCAAAGAAGCCGTTTTGAGGCCATTTTTTTGCCCCCGAGCGTTAACCGCTAACGCATTGAATAAATTAAATTTTATTCAACAACCTGAGATGGGCTTGTGCGCTTGCTAGGCGGGCAATAGGCACGCGGAAGGGGGAGCAGGACACATAATCGAGGCCTAAAGCCTCGCAGAAGCGGATTGAGTCCGGGTCGCCACCATGTTCACCGCAGATGCCCAAATGGATGTCTGGTCTGGTTGCCCTGCCCCTTTGCACGGCCAAATCGATCAATTCGCCCACACCTTCGATGTCCAATGTAACGAAGGGATCGCGGCTCAAAATGCCCTTGGTTTGGTATTCGCCAATAAATCGCGCACTATCGTCACGGCTGATACCGAAGGTGGTTTGCGTCAAGTCGTTGGTGCCGAATGAGAAGAACTCGGCTGACGAAGCAATGTCGCCTGCTTTTAATGCCGCGCGCGGAAGTTCAATCATGGTGCCGACGCGATAGGCCAAAACGACGTTGGTTTCCTTTTCAACGGCAATTGCTGTTGCATCGATGCGGGCGCGGACGAGATCCAATTCCATGCGTGACGCCACAAGCGGCACCATAATTTCGGGTATAGGCGGCGTGCCGGAGGTCTTTTGTACTTCAGCAACGGCTTCAAAAATGGCGCGGGCTTGGGTTTCAACAATCTCGGGATAGCTTAACAGCAATCGCACACCACGATGACCGAGCATGGGATTTTGTTCGCGCAATTCAGTGATGCGTTTTTTAAGAACGGCAGGGTCGGTATTCAACGTTTTTGCAACGGCATCAATTTCCGGACCGCCGTCAGGCAAAAATTCATGCAAAGGCGGGTCAAGCAATCGAATGGTGACAGGCAAACCTGCCATGATTTCAAACAAGGAAACAAAATCACTGCGCAACATTGGCAACACTTTAAGAAGTGCTGCGCGACGGTCTTTTTCTTTGTCAGCCAAAATCATTTCGCGCATGGCAACCAGCCGGTCGCCTTCGAAGAACATATGTTCGGTGCGGCACAGGCCGATACCTTCCGCGCCAAAGTCTTTTGCCATGCGGGCGTCTTGCACTGTTTCGGCATTGGCGCGCACTTGCATGCGGCGGAATTCATCAGCCCAATCGAGCAGCGTAGCGAAATCACCCGTTACTTCCGGCTTTACTGTTGGCACAGCACCCTTCAGCACTTGCCCCGATGAGCCGTCCAAAGTGATGACATCGTAACGGCGCAGCACCAAGCCGGGAGCTGTCAAAGTGCCTTCTTTTGAATCAATGCGCAAAGTTGATGCACCCGTCACACATGGCTTGCCCATGCCACGTGCAATAACTGCGGCGTGGCTGGTCATGCCACCGCGCGTGGTCAAAACACCTTCGGCTGCATGGAGGCCGCGAATGTCTTCTGGCAATGTTTCGGGACGCACTAAAATGACACGGCGGCCTTGTGCAGCTAAATCTCGCGCTTCATCAGCATCAAATATGACAAGGCCAGACACGGCTCCTGGTGATGCGGGAAGGCCCGTGGCGATGACAGTGCGTTTTTCGTCAGGGTCAATTGTCGAGTGCAGCAATTGGTCTAATGATAGTGGATCAATGCGTAAAAGTGCTTGTTGTTTTGTCTGCAAACCCTTGTCCGCAAATTCAATCGCCATGTGCAATGCGGCTTGAGCGGAACGACGACAAGGCTTGGCATTAACAAGCCAGAGCTTGCCGTTGTCCATCAAGAATTCGATGTCCACGCCGTCACACAACTTGTTTTCAATTGCTTCAACTGCCACCTCCAGTTCCCTGTAGGTAGATGGGTGACGATTTTTCAGTTCACCTAAGGGCAAACTGGGCTTGAGCCGCGCCAGCAATTCCGGGCCAGTGGCATTGGGTAAAAATTCACCAACCATCTGCGCCGCGCCTGTTTGGGCATGCCGTGAGACAATTCGACCGACACCAGAATGCTCCCCCAATTGTCCTGAAACATGGGCTTGGATGAGCAATGCCAAGCCATCGTTTTCACCTATACCTTGTAGTTTACGGTGCGTGCGCGCGCGCGGTGCTTGCCAAGCACGCAGCAGAGCAGCGCATGATGCTTTGATTTGGTGGG
Source organism: uncultured Alphaproteobacteria bacterium (assembly GCA_963779145.1). Taxonomy (GTDB): domain Bacteria; phylum Pseudomonadota; class Alphaproteobacteria; order Rhizobiales; family Aestuariivirgaceae; genus Aestuariivirga. Next base: position 37,311 of record CAVZXJ010000028.1, read on the forward strand.
CAATGTCTTGCGGGAACACTTCGCCATTGTTGCTTTCAAATTGTGCTTTAAATCGGTTGGCGATTTCGCGCATGTCCGAACCTTGCAATTCAGCATCGGATACATAGCCCCGCTCTTCCATATAGAGAGCAAGAACATCTTCAAAAGCGGTCGGGTCATCTCCCATCACGACTTGGGCGAAGTTTTGAATGAACCGACAGTAATTGTCATAGGCGAAACGGGCATCGGCACTTTCATGGGCGAGCACTTCCACCGTTTCATCATTGAGGCCAATATTAAGGACTGCATCGCCTGTGCCCGGCACGGCAATGGCGGCAGACGTGCGCATTGCCAAGAACAACGGGTTCGAAGTGCCACACAATTGTTTGCCCGTAGCAGTTTCTAGCCACTGCAAGGCCTCTGTCAGCGGTTCGGGGAGATCGTGTTGCGTTTTTTCGCCCAGTTGCCGGCAAATAGTTGGTCCGAGGGCCAAACCTGCTGGAATAGGTAATCCCAAGTTTGAAAGCATCCACATCATGTTGGCTTTTTTGCCAAAAACAGGTTGTGACAAAATCGGCGCAGCATTTGCACCAAAGAGAATGATCTGCTCGTGAGTCAAAGGGTTGCTCATAATTGCTGCAATGCACAATTGCGGATGCTAGCGCCGTGGTCAAGCCTTAGAAAGCGCTTTCCTTAAATTAAAGTGCAACCGACAAAGGCAACATTGTCCGTTTACGGAACAAAAGCCACATTGCAATTGTGAGATTCAAGACATTCCAGCCAATGCCATGGGCGAAAGCCCAGGTGTAGGAACCAGTCTTGTCAAATATTTCACCGGAAAGCCAGCCACCCAGCGCCATTCCAAACACAGTCGACGTGAGAACGAGACTGATGCGAAATCCCGCCTCCTTGGCCGGAAAATTGTCCCGCACGATAAGGGCGTAGCTCGGCACAATGCCACCTTGGGAAAGGCCAAATAATGCGGAAACGACATAGAGCGAGGCCAAACCATCGAAGGGAATATAAAACAATAGGGCCAAGCATTGCATGACTGAACCTATAATCAATGTGCCTACGCCACCAATCTTGTCCGAAAAATAACCTGATAAAAGTCGGCTGATCACACCAAAACCCAACATGAGTGATAGCATTTTTGCACCTGCCGCAGCGCCATATCCGAGGTCTCCACAATAGGCGATAATGTGGACTTGGGGCATAGACATGGCCACACAACATGCGAGCCCCGCCAACACCAAGAGCGCCTGTAAACGGGGCGTACCAGTTGCTGTCGAAGCGCCGGCGGTGGGGCTGGGCTTTTCGTCTAGGCTAGCGCGGCGGCGCAAAAAGTACGTAAGTGGTAGCATGAGAATGACAACCGCAACGCCAATCACTGAAAACGAGTCTCGCCAACCGTAATTCTCAATGGCTTTGGTCAACAAGGGCGACCACATGGCCCCCGCGAGGTAGTTTCCACTGGCCACTATTGCGACGGCGATGCCGCGTCGTTTTTGAAACCAAAGTGAGACATCCGCTACCAAAGGTCCAAAAGTTGTAGCTACGCCAAACAGCCCAATCATACCGGCTTGCGCCGCGATGAACCACCAATAGGTGCTGGCTTCTGCGGCAGCGATGAAACCAAGACCCAACAGAATAGTACCGATAAACATGGGCACGATTATGCCAAACCGATCTGCCACTTTTCCCATAATGACGCCGCCAATACCAAAGCCGATCATTGTCAGTGTGTAAGGAATAGATGCCCCTGCCCTGTCTACTCCGAATTCTTGCTGCACAACTGGCAATGCAATCACAGGTGCCCACAAGCCAATTCCGCCTAGTGTGGCAAGTGCCAAAGATATGGCCAGACGGAACCAAGAATAGCGCGAGTCAGTTTCGGACGATTGCATTTCACCCCTTGCTGCGCTGAAGGTGCTCGCCCAGCCTTGGCATGATTTCGATAAAATTGCAGGGATTATGGCGATAATCGAGTTGATGCACGAGAATTTCATCCCAACCATCGCGGCAAGCACCGGGGGAGCCCGGCAAACAGAATACATATTTGCCTGAAACAACACCTGCGGTGGCGCGTGATTGCATGGTCGAGGTTTTTATTTTTTGAAAGGAGATCATGTGGAAAACGACGCCAAAGCCTTCAATTTCTTTGTCGAATAGCGGGCGCATGGCTTCAACTGTTACGTCCCGTCCCGTGAGGCCTGTGCCGCCTGTCGAAATGACGACATCCACGTCTTTGCGCTTTATGAGTTTACGAACTGCGGCACGAATTTGACGCACGTCGTCTTTGACAATTAAGCGGTCAGACAATTTGTGACCTGTACTGGTGATGCGTTCAGCGAGCGTGTCACCTGATTTATCATCAGCCATTGTTCGGGTATCTGAAATCGTAATCACTGCGATGCCAATGGGCATGAATTCGCGTGGCGCTTTGGGTGGGGTTGTCATGACATGGAATCCAGTTTTTGCCGGAAGGCTTGCAAGTCATGCCAGGCCAGCCGCTTTGAAGCGGGACTTTTTAACAGTGTTTCGGGGTGAAACGTTGCGAGGGCAGGAAGATCTGCAATATCCATCCATTTGCCACGCTGCTTCATGATGGCCTCTTCCGCGCCACCCAAATATTGTCCTGCAAGCGGCCCAAAGCACAGGAGAATTTTGGGCTGCAGAAGTTCAATTAATTTATTGGCCAGCGGCACGAGCATCAAGCCCTCTTGTTCTGTCACTGCGCGGTTGCCAGGTGGACGCCACGGAATAAAATTTGCTAGCGCCAAAGGCGATTGTTCATCGTTCAATGATAGTCCGATTGCGGCCAACATGCGTTCGGCCAAGACGAGATTATTGCCTGCCAGAACATCGCCTGTGCGGTCTTCCTCATTGCGCGGCCTGTCACACATCACTAAAATTTTTGGCTGAATTGAACCCGAAAAAGCAGCAGCTTGCGTAGCCGTTCGTTTCAACGGATGAACATCAAAAGCATCGAGCGCTTCCAAATAAGTTTCAACCGAACTGACCGATGCCGCAATAGCTTCGGCCGCCGCAACGCCGTCAGCACCCGCAGCAACGGCTTGCCAATTGGTTGCAGGCTTGACTGGACGCGGCGCTAGAATCGGTGCTCGTGGTTTTGCAAGTTCCACCACTTCGGGTGGAGGTGGGGCTGCTGCAAAACGATTGACGGGATCATCGAGCAACACTTCATCGGCACCCATTTCCACCAACCAAGGCAGAATGTGTGTAATGTCGCTTTCTGTACCGTTTGTTGTCGCGTTCATGTCGCAGTCAGACGCCTGTTCAGCTTTGTAAAATTCCTATATCAGGGTCACTCGTAAAGACAAACAGTTCTCCAAAATCTGAGGTTTAAAGTGTCAGACGTTCAACGCGAAGCAATGGAATATGATGTGGTTATCGTTGGCGCAGGTCCAGCCGGGCTTTCTGCCGCCATTCGCATCAAGCAATTGTCGCCTGACACGACTGTTTGCGTACTGGAAAAGGGATCCGAAGTGGGTGCCCATATTTTGTCGGGCGCGGTGGTTGATCCGATTGGACTTTCTGAGCTTTTTCCTGATTGGAAAGAACGTGGCGCACCGCTGAACACGCCGTGACGGATGATCGTTTTTATGTGTTGGGCCCGCAGGGTGCCTTGCGATTGCCCAACTTCTTGATGCCGCCCTTAATGAACAATCACGGCAATTATGCCGTTTCACTTGGCAATTTGTGCCGCTGGTTGGCGCAACAGGCTGAAGGCTTAGGTGTCGAGATTTACCCGGGATTTGCAGCTTCCGAGGTTTTATATTCAGACGCAGGCGCTGTTCGAGGTGTGGTCGCTGGCGTTATGGGGTTGGAAAAGGACGGAAAGCCCGGACCTGACTACCAGCCCGGTATGGAGTTATTGGGGAAATATACGTTCATTGCCGAGGGCGTGCGCGGGTCATTGGCCAAGCAGATCATCAACCACTACAATCTCTCGGAAGGCAAAGAGCCGCAGAAATTTGGTTTGGGCATGAAGGAACTGTGGGAAGTTAAACCGGAAAACCACCGCCAAGGCCAAGTCACCCACACCATGGGCTGGCCATTGGGCACCAAGACGGGTGGCGGCAGTTTTATGTATCACCTTGAGGACAATCTGGTTTCCATCGGGTTTGTGGTGCATCTCAACTACAAAAATCCGCACCTTTTCCCCTATATGGAATTCCAACGCTTCAAGCATCATCCGTTGATTGCCAAGGTTTTGGAGGGTGGACGGCGCGTGTCCTATGGCGCGCGCGCCATTACTGAGGGTGGGTTGCAATCGGTTCCTAAGCTCACATTCCCCGGTGGTGCTTTAATTGGCTGTTCCGCAGGTTTTGTAAACGTGCCCCGCATTAAGGGCAGCCACAACGCCATGAAAACTGGCATGTTGGCAGCAGAGGCGGCAATTGCGGCTTTGGCTGAGGGCCGTAGTGCTGATGAATTGGCTACTTATGAAACGGCGTTTGAAAATTCTTGGGTCTATCAAGACTTGAAGAAAGTGAAGAACGTAAAACCCATGTGGTCAAAGCTAGGGCTGATTGGTGGCCTGGCCTTGGGCGGGCTTGATATGTGGATGCAATCGCTTTTGGGCTTTGGCCTTGGCACGTGGAAACATGGCAAGACTGATGCGGCTTCGACGGGCAATGCTGGAGATTATAAGAAAATTGATTATCCCGAAGCCCGATGGTGTGTTGTCGTTTGATCGCCTGACCAATGTGGCCTTCTCAGCAACCAACCATGCAGAAAGCCAGCCTGCGCATTTGCATTTGACCAATGCCGAAGTGCCAACGGCGATTAATCTTCCGATTTACGATGAGCCAGCCCAGCGCTATTGCCCTGCGGGGGTTTATGAAATTGTGCGTTCGGAAGGCCATGCGCCGCAATTCCAAATCAATTTCCAGAATTGCGTGCATTGCAAAACCTGCGACATCAAAGATCCGTCGCAAAACATCACTTGGACAGTGCCCCAGGGTGGCGATGGGCCGAACTATCCCAACATGTAGTTTGGAGTTAACACTTCATTAGCCAACCGCGCACAACTTTTCCAAGGTGAAGGCGAGATAAACTAAAAATATACCTATTCTTGCAAGACCTTGTTGAGACGACTGCTTTAGAACTGTGTTGTCTTAATAGAGGTGAATTATGTCCAATCTTGCGAAAATGAAACAATTCAAACGTTACCTGCGGAACAATGCAGGTTCGATTGCACCAATTTTTGCAGCGGCTGCCGTTCCATTTTTCTTGGTCGCAGGTGCCGCTATCGACATGACGCGGGCTTCACGGGAGCAAGTGACATTTTTCAACTCAGTTGATGGTGCAGCGCTCGCAATTGCCGCTGATGATCGCGCTGCAGTGACAGGTCTATCGGCTACAGACAAGGCAACCCGTATTGAAGAATTGAAAGCTTATGCTTTGACTTATCTCAATGCAAATTACAGCAAGGACACATTCAACGCTAATAAGCCGACAACGATCACTGTCGACTTGGACATCGACGGAACGGGTGTCAAACTGAATGCGGACGTTGAGTTTCCAACAACTTTCATGACTTTAGCAGGCGTAAATTCAATAAAGCTTTCGGCTGACTCGGAAGTCAAATTTGCAATGAAGCCCATTGAGTTGGTCATGGTCATGGATACGACATTGTCTATGGCCAGCGGTGGTAAAATGAAGGGCGCAAAAGACGCCGCACGCGCTTTGCTTAAAAAAGTCTATCAAGGCGAACTTGGAACGCATCCACGTAGCGAGTATCTCCGTCTTGCCATGGTTCCTTTTTCTGGCGGCGTACGGTTAAATACCGACACCAATGTCGACTTTAATCTGGATTGGATTGATACGACCGGGCAAAATCCGTTGTCACGCGTGCATTTTGATGGTTCGTCTGCGCCCTCTACTTGGAACAACTACACTGCATGGGGTAAAACAAAAAAGAATAGTAGTACTTATAACACTTGGAACGGCTGTGTTGAAGCTCGGATGCCTGGGGACAAGGACACCAATAAGGATTATAATGCCAACGATGTGGCACCGATCTCTTCGAATGGTGACACGCTCTTTCCTGCCTTGTTTTCTCCTGACACGCCTTCGGATTACACTGACACCAGTGTTAATTTGGGAACAAAAAAGCGGCCTAGATACACGACTTACGATTATGGCAATGACTATATCACAGGCAATTCACTTACTGATGTCGGTAGCGAGTGCAGAGGCCTTACGAGTACCCAGTGCAGTTCCTTTACCGAGGCAGACCAAAGACGCAAGCAAGAAAACTATTACAAATATGAAGACAAAGTTGTCTCCGAAGGCAATATGTCCAACAATTGTGCAGCTACTGCCATTACGCCCATGACTTATGATCGCCTGACCATTGACAATGCTATAACGGCAATGACTCCTGCCGGCTATACTTTGATTGCTGAGGGGTTAGCTTGGGGGATGCGTGCAATTTCTCCTTCCGAACCACTCACAAAAGTACAGGGTTCCGGCAATATCCCGGCGACGACTATTGCACCTTACAATGGGCCACGTTGGCAAAAAGTCATGGTTTTGATGACAGACGGCGACAACAACGTTGATGCTGGTGCTTATGACATGAACCTTTCCCGTTATATGTCCTACGGCTATTTAGGTGAAGGATTGACCAATAATCGATACGGCACCAATGCGCCTGAGGCCGTTATTGATAATCTTGATCAAGCGATGCTCGACACCTGTCAACGCATCAAAGATTCCGGTGTGACGCTTTATGTTACGTCGTTTGGAGACGGCGTCAACTCAGACACGCAAACAAATCTTGAAAACTGCGCAACGTCGGCTGCACACTATGAACATGCCTCCACAACAGATGCATTAGCCACGTTCTTCGACCACATCGGTCAAGACGTGTTGAGCAAAATGATCTACGTCGCAAAATAAGAATTGGCCACTCGGAATGAGGGCCGGATGACTATTTGGTCATCCGGCCTTTTTTCTATTGCGGCGCCCCCTGAAAAACCGCATTTTGCTGCTTATTCAACTCATCCGGGCTGATTTGCCCGACGTTCAAAAAGACATGATGCGCAAAACTTTCAAGACGGCTTTTTCTCTCACGCTTTTGGCAACTGTGTTTGGTCTTGGTGCCAGCACGCAGTCGATGGCCAATTCCCCACAGCGGGAAACCTCGCTTTCGGGCAATTTTCTGGCGGGCCGCGTGGCGGCAGATGAAAAAGACACGGAAGCGGCAACGCAGTATTATTCGGACGCGTTGAAGCAAGACCCTGGCAATACCCAACTCACAGAGCGCTTATTCCAAATTCATGTGTCATCAGGGCAATTGGCTGAATCTGAAAAGTTGGCGGCAGATGTTCTTTCTTTCAACAGCCAGCACCGCTTGGCCCGCCTTATTCTTGGTTTGAAAGCGTTGCGTGAAAAGCAGCCGGAAGATGCGCGTGAGCATTTTACAGAAGCGGCTTATACGCCTGTGGGTGAGCTTACGTCTGCCCTGCTGTCGGCATGGTCCTATGCGGCGGAGGGTTCACTGAATGCGGCTTTGACCGAACTCGACAAGCTTGACAGCAATGAATCCTTTGCGAATTTCAAATCGTTCCACACGGCTTTGATTGCAGATGTTTTGAATTCAGATGTACGGGCCGATGCGGCTTATAAAAAAGCCTATGCCGAAGCGGGCACCAGTCTTCGCGTGACGCAAGCTTATGGCAATTTTCTGGAGCGCAAAGCGCGCGCGAAAGAAGCTCAGGAAATCTATCGCACGTTCTTGAGCAGCAGCGAAGGCAACCTTTTGGTGGGTTCCGCATTGGCGCGGGCGGAAGCGGGAACGATGCCCTCGGCATTTGTGATTGACGCTGCGGCGGGTGCAGGCGAAGCCTTGTTCTCGTTGGCGGCGGCCATGAATGATGACCAAAGCATCGATGTTGCACAAATCTATGCCCAGTTGGCGCTGTCCATGACGGGTGACAAGCCTGTAACATTAACGTTGCTGGGCGACATTCAAGCGGCCTCTCGCAACTATCAAGCTGCAATCGAAACTTATGACTCTGTGGCGGCAGATTCAGTTTTGCGCACCAATGCTGAAACTGAAATTGCCGTCAATTTGCAACGCTTGGAAAAACCAGCAGAAGCTGAGCAGCGTTTGCGGGCTGTGGTGGCGCGTGAGCCCAAAAATTACGACGTATTGGTGACGCTGGGCAATTTGTTGCGCAACAACGAAAATTACAAAGATGCCGAACCGATCTATTCGCAAGCTCTGGCACTCGTCCCAAAACCTGAGCGTCAACATTGGAGTGTGTTTTATTATCGTGGCATTTCGCGCGAGCGTTTGAAAAACTGGCCCGCTGCTGAAGCTGATTTCCGCAAAGCGCTGGAGTTGGCGCCGGATGAATCATCGGTGCTGAATTACCTTGGCTACTCACTTGTGGACATGAACCAGAAGCTTGATGAAGCCGTTGATATGATCAAGAAGGCTGTCGAAGCAAAGCCGAATGATGGTTACATCGTTGACAGTTTGGGGTGGGCGCATTTCCAACTTGGTGCATTTGAAGATGCCGTTGTGCAGTTGGAACGTGCTGTCGATTTGCGTGCGGGTGACCCAATTATCGCCGAGCATCTTGGGCGATGCCTATTGGCGTGTGGGCCGCAAGCTTGAGGCTAAATTCCAATGGCAACACGCCAAAGACAACAAGCCAGAACCGGATGACTTGAAGCGCATTGAAGGCAAGTTGTTAAATGGCATGCCGGACCTGCCGCCGCCCGTTAAACCTGCTGATAATGGTGGTACTGGCGGCAATAACGGCTGATGTTGCCTTCGGTTCGGGAATTCGCCCCGGCTAAAATCAATTTGGCGCTGCATGTGCTTGGCCGTCGCAATGACGGCTACCATGAATTGGATTCAGCTGTTGCATTTGCTTCAGTTGGCGATGTGCTTGAAATTGAATTGGCAGAGACAACAACGCTATCGGTGAGTGGACCGTTTGCAGCTGAAGTTCCGGTAACTGCTGATAATCTCGTTTTGAAAGCTCATGCGGCGCTTGCGGCGCAATTTGATGTTCCAAATGTCGCTATGCGCCTCACCAAAAACTTGCCCGTCGCGTCCGGAATAGGCGGTGGGTCGGCTGACGCTGCGGCGGCTTTGCGTGGGTTGATGCGATTGGCAGATGTTCGATTCGACTCCGAAACGGTGCAGAAAATCGCATTATCATTGGGGGCTGATGTTCCCGTTTGCCTGCGGGGAACGGCGTGTCGCATGCAAGGTGTGGGTGAAATCATTTCGGATCTGAAACTGTTGCCGGCCAAGGCCATAGTGCTGGTCAATCCTTTGCAAGCTTGCGGCACGGCTGATGTGTTTCGCAAATTGGGTCTTAAAGCGGGTGATGTTTTGGGCTCGGCACTTGATGAAAATTCACCTGCAACTTGGCGCAATGATATGACTGCTGCGGCAATCGCGGTGCAGCCTGCAATTGCCGAGGTGCTGGCAGCTTTGAGAGATCATCCAACGTCACGCATGTCGGGTTCGGGTGCGACGTGCTTTGCGCTTTTTGAAACTTTGGAAGAAGCGGAAACAGTGGGACGACAATTAGCTGTTCGCCATTCCAATTGGTGGATTGCACCTGCCCTTCTAAGTTAGTGCGACCTTGCGATGCAGAAATCGACGGCTTCGAGCAGTGCCGATTTCCATTCGCTGTCGGCAAATATCGCCAATGCGTCTTTTGACAATTGGCCGTAGTGGCGGGCGCGGTCGAGCGTGTCGGCCAATGAGCCATGCCGCTCCATCAACTTTTGCGCATAGAGCAAATCATCAGCGGTCTGGTCGCCCTCTTCCAAGGTGCGCTTCCAGAAATTACGCTCTTCCGTAACACCGCGCCGGAAGGCCATGATGACGGGCAGCGTGATTTTGCGCTCGCGGAAATCATCCCCAACACTTTTGCCAAGGGCTGCCTTTGAACCGGAATAATCCAGCGCGTCATCAATCAATTGGAAGGCGATGCCTAAGTTACGGCCGTAGGACTCCAGCGCTTCCTGTTCATTACGGGGGCGATTGGAAATGACGGCACCCACTTTGGTGGCGGCGGAGAACAGGGCTGCGGTTTTGGCACCCACAACTTTCAAATAAGAATCCTCAGTCGTGGATGTGTCTTGCGATACGGCGAGTTGCAGCACTTCACCTTCGGCAATGGTGCAGGCGGCTTCGGAGAGAATGCGCAGGCAATCCAACGAACCTGTTTCCACCATCATCTTGAAAGCTTGGCCCAAAAGATAATCGCCCACCAGCACGGAAGCTTGATTGCCCCAAATCACGCGGGCTGCATCTTTGCCGCGGCGGGTGTCGCTTTCATCCACCACATCATCATGCAGCAATGTTGCCGTGTGCATGAATTCCACTGACATGGCGAGTTTCACATGGTGCAGGCCTTGATAGCTGCACATGCGGGCGGCGGCGACTGTTAACATGGGGCGAATGCGTTTGCCGCCGGAATTGATGAGATGGCCAGCCAATTGCGGGATCAATTCCACATGGCTTTGGGCTTTTTCCAAAATCAGATCATTGATCAGATTCATGTCCTGGGCGGTGAGTTTCACCAACGCATCCAATGTTGGAGCAGGTTTTTCCTGCCCGCCTTCAAACGGAATGACGACACCCATATTGACCAGTCCCACGTTGCCTTTCATAACAGCTTAGCAAGCGCCCCAACGCCTGTGACGTGGCGCATTGCCGCTGTGTTAACGAAGGTAAATACACGGTAACCAGTCATTCACCAAGTTTCGTCTAAGTTGAAGGCAACATGCAATTGGCCACAGAAACCCATTACGCACCTGCCGTCGCCGCCCCCCAGGCCGCGAACCAAAGTGTGCCGTCGTCGCTCACGGAAGATGCTTTCCTGGGCGGCAAGCTCCGCATTCTTGCAGCCTGAAAAGGGCTATCGGGCGGGCATTGACGCTGTGTTTCTGGGCGCTGCCATTCCGGCGCAAGAAGGCGAAACTGTTTTTGAAGCGGGCATTGGTGTGGGCGTGGCCTCGCTGTGTTTGTTGACGCGCCAACACAATATTCACATCACCGGCATGGAAGTGACCGCACGCTATGCCATGATGTGCGAAGAAAATGCCAAGCGGAACGGCTTTGCCGGCAATGTTCGCGTTATCCATTCCGATGTGAAGGAAGCCCTGCGCAAAGACTTGGCCACCATGCCGCAACACGGCACGTTCGCCCATGCGTTTGCCAACCCGCCCTATTTTGAAGAAGGCAAAGTGACGGCCTCGCCTTCGCTTTTGAAAGCGGCGGCCCATGCGTTTGGCCCGCATGATCTCGAACTTTGGATCAAGATTATGTATGCCATGGTGGGTTTGCGCGGCACAGTGACGATGATTCATCGCGCCGATACGCTGGGCAAAATCTTGACGGCGATGGAAGAAAAATTTGGCGATATTCGTGTGGCTCCTTTGTATGCGCGTGAAGGCACTGCTGCCAGCCGCGTGATTGTGCAGGGTGTGCGCGGCTCAAAAGCGCCCATGCAATTGCTGCCGGGTTTGATTTTGCATGGCGAAGGCAATGCGTTTACGCCCGATGCTGAAGCCGTGCTGCGCGATGGCGCGGCTTGGCGGTTGAGTTAAGACACGACTACGTCCGAACTTATGGGGCCGTGATTGATCGGCCTTGATCTTCTTTACCCCGAAGATTGGGAGCGCGGGGAAACCCTCAGCGTATGCGACGGGCTTTACGTCGCGGTGTTGTGCGTCGGGTTCCCCCTCGCTTAAAACGGGTTTTTTTGGTAGAAATACATCCACGACCGTTTTTCACTTCAGTGTTCCGCAGCGCGCGAAGTGTCGCTCACGAACCTCCAGTGAGAGCCGGACTTCCCATTGAAGAGAGCGCAGACATGCTGCTTACCGGCCCCGTATCGCCCATCCTAATGGCCCGACCCTTTGCAGGGCCGAGGGTATTCCCGCAAACCTGTTCTCTCCGGCCACGTTTGCCAGATCCTCCAGTCCCGCTGCCCACCCCATCGAGTTCACCGTCATGAACCGGACCCCATTGGGGTGATGCGATCCTGATATAGGCATATAGTCAGTTCCTTGTCAAGGATTATTTTCACCGGAGGTTTCTTTTCTCCCTCGTCGCGAAGCGACGGGGGAGTACGGCGCAGCCGGGAGGGGGTGTCGGACACAAAAAGACTGATTGTATCATGCACCCCCTCCCCGCGTGCCGCGGTACTCCCCCACGCCTGCGGCGCAAGGGAGAAATATAGCTGATACACCGTCGTTCTAAACAGCTACGCAGTGATAGCCGAACAACGCATTATTGTTATTGCCTGAACTCGTTCCGGCAATGAAAGGCGAGAGCAGTTTGAAATAGAAAAGGGAAGTGAACTGCACCCCTTAAGTGAGACACGTGTTTAATAAGGGGACAGGGCGGGCTTTCGTTTATGGGTTATGGGTTGAAGGTTAGCTTGAATGCGGTTTCGAATTCAAGCGGCGGGCGATATCCGAGTGCGGAGTGAAGGCGTTCTGTGTTGTAAACGGTGTCGATAAAGTATCCGATTTTACCTCTTGCATGGTCGAGATTTTTGAACGCTATGCCGTTGACCTCTTCGGTCTTGAGGGTCTTCATGAAGCTTTCTGCTTTTGCGTTATCGTAAGGATTGCCCGGTCTCGACATGCTGGACTGGATGGCGCGTGCGTCAAGCCGCTGGCGGTACTCGGCACTGGCATATTGCACGCCCCGGTCTGAATGATGGATCACGCTGTTGGGAGTTGGACAACGCGCCATGATGGCCTGATCGAGAGCGGCAACCGCAAGTGCTGCATCGATGTGGTCTTCGAAAGCCCAGCCAATGACCTTGCGCGTAAAGGCATCAAGAACAACAGCAAGATAGGCGAAGGCTTCGCGCAAATGCACATAGGTGATGTCGGCAACCCATATCTGGTCGGGTGCCGATGGCTTGAGGCCCCGCACTAAATTGGGCACGATGAGAACGTTGTAGGGGCGACTGTCTTGTGTGGGCGGAATGAATGGCTTTCGGCGTAATGCCGTGAGATTATCTTCACGCATAAGCCGTTGAACACGCTTGGCATTGACGATCACACCCTGACGCCGGAGTTGGGCTGTGATGCGCCGGTAGCCATAGAACCTGTGGCGCAGACTGAGCATTTAAATCTGGCCTAAAAGCGCGATGTCGGCTTGGCGCGGTGCATGATCCTCAAGGCCACGATAGTAGCTGGCTCTTGCAATGCCGGAGAGGCGGCAGAGCCGCTGCACGTCTGCCCCTTCGTGATTGGCCACCATCATGGTTTTGATGACCGCGATGATGCGGGCGCGGTTTTGCCTTGCGTGTCCTGATCGTTCAAGGCGCGCAAGGCTTTGCGAAAAAAATCGAGATCAACCTGCTGACGACCCACAAGCCGCTCAAGCTCAGCGATGCGGGTCTTGGCTGAAGCGAGGTCGGTTGAAGCGTGTTCTGATGGTGTTGATTGCAGCAATGCCCTCGCATCAGGCATCTTGCGCTCCAGCTTCGTACCGAGGCTGCGGCCGCGTTTGCGGTTCAAACCTGCAACACCCTCAAGCTTCCAGGAATTAAACCAATTGTACAGAAGCTTGCGCGGAACACCAAGCTCCCGCGACAAGGGCATCACCTTGTCGCCATGCGAAATCCGTTGGCATGCAGCTTCCTTGAAAGCCGTCGTAAATGATCTGTAGGGCAACTTATCGGACATGGAAAACTCCTTTGCCCGACATGTCCCCTTATTACCACGTGTCTCACTTTAGGGGTGCAGTCCAGAAGCGTCCCCTTTTCGCTCCTAAAAGTACGGGAGAAGGCTGATTCAAATTTGCCTTCTCCCGTTTGTTTTAACGGGAGAAGGTGCCCGACAGGGCGGATGAGGGAAGTATTCGCTGCATTTTGGCACCGACGGTTTGTGTCGGCCTTCGACCTTGACCTGCAACTATAAGTCGTCCAACAAAGTATCGAATCTAGATTGGAATGACGTGAACTAATTCATGGGGGTGCGGATGAACTTGGGAACACAAGTGGCTGCAATATTAGCAGCCTTGACGTTGGCTGGATGCAACACAACTGGAATTATTGACGGCCCTGACATGAGCATCGCTGAGCCCTACGTCATGACTACAGAGCAGCAACAAATGGTCAAAGACAATCTCAAAGTTTATCTGAAAGATGAAACTTCCAGCGATTTTGGCCCAATGCTGGCAGGGCAATTTCCAAATGGACAAATTATGATTTGCGGCCATATCCGTGCCGGCATGTTCAAAACTTGGACCGCATATACTGCATACGTTGCCGGTGAGCGAGTTTGGATGGGCACCAGAGGCAGCGCTGCAATCGCAGTATGTCATGATCGCAAGATTCCAATTGATGACTTAAACTCGCAACTGCAATAGAAAATGCCAACAATGCTCAAAAAAATCCCAGATTTGAAAACTGATCAGCAGACGGAGGATTTTATCGATCAGGCTGATTTGTCTGAATATGACCTCTCCAAATTTAAGCCAACAAAATTTGAGTTCGCTGCGAAAGACCAGCGTTTTAATATGCGTTTGCCATTGAGATTGTTGGATGACTTGAAAAAAAGATGAAGCGAAAGGCTTGCCATTTCAGCGCTATATTCGTGCGGTGTTGGCGAAGGCCGCTGGGAAGAAGTGAGGGTAAACGCGGTGAAACTATACAAGTATATGGAGTCGAAATTTGCCAAGCTATTGACAGAGCGAGGAGTTTTGAGAATTGGAACTCAAAATGATTTCAGAAAAAGCGAACATTTATCCGGCATTTCTGACTCCACTGAAGGAAAGAAAATCACAAAAGTAGATATTAAGTATAAAAATTATGCGCACGGAGGACTGATCCCCAAAAGCCTTGATCTTCTGAAGTTAATTTCTGCCGACAAATCAAGTACCAATATTCATCTTGAAAACATACACATCAGCACTGAACAAGTTGCACCAGATTGTTTTATTTGGTGTTCTTCCAGCGTATGCTCGAATGGAACAATGAAGGAATTTGCTGGAGCAGACACCTGCGTTGAAATTCACAATACTAACATATTTTTTTTACAACTAAGCAAAACGCTGAAGGTTCACCGGTGCCACTTCGAGGGAGTATTTGAAGTAAAATATGGAAAGAAACTGAGTCTTGGAATTCTGTTGAACTCGGCATTCACCCGACATTGCTCAAAGATACAGAATTTGCAAAACAGCATGAACAAAGAGGCGTATGGAGTCCCTTGCACGATATGCCAATAAATCCAATAGTCATAGAGGATCGCGTGCTGGCCGAATGCTGTCGAATTGTAACGCTCTAATTATAATTGCGAAATTGCGCAATTTCCATCTGAATTACAGTGACACTCCATGAAACATTCGTGCTGCCAAGTGAATATCTGTCTTGTTTTCTGGCACCCCACCCCTGCCCCTCCCCAAAAATTGGGGAGGGGTGAGGAATTGGTGGATAAGAAACAAACACAAATTTCCGTCATTCCAAACAACCTCGTAGCGGCAGCGGAGGGGTTGATTTGGAAGCCCGCTGTTTTGGGTGGCCTCGCGGGGTTCCAAATCTCTTGTTGCGCTGCGCTCCACGCGCGTTTGGAATGACGAGAGGTTTGGGGGCAGATGCTTTGTTTGGCACCCCCTCCCCGCTTCGCGGTACTCCCCCATCCCCCTTCGCCTTTGGCTACGGCGGACGAGGGAGAAAAGTTATGTCAGCCACAGTCTGCCGTAGGGTTCGACTTTGATTTGGTTGGCTGTTGGGATTTGGTTTGTTTGGGTTAGGGTGTCGGTGAAATCTTTGAGGCCGTGTTGGCGTAGGACTTCGGCTGATACGGTTGTGGGTTCGTTGGTGAAGTTGAAGATGGCCACCAGTGGGCCTTCGTCGGCGGCTCTTATGAAGGCGAAGAGTTTGTTGTTGCCGGTGTCGATGATTTTTGTTGGGACTTGCGACGCTAGATGTGGCGTGGCTTTTCTTCTGCGTTATGATGTGTTTGATGCCGCTCAATAGTTCAGCCACGATGGCGTTTGGTTTTTTGACGCGTTCCCAATCCATCATGGGGCGGTGGAGCCAGCGGTTGTCGTGGGCGTGTTCGGGCACATCAACAAAAGTGTAGTCATTCAGCAGTCCCACTTCGTCGCCCATATAGAGAAGTGGCAGGCCGCCGAAGGAACACATGAGGGCATAGCCCATCAATATGCGTTGGATGGCTGCATTGATTTCTTCGGGTGTTGTTGCAGCTTCAAGGCCTGCGAGGCTGGCGAAGCTGCCGGAGTTGCGGCGATCACCTGTTTCTTCATTCTCTTGGAATATGCCGCCGCGTGCGAAGGAGCCTGCAAATTCGCCGCTGTAGAATTCTGACAGGAAGCGGCGGTGGCCGGGGCCGGAAGTGCCGGGGATGGCGTCGGCGTCTTCTTCGGTGATGGCCCAGCCAATATCATCATGGCAGCGAATGTAAGTGGCCCAGCAAGCGTTGCGGAAACTTTCGGGGAAATGTTTGCGCAGGGTATGCGTCATCAACCGCGTATCGCGCGTGGCCAGCGACGACCAATATTGCACCATGACATTGTTATGATAGGCGAGGTTGGCTTCGCGCCCTGCATGGCGGCCCTGCCCCAGATATGGCACCAGATCACGCGGGGCCACGATGGCCTCGGCCTTGTGGATGACGGCGGGGGCGGCAATGCGGGTGGCGGCGCGCAGGGCTTGCAGAATGTCGTGCACCTCCGGCTGGTTTTGGCAGTTGGTGCCCATGCGCTTCCACATGAAGGCGACAGCATCCAAGCGCAGCACCTCAGCGCCTTTGTTGGCGAGGTTCAGAATAATGTCGGTGACGGCGAGGAAGACTTCAGGGTTTGACCAGTTCAAATCCCACTGGTGTTCGTTGAAGGTGGTCCAGACGTGCTTTTTGAATTCGGGATAGTGGGTGAAACTGCCCGGCGCGTCGTTGGGGAAAATTTCGACGAGGGTTTTTTCGTATTCGAGTGGCACTTCGTTGGTGTCGAACATCCAGTAGAAGTCTTGGTATTTCTTGTCGCCCTTCTTGGCTTTTTCCGCCCAGGCGTGTTCCTTGGCGGTGTGGTTCAGGACAAGGTCGATGCACACGCTCATGCCACGGGCGCGTAAGGCGCTGGTGACGGCTTCAAAATCCGCCATGGTGCCGAGTTTGGGGTCGATTGCGCCATAATCCATGACCGAATAGCCGCCGTCATTGGGGGCGGGGCGCGGTTTCAGGCAGGGCATGAAGTGGACGTAGGTGACGCCGAGGGATTCCAGATAATCGAGGTGGTCGAGCACGCCTTTCAGGTTTCCGGCGAAACGATCGACGTAAAACACATAGCCCACCATGTTTTCCGACAGGAACCAGTCGGGGGTAATGTCGCGGGCGAGGTCGAGGGCTTTGAGGGCTGCTGGGCGGTTTTTCCAGTGTTGCTCTAAAAGCGCTTTCAAACGGGCTTCGGTTTTGGGGTTTTCACCGTAGAGCAGGCGGAAGGACGACAGCAAATCGCGCTCGCTGCGCTGCCAGCGGAGGGCGAAGAGTTGATCGTCACTAAGATTTCCCATAGCGCTTTGAAAGCATGGTTTTGGGGTGGTGGCAATGGGCAGGTGGCCTGTGGGTTGTGCTTTTGGGCCGCAAGCCCCATATCTCGCCCCATGTTCAAACGTTTCTTGAGAAAACTCACGTTCCGCAAGGGCCCTGCCCTTATTCATGTTGTCCGCCTTGAAGGGCCTTTGGCCACGGGCAAATCCATGCGCGGGTGGTAATCTCAACCTGCGGGCGGTGGAGCCTGCGCTGCAAAAAGCCTTCCGCAAAGGTGTGGCTGCGGTGGCGTTGGAGATCAATTCGCCGGGTGGCTCGCCCGTGCAATCGGCCTTGATTGCTAATCGTATTCAGTCGCTATCAAATGAATTTAAAGTTCCGGTTTACGTGTTCTGTGAAGATGTGGCAGCATCCGGTGGCTATTGGTTAGCCTGTGCGGGTGATGAGATTTATGCCGACGAAAACTCGATTATTGGCTCAATTGGCGTGATTTCAATGGGTTTTGGCTTTCCAAAGCTGATGCAAAAACTTGGTGTCGAGTCGCGCGTACATACCGCGGGCGAGAGCAAAAGCACCAATAGTCCATTCAAGCCTGAGAAGCCGGAAGACGTGGCGAAGCTGAAAACCATCCTTGAGGAAATGCATGTGAGCTTCAAGGCCATGGTGCGGGCACGGCGTGGTGACAAGTTGAAGGGCAAGGATAAAGACTTGTTCAACGGTGCCTATTGGACCGGAAAGACAGCTCTGGCGCTGGGATTGATCGACGGAATTGGCCACATGGAGGCCACAATGAAGCGGAAATTCGGTGATAAAGCTGTCATCAAGCAAATTCCCGTCACATCGGGCGGATTTTTGCGACGGATTGGGCTGGCAAATACGTCTGATATTGGTGGGCAGGCGCTGGATGCGCTGGAAGCCCGCGCCTTGTGGCAGCGCTTTGGTCTGTGATAGGCTTGGCTTCTTTGGAGTAACATGAAATGGCGTTTGTGAAGCGCATGATGATGGCGGGTGCCACGGTTCTATTGGGCTATATGGTCAAAAAGATCGTGGCCAAGGTGGAGGCGCAGGCTGAAACCATGAAGCAACGGGCCGAAGACCAGCGCGACCCGAAAGAATTTAAACGGCTGAAACAAGACCCCACAACAGGCGAATATTACGCCGAGGATTGAGGACCACTTGACCCGCGAAAAAACCGACGAATGGATTGGTGCCGTTTATAAAGCACCGGATCGCGATACGTTGAAGGCCACCTATGACACATGGGCGGCCAGTTATGATGCGGATATGCTGCTTACGGGTTATTTGCATTATGCGGTGCTGACGGGGCTGGTGAGCCGCCATGTGACGCGCAAAGACGCTGCCATTTTGGATGCCGGTGTGGGCACGGGGGCTTTAGGTTCGCTGCTCAACTTATTGGGATATAACAATCTTTCCGGCATTGATATGTCTGCGGGCATGTTGGCCAAGGCGGCTGAGCGCAAATGCTATTCCGACTTGCGGCAGGCGGTTTTGGGTGAAAAACTGGACTTTGTTGACAAAAGTTTCGACGCGATATTATCGACCGGAACCTTTACCGAGGGTCATGCTCCCGCTTCGGCTTTTGATGAGCTGGTGCGGCTGTTGGAACCCGGAGGTGTTATGATTTTCACCATCAGCACGCTGGTGTGGGTGGAAAAGGGTTTCAAAGACGCGCTGGACGGTTTTGTGCGGGCTGGCGTTTTGAAGCTGGTGGAAGTGACGCCGATCTATCAACCCATGCCCTATTCGCCCGCCGAGTCCCATGTGACCACGCGGGCTTATGTGTATCGGAAGGCGAGTTAGGAAGCCCCCTCAGCCCTTCGGGCAGCTCCCCCAGCAAGCTGAGGGAGCGAAAATATCTACCTCCCTCAGCTTGCTGGGGGAGTACGGCGAAGCCGGGAGGGGGTGTTTGACACAAGACGCGCTCGCCATTACACCGCGCAAATCATGGCTTTATCTCCGACGACTTCATTTCAAGACCTGATCCTGACGCTGCATAACTATTGGGCGGACAAGGGTTGTGTTATTTTGCAGCCTTACGACATGGAAGTGGGTGCGGGTACGTTCCATCCGGCCACGACTTTGCGCTCGGTTGGCACGTTGCCGTGGGCTGCGGCTTATGTGCAGCCTTCGCGTCGGCCCAAGGATGGGCGCTATGGCGAGAACCCCAATCGCTTGCAGCATTATTATCAGTATCAAGTCATCATCAAGCCATCGCCGCCGGATTTGCAGGAGCTTTATTTAGGCTCGCTCGCGGCTATTGGGCTGGACCCGACATTGCATGATATTCGCTTTGTCGAAGACGATTGGGAAAGCCCCACGCTCGGCGCTTGGGGCCTTGGTTGGGAAGTGTGGTGCGATGGCATGGAAGTGTCGCAGTTTACGTATTTCCAGCAGGTGGGTGGCATGGACTGTTCGCCCGTTTCAGGCGAATTGACATACGGCCTCGAACGCTTGGCCATGTATGTGCAGAACGTCGATAATGTTTACGACTTGAATTTCAATGGCCGCGCCGAGGGCAAGGGCCGCATTTCCTATGGTGATGTGTTCTTGCAGGCCGAGCAGGAATATTCGCGGTTTAATTTTGAACATGCGGATACTGAGATTTTGTTGCAGCACTTCAAGGATGCCGAAAAAGAATGTGCGGCGCTGTTGAAGGCGGGTGAAGCGGAGGGGCGGCATCGGCTGGCGCTTCCGGCTTATGACCAATGCATCAAGGCATCGCATGCGTTCAACTTGCTGGATGCGCGCGGCGTGATTTCGGTGACGGAGCGGCAGAAGTATATTTTGGCGGTGAGGGATTTGGCGAAGGCGTGTTGTGAGGCGTGGAGCCGGACGGCTGGTGGGGGCGTTGCAAATGTCTGAACTTCTGCTTGAACTTTTCTCGGAAGAAATTCCCGCACGTTTGCAAGTCCAAAGCGG
This sequence comes from uncultured Alphaproteobacteria bacterium, assembly GCA_963779145.1. Lineage (GTDB taxonomy): Bacteria > Pseudomonadota > Alphaproteobacteria > Rhizobiales > Aestuariivirgaceae > Aestuariivirga. The sequence continues at coordinate 57,774 of CAVZXJ010000028.1, forward strand.
CTGAGGATTTGAAGTCGCTCATCACCAATGGCCTTGTTGATGCGGGTTTGGTGTATGAGGGCGCCCAAGTGCATGCCACGCCGCGGCGCTTGGTGCTTTCGGTTGAGGGCTTGAATGCGAAGGCCGCTGATACGCGGGAGGAGCGCAAAGGCCCGAAGGTGGATGCGCCTCAGGCGGCGATTGATGGGTTTTTGCGGTCCACGGGTTTGACGCTGGAGCAACTCACCAAGCAGGACGACAAGAAGGGTGCTTTCTATGTCGCCGTGATCAAGAAAGATGGCCGTGCGGCTGTTGATGTGATTGCGGCTTTGGTGCCGGATGTGATCCGCAAATTCCCGTGGGGCAAGCCCATGCGTTGGGGTTCAGGCTCATTGAAATGGGTGCGGCCGTTGCAGAGCATTTTGTGCACGTTTGATGGTGAAGTTGTGCCGTTTGACGTGGATGGAATTGTGTCGGGCAATACGACGAAGGGCCATCGGTTTTTGGCGCCGGATGTTATTCGTGTTTCGCGGTTTGAAGATTATTCCCTCGCGTTGAACAAGGCGAAGCGTGATTGTTGATGCTTCGGCGCGGGTTGAACATATCCGTGCGGATGCGAAGGCTTTGGCTTTTGCGCAAGGCTTGGAGATGATCGAGGATGAAGGTCTTCTCGCGCGAAGTGGCGGGACTGGTTGAATGGCCCGTGGTGTTGATGGGCTCGTTTGATGAGGCTTATCTTTCAGTGCCGCCGGAAGTCATCATCACCACGATCAAGAACAATCAGAAATGTTTTTGCTTGCGGCGTCCTTCGAGGCTCGCTGCGCTCGCACCTCAGGATGAGGGGAGTGGGGGTAGCCCTCATGCTGAGGTGCTTGGCGCAAGCCAAGCCTCGAAGCACGAGGGCGGGCTTTCAAATAAATATCTGCTCGTTGCCAATATCATCCCGCGTGATGGTGGGGCCGAAATTATTCGCGGCAACAACAAGGTGATTGCGGCGCGGTTGTCGGATGCCAAGTTCTTCTGGGATCAGGACCGCAAGGTGAAGCTTGAAGACCAGTTGGTGAAGCTGGATGCGATTACCTTCCATGCCAAGCTGGGTTCGCAAGGTGAGCGCGTCAAACGCATCGAAGCGCTGGCGGGTGAGATTGCCAAAACCATTGGCGCTGATGTGGAGAAGGCGAAGCTGGCGGCACGGCTTGGCCAAGGCTGATCTGGTGTCCGGCATGGTCGGTGAATTCCCCGAGCTTGAGGGCTTGATGGGGCGCTATTATGCGCTGGATCAGGGACATGATGCAGAAGTGGCTGATGCCATTCGCGATCACTACAAGCCGAAGGGGCCGTCGGATTCAATTCCGGTGTCAAAGATTGGTCAGGCTGTGGCGCTGGCGGAGAAGCTGGATACGCTGGTGGGCTTCTGGGCGATTGACGAAAAGCCGACGGGATCGAAGGATCCGTTTGCCTTGCGGCGTGCGGCGTTGGGTGTGATTAGGACTATTCTTGATAAATGCAAATTTGATGAATTTCGCTTGCAAATACACTCGGCAATCGTGCTTGCAAATATTTATGCCGAGATCGAAATAGCTATCGCTCTCAGATTTGAAGACAACTTGCTGAGAACTGCAGAGCATTAGAATAAGCAATGCACTTCTGCGCTATACAGATGGAAGTAGTCAAATGCCGCTGACAACGGTGCTGCTCAGAATGTTCGATGACGTAAATTAATATCCGACCTCCTCGACTTCTTCGCCGACCGTTTGAAAGTCTATCTCAAAGACCAAGGCGTGCGGCACGATCTTATCGACGCCGTGTTTGCACTGGGTGGGCAGGATGATCTTTTGATGATTGTGCGTCGGGTTGAGGCGTTGTCGAAATTCCTTGAAACTGATGACGGCAAGAATCTTCTTGCAGGTGTGAAACGCGCCACCAACATTGTGAAGGCGGAAGAGAAAAAAGAGGGCAAGGCGATTTCCGGCAAGGTGGACCAGTCCATTCTCGTCAAGGGCGAGGAGAAGGATTTGCACCGCGCCATCGAGGCGGCTTCGGCTTTGGCGCACAAGGCGCTGGCGGAAGAAGACTTTGAAGCCACCATGCGGGCGATTGCGAAGTTGCGTGGTCCGGTCGATGCATTCCTCGACAATGTGACGGTGAATGACCCTGACCCCAACATGCGGGTGAACCGTTTGCGGCTGTTGAACCGCATTCGTGAAGCTGTGGCGGAAGTGGCGGATTTTTCGAAGATCGAGGGGTAGACCCCCTCAGCCCTTCGGGCAGCTCCCCCAGCAAAGCTGAGGGAGCGGATCGCATCGCCCTTCCCCAACTCGTGGGGAAGGTGCCGAAGGCGGATGGGGGCCTTCGCAAGATTGTTCTTGCATTGTTCGTTTGTTCCGCTTATGTTCCCTTCATGGCTACGTTGATGGACATGCGGACTTCTTCTTTGGGTGAGCGGGGTTTAACTTCGCTGCCGCAGTTGGAGCGCGGGCGTGGGGCTAAGTCGAACCCGATCGCATCGGTTTGAGGTTGAGGCACGGTCGTTTCTGGATGACGGCTGGGAATCGTTGGCTGAGTTGCCGCCGCTCAAGACCGAGATTTTTGTTGAAACGCCAAAGTCGATTATTTCGCGCAATGACTCTCCGGATATTTCGTTTGATCGTTCGATCAATCCTTATCGTGGTTGCGAGCATGGGTGTTCTTATTGTTATGCCCGCCCTGCCCACGCCTATATGGGCCTGTCGCCGGGGCTCGACTTTGAATCCAAACTTTTCATAAAGCCGAACGCGGCGGCTCTGCTTCGGGAGGAATTAACCGCGACCAATTATGCCCCGCGCACCATTGCATTGGGGGCGAATACGGACCCCTATCAGCCGATTGAAAAACAGTATCGCATCACGCGCGGCGTCATTGAGGTGTTGGCTGAATTCAAGCACCCGTTTGGCATTGTGACCAAGAACCATATGGTGACGCGGGATATTGATTTGCTTGCTCCGTTGGCAAAGCTGGGGTTGGTGAAGGTGGCTTTGTCGATCACCACGCTCGATGGCAAATTGGCGCGGGCGATGGAGCCGCGTGCTTCGACGCCTGCCAAGCGCTTGGCGGCGATTGAGGCTTTGTCGGCTGCGGGCATTCCCACGGTGGTGATGTTGGGGCCGATTATTCCTGGGCTGAATGACCATGAAATTGAGAATATTCTGAAAGCCGCGCGGGGTGCTGGTGCGCGTGAGGCGGGTTACACCATGTTGCGGCTGCCCCATGAGGTCAAAGGCATTTTCAAAGATTGGCTGGAGAAGGCTTATCCTGATCGCTATGCCCGTGTGATGGCGCAGGTGAAGGATGTGCGCGGTGGGAAAGAGTCGAGTGCGCAGTTCGGTGAGCGCATGACAGGTTCGGGGCCAGTGGCATGGATGATCGGGCGGCGGTTCCAACTGGCGTGTCAGAAGCTGGGGCTGAATGCGAACCGCGTGAAGTTGAAGACGGATTTGTTTGAGAGGCCCACCGCAATGGGTGAGACAATGGCGTCTGATTCTGAGGCCCCTTCGGCCCTTCGGGAATGTTCTTCCCAGCAAAGCTGAAGGCGCTTCGAGACTCGTCCTTCCTCCCAACTTGGTTGAGGGAAATGCCTAAGGCCGCATGCTGGGGCGCTTTGCACTTAAAGTCTCGAGGCAGCGCCGCGAGTGCCCATGCCTGCCCCTGACTTCTCATTCGAAACCCTTGCCATCGCCCAAGGCTTTATCCCCTGTGGTGTGGATGAAGCGGGGCGTGGGCCTTGGGCTGGGCCTGTGGTGGCGGCGGCTGTGGTTTTGGACCCAGAGAATATCCCCACGGGATTGAATGATTCAAAAAAGCTGACCGAGGCAAAGCGTGATGCGTTGTTCGAGCCGATTATGCGTTCAGCGCGCGTTGGCGTTGGCATTGCTTCGGCGTCATTGATTGACGAGATCAACATTCTGCAAGCCACCTATCATGCCATGCAGGAAGCCGTGGCGGCCCTTGGATCATTCACCACCTACGCATTGGTGGATGGAAATCGTGCACCGCCGCTTTCACTCCGTGTGCAGACGATTATTGAGGGTGATGGCAAGTGCTTGTCCATTGCAGCGGCTTCCATCATTGCGAAGGTGACGCGTGACCGCATGATGCATCAGCTTGACGCCCAATATGCTGGCTATGGTTTTGGCAAGCACAAGGGCTACGGCACGGCTCAACATATGGCGGCATTACAACGACTTGGTCCGTGTGCGGAACATCGGATGAGCTTCAAACCGATTGCGAAATTAACCATATCTGGACAATTCGATTCACGTGGGAGTCCTGAGGACTCATAACCCCCTTTGTCAGTAAGTGATTTGGGGTGTTGCGTTATGGGTTATGTCGATCAAGCGGTGAAGCAAGATGTGCGGCCGCTGCTCAATCAGATTTTGATGGGCGACTGTGTTGAACAGTTGAAAAAAATTCCATCGGAGTCGGTTGATCTTGTATTCGCGGACCCGCCTTACAATTTGCAGCTTAAAGGTGACCTGTCGCGCCCCGACCAAAGCAAAGTTGATGCGGTGGATGATGAGTGGGACAAGTTCTCGGACTTTGCATCCTATGACGCGTTCACCAAAGCGTGGCTTACGGAATGCCGCCGCGTGTTGAAGCCCAATGGCGCCATTTGGGTGATTGGCAGCTATCATAATATTTTCCGCGTCGGCACCATTGTGCAGGATTTGGGCTATTGGATTCTCAACGACGTGGTGTGGCGCAAGCTGAACCCGATGCCGAATTTCCGTGGCCGTCGCTTCACCAATGCGCATGAAACCATGATCTGGGCGTCGAAGGATCAGAAATCAAAATATTGCTTCCACTATGAAGCGATGAAGATTTTTAATGATGACTTGCAAATGCGTTCGGACTGGACCCTGCCCTTGTGCACGGGTGCTGAACGTTTGAAAGACAAGAACGGTGACAAGGTGCACCCCACGCAGAAGCCGGAAGCTTTGTTGCAGCGGGTGATGTTGTCGTCGAGCAATCCCGGTGATGTGGTGCTGGACCCGTTCTTTGGCACGGGCACAACAGGTGCCGTGGCCAAGCAATTGGGCCGCAACTTCATTGGCATTGAGCGCGATGAGACCTATGCCAAACATGCGCGTGCGCGGATTTTGAATACGGAAGAATTGCCGCTCGAAGCGTTGAAAACAACGGTGGGCAAACGCGCTGAAGTGCGCATTCCGTTTGGCACGTTGATTGAACGTGGATTGATTAAGGCCGGCGAGACATTGTTTGACCACACAACCCGCATTGCTGCCAACGTGCGTGCCGATGGTTCGATTGCGTCGAAGAGTGCTTCAGGTTCAATTCACAAAGTTGGGGCCACGGTGCAAAACGCCGAAGCTTGCAATGGCTGGACCTATTGGCATGTGCGGCGCGGGCCGAATTTGGTTCCGATTGATATATTGCGGCAGCAGGTGCGCAGTGAAATGGGAGCGGCGGTTTAGTTCAATGCTTCAGACGCATGCGCAATAATTTTGCGCATGAGGGTGGGTAAGGCTTCGCCTTCTATTTCGGATGCATTTACCCAACGGCAGGAATTGCCGAGTGTGTGCGTGTTTGAAACGACCGCTTGCATCACCGTGACTTCGAGGTGGAAGTGGGTGAAGGTGTGTTCGACTTTGCCTTTGAGTTTTTTCCAATGTGGTTTGCAGTGGTGCAGGTTCGTCCATCGTGAGTGCGCCCGGCACTTCCATCATGCCGCCGAGCAGACCCTTTCTCTTCACGTCGTCGCAGCAGAATGGCACCGTCTTCGCGTTGCGCAAAATAGGCTAAGCCTTTCCGTGTTGGCACTTTCTTTTTCGGCAACTTGCGCGGCAGTGTTGACGGCAATGCCTGTCGCACGTCCCACACAATCATCCGTCCACGGACAATATTGCGCAATTGGGAGATTTTGGTGTGCAGATGGTTGCTCCCAAATCCATGAGGGCTTGCACAAAGTCCCCTGCCCTTGTTGCTGGCATTAGACTTTGAGCGCGGGCTTTGATGATGGGCTTTGATTGCGGCAGTGGTGTTTCAATGGCGTCGAGACGCGACAGCACGCGCTCTACATTTCCATCCACTGCCGCGAAGCGTTGGTCAAAGGCGATGGCGGCGATGGCACCTGCGGTGTAGGGGCCAATGCCGGGGAGTTTTTGCAAAGCTTCAACATCGCTTGGAAATTCTCCGCCATGTTCGCTCACCACAACACCAGCGCATTTGTGCAAATTTCGCGCACGGGCGTAATAGCCAAGACCGGCCCAAGCTTTCAGCACATCATCCAAGGGTGCATCGGCGAGTGATTCGACGGTTGGCCAAAATTGCGTGAATTTGAGGAAATAGTCTTTGACGGCGGCAACGGTGGTTTGTTGCAGCATGATTTCCGAAAGCCAGACTTTATAAGGGTCCATGCGCTGGGGGGCGAAGGCACGCCAAGGCAAAACCCTCGCATTGGCGTCGTACCATTGCAAAAGTTTCACACTCAAAGCTGGGTTATGCCCCTGTTCCGCCATTGTTTCCCTTGAGAATCTGTTGGATAGGACAGACACTTACCACATGGAAACATTGAACAAGCATTTCCGCGCATTGACCGAGCCTGTGTTCAAAAAACACGGGTTTGCGCAGGTTGAGCTTTTGGCCCGTTGGCCGGAAATTGCCGGAGCAGCACTTGCTGCTGTATCAACACCTGAAAAAATCCGCTGGCCGCGTGGAAATGACGAAAAAACGGGGGGAACGCTGCATTTGAAGGTGCAGGCGGGCCGTGGGTTGGATGTGCAATATGCCACCCATTCGATAATCGAAAAAGTGAACCGTTTTCTGGGCTATCAGGGTGTTTCTGCCTTGAAGATTATGCAGACCCACGAAGCCATTAAAGCTACCAAAATTAAAGCCTTAGCGCCCACACCGACAGCCTCGGTTTTGGCGCAAGTGTCGCCTGTTGATGATCCTGATTTGAAATCCGCCCTTGCGCGGCTTGGTGCAGGGGTTACAGCAGCGCAACAACGTTCTCCACAGGCCAAATAACGCAATGGCCTTCACCCCTTAACTTCGAGTAGGAAAAACCCATGAAGATGATGACACGCCGCCTTTTTGCCGCCAGCGCCACATTGGCGCTTTTTGCACCTGTTGCCTTAGCGCAGGAGGCTGAACCCGGACCTGTTGATAAGGTCGCGTTGATGGTGGCACCCGCAAATGGCGAAATGGAATTGGGCAAGCCTGATGCCAAAGTGACGATTGTTGAATATGCCTCAGCGTCGTGCCCGCATTGCGCCGAATTTGCCAATGTGGAACTGCCGAAGTTCATGAAGGACTATATCGACACTGGCAAAGTGCGTTTGTTGTTCCGCGAATTCCCGCACAATGACGCTGCGATGGGTGGCTTCATGGTGGCGCGTTGCGCGCCAAAGGAAAAATATTTCCCGCTTGTTGAAGTGCTGTTCAAGACCCAACAAACGTGGGTGCCAAACCCCTTGGAAGGTTTGAAGACGATTGCCTTGCAAGCGGGCTTCACCGAAGAAACATTCATGGCCTGCCTGAACAACAAGGATGTGGCCAAGGCTATTTTTGACGAGCGCAAACGCGGCGAAGGCTTTGGCGTTCAAGGCATTCCAACATTTTTCATCAATGGCGAACGCTACAAGGGCGACTATACCTTTGACGCCATGAAAGCCGTTATCGACCCGCTGCTGGGCTAACCCCTCGCAGCGCTACACTAAAGAGCTGGGGACTACATGAAATTCAATAAGCTGCGGCTGACAGGCTTCAAGTCATTCGTTGAACCGACGGAACTGCACATTCAACCGGGCTTGACCGGTATTGTGGGGCCGAACGGCTGCGGCAAATCGAATTTGCTGGAAGCGCTGCGTTGGGTGATGGGTGAAAACTCATACAAGAATATGCGCGGCTCTGGCATGGAAGACGTGATTTTCTCCGGCACATCTGAACGCCCTTCACGCAACATGGCAGAAGTCATGGTGTTGATGGCGAATGATGATCGCACGGCACCTGCCCAGTTCAATGATAATGAGCACCTGGAAATCAGCCGTGCCATTGTACGTGATGCAGGTTCGACCTATCGCGTGAATGGCAAGGAAGTGCGAGCCAAAGACGTGCAGCTGTTGTTTGCTGATGCCTCAACCGGTTCGCGTTCGCCTTCATTGGTGCGGCAGGGGCAAATTTCGGAAATCATCAGCGCCAAGCCACAAGCACGGCGTTTGATTCTCGAAGAAGCAGCTGGCATTACAGGTCTGCACACACGCCGCCATGATGCTGAATTAAAGTTGAAAGCGGCAGAGCAAAATCTGTCGCGCATTGATGATGTGACGGCCCAGCTTGAAAGCCAGTTGAACAGCTTGAAGCGACAGGCGCGGCAGGCACAGAAATATAAAATCGTATCGGCTGAAATTCGTAAATTGGAAGCAGCTGGGTTGTTTGTGGCGTGGCGTGATGCGACGGCTGATGCCACACGTGATACGGCGGCACTGGAAGAAGCCACACGGGTGTTGGCGGAGCATACGCGGTCAGCTTCAGAGAAATTACGTGGGCGCGATGAATTGGGCGACACGTTGCCGAATTTGCGCGAACAGGAAACGGTTCGCGCCGCCGTGTTGCAGCGTTTGACGCTGGAACGGGCTTCGCTTGATGATGAAGAAAAGCGCGTTGAAGGCCGCATTGCAGAATTGAAGCAGCGCCGCCAACAGGCCAATGCCGACGTGGCCCGCGAAGAGGGTTTGCTGGCCGATACGGACGGCACGATTGAGCGCTTGGGCGTTGAAAAGGAAACATTGCTGGCGTCTTCGAATGAGGGCCAGGATGTGCGGGCGCAGGCAGCTGCAGCTGTGCAAGAAGCAGCGGCAGCTTTGGCCAATGCGCAGGAAGCAGCTGATGATGCGGCCAATAAACTGTCGCAACTTGTCGCACAGCGCGGCGCCATGGAGCGCAGCATCAATGAACATAAATCGCGCATTGCGCGGTTGGATACGGAATTGCAGTCACTGTCAGGTCGGCGGGCGCAATTGTTGGCGCTGATTGGCGATGCGGGTGATGGTGTGACCTTGGCGGCGGCTGTTGAAGCTGCGGTGAAGTTTGCTGAAACGTCGGAACAGGACGCTTCGCATTCAGAAGTGAATTTGCGGGTGGCGCGGCAGGTTGAAACCGACAAGCGCCAAGCTTTTGATGAAGCACGGCGCGCTGCGGAACGGTTGCAAACAGAAGTCCGTACACTGACGAATTTCTTACGTAATGATGGTGGCGACTTGTGGCCTGCCGTGGTTGACGCGTTGATGGTCGAACCCGGTTATGAAGCAGCCCTTGCGGCGGCTTTGGGCGACGACATTGAAGCCTCGGCTGATGAAGGTGCGCCCATTCATTGGCGTGGGCTTCCTCCACTTGGCTCAACAGCAGCTTTGCCGGGTGATGCGACACCACTTTCTAAGCATGTGGATGCGCCTCCGGCTTTGGCGCGTGTGCTCGCTCACGTTGGTGTTGTGTCAAAAGCTGTGGGCGCTGCTTTGCAGCCGCAATTGCAGCCCGGGCAAAGGTTGGTTTCGCGTGAAGGCGATGTGTGGCGTTGGGATGGTTTTGTATCCGCTGCTGATGCACCATCCGCCGCCGCCAAACGCTTGGCTGAACGCAATCGTTTGGTGCAACTTGAATCTGGTTTGGGTGCTGCCAATGCAAAATCAGAACAGGCAAAGCAAGAATTTGAACACGCGCGTAACGCTGTTGAGCAAGGTGTTAGGGCTGAGCGTGAAAAGCGCGAGGGCTGGCGGGCTGCGGGTGCGGCTTTGGACGTGGCGCGGCGTGCGTTGCAAATGTTCGAACGCAAGCAATCAGAGCAAACTGCACAAACTTCTGCCCTCGATGAAGCCCAGCGCCGCACTGAAGCGCAGTTGCAGGACATCAACCAACTCTGTGCTGGCGTGGAACTTGAATTTGCCGCTCTGCCCGCCCTTGATGGTTTGAACAGCGAAGTTGCTGGCTTGCGCGAACAATTGAACCGCGAACGCTCAACCTATGGCGAGGCGCGGGCGCGGCATGATAGCCTCGAACGTGAAGCCAAAATGCGTAGCTGATCGTTTGAATGCGATTGAAGCGGAAACGCAACAGTGGACCAACCGTGCGGCCAAGGCCCGCGAGCAAATGGAGGCTTTGACAGCACGTGCGGCAGAAGCCGAAACGTCGCTCACCGAACTCACGTCCATGCCGCAACAATTGGCTGACAAGCGCTTCAAGTTGATGAACATGCTGTCGGAAGCCGAGCGTGATCGCAAGCTGGCTGCGGATGCGTTGCAAGAAGCTGAAAACAATGTGCGTGCGGCCGATGCCACTTTGCGTGAAGTGCAAGAACTGGCTGGCAAATCGCGAGAAGACCATGCGCGTTTGGGTGCGCGGCTTGAAGCTTCGCAGCAACGGCAGGAACATTGCCAATTGCGCATTACCGAAACACTGAATTGTGCGCCGGATGAAATTTTGGCGCAGGCTGGTGTTGAGGCTGAAAAGCTTCCAGCTGGTGACGAGATTGAAAAGAAGTTGCTGGGTTTGCGCGATGACCGTGAACGTTTGGGCGCTGTGAATTTGCGGGCAGATGAAGAAGCCGAAGCCGTTGGTACGCAGCTCACCACCATGACGACTGAAAAGGACGAACTGGTTCAGGCCATCAATAAATTGCGTGGTGCCATCGGGTCTTTGAATAAAGAAGGCCGCCAGCGTTTGCTGGACGCGTTCGGCACAGTGAATGCCAAATTCACGGAGCTGTTCAAGACATTGTTTGGCGGTGGTGAAGCGGAACTGCAATTGATTGAGTCCGATGATCCGTTGGAAGCGGGATTGGAAATTCTGGCCAAGCCGCCGGGCAAGAAGCCTTCGACCTTGTCATTGCTATCAGGCGGTGAACAAACACTAACGGCCATGGCGCTGATCTTCGCAGTGTTCCTCACCAATCCATCACCCATCTGCGTGCTCGACGAAGTGGATGCGCCGTTGGATGACCATAACGTTGAACGCTTCTGCAACTTGCTCAACGCCATGCTGGAACGCACGGAAACGCGGTTCTTGATCATCACCCACCACCCGCTGACAATGGCCCGCATGAACCGCCTGTTCGGCGTGACCATGATGGAACGTGGTGTTTCACAATTGGTGAGCGTGAACTTGGAAGAAGCGACGGAATTGGTGGCTGAGGCGGGGTGACCGGAGCGCATGCTTCGAGGCATTGCCTTGCAATGCACCTCAGCATGAGGGACAAAATTAATCCTCACCCTGAGGTGCTGCGGAGCAGCCTCGAAGGGTGCGCTAAAGGAACACCGTTTGACCATCCGCAGGGAAGACCAATAGTTACAAACCAATTTCAATTTCGTCGTCAGCCTGGCGTGGCTAGTGAGAGGCTTTCAAAATCACTTCAACTGTTTCCATTCTGTTTCGTCATCCCGTCGAAGGACGGGATGAGGCTTTCATGTTGAAGTGTGTGTTTAGCATCGCCCCGGCCTTCGCCGGGGTGACGCAATATTGGGATGATTTGATAAATGTTGACGGCTTACGATGTCAGTGCTGAATCTCGGCAATGAGAGAAGAAAAAGCGCCTGCTGTTTACATACTTGCTAGTCGCTATCGTGGTGCACTTTATGTTGGCGTGACTTCTGCTTTGTACAATCGCATTTGCGATCACAAGAACGAGACATTTGATGGTTATACCAAGGACCATAGCATCAAAACACTTGTGTGGTATGAGCACCATTTGACAATGGATGCAGCAATTCATCGAGAAAAGTTGTTGAAGAAGTGGCATCGCCCTTGGAAGTTTCGGTTGGTTGAAAGCATGAATCCAGATTGGCTGGATTTACATGACTCAATTGATACCTTAGCTACACTTGTTGAAGATCAAGCCCCGTCCCGGCCTGCGCCGGGATGACGGGATTTAGTAATTTAATGAACATCGTTTTCGACCTCGGCATGGTTCTTATCCAATGGGATCCGCGTAATGTTTACCGCAAGGTGTTTGCTGATGAGGCGAAGATGGAGTGGTTCCTTGCCAATGTGTGCCACCATGAATGGAACTTGGCGCAGGATGGTGGCCGGTCTTTTGATGATGGGGTTGCGGAGGCGACGGCTCGTTTCCCTGAATATGCTGCTGAGATTGCGATGTATCGTGACCGTTGGATGGAGATGGTGCCGGGGGCGATTGAGGGTAGTGTTCGCAATTTTGGAAGAGCTGCACGACAAACACGTGCCGCTCTATGCCATTACCAATTGGAATGGCGATACGTTTCGAGCCACGCGTGAGCGCTTCAAATTCTTGAGACTTGTTTCGAGATATAGTGGTTTCGGGCGATGAAAAGATCATCAAGCCGGACCCTGAGATTTTTCATCTTTTGGCCAGACGCAACGACATCCAACTTGAAAATTCCTTGTTCATTGATGACAGCTTGAAGAATGTGACTGGGGCGGAGGCTGTTGGCATGATGGGGCATCATTTCACCTCGCCGGAATCATTGCGGGGCGCGCTCACGCAGCTTGGCGTGCTGTAAGTGCCGGACTCATTGCCGCAGCGCTGAATCGTTTATTGATTTCAGCGGGTTACAATCAGAATCCATTTCTTGACACATTTCTGCCCCGTGGCTATTGAGAGCGCGCTTTGGAAGATACGTTTTTTCCGGGCTGTTTTCGTTTGCGAAAGGGGCATTCAAATTGACTGATCCACGCGAACAAAAGCCGCTTAAATCAAACGCGCAACCAGAGTTCGGAGACCTTCCAGACCGCCTTAAAGATCTTGGCAACCGCATTGCGGCTGAAAAGAACGAACGGGCGGAAGCCTCTAAACCAGACCAGCGCTTTCAAGGTGCCTCGGATTATTCCAAGGGGTATCGGTTGGCGAGTGAGTTTGTGGCGGGCACTTTGGTGGGTGGGCTGATTGGTTATGGCCTTGACTATGTGGCTGGAACCCTTCCGCTGTTTCTGATTATTTTTCTGCTTCTGGGTTTTGGAGCGGGCATTCTGAATATGTCGCGTGCGGCAAACAGATCGTCCCCAACGCCTGAAGAACTTAGCAAAATGCCGAAACCTTCGGCTGATGATGAAGAAGAGGACTGATCGTGTCGAACAATCCGATTGAGCAATTCCAGATCAAGGACATTCTTGGTGGCGGCTTCAATCTTGGCGGCTATGATATCAGCTTCACAAATTCCGCCCTGTTCATGGGGGCCACTGTTGCCACCATCACGGGTTTGCTGTTGCTTGCATCAAACAAGCGCGCACTGGTGCCGGGCCGCCTTCAATCTGTTGGTGAAATGTGGTATTCCATGATTGCTAACATGGTTGAGAATGTTCTTGGCAAAGACGGCAAGCCGTTTTTCCCATTGGTGTTCTCACTGTTCTCATTCGTTTTGATTGCCAACATGCTGGGCATGTTCCCGTATTTCTTCACGGTGACGAGCCATGTGATTGTAACGGTTTCGATGGCCTTGTTTGTCGTTGGCTTGGTTGTGGTTGTCGGCATTTATAAGCATGGCCTTGGTTGGTTTAAGTTGTTCGTGCCATCGGGTGTGCCGATTGCGATTTTGCCTTTCATCTCGCTTATTGAAATCATCTCATTCTTGTCGCGCCCGATTTCGCTGGGTCTGCGCTTGTTCGGCAACATGCTGGCTGGCCACATTGTTTTGAAAGTGTTTGCGGGCTTTGTGGTTTCGCTTTCAGCCCTTGGTTTTGGCGGCATTCTGGGTGCCATTGCCCCAATGGCCATGGCCGTTGCTTTGACCGCACTTGAATTTCTCGTGGCCTTCTTGCAGGCCTTCGTATTCGCCATTCTGACGTGCGTTTATTTGAACGACGCACTTCATACTCATCACTAAATCCTAACCAGTCATATCAAGGAGAACGACTATGGATCCAGCAGCAGCAAAACTCATCGGCGCAGGTATCGCATGCATTGGCATGGGTGGTGCAGGCATCGGTGTGGGCCACATTTTCGGCGCTTACCTCTCAGGCGCACTGCGCAACCCAGCAGCAGCTGGTGCTCAATTCACCAACGCACTGATCGGTGCTGCTTTGGCTGAAGGCTTGGGCATTTTCTCGCTCGTTGTGGCACTTCTTCTCCTGTTCGTCGCCTAATACAACCGACTGAATAGAGTATCCTTGACGGGTGAACCGGCTTTCAGGTCGGTTCACCTGCCACGACATTAAAGGTGAGCGCCTATGGCCACGACAACGACTGAAACACATACGGAAGCTGCAAGTGGTGCACATGAAAGTGCATTTCCACCGCTCGACACTTCGACGTTCCCGTCGCAAATTTTCTGGCTCGTGGTTTTCTTTGGTGCGCTTTATCTGTTGATGAGCCGCATTGTATTGCCGCGCATTGGCAGCATTCTTGAAACGCGCCGCAACCGCATTGAGGGTGATATTGCCCGCGCTGGCGCGTTGAAGGACGAAACTGAAGCGGCACTCAACTCCTACAATAAGGCTTTGGCCGATGCGCGGGGCAATGCCTCGGACATTGCCAAGTCAACACGCGAAGCGGTGAATGCCGACATCGCTGCAAAACAACATAAGCTTGATGCTGAACTGGCCGCGAAAGCCACTGACGCGGAAGCCAAGATTGCCAAATCCAAGGCCAAGGCCATGGATGCGGTTTCTGATATTGCCTCTGACACAGCTTCGGAAATTGTTGCGGCCCTCACGGGTGGCAAAGTGACCAAGGCTGCTCTGGCCAAAGCGTTGAAGGGTTAAGATGATGACGTTTCTTGCTGCTGGTCTTGCCTTTGACGCGACATTCTTTGCACTTGTTGCATTGGTGTTGTTCCTAGGCATCGTGTTCTGGGCTGGTGCCCATAAAAAGGCTGGCGCTGCACTCGACGCACGCGCCGCCCAAATCGACAAAGACATTACCGACGCACGCAAATTGCGCGAAGATGCAGAAGCGCTTCTGGCTGAATATAAGCAAAAGAAGCTGGATGCTGAAAAAGAAGCCGCTGGCATTATTTCGCAAGCCAAGTCTGATGCTGCAGCTTACTCCGAAGACGCCAAGAAGAAATTGGCCGATGCTCTGATCCGCCGCACCAAGCAAGCTGAAAACAAGATTGCACAAGCTGAAGCCGCTGCCGTGAAAGAAGTTCGTGGCGCTGTGACGGATCGTGCCATTGCTGCTGCCGCTGCATTGATTGCAGATGGTGCTAAGGGCAAAGGCGGCGAGAAGCTGATCGCTGAATCGATTGCTGCGGTGAAGAGCCGTTTGAACTGAGACTATTCAGTTTTGTGATTTCAAAAACCCGGTCGCTGAGGCCGGGTTTTTTATGCGCCGTTGAAGCGCTCGCCGGTCCACGGGTTTAAGGTTGGAACGCCGCAAGCGACGAATGGGGTGATGTCTCGGGTGACTATCTTCATCCCTGCCTGTATTGCAACGGCCGCTATCAACAAGTCTGCTGGTGGTGTTGGTCCTTTTGATTTCTGGACTTCCTTACCAATGACCAGCCATCTCAAGAGGCATTCTTCTGAAACATTCAGTACGCGGTCCGAGAACCAAGGCCGGACCGAGTTGTTGAGCCATGTCTCCAAAACGCGACTTTGTTCGCTGTCGGCTAGTTTGACAATTCCTGCACTTATTTCTGCTATGTTTATGCTGGTCGTATAAAACTTGCCGTCATATTGTTCGATGAATGACAATACGCCAGCGTTCGGTTTACTTACTCGCATTTCAGAAATCACATTCGTATCAAGTATCCACACGCTGCCTAATCCTCAAACTTTCCCGGTGTATCAACGTCAGGCAGTTCGAAATCAAACAACGGCCCTTTTCGAAGTGCCGCAATGAGCTCAGCACCAGACAAACTTGAAATATCTTTTTGAGGACTTGGAGCTCTTGTGATGACAACGGCGGGCTGGCCATGCACTGTCACTGTTTGCGGGCCATCCGTTTGGGCTAAGCGGACCAACTCACTGAATTTTGCTTTGGCTTCTTGCAAAGGCCAAGTTCGGGAATGATGGTTCATGTGGCACCTCCAATTCTGACTAGTCAGACTAGTCAGAATTTGCGAAAATGTCAAAGTGGGCGCTTGTGCTGGCCCAGCAGGTTCTCAGTCGCAAAGGCTTCGGCCAGTTGTGCTTCCGTCATCAGCTTTTCGGCTAGCACCACCTCGCGGATGGTTCGGCGGGATTTGAGGGCTTCTTTGGCCACGCGGCTGGCTTCGACGTAGCCGATGTAGGGGTTGATGGCTGTGACGGCGACCAATGAATGGTCGAGCAGTTCCTGGCAACGCTCACGGTCGGCTTCGATGCCTACAATGCACTTCTCACGCAGCACCTTCATGCCCCGGGTGAGCATGCGCATGGACTGCAAGATGTTGAACACGATCACCGGTTCAAAGGCGTTGAGCTGCAATTGGCCTGCTTCCGCAGCCATGGTCACGGTTACATCATTGCCGATGACTTGATAGGCGATCTGATTGATGACCTCTGGCATGACCGGATTGACCTTGCCCGGCATGATGGACGAGCCCGCTTGCACGGCTGGCAATTTGATTTCGCCAAAGCCCGCACGGGGGCCAGAGTTGAGCAGGCGCAGATCGTTGCATATTTTTGAGAGCTTGACGGCAATGCGTTTAAGGACGCCGGAAAATGTAATGAAGGCGCCCATGTCTGATGTGGCTTCAATCAAGTCACCCGCCGCCAGCATGCGCTCGCCGGAAACGCTCGAGAGATGGGCAATGACGGCTTCGGTATAACCATCGGGTGTGTTGATGCCAGTGCCAATGGCAGTGCCGCCAAGATTAACTTCTCGCAGTAAGTTTGCCACTTCACGCAAGCGATCAATGTCCTCGCCTATTGTTGTGGCGAAGGCGCGGAACTCATGGCCTAGGCGCATGGGCACTGCGTCCATCAATTGCGTACGACCCACTTTGATGACGTCATGGAACTCTTCGGCCTTGGCGAGCAGTGCCGCCTTGAGTGCCTCCTGCTCGGCCACCAAGGTCGGCACATTGCGGATCATCGTCAGACGCACGGCTGTTGGATAAACATCGTTGGTAGATTGCGAGAGGTTGACGTGATCATTGGGGTGGATGGTTTTGTAGTCACCCGCCGGGCGCTGCAATTCACGCAAGGCCAGATTGGCGATGACTTCATTGGCATTCATGTTGGTGGACGTGCCGGCACCACCTTGCACCATGTCGACAATGAACCCTTCATGGCCCTCGCCCGCAACCACGCGGTCACAGGCGCGGACGATGGCTTGGCCGATGCGTTGGTCGAGCACACCCAATGCCATGTTGGCGTTGGCGCAGGCTTTCTTGGTCATGGCAAGGGATTGCACCAGCTCCGGAAAGTCCTTCAGGGTCACGCCCGTGATGGGGAAGTTTTCCACTGCCCGCGCCGTGTGCACGCCATAGTTTGAACTCTCGGCAAGTGTGACGCTGCCTATGGAGTCGGTTTCAATGCGGGTGCGGGTCATGGTTATCTTTCGTTTGTACTCGTTGCGCATCCTTCGAGGCTCGCTGACGCTCGCACCTCAGGATGAGGATTTTATTGTTGCCCTCACCCTGAGGTGCCCGCACTCTTGCGGGCCTCGAAGGGCCTTTTCTTATTACTCCGCCGCTTGCATGTAGTTCTCAATGGGTGGGCAGGAGCAGACGAGATTGCGGTCACCGAACACATTGTCCACGCGGGCCACGGGGGGCCAATATTTGTCGTTGGCGTATTGGGTCGCCAGCGGGAAGTAGGCTTGCTCTTTCGAATAGCTGTGGGTCCATTCGCCAAACAATAGCTTGTGGGTGTGGGGTGCGTTCTTCAACGGATTATCGAGCTTGTCCATGCGGCCCTCTTCGACGGCTTTGATTTCGCCAGCGATTGAAATCATGGCATCACAGAAACGGTCCATTTCGCGCTGGCCTTCGGACTCGGTGGGTTCGATCATCAGGGTATCAACCACGGGGAAGGACATGGTGGGGGCGTGGAAGCCATAGTCGGCCAAGCGCTTGGCCACGTCTTCCACGGTGATGCCCGTGCGGTCTTTGAGCCAGCGCAGGTCAATGATGCATTCATGGGCCACAAAGCCGCCGGGGCCGGTGTAGAGCACCGGGAAATAGGGTTGCAGGCGCTTGGCCATGTAGTTGGCATTCAGGATGGCCATAATGGTGGCCTTGCGCAGGCCCTCACCGCCCATCATGGCGATGTACATCCATGAGATGGGGAGAATGCTGGCCGAGCCCCAAGGTGCGGCTGAAACAGCGCCTTGATGGCCCTGACGGCCTGCTGCTGGGTTAACCCCATCAACCACGGCATGACCTGGCAGGAAGGGTGCCAGATGCGCTCTCACGCCAATAGGCCCCATGCCGGGGCCGCCGCCGCCGTGGGGGATGCAGAAGGTCTTGTGCAAGTTCATGTGGCACACGTCAGCGCCGAGTTCAGCGGGGCGCATGACGCCCACTTGGGCGTTGAGATTTGCGCCGTCGAGGTAAACTTGGCCACCATTGTCATGCACGGTTTTGCAGATGTCGATAATGGATTCTTCGAACACGCCGTGGGTCGATGGATAGGTGATCATGAGTGCGGCGAGATTTGAAGCGTTTTGTTTAGCTTTGGCAATGAGATCGATCACATCGACGTTGCCATTGGCATCACAGCCCACAATGACGATCTGCATGCCCGCCATGGCGGCGGATGCGGGGTTGGTGCCGTGGGCCGATGTGGGAATGAGGCAGATGTTGCGGTGATGGTCACCCCTTGATTCATGATAGCGTTTGATGGCGAGAAGGCCCGCATATTCACCTTGTGAGCCAGCATTGGGTTGCAGCGATACGGCATCAAAGCCCGTGATTTCCGCCAGCATTTCTTCCAGCTCTTCGAAGAGCTGTTGATAGCCTTGGGTTTGTTCCAAGGGTGCAAAGGGATGCATGAGCGAGAAATGCCGCCAGGTGATGGGGATCATTTCGGATGTGGCATTGAGCTTCATGGTGCAGGAGCCCAATGGAATCATGGCTTGGTCGAGGGCCAAGTCTTTGGCTTGCAGATGGCGCAAATAGCGCAACATTTCGGTTTCGGAATGATAGCGCGAGAACACAGGGTGGGTGAGATAGCTCGAAGTGCGTTGCAGTGCTTTGGGCAATGCAGGCTTCAAGGTTTCATCAACGGCGTCGAGATCGGTGCTTTCAGCGCCGGATTTGAAAATGGAGAGAAGATTGGCCACTTCCTTGCGGCGTGTGGTCTGGTCAAAGGAAATGCCGATGTGATCAGCATCGACAAAACGCAGGTTGATTTTCTTTTCCTTGGCCTTGGCCCAAAGCATGTGGGCACGGCCCGGCACGCTGAGTGTTACGGTATCGAAGAAGTGTTTGGTCTGCACTGTGAAGCCGAGCTTGGACACGGCGGCTGCGAAAATTTGGGTGAAGCGCTGGGTGCGCTCTGCGGTTTTGCGAATGCCATCGGGGCCGTTGTAAACCGCGAACATCGAAGCCGTGATCGCCAACAAAACTTGTGCTGTGCAAATGTTGCTCGTCGCCTTTTCGCGGCGGATGTGTTGTTCGCGGGTTTGCAGCGCCATGCGTAAGGCACGGTTGCCTTGGGCATCAACCGACACACCAATCAAGCGACCGGGCATGACGCGCTTGTGCTCGTCCTTGGTTGCAAAGAAGGCGGCGTGTGGCCCGCCATAGCCCATGGGCACGCCAAAGCGTTGGGCGGAACCAATGGCGACGTCAGCTCCCAATTCGCCGGGCGGGGTGAGCACGGCTAAAGCCAGCAAATCAGTTGCCATAATGGACAAGTGCGCCCGCTGCTTTCAACGCAGCAATGACATCGCGGAAGTCCCGCACTTCGCCGGATGACCCGGGATAGGACAGCAGTGCGGCGAAGACTTTGCTAGCGTCCAAGTCCTTCAACGGATCGCCAATGATGATGTCGATGCCGAAGCCCTTTGCGCGGGTTTCAATGACGCCGATGGTTTGCGGATGCGTATCGGCATCAACGAAGAAGGTATTGGATGATGATTTTGAAACGCGGCGTGCCATGCCCATGGCTTCGGCGGCGGCGGTGGCTTCATCCAGCAATGAGCCATTGGCAATGTCGAGGCCTGTCAGGTCCATAACCATTTGTTGATAGTTCAACAGAGCTTCCAAGCGGCCTTGGCTGACTTCGGCTTGGTAGGGCGTATAGGCCGTGTACCAGCCCGGGTTTTCCAGGATGTTGCGCAGGATGACCTTGGGCGTGACGGTGCCATAGTAACCCATGCCAATCATCGAGGTGAACACGTCGTTACGCTCAGCGGCTTTGCGCAAATAAGAAAGCGCCGTGCGTTCAGGCATGGCGGGTTTCAAATCCAACATGCGCTTTGAGCGGATTTTTTCCGGCACCACCTTGGCGATGAAATCCTCAAGCGACGATGCTCCGAGGCTGCGCAGCATGTGCTTGGTTTCTACTTCATTGGGGCCAATGTGACGGCTGATGAAATTGGCACCGGGTTCAAGGTCTTTGAGGGTCGTCATGAATTATCCTACCAATTTGTCGTAAGCGGCCTTGTCCATCATGCCCTCGAGCTGCGAGGCATCGGCGATTTTGATTTTCATGAACCATGCTGAACCTTCAGCATCTTCATTGACCATGCCGGGGTTGTCGGCGAGCTTTTGGTTGATCTCGACGATTTCACCGGTGATCGGCGCATAAACATCGCTGGCAGCTTTGACACTTTCAACAACGGCGGCGTCCTTGCCCTGCTCCACGGTTTTGCCGACGGTTGGCAAGTCAACAAAGACAACGTCGCCCAATTGTTGTTGTGCATGTTCGGTGATGCCCACGGTGGCGATATTGCCCTCAACCGAGAGCCATTCGTGTTCGGCGGTGTATTTTTTTGACATGGTGTTGGGTCCTTTTTTGAACTGAATGATGTGGCCCCTCATCCGGCCTTCGGCCACCTTCTCCCGTCAGAGGACGGGAGAAGGCAATTCGAACAGCCTTCTCCCGCGTTTCGAGCGGGAGAAGGTGCCCGAAGGGCGGATGAGGGAATTAAATTCATCGCTTAAACCTGTTCGGTACAAACGGCAGTTTAATCACGGTTGCGGGCAGTGCTTTGTCGCGGACGATGAGTTGGAGCGGTGTGCCTACGGCTGCATATTCCCTCTCGACATAGCCCATGGCCACGGGGCCGTTCACCGTCGGGCCGAAGCCACCTGAAGTGATTTTTCCGATGATCCGGCCTTCTGCGTTTTGCACGATCGTGCCTTCACGTGCAGGTGCGCGACCATCGGGTTTAATGCCGACGCGCTGGCGTTTCACGCCATTTTGGATTTCAAATTGCACACGGGTTGCACCGATAAATCCGCCTTCTTCCCTGCGGCGCTTGGCGATAGACCACATGATGGCCGCTTCGTTGGGAGAGGTTGTATCGTCTAACTCGTGGCCGTAGAGGCACAAGCCACTTTCCAGTCGCAGAGAATCCCGTGCGCCAAGGCCAATGGGTTTGACGCGCGCATCTTTCAACAACACATCCCAAAGTGCAGGTGCATCGTTGGCGGATACGGATATTTCGTAGCCATCTTCGCCTGTGTAGCCTGAGCGCGTGACAAACGCAGCAATTGTGCCAATACGAATTTCGGCGGCTTGCATAAAACTCATCGTTGCAACGCTTGGCGCATGGGCGGCCAACACGGCTTCAGCTTCCGGCCCCTGCAAGGCCACCAACGCTAAATCGTCCCGCGTGTGCAATGTCACGTTCGCGGGCAAGTGCTGCTTGATCCACGCATAGTCCTTGTGTTTGCAGCCTGCGTTGACGATTAAATAAATTTCGCCGTCTTTGCGACCACGGATCATCATCAAATCATCGATGATGCCGCCGTCGTCATTCAGCAGTTGGCTGTAGCGTTGTTGAAGCGGTTGAAGGCCCAACACATCAGCCGGCACCAAATGCTCCAAGGCTTTTGCAGTGGTTTCAAAATCCGGCCCACGTAAGGTGGCCTGCCCCATGTGGGACACGTCAAACAATCCAGCGTGTTCACGCGTCCAGTTGTGTTCAGTCAATACGCCTGTGGGGTATTGCACGGGCATGTCGTAGCCTGCGAAAGGCACAATCTTGGCGCCAAGGGCGACGTGTTGATCATAGAGGGGGGTACGGTGAAGGGTTTCGCTCAACTCAATATCTCCTGACAATAAGGTTCAAGCTCGCGATTCCTCGCAAACTTGCCCCCTCTGTCAGGTACCTGAGAGTTTTCATCCCGCCGTCACTCCGACACGGCGAAACTTTCTCCTTCGGTGAGCTGTTCACGAATGAACATCTGCTCTCCAGAGTTTACGCATTCGCCCACGCGGTCCATTTGCCTGAGAGTTTCCGGGGCGGTTGCTCCTTCGGCGCTGGCCCAATCAATAGTAGATCGGCCAGACTCTCCCGCAGCGGGCGGTTACTCGAGGCAAACTAGGCATTGCAGCGTCTTTGTCAAGACGTCTCGTTCTTGACAAGCAAAGTGTGAACTTCCAAATGCTGATTTCATGACCCTGCCCCCACTCAAAATTCTTCTCGCCGCACCCCGTGGTTTTTGTGCGGGCGTTGTGCGCGCCATCGATATTGTGGAGCGCGCGCTCGATCTTTATGGGGCGCCGGTTTATGTGCGGCATGAGATTGTTCACAACAAGTTTGTGGTTGATGGCTTGAAGGCCAAGGGTGCGATTTTTGTGAAGGAATTGAGCGAGATTCCGACGGGGGATTTTCCGGTGGTGTTCTCGGCCCATGGTGTGCCCAAGGCCATTCCGGCGGAAGCTGACCGCCGCAAAATGTTTCAGCTTGATGCCACTTGCCCGCTGGTGACCAAGGTGCACATGGAGGCTCAGCGCCACCACAACCAAGGCCTCGAAATTATTCTGATCGGCCACAAGGGCCACCCCGAAGTGATCGGCACCATGGGGCAATTACCGGTGGGTGCGATTACGCTGATCGAAACGGTTGAAGATGCCGAAGCGTTGCAGGTGCGCGATGTTGAGAAGCTGGCCTAT
The DNA here is from genome assembly GCA_963779145.1 of uncultured Alphaproteobacteria bacterium. Classification (GTDB taxonomy): domain Bacteria; phylum Pseudomonadota; class Alphaproteobacteria; order Rhizobiales; family Aestuariivirgaceae; genus Aestuariivirga. The sequence goes on from CAVZXJ010000028.1 coordinate 80,715, forward strand.
GTGACGCAAACCACGCTGTCGGTTGATGACACCAAGGATGTGATTGATGTGTTGCGGCGGCGCTTCCCTGCGATCACCGGGCCGTTCAAAGAAGATATTTGCTATGCCACCACCAATCGGCAAGAGGCGGTCAAATCCATTTCTGAAAAGATTGATTTGTTGCTGGTCGTCGGTGCGCCGAATTCATCCAACTCCAAGCGCTTGGTTGAAGTGGGTGTGAAGAATGGCTGTCCGCGTGGTGAGCTTGTGCAGCGGGCCAAGGATTTGGATTGGGCGACGTTACAGGGTTTGCAGACCATTGGGCTTACGGCGGGTGCTTCCGCCCCTGAGGTGTTGGTGAATGAAATTATTGATGCGTTTCGCTTGCACTATGACGTGACGGTTGAAAAAGTGGTGCTGCGCGAAGAGAATGTATCATTCAAACTGCCGCGTGAATTGCGTGACGCGGCACCTGCTGCATGACGGTTGTCATTCACACGGATGGTGCGTGTTCAGGTAACCCCGGCCCCGGTGGTTGGGGGGTTATTCTTGACTACAATGGTACGCGCAAAGAGCTGTTTGGCGGCGCTGCTGATACCACGAACAACCGCATGGAAATTCAAGCGGCGGTTGAAGCCCTCAATGCCTTGAAGCGACCTTGCAAGGTCGAGATGCATGTGGATTCACAATATGTGAAAGACGGCATTACCAAGTGGATTCACGGCTGGAAGAAAAACGGTTGGAAAACTGCTGACAAAAAACCTGTCAAAAACACGGAGCTTTGGCAGGCTTTAGATGAAGCGATCAAGCGCCATGAGATTTCATGGCACTGGGTCAAAGGCCACGACGGCCACCCGGAGAATGAACGTGCCGATGAATTGGCGCGTGAGGGCATGGCGCCGTTTAAGAGGAAGTGATGCTTCGAGGCATTGCTTTGCAATGCACCTCAGCATGAGGTTTCATTTTTGTCCCTCACCCTGAGGTGCCCGCAAAGCGGGCCTCGAAGGGCGCTTAAAGCTGCTCTAAAATCGTAATCGACCCCGACACATTCACGCCGCTTTGGGTTTCGATGTTGAGTTGCTTCACCACGCCATCATCAACGATCATGGAATAGCGCGACGAGCGCAGGCCCATGTTGGCAACGTTCAGATCTTTCTCAAGGCCGCAGGCTTTGGCGAAGGTGGCGTTTCCGTCGGCCAACATCAGCACTTTGCCTTCAGCCACACTGGCCTTGGCCCAAGCTTTCATCACATGCACATCGTTAACTGAGGTGCAGGCGATCGTGTCCACGCCCTTGGCGATAATCGCGTCATGATCGATCACATAACCCGGCAAATGCATGGCGTCGCAAGTGGGGGTGAAAGCACCAGGCACAGCGAAGAGCACAACTTTTTTGCCCTTGAACACATCATCAGTTGTACGTTTTTCTGGCCCTTCAGCGCCGGGAACGAGGAATTCTGCTGAGGGGAGTTTATCGCCAATTTTGATGGTCATTTTGGTTCTCGCGTTTGATTGTTTTCGCGCGGTCTAAACGACAACCACTGTTTGCTCAAGCCCCTTGCCGTTCGCGCTCATGGTGATACGCAGAGCATTGCCTTTCAGTTCATCCACGGTTTTAGCGCCACTCACGGGCAAAGAGACGAGGCCAGACGCGGTGCTGGGCTTTCCAAAATAATGGGCGGGATTGCCCTCCACAAAAATATCATCAACCGGATTGAGAAGATCGAGCACGAGATGCGGCTTACCGTTTTCGGTTGTTGTGGTAGCTTTAACGATGGGGCCCTCGACAGAGAGTATAGGAACCTTGGATTGCCATTGGCTAATTAAGGCTTGGTCGGGCACCGCTGATTTGGCAGGATCGAACATGAGTTCGCCTGAAAACTGGGCGGGAATGCACACGACCTCGCATACACCGAAGAATGATTTCAATGACACTTTGACAGGTTTTGCCGTGTCGAAGGGCTGGAAGGACAGCGGGAACACCACCTCCTCTTTATAGCCAATGGTCATGCCAGCTTCGTCTTGAAAGCGGCTTGGCAGGGGATAGTGCACGATGTTGGTCGCTACGTTTTCGGTGACAAAATCAAGTTGCGGGGCAATGCCGCCGTCGCCGGGCACGCGCCAATAGGTTTTCCATTTTGGGGCGAGCGATATGGCCAAGCCAGCCCAAACGTTTTTGCCATCAAAGCCCCCTTGCAGCAGGCGAGCCGACCACGGTGGTTCAGCTGCCCACAGTTTTGCCGTGCTTGCGATGAAAAATGGGGCAGCGAGGACATGTCGTCGTTTCATGTTGCTGTGCTAACCTGAATTGTGATCACGCGCCAAGTCACCCTTTGTTGAACGGACATATTCGTTGTAACCTCTAGATATGATGACATCACTTAAAGGCAAATTGTTGATTGCCATGCCCAGCATGGAGGATTCGACGTTTGGGCGCAGCGTGGTTTTTCTATGCGCGCACTCTGCTGAAGGCGCTATGGGCCTCATCATCAATAAACCCATGCCCGGTTTGAATTTTATGGAACTGGCGGATCGGTTAGATTTCAGCAAGACCACCGAAGACGTGCGCGAACAATTGGAGCAAACCCCCATTCTCATGGGCGGGCCGGTTGAGCAACATCGTGGCTTTGTGTTGCACTCGCCTGAATACGTCAATGGCGAACATAGCCTCGATGTGGTGCCTGAATTCAAGCTCACGGCAACAGTTGATGTTTTGCAGGACATGGCAATGGGGCAAGGACCGCTTCAAAAGGTTTTGGCGCTGGGGTATTCCGGTTGGTCGCCCGGGCAATTGGAAAACGAAATTCTGCACAATGGTTGGCTGCATTGTGACGCCGATGCGGACTTGGTGTTTTCACCAGACTGGCCCAGCAAACACGCCCGCGCCATGGCGAAACTCGGCATCGATCCGAGATTATTGTCGGCAGAAGCTGGGCACAGTTAGGACGATCAGCGGCGTTTTGCTTTTTTTGCCTTCACGGCTTTGACAGCTTTTTTCACGGGCTTGGCTTTAGCCTTCACCGGAACCGGTTTTTTCTTTGGTTTCTTTTTGACGGGCTTCGGCTTGTAGACTGAGAAGAGCGAGGGCAGTTCTTCGGGTTCAACTTCCTCTTCATACACATCCGGCGCTTCATAGCGGGGTGCCATGGGCGCCATTCCGATGGCTGGTGAAATGGCGGGGACAAACGGCCTTGCTGTTGCGGCTGACACCACGGGCAAGACAGCAAGTAGACTATGAATATCGCGTGCTGGCATGGGTTGGGCCAAGGCAAAGCCCTGCCCCAATTCGCAGCCGAGCAGCAACAAGTGTTGTGCTTGTTGTTCAGTCTCAACACCTTCGGCGACCACGATCATACCAAGGCTGTGGGCCATGGAAATAATGGACTGCAAAATGACTCCGCCACGGTTTTGCAAGCCGTCACCGGTAATAAAACTGCGGTCTATTTTGAGCGTATCAAATGCCAGTTCACGCAGGCTCGACAGATTTGAAAAGCCGGTTCCAAAATCATCACAAGCCACACCAATACCGAGGGAAATCAACCGTTGGATCAATTGCCGTGCGCGCTCCGGATAACGCATGGCAACGGATTCGGTGATTTCGATTTTGATGGCGTAGGGCAATACGCCTTCGCGGGCGATGACGCTGTTCAAACGATCGAGAAAACTGGTGTCCGACAATTGATCAGATGAGACATTGATGGCCATAAACACGGGGCGATTGCGGGTGAGCACGCGCTGCCAAATGCCCATTTGGCGCACGGCTTCCACCAAAACCATGTCGCCGATCTCGCGGATCAAGCCAGCTTGTTCAGCCATGCCGATAAATTCAGACGGTTGCAAAAGCCCACGGGTGGGATGCTTCCAACGTGCCAGGGCTTCAAAGCCTGCCACTTCACGCGACAGCAAACTCATAATGGGTTGGTAGTGAACTTCAATTTCGTGGCGATCAATTGCGCGGCGTAAATCTGATTCAAGTGTTACATTGTCGGCACGCTGATCATCAATATCCTCATGGAATTCGGCAACGCTGCGGGGGCCGTGGCTTTGGGCTTCATGCAAAGCTGTCTCGGCTTGTTGTTGTAGTTCAGTTGCACCCTCTACGAATTCAGTGCTGAGTGAAATGCCTACGCAGGCCGACAAGTAGATTTCCTGCCCCATAATGTGAAATGGCAATGCGAGTGCTTCGACAATTTCAACCGCCAATGTTTCGGCGTCTTTGCCATCAATGACTTGGACATGCATGACTGCAAAACGACTGCCGGAGATACGAGATACGCTTTCGTCTTTTTTCAAAAGCAGGGAAATGCGTTGGCCTGCATCCAACAACAGTTGGTCACCCAAGTCGTGGCCTAGGCCTTCGTTGAGAATTTTGAACCTCTCAATTCCCACCATTAATATGCGGCGCGGCAAGGCCAATGGCTTGGCGATGTCTTGTTCGATGCGATCTAAAAACAGAGCGCGACTGGGCAGCCCCGTGACGGGATCGTGGATCAACTCGTTGATCAACCGATTTTCAGTTTCCTTGTTGCGGCTGATGTCAGTGAGGGTGCCAATCAAACGGGCGGGAACGCCACCTGCTCCCGGCAAGGCGCGCGCCCGCAATGAAAACCAATGGTAAACGCCCTTGGCGTCTCGCAAACGCAGTTCCTGTTCAACAAAGTTTCCGATTTGCAATTGCCGAAGGTCGAGAATTTTTTGATAGGCCAGTTCATCTGCGGGGTGCAGCAAGGCAGCGAACCAACGCATTGCCGCACGGGATTGATTTTTGTCGATGGCGTGGCCCAGCTTGTTGGCCAATTCGGTGCCGACGTCCAGCACACCTTCCTGCGGTTGCCAATCCCACAGAATATGTTGAGCCCCCGTCAACGCCAAACTGCGGCGCGATGAATCCTGCAAATAGGGTTTCGACAAAAAGCCTTGGGCAAAAGCCAAGCGCAAAGCCACAAATGCGAGAATGCCTACGACCCCTGTAAGGCCAGCAAGAATTGCGGCATGCCAAACCGGGGCTTGGCTATCGCCCAGAATTGCGATGGCGCAAATGAAGGCCCAAAACATCAAAGCGGCCCAGAACAATACGACGTTGTCGATGGCTTCAACATTCTTGCGGCGCGACCGGACGGCAGACACAAAACCAGTTACAGCCAACCCCATAACGGCCCAACGGGCAGACTTGGTTGCAGGTTCAGGCATGAAGGCCGCAAAGCCAACCAGCCCCATTAAGCCCAATACGATGATGAGATAAGGCAATTCGCCTTTCCAATTGCGGCGATAGAGACTTGTGAGACCCCATAGCAAAACTGCCACGCCCAAGGCCAAGAGGCTTTCACAATAGGCACGAATGTGTTGCAACGTGAAGGCCGATTCCGGCCGCGCACTGATCGCTTGGTCAAGATAACCCGACTCCAACGCCATAAAAAGCAAAGCCGTGAAGGCAAAGAAGCCACCAACCAGAAACGCGCGATTGGTGCGAATACCGTAGAGCGAGAGAATGCTGAGCGCTAACACAAAGCCAACGGCAAGAACGGCACCGCGCAAGAATGCAAGTGACGCTTCGCGTTGGGCAAAAGCTGATACGTCATAAACCCTTGCACCGCTGAGAACAGCACGACCTTCAAGCCCCATCGTGATGCTTTGGCCGGGTTGAAGCTCAAATCGAAATGCATCGGCAGTCGCAGATGTTTGCTGCGTGTGTTCTACTTGTGACGCGAGCCATTGCACGTTTGTTGTTTGCGAACCAAAATTTTGCAGCCTTAAAATGCCAGATGCGGCCAGACGCTGGGAATCAACGGCCAATACATAGGCGCGCATATCAGGACCGGTATTGCGCAATGTATAAACTGTCCAATTAAATTCAGGGCCAAGGCCGCTGCCGCGCAATTCAAGTACGGCGCGCTCACCTTCTTTTTCGCCAGGCACTTCAAGCTTGAGATTACGGCGTTGAGCTGCAACGCGTGTACCATGCGGTGTGAGGTCAACGATGCTGACATCAGCAGGCAAATCGACCAAGCCGTCGGCATGGCTTATGGTTGAAGCCATGGAAAAAAATAGTGTGCTGATGAGTACCAGCAGGCCGCCCCAAAGCCCGCTTCGTATTGCCCTGCGAATCATAACCCATATTAAAGTGCTGGAGGTGTTGCGCCTATCTTTGAATTAGGTCTTATCCCAACTTGCGGGCCCAAAGAATATGATCCTCCCAGCGACCATTGATTTTCAAATAGTCCTTGGCAAAGCCTTCACGCTCAAAACCCGCCCGTTGCAACAATTTGATAGAAGGGGTGTTAGCGGGCAAACACGAAGCTTCCAGGCGATGCAATTCGAGTTCATCTACTGCGAATTGCGTGATAGCTTGCAAAGCATCCGTCATCACGCCGGAATTGGCGTAGCTTTCGCCTGTCCAATAGCCGAGCGTTGCCATTTGCGCCACGCCACGCCGCACGTTCGACAGGGTGATTGCGCCGAGCAAAGTGCTATCTGACTTTTGGAAAATGAAAAAGGGATAGGCCAAATCGTCAGCTGATAGGCGGGCGTAGTGACTCATGCGGCGACGGAATGAAGACGCTAGAATTTCATCGTCTTGCCACAGGGGTTCCCAAGGCTCGAGAAATGTTCGACTGGCGAGGCGCAAGTCACGCCAGTCCGAGAAATCATCCACGACAGGTGCCCGCAGAAAGGTCTTCTGGCCGTAACAAGAATAGTCCGGTTTTCGCAACATGAGGCCTTGCAGAATGCCCATGGTGGTTGCCTTTATGACTTGCTGATGAACCGCGCGGCGATATCAGAGTGGCTGGCCAAAGTAGAAAGCTGGCCAACGGCACTTAAACTAGGGCGCGTTGATGAGAAAATGTCATGGGCCAATTCACGCACGTTTTCCGCCTCCACGGCTTCGATGCGGTTCACCAGTTTTTTAACGTCAGGCACCTCGCCAAAAGCGAGGTATTGCCGAGCGATCTGATCGGCGCGGGATGATGCGCTTTCAAGATTCATCACCAGTGACGTTTTCAATTGGGCCTTGGCACGTGCCACTTCTTTTTCAGATACACTGCGGCCCATGGACAGCATCACGTCAGCCGTCACATCAATAAGTTCGGGCGTATGATCAGGCGACGTTGCCGCATATACGCCAAGCTGGCCTACATCTTCGTAAGACGTGCCAAAGGCAAAAACGCTATAGCAAAGGCCACGCTTTTCACGCACCTCTTGAAACAGGCGAGACGACATGCCGCCGCCCAATGCATTGGCCAGCACTTGCATTTGATAAATGCGGGGGTCGCGATAATTCGGCGCTGCAAAGCCCAGCACGATGTGAGTTTGGTCGAGTGGCTTATGTTCAATGCTGGCGGCCGACGCAAAAATGGGTGATTGTCGTTGCGGGGCGACACCACGTTCGACGTGGCCGAAGCGTTTTTCGGCTTCTTTGGCAAAGGCTTGATGGTCGATATTTCCAGCTGCACACACCACCATGCGCGAGGCCCAATAGTTGCGGTTGCGCCACGCCACCATTTGATCGCGTGACAATGTCTCAATCAAACTGGCGGGGCCGAGGATGGAACGCCCCAGTGGATGGTCACCAAAACTGGCAGCTTGCGACAAGTCAAAAACCAGATCGTCAGGTTGATCTTTTGAGGCTGCAATTTCTTGCAAGATTACGTCGCGCTCACGTTCCATTTCATCTTCATCGAGAACGGATTCAGTGAAAATGTCGGAAAGAATATCAAGCGCCAGCTTCCAGTCATTTTTCATAACGCGGGCGTAATAGGTGGTGGTTTCCATGCCGGTTGCAGCGTTGATTTCGCCGCCGACATTTTCAATTTCTTCCGCAATGCCTTGAGCGGTGCGACGCTTGGTGCCTTTGAAGGCCATATGTTCCAGAAAATGCGCAATGCCGTTTTCTTCCGGCAATTCATCACGCGCACCCGCTTTCACCCAAATGCCGATGGCCGCCGTTTCAATGTGGGGCATGGCGTGTGTGACAACGGTTAAACCGTTGGCTAGTGTGGTGATTTCTACAGTCAATCTACTCTCCCTCTTCAGCGGGTATCCCCTAGAGCAGCCGACGGTCGAACGACCGTCGATAAGCTGCTCTAGCACTTTTGGTCTGGCGCATCTTTCACTTCGCAAATTAATAAATTTGCTTGTCCGATGCGCTAGATAGGATCAGGCTCTTGACGGCCTCTGCGCTGTTGGGAAGCACTGTGAAACTTTCTTCGCGTTCCATCAAGCCTTTTAGCTTATGTGGTAAAGCGGGGTTAACGCCTGTTGCACGCATAACGGCATCGGGGAATTTGGCGGGGTGTGCGGTAGCCAGCACAATCATGGGGCTTTCACCGCGGTTTTGGCCAGCGACATGCAGGCCCACTGCCGTATGCGGATCAATGACTTCGCCTGTTGAAGCAAGGAACGCTTTCATGGTCGCTGCGGTTTCGGCCTCACTGGCGCGACCTGAGTCAAATTCATGACGGATGGATGAGAGTGCCGCATTCTCAAGCGTAAAGCTGCCCGATTGCTTGAGGCCCGACATAGCGCGAACGACGGCTTCGGGGTTGTTTGCATTGGCGAGATAGACGAGGCGTTCGAAATTCGATGAGACTTGAATATCCATCGATGGGCTGGTGGTGGCGTGGACGCCGGTGACTTCATAGCGGCCGGATTTCAGTGTGCGGTCCAGAATATCATTTTCATTGGTGGCGATGACGAGGCGATCGATCGGCAAGCCCAAACGTTTGGCCACAAGGCCCGCCATGATATTTCCGAAATTGCCCGTAGGCACCGTGAAGCTGACTTTGCGATCTGGTGCGCCCAAGGCGAGGCCCGCAAAAATGTAGTAAGAAATCTGGGCCATGACGCGGACCCAATTGATGGAGTTAACGCCCGCAAGCTGCACCTGGTCACGGAAGGCGTGGTCGTTGAACAGGTCTTTGACGATGGCTTGGCAGTCATCGAAATTGCCTTCGAGCGCAATGTTAGTGACGGCGGGGGATTGCACCGTGGTCATCTGGCGGCGCTGCACGTCCGACACCAAACCGTGCGGGTGCATGATGTAGATGGACGCGTTCTTGGAATGTTGAAACGCTTCGATGGCGGCACCGCCTGTATCGCCCGAGGTGGCACCAATGATGGTGGCGCGGGTGCCGGATTTTGCCAGCGACCAGTCCATCAAACGCGCCAGCAATTGCATGGCCACATCTTTGAAGGCGATGGTGGGGCCGTGGAACAATTCGAGCAGCCAGAGATTGGCATCCAGTTGCTTCAGCGGTGTCACGGCTTGATGGCCAAAGGTGCCATAGGCTTCGATGACCATTGTTTTTAATTCTGCGTCGGGAATAGCGCCATCGGCAAAACGTTGGGCGATGGCGAAGGCCACATCGGTGAAAGGTTTGCCTCTGAGATTGCGAAGTTCTTCAACCGAGAAGGTCGGGAAATGCTGCGGCAAATACAGCCCGCCATCACGGGCAAGGCCAGAAATCATGGCACCTTCAAAATCAAGAACAGGTGCAGTTCCACGGGTCGAGATGTATTTCATATTCAAACGTCCGTTATGTGGCGCATCCTTCGAGGCCCGCCAAAGGGCGAGCACCTCAGGATGAGGCGTTACTAGTATCCCTCACCCTGAGGTGCCGCGCAAAGCGCGGCCTCGAAGGGCCCTTGCAGGAATGTTGATTTATAGCGGGCTCATAAGCTGTTGTAACAGTGGCGGCAAGCGTCAGCTTTTCCGACGCGATTGAAAGAGGAATATCGCAGTCATTGCCATAAGCACTGCCGCCAGCCCAAACCAAGTGATGGCGTAGCCGAGATGATTGTTGCGCAAGTTGGCTTTTGGTGCGTCCACCTCTAGGCCTTCGGTGCCGGGAGAAGCTGGAATTAAATTTACAACCACATAGTTCGGGTTTTCGTGTGTGGCGGAAAACTGGTTGGCCATGGCAACCACATCCCACCAGTACCAGATGTTTTCCTGCACATTGTTATCGACGTCGAAATAGCCTCTGCCCTGATCATGCCAAACGATGTGGCCAATCACATCTACTGTCGCGTTGGTGGGCAATGGTGGTTCTGCCCCGTGCGGGAGTTTGCCACGATTGATTAAAACTGGGCGTCCGGTTGCAGGTTCAAAGCCATGCACAAGCTCCCACGCTGGACCTTTGGTGGATGATGAAAGTAAACGCAAAGGTTCTCGAGGTGCAAACTTTCCGGTCGCGGTGACCTTCATGCCGTCGATGCGTTTTCCAGCGAGGAATTGTTCAAGGGCCGCTTCGAGTGGCACGGCGTCACCTGCAATCGCTTTATCATAGTCGACGATCAGTTGGTTTTTCCACGCCAGTCTTTGCAGTTGCCACGTGCCGAGTGCCAACAATACTGCAAGACCAATAGCCGAGAACAACAACAGAGGCCAAATACGGCGTTTCATTTTTTAATGCGACCTTCGCTGGCGTCCATGCGCCATTGTTGCGCGAGGAGTACGCCTTTCATAGGGCGAAGCAGCAGAGTTGGAATGATGATGAGTATGGGAATGGCGATCAACACATGCACCCACCATGTGGGTTGATAGGCGACTTCTACGCCGAGGATAGAGCCCACGCCGAATACGCTGGCAAACAACATGACAAACCAAGCTGCACCATCGCCTGCATCGGCAAAGGAAAAATCGAGGCCACAGGAGTTGCAGCGCTTTGCAACTTTCAAATAGCTTTGAAAAAAATTGCCGCGCCCACATCGTGGGCACTTGCCTTTGAGTCCGGTGGAAAGAGGCGAGATAGGTGGGTAGTAGTTTTCAGTCATTTGAATGCCCCTCATCCGTCTCGCTTGCGCTCGCCACCTTCTCCCGCAAGCGGGAGAAGTGAAATCTATCACCTCTCCCGTTTACGGGAGAGGACGGCGCGCCAGCGCCAGGTGAGGGATGTCAGTGCCCGGCAGGAAGTGGCGCACCTGCTGAACCCCAAATATAAATTGCAGCAAACAGGAACAGCCAAACCACGTCCACGAAATGCCAGTACCAAGCAGCAGCTTCGAAGCCGAAATGCTGCTGTGGTGTGAAATGGCCCTTCAAGGCGCGGAACAGGCAGATGATCAAGAATATCGTGCCGACGATCACATGGAAACCATGGAAGCCCGTGGCCATGAAGAAGGTTGAGCCATAAATGTTGCCACCACTGTTGCGGCTGAAGGCAAAGGCGGCATGGGCATATTCATAGGCTTGCAAGCTCGTGAACAGGAGGCCAAGAATGATGGTGAGCACGAGGCCCCAGATCAGGCCCTGACGATCATTCTTCAACAAGGCATGGTGCGCCCAGGTTACGGTGGTGCCGGAGGTCAACAAAATGAGGGTGTTGATCAAAGGCAGGTGCCACGGGTCGAAAATGGCAGTGTGTTGTACCACACCATCAACCACCGGAGCTGGTGGCCAAACGGCACCTGTTGCCAATGATCGGGCTTGTTGAATAGCTTCGCCGGAGAACAATGAAGCATCAAAGAAGGCCCAGAACCACGCCACGAAGAACATGACTTCCGAAGCGATGAACATCAACATACCGTAGCGCAAATGCAGCGAAACAACAGGCGTGTGGTCGCCCTTGTGGGCTTCCTTGATGATGTCACGCCACCACATGAACATGGTGTAGAGAACGCCTGCGAGGCCCACCAACAACACGGCCGATGTGCCGCCGTGCATATACATGACCGCACCAATGGCCATAACGAATGCAGCCATTGAGCCAATAAAGGGCCAGGGTGACGGATCGACCAGATGGTAGTCGTGATTTTTCGCGTGGGCGTCGGCCATGGCGGTGCTCCTTAGTTCTTCAAGAGATTGGCCTGTTTGTCAGGCGCTTTGGATTTGACGGGATAGAATGTGTAGGACAGTGTGATTTCGCGGATGTTTTTTGTGTCGGCGTCATCAAGCAAGGCTGCATCCACAAAAAACTGCACAGGCATTTCAACGGTTTCACCCGGCTTCAAGGTTTGTTCGGTGAAACAGAAGCACTCGATCTTGTTGAAGAAAATGCCAGCTTCTGCGGGTGTTACGTTGAACATGGCGGTGCCCGTTACAGTTTCGCTCGATGCATTCGTGGCGGTGTAATAGGCCATCGATGGCTCACCCACTTTGACAGTGAGCGTGTTTTGTTTGGGGTGGAAATTCCAGCCCATGTCAGCTTGCACATTAGCGTCAAAGCGGATGGAAATATCGGCGTTGGTTGGTGAGGCTTGAGACGCTTCGGCCACTTGCGTGGTGCCGCCAAAACCTGTGGCCTGACAGAACAGACGATAAAGCGGAACTGAAGCGTAGGCCAAGCCAACCATGGCAACAACAAGCCCTGTCGCCATGAAGGCCACAGTTTTGTTTTTGGCATTATCGGGTTGAACATTGCGCGTCATATCAAAGGCTCCGGTCAACGATGCTGCTGCCGAGGCGCACAAGCGTTGAAACGAAAAACAGAACGACCATGGCCACCAGCGCAATTGCCATCACAATCGAACGGCGGCGGCGGCGGGCCAGATCTTCTTTCGAGAAGGCTTGCGGAACAGGTTTGTTCATCACAACACACCCGCGAATGGAACGAGACCCACCAGCTTTTCAATGAGAATAAAGGCAAAGAGAGCGAAGAGCCAGAGAATGGAGAATTTGAACAGCTTGCCAGCGGCCTTGTTTTCGTTGGTGCGGCCTTCGGCGCGGTAAAGCACGATTGCGTCAAACAGGAACTTCACTGTCAACAGCACGGCACCCACGGCATAGAGCCAACCTGCGGTGCCTGTTAAAATAGGCAAAGCAATCGTTGGCAATAAAGCAACTGAGTAAAGCAGAATTTGTTTTTTAGTTTCAGGGCGGCCCGCAACATTTGGCAACATGGGCACGCCTGCATTGCCGTAGTCAATTTCCTTGAACAAGCGCCAAGGCCCAGAAGTGCGGTGGCGTCCACATGAAGATCAGCAGGAACAGCGCCACGGCACCAAGGTCTATTGTACCTGTTACAGCAACCCACGCGACCATCGGCGGAAAAGCTCCGGCTGCACCGCCAATGACAATGTTCTGCGGTGTGCGGCGCTTGAGGCCCATGGTGTAAACCACAGCATAGAAGAAAATGGTGAAGGCCAACAAAGCAGCTGACGCCACATTGACGAAGAGTCCCAAAACCAAAACCGAGATGACTGATAGAACCAGTCCAAAGCCTAAGGCTTCACCGGGAAGAATTGCACCGCGTGGCACAGGGCGCGATTGGGTGCGAGACATGATGGCATCGATGTCAGCATCGTACCACATGTTGAGCGCACCGGACGCCCCTGCTCCTAATGCGATGCAGAGAATGGAGATAAAGCCGAACCACGGATGAATGTGTCCGGGTGCTGCAAACAAACCAACCACAGCCGTAAACACGACAAGCGACATGACCCGAGGCTTGAGCAGTGCCCAGTAGTCGCCAACATCACCTTGGCCACCGAGTGGGATGGCCAAGTCTGTTGTCATATGGTCGCTTGTTGCGGTCATCGATTACTTAATGATCGGCAGCGTTGAGAACTGATGGAATGGTGGTGGTGACGGCAGTGTCCATTCCAAGGTCGTTGCATATTCGCCCCAAGGATTGTCTCCTGCTGGCACCTTCTTGGCGAAGGCCGAGAACACGCCATACAAGAAGATCAACACACCGACCGCTGAAAGGTAGGAGCCGTAAGACGACACCATGTTCCAACCAGCGTAGACCTCAGGATAGTCAACGTAACGACGAGGCATGCCGGCGAGACCGAGGAAGTGTTGTGGGAAGAACAGCAGATTCACGCCAACGAAGGTCACCCAGAAATGCAGGTTTGCGATCTTTTCGTTGTACATATATCCGAAAATCTTCGGGAACCAATAATACCAGCCCGCGAAGATGGCGAATACGGCGCCGAGCGACAACACGTAGTGGAAATGCGCGACAACATAATAAGTGTCTTGCAGTGAACGATCGACGCCGGCATTGGCCAACACCACGCCTGTTACACCACCAACGGTGAACAAGAAAATGAAGCCAATAGCCCAGACCATAGGTGGGCGGAATTCGATTGAACCGCCCCACATCGTCGCGATCCATGAGAAAATTTTGACGCCCGTTGGGACAGCAATGATCATGGTAGCGGCCACGAAATAGGCTTGCGTATCAGCGTCAAGACCTACGGTGTACATGTGATGGGCCCAGACGATAAAGCCTACAACGCCAATCGCCACCATCGCATAAGCCATGCCGAGATAACCGAATACAGGCTTCTTCGAGAATGTTGAGATGATGTGCGAGATGATGCCGAAGCCTGGCAAAATCAAAATATACACTTCAGGATGACCAAAGAACCAGAACAGATGTTGGAACAACACAGGATCACCACCCGATGCCGCTTCAAAGAATGAGGTGCCGAAGTTGCGATCCGTCAGCAACATGGTGATGCCACCGGCCAGAACCGGGAGCGACAACAACAGCAAGAACACTGTCACCAATACTGCCCATACAAAGAGCGGCATCTTGTGCAAGGTCATGCCAGGAGCGCGCATGTTGAAAATGGTGGTGATAAAGTTGATCGCGCCGAGGATTGATGACGCACCAGCGACGTGCAGTGCCAAAATCGCAAAATCCATGGCCGGGCCAGGTTGGCCGCTGGTGGAGAGTGGTGGGTAAATCGTCCAGCCGCCACCCGCACCATAAAGTCCTGATGGACCTTCAACAAACATCGAAATCAGCAGCAGGCCAATCGCTGGGATCAGCAACCAGAACGAAATGTTGTTCATGCGCGGGAAGGCCATGTCTGGTGCGCCAATCATCAAAGGCACAAACCAGTTGCCGAAGCCGCCGATCATTGCAGGCATGACCATAAAGAAGATCATGAGGAGCGCGTGACCGGTTACGAACACATTGTACATGTGCTTGCCAGCATCCAAATTATCCATGCTGGATCCGTAGACCATATTGGCTAGACCATGAAAATATTGAATGCCCGGTGCTTGCAATTCAATGCGCATCATCACCGACAGCAACCCACCAAGGATACCTGCAAAAATGGCGAACCACAGATACATGGTGCCAATATCTTTGTGGTTGGTAGAATAGACATAACGACGCCAACCCGATGGGTCAGCGTGGTGTTCGTTGTGAGTGGCGTGAGAAGTTGCCATTGTTTTGTGCCTCTCGAATTAAATTAGTTTTGGGCCAAAGCAGGCTGTTTTGCCAACTTTAAAGCCAGAATGAATTTCGTCGCTTCTTCAACGCTTGCGGTTTGAACCTTGCCAACCCAAACGTTGTAATCAGCTTCGGACACCACATGCACTTCAATGGGCATAAAGGCGTGTTCTTTTCCACAGAGTTCAGAACACTGGCCATAATAAACGCCTTCCTTGGTGGCGCGGAACCAGTCTTCATTTAAGCGGCCCGGAATAGCGTCCATCTTCATGCCGAACGATGGAATGGTCCAAGCGTGAATGATGCCCGCAGGATCAGAGGTGATGATCATCTTCACAGTCTTGTTCACAGGAACCACCATTGGCACATCAGCGGCCAAAAGGTAGGGGCGGTTTTCTGCTTTGGCTTTGTCTTCGGGCAACAAGCTGGCGGTGAAGTTCACTTTGGCTTCGCCTGCATCATCAACGCCGAGGTCGGGATATTGATAGGTCCAGTTCCAGCCGGGGTTGCCGATGACTTTAATCGTCAGGTCAGCCTGAGGAATATCACGTTGCAGATAGAGCAAGCGGAAAGACGGAATAGCAATGATGACCAAAATCAAAACAGGAATAAGCGTCCATGCCACTTCGAGGCCGACATGGTGTGTTGTTTTGGATGGCACGGGATTGGCTTTGGCGTTAAATTTGACCATGACATAAATCAGCAAAGCCAAAACAAAGGCCGATATTGCAAACATTCCAATGTGCAACGCGTTTGCAAATACATTGATATATTCAGCCACGGGCGTTACCGGATCTTGCAGGTTCAACTGCCAAGGCACTGCTTTGCCTGCTTCGGCCAAAGCGAGGCTTGGAACAAATGCAACAGTGGCGGCAAAGCCTGCCAACAGTTTTGAATTCATGGTCATTCTTGCCATATCCCTCTAAATCTTGAGGCCTTGATTTGCTTGCACAATCGCATGTCCACGCAAACACGCCCGAAACCGGGTGCCTTGGCCCCTTAGAACCACATTCCTGCCACAGTCGCAACCTTGGTAAGACGCGGCAAAACGTCTTGCCGTTTGCGCTTTTGACAACAACCGGATTTTCGCCTCATTTCACGGGAATTTACAGGTTTTCCCGCAGTGCTTGCCAGCCCCGTCTTAGGGGGGTAAGAGCGCCCAATTGGTTTTATAAGGATACGTCGACTCGTGAGAATCAGTTCATTATCAGCTGTACTTGCCTTGGCAGGACTTTTTGTATTTTCGCCCATGGCTTTGGCTCAAGAAGCCAAAAGCGATCAACAGGTTCCAGAAGGTGAAGCAGGCGCATTTGGCCCTCGTGCTGGTGCAGCTGGGCAAAAGGGTCAAGCGAACCAACCGCCACCAGCCCAAACTGTAGCCACCCATGGCGCTTGGGTTGTTCAATGTACTGAACTTCCGGCTGAACAAGGCGGCAAAAGCTGCGGCATGATTCAGAATACCAAGAATGACAAAGACGAGCGCATTGCAATTTCCGTTATCGTCTCCCGCGTTAAACGCGAAGGCAAAGCCGTGACGTTCATGCGTATTCTGGCCCCGATTGGCGTTTATTTGCCAACGGGCATTCCGGTTGAAATTGACGGTGCTGCACTTCCCAACCGCATGCAATTTAGCCGTTGCTTGCCGCGTATTTGCGAGGGCTTCGGTGAAGCAAGTCCGGAAACACTGGCAAAGTTCAAGAAAGGTGGAGCGGCTACGTTCTATCTCTATGATCGCCCAGGCAATGGTTATCCGATGAAAATATCGCTGGAAGGCTTTGGCGCTGCATTGGCGAACCTCGACAAGCTTTAAGTTTTCACGTTGATTTACTAAGAATTGAACAGCCGGGCCTTTCGGGGTCCGGCTTTCGTGTCTATGTAAGGGACTTAACAATGGAATGTTGTAATGCCCCTCGCCCCATCTGACATATCTGAAGACCTTTCACTCGAAACCGCCCAGTCATCTGTTGCGCGATGCGCTGCATGGCGCTGATGATGGTGAGTTGTTTATTGAAAAACGGCAGACGGAAAGTTTAGGCTTTGATGACGGCAAATTAAAATCGTCGAGCATCGACGACACGCAAGGTTTTGGCTTGCGCGCAGTAACAGGCGAAACCGCTGCCTATGCCCATGCGACGGAACTTTCGGCATCTGCCTTGAAACGCGCCACGTCAACGGCGCGGGCCGTTTTGGGTTCGGGCAAGGCTGCCAATATCGGTGAAGCGCCACAACGCACCAATCGTGTTTTGTATGGGGACCATAACCCATCCAACGGTTTTGCATTTTCGGATCGTGTGAACTTGCTTGAAGCGGTGAATGCCTATGCGCGCGGATTAGACTCCAAAGTGCGGCAAGTTTCAGCCTCCATCAGCACCGACTATCAAGATGTCACCATCATTCGCCCTGACGGCGAAGTTTACCGCGATGTGCGGCCGCTGTTTCGGTTCAATGTGGGCATCACCACAGACAATGGAAAAATTCAAGGTACGGGTGGCGATGGTTTTGGCGGGCGTGGGCTTCCACAGGAAATGTTGACGGAAGAAAGTTGGAAAGCTGCTGCTGATGAAGCGCTTCGCCAAGCGCTTGTGGCATTAGAGGCTGACGCTGCACCCGCAGGTGAAATGGATGTGTTGCTCGGTCCCGGCTGGCCCGGAATTTTGTTGCATGAAGCCATTGGACATGGGCTTGAAGGCGATTTCAACCGCAAGGGCACATCAGCCTTTTCGCAATTGATGGGCCAGCGCATTGCCTCAGATGATGTGACGGTGGTTGACGATGGCACCCTGCCGGATCGTCGTGGTTCGATTACCATTGATGACGAAGGCACGTCTTCAAACTGCACAACCCTGATCGAGAATGGCATTTTGGTTGGCTATATGCAGGACCGCATGAATGCGCGGTTGATGGGTGTGAAGCCTACGGGCAATGGTCGTCGCCAATCCTATGCGCATATTCCCCTGCCGCGCATGACCAACACTTATATGTTAAACGGCAAACGCACGCCGGAAGAAATTTTGGCGTCAATGAAAACCGGACTGTTCGCAAAATCATTTGGCGGTGGTCAGGTTGATATTACGTCAGGCAAATTCGTGTTCACGGTCACGGAAGGTTACATCATCGAGAATGGCAAACTTACGCGGCCTGTGAAAGGTGCCACGTTGATCGGTTCAGGCGCTGAAGCGTTGAAACGCATTTCCATGGTGGGCAATGACTTGGCCCTCGACAAGGGCATTGGCACCTGTGGCAAGGCGGGCCAAGGTGTGCCCGTTGGAGTGGGCCAACCCACATTGCGCATTGATGGCTTGACCGTGGGCGGCACCAAGGCGGCATAAAAAATGGTAGCGATACTTTGAATTTACCACTTCAACTCGTCACCCCCGCGAAGGCGGGGGCCCAGCTTCTTTTGGACCTTGGCGGTAAAAAAAGCGGGGTTCCCGCCTTCGCGGGAATGACGAATTATGGAGAGTTGTCATTCCTTTTCACACACTTAAAAGTATCCCTGTAAATGTCGCGCCCTTCACTTGTCATCTTCGATATGGACGATGTGCTTTGTCATTACGAGCTGGGCAAACGCTTGCGTTATTTGGCCGAATTGGCTGATACGACTGCGCGAGATGTACGGACGGCGATTGTGGGATTCAGGTTTTGAAGAAGCGGCTGATGCGGGAGGCTATCCGGATCGGCGAAGAATATTTGGAAGAATTTCAAAAGCGGCTTGGCTTTGCCATTTGACGCGCGAGCAATGGCTGGCGGCGCGTCGTGAGGCCATGACGGCCAACGCGGACGTTTTGAACATTGCACGCGCCATCAAACAAGATGCTGACCTTGCGATTTACACCAACAACGGACCCTTGGTGAAAGATCATCTTGATGTGTTGTTGCCGGAAGCAGCCGCGATTTTTGAGCGTCGGTTTTGTTCCTATGAATTCGGCACGAAAAAGCCTGACCCTCAAAGTTTCACGCGGCTGGTGAATTCGCTTGATCGCAAACCGGAAGAGTGCTGGTTCATCGATGACAAGAAATCTAATGTCGAGGGTGCGCGAATTGCGGGATTGTTGGGCCATCACTTTCGCCATGCGGAGATTTTGGCCGATGAGGCCCGCGCATTGGGATTTAATTTATGAGTGAAGCCACGACCAACGCCCGCTTCGTGACAGGCTCGATCATGCGCCACGTTGTGTCCATGACGCTGTTGAGTGCCATTGGCTTGATGTCGCTGTTCGTGGTTGATCTGGCGGATTTGTATTTTTTGAGTTTGCTCAACAACAATGAAATTACAGCGGCCATTGGCTATGCTGGTACGGTTGGCTTTGCAAATTTATCCATCAGCATCGGCATTGGCATTGCCACCGTGGCTTTGGTGGCGCGGCAGATTGGTGCTGGAAACCGCGAGCGCGCCAAGGATTTTGCAACGACGACGCTGTTGTTTTCAATTCTGATTTCCGCAGCCTACACATTGCTGATTGCTTTGAGTGCAGATTGGTTTTTGCGTTTGCTGGGTGCAACAGGTGGCGCGTTGGAGCAGGCGAAGCTTTTCATCTGGACGCTCTCCCCCGGCTTTGTGATGTTGGCGGCGGCGGTCAATTGTTCATTTGCTTTGCGCGCCTTGGGCGATGCCAAACGTGCCATGTACATCACTTTATCTATGGCAGTTTTAACGGCGGTTGCTGATCCGATTTTTATTTTCTGGTTCGACTTGGGCATGCAAGGGGCCGCTGTTGCCAATGTCATCGCCCAAGCTGTTGGTTTGATCATTGGCTTGCATGGCATCATTTACGTGCACAAGTTCTTGCGGCGGTTTTCATTTGCGGATTTGCGCCGTGATTTGAAAGCTATTTGGTCCATCGCATTTCCAGCCATGCTCACGCAACTCGCCACACCGTTCGCCGTGGCTTACACGACCTATGCCGTTGCACCTTTTGGCAATGAAGCGGTTGCGGCCTCTGCCATCGTGGGCCGCTTGGTGCCTGTGGCATTCGGCATGATCTTTTCACTTGCAGGTTCAGTCGGACCTATCATCGGGCAAAATTATGGAGCGCGAAAATTTGACCGGGTGACGCAGACTTTGGTTGATGGCCTAAAGTTCTCTGCTGTTTATTGCCTCATCACCTCCGCACTCTTGTTCCTATTCCGCCACCAGATCGCCGATGTGTTTCAGGCATCAGGTCGCACCAAGGAACTGGTGATGTTTTTCTGCACGTGGATTGGTTTAAGTTGGGCCTTTGCGGGCGCACAATTTGTCGCAAATGCGACCTTTAACAATCTTGGCAAAGCAAAGTTGTCAACCCTCGCAAATTGGGCGAAAGCCACTCTCGGCACAATTCCATTCGCAATGGTTGGCAGCACCTATTGGGGGCCAGAGGGGATTATGGCAGGCATTGCTTTGGGCTCCGTGATATTTGGCGTTGCATCGGTGTGGTGGGCGTTTAGAATTGTGAATACATTGAACAGGACGACATAAGACATGGCGATGATTGATATTTTGGAAGCTGCGGAAGGCGGGCAGTTTTTTGCAAATGCCGCAGCAGCAAGCGGCGTTGATGAAGCAACGGCACGTAAAGTTTCCGCCAAGGTTTCAACTGCCATTGCCCAACGCATCAAAGACAAAGCGGCTGAAGACCCTGACGCTTTTGAAAATCTGCTCGACATGTTGGAAGATGATGGTGCAGTTGACTTGCAAGCGCCGGGATCACTGACCGACCAGGATGCGCAAACTGACGGCGCTGAAATTCTCAATGATCTTTATGGTTCAGCCGCAGCAACCAATGCCGTGTTCAAAGGTTTGGGTGGCGGCATTGATAAAGCCGCACTTTCAACACTCACTTCGATCAATGCAACAGCAGTGCTTGCAGCTCTTGCAGCATCAAACGCTTCGACACTCACAAGCGATACAGCACAAGCCGCTGACACATCGAGTGGTGGTGGCTTTTTCTCGGTGTTGATTGCCGCAATCCTCAAAGCCTTCATGCAAAGTGCGCAACGACAATTGGCACCCAAGCGCCGTCGTCGCCGCTACACCAGTTACTATGGCCGTCGCGCGCCTGTGCGCCGCCGTCGCAAACGCACGGTTGGGCTTGATGATGTTTTCAAAGAAATCCTCGGCGGACGTCGCTGAGCAAATCGGGAGCTAAAAAATGGATCTTTCTGCAATTGGCCGCCAGTTCGGCCTCAACGAAGAACAAACCCGCGCGGCGATGGATGCCTTGGCACCCGTTGTTGCAGCAGGCATGCGGCGCAATGCACAAAGCCCAGAAGGCTTGCAGGATATTTTAGGGTCCGTGCTCAATGGCAATCGTGGTGCTGTGCTCGACGATGAAAATGCCGTGCAGTTCGACAATGCCAAATCATCGGGTGATGAAATTTTAGGACAAATTTTTGGTTCAAAAGATACAAGCCGCGAAGTGGCGCAACAATTGTCAGCCACATCTGGTGTTGGTGCAGCTGTTTTGAAAAAGCTTCTGCCGATCGTCGCCTCCATCGTCATGGGGCAAGTGGCCAAGAAGATGGGCGGAGGTACGGGTGCCTCTGGTGGCGGATTGGGTGATATCCTCGGCGACGTATTGGGTGGTGGCCAACAACGCCAACAACCGCAATCAGGCGGCGGTGGCCTTGGTGATATTCTCGGCGACATTCTCGGTGGTGGTCAAAAACAATCGGGCGGTGCTGGCGGAGGATTGGGTGATATTCTGGGCGACATTTTAGGCGGTGGCGCACAACAGCAACAACAGCCCGAAGTTCAACAACGCCAAGCCCCAACGGGCCAAGGTGGATCGCTTGAAGATATTCTCGGCGAAATTCTCAATGGTGGCAAAGGTGGCGTTGTGGTGAAGCAAATTCCACAAGACCAAATGGGCGACATCTTGCGCGACATTTTGGGCGGTGGTGCTGCACGTCAGCCAACAGAAGAAGCAGTAACCCGTGGCCGCAAAACGCTCGACGACGTGTTAGGCGGCGGCACCCGACAAGGATCGGATGCCGATATTTTGTTGGACTCGGTTGAGCGGTCGGTGAGACGGAGATAACGGAGGGACCTCATCAGTCACTTCGTGACAGCTTCTCCAGAGGAGAAGCGACGAATGTCATTGCTGTCCCTTCCCCTCTGGGGAAGGTGGATCGCGCGAGTAGCGCGAGACGGATGAGGTCCTTAACCCCGCCCGCCCTTCCGCGTGCGTTCATCCAATGCCAACACAGCATTGACTGACAGCGGCAAATGAGCAGCCCATTCAACTTCGCAACGGCAGGTTCCGAAGTCGCGTAGCAGGTGATCATCAAGTTCCAACAAGCTGCGCACTGACTTTCGGGCCCGCCAATTTTCAATTCTGCGAGCAAGAAAACCAGCCTGGGACTGGGTCTGGGCGGAATGGGCGGAAAGGCTGAGATCGTAGGACATGGCACAAGTTCTCCTCTCAACAGAAATGTGAATTTCTCTGCTGTTTCAATGGTTTATTTCAAACACTATCGTTTGCTGATGGTCTGAATATGCACGATTTCTATTGATCAATCCAACAAATGTATTTTATACTATCCATCAATTGGAGTGATGTAATCATGATGCCCCATTTAGATGTCGATCAGTTGAAGACCTTCCTCGCCATTTCGGATTCCGGCAGTTTCACCCGTGCCGCCGATGAAGTGAACAAAACCCAATCCGCCGTTTCCATGCAAATGAAGCGGCTGGAAGAACAACTGGGCCGCCCGTTGTTTTCGAAAGATGGGCGCGGCACCAAATTCACGCGCGACGGCGAGCGCCTGATTGATTACGCGCGGCGCATCGTGGCCCTGAGCGATGAAGCGGTCTCCGCTTTCACCAAACCTGACATTACCGGCACCGTGCGCTTTGGCACGCCGGATGATTATGCCGAATTTTTTCTCCCCGTGATTTTGGGACGCTTTGCCCGCACCCACCCGCAAGTCACAGTGGACGTCGAATGCGTGCCCTCAAGCGAACTGGTGGGCCGCACGGCGCGCGGCGAAATTGACATTGCCGTGGTCACCTTCGGCTGCAAGGCTGAAAGTACGGATGTGATCCGGCAAGAAGAACTGGTGTGGACCACGTCTGCCCGTCACGCCGCCCATGATTTGCCCGTCATTCCCATTGCCGTGGCACCCAATGGATGCTGCTGGCGCAATATGATGACCGACGCCTTGGACAACATGAACCGCCCCTACCGCGTGGCCTATGCCAGTCCCAACGCCTCAACCATCAACGCCGCCGTCGTCCAAGGCCTCGCCGTCGCCGTCATGCCCGAAATCTGCATGCGGCCGGGCATGCGGATTTTGACAGAAGCCGACGGCTTTCCGAAATTGGGCACGTTCGATATTGGGTTGGTGTTCAAACCCGGGCGGAAAAACCCAGCCGTAGAGGCATTGGCGAAACATGTGCGCGAGGGCTTGCAGAGCACACGGTTTGCGATTGCAGCGGAGTGAGAGAAAAAGGTTCCAGCTTGCAATTTAGCGATAGCTGCGCAAAACTAGTTACCGATCTAGCAATCCTGTGGGGACGTTAGAACGCTTAACAGGTGCCTGATTGCAAGTGTCGTCATTTTCTTCGCAAGAGAGGAACACACCATGGCAAACCAACAAACTGTTACTACATCTGACCCATCAACTTGGGACCCCGGTCTGGACGCAGTTATTGCAGCTCCCAAACATCACAAGGTTTTATTTGAAAACGAGAAGCTACGTGTTCTCGAAGTGACCTTGGCTCCACAAGATGAAGAACCTGTGCATCATCATCGATGGCCTTCAGTTTTTGTACTCGACCAAATCCAACCTCCAGTGCACGATATTTCGCCAGATGGCACACAACTGCCACCAAACCGTGATGTCATCAAAGCCTTGGAGGCATGGGACGGAAAAGGTTGTTTGGTCGTCCATATGGCTCCTCAACCAGCTGGCCGCGTATTCAATGCATCAGAAACCACAGCACATGGCATACGTGTTGAGATGAAGACGGCCTAGCGACATCGTCGACTGCGTCAGCATGCGCCGTTGTTAATTCTCGCGTTGATCTCCAAATCTCCATCATGGCAAATCCTGCAGTAACAGTTTGGTATGATGGCGGTTGTCCGCTTTGCTTGCGGGAAATTTCTGTCATGCGGAAACTCGACAAACGGCAGGCGATTTCGTTTGTTGATGTCACGTCTGAAAACAGCTTTTGCCCTATTGACCCGCAAGAGCTTCTGGCGCGGTTTCATGCGCAAGAAGATGGCCTGATGCTTTCTGGTGCTGCGGCATTTGCGGCGATGTGGCGGGCTATTCCAGTTTTGCGGCCTCTGGGATTAGCAGCGCGCAACCGTTGGATACTTGCTGGTTTAGAACGCATTTACATCGTGTTTTTGCGGCATCGGCCCAAGCTGCAACGCTTTGTAAGACAGCTTGAAAAGCGCTCCGCCTGATCACTCAATCTTGCGACATCAGAAAGGCTTTGCGCTCATGTTTGGTTTTGCGGCCTGACACGCGCGCCCGCCAGACTTCAAAACTGCGACGTTTTAAATTGCTCCGCATGATGCGGATAACATCACGTTCCGCCAATCCGGTGTCCTTTTTGATCCGGTCAAAAGACACGTCATCGGACCACGCAAGTGCTATAATTTCACTGATGGATTTAGTGGTTGCCATGCTGGAAGTACGAAGCTTGCGCATTTTCGTATCAGTTCAAACACACAAATAAACCCAACGACGCCTTCCGAAGTTAAAAGCTTGTTGAAGTCTGGATACATGTCTGGAGTATTGCGGTTTATAGCTCAACGACCGCGCGGTGTCAAGCGTTATTTTCCTAGTTGGGGATTGTTATTTTAGATCAGACACCCCCTCCCCCTGCGGGTACTCCCCCATCGCTGCGCGACGAGGGAGAAAAGGGTTTCTCCCTTGCGCCGAAGGCGTGGGGGAGTACGGCGAAGCCGGGAGGGGGTGTTTGACTAAAACCTCAATACGCGAAATCCCGGAACACCCTTGAAATATCGCCGTTCCATTGGCCGTGGTACAAATCTAACAGCTGGTCTGCCGCAGTTTTGCCGGTCGCAACGGACTCGTCCAGCACATCCAAGAAGCTGCTTTCGTGTTTGCCTTTGCAACCTTCAAAGCCACGGGCTTCCAAGCCAGCGCGAGAAATCTTCAACACTTCGCTTGCAATGTCACGAACCGTCCGTGTACGGATTGTTGCATCAAAGCCTTGTGTCGGCACCGCGTCGCGCAGCGCTTGGCGTTCTGTCGGCGGTCCAGTCTTTCGCCACATCCCAAGCCGCATCGAGTGCTGATTGATCATACAACAGCCCCACCCAGAAGGCTGACAGGGCACACAAACGACGCCATGGGCCGGCATCGGAGCCTCGCATTTCAAGATAACTCTTCAAACGCACTTCGGGGAAAATGGTGGTGAGATGATCGGCCCAATCTTTCATTGTTGGTTTTTCGCCGGGCAGTTGCGGCAATTTTCCATCAAGGAATTTGCGGAAGCTTTCGCCCGCACAATTCACAAACTGGCCATTGCGCATGATGAAATACATGGGCACATCGAGGGCATATTCCATATAGCGTTCATAGCCCGCACCCTGTTCAAACATGAAAGGCAACATGCCAGAGCGCGCCTTGTCGGTATCAGTCCAGACATGGCTGCGGAAAGATTTATAGCCGTTGGGCTTGCCTTCCAAAAACGGAGAATTGGCAAACAACGCCGTGGCAATGGGTTGCAACGCAACGCTCGTGCGCAACTTTTTGACCATGTCTGCTTCGGAGGCAAAATCGAGGTTCACCTGCACCGTGCAAGTGCGGAACATCATATCACGGCCCATAGTGCCGACCTTGTCCATATAGGGCGCCATGATGCCATAGCGGCCCTTGGGCATGACTGGTGTTTCGGCGCGCGTCCACACGGGGCTTGCACCCAGACCGATAAAGCCAATGCCCAATGCATCGCCAATTTCGCGGACCTGCTGCAAGTGTTCATTCACTTCGGCGCAGGTGTCGTGAACGGTTTCGAGGGGTGCGCCCGACAATTCAAATTGCCCGCCGGGTTCCAATGAAATATTGGCCATGCCCTTAGGGTCAGCGAGGGCGATGATGTGGTCGCCTTCATAAACGCCATCCCAACCGAAACGGTCACGCAAGCCTTCCAGCAATTTGCGAATGCTGCGCGCGCCTTCATAGGGCACAGGCTGCAAGGTGTCGGTGAGGAAGGCGAATTTTTCGTGCTCGGTGCCAATGCGCCATTCTGATTTTGGCTTTTCGCCCTTGGCGAAATAGGCGATCATCTGATCCTTGGATTCAATGGTTGCCCGGGCTTGTGGGTTGTCAGGTGTTGGTCCGCTCACGAATTCTGTGTCCTCAATTTATGGGTGGCATGTAAGCATGAAGCAGCAATCGGACAAGTCAGAAAATGTGATGGGTGGTATTACGATTTCCAATCCCCGATGGCCGCTTGAACCAAGGCCAGCGCCGCAATCGCCACCGTATCAGCCCGCATAATACGAGGCCCAAGTGAAATCGCCGTGACAAAGGGCAGGCTTTTGAGGTGTTGGCGTTCCTCAATGGTAAAACCACCCTCCGGCCCGACGAGTACGGCAGCGGGTGGGGTTAGGGATTTTAAGGCTTCGATCGGATTCGTCACACTTGCGGTTTCGTCGCAATAGATAAGGCGGCGCGTTGGCTCCCAACTGGCGAGGGCTTTTGCCAAAGTTATGGGTTCCAAAACTTCGGGTACAAAAACCAGATTGCATTGTTCCGCAGCCTCAATGGCATTGGCCTTCATGCGATCCAAATTCACCCGCTCGGCAATGGTGCGCTGGGTAATCACAGGGCGCAAACGGCGGGCACCGAGTTCGGTTGCTTTTTGCACCATGTAGTCAAGGCGGGCATGTTTCAGCGGCGCGAAGAGATAATCAATATCCGGCGGGGCTTTGACCGAAGATGTATTGCGTTCAATGCGCACTTCGACTGATTTTTTGGTGACGGTGGAAATATAAGCCAACCATTCGCCATCATTGGCATTGAACAGTGATACGGGGTCGCCGCTAGCCCAATCGTAGAACGTGCACGAGATAGTGGCCCTGCTCTTTTTCAAGCGCGAATTCTGCCCCTTCATTCAAGGGTGTTGCGACATGTAAGCGAGGTGTGGTTTTTGCCATGGCAGTCGTGTAACACGCCGCCCATGACGGATTCCAGCGCTTCTCACATCGCGGACGCAAAACCCATAAATTGGGTTGAGCGCTACCTGCCTCGTGCTGCCCTGCCCTATGCGCAATTGATGCGGCTGGACCGCCCTATTGGCTGGTGGCTGCTGCTGCTGCCCTGTTGGTGGGGGTTGGTGCTGGGGCAAATTGCGGCGGGTGGTGGTCAGCCCAATCCATGGCATGCGATTTTGTTTTTGCTGGGTGCGATTGTCATGCGTGGTGCTGGCTGCACCTTGAATGATATTGCTGACGTGGATTTTGATTCCAAAGTTGAGCGCACCAAAAACCGCCCTATCGCATCTGGCCGCATTTCGCGGAAAACTGCATTCTTGTTTTTGGGTGCACAGGCTTTGATTGGTCTCGTCATTCTATTGCAGTTCAATTGGTACACGGTGGTGCTGGGCGCTGCTTCACTTTTGATTGTCGCTGTTTACCCCTTTATGAAACGCATCACCCATTGGCCACAATTTGTATTGGGGCTTGCGTTCAATTGGGGTGCGTTGATTGGCTGGAGCGCCACCCATGGTTCACTCTCTTGGTCCGCCTTATTGCTGTATATCGGCGGCATTGCTTGGACCATTGGTTATGACACCATCTATGCCCATCAGGACAAAGAAGACGATATTTTGATTGGCGTAAAATCTACCGCTTTGTTGTTTGGCGCGAATAGCAAGCCTTGGCTTTCAATGTTTTATGGCGCGGCGATTTTATTGTTTGTGAGCGCGTTGTGGCTGACCGGTGCTGGTCTGTTTTCATACCTTGGCCTCGCCGCTGCTGCTCTTCACGCCATTTGGCAGTTACAAACATTTGATCACGCGAACTCTGCCTTGTGCTTGAAACTGTTCAAGTCCAACCGCACATTCGGTCTTCTGTTTCTCACCGGACTTTTATTGGACAGCCTTACACGATGACGCATGATTTATTGTCGATAACTTCAGATGTAGTTCAAATGGCTTTGAAGGCCGGGGCGACTTCGGCCGATGCCATGGCCGTTTCTTCACGCTCGCAGGACGTATCGCTGCGGCATGGCGTGATTGAAGAACTTGAACAATCGGAATCGCAGGACGTGGGGCTTCGCGTTTTCGTTGGGCAGTCAGCGGCTTTGATTGGCGGCAGCGTGTTAACGCGCGAAGGTTTGCAAAGATTGGTGGACCGCGCCATTGCCATGGCAAAGCTTGCTCCGCCTGATCCGTTCGCGGGTCTCGCCGCACCAGAGCAATTGGTGGGCGATGTTGCTGATCTTGATCTTGTGTCAAACACTGAACTCGACATGGAGCAGTTAAAGGCGCTGGCCTTGCGCGCCGAAAATGCAGCACTTGCAGTAAGTGGCGTGACGCGCAGCAATGGTGGTTCGGCCAGCGCATCACGGCGACACGTCGCCATGGCGGCTTCAAATGGATTTGCACGAACGTGGGAACGCACGGGCTATAACATCAGCGCATCTGTTGTAGCAGGCGAAGGCACGTCTATGGAGCGCGACTATGATGGCCATGGTGCGACGCATTTTGAAGATGTTGAATCGCCTGAAAAAATTGGAACAACGGCGGGTGAACGCGCTGTTGCGCGCTTGAACCCGCGTAAGATTGCTTCGCAAACCATCCCTGTGATTTATGATCGACGTGTGGCGTCCAGCCTGTTTGGGCATTTGCTCGGCGGGATTTCAGGTTCTGCTATTGCGCGGGGCACCAGTTTTTTGAAAGAGGACATGGACAAGGCGATTTTCGCGCCGAGTGTCACTCTTGTAGAGGATCCTCATCGTTTGCGTGGGTCTGCCTCCCGCGCTTTTGATGGCGAGGGCTTACCCACTGTGAAGCGCAACATTATCGACAAGGGTGTGTTGACGAGTTGGATCATGGATTTGCGTGCCGCTCGGCAATTGGGGCTGCCTCCCACGGGCCATGGCGCACGCGGGCTGACATCTCCACCCAGTGCTTCAACATCAAATCTGCATGTGGAAGCCGGTACCCGCAGCCCTGCGCAAATGATGCAAGACATGGGAACAGGTTTGCTTGTTACAGAGTTCATCGGTTCAACCATCAACATGGTGACGGGTGATTATTCACGCGGCGCTTCCGGCTTTTGGATTGAGAAAGGTGAAATCGCTTACCCGGTCAGCGGCATTACGGTTGCTGGAAATTTGCGGAATATGTTTGCAGCGCTTGAGCCTGCTTCAGATTTGATTTTCCGCGGTAGCATGAACGTGCCGTCTTGCTATTTGGGCGAGATGACCATTGCCGGACTTTGACATGAATGATCTCGACTTGCTGCTCGATGCATTGCGCAAAGCAGGCGAAGTTGCCATGGGTTTTCATGGCAAAAATCCAAAACGCTGGAACAAGCCTGATGGCACCGTTTTGACCGAAGCCGATTTGGCGGTTGATGCCTGTTTGAAAGCCATCATATGCACGGCACGCCCTGATGATGGCTGGTTGTCAGAAGAAACACCGGACACACCCGAACGACTGACACGCAAGCGCTTGTGGATAGCGGACCCCATCGACGGCACGCGGGCCTTTGCCGATGCCACGCGCTTCTGGGGCATTGGTGTGGCCTTGGTTGAAGATGGTGCACCGATTTTAAGTGGCATCTATTGCCCTGTTGATGATGTGCTGTTTCATGCGGTGAAAGACGGCGGCGCGTTTCGCAATGGTGTGCGTTTAACATCAGAACCGAGTGATGGACCGGTGATCATTCCGAAGTCTGCAAAGACATCCGTTGAGGCTTTAGGGCTTTCAACCCAAATCAGTTCAAACTGGCCCATGTTGTTGCGCTTTGCTTTGGTCGCTGAAGGGCAAAATGCGGCGGCAATTTCTATTGGCTTCAAACAGGATTGGGATTTGGCAGCGGGCGTTTTGCTGGTCACGGAAACGGGTGGCAAAGTCACAACGCAAAAAGGTGCGCCGTTCACGCTTCAATCAAGTTGAACATCACCAACCGGGCCTTGTTGCGGCGCAACAAAGCTGGCACGATAGAATACTTAAAGCAGTGGAGAATCTCTGACATGGCCAAAGCCGCCGCCCCAAAAGAACAACTTATCCATCTCGTATTCGGTGGCGAATTGACCGACGTGACCGATGTGACGTTCAAAGATCTGGCCAAGTTGGATGTGGTGGGATTTTTTCCCAACTATGAAACCGCCCAGCAAGCTTGGGTGGCCAAGGCCCGTGAGACCATCGACAATGCGCAGATGCGTTATTTTATTGTGCACTTGCATCGTCTGCTGGACCCGACGAAGCTGCTAAGAAAAAGAAGTGATCAGTTCCGCGACGTCAAAATCTCTCGCACCTGATCGCAGTCCAATTTCATTTGCACCACAAGGTCGTCGATGCCTTTGAAGGTTTTGTCGCCGCGCACCACATCAACAAATGATACAAGAAGAGTTCGGCCATAAAGGTCGATGTCTTGGTCGAGCAGATAGACTTCCAAGAAAGTGCGGTTGGTGTTGAAAGTGGGGCGATCACCAAAATAGGCGGCACCCATCCATGGTTTGCTGTCAGGTGCGCGCAGCAGCATCACGCACATCAACGGCGTAAATTCCACGGAATGGTTCGGCACCTGGTTCCAGAATAATATTTGCCGTTGGAAAGCCAATGGTGCGCCCGCGTTTGTCGCCGTGAACGACTTCGCCCATCACGGTCCAGTCATAGCCCAATTCATGGGCAGCGGTTTTGACATTACCGCGACGCAGTGCTGAGCGAATGGAACTGGATGAGAATGGTGCGTTGCCATCATCATCCGTCACTTGATCAACGGAAGTGACACCAAACCCAAATTCTTGGCCAAGGCTTTTCAATAGGTCAGGGTTGCCTTTGCGGCCTTTGCCGAAATGGAAATCATAACCTGAAACAACATGGGAAACGCCAAGGGCTTCGACCAAATGTAAGCGCACAAAATCTTCTGGCGTGGTGTTGGCCAGATCGGCGTTGAAATTGACGGCATAGATAAAATCAACGCCCAGCTTGGCTGCCAAGCGGGCTTTCAAAGCGGGAGGAGTCAATCGGAATACCGGCTCATGAGGTTTGAAGAAGCTGCGAGGGTGCGGTTCGAACGTTAAGATGCCAAGAGCTACGCCGCGTTGTTTGGCAATATCGCGGGCTATGTTTAGCAAGGCTTGATGGCCGCGATGCAGACCGTCGAAGTTTCCAATAGCAACAACAGCCCCGCGCAAATTCAGGGGAAAGGCGTCATGCTGGTGGAAGAGCTTCATGGGATGGGGAATTGGCCGCGCAACAGATTTAAGTCAAGGGCTGGAAATTCAGACCCATTCCAAGTGATTAACGGCGAGAAGAATATTGGCATGGGGCACGAGCGCTTGGATGTGGGCTTTTTCCGATGTCATATCTTCGGCATGGTCGCGCACGCCGCCGGACACATAAACAACGGGGAAACCTTGATTGGCAGCGCCCAGAATGTCGGTTTCCGGTCCATCACCAATGGCGAGGATTTGTGATTTTTCAATTGTTGTGCCGCGCAATTCTGATGCCTTCGCCAAAGCGCGCTCATAAATGGGCGCATAGGGCTTGCCTGCCATGGACACTTCACCGCCGATGTTCTGATAGGCTTCTGCGAGTGCTCCAGCGCAATACATGAGGTGATTGCCTTTGCGGGCGACCTTGTCTGGGTTGGCGCAGATCATGGGCAAATTGCGGGCTTTGAGTTGTGCCAAGAGTTCTTTGTAGTCATCGGGCGTTTCTCGGTCATCATGGTAGAGCCCTGTACAAATAATTGCACCCGCTTGCTCTTGCGGCACGCGCTCAATGGCAACACCTTCAAATATCGACAAATCACGGGCGGGGCCTAAGTGAAATAATTTTCCGGATGGCTCAGCCCGCATCAGGCTTTGCGTCACATCACCCGAAGTGACGGCGGCATCATAGGCATCTTTGCGCACGCCAATTTCGTTCAATTGTTTGGTGACGCCAATTTCGCTACGCGGTGAATTTGAAACAAGAATGACTGTGCCGCCATGGGCGCGGTGCTGCGCCAACACATCAACCGTATTTTGAAATGGCTTCACGCCATTGTGGACCACGCCCCAAATATCAACAAACCAAACGGGGTAGCGCGCGGAAAGATTTTGCATTGTTTACAACTAAGCAGCAGCCGTTAAAGCCACGTCTTCTGCATCTGTGCGTTTCAATTTGCGAGGCATGGCGAAAGCGGGGCCGGATGCAAAGCGTGCCGTACGTGACAGGCCTTGCACTTGACGTGGATCACCTAAATGGGAAATCACGACTTGAATGCGCATGGCGCGGGCCGACTGCACAAAGCCCGCCAAGCCTGCGGAAATGCGGACGCCTACGCCGACCGATGACGCGGCAAGGCTGATCCAGCGCACATTCAAGCGGCTGAGCGATGGAAGATCAACGCCAGCAATCGAAGCCTGTGACAGGCTTAACAACACACCAGCACGGGCGAAGGTTGCGAGGCCTTCAAGGCTTGCGTCAGACAAACTGGCAAGCATGGCGTGGGGCATATCCAACACAATACCATTTGCACGTTCAGGCTGGGCTTTCAGCATTGCGAGAATATTCTGCACGACTTCGGCGTTTGCCAAAGTGACGGCGCCGATAGGTACGAAGATTGAGAGCGAGGCGTCACGTTGGCGCAGTTGCTCAAGCAATGCCAAACTTTGTTCAATCACGTGTTGGTCCAACTGATCCCGCACGCCCAAACGATCAGCATGGTGGATGAACACATCGTGGGCAACATCTTGGCCCTGCTCATTGGTCATGCCTAAATGCATACGATAGTGCGCGGTGTTCGAGGTGAAGAGATCAACCACAGGCTCAAGCGCCAAGTTCAACTGATCAGCAAGGCCTGATTGCTCAAACGATGGTGCCGCAGGTGCTGGTGCAACTTCAACGGCTGGCGCTTCGTTGATTTGTGCCATCCACTCTTGCTCGCGGGCGATGGCCTCGTTGATCGCAGACTGGGCTTGAACAGATTGCTCATTGCGACGAGTGATGCTGCTTTGAATTTCGCGTTGCGATTCCAAAATTGATTTCAGGTTGTCGGCAACAGCTTCGTGGCCTTGGCGAAGTGCGGCAAAGCTTTCGGACAAGCTGTTGTTCAGTTCCGTTGACTCAATGCGGAACTGCTCAACGTTGCGGGCGAGGTTTATGTTTTCTGCATTGATGCGACGCGCGTCGTTCGTCATACGACTAACAGCTTCAACAATATCAATTTGGCTTTCGGCAATTTTGCTGACGACACCGCTGCTCGAATAGTTTCGAATAAGGCCTACAGCTTGCCCCAGGGCCAGTGCAATTAAGGCGACGGACAGCATTGTAACTGTCGTCGAACCAGAACCAAGTGCATAGGCCGCAACACTCAAGGCAACGCCCACAAGTATTGCGCCCGCTAAAAGCCACGGCCAGTCTTTGCCCAAACCAACGTCCCCTCATCCGCCCCGACGAATCAATAAGGCCAGAGAGTACGCGTTCTCTGGCCTTTAGTGAATCCCAGTTGGACAGTTTTCTACTGGAAGTTGGACCTAAAGCTTTGAAACGGAGTCCAAGACCTTGGGCAACTTGTCGTAGAAAATTTCGTTGATTTCGGCTTGCTTGATGATCAATGGGGGGGACAGAGCAATTGTATCGCCCGTTATGCGCACCAGTAATCCAAAATCATGGAATGCATTCTCCATGGCTTTATAGGCGCGAAGCCCCGGCTTGCCCGGCACCGGCTTCATATCAATACCCGCCACCAAGCCGATGGTGCGAATGTCTTCGACCAGTGGATGACCTTGCAACGAGAAAGCAGCATCAGCCCATGGCTTTTCCATTTTCGCGGAATTGGCGAAAATGTCTTCATCACGATAGAGGTCCAACGTGGCGATACCTGCGGCTGCCGCAATGGGGTGGCCTGTGTAGGTGTAGCCATGGAACAGCTCAATGACGTGGTCTTGGGCGTTCATGAAGGCATCATAGATACCTTTGCGCACCATGACACCGCCCAGCGGCACCGTGCCGGAGGTCACACCTTTGGCGAAGGTGATCATATCAGGCACCACGCCAAAACGTTCCGCCGCGAATGACGTGCCCAAGCGGCCAAAGCCGGTAATGACTTCGTCGAATATCAAGAGAATGCCATGGGTGTCGCAAATTTCGCGCAGCTTTTTGAGATAGCCTTTTGGTGGTGGCAGCACGCCCGTTGAACCTGCCATGGGTTCAACAATCACGGCGGCGATGTTTGAACCATCATGCAACACAACAAGCTTTTCCAAATCTTCCGCCAAGTGGCCGCCCCATTCAGGCTCACCACGGGTGAAGGCTTGTTCTTTGCGATTATAGGTATGGGGCAAATGATCGACGCCGCCCAAGGCGTTGCCGAAGAACTTGCGGTTGGCCACCATGCCGCCCACAGAAATGCCGCCGAAGTTGACGCCATGATAGCCGCGTTCGCGACCAATCAAACGGGTGCGTGTGCCTTGCCCTTTGGCGCGATGATAAGCGATGGCGATTTTCAACGCTGAGTCAGCGGCTTCTGAACCTGAGTTACAGAAGAAGGCATAGTCCAAGTCACCCGGCGCCATGGTGGACAGGCGCGACGCCAAGTTCAAATACTTTCGGGTGGCCGAATTGGAAGGTTGGTGCGAAGTCCAATTCCGCAGCGGATTTTTGAATGGCTTGCACGATCGGTTCACGGCAATGGCCCGCATTGCAGCACCAAAGACCGGCCGAACCATCCAACACAGGTTTTCCCTGCATGTCATAGTAATGCATGTCCTTGGCGCGTGCGATCATGCGGGGGCGCTGCTTGAAGGCGCGGTTTGGCGTGAAGCCCATCCAGAATGGTTCAAGATTATTGGGTGAAGGTTCCCACTGGCTGGGCGGTGTTGGCTTGTTCATGGGGCAAGGCTCCTGCTGATTTGACCAACCATAGCAGGTTAAGTCGCTCATTTGAAACAAGCCAGTCCCATCGTTTTCGACAATCCAGTTTGCAATTGCAGGAATCGGAAAAAAGCCCTCAGATGAAAGGTGGCCGATCCACTCTCAATGAAGGCATTTCAACATGACACTTACACTCGATAGACATGCGCGCGTCATGTGGCTTGCGAACATTCGATCTGTACCTTATCGCGAACGTATCGAAGCAACGGCCCGCGCTGGCTATGGATGTATCAGTACGTCGCCTCGTGACTATGAAGCGACACGGGCCTCGGGGCTCTCTGACGCAGACATTCGCGCCATCGCTGCCGATAATGGGGTCAAGCTGTCTTACCTTGATCCTTTTGCAACTTGGGTGCCGGATGCCATATCTCCAGATGAGGAACCGGGCATTATTCCATACCTCGATACTTCGCCCGACGACATGTTCCGGATTGCCGAAGCGTTACAGGTTGATCGTTTGCACTTTGTCGGCGCTTACAAAGCAGGCCGCTATTCCACAGCCGAACTCACCGAACATTTCGCTCGCATGTGTGACAGGGCCGCGCAATCCGGACTGAAGTGCCTCCTTGAGGGAATTGCCATGTGGGGCTTAAGCAGAATGGACGAAGCGTGGGAAATTATCAAAAACGCTGGCCGCCCCAATACCGGAATCATCTTTGACACGTGGCACTACACACGTGTTGGGCGCACGGACGCGTTGTTTGCGGAAATTCCCCCTGGCACATTTGATACTATTCAAATCGCTGACGGTACGCTCACCTGTCCTGAAGGGCGTTCCGTTGCGCAGGATTGTCTTTTTCACCGCGTGCCGATTGGCGAAGGCGAAATTCCCAATCTCGAAATTCTAAAGCTCTTGCATGCGCATGGTCACATCACCAGCGCAGGGCCAGAAATATTTTCCGCCGTGAACGATGGGATCGGCACAGGAGATGGAGTTTGCGCGCGGGTAACGCCGGGTTTTGAGAAAATCTTGCAACAACTCTGAAGTGCCGTGTGCCTCCGCCATCATGGCACCACAATGTTTGGCAGAATTGGTACATGAAGCGCGGGGGCGCTTTTTTGAGAGTTTTCAATTCCATGAATTCACTATCTCGTATTCTCGCTGGCGGCCTGATTGGTCTTGGCGTTACGGCTGGCGGTTATCTTGCGGGCGAAAGCCTCGTTAAAAGCCGCCTTGGCTACCGTGTTGTTACGGTCAAAGGACTGTCTGAACGTGAAGTGAAAGCCAACCTTGGCTTCTGGCCCATTCGCTTTGTGGCGACAGGATCAACGCTGGAAGACGCACGCGTTAAACTTGAAGTGTCGGAAAAATCCGTGAAAGCGTTTTTGACGACGGGCGGTTTTACCGAGGCCGACATGCAGGTGCAGAACATTCAAGTGGAAGACCGCATTGCCGGATACAATGCCCAAGGCACGCCGGAAGAAAGCCGCTTTGTGTTGACTGAAGATTTGCTGGTGCGCTCGGCTGACGTGGACAAGTTGCAAGCCTCGGCCAAGATGATCGGCGATTTGCTGAAGTCGGGTGTGGTGTTTTCAGCGGACGCTTACAATGCCGGACCATCCTTCATCTTCACCAACGTCAACGACCTCAAAGGTGAAATGCTGACCGAAGCCACAAAGCGCGCGCGTGAAGCTGCGGATAAATTTGCGGCTGAATCGGGTGCCAACGTTGGCGACATTCAAAGCGCCAACCAAGGCATCATCGAAATTACACCGGCCATTGAGATTCCGAATGATAGGCCGGAAAAGCAGGTGAACAAGAAGGTGCGCGTGGTGACGACGATTACCTATTTCTTGAAGGGGTAATCACTCGTTTTCCCACGGGCGTTTGCGGGCGCTGTGGCGCACGTATTCGATTGTGATCGTATCAGCACCCACGCCATAAACGATGAGATAGTTACCAACGACAATACGCCGACGATCTTTTCGGCGTATTGCTATTCCAATGTATGGATTCTGCCCAATACGTTCGGCAGCTACTTCAAAGTGCAATCGTTGTTTATCTGCCGCTAAGGGGTTTCGCTCTGCCAAATATGTGAGGATTTCATCTATATCTTTTAACGCTTGGCTGTTGAATCGAACTCTCATGTCAAACGAAATTTATTGAACACTGCCTTTACTTCGTCGTCGGTCGCAATTTCTCCGCGCGCGGTTCCGGCGATACGCTCATCAATGATTTTCCAATCTTCGTCCGTAAACTCAAAATCGGAATCTTGATTTTGCTCAATAACCAGTGCTGCCCGAACGAGTTTATCTTGAGCGCCTTCGGGCCAATGTTGGGCGCGTTCTAAAACATCTTTCAGTGCAGACATTTCAAATCTCCTCAGTTCACACTTTTCCACACTTTGACGAAAAATGACACAAAAGCAAAGACGCGGTCCAGACCGATTGCGGCGAAGAAAGAATAGGTGCCACGAATGCGAACCCAACGGGCTTTCCAAATGCGGTTTTGTGAAAGCGCTTCGAAGTATTCTTCGCGCATGTCTGAAATGATTGGCAGCATATACCATCAGAAAAACCTTCTGCGAAAAGACAAACTCTGCAAATAGCAATAAGTTCCTGGTGGCCCGGAACATTGTTCCAACGCGGCACATTACAGTTCTGGAAAATAACTGAAAACACACGTACACATTATTGCAAAATTTCCACACCTTGTATGCTGTCTGTATGCAATCATTCTTCAATAGAAACTAGCTGCCAGAAATTCCGTTGATAACTATGAATATTTTCACCTATGGTATTCTCATATAACAGCAATTCAATTGGAACACCTTGCTTGCATCGATTTCGTTCTGGATGCCTACGCAATGAAAAGCCAGATGGTGGCTTTGTAAACCAGCTTGTTCATGCCCATCACCTCCGCGCTACTAAATACCGCTTGCGCTGATCTTGACGCAGCTAACGCCCGCTGCCCCAGCCCTGTGATTGAGAACACCCGCTTCGGCAAGACCCGATACATTTTCTTCCATCAACTGCCGCGAGGTGACGTAGCCTTTGTCGTCCATGCGCATGAGCGTGACGTAGATGGTGCCGCGGGCCAGCTTGCCGCCGGAGGCTTGCACCATCTCCAAGCCGTACATTTCTTTTTTGCCTGCCAGCATATCCAGAATGATGAGTTCCTTGGCTGACGGTAGGCGGGGGTCAAAATTGAACATGGTGAAGCTTTCAAGATGTAAGAGTGAGTCTTACATAGTGAAAGCCTCGCCCTTAGTCAACGCATTCGCAGCAGTCTTTCGCGTTCCCAATCCACGTCCATTGTGAGTGGTAGCAACACCAGATGCTGAATGAGGCTTCGGCTTAGGCCCATATCCTTCAGCAGATAGTCGTCCAATTTCAACAATTTCGCCAAGTCGCGTTGGTGTTTCCAATTGCGGACCACGCGCTTTGCTGTCGCGACGAGACCGAAGTCTTGGCGGGATTGGGCTTGGCTGAGGATGTAGTCTCGCATTTTCAACTCCATTTGTATCGATTGTATCAATTGATATCCAGCGCAATTTTCCTTGTATTAGCTGGATTTGTACAATATCGTTGATTGCAGATGCATACAATTGGATTATTGTTACCATGACAATTTGGCAACCTGAGCTGGACCGTAGCAAGCCTTTGTACCTTGCCATTGCCGATGCAATGTTACGGGATGTTGACAGTGGCACGCTGCAAGAAGGTTCGCGCCTTCCTCCACAGCGGGACTTGGCGTGGAAGTTGGGTGTGACCTTAGGCACCGTCACACGGGCTTACCGTGAAGCAGAAAATCGTGGGCTTTTGGAAGGTGAAGTTGGGCGCGGCAGTTACATTCGCAAACGCCCACAAGTAAATTCTCTTGCCGCCTCGGCGCAAGATGGCGATGGCACGATTGATTTGTCCCACGCTATTCCGCCGCCGATTGTGAAGCCGGAGGAAATGGACCAAGCGATGCAATCGATCATGCGTGACCCGCGCAAGTTGATGCTGCTTGACTATGCGCCGCCGGAAGGTTTTCACATGCACCGCACCATGGCCGTGCAATGGTTGAAGCGCAGCGGTGTTGAGACAACTGAAAACAGCGTTGTGATTTCAGCAGGCGCGCATTTGGGTTTGATCACGGTGTTGGAAGCGATTGGCGAAGGCCAAGTGGGCGTGATGGCTGAGCGCACCAATTATTCACAACTCGTGACGACGTTTAAGAACACGCACCTCAACCCTATCGCCGTTGAGATGGACGACGATGGCATGTTGCCGGATTCACTGGAGCGCAAAGCCAAAACTACGGGCTGTCGTTTGATTTATCTCGTACCCACGCTGCAAAACCCAACGACCCATACGATGAGTGCGAAACGCCGTGACGACATTGTGGCCTTGGCGCGAAAATATGATCTGACGATCATTGAAGATGATATTTTCCGTTTGCTGGATGCGCGGGTGCAACCGCCGACGTTTTATGAACTGGCACCGGAACGCACTTATCATATCAATAGTCTTTCCAAAACTTTGGCGCCAGGATTGCGGATCGGCTTTGTCGTATCGCCGCATGGGCAAGAGCGCTTGTTGCGCTCGCATATGCGCAACATGGCGGCGCGGTCAGTTGGTATTACGGGCGAGATTGCGCGCTATTGGATTGAGACGGATTTGGCATCTGACATTCTGGAGCGTACGCGTTCGGAACTTGCGGCACGTCGTAGTCTATTTGTTGAAGTGTTCAAGGGGCATGAATTCCGCTGTTCACCGGGTGCGCCCTATGCGTGGCTTAAATTGCCGGACCATTGGCTGCCCAATCGCTTTGCGCAAGCCATGGCGGCACGCAAAATTAAATTGACGCCGGGCAATCGCTTTGAGTTGGAACAGGGGAAACCTTCGCAACATGTGCGGATTTGTTTTGGTCACCCCAAGGTGGGCTGGCGTATGCGTGAAGCGTTTGAAACCATTGCTGACATGATGGGCGATGGCGATATGGATGATTTTACGCCGGTGGCTTAGGGCTCGTGCCGGCGGCAATCTTTGTGGCAATCAATTCGAGTTGTAGCCGGAACGTTTTGAAATTTTCTTGTCCGATAATTGCGGCACATTCAGCTTCGATCTCGGCAATTTGTTGACTGGCGGTTTGCTTGGCGTGTTGACCGCGCTCGGTCAAAACGATGTGCTTATCGCGGCGATTGCCGGGAATGGCTTGGCGCTCCAGCAGTTTTAGCGCGATCAACCTTTCGACTGAAGCATGAACAGCTTGACGCGTGACATTGAAAGCGCGGGCTATTTCGGACTCGGTCAAACCTTCACGCGTGGCCGCAACAAAGACCCGCCCATCAAATTGTCTGACATTCTCATAACGGGTGCCTTTGCGCATTGCCGTATAGCGATCATCAAGCGCACCTAAAAATTCTGCCGTAAGATTACGAATGCCCAGCCCCCGAAGATCTTGCTTTTTATCAATCATGGTTGACGAATAGCAAGGCATTGGAATCGTGTCAATATTTCTATTCGGGCCAATAATTCAGTGTAATATTTCATATTAAAAGCGCTTTTAATCATTTTTTCTGTAAACTCAACTTGACATTATCAGGTTGAGTTACTACATGAGTTTCGTCAACTTAGATTGACTATTCAGAATCAATCATCTTCCCCGGATAGACCAGCTTTCCAATACGCACGGTAAGCTGTCGCCTGATGTTTGGTCTTGGATATTGTTTTGCGGCATTGGGGGCGCTCTGCTGTAAATCAACTGGACCGGCGATGCCCAGAACCATCGCCGGTCTTTTGATTCAGTTGTCGTCGGTGCCCAAAGCAGA
Source organism: uncultured Alphaproteobacteria bacterium (assembly GCA_963779145.1). GTDB lineage: Bacteria > Pseudomonadota > Alphaproteobacteria > Rhizobiales > Aestuariivirgaceae > Aestuariivirga. The sequence goes on from CAVZXJ010000028.1 coordinate 121,646, forward strand.
CCGCAAGGCGGGGCGCAAATCCATCAGAATGGCATCGGCCATGGCGGCATGGCCTTCGGCTGTGGGGTGCATGGCCCCTGTGGTTTCTGAAAAGACGCGGGCTGAACCATCTTCATCAATCTTGCCGTCCCGTGTCAGTACCTTTTGATTGATGACCATCCACGCATCATTGAAGCTGCGCACCCAGCGTTGGCGTAACGCGTAGGGGAAGTTCTCCGTATCTGGATTATAGGGACGCCAGTCGCGAATTTTACCGGAGAGATTGGTGCCGCAGGTTTGCGTATCACGGTCCGCCTTGCCCCAACAGGGCAGCATTAAAACTTCAGCCGGGTCTGTTTTGGTTTTAGGGTTTTGCGCACAAAAGCCATGACCGCGGAATGGACGATCACCATAGGCGCGAGCAGCAAAGGTCCAGCCATGGTCCTCTGCCAATTCACCCATGCGAGTGTGCAATTTTTCCAACTGCCCATGGGCGCGTTCCAATTTTTTTGGTGTCACCACAAGCCACGACGAAAATGCATCCAACGATTGGTTGGCAGCAAACAAATCTTCATCTTGCCCTTCTTCGCCAGCAGGACAAATTTTACCAGCTCTCATCTTCCAGAATATCAGGGTAGGCTGTCAATACGACACGCGAGGGATCAAAACCCAGTTCGCCATTGCGTAATGGTATGGAGGTTTCAATGGCGCGCGCCAACTTGGCATAGGCACCCGGCAGCATTTCCACCATGTTCTCAGCAAACTGCTTGGCTGAAACGGTTGCTCCGAAAAACTTTGCCAAGGACGCTGATGTTGAATCACGCAAAGTGGCCCAACCGACGAGGTTGGAAAAGCCAATGTCATTGCCGCCAATTGACAACAATAGAAAATCGACATTGCGGCGATAGGCATTGCCGGGGCAGGTCCAAATGCCATCGTTCTGGTCTGGCTTTTCCTTGCAGAGTTCGCGCAGCAACCAGCGCAATTGCGTATCTTTGGAACCACCGCTCACGGCACGGGGGCCATCGGCATCGCCTTTTGATACATAATCAACATAGGTTTGCGGGCCTAAAATGCCTTCATCAATGGCAGCACCGGAGCAGGCATAGCCCATAAAGGTGACGGATGATTTTGGGTTCTCAATGGCCACTTGCAGGGCGGCGCGCAACTGATGGCCATAAAGCGAGCGGTGGCAGAGTTCATCCATCCACTGGGCATTGCTGCGGGCGTCAGTGCCTGCGCGTTTGGGGTACACATTGCGGGCGCGGCGATTAATGTCGAAGCGCACGGGCACATCGGGGTTGCCTTCGCCTGACGCAAAACTGTCACCTAAGCCCACGATCAGCAAGTCTTTGACTTGAACATCAGTGGAGATGGGCGTTTCACCCTCAACACCAACGGATATTGATCCCCCGTTGGGATAAGGCAAGCTGAGCGACACGGCTTCATCACAGGGTGCCGTGGTGGGCGCACCACCATCAACTTGCCAATTGCAATTGTATTCCGAAATCAGTTTTCCGCCTTCAAGTGGCTTCAACCACATGACAACCTCATGGGATTTTGGCGTGATGTAATCATCAACACTGCCGCAGGCGGAGTGCTGGCGATCTTTCGCGCTCCAGCACGTATCATCAACATGGCGGGCAGCCCAACCCATGGGGTCGTAATTACGGCGTAGAATGCGCGTGAAAGGAATGTAGCGGTCGTTCAACACGTGCTCACTGCCGACGACGGAACTGGTGTTGCGCAGGCGCTTGCGGCCCTCTTCGTCTTTCACGGCACTATCAATGTGAATCAAATATTGCCGCCACGCCTTTTCATGGGCCGCAAAGGTTTCAGCATCGCGGAACAGCCGAAAGCGATTGGCCACTTTCCATTCGATTTGAACATTGGAGGATGTAATCGTTTGGGCTTCTGCAAGCGGAAGCCAAAACAATAGGCTGATGAATAAAAAAATGCGCACGTCTTAGGCCTTGTTGATTGAGCGAAAGCCATAGCATTTTTCAAGCGACGGAAATGTGGCAAATTCTATTCGTGACGCAGAGCTTCAATCGGGTCGAGCATAGCTGCGCGGCGGGCGGGGAAAAAACCGAACACCAAGCCAATGAGACCCGAAAAGCCAAAGGCCCCAATGACAACACCCATGTTGACGTTGAACGGCACTTGCAACAGTGACGCCCCGCCCCACGCCAGCCCTAGGCCCAGTGCAATGCCGATTAATCCGCCCAACAAGCACAGCACCACGGCTTCGACGAGGAATTGCGTCAATACCTGATGGGCCAATGCGCCAATGGCCAAGCGAATGCCAATTTCACGCGTGCGTTCCGCCACTGACACCAGCATGATGTTCATAATGCCAATGCCACCCACCAATAAACTCACCGCCGCCACGGCCCCCAGCAGACCCGTCATCAGTGACGTTGTCGATGACATGGTGGAGGCAAGTTGCGTTAAATCGCGCACTGAAAAATCATCATCTTCATTTTCACCCACACGGCGGGTTTCGCGCAGAATATCAACGATGGTTGCTTGCACGGGTGCCAAGTCGTCAGGTGTGTTGGCTGAAATGGCAATTGTGGAAATGCGGGTGTTGCCAGCGATGCGGCGCAAGTAGGTGCGCAATGGCATGACAACAGTATTGTCTTGGTCCGAGCCAAATGCTGATTGGCCCTTGGCCGATAACGTACCAACCACCGTGCAGGGCATGGAGCCAACACGCATGGTCTCGCCCAAGGGATCAACGCCCGCAAACAAGTCTTTCACCAACGTAGCGCCAACGACGCAGACATTGGTGCCGCTGCGGCTATCGCTTTCGGAAAAACTATTGCCCGTGAGCAGTGGCCAATCTTGCACCGTAAAATAATCAGGCTCTGTGCCCGTGATCGTGGCGTCGAGTGATGCCGTTCCATAAACAACTTTTTCTTGTTTGTTGGATGATGGTGCAACACCGCGCACATTGCGGAGACCAGAGCGCAGGGCTTCAATATCGCGCATTGTGAAGCTTCGGCTTTCATTTCCTGAAGGAGGACCTGGTGTAGACGAGCCGGGCCGCGCTATGAGCATGTTGCTGCCAAGCTTTGAAAGGTCAGCTTTCACTTTGTCGGTGGTGCCCTGCCCCAAGGTGACAAGTGCGATCACCGCTCCCACACCAATGACAATGCCGAGCAACGTGAGGAACGAGCGCAAGACGTTTCGACGAATTGTGCGAAGGGCCAGTTTGACGGATTCCCACAGCATCAGGCAGCCATCCTTATATCATCGACAATGTGACCATCGGAAAATACAATGTGGCGCGAACAATATTTCGCCATGTCAGGCTCATGTGTCACCATCAAAATAGTGAGGCCCTGTTCGCGGTTCAGATTCTGCAACAGCTTCATAATGTCGTGGCTGCGGGCAGAGTCGAGGTTTCCTGTGGGTTCATCGGCCAGCAACACTTTTGGGTTGGTCACAATGGCGCGGGCAATGGCCACGCGTTGTTGTTGTCCGCCTGAAAGTTCCCCTGGCGTGTGATTTTCGCGGCCTTCCAAGCCCACGGCCGCCAAGGCGCGGGCCGCCTCTTGGTGTCGCTGCACACGCGGCATTCCGCGATAAATCAAAGGCAGTTCAACATTTTCCAGTGCTGTGGTGCGGGCCAATAAATTGAAACCTTGAAATACGAAGCCCAAATAATTGCGGCGGAACAGTGCGCGCGCGTCATTGTCGAGTGTTGCAATTTCAACATCGTGAAATTTGAAGCTGCCGGACGTGGGCCGATCAAGACAGCCCAGAATATTCATGCAGGTGGACTTGCCGGACCCTGATGCGCCCATGATGGCGATGAATTCGCCTTGGTGCACATCCACATCAACGCCACCAAGCGCCACCACGCGGGCGGCACCCTCACCATAAATTTTTTGTATGCCGCGCAGTGCCAGCATGGTTATTGCCGCGCTTGCTTTTGGGCAATGATGACGGGTGCATCAGCTTTCAATTCACCCTCAACAACGACTGTCACTTTGCCATCAGTTGCGCCAGTCTTAATTTTGGTTTCTGTCGGCGCGCCATTGGTCAACACATAGATATTGCGCGTGCCATCGCTCGACGCTTCACGTTTGCCGCGTTGGGCGCGGGGAAAGCGCGGCATGAACATGCGCGTGATCGAAAAACTTTCAGACGCCTGTTGCACGGGTGGCGCATAACGCAAAGCTTCATTGGCCACAGTGAGGGCTTGCTTGTACTCTTCTACGACAATGCGGGCCGTTGCCGTCATGCCAGGGCGGAGTGCGAGGTCTTCATTCGCCGCTGATAGAATGGCTTTGTAGGTGACAACACCATCAACAGTTTCCGGTGCAAAGGACAAACGCTCAATGCGGGCGGGGAAGTTTCGTCCGCGATAGGCGTCAACTGTAAATGTGGCAGACTGGCCCACTTGCACGGTGCCCATATCGGCTTCGTCAACAGCGGCTTCGAGTTGAATGCGTTTTAAGTCTTGTGCAATTTGAAACAACACAGGCGCTTGCAAGGATGCAGCTACAGTTTGGCCGGGTTCCACACTGCGTTTTAATATCACGCCTTCGATGGGTGACAGCACGCGGGTTTTAGCAATGTCAGCTTCGATGATGGCAAGGTCAGCTTTGGCAGCTGAAATGTCTGCTTTGGCGGCCACGAGCGACGCGTCCGCACGCAAGGTAGCGGCCTCGGCAGTATCCATATCTTGCCCCGTGGAAAGCCCTTTTGCGCGGAGAGACTTTTGTCGGTTCTCGGTTAAACGGCGTTCCGACAGTGTAGCATTGGCTTCGACCAATCTTGCTTCGGCGGCAGAGAGTTGCGCAGCAATGCGGGCGCGCTGGGCGTCAAGCCGTGTCGTATCGAGTACCGCCAGCACATCTCCGGTTTTCACTAAACTATTTTCATCCACCAACACTTCACGCACCACGCCTGAAGCTTCCGAACCAATATCGACTTGTGTGATGGGTTGGATTGTTCCCGTGGCTGACACGGTGACCACCACATCTGCCACGGCGGCGGGCACGGTTTCGTAGGTGATGGTTGAAGCTGAAGTCTGTTGCCGAGCGTAAAGCCAATAGCCGCCCAGAACAACCGCCAGCAGGGCAAGACCCCACATAACACGTTTTGCCAACCGGCTGCGGCGCGTGGTCGTGGACAGGCCAAGAGCGGTTTCAATTTCGGCGGTCGTTGGGTGATTTTGCTGATTCATGATGTCCTTTGGCAGATAAGACGACTTTACGGTGAAATTCCGTCGCTGCGCAGGTTAAATTTTTGTATGGGGATGGCAGCCATGACCTCACTGCTTACCCATGCCAGCCTGTTTGCCATCGCCTTCCTTGCGGCTACGCTTTTGCCAGTGCAGTCCGAAGCCGTTTTGGCGGGGCTTTTGTCGTTGAGTGAAGAGGCTTGGTGGAGCCTGCTTGCTGTGGCCACATTGGGCAATACGTTGGGCGCTGTGGTCAATTGGGCGTTGGGACGGGGCATTGAGACTTACAAGAGCCGCCGCTGGTTTCCAGTCACGCTAGCTCAGTTGGACAAGGCAACGGTGCATTATCAGCGTTGGGGCCGTTGGTGCTTGTTTTTCAGCTGGCTACCGATTGTGGGTGACGCCTTCACGGTTCTTGCAGGTGTGCTGCGAGAGCGGCTTTGGGTATTCGTGGGTATTGTTGGATTTGGGCAAATTGGTGCGTTATTTGGTTGTGGCGGCAGCTGTTGCTGGGTTTCTTTGAATCCACTTGACACATACCAACTGGTTGGTAATGTTTTGATATGGACCGCAACCCACCTTCTGCTCGCGAAAAACTGCTTCATGCAGCCCTCAAACTCATCCGCACCAAAGGTTACGGTGCGACGACGGTTGATGACCTTTGCAAACAAGCAGGCGTAACCAAGGGTGCGTTCTTCCACCATTTCAAAAGCAAGGAAGAGGCCGCCATTTCTGCCACGCAGTTTTGGAATGCGAACACGGGCGCACTGTTTGCCAATGCCGACTATCACAATCACGAAGACCCACTTGATCAAGTGATCGCCTACATTGATTTTCGTGCCCAGCTTCTAAAGATGGGCGGCTTGCCCGATGTGACGTGCTTGCTGGGCACTACAGTGCAGGAAACATTTGAAACTAACCCTGCCCTGCGCGAGGCTTGTAATGTTGGCATTACAGGTCATGCCGAAACAATCCGTGACATGATTGCAGCGGCAAAGGCCCGCCACGCCCCCAACGCAACATGGTCAGCGGAGTCGCTGGCATTGCACACGCAAGCTGTCATTCAAGGTGCGTTCATTTTGGCCAAAGCCCGCAATGATGTGCAACTGGCCCATGACTCGATCATCCATTTGAGACGATATTTTGAATTGCTATTCCACTACGCCAAGGAGGATTGACGATGGGTAAGAAGATTTTCGTGAACATACCTGTTTCGGATTTGAAGAAATCTATCGCCTTCTATTCTGCGATGGGCTTCACACAGAATTTTAATTTCAGTGATGAAACTGCTGCATGCATGGTTATCAGCGAAGAGAACTATGTGATGTTGCTCACGCACGAGAAGTTCAAAGGTTTTAGCGCTGCCCCCATTCCCGATGCACACAAGGCACCCGGTTTTGCAGTCGCGATTGAATGCGCTGATCGTGCAGATGTAGATGCTCAGGTTCTGGCTGGACTTGCGGCGGGTGGTTCAGAACCAACGCCGCCACTCGAACTCAGTTTCATGTATCAGCGCACGATTGCTGACCCCGATGGTCACCGCTGGGAGCCCTTCGTGATGGATATGTCGCAAATGCCGAATTCTTAATCAACGATCCAAGGAGGACATCATGTCAAAATTTGTTTGGTACGATCTTATGACGCCAGATATGGCGGCTTCTTCCAAGTTCTATTCCCATGTTGTGGGGTGGAGCGTTGCAGATAGTGGCATGCCCGGCATGGACTATGCCATCATTACTCAAGGCAGCACACAAATTGGGGGAATGATGCCCCCACCACCCAATGCCAAAGATATGCCACCACTCTGGAACGGCTACATTTATGCCGATGATGTTGATGTTGCAGCGGCGAAGGCCGTCACACTTGGCGGATCAATATTTCAAGCCCCGATGGATATCCCCGACGTTGGGCGCTTCGCTGTGATTGCTGATCCCACGGGCGCAACATTTTTGCTTTTCAAAAATCAAGGCGGTGAAAATCCAGCGCCCGTTGCTGCGGGAACAGTCGGTCACATTGGTTGGCGCGAATTGATGTCTGGTAATTGGGAACAGGCTTGGCCTTTTTATGCGGGCATGTTCGGTTGGACCAAAGATATGGCCATGGATATGGGCCCTATTGGCACCTATCAAATGTTTAAGGCTGGTGATGAGTTGATTGGCGGCATGATGACCAAATCAGCTGATGACCCAACGCCGCCACATTGGAATTACTATTTCAATGTCGATAGCGCTGAGGCTGCAGTTGCCCGCGCCACGTCTATGGGAGCCAAGATCACATTCGGGCCGATGGAAGTGGCGGGCGGCAATTGGGCGCTCAATGGCATTGATCCGCAAGGCGCTGCATTTTCACTTTTGAGCACACAAAAATAGGAGACCTACCATGCCTTATACACTCAATTTTCACCGCGTCTTCAAGGCACCACCATCACGCGTTTACAAGGCGTTTCTTGACCCCGCTGCGCTGTGCAAGTGGATTGCGCCAGCAGGTTACACATGCACCGTGCATCATTTGGAAGCAAAAGTTGGCGGCACATTCCGCATGAGCTTTACCGAATTTGATTCAGGTGGCAGCAACAGCTTCGGAGGCACGTATCTGGAACTCGTGCCCAATGAAAAGCTGCACTACAATGATGTGTTCGATGATCCAAACTTGGCAGGCGATATTATTGTCACTGTTAATCTGAAAGCCGTATCCTGCGGCACAGATGTTTCAATCACACAAGCGGGTGTGCCTGATATTATCCCAATGGAAATGTGCCATTTGGGTTGGCAGGATTCGCTCAAACAGCTAGCTCAATTTGTTGAAATCGGAACACCAATGGCTTGAGGTTTTAATCATGACAAAACTCACACCCATGTTGTGGTTCGATAGCGAAGCTGAAATTGCCGCCAATCACTATATCAAAGGTTTTGCAGACGGAAAAATTCTGCACATCCTCCGCCATGATAAAAATGGACTTGGGCCCGAAGGCTCAGCTTGGATGGTCACGGTCTTACTGGGTGGCGTGCAGTTTGAATTGCTGAATGCTGGCCCCATGTTCAAACCCACCGAGGCGAATTCTTACATCATCTACTGTGAGGACCAAGCCGAGGTGGACCGCTTGTGGACGCATATGAGTGATGGCGGCTCAACAATGGCCTGTGGCTGGGTGAAGGATCGCTGGGGGTTCTCGTGGCAAATAACACCGCGTCGCATGATGGAACTTTTATCAGGCCCTGACGAAGGGGCACGCGCCCGTGCAATTGCGGCAATGATGCAAATGACGAAGTTCGATGTTGCAACAATCGAAGCCGCTGCGAGGGGTTAAGCAATCGCAATTTCTGCCGTGATCGGCAAATGATCGGAAGCCTTGCGTGACAGCGGTGTAGAATGCACCTGAATGTTGCGCAAACTTTGCCTTGGATTGCAGAGAATGCGATCGAGCGCCAGAACTGGATAGCGCGATGGATAACTTGGGGCGAAGAACTCAAAGTTTCCGAAAATGGGTTCAAGGCCGGAAATGCCAGAACGCTTGTCGATGCGCCATTCGTTGAGATCACCCATCAACAACACCGTACGCCCTTCAGCCGTTTGCGCTGAGCGCAAAACAGTTTCCACCTGCTTGGCACGGGAGCGACGCAACAACCCAAAATGCGTGGCGATGACACGGAGTTGCAATGATTTCGCTTCAAGATCAACCACGAGAGCACCACGCGGCTCAACCCCTGGCAATTCAATTTGGTGGGTGTGATGCACTGCCGCTTCACGCACCAAAACAACATTACCATGCCAACCATGATTGCGTTTGGCATTCGCAATGGGAACGGGGACGAGACCCGTCTGCTTATGTATTGCATCAAGATCAAGAATTCCGACGCGTTCACCAAAGCGCAGGTCTGCTTCTTGCAGCGCTACTATGTCAGCATTGATTTCCGCCAATACATTGAGCGTACGCTGCGGATCGCGGCGACGATCTGTGCCCACGCATTTGTGAATGTTGTAGGAGGCGACGCGGATCATGTGGCTTTGTGAATCATTTGGTCAAATTCTAAACCAATTACAGCAGCCACTCTATGGGTAACCAGCTGATCAACCATGCCCCCACACGTTGACCTAGGGTTGATTCAGGTTCCATGCGGTGGATGTTTTTCTCAGTATCACGCCAACTCAAACGGCCGCCCGTATCAATAAATGGATGATAAGTGCGGGTTTCGATGAAGTGATCCATTTGGGCTGTTAAGCGCGCGCCCAGCTTTTCACTCTCGATCATCAATCCCATTTCGCAATTGAGATAGAGTGAGCGCGGATCAAAATTAAATGACCCTACAAATACGCGGCATTTATCCATTACGAATACTTTTGCATGAAGGCTTGAACTTGACGCGCCAAAACGCGGCAATTTTTTCTTGCCCCGCTTTGGTTTGGGTGACACCAATTGACTGGCCCGCAATTCATGCAGGAGTACGCCACGTCGCAGCAATCGCTTTCGATAGCGTGCGTAACCGGCGTGAACGGGAACGACATCATTGGAGGCCAAGGAATTGGTCAGCACACGAACTGCTTTTCCGGCTTTGACGGCGGCACTCAGGTAATTTGATCCGATGCGCCCTGGCACGAAATAAGCTGTGACAACGTCAATCGCATGGGCCGCTTCACCAAGGCGTTTTTGCAAACCAGTTACCAACAACTTGTGCTGGGGAATATCGCCTAAGCCTTTGGCGGGATCATCAACAACCAGCTGCACCGGCACCCATTCGAATTCAAGCGGGTTGTCTTGATCGATGAGAGAACTTCCCACAATTTTTTCCAGATAGGCTTTCGCCGCGTCGGTTTCAGAAAATACTTCAAGCTTCTCGGCAGCATTTCCACTGTGAATATTCCCAACAATTGCCTCGAATGGATAGGCTGACTCGCTGTTCCAATAGCGATCAAATGATCGTTCGACATCATGGACGACAGCGCCAACGGCCAACACATCCATATCAGCAAAACTAAAGTTCGCGTGGGCATTGAAATATTCATCGCCAATATTTCGGCCGCCCACAATTGTTGCAACACCATCTACGGTCAGTGACTTGTTATGCATCCGGCGATTGACGCGGCGGAAATCAAAAATGTAGTTGGGCGCTCTTGGTTTGCGCAACATAAAGGGGTTGAACAGTCGCACTTCAATATTTGGGTGCTGGCTGATGGCGTGCAACACATGGTCTGTGCCAGCCGTTGTATTGTCATCCAAAAGCAACCGAACACGCACGCCACGCTTTGCCGCGTTTAGCAATTCACCCATCAGCAATTGGCCCGTCAGATCGGCGTGCCACATATAATATTGAACATCGATGCTGCTTTGCGCAATGCGGATTATATCACGGCGAAACGCAAAGGCTTGGCGATCATCGTCAATGATGTGAATGCCTGTGAGGCTAGGCTTTTGCTTTGAATTTTGGGCCAGTATAGCCGCAAGTTTGCTGCGCATCGGCTTCGGGCGAACTGAACTTGCCGTTCGACTGGAAAGCTGTGGCGTGCGAAAGATTAACCGCAACATTGCGAGGAACAATGCAACGACAGTTAAGATCGCAAAAAAGGTAAGCAGCACTTTTCCTCATCCAACATTCTGCCGGGGTCATATTTCAAGCAGCAATGCTACTCCAATTGATAGGCAGCTGCACCTTCATAAAGTTGGAAAATCAATTGGCCATTGGCATAGTCCATGCGTTCGATGGCCTTTGGTGTTTTGAAGCGCGCGAGAACGGATCCCGTTTCCTTGTCGATCTTGTACGCAAAGTCATCAACACAGCTGCCACCGTTTGCTGAAATGAGGGCATTATCAACCACAACAAAATTAACATCCGACACACTGGTGGGGCTCACCCATTTCACTTGGCGGTCGGCCAAGTTGAACTTTGTGAGAAAGCCGAATTTGCGGGGTTGGTCGGTGCAGCGATAGCTGGAATCAAATGATGCATAGACATCGCCACCCTCCATTGCCGCCCACGTTAGGTTGACAATGCTTGCCGTGTCGCCTGCTTCCACGCCGATACGCTCGTGTGACATATCGAAACCCACGATGTCGAGCACTTCACCTTCGGGTGTGATGATTGCGGCAACGATGGCAATAATGCCGTCGCCATAGGCCGGACTGTTCGACACGATGTAGTTTTCAGTGCCGGCCAGTTGGCTGATGTTGAAATAGTTACTCTGGTGCTCCGTCATCACCATGCCCTGCTCCACCATCGCGGCATCCAATTGGGCGACGAGGGATTGGGGAATGAAGGGGCAGCGGTCAATCCAGTCCAAGCGGCAGGTGGTGGCGGCGCTTTCTGAAAATGACAGCCCACTATTCGATGACAACAGCACGTCCAAAGTCGGTGCCGTGGCCGATTGTTTCAAATTAAATGCGGCAACTTTCTTCCCCGGGTTTTTCGCAGGGGCTGGCAGATCAACAGTTGGCACACTGAGCAGTACAAATGTTGTTTTTCCTTCATTGGCCAATTTTCCGTATTCAAAGAACTTCGAAAGCGTAAGCCCACGTTTCGCTTTTGATGACGACAATCTATCTGCAACGCCAAATCATTGAGCACCAATTCCTTGACAACATCTTTCGCTGTTTTTTCCGGCGCGTTTTTCTTGATCAAAAACTCATCGAGCACCGCATTATTTTTATCCGTGCTCAGAGCATCTTTGCGTTCCTGCGCCAAAGCCACGAACACAGGCTTGTCGGCGTGGGCCGCCATGAACGCATCGAGTGCTGCAATGCTGGATGTATCCTTCACCGCATTCCATTCACTTTCAACCGATGACGCTGCGGGCTGCGGTGCAGCATCGGTTTTTTCCGGATCAACCAGATAGAACTCGCTGCGCAAACTTGAATTGTGCCACGGCTGTTGCTCTTCTTTGGTTGATGCATAAACGTCGGATTTCACGCGCGTCATCAGAGACTGAATTTCAAGGCCCGGCGTGTTGATGTGTTTCAACATGGCTGTGGTGAAGGGGCTGTTGCGGCCATCGCCATCGGCTGCCGTGTCGCCCGGTGCCGTGGCAAAGCCAATCAATATGCCGCCGCCTGAAATGGCAGGTGTGGCCAAGCCCTGCCCCACGGCGGCCGAGCGCGTGCCGAGCGAGCGCGAAAAGCTGCGCGACAATGGATTGTCCCTGCACGCATCCAACAACGCAATCGCGGTTTTGCCGGGGCCGGACATGGCGTTCAAAATCGTTTCGGAATCGATGGCTTCAAATTGCAGCGTGGACTCGCGCTCCAACTTCGCATTCACGGGCAACAAAAAATTGCGACCATTCACCTGAATGCCGTGGCCCGCATAAAACAACAGCGTCACATCGGCATTGCGCGCGGCGTCTTCAAACTCGCCAATCTTTGCACCCATGGTGGCAAAGTCGAGATTGTTGCCGCCGATGACCGTGAAACCCAAAGCCTGCAACGCCGCCGACATATCCGTGGCGTCGTTGGTGGGGTTGGGCAGCGGGTTGGCGTTGATATAATCACCATTGCCAATAACAAGCGCCACCTTGCCCGCAGCGTGGGCGGAGGGGCTGGCGAAGAGCATCACAAGGGCAGCCAGAAGCAAAGAAACAAACCGCAT
>CAVZXJ010000029.1:0-17193 GCA_963779145.1 uncultured Alphaproteobacteria bacterium
AAGTCCACTTTGAAACCAACATTAGTGGTGTAGGTGTCATTGAATGCGAAAGTTTCCTCCAGCGAAAAGTTAAGATAGGAGCTTCATACAATGCCGACACTTAACACAATTTGTCACAAGAACAGACAGGCTCCCAAAATTTTTCTTTTGAAAGCGTGTGAACATTTTCCATCTGTTTTGCTCATGATGAATGAAACATACTATGCGGTTGAACTCGGCATATTGACAGCAGCACATGTTGTGAGATTAGTTTCGTTCAGGGGGCTGGTAACTCGCTATGGGGAGGGCGACGGCTATGCCTTTTGTACGCAGTCCAAAGCTTCACAATCTGGTTCTGTTCACTTTGGTTTCTATGTGGGCCGTGTGTTTCAGTAAAACTGAAGGACGCGCTCAACAAGCCCCCGCCAGTCAAACAGCGTCAACATTGGAAAAACCCGCATTAATACACGCGGACATCGTCGCGCTTGACCAGTTGATTGTTTACAACCGATTTGGTTCGTTTGATCCCTATGGCATGATCTTTGCGCTTCGCCGTGATGTGACGGCAAGCGAGGTTGGCGTGCTGGCTGAGCCTAAACTCGCAAAAGACTGTGGTGAACTCACTGGCACTGAAGCAGGGTTAGGACCGTTGTTGGCAGGCCAAGTACGTCTGAAGGATTGTAAACGTCCAAGGCCACTGGTGCTGCGTGCACGCATGGGTGACATATTGCAAGTCAACGTCACCAATTTGCTCCGCCCGCCACCGGGCGTGTCAGAGACATTTTGCAAAACTGAAATGAATTCCGGAACACCGCAGCCACAATTGCCTTATTTGCGCGCCAAGGTAACTTCAGGACAAGATATCGCTGCAGAAAACGGGCCATTTGGCAAACCATTGTGCCAGTCAGGTAATGGCGACAAGTCTGGAAAAGCTGTAGGCCCGGGTGACAGCGATGATTGGCCATTCACACGTAACTTGTCATTTGTTGTGCCGGGCCTCGAACTGATCAAGGAAGAAGCGGGCAAAGAGGGCGTATGTCGTGGAACCAGCGCCATCCGCCAGAATGAAAGCGTCACCTGTACTTATCGCATAACACAAGAAGGCACTCACCTGTTTCAGAGCATGGCGGCGCCAAGCGGCGGTCAAGGCAATGGTGGATCATTGACCCATGGACTGTTTGGCGCTCTGGTTGTCGAACCAAAGGGGGCAAGCTTCTACCGGAGCCAGGTTACGCATTCCGCTTTTGATGAGGTGTGGTCGCGCAACGATGCACCAGACGCCGCAATTCACAGCCGCAAAGAAAACCTCAAGTTTGAGAAAACTGTCTCTGTTGCCATTGCGGAAAAATCTGAGTTGTACTCTGCATCAAATCCATGCGTTGTGTCTGCGGGCAACGCCGCGGAAGTTCCAATCCTGAATATGCTGCGCAGTTGCGGGACGGGCGAATTTGAATTGGATGCGGGCAAAGCCGGCAAGCACAAATACTTTAGCAAGCACGAGATTATACACGGCGACCTCAACGCAGTCGTTGCCGCCAAACCTGTGACCTACAACAAATCTAGCCAGTCGCAAGGGGCATTCCGCGAATTCGTGGTGATTTTTCATGATGAGTTGAAAACCTATTATACCAAGGAATTCGAAGACCTAGAAAAGTTCGGTCAATTTTCCGGTGTTCGCGATGGTTTCGCAATCAATTATGGTGCCAGTGGTGCAGGCTCAATTGTATTGGCCAACCGCAAGGGCATCGGCCCTGCACGCGATTGTGCTGAATGTCTTTATGAGGAGTTTTTTCTCAAGTCTTGGGCCAATGGAGACCCAGCTCTGCTTGAGAGTTTCCCTGACGACCCCTCAAACGTTCATCATTCCTATTTGAACGACCGCATTGTGTTCAGGAACTTCCATGCAGGGCCAAAGGAAACTCATGTATTTCATCTGCATGCGCACCAATGGTACACCGGAAATGACGAAAACCGCGGTGCCTACTTGGACAGTCAAACCATTGGTCCGCAGCAAGGCATGTCCTATAATATCTATCAGGGCGGCATGAGCATCTATCGGCCAAAAACGCCTTACGCAGGAAAGGGTGGATTCTGGGAAACTCTAGGTTCGGGCAACCGCAACCGTACGCCAGGTGACGCGATTTTCCATTGCCATCTCTACCCGCATTTCGCGCAAGGCATGTGGGAACTGTGGCGTACCCATGATGTACTTGAGGACGGCACACGCACGCTGGCTGATGGGCAACTTCAGGAGGCGTTGTCATTGTCTGCCAGCCAACCAAAGGGCAAGCGTGGCGGAACACCGCTGATCAAAGTCGGTAACATCAACAGTGGGCCTGCACTTTGGCATGACAAGAATGCAGCAATTCCCGGAAAAGAAGGAACACCTGTGCCAGGGATTATTCCCTTGCCGGATCAGGCTGCCCCACTTTTACCCAGCTATGATGAAGTTGCTGGCTTTCCGGGCTACCCCTTCTACATCCCGGGTGTAGCAGGTCACCGCACGCCACAGGCGCCGCTTGATATAGCGGTTGATGTTGACAACCAGAATAAAAGAACAATTCGAGACGGCGGTTTGGGACGCCATGTGGTGATTGGCGGAGCCCGCAAAACTTCAGGCGAAGCTCCATTCCCCAAATCAGTTGCACAAAAGCTGGCGTTGGGCGATCTCACAGAAGAATTCGATCATTTACAAATTAGACTGCTGCCACAAAACGGCACCGCCCTTGAAAAGCGCGCAATTGCTTTCCACCACAATGGATTGCTTGACGCGAACGATGCGACATCCAAACTGAAACTGTTCCGTGTCGATGGTAAGGACGCAACGGTGCCAGGCGCGCAAGCCGCAAATACAGCCGCCTCTTTAGAATCCAAAACCGCTTATGGCACACTCACGATGAAGCGGGACGCGCCTTTGTCTGAATCGTTTTTTGCAGTGAACGGCGCGCCTGCAAAACCTGGCGCACCTTTTGCTGACCCGTGCGGCGTTCCCGACGCGCTGGCCAATACGCCAATGAACGATCCTTTCAGTTTCCGGTCTTGGGCAAACGGAACATTTCACTATGGTAGCAAACGTCCGTTCCCTTATTGGGAAAAAGTGGCGGCAGGAAAGGATCGTAGCCAGGAGCAGTCCGGCTTCTTTGGCGTTGAACCGAACATGACCTATGATCCGGCCCTCACCGGGTTCAGGCGCTTCCGTGCATCGGCCGTGCAGCTAGATATGGCGGTCAACCGTGCAGGCTGGCATGACCCGCAGGCGCGGATCAATGTCTCAACTGAACACAGCGACGATTATAAGGATTTCATCGAAGACCCTGTTGGCGGGCAAGAGCCTTATTATTTCCGTGCCTTTTCGGGCGAATGTATTGAATTTAGGCACACCAACGAATTGCCAAAAGATTTGGAGCGTGACGACTTCCAAATGAAAGTGCCAACCGACACCATCGGCCAGCACATTCATCTCGTAAAGTTTGATGTCACCTCTGCCGATGGGTCCGGCAATGGCTGGAATTATGAAGATGGAACGTTCGCGCCAGACGAATTGGCAGCGCGCATCAAGGCTGCAAAAGCGGCTGGTGGTGGCTATGAAAACGTCGAAAATGGAACGGCCACGATTGGTGAGTTCCCTGCTTTGCTTTCAGGCGAGTCAAGCGAAGAAGCTGAACTGCGTGTTAAAAGTCGCGAGGCTTGGAATCTCACTTGCGGCAAACAAGAAGCACATTTGAAGAAGAAAGAACTTTGGAAACTAAAACGGAGCGACTTCGAAGCCTGTTTCCAGACAACAGTACAACGCTGGTTCGCTGACCCCATGCTTTCACCAACAGGTGAAGATGGAAAATATGCTGGCACTGATGGCAATAAAGGGCAATTTGCGCCACCTACGGCGGACCGCACCTTGCGGACTGTGTTCACTCATGACCATTTTGGCCCGTCAAACATTCAACAACATGGCTTCTATTCGGCACTGCTGATTGAGCCATCACTGAAGGCCGCAGCTGTCTACAAGGCGAATGGAACTTCAATACCACCGGTGTTCACGCCTGAATGGCAGATTGCCGGGGGGGTGACTGATCCCTTGTGCACCAAACCTCTAGCATATCTGCGCGCTGAGGCCAGCTTCAAGTCAAAGATGAAAGATCTCAGTCTATTGGACAGTAACACCAAACACTTCTTCTCGAATTGTCCAATGCAGCCGCCGTTGGTAATGGCCAAGGGGGATTTGGACGCAAATGGGCAGTTGTCCGAACAAGGTGTCGGTAGCCGCGCTGTAGTGTCGAAGCTCGCAGGTGTGAGTGACAATTCTGATCCCTATCATCTGAATTACCGGGAATTCGCCTTGTCGATTGCAGATTTTGCACTGCTTTATGACGGAAAGAAGAAAGATCTCAAAAACATCGATACCAACGACGATGACAATCGCGGTTTGGACCGTTTGATTGCTGACGCACGCAAAGCTCTAAGTCAGAAAAAACGTGATGACGTTTGCAATTGGTCATCCATAGCAAAAGAAGAAGGAGACTTCTCACCTGCAGATGCCGTGCGCTGTACCGATGAAAATGGCGAATGGCTCAACGCCGCTGAACTTTACCTCGAAAAAGATACGAAGCGTATACGGAAAGATGAAGGAGAACCTGTCAATCCGCCGGAGCGCCCCGAAGCCATCTCCCAAACTCACCATGATCCCTATCTGGTGAATTATAGAAATGAGCCGATACCACTGCGTATCGGGCAAACCAGTGCCTTGTCGAATAACAGCATAACCAAGGATGATGCTTGTCCCGACAGCAAAGATTTCAAGAGTCCCAACCGCTTCAGTGCCGACAGTATTTCCAAGCAACGTCCGGGCGACGATGGTGATATGGCAAGGGTGTTCCGCACGGCAGAACACGGCGAACCTTGCACGCCTCTTCTAGAAGTCTACGCCAACGAGCGTGTGGTCGTCAGATTGATCCAGGGCGCGCAGGAAGTGCAACATCTCTTCACTGTGGAAGGCCGCACTTTCAAGCGCAATGTCGACCAAAACTTTGCATATGGCGCATGGATCAAGCCTGACCCCAACCAAAAGCCGGGAGCCACACGCTGGTTGCACTGCATGAAGGCTGCCATGGCGTCCCGCCCCTTCCAGCATACAGCCTGGTTTGGCAGTAAAGAATTTGGCCTCAACAGAAATACCAAGTGGCTGGAACGTTATCGCACGCTAGCGGCGGAATGCGACAATGTCGCTGGTGATGTAACAGCCCAAGAGATTGGCATTTCCGAGCACTTTGAATTCGCCGGCAAATTTTCCAGCGATTCTGGTGCTCAAGCCGAGAACACCGTGATTCCTGCAAATTTAAGTGCGCAAAGAGTCCGATCTGATTCAGCGGGCCTGCGTGACAATCTTTATCATTTTGGCACGGTAGACGCACTTTGGAATGGTGCTTGGGGACTCATTCGAACATATGCTGATGAGCGTGTGCAGGATCAGAATTCGACCGTAGACTCGCCAATTGGCAAGCGACTGCTTCCTCTTCCCGGAGGTGCAGTTGCAAGCTTAGAAACTGCTGCGACAACTGAAAATCTCAGCACGAGGCGTGTGAAGAAAGAAGTCCTATTCGCAGTTTCTCAGATAGAAAACCTGAACTATCCCGGCCTTTCCTGTCCATTCGTCAAGAAGCCCGCACCTGAGCTTTCATCTGGTGGCGCAGCCGTCGGCATGGATAAACTGCTGGCCGCTTTCCATCAGGCCCCCCAAAGCATATCAGGTGTCGTCGCTATTGCAGCCCGCGATGTGATGCGGGATGCCAAGCTGAAAGGTATCATCTATAACGCGAGCAATGGCATTTATGATCCCGATGGGCTTTTGTTGGTGCCGCTCCATGAAGATGACCTGAGCCACATCGGCGTCACCGCCGACAAGGTCTATGATGCCGACCGCAAGTCTTTGGAGGATCGAACAAGAGGCGACTATGACGGCAGTGTTAACCTCGGCATCAATACATTGAAACTGAAGCAAAGAATAATTGACATCGTCAAGGTGCGTGGCGCGCAACCTTATGCATTGCGCATAAATGCCGGCGATTGCCACAGGCTTGTCGTCATCAACATGCTGAGAAACCATTTCGAAGCGCAAGTTGGATCTAACCATCCTGGCCTGCGCGACGTGCCGGGCGACGCCTGGATGCCGCGCATCACCCGTCTCAACACAGACCAGTTGATGGTTGATGGGGGGCAGGAAAAGTTTATTAGCAATGTTGGCGAAGTTACGCCAAGTGCATCGTTGGCCCTGTCGGTTCCAATCTCGGTGATGAGTAATGTGAACGATTTGCCAGACCCTGTGGGCCGCAACCCGCAACTGGCATTGAAACCCAAGGCTTATGGTTCTGCCCCAAAGGCGACAGTGATGACGCTTTTTGGCGGAAACATTGGATTTGAAGCTGAGTTTCTTGATGCAATCATTGCAAACGCCGCATTGAAGCGCGGAGATGAAGCAGCACAAGAGTTCGAAACACGTATTCAAAAGCCCTCAACCAAAGGTGTCATCGCCGATCAACTCTTTGGAACTGGCCGCTGCGAATATGTTAGCGGAACTGAAACCCGCCGTTTGGTGATTTGGCCAAATGACAATCGCTTGTGTTTGGAAGGAGTAGATGGAGAAGTTTCCGTCAACGTCCTCGGCCGAAAATATTGCGCGGTTGAAGAAAAAATCTTGAACGATGAACCGGCTGGGCCCCTCACGTCGTCTCCGCCAATGGCGATGCTGCAAAGCTGCATCACCTCGCTTCTCCACAATGAGCTGAATGGCAGCAGGAAATCTCTAGCATTGGCAAGTGATATGAACCTTCGTGTTGTACCGCGCGCGTATGGTGCCCTGCCAGTAAAGTCCATCTCAGACCCCATCAGTCATGGCGCACATGGGCTTGGCGGCGCTTTGTTGGTGGAACCTATGTCGGCGTCTTATGCAGATCGTAAAGTCATTGAGCAGCCCGCTATTGCGAGCGGTTTGTCGCGCTTATCCTACCTGCAAGTTGGTAGCCCTCCGGAGGTCGGTGCAATTGTGCCCTTCACTTGGTCAAAAGTCATGACATCTGGAGCGATCCACGATTTGCAAGCCCAGATTGACACGAAGGATGTCACACTGGCTGCGATACCGGACATGGACGATTACGGAACCTATGACACGGTTATTCCAGGTAGTGCCATCCATGAACGTACCATGTTCTGGCAAGATGGCTTGAACTTGTGGGATGGCCGCCGTCGTCCTTACTTCAAAGGCGGATGCAGTTTGAAAGATGGTGAAATCTCATGCGCCAACGACAGCTATGTGGGCGGCCCAATACCTGATTGCCCGGCTTGCGACGATTCCTATGACTGGGGTGAAAAGGGAGTGAACTATTCTTCAGCTCCGTTATTTGCGCGCGTCAGAAACAAAGATGTTAGCTACTGGAAACTTTCTGAAAACGACGCAAGCCTTGGAGAAGAAGCTATCGTCCGACTGCCGAAAAGGTTAGGACCCAATGAACTGAGAAGTCTCTGTGGTGCCCCTGTCTACTTTGCGGGTGACGATCCTTCAAACGAGATTTGTGGAAGCGAAATGCACATAACCTCACTTAAGAACAGTCTGGGAGCTTGGCCACTTCCTGCAACTCTGTTCTCAAGCACATGGTTAGAACCACTGCCGCTTCCGCTCATTATTGCGATGCCAGCGGATAGTGAAGTGTCCTTGCGTATTATTGCCCAGCAAGGCAGGGCACGACAACGGGCCTTTGTTCCAATCGGTATGAGCTATGCGGATATCTTCCCGGGCTTTGGATCAGGGCATACCAGCCTGCTTGCACCCGGCAAGACCCTCAATGCCGCCTTGGGCACGCCGTCGCTCACTGGCGACTACATGTGGTTCGACGGGCCGCGTCAACACGTGGACGGTGGAGCGTGGGGCTTGCTGAGAATTATACCGAAATGAAAAGCACCGCTGCCAACAATTTCAGTGCAATATTAATGTTGGCAGTGCTGCTGTTGGCAGCATCAGATCAGACAAGTGCCCAAGAGGTTTTGACTACGGCTGAAGTAACTGCGCTTGACGGCAGCTCCGGCCCGCTTGGATCGCTCTCTGCTGTCAAGGTCAAACTACGCTTTACGGACATCGAAACCAAAGAACCCTATACCGAAAATCTTGAACCAAATGCTTGGTTCAGAGTTCGCAAACCTGGCGATCAACACTGCAGCGGCGAAATTCGTGTGGCTTATGCCCAGAACAATGTAAACCTCACCTCACAACTCATCGTGACGGCGAATGTAGACAACACGCTGACTTTCGTTGATCCCCTGATGAAACTGGGGGCGGCAAACATTTTTTCTATCGCCAGGCTTCCTGAGCAGCCCATCGATGCTACGGCTTTTGCGGGCGAAATTCTTCTGCTCCTGCCTCAAACCGGCGCGGTGATGGCCGTCAATCCATCAGGTGGAACACGGCTGCTGTTAACAGGGCTTGCAAACCCTGCGGCACTTGCTGTTCTAGGCAGCAACATTGCAGTTGCGGATGACAAAGGGGCAGCACTTTTGTCAGGTGCGGGCCAACCGATTTCAACCATCCGTCTTCCGCAAAAGACCAAGCGTATTGAACTTGTGACTTACGGTGTGGACAGTCGCATTCGCGCTGTTACGTCAGGTATTGAAGGCTTGGTAACTGCAGTTGACTTCGGTTCAAAAGCCATATTGTTCAGCCAGCAATCAACTGCAAGTACGAGCACATTCGCTACCGTGAAATCTGGCGTCCTTGTATTAAACGAGGACGCAAAAAGTGCGAGCTTACACTATTGGCGAAACCCCTTGAGATCACAACGCTTGGATCTTCCGTTTGCAGTAGACGGCATTGCCGCAAACGCGGGCCAAGAACTGGCAGTTGTGTGGTCAAACACGGAAAATAAAATCGCTTTAGTCGACACCGTGCAAGGCATCATCACAAGTGTGCAAGATACGAAAGCCGACTTTGCTGAAGTGCGGATTTCTGGCAACAACGCGTTTTTTAGCCATAGTACTGACGCTGGACTGACACTGGTTGATTTTGGTCCTGTACTCGCAGGCAATGGCGACGCCGCACAGTTGGAGATCCCCGTCAGCTCCAATATCAAAGCGCCTTCGCTTCTTGCTAACATCGGAGATGGCGGTCAAGTTCTGGTTTTGCCACCTAGCGGTTCAGCAGTATTGACCTTTGGCAACAGCCAATCAACTTCGCCCATGACGACGACCCCACTCAGGGGCGCGCAGGCTCTTGGACTTTTCGTGTTGGAACGCGGGTTCAAAAAGGATGGCGCCAACAGCTATGAAACAGTGGCACGCCTGCCGCCCCATGGACCGGTAGAACTCGTGACAACAACCGGCCTTGAAGGGACACAATCATGTTTTAGAGTTGTATCAACTGCACCACCTCTACCGGTAGCACCAAAACTTGTATCGGCGAGCAATGACACAACTCTATTCAATACGCAGAACAAGATGCTCATCAGGTTAGAAGGCGAATGGCCCACTGACCCGCGCATGATCCGCCGATTGCCGTTACTGGTTCACAGGCTCGATGGTGCATGGCGATGGGAGCTCATCGCAGAAAACCGGGGAGATGGAACCTTTGCTGCCCTCATACCTTGGCCGACAATCGGGCAATATGCCATTACAGTAAATGGTTATGATGCTGCTGCTCCTCTTGTGGTGGCGGTGCAATGAAACAGTCCGCACTTTATCTTGCAACTGCTTTAGCACTGCTGGTTTTCCATCTGAATGCGACGTGTGCCAAAAACCTAGAACTTCCCAAAGCTGCACTCGTTGAAAGTTCCGGTGCAAATGTTGCGTTCGACGTTTCATTTTTTGACGCGGAGGTTACCGTTGTAAGCTTCATCTACCTTGATTGCAAAGTCACCTGTCCTGGTTCCATCATCGTCATGCGTCAGCTCGACGAAATGGCAGCAAGACTCGACAAACACATAAAACTTGTCACTATCTCCATTGATGCAAACAACGACACTCCTGTTCGCCTTGCAAAACGTCGAAAGGAATTGGATGCCAGCAGCAGGTGGAACTGGTATCTTGGTTCAACTGCAGACATCCGGGCTATAGCGAGTGCATTGGGCGTCAGAAATGTGAATCAGTCCCACCATGACAGCGACTTCTTTCTTGTGAGCCGTGAAGGACTTTCAGTTCGCCGACTGCGTTCCACAAGGGGCAAGCGTTTAACGACTGCCGAGGATGTGCTGGATGCAGTTCAAACGCTCAATAAATAATACCCTCCGAGCAGTGCTCTTTCTCATCTTTCATTATGCCATGTATATCAGCCAAAGCCGGGCGGATGCTGAAAATCTGTCAATGGGGCGTGAGATTTTTCTCGGTACCGGCAAAAACATCTCCAGCGATTGGCAATCCTGTGCGTCCTGCCACGGGCGGGATGGCAGAGGTCAATCAGAATCCCAAATTTTTGTACCTGCCATCAGGCGAGGAGCAGGCGGTCTCGATGAAGGCACAATCAAGAGTGAAGGGGAATTCAGACCAGGCTATGATATCGCAGCTTTTACACGGCTACTTGCAAGCGGCGTTGCATCGAATGGCCGAGAAATCTCGGTTGTCATGCCGCGTTACAACTTTCCCGCTAAATCATCAGAGGCACTTTTTCAGTACCTTGCGGCATTGGACCACGAGCAAACACAAGGCGTTGAAGACCATGCACTTACATTCAGCATTTTGGTTGGGGGAAACACCGAAGGAGCTTGGTCAGGAAATTTTTGGTAAACTACAATCCAATGCTGCAACTATTTATGGCCGCAAGCTGCTCTTTGTTCTTGAAGACGCAAGTATAACCAAGCAAGGCGATTGTTTTGGAACGGGTTCACTCGCAATAGTTCTGGCTTCAGGCGTGGATAGGCGCGTCCTGTTGGAAAATGCTTTGCGCTGCGGAACGCCGGTTATCGCGCCGACCTTTCCATTGCTTGGTCTCGAAGATTCTGCCCTTGTGCGCGGTGTGTCAGCAACATTGCAATCGCAGTGGGCCAGTGTGAAAACTGAAATTGGCGCAACGCCAGCGCTTGCCCTCCCACTGAATATCTCGCCGGACGAAGCGGAAAGCATAAAATTGGCGTTTGGAGATGACCACGGTCAATCGGACAACAGCGTTGTCTTGGCACCATTTGGCCTTGATCACCTATCGGTCAGGAGGGGCAGAAAAATCTTTGCACCGCTATGGCAGTCAATGGGCAACCTGCCACGTTGGCGACAAAACTTTGAGAATGTCATTTTGCTTTCTCCCGTAACGCCGCTAGATGTTAGCACTACCAGCGAACCGATTTTACTACGCCAAGCAATGATGACTGCTGACCTATTGCGTATGGCGGCTAAGGCAGCGGGGCCAGAGCCGACCCGTCACAGTTTTGTCGCCGCATTTGACAAGCTTCATATTGAGTCTTCGTATTGGCCGCCCCTTGATTATCGTCGTCACCGGTTGACGGGCAGCGAGGCCGTAAACAGAATTGAAGTAAAGTAATTTTCAAGTCGTCAGTAGGGTCTTCAAGTTAATACCATATCCGGATCCGCTATCTGACGTGTTTGCAATAGCCTGCGCAAAACTTTGAAAATAATTGATGACCAATGCCGTGTTGGCACAATGCACACCGATGATTTTTTCAGTCAATAAATCAACCACCAGACCACCGGACGAGCCGCCTAAAGTTGGCGCATCATGACCAAAATAGTAATTTTTGCTAACATTTGTTTCTATGCTCTGGCTCAACATGCCAAGTGTAATGCATTTGCTGCCGTAAAGTTTTGTTTCAGGGAGTTCAAAAATATCCTTGATAAGCATTGCGACAGTACTTGCGTCATGTGTGGACTGTTCAGCACCTTCAATCAAATTGGGATTTCCCGGGTAAGATAAGATTGCCACAGCTCCTCCAGGTTCAGTGACGTCAGTATCAATGTCCAATTGAAGATTGCTGAAGTCCGCAACCGGCCGAGCCAATTCAATAAGCGCGATGTCAGCACCCGTTCTCGCAAAATGAAGCGGTTTTACCACGTCAGGTTTGCATCTCACTGCTCCTAACGGCACGCCGCCCACTACCGCTGGCCAAGCTTCGAATTTGATTGTGGACGCCCCGTCTATGGCAGCTGCGACGTGTGCGGCAGTTGCGATCAGTTTGTCCTTGATAAGAAATCCCGACCCGAGATGCGTTCCATCACTGCGATCGATGCGGCCAACCCGTTTGCTCAATTCTAGGAGCCTGTTGAGCTTTGCATTGGCCACGCCATCGATTTGTGGAAAGGCTTCTAGCAAATGATGTGAAATTGGCGCTGGTTGGCCTGTGATTTTATCAAAGTAAATGGCCGGCTGACTTGAAATCAATACTCCTTCGGCTCGCATGGAAAAGAAACGCCGGGCCAATTCTTCTGGACTGAGGCCGCGTTGCGCTGCACGTCGTTTTTTGGGTCGTTTTGCAGTTTTGGCTTTGGCCATTTTCTCATCTCTCAGTAAAATCGCCAGACGTGAATCCGCCGTTATCTTCGGTGAAGATTGCTTTCGGTTCACGATTCAAGATGTGATTTGCTATCGCGTTCATTGTCGGCGCACAGCCAAGCAAATCATTGTGACCGGGACAGGCTGTACTTTCGCCAGTTTGGACGTTGAACTTGAAGTTCTTCAAATGCCTTTTCACTGCAGCCGACCTACAGTTCTTTGATAAGCCTGAGAATGGGCCGCCCGTGGCGTCAACCAACGCGGAAAACAGCGATAGCGAAGATCCAACATAGCCCTCAAGGCTTCCATCGGAAAGGTCTTCAACTGCTTCCGGACGATTAAAAACAGAAATTCTGCCAAGCCAGTTGTCGTGATCCAAAAACCTAGCTGTCAAATCAACTTCCGTGATAGCCGGCGCAATCAATGAGGTTGAAGCAAGTTTGATATCTGGCAAAAATTCCCTCAAACGGTCGAGAACATCTTGCGCGAGAATCGCTCCGGTTCCATGGGCCACGATGTGTAGTTTTGGCAATGTGACGACACGACCGTTCCCCGAACTCAGGCCAGCTTTTGCACCTTTGATCAACGCCGTAATTCCAGCAAATACGGATTGGCTGGTTGTCGAGTCGTTTCCAATGCCGGGCCACAGAGCCTTAACAAATGGTGCAGCTGCCCGCTCTATTGTGCGGTTTCGCAACTGGGGCAATACCACGTCCAATTTGTCCGCCGTCATGATGGGAATCGCCTTTAAAATCTCCCAAAGTGTGGATGTAGGAAGGGTGTCACAGACAACAAACATTGGATATATTTTAAGTCGCTTAAACCTTGGGATTGACAGCCTGCAACGGCTGAGAACAGCTTCATGGCTGTCAACCATTTCAGGGAAGATCAGTGCAACGTGCTTATACTTCCGGTCTGATTCAATGATGTGCCGACCGGTCTGCTCAATACTTTCTACATTTGAAGCAAACAGGCCATCCTTCTGCAGGCCACCGTTTTTGATGTGGATCAGATGCCCCATAACCTCTACTTCACGCAGGCTGCTGGGCTTGGTGGTGGCCGAACTGGTATATCCGGGCAGCACAAATCCACCGCGACTACCTGAGGCCTGTCCAGTCGGAGGTGCCAGTCTGATGCACCATGCATCCAACAGATTTTGCTGCCAGTCCTCATAAGTCCAAAGTGCAACGCCTGGCAATTTATTTGCACGCTTACCCGAAGGACTATATCCGCCCCATTGTGTGCCCCAGGAATTGAGAACCAGAAAGCCTTCCGGTGTGAAGCCGACAATTGTGAACGCATGTGCGCCAAATATTTCAATTGGCTTTCGAGCTTTTTTGTCAAAGGCAATAGTGCCGCCGTTCCGCTTCACTTGCGACGGATTCCAACCCGCGTGGATCATGGCTGATGTGAGCACAGAGCCGCAGGTTTGGACCGCGGCATGAAAATGGTAGAGCACATGCTTCAGAACGCGGTATTCACCAAGTGTGACCTTGCGTGCATCCCTTGCGGCGTCGATTCTGAGGGTATTGTCTTTCAAACCGGGTAAGTAAGGAGCGAAATCATTGGTACACGCTCCCCGATGCCAAAATCCTTTCAATGCCCCGCGAATTGAAGCGCCTGGCAAACCATCTTCAGTGTCTCCTTCGAATAACAGTGCAGCATTGTGAATAAACCGGGCGCTGACTGGTTTTCCATGTTCGGCTTTCCGGTGCTTCCAGGTTTGAATGTCGATAGTTGTTGCCAAGGCCTGTGCTGTACAGGTTGGCTCTCCCCCCTGATTGCGCACCCAAACATCGGCATTGGGGCCCAGGCCCAAGGAGTAGGGCGGAACAAAAATTGGTTCTACAGCTGTCAGTGTTGGAGAAAAAACAAAGTCTCTTCCATCAGGCTGGTCAGGGCGCACATTCAATGCAAAAGCGAAGCTTCCTTTACTTTGAGCTTGCTCTGAAAGCCCCAAATCAATTGCCGCCGCTTCTCGCGGTCGTAGCATATGGGAACCTACACTTCGGCTCCACATGAAGCATTGTTCAACCATCATTGCTCCTGGATCTTGGGCGTATTAGTAAATTACAAATGTGATTTTGCCTTACGACGAACAGAATGTGCTGTGACTGATTTTTGATACTGCAGGCATTCATCCACAGAAACAAGGGTCGAGTGGCAACCTCTTAGCTGGTTGAATGCATTGTCACGAACGGCTGCCCGTGGATTCTCCTCGGTGCAATCGTTTCTCGTCTTGTTTGCGATGATACTTAAATGTTCGCCCTCGCTCGGATCCATCATTCATAACTGGTTAGACATTTTCAAGAATTTTTCACGGATGCTGCGCCCTAATAGACCTGTGCTTTCGTGTCCTCTGATTGGATTTAGGTCCTTCTGATTCATGTTGGGGGCAGTGGACACCTTCGATCTCGGATCGCCGGGGAATTAAACTGTACCAGAATTGCCAGAGTCCGATTCACACATAGAGTTCAGCGGGAACTTTTCGTTCAGTCAAAATAGGGTTGCCGAGCTTGCCTGTGAAGAATCTGATCTATGGGATGTCGTTTGAGCGGTTGCTGCGACTACCTGTTTAATACCATGATCAGCCAATGAATAGACTTTCCATGCCCAGAATGTTCAATATGAGTATTTATTTGAAACCAAGTGACCGCCAGAAT
The DNA here is from genome assembly GCA_963779145.1 of uncultured Alphaproteobacteria bacterium. Taxonomy (GTDB): domain Bacteria; phylum Pseudomonadota; class Alphaproteobacteria; order Rhizobiales; family Aestuariivirgaceae; genus Aestuariivirga. The sequence continues at coordinate 15,112 of CAVZXJ010000029.1, forward strand.
ACTACAATTAAAAATCTTAAACTGCGGCAAACTGAGGTGTATCAATGAACTGGGACAAGGAAAAAGGACCGCGCATCGCATTTCTGGGTACGGGGGCGCAGGGTGCATCAATTGCCGCCGATTTTGCCTTAGCTGGCTTGGATGTCACTTTTATTGACCAGTGGCCAGACCACATTGAGGCCATTCGCAAAAGCGGGATCACGGTTAATCTGCCCACGCGCCAAATTAACGTGAAGGTTCCAGCGCTGCATCTATGCCAAGTTGCCGAAATCAAAGAACCCTTTGACGTCGTTTTTTTGGTGGTGAAAGCCTATGATACAAAATGGGCGACGGAATTGATAAAGTCAGTTCTGGCGCCGGATGGATTAATGGTGGGTTTGCAGAACGGCATGACCCATGAAGACATTGCCACCATTATTGGTCGGGAGCGCACATTGGGCGCCGTAATCGAAATCGCTTCCAACATGTGGGTGCCGGGTACCACCAACCGGCAGAATGATGTTGATGAATCCTGGTTTGCTCTTGGGGCGCTAGATCTTAAAACGCAGCCGCGTGTCGAAAGTGTTGCGAAGTTGCTGCGCAATTCAGGCCGCGTGGAGGTGATGGATGACATTCGCTCCGCCAAGTGGATGAAGCTCGTAGTCAATGCGGCTGAACTTATTCCATCTGCGATACTCAATATGCCGCTCAATGACGCAGCGCGCTATCCAGGAATGCTTGAGGTGATGCGATTGGCCGGATACGAAGCCATGCAAGCGGCACAAGCAGATGGTGCGCAGATTATCCCCATTATTGGCATGCCCGCCATCACCACCAACCACCCTGAGCGCTATGTCGATCAGATTTTCGATGAGGTTTTGAAAACCTTTTCGAAGCCCGACACCTTGGTGACGTCACTGCAAGATTGGCGCAAAGGCCGTCGCGCTGAGGTGCAGGAAGTGAATGGCTGGGTTGTTGATATGTTGCGCAAACACGGACGGGACGCTCCCATGAACCAGCGCGTGGTGGAACTCGGCTTTGAGATTGAAAGCGGCAAACGCGAGGCGCATCCCGACAATTCCAAACTGATGATCGAAACCTATAAGTCGTTGGTCGAGAAAGAGCTAGGTCAAGACTTCGCACTCCACAGGCGATGTGGTGAATCTTTTTCATATCCGAGCTTGTCGAAACTGGCGATTTCAAGAATCTGCCCCCAGGGTGCGCGGAAATAAACCCACTTGAAGCCTTCCAATGGTCCGGCGTCCACCACGTTTGGACCATCAAGCATTTCAACGCCCATGGCCTTCAAGTGTTCAGCGGATGCAAACACGTCCTCAACTTCAAAGCAGATGTGCGATCCCCCGACTTCGGACGAACGTTTTTGCCCTGCTTTTTTGTCTTCGCCACTATATTCAAAAAGTTCAACACTTGTGCCATTGCCGCAGCGCAGGAAGACAAGGTCCTTGATGCGGGAATGGGGTGCGGCACCCAGTTTGCCCTGCATGAATTTGTCATCAACGTCGAAAGCACCTGTGCGGAAAACCGTGATGGCACCAAAAATCTTTTCAAAGAAGGCAATGCCTTCTTCGATGTCTGGTACGGTAATGCCGATATGATGCATGCCGAGTACGCGTTCAGCCATAATATCCTCCGATGTGTTGCGAGAAGCCTATGCTGCCTCGAAGAAACTGTCTAGTCTAGCGCCATGACGGAATATGAGCTTTTACGTATTATCAGCTTCCTGGAGCGCATGCGCACGCCCTATGACAAGCTGTTGAACGCGTCTGAGCCCGACCCGAACTGGAACATCATTCTTTATCTCATGAAGAGCCATTTGCGGGGTGAGAATGTGACGATGTCGTCGCTCGCTTCTGCAGCCGATATTCCGTTTGCCAGCGCCATGCGCCGCATCCACAAACTGGTTGAAGCGGGCGACATTCAACTGCGGCAGCGCGGTACCACAGGCAAGTCTCATTACCTTGAGCCCAGTCGAAAATTGGTCCTCGGTTTCACCACTTACGCGTCGAAAGTTAAAGGGCTTATTGGCCGATACCTTTGGCTTGAAAAGCGGCAGCAGTGATACTGAAGACTACTATTTTGGCG
>CAVZXJ010000030.1:0-31225 GCA_963779145.1 uncultured Alphaproteobacteria bacterium
AATTTCATTGAGATAATTTTACTTGTGGCCAACCATGACATGGTGCAGCCGTGCCATTGACTTGCCTCACAACTTTGGATTTATGTCTCATCCACAATTCAGGGGACACACCATGGCGAAAGCAGACACACCAAAACCATCCACCAAAAAAGTTGCAAACGGCGGCGCCAAGCCCACCGCCAGTGCTACCCCTCCAAAGGGTGTGATTGACGCTCAAGCGCCAGATGCTGAGACCCTCAAGAAATTGGCCCCCCACATCGCCAAAGTGCGGGCCCATGTGCGGGAGAGCTTTGGCTCGATTGTCATGTCGATGATGATGTTGCCGCGCTACCGCAATCAAACCGTTGGCGATTTGCAGCACATGGTGCTGGAGCCCTTGATCCGAGACCGTGTGGCCCTCGCTTATCCGGGCGAGAAGGATAAAAATGAGCTGTCCGATCTCGCGGGCATGGCCATTTGGGCCAGCGTCTCGGAAGAGGTTGACCTGCGCATCCGCGAGCAAATCAAAGCCGGCAGCTTCCCTTTGCGTTTGAAGCCTGAGGATTGGAACTCCGGCGATATCAATTGGTTGCTTGACGTAATCGCCCCCAATACCAAGGCCACAGCGGCGGTGCTCGCAAACTTCGGCAAGGTGGTGAAAGGCGGCAATTTGCGGCTGCACCCCCTCATCGCCAAATTGGTGGATGCTGAAACCTTACAAAAACTGGGCGCACAAAAAATGAGTGGCGCTGCAACTGCCGCCAAGAGCGAGTGAAGCGGCATCTGCTGACGCAAACAATCATGCGGAGAGGCTATGCGATGCCTCATTTCCGTTGAGAACTGCGCGAGTTCGGCGAACGGCCATTTGATGCTGAAAAGTCCCAGCAAATGAATGTTCGTATTTTGTTCTTGCCAATATTCCCATAATAGACTATATCAGCGATGAACGACTACGGCAGGCGTCCAAACCCTGCCCCGCTGATTGACATTGTGAAAAAGGCCCCGAGAGGGGTGGAATGGCTGTTTTAGTTGTGTATTTTTTACCACGACCTTCGCGCAGGGGTTGAACTGTGGCTGAAATGTGGCTAGGACTTAACAAGACGTAAAATGGGGGCGGATGATGGTTTGGGCGCGAGTTGAGTCAACTATAGCTAAAGGCGTGAGTTTTTCGTGGGTGCCATTGCCATGACCCGTTTGGCACAAGACAACAAATCTGTCGCACTTGTTGCGTTAAAAGAGCCCGTAGTGTTGGAGCCGCAACGTTTGATCATGGCGCTTCGAGCGCTGTTTCCTGATTTGCAAAAAGTTCAGATCGATGTGGCAGATGGACCAGATCAGGCATCCGGCATTACGATGATGATTGGAAATGTGTTTGCAGCAGTGCTGCATTTTGGATTTCCAATTCCCCCAGAAACGCTGGAATTGCCAATTGGCAACGAAATCATGTGGAAAGAGGCGCAGCCTGCTTTTGCCGGGTCGCCTGCACATTTGCTTGTGACCGCTATTGGTAATGAGGAACTGTTTGAGCAACGTCGCCAATCTTCTTGGACGGTTTCAAAGCTCGTTGCGGCGATCATATCGCTTAATCCGGTGGCGGGGGTGTTGTGGACGCCGTCTCAGGTCGTGATTGAACCGCAGCGTTTTATGAAAGAGTTGGTTGCTGGCAAAGACCAATTGTGGCCCGTGGACCTTTGGTTCGGCCTCGAGTGGTTTAAGGGGCAAAGCTTTGAAAGGGACAAGGCCATTGTCTGTCGTACCCGAGGGATCGGCTATTTCGCGTCGCGCGAGATTGAATGTGGACCTGCAGCAATGGATCCTTCAGAACTTGGCCAGTTGGTGCAGGGCTTGGGCCGCTATGTGTTGCTGTCAGGTCGTATGTTTCAGGATGGTGACTCAATGGAGCTTGGACAAGGCAGTGGCAAGACAGCGAAAATTTCCTATGAGGCTTCGAGCTATGGTGGTCTTGCTCCAGTGATGAAGGTTGTGTTGCAATGAATTTCATGAATAGAATTCGGAAGACGCTGGGAATGGATTTAAATAGAGAATACTTTAAGCCCGTGAAGAAGGGGCCGCCGGAAAATCCAGAGTACTTTACACTACAGCGCAAACTTGGCAGTCGTCCAAAAGTCGATCTAAATAGACTTCGCATCGTTTGGAATAGAGGTGAAGGAGAAAGCGAGAGGCTGCTGAATTTGCGTCTTACGCGTTATGCTAAAACATTTCCAAACATAGATTTGGATCAACTCAGTTATTTCAATTATGAAAACTCAACGCTGGACCCTGATCATATTCCCAAATTTTGTTACATTGAAGAAAATGTCGATCTGTCAGAGTATATATCTTTAACTCACAGTTTGGGAGCCAATTATGATGAATATTTGTACTTCGTGACCTCTGATTTCAAGTTAGCTGTTGAATTATTAGACCCTAATCTATGTCAATTTTTTCCATTTGAGTATCGTCTAATCACCGAGCAAGTCGTCAGTAAACGATTTATTATGCATTTCCCAAAAACTTATGAGGCCCTGATTGACTTTAAAAAGTCAGGCGGAGTGAACTTCTTTCTCAATGAAAACGATTTGTGGTCTTGGCCTCCCGAAGACATTGTTCGAAACGGACTACTCGTAATCGAGTCGTCCGCCTCCACCCGAAAAAATTATATACTCATGTCATCGTCGGTTTGTTTTTTCTAAATTACTCGCCGAAAAGCTCCGTCCTTATATCCCATCAATTGATGAATTCTACCCGATCCACGTTGAGGAAGACGCCTAATCATGACCGCTGATCGTATTTATGATGTTGGCAGTAGTTACACCAATACATCCAACACAACTTTTGTTGGACCTAAAATAGCGATTCCAAAATTTATGGGCGCGACAAAGGGGCACCACATAATCAGTGCGTCGCTACTTAGCGATGCGTTTGGGGATACTGCAGTTTTTCTTAAGGAGCTTACAAACGAAGGTCTGTTCAGCATCAAAGACGGCACGCAAAATCAGAATTCAATTACCATCTGACTCCGCCTTAGCTGACAAACATGGATACACATTGCATGCAGATGGCGATACTCACACTACTTATCGAACAAAAGTAGCCGCTGCAATTGACGATATTGCAGTAAGAAATGGCCTATCGCCAAACGGCCCTCAACTTCAAGGCGCTGCAAGAACTACTGCGCTTAAGGCTGCAGCAGCAGATGTATCTGGATTACAACAATATCTTCGCGAGAACCTAAGTCCGAAGAAAGACTTATTTGGCACAATTCGTTCTGCCAAAATCGACCTCAAAACTGGCGAGGGTGTGCCTACTTCATTGGCAGAAATTGAAGGTACGAGCGCTTTCAAAAGTGGCAAAAAAGCCTTCACATCGGCCATTGATCTGGACGGCGATAGGCTCGGAAAACTTTATGAACCAGCCAAAAAGTTCACATCGAAGATCTATGCGTTCTCGAAGCAAGTCACAACGCTTACTGGAAAAACCAGCTCCATTTTAACCGAATTCGGAAAGAAGCTTGGCATTCTGGGTCTTGCAATCACAGCAGCAAACCTCGCTCTTACGGCGTATGACGAAGGATCGGATGCTTTTCTTGAAGAACTTGCAGAGGAAGGCACTAATATTGCAATAGGTGCTGCTGCATCTGTCGTTGCGCTTGGCGTTGTTTGGATGTTTCCTGTTGCCGGCCCAGTTTTGGCAGGCGTTGCGTTCGTCGCAGGAGTTGTTGGCACTGGATTTGCGCTTTACGCGCTGGCAACTCGAATTTACGAAATTTTTTTGGCACCAGACGATGGCGGCGACGGTGATGGAAATGGAAATGGCGAAAGTGGAGAGGTGCCGGACGATGGTCTGAGCTATGATTTTGGCCATAGTGTTGACGACATTATTACGGGCTCCATAACTCCACCACCAACTGCCAGCGGCGGTGGTGATGAACCTGAAGTTCAGGGTGTTACGATCTTCGCAATGAACGATCCTGTGCGTGAAGGAACGGAAGGGAACAACATCATCATCGTGATGTCCGTGAAAGAGGTATTGGGTTATGGTGGCGATGATATTCTGTTGTCGTTGTTTCCTAAATCCACAGACAATCAAGTCCTCGACGGCGGCAAAGGTGACGATTGGGTTATTACGGTTCTTGGTGAAGAAGCCATCACCATCGGTGGCGAAGGTCGCGATTGGATATTCAATACGTCGGCTGGCGGGATCATTTTTGGTGATACTGAGAATGGTCTGGATGCTGAGGGTGATCCTCTCAATGTTGATGTCGAATACGGCGAGTTCAAGAACTCTGACAATATCTGGTGGTGGCCGGGTACTAGGGTTATGGATGCCCAGTTCAATGACCATCTGAAGTTCTTTGGCATGCCGCTGACGGGTGGCTCTGAGGGTGTGCCTTTGCTGGTGGCAGGGGTGGCGGGGTTCTTAGGGGCCAGCTTACTGGATGTCTCGGGCCACAATCCGAAGACGGCGAAGTATTTTACTGAGGGTCGGTTGTTCATCGATCCTTTTGCCATTTTCATGAGCTATAGCTTCGTCAAAGACCAAGACGGCCACCTCAAAATGGTGGTGGCGAATTCGCTGCAGGGCTTGCTCAATCTGGTGGGCGATTTCGACTTCTCGCAGACAGGCTCTGGCCAATCGCTGACCGAAAGTGCGATGATCGTCGAGAACTTCTCAGTCCCCGCCACCTATTGGGGCTATCAGCGTGCAGGAGAATGCGAAGCTGGGGCTTGTGGGCGCTGCGGCGGCTGGTCTTGTGAACGTGCCAGCGGGCACCTTTGGCATGAAGTTCCTGCTGGCCAATCCGGCTCTTGCGGCCATTGCCCTGCTGCCACCGATTGCGGGTCTTTCGGGGGCGATGATTTCTTATATCCACAAGGTGGGTGCACTGGCGGATGCGGCGATACGCTTCTCCAAAGCCCTCGACTGGTCGGAAGCCACCAGCGATGTGGATCGTGACCCGTTGATCATCGATCTCGATGGCGATGGCATTGAAACGCGTTCGATGAAGGATGCGGGCGTGTGGTTCGACCAAGACCTCAACCTGTTTGCCGAAAGCACAGGCTGGCTCAAGGGCGATGACGGGTTTTTGGTTGTCGATGAGAACGGCAACGGCCTCATCGAAGACGCTGCTGAGATGTTTGGTGGGCGTGGGAGAACGGGCACGGCGGAACTGCGGACGCATGATTTGAATGCCGATGGCGTGATCAATGTTGATGATGCGATCTGGGGGTCATTGCGCGTCTGGCAGGACAAGGACGAAGACGCGGTTACCGATGCTGGTGAGTTGCTGAGCCTCGACGCACTGGGCATCACTGAGTTCAATCTCACGGTTGCAGCGCTCAACTTCCAAACGCCGCAGCGGAATTGGTTGCTCGACAAGGGCAGTTATACTTTTGCCTCAGGCGGCACGGGGCTGTTTTATGATGCGGTGTTTGACGCCTCCACCGTCAACACCAAGTATCGCGGCCAAACTGGCACCGCTCCTTGGCTTGAAGGGGTTGCGGTTGATGCGCGTAGTTATGGTGCGATTGTCGATCTGTCGGTTGCCATGTCGAATGATTTGGAATTTGGAGCACTTGTGAAGGCCAGTGCGGCGTCGATGACGGTGCCGAAGTTGAAGCTCTTACGCGAACAATCGGCTGAGGTGCTGGGCCAATGGGGGCAGGTGCTGGAGCAGACGCGGGAGCTGACGGCTGTCCGTATGGCCGAGGTCGATGGTATCACGGTTCTGGCGGATTATGGCGTGTACAACGAAGACGCCACAGGTGGCTTCTTCACGCTGCATTCGGGCGCTGCGATTGTGGACGCGCAAGGTGTTGCGATTGCGCGGGCCACGCTTGAGGACGTGCTGGCGCAGAGTGGCTTCACGCTGACACAAACCTTCTCGCCATCATCACGGGGAGAAGCCACACAGTTCCGTGCCGAGGTGCCCTATCTCACCCAGATCGTAAACGAGCGCGTGGTGATATTGGACCATGGCGTGAAGCCAAGCTGATGGCACTTGGGCGCTGGCGTCAGGCCAAGCCATTGTGGATGCGCAAGGGCAAGTCATTGCCGCACCGACGTTGGCAGATATTCTGGCGCAAGCTCACGCCGCGGGCACCGCTTGGACCACGGAAGAGATCGGATTTAATCCGTATGCGGATATTCCGGTTGAAAAGATCGGGATCTATTTCCTCGACGGAAAAGCCATCGACTACACCGTCGAAGTCACCGACGAGCGCGGCACGTTCTACGTCTGGGCGCGCAACCTCGACTATGCCATGGAACTGCAACAGCTGCAGGGCAACGCGCGGGGCTATAGCCTGCGGAATTTCGAGGTGGAGTTCTTTGGCCTCGACGAGGTGGGTTCATCCGACAATTCAAAAGTGCGGGTTGAACTGCTGACGCCAGAGCAATTCCACTTCGCCACGCAACTGTTCGGCGTGGCCTTCCGCCCGCAAATGTTGTCGGCCACCTATGTCGATGCCACGGGCCAACTCAGCTACTCAATCAATGATACGGGCCTTTACCGCGCGGATTCACTTGATGGCACGGTCAAGTCCGACATCAAGACCATGCTCAACCTGCTCGACAATGTGATGGACACTTACGTCACGGCATCGCGTGCCTTCGCGGCACGCATCGCGCTGCAGGGCGGCCTCAAAGACTTTATGCAGGGCATCAAGTATGATGTGGTGAGCGACAAATATGTGCCCACAGCCGGCCGCGAAATGGTGCCGATGTTCGAGGAGATTTTCCGTCACGCACCCGAAGGCTATGAGCCAACGCGTGACTACTTGATGGATTGGGCGGAAATTCTGTGGCAGGTCTATCCTGATTATATTCCCGACGGTTCAAAGAACCAATTCGGTATGCGCCTTGCGGTCGATCAACCTTACATCGTGCAAATGGCTCTGGCGGCCTTTGAGAACGTGCCGGTAGATGCTGATGTGCTGGCGATTCTTGATGCGCTGGGCGTGAATGAGGAACGCCTGAAAGATGGCGCGGGCGATGGCGCGCTTGTGACCGGAACCTCAAAGCAGGATTATTTCTATCTCAACGGCGGCGAGAATATTCAGAGCGGCGGCTTTGGCACGGACTTCTATTATGCCGGACGCAATTTTGGCCAACAGACCATCCGCGACTACGACAAGGAAGCTGCGGATGATCTGCGCTTCCTGCAATTGACGTCGGACAAGGTTGATCTGACTCGTGACGGCATGGATTTGTTGGTGACTGAAAAAGGCACGACCAACGTCATCCGCTTGCAAGATCAATTCCTCGGCGAATTGGCGGGTTTTTACTTGGACGGTAAGCCTATCGAAACCGGTGTGAACTCCATCACCTTTGCCGATGGCATGGTGTTTGATCGTTTCCGCATGGCCTTCGAAGTTGCGGACCCGACGGATGAAAACCAAGTTTATACAGGCACGGGATCTGCTGACGTTCTGTGGGGCGGCAAAGGCAACGACGCGCTGCATGGCGGCGTTGGTGGTGACATTTACATTTTCGCCAGAGGTGATGGCCAAGATGTGATGGGCGAAGGCGGCGGTGGCATTTCATTTGGTGCTGTGCAGGCTGCCATCGACTTCCTGCAATTCCGTGGCGATATCACGGCTGATGATTTGTATATGACCCGTGCGGGCCAAAGCGATGATCTTCTAATTCAGATCAAAGACAAGCAGGGCAACATCACGACGGATCAAATTTTGCTGCAAGGTCAGTTTGCTGGCTTGCCGATCAACCTTGGCGGATTCAGTGACATTCTCGGCGGCAGCGCTGGGTTGGATTATGCCTCGCCCAACATGATCGAAAAGTTTATTTTCGAAGATGGCACATCACTCGGCTTTTCCGAAATTGGTCAAAAGGTTATCGACAACGCCAAGACTGATGGCGAAGACGTTATCTATGGGCTTCTCAATGGGAACACGATAGCAGGCGGAAAAGGCAACGACCTTTTGATTGGCGTCCAAGGACCCGACACATATGTCTTCGGTCGCGGTGATGGTCATGATGTTATTCGTGACGACAATTATGCGGTGTTTTGGTTCGCCCCAGATATTCCCGATATCTTGCGGTTCAAGGATGACATTCGCTGGACCGACATTGAGTTTTTAAGAAATGGCAGAGATGATGATCTGACATTAAAAGTCCGTGGCACCGATGATGCGGTGACCATCGAAGACTTTATGGAGTATTTGACACTCTTCTTCTGTTACCCCTTCCGCATTGAAACACTTGAATTTGGTGGCGGCGTAAAATGGGATTGGTTGAAGCTTCTTCAGCATTATGTCGCGATTGCGAAAACAGCAGGAGACGATGAAGTCTATGGCTTTAATGTCATCGGCGATGTGCTGGACGGTGGCGCTGGCAATGATTTGCTGCAAGGCCTGCAAGGCAATGATCGTTATATTTTTGCGCGCGGATATGGCGAGGACACTGTTTGGGACGTTTATAGGACATCGAATCCACTCACAGAAACGCCTCCAGGCACTGACCGCGTGGTGTTGCAGAACATCAACTTCTTTGATGTGGACATCACGCGAACTGCGCTCGACCTTATTTTTACAGTCCGAGATTCTGGCGATCGACTGATCCTCAAAAATCAATATGTGAGAGACAGCGGCCAATATGTTGCAGTCGAATATATTGAATTTGCAGACCGTACAATCGCTTTCACCGATCTTAATCCCGAAGATGTTGATGTTGTCGGTGGTGCTGGGGATGAGACACTGACGGGCTCTGATTTTGCAGAAATCATCGACGGCAAAGACGGCAATGATATTCTCATCGGAAACAGCGGCGGCGACACTTATAAATTCGATGTTGGTTATGGCGATGACATCATTATCGACGATGCCAAACGCTCAAATTGGTCGGACCGCAAGGGCGTCGTCGTTCCCGTTGACGACAAGGTTTTGTTTGGCGCTGATATTTCGCTCGACAATGTATCATTCGTTCATGTTGGCAATGATCTTGTTGTTTATATTACCACTCCCGGTCGTACAGATTCATTGCGCATCAAAGACCAATTCCTCAGCCCCAAATATGGCATTGAGCTGTTTGTTTTCGAAAATGGCGATACGATCACAATTGCTGAAGCTGAGCAACTGGCAGGAATTGTCAACGCTAACCGCGGTGACAACACCATAACGGGCAGCACAACTCTCGAAAACGCGTTTGACGGGCTTCAGGGTGATGACACTTATCATGGTGGCAATGCGGCAGATACTTATGCCTTCGGTATTGGCTATGACTTGGACACCATTCACGAAGTAACCAATAATTCTTTGGCCATCGACAAAGTTGTCTTTGGCGAAGGCGTAACGTCAGACGATCTTATTCTGCGCCGCTTTGGAAACGACTTGGTTATCGATCTGGGTGATGGGGTTGACGTACTGCGCATTGTCAATGGGCTGACAACTGCGCGCATTGAAGAGTTTCACTTTACGTCTGACGGTACAATCGTTGCGCTTGATACTTTGCTTGGCAAGTTGCTTGTCGGCACGGACGGCGATGAGCAGATTGTTGGGTTTATCAATCGCAACGACGTGATCGACAGCGGAGCTGGCTCCGATGCGATGGTCGGCGAGACTGGAAATGACACGTATAAGTGGGGTTATGGCGACGGCCTTGACAGTATTTCGGACACGGGTGGTATTGATGAGATCGTCTTTAAAAACCTCAACCCTGACGATGTAGCATTCCGCAAAGTGGACGGTGATTTGCTGATTGTCGTCCGTGAAACCAATGAGCGCTTGGTGGTGTTTGGCGGAAACGTCGTCGAGAAATTTACGTTCAGCGACGGTACAGTTCAGACGATTGCGGAAGTACTGAAAGATATTCGTGACAGCAGTTCAAATGGCTCCCACGATAAAATTGTCGCTTCGACACTGCTTGCCGATGAGGTGGTTTTGGCTGGTGCCGGATTTGATGTGATTACACTTGATGCCAATCGCACGATGGTGTTTGCGCAAGGTGACGGCATTGACACAGTGACTGCGCCAGCAAATGCGAGGATTGAGTTTGATCGACTGTCATCGGTTGATGCAACATTCCGACGTGCTTCAGCCGTGAGCGATGACCTGATCGTTTCATTTGCCGCTACGGGCGATCAACTGATCTTGAAGGGCGCACTGAGCGCAACAGCAATTGCTGTTTTGGCTTTCGCTGACGGTGTTGATTTCAATTTGCAGAATGTTTTGGAGAAAATCGTTGCGCAAGAAGCAACTGACGGTGCGGATATTATCCGCGGCACCCAAGGTGCCGACTCCATTGAAGGTGGCGGTGGCGACGATGAGATCATAGGTCTTGGTGGCAATGATAATTACATTTTCCGGCGTGGTGATGGGCGTGATGTCTATTTCGACGATGGCGGCATCGATATCCTCACTATCCACGGCTATGTTCCGAATGACATGACCATCTCACGCCCGGTTGCGGATCGTGATGAAATTATTTTGACATTTGCTGGTAGTGACGACGAAATCACGCTTCATTTTGAAAATGAAGACAACGGTATTAATTTCATCCGCTTTTCCAACGGCGCGGAAATTTCACGCGAAATGCTGTTTGCAAAAACTGTTGGCAAAGGAACAGTTTTTGATGATGAAATATTTGGATCAAATGGTGCCGATACCCTTCAAGGTGGCCGTGGCAATGACAAATTGTACGGAGGATGGGATGCTGACACTTACATTTTCCGTCGTGGCGACGGAAGCGACCTGATTGATGAGGCGTACCAAGGGTCGACCTTAAACCGATTGTTACTGCCAGACCATACCCCTGAAGATATCTCATTGGTTCAATTGAACACAGAATGGAGATACACTCGTACGTCTTGGAAATGGCGATGAGGTTTTGTTGGTGGGTCTTACCACCTATAATGGTCGTATCCGCGTTTTTGAATTTGGCAATGGTGTTGTTTGGAATGAGACTGGCATTGCGCAAGCAATCGCTGAAGACAACGGAAAATTTGGCTATTTAAACGTCAAAGGAACGACAAATGTTGAAGTGCTTCAAGGCACGGCTGCAGACGAAATCTATGATGGCGTTAATGGCAATGACTTCTATGTTTACAACCGCGGCGGTGGACGCGACGTTATCGCTTCAGCAAATAATAGTGGAAGTGGTACGCTCGATATTCGCGGATACAACTTGGCTGATGCGTTGATATTCAGCGGACTGCATAGTAGTGCCGAAATTGTTATTCGATTTGAAAATGGTGATGAAGTTATTGCTACAGGTATCAATGTCCAAAACTTCAAGTTTGATGATCAAACGCTCAACCGCGCGCAAATCATTGACATCATAGCCAAACGCCAGACCACTTCTGGTCATGATTACGTAATCGGCCAAAGCAACGTCACAAACTATACGCCTTTGCAAGGTGACGATTTCATCAATCTCTCAATACGATGACACAGTTACGTTCCGCCGCGGCGACGGTTGGGACGAGTTTGTAAATGGTTCCCGATACAATACGTTGTTGCTTGAGGGCTACGAACCAAATGAAGTGACCATCAGCAAGGCTAGCGATGGAAGCTATGTGATTACCTTTGCAGGCACAGAAGATCGAATAGATGTTGTAAGATATTATGCTGGTTGGAATTCCGGCTATGTTTACGGCGTGGATGAAATTAGATTCGCCTCAGGTACGATCTGGGATCAAGCGACCATCAACGCAATGGCCAGTGCGAATGTGTTGGAAGGAAACACTTTTACTGCTGCCACAGAAGCAAGCCAAATCATATCCCGGCCAGAAAGCGAATTGCCGCCTGCGATCGTCGAAGACGCGCCGACTCAAGTTTTCAGAGGTGGTGGTGGAGATGACAGCATTACGACAGTCTATAATTACGGCATTGGGCGCGGTTGACGTCGTGCAATTTGCGAAAGGTGACGGTCAGGATACAGTACAACCGAGGGGTCCAATTGATTTGCACCTCATCGATATCGCATCCAATGAAATCGAAATTTTCGCGTCGCTCAAGACAACTCATGGAATCGAACCTATTTTGTCAGAGTCATCGGCACAACGGATGGCGTTTGGATTAAATACGGAACAAACTACCTCAACTCCATCAGATTCGCCGATGAAACAGTTTGGGACCAGCAAGCTATCGAGCTGGCAGCCGAGTTATTTATTGAAGCACCAGTCGAACCGCCCGTTGAACCACCGACTGGTGGCGAGACGATTTATGTTGGCGTAACAGAAGAAACAATCACGACGACTGCAGCCGATGAGTATTTCTATCAGACATCAGACGACGGTGTGACAGGTGTTACACACTATGTGTATTCGAGAGGCAGCGGCTTTGACGAGATAAACGAAACCGCAGCGACCGAAAACAGCCAAGTCGGCTCCTGATACAGTTTTGATGTCCGATATTACGTCGACTGAAATTGATATTGAAGCGTTCGCTTACAGCTATGATGGTGTGTTTGAAACGTGGCTTGACCTCATTATTTCTGCGACGGATACTTTAAGTATTTTCGGTGGCTATTCTTCATCCCTCAACGGAATTTCTGCAACATCTTCAATATCCGGATGTGACGTTTGCGGACGGCATCACACTTACGCTTGCGCAATTGTCTGACCTCGCAACAACAGTAACGATCAGACCAGATTATCAAACAGGCAGTTTTGTATTTGATCGCACCAATGGCACAGGCGATTTATACAAGTCTTGGTATGCCGAGGACACACTTACCCTCGTCGATGTATTGCCTTCTGAAGTTACCATTTCGAATGATGAAGCAGCAGGCGAATGGGTTGTAAATATTGCGGGTCGCGTTGGCGATGGCAGTGACGATAGTCGCATTCACATGGCGAATAAACAGTTTCCAAATGTCATACTGGATAATAACGTTGTGGTTCCGGTTGAGTTCTTGGAGCAGATACTGGAATCAGGGAATGCGTTGCCGACTGACATCGCGACACGTTATGTCGTGGGAACGGCGGCCTTCGCTGGTGGCATTGACAGTGGTGTTTATGTTCTTACCCCTGAAATAGTTCAGATTTAAAATGGTGAAGATTTTCCAATTGAAGTGCAGATCCTCGATCTGAGTTTCGCTGATGTATCTGCCGTCACAAGTGTCTTGGGAACTGACTGAAACACATTTGATTGCTCGTATTGCGGGCCCTCTGGGTGATGGCTCTGATGATATAACGTTGTTGAACAGATTGCCGAATGGCCTGCCGCCAATCACCGTTACATTTGATGACAATACCTATTGGCAGTTGCAGGACATTATTGCCCTCTTGCCTTCGTCAACTCCTGTCGAACTTACAGGTACTGCGGCTGCTGACTATATCGCGTTTGATGGCGTTGCCATTGATCCATTGCTGGACACGCCCGTTACTGTTGATGCGGGTGCTGGTGATGACTTTATCCAAGTCGGAAGTTCCAAGTTTACCGCTCACTATCAACAGGGCGATGGCTATGATGTTGTATCAGCCGGCCAGAGTTTAACGCTCGTATTGGATGATATATTGCCGAACCAAGTTTCGGTCAGTTGGCATGGTTCGGACATTCTCATCCGCATTGCAGAGTCTGCGGCTGGAATGACTGATGGTGGAGCCATCAGGCTATTGAATGCGACGAGTTCTAGTTCGTATCCAGGGTCATTGACGCAGATACAATTCGCCAATGGCGTTGTTTGGGGCGCTCCAGAACTGCATGCGCAAGTCTCTCGTGCGTTCGCAACGGATGGTGACGACGTTCTCGATTATAATTATGAACTGCAATACCTCGCCTTGGGTAAGGGCAATGACGAACTTGATGGTTTTTTCAGTTTCCTTGAATTTGAATATGCCAATGGTGACGGACGCGATACTTTCGGCGAATATGTCCACGTCGAGAAGGTGCTGTTGAAGGGACTTGATCGGTCCGACGTGACATTCCGACAAATGGGCAATGACCTCATTGCTTTTGTGAATGCAGACCCAGTTCGCGGCATTGAGGCTGGTCGAATTCGTTTCGTCCAAATTATGGACGAAACTTCCGGTCCCCAATTTGTATTTGATAATGGGCATACGCTCACATTTGCGCAAGCGGTTGAAGCGACCTTAGATTACCTTGCGACAAACGGAGACGACATCATTGAAGGGACCTCCCGCAATGATCGTTTGAGCGGCAAGCTTGGTGCTGACGTGCTGTCGGGGGGCTAAGGTTCTGATACTTACGTCTGGTCACACGGTGATGGTCATGATCGCATTTATGACTATTCGGGAGGCTTGCCCGATACGGATACGCTATTGTTGCAAGGTGTTGCGCGTTCTGCAGTTATTCTTGAACGTATTGGACTTGGGATACTCGTTAAAATTTCTGAAAGCGCTGCTGGTGCAAATGATGGTGGTTCGGTCATCATTACCAATCAAATGGTTGAAAGTGGCAGCATCTATACTGGGCTTGAAAAAATTGAATTTGGTGATGGCTCGTTTGTCACCGTCGGTGAAATTGCCACTCAAATTAATGCTGCACTTGCAACATCAGGTCATGACAATCTGGTTGGTGTCAGTGGTGACGAGACATTTGAAGGCGGTCTTGGCGACGATATAATGTCAGGCCTCGATGGGTCTGATACCTATATCTATACGCGTGGTGATGGTAGTGATCGGATCATCAATCCTTTTGACGACACTATTCGTTTGATTGGTGTGGATCCCGCACAAGTTGTTTTACAACAAGGCATTCAAAACAACGGTGATCTCTCATTGGTGATTTCACCTTCGACAACAGGCGCACTGGATGGTGGCCGCATTACGCTTACAAATGGACTGTACACTTCGAATTCAAGAATTGTATTTGATGATGGAACCATTTGGACCAATGCGGAGTTTGCGAGTCGCTTACAAAGCAATCCTGTGACCAATGGTGACGACCGTATCACCGGCACGTCGGGCAATGATGTGTTGGAAGGCAAAGGTGGCAATGACTTGCTGCTTGGCCAGAACGGCAGTGACACCTACATCTTTACCAAGGGTGATGGCATCGATCAGATCAATGATGTTGACCAAACTTACTTAGGTTCTGTCGATCGTCTTGTTCTCAACGGTTACGCAGAAAATGAAATCCTGTTCAGCCGACGTGGTACAGACGGCAAAGATCTGATTATCCGCTTCAACAACAGCCGCGATCAAATCACAATTATCGATTGGCAAATTGATGAAGTGGAACTGGCGGGTACGGGCACAGTTTTGAGCTTGGCTGAGATCCGCCAACGGATTGTCGAAACGGCATTCACAGATGGTGATGATCGCATTACAGGTACCGACGGCAATGACATCTTGTCGGGCGGATTGGGGAATGATTCCGTTTCTTGGTCGCAAGGACAGGATACTTATATCTACCGTCGTGGTGATGGTGATGATCGTTTAGAGATGCGCGGTGTACTGCGTCTGCCGGACTACAATGTATCTGACATCGTTTATGCAATGCGCCTTGGGCCTACGAGCAATGACATGGTCATTCGTTTTGCGGGTGAGCGTGATCGCGTGATCCTCGTTGGTGCTCTCAATGGCGGTGATGTCGGACTCATTGAATTTGCCAATGGCCAAACATGGTCTGTCGCGGACATGAACGCCCGCGTTATCGATGAGATGGACGGTGCCAACAACGACAATGTCTATGGATTTGAAGGCAACGATCAATTTATCGCTGATGTTGGTAGTGACACACTGTATGGTGTGCAAGGCGATGATACCTATATGTTCGCACGCGGAAAAGGTCATGATATTGTTGATGACAGCTCGGGTGCGAACGACAAAATCGTATTCTTAGATTTTGTTTCATCGGAAACTTCAGTCAGTCGGCTGTTCCGTGGCAGTGATACACTTGTTTTCAAATTTACTTCATCTTTGACAGACAGTGTCACAGTGATTGATGCGCTCCTCGGTCAGATTGAAAGTTTTGTCTTCTCTGATGGCGTAACATGGACGCAAGCCTCACTTCTCCCGATGCTGGAAAACCGGGCGCCCGTGGCCGTGGCAGATGGTTATTTCTCAGCGGTAACAGGGCAGCCTACACTCATCCTTTCGACCATCCTGCTGAGCAACGACTTTGACACTGACAATGATCAACTTAGAATTATTGCAGTTGATGGCGGGGCCAACGGTACAGCGCAGCTGGATGCCAATGGAAATGTTGTTTTTCTGGCGAACGCCGGGTTCTCTGGGGCGACTCAATTCACTTATACAGTATCTGATGGACGCAACGCGTTCTCGCAAGCCAGTGTTGATGTCCGGGTACGCCCAACAGCACAGGCCATTGACGATGATGGATTTACTGTACTTGAAGATGATCTGCTGACGATTACGGCTGACCGACTTCTGTCAAATGACATTGATGGCGATCGTATGGTCATCGGCGAAGTGTTTGACGCCATCAATGGTGCTGTTTCATTGTCGACGACGGGAGACATCGTATTTAAGCCCCGCGCTAATTTTAATGGCGTGGCGCAGTTTACCTATGCTGCCAATACACCGGAAGGTGGCCGTGCTGAAGCCGTTGTTTCCGTGACTGTGACATCACTGAACGATGCTCCAATCGCAATTGTCGATAACGGATTCCAAACGTCTGAAGATATTTCGTTCCAAATCTTGGGGTCTGCCCTTTTAGTCAATGATACCGACGTCGATGGTGATCGTCTCACGTTGCAAGCCGTCCATTCGAACGAAAACCTAGATGTCTCATTGACAGCGGATGGTTTTATTATCGTAACACCGAAGCCCTATTATTTCGGTGTCACGTATTTTGAGTACACCGTAGTTGATCCGCTGGGCTTGTCCAGTATTGGGCGTGTTAATGTCAGTGTTGCGCCGGTCAATAATGCACCAGAACCAGAAGATGACCTGATCTTAAGTGACGGCGGTGCGCCTATCCTGGAGGATTTCCCAATCCTCATTAGTGTCGCTGATCTCCTTGGCAATGACAACGACCGAGATGGTGATAATCTCACGCTTGTTTCGGTTAGGGGTTCTACATCGGGTCTGATCGAATTCGTTGCCGTGAACCAGACGATATTGTTCACGCCAAAGCCCAATTTCAACGGCGACGCAAACTTTACATATGTCGTAACGGATGGGCAGGGTGCGACTTCAGAAGCGACTGCGACAATACGCTACCAAGCTGTGAACGATATTCCAGATGCCCGCGATGATGAGTATGGTGACGTTGGTACGGGCTATTCCTTCCTGCGCGGCTATGAAGATCAGGCGCTCGTCATCCCGATCGCGGAATTGATGAAGAACGACAAAGATGTTGAACATCTGTTCTTAAACTTCGAGAATTTCAACGATGCCGTACGTGGCAATGTTGTGCGTGCTGGCAACGTATTGATCTTTACGCCGGATCCCGATTTTTGGGGTGAAACGACATTCTCTTATCTCGTCTCCGATCCGGATGGCGGGGTCGATGATGCGAAGGTCACTCTGTTCTTCGAGAATGTCGCTGATGCGCCTCCTGTGGCCAGAGACGACCATATTGTTATTTACGAAGACGTGCCGTCCCCTATACCGCTCGCACTACTGCTCGGTAACGATTACGATATCGACAACGATACGATTTCGTTCCTTGATTGGCGGTACCCACAGGCTGGCGAACCTCAATCCTTCATGCCCGTCAATGGCACGATCACACGAAGCGAAAACGGAGATTTGTTCTTTACGCCAGTTGCCAATGCGGTGTTCGGCTCTGGTATTATGTATCGCGTCACTGACGGAAATGAGGCACCCTTGGGTGGTGCATCAAACTGGGCCTTCGTCGATATAGAATTCATCCCATTTGATGATGACCCGACAGCAACGAATGATGAAGGTTTTGTCACACCTTTTGAAGTTCCATTGGTGCTGCGTGTGTCGACATTGTTGGCCAATGATTTTGATGTTGACGACTTCACCGATACTGGTCTGCCGACAGATCCTTCCTTTGATTTCTTTGCGGTGGGTGCAGTATCTGCTGGCACGGCTGAAGTTGTGGAGACGGACGGAGAGCGCTTCATCATTGTGCGGCAGCCACCAGGTTTTACGGGCGAGCTTACGATTGAGTACATCGTCAAGGATCAGACAGGTCTGACGGATATTGGCTATATCACAGCAACTGTGGCTTCCGATTACTCAGGAATTTTAACCGGAACGCCACAGATCGATTGGCTTGAAGGCAATAATATCAACGAAAGTATCTTCGGACTTGAATCGAATGATGCAATCTACGCTTATGGCGGTGAAGATGTCATTGAAGGTGCTGGCGGCGACGACAAGATATTTGCAGGTGACGGCAACGACGTGATTGACGGCGGCGCTGGTGCAGACCGTATCAATGGTGGCGCTGGCATTGATACTGTTGACTACAGCAAAGCCAGTTTCCTTGTTAAAGTTGATCTGGCCTCGGGCTTGGGTCAGGGCGGAATTGCGCAAGGTGATATCCTTACTGGCGTTGAAAACATCATTGGAACGCGATTTGAAGATCGCCTCGCTGGCAATAGTCTCGACAATACTCTTACTGGCGGTGATGATGATGATATTCTCGAAGGCCGCGGCGGTGCAGATAGTTTGTTGGGTGGTGCTGGCGATGATGTGCTCGAGGGTGGTGCAGACGCAGATAGCATTGATGGCGGCGTAGGTTCAGATACCGCGGACTATTTCCTTTCAAGTGAAGCTGTGCAGATTTCATTGTTGAATGGAACGGCA
Organism: uncultured Alphaproteobacteria bacterium; assembly: GCA_963779145.1. Taxonomy (GTDB): domain Bacteria; phylum Pseudomonadota; class Alphaproteobacteria; order Rhizobiales; family Aestuariivirgaceae; genus Aestuariivirga. Next base: position 18,650 of record CAVZXJ010000030.1, read on the forward strand.
ACAGGTGGGGATGCAATTGGCGACCAGCTGATATCCATCGAAAACTTAACGGGTTCAGATTTTGACGACAGCTTGACGGGCGATGATTTTGACAATCGACTCTATGGTCGTCGTGGCGACGACATCCTGATTGGCGGACTTGGGAATGATATTCTAATCGGCGGACAGGGTGCCGACAACCTTCAAGGTGGTGAGGGTCAAGACGTCGCCGACTACAGCTTGTCAGCAAATAGCGTTACCGTAGACCTTGAAAATTTGTCTGCAAGTGGTGGAGATGCTGCTGGGGACACCTTCACATCAATTGAAATCATTCAAGGGTCCAACCAATCAGACACGCTTCTTGGTGACGCAAACAATAACCGTTTCCGCGGTGCTGTCGGTGCGGATTTCCTTGATGGTCGCGGTGGATTTGACACTGCCGATTATTCTACTGCGACGGGACCGATTGTTATTAACCTTGGTACCGGCACTGGAACAGGTGGTGACGCGCAGGGCGACACATTGGTTTCTATTGAACATATCATTGGTTCCGGTTTTGCCGATCATATGATCGGATCATCAAGTGATGATAGTTTTGATGCAGGATTTGGCGACGATCTTTTGGAAGGCGGTTCAGGGTCTGATCTTTACCACTTCGGTTTCGATAGTAAGTCCGACACCATTACCGAGCAGGGGCTATCGAGCGACACCGATCGTTTGATCATGGGCTCCAACATTGCACCGAAAAATGTCTCGCTGATACGCCAAGGCAACAACCTTTTGGTGGAGTTGGAAAATGATGGTGGTTTCCTCACCGACACCGTTCTGATCACAGATCATTTTGTTGGACGTGAAGTTGGTCTTGAAGAAATTGCTTTTGCTGATGGTACTGTCTGGGATCGCCAGACAATTGAGAGCCTTGTCCGCGTCGGTCGATTCAATGCACAAAATGACATCTACCGTGTGGGCATTGAAGATGAGCTCACGATCATTGACCCCGCACTCTTAATTGTAAACGATGCTGAATTCGGTGGTGCTGGACTTCAATTGGTGCGTGTCGGAAATGCTAAATTCGGTACAGTATCAATCGATCAGCAGGGTAAAATCAATTTCCTCGGATCATTGAACCACAATGGTGATGCGTTCTTTGACTATACAGTGCGTGATCAGTTCGGTCGTGAATCAACGGCTAAAGTTGAAGTCAATCTGTCGCCGCGCAATGATGCTCCAACAGCGTTTGCTGATGGACCGCTTTATATGACGGAAGACATGCCGTTGCGGTTGAACCTCCAGCAACTGCTGGCCAACGATGTTGATATCGATGGTGATACGCTTGAGATCATCGACTTCAGTCCGCTACGTGACCAGGCAGGAAACTTGATTGGTGCCGTTTCACCTGGCGACGGGGGAAGTTATGGGGAAGTCGGTATACTTGAAGGCACACCTGGCGTGTTCTTCAAGCCGCTGGAAGATCATTTCGGACTTGCGGGTTTCCGATATACGGTGCGAGATGCGGGCGGCATTACTTCAACAGCCGATGTTTTGATTTACATTGATCCCGTCAATGACGCGCCTCGAAGCCCTGATGGATAGAAAAACAGTCAGGCTCGATAAAATCAATGAGCTCAGTTTCGATACACTTTTGTCAAATGATGTCGATCCGGAAGGTGATGACTTTGACATTGTCGCTGTTCATTCGCCAACCAACGGAATGTTGACGTGGGACAGCATCACACGGAAGATTTTCTTTACTGCTGAGGTATTAGGTGCAGGCTCTTTCAAATATGACGTGAGAGATGAATTTGGGGCAACGCGCACCATCGACGTTGCACTCACGGTTATTCCGCTGAACGATCCGCCGAATGCACAGAATGATAGTGGATTTGAAGTCCTTGAAGATGGCGCAATCACAATCAATGTTGCCGATCTACTCGCAAATGACACCGATCCAAACGATGATGTTCTAACACTTACAAGTGTCGAACGCTTCCCGCTCAATGGCAAAGTTGTTCTCAATGATGGCGGCACAATTACGTTCACCCCTCGCATTGATTTCAATGGGCGCGCTGGATTCAAATATCTCATTTCGGACGGTCGCGGCGGTTTTGATACGGCCTTTGTCGCGATCAATGTTGTGCCTGATAATGACGCCCCGCAACTGCGCGATGATATTGTAACATTTAACGAAGATGAAGGTATCATAATCATACCAGGGCTTGCATTTGGCAACGATATGGACCCTGAAGGCGATGTGCCGGTGTTCAACGATATAGACTTCGTCGGCGTGATGTTGCCGAGTTACGCGGTACGCACGGCATTCGAAGAAAATCTTGAGTTTGCTATCGACGGCATTCCGGTTGGTGTTAGCGCAACTGCTACCTTGGCCGATGGTACTGCATTGCCGTCGTGGCTCAGCTTTGATGCGCAAACGCTCAAGTTCACTGGTGTGGCACCCGAGGGTGAACAAGGCGCAATTGACCTCGCGCTGACATTTACATTTATGGATGAACTGAGTGTGGAACAGGTTTCCAACCAGTCCTTCACTTTCAATGCTGATGATCCGCGCTTGTTGACCGGGCTGTCATTTGATAGCGACGTCGCTGTACTGACAGCGGGTGCGGGTACTTGGTCTGCTGAACTCGACAATGGCCGGGCACTGCCTGACTGGTTGAACTTTGACGCGGAAACAATGCAGCTTTCGCTATCAGGTGAACTGCCTGATGAAAACGCGTCACTTGAATATGTGCGCATTGTGTTTACGCCAGATGCTGTGCAATTGCCGAACGGTGTCTTTGCAACCAGCGACAAGAGCTTTGCGCTTGAGTTCGCCATTGACCCATTGGTTCCATTAAATCCTGCTATCAACAATATCTTGGCCAACGCTGCGTTCTATGAAAAGCAAGGCCAATTTGGTATTGATTTGGGAGGTGCCACTTCAATTTCAGCGCAATTGCAGACAACTGCGGCGCTGCCATCGTGGCTGACTTTCAACAGTGAGAATTTGTCATTCGATGGGTTGCCACCAACAAACTTTGTTGGCGCAATTCCGGTGCGTATTGACGTCGTTGGTGATGGTTCAACACTGCCAAATTTCTCAATTGTGAAAGATGTGATTGTTGACAGTGATTTCACGCGCAACACCGAAGAAGAGCCCGAAATCTCAACATCACTTTTCAACAATCGCATTTTCATCACAGCGGAAGAAGACTTCAACGGTACACTCATTCTTCAATACACAGCGAAGGATATTAAGGGTGCCATATCTGAGCCCGCTTATATTTTCGTGAATGTACTTCCAATGCCGGAACGTCCTGATGTTGTTGAAGACATCGTGGCAGCAATTGAAGATCAATCCGTCACATTCGATTTGGCTCAACTGTTGGCCAATGATGTGGATGATGATGGCGACGCGTTCCGAGCTGTCTCGATTGGTCAACCAACAATTGGGACATTTGTTGTCAATCTATCATCGTTTACGCTTGATGGCGGTGCTTTGCTTGGCGCTTCTGCGGGCGCGGTTTATGAAGCAACATTGGTTGGCGGGGCAGCATTGCCTAGCTGGTTGTCAATTGACAGCGCGACGGGCTTGCTCTCAGGGTTGGTTCCTCTGGATGTTAAGACAACCCTTGACCTTGCGGTTACGGCAACGCTGGGTGAAACAACCTGGAACGGCGCTGTTTCAAGTGTTGTAAATGGCAACGCTGATGTGACAGTGACTTACACGCCACCTGCTGGCGTCTCCGGTACGGTTACGTTCGAATATACCATCACTGATGACCTGCAAGGGACAGGATCGGGCATTTCAAAAATTGAAATTGCGCCAGTCAATGATCCTCCAACAACGGTGAACGATACCGTAAATGGCCTAGAAGACATTGACGTGATCATCGAGTTTGCCACGCTACTGGCAAATGATTACGATGTTGATGGTGATGTCATCAATTTGGTATCGGTAGGCAATGCAACCCATGGCCAAGTCCGGATTGAAAATGGTCAGATCATTTTTGTGCCAGATCATAATTTTGCGGGAGATGCAGGATTTGATTATGTCGTAACAGACGGCACAGATGGCAGTGCCACCGGGCACGTTAAGATCAATGTCGTATCGACAAATCAACGGCCAAATGCGGTCACTGATTTTTATTCTGTTCAAGAAGATGAAGTGATTTTCGTCACCGTCAGCAGATTTGCTCGCGAACGACAGCGATCCGGATGGTGACAACTTCAGTTTCATATCAATTGACGATGAAGTTGAAAACGCCCGCATCTTCACATTGCCAGATGGCCGCATGATGATCCAGCCGGATCTCAATCACAACGGCACGATCGTCTTCAAGTATAAAATTTCGGATGGACGACTTGAAACTACGGGCGAACTCAAAATCCAATATGCGCCTGTTAATGATGCGCCGTTTACCTATGCCGATGGCATCTATGAGTTGGACGAAGATACGTCGATTACGATCAACATGGCAGACTTCCTGCTGAATGACGTTGATGTGGAAGGCGATAGCTTCCAAATCTTGAATGTGTTCGATGGAGACAACGGTGTTGTGGTGATGGATGGCTTAACGGCAATCTTTACGCCACGCGCGGATTATTTCGGCAATGCAGCCTTTACTTACAGTGTTATTGATGCGGGTGGTGCGATCAGCTTTGGCCAAGTGAACCTCACTGTATTGCCAGAGTTTGATTTGCCAATTCCCACCCCTGATTATGGCTATAGTGTTGACGAAGACAGCTCTATCATTATTGACCCGGCAAATCTGCTGGCTAACGACATAGATCTGGACGAAGACGGCCTAACATTCCTGAATCTGCAAGGAGGAAATGGCAGTCTTGTGGAACTGCCAAGTGGCCTGTGGCGCTTCACGCCAACAGCCAATTATTTTGGCGTAACGACATTGACTTATTACATTACAAACCCTTCAGGTTTCGCCGTCGCAAGCACTGTTACGATCGATGTGTTACCGCAGCCGGACGCACCCATAGGTGTGGATGACCGCGTTTCGATGGTTGAAGACACAGAACTGATGTTGCTGGTGTTGCCGTTGCTAGCCAATGATCGTGAACTTGATTTTGAAGCGAAGTTGTTCAAAGGAATTCTATCGACCTATGGCGTGACGATTGTGCAAGATGGCGAAGGACGCCTCTTCATTACGCCTGATGCCAACTTTGAAGGTGTGGCAGCGTTTATCTATGAACTTGAAGACTCAACGGGTTTGACGGGCACGGCCGTCGTTCGCTTGGATGTTGCCGCAGTAAATGACGCGCCGACGATTGGGGATCTACCTGTTTTTGCAGGAACGGAAGACCAAGCTTTCACCCTGACACTTGATCCCGCGCTCTTTGCTGATGTTGAAGGCGATATTATCACCGTTGATATCTTGTCAGCTGGTGGTGCACCATTGCCGCCGTGGCTACACTATGACAGGGTTTCGTTGACGCTTTGGGGTCAGCCTCCTGCGAATTTCAATGGGCAAATTGCATTGGAAGTAAAAGCCAGCGATGGTCTTTTGGCCACAGTCAAACCTGTCATCATGACAATTGCCGCCGTGAACGACGCTCCAATGATCGGCGAACTGCCAATAGCTGTTGTTGAAGAAGATACAACAGTCAGTATTACGCTCGACTCTTCATATTTTGAAGACGTTGATGGGGATGTCTTGACCGTTTCTATACGCGCATCAAATGGTATGACCTTGCCGGATTGGCTGAACTTTGATGCTGTCTCCCGCACATTGTCGGGGATGCCACCACAAAACTTTAACGGCGTCATAGACTTGCAAGTTGCTGTAACGGACGGCGTTTTGACCACAGTTAAGCCTTGGGCCTTGGCGATTGCAGCAGTGAATGATGCGCCGGTCATGGGTGTATTACCAACGGCACAAGGTGTCGAAGACACATTCTTCTCAGTCACACTTGATGCTGGCTTGTTCAGCGATGTGGATGGTGACAGTTTGAGCGTGATTGTGCAGGGTGTCGGAGCAACGGCCCTGCCGAATTGGTTGAGCTATGATGCCGCCACACTCACGTTGTCGGGCCAGCCGCCCCTTCATTTCAACGGCGAGATTGCACTTGAAGTTGCTGTGACAGATGGTGCCGCATCCACGGTGCAGCCATGGAATCTGAATGTAGCTGCGGTGAACGATGCGCCAGTAATTGGAACATTGCCTACTGTAACAACTGAAGAAGATCAGACATTCAGCATTCAATTGGATGCAGCAGTGTTCGCCGATGTTGACGGAAATCCGCTTGACGTTACAGTCTTGGGTGCAAACGGTGCAGCCTTGCCACTTTGGTTGAATTTTGATGTTGCAACCCGCACTCTGTCGGGCACTCCCCCTCTCAACTTCAATGGTTCAACTGCACTGCAAGTATCAGTGACCGATGGTTCTGCTATAACGGTAAAGTCTTGGAACGTTGACGTTATAGCGGTGAATGATGCGCCGACGATTAGCGCCTTGCCAGTTCTTGAGACGGTTGAAGACACAAGCTTCAGCATGACCTTGGATGCTGCGTTATTTGCTGATGTGGATGGTGACACGCTCACCGTTTCGATTGTTACGGCAAACGGCGAACAGTTGCCGGCGTGGATCAACTTTGATGCAGTGACACGAACGTTGTCTGGCATGCCACCACTCAACTTCAATGGTGATATTACACTCCAAGTTCAGGTTTCAGACGGTAGCGTGACAACTGTGAAGCCGTTAAGCCTGAATGTTGCTGCGGTGAATGACGCCCCTGTCATTGGTAGTTTGCCCGTGGTGACGACGAGTGAAGATGAAACTTTCGCGGTGGTGTTGGAACAAGCCCTATTAAGTGACGTTGACGGGAATACACTGACAGTTGATGTGTTTGCAGCGAATGGCGCAGCCTTGCCAAGTTGGTTGAACTTTGACGCCGCGACGCGGACATTGTCAGGCACACCACCCTTGAACTTCAATGGTGTGGTTGACCTGCAAGTTGCGGTATCCGACGGCACCATAACAAGCGTGAAACCTTGGAGCGTTACCGTTGTGGCCGTAAACGATGCGCCGACGTTGGCGGATCTGCCAGTATTCGAAACGGCTGAAGATACAAACTTCAACATGACTCTTGATGTAGCGCTATTCGCTGACGTGGATGGTGATGCTCTTACAGTCGCAGTTACAGGTCCTGCGGGTACTGCGCTGCCCGCGTGGATAACATTCGATGCTATAACGCGCAGCGTGTCCGGCACTCCACCTTTGAACTTCAACGGTACAGTTGTGCTCGAAGTATCAGTGAGCGACGGCGTTGCGACCACCTCAAAGCCATGGAGCCTGACGGTTACACCAGCAAATGATGCGCCCGTTATTGGCACGCTGATCACCGCCCAAGGGCAAGAAGATCAGGCGTTCAATTTGGTTCTGGATGCCGATCTGTTCTCTGACGTTGATGGCGATGATTTGACAGTCTCCGTTCTCGGCTTTGGCGGATCGCCACTACCCGAATGGCTGAGTTTCAATGCTGAAACGCGCAGCCTTACAGGCACACCGCCATTGAATTTCAATGGTGATGTGGAACTTCAAGTGCGTGTGTCTGACGGTGTCTCGACGCGAAGCAAGCCTTGGACGCTCAATATTGCTCCGGCCAATGATACACCAGTTGCCGTGACTGACGACTATGATGCAGCGCGTGAGACCCACATCATTATTCCAGTTGAAACATTGCTGGGCAACGACACGGATGTGGAAGGCGATGCCCTTTCGATTGTCAGTGTGACGGGCGGTATTGGCTACACTGCTAGCCTCGATGGTTTGGGCAATCTGGTAATTGACCGCGACAGAGCTCTGTCAGGTGTACTGCCTGTGACCTATGTCGTGACCGATGGTACCACTACGGTATCAGGTTTGCTGAATATTGCAGTGCAAGTGGCCAACCAAGCGCCAATCATCACAGAGTTTGAGGCTCTGCATGGGACTGAAGACTCAGCACTTGATGTGGCCTTGCCAGCCTCCGCCTTCAATGACCCTGATGGCGACAGTCTGACTTACAGTGTTACCCGTGCAGGCGGTACAGCTTTGCCGCCATGGTTGACCTTCAACGCTCAGACACTGCGATTGACTGGAACACCACCGTCCAACTTCAATGGCAGCTTGGCTTTGCAGGTCGTGGCCTTTGATGGCGCGTTGTCAACGGTTCATACTTTCGACTTGGTCATTGACCCTGTGAACGATATTCCGGTCTTAGCTGCACCGTTGTCGGATCGTTTCGTGACGGAAGATCAAGCCTTCAATATCACGTTACAAAATAACCTCACCAGCGATCCCGATGGCGATGTGCTGAGTTATAGTGTCAAGCTCGCGGATGGCTCTAACCTGCCGACGTGGATGACCTTTGATGCCATTTCGATGGCCTTGTCAGGTACGCCACCGTCGAACTTCTTCGGACCTACACAGCTGCGCCTGTTTATCAGTGATGGTGTTGCGACAATTTCCGATGATTTCACGTTCACAGTGAGCAACAGTAATGATGCGCCGGTTCTAACAACGCCGCTGGTGGACCAAACCTTCACTACAGGTGCGTCGTTTACGGTCGCTCTTCCGGCCAACACCTTTACAGATCCGGATGGTGATACACTGCAATTTGCGGCGCAACTCAGCAATGGCCAAGCCTTACCGACATGGCTCAGCTTTAATGGCACCGCACTCACGGGCACGTCCCCTGCGGCTGGCACTTGGAACATCCGCATTCTTGCCAGCGATGGCACATTCCAAGTCACGGATGAGTTTATGCTCACGATTGCGGGTGGCAATTCAGTGCCGGTTGCACTGAATGACGGCATATTCCTTGCCCGTAGTGGCGTGCCGGTCGAGATTTTGGCGTCGCAGCTGATGCTGAATGACAGTGACATCGATGGTGATGCGTTGTCCGTGGTTGAAGTACGCGCCGCCCAACATGGCACCGTTTCGCTGAACAATGGTATCGTGACCTATCAATCCGCGGCAGGTTACACAGGCACTGATCAGTTTATTTACAAGGTTTCAGATGGTGCGCGGACTGCAGAAGCTGTGGTTGTCGTTGGCGTGCAAGACTCCTCCACAACAAACCATCACTGGCGGCAATGGTACTGACCTGTTGTTTGGAGGTAATGGCAGCGACTATATCAATGGCGGAAGTGGTTCTGATATTCTGTTTGGCGGCAATGGTGCTGATATTGTTTATGGCGGTGCCGGGTCTGATATTCTTTCGGGCGATAATGGCAATGACACGCTCTACGGTCAGTCTGGCAGTGACATTCTGTTTGGCGGTAGCGGTAACGACTTCTTGTCGGGCGGAACAGGCAATGACTTGCTGTCGGGCGGAAATGGTGCAGACACCTTCTTGTTCCGGCAAGGCGATGGAAGTGATGCAATTTTGGACTACCGCTCTAGCCAAGGCGACCGGATCCAGATTGATATGAACGGGATCAATAATTTCGACGACTTGCTGGCAACAGCCCAACAGCAAAATGGCGGCGTGTTATTCGCCTTTGCCAACGGTGATGAGTTATTCCTTTCAGGAACGCAACTTGCCGCGCTGGACCGCAACAGTTTTACCTTCTATTGAGTTATTTGGGCAGTGAAGGGGTAAGGCGTTGCGTAACGGGGGAATTCATGAGCAGCCATTACGGGCAAGCTTAAAAGCTGCGCGTTTTGGTTATGTGGCTGCCATGGTCATGAGTTTGGCCATCAATTTGCTCATGCTGACGGGACCGCTTTTTATGTTGCAGGTCTATGATCGCGTGTTGGCCAGTCGTTCGATCCCCACACTTGTGGCGCTGCTGATGTTGATCTCAATTTTATATGCTGGCATGGCGGTGTTCGAATTTGTGCGTTCACGGGTATTGTCGCGCATCGCACATGGCGTTGATGCTAAGGTGGCACCGGAACTGTTTCAGTATTGGCTACAAAAGTCTGCGGGTGGGGGTACGCCTGGTTATCGGCCCTTGACCGATCTTGGCGCTTTGCGCACGTTCCTTTCAAGCCCCTATCTCATTGCACTGTATGATTTGCCCTGGTTCCCCCTCTACTTAGGAGTGGTGTTCCTGTTGCATCCGTGGCTTGGTCTTTTGGCCATTGCAGGGGCTGTTGTTGTTGCTGTTTTGGCTCTGCTGAATGAATGGATGACGGGTCATACCACCAGCGAAGCTTCGCAATTGGAGATCGTTGAAAACCGGTTCGCTGATGAAGCCCAGCGCAATGCTGACACGTTGTTGTCCATGGGCATGAGCCGCAATGCAGCAGCCAATTGGACAAAGCAACGTCGCGAAGCGTTGGCCACGGCGCAAGCAGCGGGCGAACGGTCAGAAGTGTTTCAAGCCACGTCCAAAGTCTTCCGGATGTTTCTACAATCGGCAATTTTGGCACTCGGCGCCTATTTGGCAATTGGTCAGTTGATCAGTCCCGGTGCCATTGTGGCGGCTTCAATCCTCGCAGGTCGTGCACTTGCGCCTATCGATCAAGTTATTGGGGGTTGGAAGCAAATCAAGCGTGCGCGTCTGGCTAAGCAGCGCTTGAACGATTACTTGGCACAACCTTTACCACTGATTTTAGATGCTCCCGTCGCGCTGCCTTCGCCCAAGGGTCAATTGAGTTTAACGCAAGTTGGCAAATTTGCACCAAACGCGCGTTCGACAGGCGAAACCCGCATGATTTTGCAAGGACTTAGTTTCACATTGCAGCCAGGTGACGGCCTCGGAGTTGTAGGACCATCGGCTGCGGGTAAAACCAGCTTGGCCAAATTGCTTGTTGGACTTTGGATGCCCGATCAAGGACACCTCCGTATTGATGGGGCAACCTTCCAGCAATGGGGCCGTGAACATATTGGGAGTCATATCGGCTATTTGCCGCAAAGTTTTGAATTTATCCCTGGAACAATTGCACAGAATATTTCGCGCTTTGAGCCAGACGCTATCGACGACAACATTGTCGCTGCCGCGCTTTTGGCCGGTGTACATGAAATGATACTGTCATTTCCGCAAGGCTACGATACAGTTGTTGATGCCGCAACCAGCCCACTGACTGGGGGTCAACGCCAACGCATTGCGCTCGCAAGAGCGGTTTACAAAATGCCCAAACTGGTCGTGCTCGACGAACCGAATTCCAACCTCGATGCTGATGGCGATGAGGCCTTGGGCCGTGCGATTGTGGCTTTGCGAAACAAAGGGTCTGTCGTGATTGTTATGGCACACCGACCCAGCGCCATTGCGGCCGTTGATAAGATATTGATGCTAAAAGACGGTCGGATAACTGATTTTGGACCCAAGCAGGACGTCATCAATCGTGTGGCTCAGGCTGCCCATCAAGCAACTCAGTCCGGGCCGCACATGTTGCAGCGCGTGCACCCCGCATGAACTCGAATAGCAAAAACAACGCACGCACGATGCGTATCAACTATCGCCGACCAGCCGTTGTCGGTTTGTGCCTGATTGCTGTTCTTCTTGGGGCTGGCGGTGCTTGGGTCTCACTGGCCAAAGTGGGAGGTGCTGTTATCGCATCGGGTTCAGTTGGAATATCTGGAAAGCCTAAGACAATTCAACATCTGGATGGCGGCATCGTTGAACGCATACTTGTGGAAGCCGGGCAAACGGTAAGAGAAGGCGAGAATCTCGTCGAGTTGGATGACAAAACGATTCTTGCCAACCTTGCAATCTATAAGGGGCGCTTGCGCGATCTGCTTGTGCGCAAACAACGACTATTAGCCGAACTTGCAGACAAGACCACATTCACGCCACCCACCAGTGAACTTCTGCAGCGATATGACCTCGGCCCACTTGATATGGCCATGGCGCAACAGCAATCTATGCTGGATGCGCGGCGAACATCAAAACTCGGTGAAATTGCTCAGCTATCAGAGCGTGTTTCGCAATTCTTAAAACAAATCGAAGGCGTGCAAGGGCTCAAAAAATCCAAAAAAGACCAACTCGTCGTATTCAACAAGGAACGCGATGCTATCGAGAAGCTCGTCAAACAGTCTTTCGCTGCTAAAAACCAGTTGCTGACTTATGATCGTTCGTTTGCAGATTTTTCCGGCCAAATCGCTGAGCATGATTCAGAGCTTGGTCGGTTGAACAATTCGATTTCAGAGGTAGAAATTTCAAAGCTGCAAGTTGCTCGCACGTTTCGCGAAAAAGTGATTGCTGAGCTCGATGAGATCGATGCAAAAATTGACGAACTCACCCAACAGGTCGCGGCCACCAAGCAACAATTTGACCGTACCATTATTCAAGCCCCAGTCGCTGGCATCATTCATGAGCTATCGATTTTTACAATCGGCGGAGTAGTTCAAGCTGGCCAGCCGATCATGCAGATCGTGCCCATGACCGGTCGCATGGAAATCGAAGTCAATGTTGAGACGCAACACATTGATGAACTGCTGATCGGTCAAAAAGCTGTTGTCCGCTTTCCGGCTTTCAATCAGCGTACAACACCAGAGGTATTCGGTCACGTTGCACGCGTTTCTCCAACCAGTGTCGTCGATGAAAAGTCAGGCTTCACGTTCTATCGTGTCGGCATTGAAATTGCTGACAGCGAACTTAAAAGACTCGATGGCAAAGTACTCGTGCCAGGCATGCCTGTCGAAACCGTCATT
>CAVZXJ010000031.1:0-86894 GCA_963779145.1 uncultured Alphaproteobacteria bacterium
ACCCATCCCTGATGCCGTTTGGGCTTCCATGCAGGGCAAGTCTTTTCATGCTGAGGTGAAAGGTTGCGCCCAGCGCGGGGATTTGGTTTTGCTTTCGGTGCCCTATTGGACTTACGCCGGCCAAGATGCTGTTGGGCAGTTGATTGTTCACAAGTCCATTGGTGCGGATGTGTTGGACGTCTTCAAAACTCTGTACACGGATAAATCCTATCGCTTTGAGCGCATCGAACTCATCGACAAATTTGGTGGCAATGACCGGGCTTCGATGAATGCGAATAATACCTCGGGCTATAATTGCCGCGTGGTTTCGGGTTCATACGCGGTTGTCATCCCACGCGCGCGGATTGGCGATTGACATCAACCCGCTGACCAACCCCTATGTGTGGAAAAAGGGTACGTCTCCACTGGGCGGCAAGAAATGGGACACGCCGGAAGAGCGCAACGCTGCGAAAGATATGCCGGGTATGATCCTTGCCGATAGCCCAATTACGAAAGCCTTCAAAGCCAAGGGTTGGGGCTGGGGTGGCGATTGGAAGAATGCCAAGGACTACCAGCATTTTTCCGCTGATGGAAAATAATACGTTCAAAGCAATCTGACAATTCGCTGACGACCCGCTGACACTTGGCTGACAGATCGCGTCGCTATTGTGTCAGTTACATGTCGATAGTGTGACAATCAGGTTGATCAATCCGGAGCCGGAGGGGCACATGATTTTTCTTCCTTCGAAAAATTCAAAAGGAGAAAATCATGCCAGAATTCCTCGCGTCGCTACCAGCACCAGAAACGTTTTTTCGCTTCTTCGTCAATGCCGTTGCCATTGGTCTTTTGCTGTTTGGACTTTACTATCGCCGCTACCGTGACAAGGAACTGGTTACCACAGCTTCCATGTTCAACATCTTTGCATTCTGCGTTTTGACCGTCCTTTCTTCCGTCAGTTTCAGTGTGACAGCAGGTTTTGGTCTCTTTGCAATTCTGGCGCTTTTCAGTTTGCGGTCTGAACAGATTTCAAAAATTGAGATCACCTATTTCTTTGGTTCCATTTCAATTGCCGTGATTTGCTCCGTACAAGGAACACCTTTGCCACTGATGTTGATCGTTGTGTGTATGGTTCTGCTGGGTGCTTATGTGTTGGATCACCCGCGCCTCTTACGATCAGCTGCCGGTGTTAAGATCACACTCGACAAGATTGACACCCATTCGCTGTCTGATCCCGCGATGATGCGTGCTGATTTATCAGCCAGACTGGGTGTTGAGGTGGTGTCCTATAACATTCTCGCTCTCGACTACATCAATGATATGGCGCGTATCGATGTGTTTTTCCGCAAACCCGCACTCGCAGCCACGAGGTTGGTGAAATGAAAAACCAAATCGACACGCATATTGGCGATTTCAGCAGCATCGGTCTCGATGAGTTAAACACCAAAGCTGAAATGTTGGCCCGCATCGACAACAAATACATCATGCCCGGCGACAAATTGCAGCAAGCCATTGAATCATTCGGCGATCTCTTTGATGTGCTCGACATCGAAGGTAAACGTGCCTTCTCCTATTCAACCGTTTATTTCGATGATGAAGAACGGCGCGGCTATTACGACCACCATCAACGCAAACGTAAGCGCTGCAAAGCCCGCATTCGGACTTATGTTGATGCTGATTTACATTTTCTCGAAGTGAAACTGAATGATCGCCGCAGCACAACATTGAAAAAACGACTGCGCATCGACAAGCCACTTACCTATTTGGATGCGACCTGTCTCGACTTTATCGATGCCTGCAATCGCGAAGTTTACGATGAACCTTTCCGCAAAACCATAAGGGGCGTGATCCATATTCAATATCAACGTTACACCCTTGTGGCCAAGCAAGGCGGCGAGCGGATGACGATTGACTGCCGCATGTCGTTCACCGGCGACAAGAGCAACTGTGCACCGCCTGAGGATTGCTTTATTGTTGAGACAAAATCTGAACGCGGAAATGGTATTGCCGACAAGATATTCCGCGGCTTGCATGTGCAACCGACAAAACGCGTTTCGAAATATTGCATTGCTTTGGCCGCGACTGGACAAGTCCTAAGGCACAATGGGTTTTTGCCCGCTTTGCGTCGTTTGCATCTGGATGACGTTGCGCGAAATCAGCAGGCCCTGCTGCTTGACAATACTGATCCAATGCTCAGGCCGCAAACTATTATCGCACCTGAATATTCGATCGCTGCTTAAACACAAACAAGCCGACGGCCATTTGATCGTCGGCTATATTATCGCGCTGCCCAGAGAAGTCCGCGTTCAAACATCGTCTTCATTTCCGGTACAGCGAATTCATCGGCGGTGTGGCCCAAGGCTGAATAAAACACACGGCCCTTGCCATAGATTTTTTTCCACACCACCGGCATGACAACACCTTTGATCCAATCGGCATGGGCGCCATCAAATGTTGTTGTGGCCAACACGTCAATCATCGGGTCCACATGCATGTAATATTGTTCGGAGGTGTAGGCGAATGACTTTATGCCCTTCATAATCGGATCATCGGGTTTCGATATATCAACACGATAGTCGATGATGTTGCCGGGATGAGACACCCACTGCCCGCCTGTCATGAATTGATATTCAGTTTCATTGCGGAATGAATCGCACATCAAACCATGCATGCCGCCAAGGCCCACACCACCGCGCACCGCCGCGCAGAGATTTTCAACTTCGCCTTTTTCAATCGTAGACATGGTGATCATCGGCACGATCAGCGACAGATCGTGGATTGCAGGATCCGCAAAAGCGCTGGTGCCCGCTTCAACGCGCACGGCAAAACCGTTAGCTTCCAAAATTTCTTTGGCGATTGCGGTTGAACGTTCCGGCGTGTGGCCGTCCCAGCCGCCCCAACAGATCAAGGCTTGTTTTTGTGTCATATCTTCAGCTCCGTATTATTGGAGCCGTGATAGCAATTCCTGTGTGGGATAGCTATCGGCAGGTAGCCCCGCTTTCAGCTGCTCTGCTTTGACGGCAGCGCGGGTGCCGGCACCGATTTTGCCGTCAGATTTGCCAACGTCATAGCCCTTTGCGGTGAGAGCATCCTGCAAGTTGCACAATCTCTTCATAGCTTAAGGGTTGCACTTGCGCATTGCCGCGCGATACTGGCTTGGCTCCGGCAATGCGCGTTGCGAGGTAAGCCGCCGTGGTGGAATAGATCAGGCTTTCGTTCCACTTCAAATAGGCCGTGGTGAAATTTTCATAGGCCAGAAACGCTGGCCCATCCTTGCCCATGGGCAGCAGTAGCGAGGCTTGAAAGCCATCGGCCTTAATCGGCTTTCCGCTTACGGATTTAACGCCCCATGCCGCCCATTTCTTGCGTGGGTGCTGAATGGCAATGTCAGCTTCTTCCCAAGGCATATCATCAGCTACGCGCACTTCTTGCAACCAAGGTTGCCCCGGTTGCCAACCGTGTTTACGCAATAGATTTGCCGCTGAGGCCAATGCATCGGGGATTGACCCCCGCAAGTTGCGTCTGCCGTCACCATCAAAATCCACGGCACTTTCGTTGTAATCATAAGCCATAAACTGGGTGTGGCCAATTTCGCCCGCCCAGGCACCGCGCATTTCATCAATCGTCACGTCGCCGCTATCAAGCAGTTGCAAAGCGGCGATGAGTTGCGGACGGAATTTTTCGGGGCGGCGGCAGTCCCAAGCCAGCGTGGCAATGGATTGAATGGTCGGCGAATTGCCCATGACGCCACCAAAATCAGTTTCCAATGCCCAGAATGCGGTGAGAACGGGTGCGGGCACGCCATATTGCTGTTCGATGCGGTCGAACAGGGCCTTGTTCTTGGCGATGACGGCTTGGCCCTTTTGAATACGACCTGCCGTGGCCTTGCCTGCCTGGAAGTTTAGAAAATCGACCGCAAAATGGTTTTGCGCCCGGTCTTTCTTGATGATGCCGGGGTCATATTTGACCGTGTTAAGCACAGATACAGCTTCGGCGGAAACTCCTGCTGCATCGGCTTCACGCTTCATTTGCTTAATGAAGCCGCCAAACCCGTTTGATGTGTTGCCACAGGTTGCAGCCTGCGCGGATGATGCAAAGGCCAGAAGTGATGCGGCCACAGCCACCAATTTGAAAGACATGAAAGAACTCCGCTGATTCGCCGTTTTCAGTTGAGCATGGGCTTAGGCTAACACCACGGCAAATTTAGGGGAGATTTGCGTCACGCTTTGCCTTGTTTGTTAATGCGACGATTTCTGCCTTGCGAAGCGCTAGGGATTTTGTTCACATTCGCTATGCATTCCAAACCCATGGTGACCAAACCTGCAAAAGCCAGAACGCTGGTTGCACTGGCGCATGCCATTGTGTCCCATCGTCGCTTGCCGATGAACGACCGTTTGCTAGCCAGTATATTAGCGGGGGTTGCGGGTGCTGTGAACGCTGGCGGCTTTTTTGTGGTGGGGCAATACACGTCCCATATGACCGGATATTTGTCGCAGGTTGCCGATAGTCTGGCCATTGGAAGTTTCGCTGTTGCCGTCAGCAGTGCGTGCGCCATTATCGCGTTTATTTTTGGTGCAGCAGCAAGTGCTATTCTGGTCAACTGGGCGCGCCAACACCATTATGCGCGGCAATATGCTCTGCCAATTGCGGTGCAAGGTGGTGTGCTTTTTCTGTTTTCCTTTGCGGGTTATGCAACGGGCATTGTTCCGAACTTTGCACTTTTGATGGTGCTTTGCGTATTGATGGGCATGCAGAACGCAACCATCACCAAAATTTCTAAGGCCCGCATTCGCACCACCCATGCCACGGGAATGATTACGGATATTGGCATCGAGTTGGGGCGCGCCCTGTTTGGAAAATTTGCCCGGCTGCCTGATGTGAAGGCAGACCCACACAAACTTTCAACCCTGATGAGTTTGGTCGGTGCTTACTTATCTGGCGGCATAATCGGGGCCGTTGGTTTTACCACATTGGGTTTCATCATGGCCCTGCCCTTATCGTTTGTATTGTTGACAGTTGCCTTGCCAACCATTCTGTTTTCACGCACCAAACGCCTCGGTTGAAAACAGAAGGGCCGCACGTTTAACGGTGCAGCCCTTCGCTTTAAGCGTCCAACGCAGCGGATCCCTACTCAACTTCAAGGCAATGGACCGGGGGCGATGCCACGACCTTGCAAGCACGAATCCAAACATTGCCGGAGCCCAAGGCCACAGCACAATCCCACCATCGTTTTCCCCCGGTGTGGGATCAGATGGCGGGTATGATACTTAAGTTGAAAATTATTGCAATTGCTGCGCGAAAATACATCATTCAAATGGATGAGATGGCACCCTGTATTTTTGCAATCAGAGTGTGCAATTCGCGGTTTTGTCCGCGCATGGCTAACACAGCGCAGGAATCGAGGATCAAACCATCGTCCAAAATGCGCAAATGGTTTGCTGCCAAGGTGGAGCCGGTTGTCGTGATATCGACAATCAACTCTGCCGTGCCAGCAGCGGGGGCACCTTCAGTTGCGCCCAAGCTTTCAACGATACGATATCCCGTCACGCCTTTTTCGGCGAAGAAGCGGCGGGTGAGATTGTTGTATTTGGTGGCCACGCGCAGCCTGCGGCCATGGGCGCGGTAAAACTGTTCGGCCACATCGTCCAAATCTGCCATCGACGCCACATCAAGCCAACATTCCGGTACCGCCACGATGACTTTCGCAAATCCAAACTCCAATCGACAGGCAACTGACACAGATTCATCCGTGGGCGGAATGGTTTCGCGCAGCAAATCTTCGCCTGTCACGCCCGCCTCAATTTTTCCGTCGCGCAAATGGGCGGCGATTTCGGAGGCTGAGAGGAACGCAACACTGACACTATCGAGGCCAACGAGCTTGCCGCGATAACCGCGCTCGGACCCCGTGCGATCAATGGCGTGTCCGGCCTTGGCGAAAATCTCTGCCGTGGCTTCCATCAAGCGGCCTTTGGACGGAATGCCAATGGTGATGTGTGCGGTCATGCCAGCACCGCCTTCACGCGTTCGGTGTGAATGGCGCAGCCAACGGCTGGAATGCGCGACGATGCGCCAAGGTCGTGCAGCAAGCCGTCATAACGGCCACCGCCTGCAACGGCGAGTGGTGCGTTTCGGGCTTCCACTTCAACTTGGAACACAAGGCCTGTATAATATTCCAACTCGCGGCCAAAATTTGCGTTGAAGTGAAAGCGGCGCGGGTTCAGCCCCTGCTCTTCCAAGGCCTCAATGCGCTGCGTGAAATGTTTCAGAGCTGCATCAAAGATTGATGTGCCTCCAAGTTTTTCTAGCTGCTGCACAACGTCCGTTACGCTGCCTTCGATGGCGAGATAGCTTTCAATTTTTTGCAACATGGATTTGGCCAAAGGCTGCTCGGAACGGTCGGCGTGCTTTTCGGCAAGGCGGGAGGCAATGTCGTTGACGCTGCGATCCGTGACGAGGCTCAAACCTTTTTGCTCCAGCAGTTTTGCTGTGGCTTCCAGTGCGTTGTGGTTGGCCATGGCATCGACATGTTCAGAAATCGTGGTGCGCTTTGCCGATGATGGCTTAGAGAAATTTTCGAGAAGTGCGCGGAATGCTTGGGGCCGCCAGAACTGGTGGCGCAAACGCCTGCGCCAACGGTCGGGCATGGGCATGTCGTCAAGGAGCGCGTTGAACAGGCCAAGATCACCGAGTGTGACTTTGAGTTTGCTCAAGCCCGCTGCTTCAAGCGCTGACACGGCAAGTTTGATAATGCGGGCTTCGGCTTCAATGGGTGTTGAGCCGCCATACCATTCAATGCCTGCTTGGTTGAATTCTTGCGGAGATAGAAGTTCATCAGGAAAGCGGAACGCGGTGCCGAGATAGCAATAGCGGGTTTCAGCTTCTGGCTTTGTTGCGTGGGACAAATGATAGCGGCAGGCTGGCACGGTGAGGTCAGGACGCAAGCACAGTTCAGCGCCTGAAGGATCATTGAACACAAACGTCCGTGCACGGATGTCTTCGCCGGAACGCTCGAGGAAAATGTCGGCGGGTTGAATGATGTCGGGGGCGATGTGTTCAAAACCAGCCCGTTCAAACACCGCCATGATGGCCGCGTTCTGGCGGGCAAGCGCTTCGCGTTCGATGGAGGATTTACCGGGCATGGCTTGAACCTTTCCCTCCCCACTTGCGGGGGAGGGTGCTGAGCGCAAGCGAAGCGGGAGGGGGGACGATACCCTTCCCTCTCCCGGCGCTGACGCGCCACCCTCTCCCGCAAGGGGCGAGGGTATTTTCAGAATGACTCATCGCGCCAACATCTTCTTCACTTCAGCCACCAAATCAACTTCCGCCACAGTCACTTGTGCCAAACGTTGGCTCGCATATTCTTCGCGGGATTCAATGTTGGCGGCGAGTTGTGAGCCGAGGCGCAAATCTTTGATCGTCACCTGCCCTGCCGCTTTTTCATCGCCGCCTTGAATGACAACAACGGGGCTGCCGCGCTTGTCGGCATATTTCATCTGGGCCTTCATGCCCGCCGTGCCCATATACATTTCAGCGCGAATGCCAGCGGCGCGGAGTTGCTGCACCATGCTGTAATATTCGCCCTGACGATCCTTATCCATGACCAGCACAACAACAGGAGCAAGCGTGTTTGACGTTTGCGCTTTGCCGACAAGTTTCAATGCAGAATAAAGCCGCGACACGCCGATGGAAAAACCTGTGGCCGGAACTTGCGCACCCGTAAAGCGCGCCACCAAATCATCATAACGCCCACCACCACCGACAGAACCAAAGCGCACGGTGTTGCCGTCCTCGTCCTTGGTGTCCATGAGGAGTTCGCATTCGAAGACGGGGCCAGTGTAGTATTCGAGGCCGCGGATAATTGAAGGGTCAACCCGCATTCGATCTCGTGCTGTAACCTGCTGCTTCAAAAAGGTTTATCATCTCTTCCAGTTCGTCGAAACCTTCACGACGACCAATTGCGCTATTTGCTACAATGCTCCATTTGTTTGCTCATCGCGCACTTTGAACTTGTTGACGTGGTTCAAACTGCAATTAATCTCGATCAATCTGTACTGTCCCTAAGTTCAGCTCCAGTTGTAAAATCGCCACTCTCATCTTTTCGACCTTTGCCAAGCAATTGCATAACGCCATCAATACCCAAGCGATCCAACTTATCGATTGCACGCAGAACTGTGAGACGTCGACTTGCATGTTCATGCGTCCAGACAAGCCAATAGCTTCCATAACTCCGTCGATAACTTTTCGTGAGTTAATGTTTATACGATACTGCCCACGCTCAATCCCCAGCGCTTCCATCGTATCCGCCGCCATCATGCAGACTTCCGCGTCTGATGCGGGGTTGGCGCTGCCGACTGTATCCGCATCAAACTGCATGAACTGGCGATAACGCCCCGGGCCTGGTTTTTCGTTTCTGAACACCCACCCCTGTCGATAGCTGCGGTAGGGTGTTGGCAATTGGCCTTGGTTGTTTTCGGCCACGTAGCGGGCCAGTGGTGCGGTTAAATCATAACGCAGCGACAGCCATTGATCATCGTCGTCTTGAAATGAAAACACGCCGGCGTTGGGGCGGTCTTGATCGGGCAGGAATTTGCCCAGCGCTTCGGTGTATTCAATGAAGGGCTGTTCAACAGGCTCAAAACCATAGGATTCATAAACGCCCTGAATGGTCGCCAACATGGCGCGAATGCCACGGATTTCATCGGCGGGAATATCACGAAACCCCTTGGCCACGCGGGCCTTGGGCTTGAAGGTTTTTTTGCTGCTGTCGTTCATGGGAGGGGCTTCTAATGGAAGGTGAACCGTGAAGGAAGCCCCCTCCCCCTTCGGGACCTCCCCCAGCAAAGCTGAGGGAGGGGTTTGTTTTCTTCGCTCCCTCAACTTGTTGGGGGAGCTGTCCGAAGGACTGAGGGGGCCTTACTTATCCCGCACCACAACCTGTTCCTGCACGCCTAAGCCATCAATGCCCACCCGCATTTTATCGCCGGGCTTGAGGAAGCGTTGGGGTTTCATGCCCATGCCAACGCCGGGGGGCGTGCCTGTGGTGATAATATCACCGGGCATCAGCGTGAAGAACTGGCTGAGATAGGCCACGATATAAGCCACACCATAGACCATGGTTTTGGTGTTGCCGTCTTGCACGCGCTTGCCGTTGAGTTCGAGCCAGAGGTGCAGGTTCTGCGGGTCTTTGACTTCATCAGCCGTCACCAACCATGGACCGACAGGGCCGAAGGTGTCGTAGCTTTTGCCCTTGGTCCATTGGCCGGAACGTTCGATCTGGAATTCACGTTCAGACAAATCATTGATGGTGCAATAGCCCGCCACATGTTTCAACGCGTCTGCCTTTTTAATGTTCTTGGCGCGAGTACCGATGATGACGCCGAGTTCCACTTCCCAATCTGATTTTTTGGATTTTGGGGGAATGGTCACGGTGTCATTGGGGCCCGACAGGCAGCTGACGTGTTTGGTAAAAATGATGGGTTCTGGTGGCACGGTCAAACCCGATTCAGCGGCATGGTCGGAATAGTTCAATCCGATGGCGATGAATTTCTGCGGGTTGGCGATGCAAGAGCCAATGCGGGGCTTGCCTTTCACCAACATCAACTTCTCAGGTTTTACCTTGCGCAATTTCGCCAAGCCCTTTGGGGAAATGGCATCGCCATCAAGCTCAGAGATGATGGGCGAGAGGTCGCGGATTTTTCCATCGGCATCCAAAATGCCGGGTTTTTCTTTGCCGATCGGGCCGTAGCGGAGAAGCTTCATTTTTTGCGGACTTTCTTTTCAGGTGCTGGAATGGTGAAGGGTAAAGCGGGCATGAGCAGGTTGTTGCGGGTGATGTCTTTCACATCGCGCAAACCTGCCAAACCCATGGTGACTGAAAGTTCGCGCTGCAAAATGTCAAGCGCGTGAGAAACGCCCTGCTCGCCACCTGCGCCCAAGCCATAGATATAAGCGCGGCCGATCATGGTGCCTTTTGCACCCAATGCCAGCGCTTTAAAAATATCCATGCCAGTGCGAATGCCGCCGTCATGCCAAATCTCAACTTTGTCACCGACCGCATCGACAATTGCTGCCAACATATCGACCGACGCAGGTGCACCATCCAATTGGCGGCCACCGTGGTTTGATACGATGATGGCATCAACGCCGAGGGCTGCTGCCGTGATGGCGTCATCCACATCGTTGATGCCTTTGAGGATCAATTTTCCATCCCACTGTTTACGGATGAATTCAACCGAAGACCAATCCAACGTCGGGTCAAACTGGCTGTTGGTCCATTCCGACAGCGAGCCCATATCTTCAACACCTTTGACATGGCCAAAGATATTGCCAAACTGGCGACGCTTGGTGCCCAACATGCCAAGGCACCAGCGGGGCTTGGTGGCCATGTTGAGGATGTTGCCGATTGTGAGTTTTGGCGGCGCCGACAATCCGTTCTTGATGTCCTTGTGGCGCTGGCCCAGTAGTTGCAAATCCAGCGTCAACACAAGCGCCGAACATTTTGCGGCTTTGGCACGTTGCACGAGGCGCGAAGAAAATTCACGGTCGCGCATCACATAGAGTTGGAACCAGAAGGGCTTTGTGGTGTGCGCGGCCACGTCTTCGATTGAGCAGATGCTCATGGTGGTGAGCGTGAAGGGAACACCGTGTTTTTCAGCGGCGCGGGCGGCTTTGATTTCACCATCGGCGTGCTGCATGCCCGTCAAGCCAACAGGCGCTAAAGCCACAGGCATGGACACCGTTTCGCCAATCATCTTGGTTGATGTGGAGCGATTATCAATATTGCGGGCCACGCGTTGGCGGATTTTGTATTTCGAAAAAGCAGTCGTGTTTTCAACAAATGTTGAGGTGGTGTAGCTTCCAGTTTCACAATAGTCGTGGAACATGCGGGGTACCCGACGCTTATAGAGATCATAAAGATCGGCGATGGCGGGGGCTTGCTGGTTGGTAATCATCAAAAAAGGTCCAGTGGTTTCACTGAACCTCTAGCTGATATAACAGATGGCGAAAAGACGCTTTTTTGCAGGTCGCCTAGAACTTTCCAATCACGTTGACGAAAACGCCATGATCGTTCTGCGAGAGGTCACGCAAGATCGTCGCTGAAGCGGCCAAAGTTATAGCCCAAGCCCACTTTCATGTTTTCGCCGAAATGGCGATAAAGTGCAGCGACAATGCCAAGGTCAGTTTCGTCGGTTGTGGGCGACCACATCACGCGGCCCTCAAGCATTGCATCCCATTCATGCACAATGTGATAGTCGGCCCGCAACACGCCCAAGTGTACCGATGAACGTTCCCAGTTTGCACCCGCAATACGCTCGCGAATTTCACCCACGCGCACGCCATATTTTGCACCCAGTGTGAGTTTGTTGGTGGCTTGGTAGCTCACGTCACCAGAAAGAATATGTGAACGCTGGGCCGGGGCTGATGTTGTGCCATCAACCGTCACTTGATCAGCACCAGGTTGGTCGAGCAAGTAAGTATACTTCACAAGAGCGTTCCATTTGTCGCTGGTGGTGCCACGATAAGCAAAGCCCATGGAGCCTTCGGCATAGTCACCTTCGCGCGTGTCATCCGTCGCTTCAGTAAACACGCCATCGAACGTACCAATGGCGCGCCAGTCTTCACTGATGGTAATTCCGAGGCTCGCTTGCAGCAGGTAGGACTGCATGTCCTTCAAATCATCTTCACTGTCGTCGTCGCGGGCTTCAACTTTGACCTTGCCATCAACGCCTTCATCTTTGTAACCGATAGCCATGGAGATGGCGCGACGGTCAATGTCGTCTGTGGAATAGCTGTCATAAACATTGCCGAATTCACCCGCGAGCTTCACCGTCCAAGCCGCATCAGGCGTATAGGTTACGCCATAAACTTGCGTGATTGACGTGCGTTTGCCGAACAGGTCAAGATTGTCTTCGGCATAGGCTGACCATTGTTCGTTGAAACGATGGTGTGCACCAGACACAAATGTTCCGGCGTCGCTGCCAACGAGCGCAAACGGCCAACTGTCAGCTGAGGCGCGGTCGGAATTCAATTCATAGCCGATATAGTAGCGATCATCCGCTGTCGGTTCATAATTCAGCAGGGCCTTGGCACCAAAACCTGTTGAGCCCGTAGATACTTCAGCCGAGGCTGATACTTTTTCCGTTACATTGGTTTTGCCACCCACGCCCACGCGGTGGTCTTTATCCATGGTGCCTGTGCGCTTCAACGTGCCTTGGCCATAGACGTAAACTTCGTTGTCGTCGTCCCAAGCGTAAATCAGTTTCACGCCTGCATCGGCGCGTTTGCCGTGGTCGCCTGTCAATGCGCCCGTGGCCAATTTCTTTTCGGTGTATTTTGCGAAAGGTTCGACGGTGACATTCTCAGACAATCTGCCCTGCAATTTCGCATGCAATTGGCGATCACGTTGACCATTGCCAACGCGCTCTTCTGAATAGGCGGCGGCGGCCTTCACCTTGTCGGTGACTTCAACATTGCCTTCCACGCCCCACAGCGTGCGCTTTTCAGTGGAATCAATCGAAGGCGTGGAATAACCTTTTTGATACTGCTCAATGCGGGCGATGACTTCACCCTTCACTTCACCATCGGTTAAGTTTGTGATGTCAGCGCGGGCTTCCGCACGATAGGCATCGGCTGTTTTGCTGCCACCTGCCGTGCCATTGGTGCCTATGGTCAAGCCGCCATCAGCTGAATAGGACGAGCCAAAGCCCGGGCCTTTGCTGCGGGCCACTTCCGCTTCAATGTAAGTGCCTTCAGAATGGCGCACGTGAATGTCGGCGCCCGCCATTTTTTGATTTGCTTCCGCAGTTTTTTCACGAAGGCCCGTGACACCTACGCGAACGTGGTCACCCAGCCATTGTTGTGCACGACCACCCACAACATAGCCATCCACGTCTGTGGCGGCAGGGGTGAATTCATACTTAGCGACGAGATAGTTTTCAGTGCCAACAGTTGATGACGACGACAAGGGCGAACGCAGAATTGTTACGCCTTGCACATAGTCAAAGTCATAGTCCTCGCCATATTTCAATGTGCGACGGTCAACCACCCAACTGGTGATGCTGTTGCGCACTTCAATGGTGAGGGTTTCAGAACCCGGTGTAATATCTTGATGCTTGAGGAAATAGGCTGAGCCGCCAGTACCGCGGAATTCATCGCGCTGCGGAACGGTGCCCGGTAAGGCGGCATGGGCATCCAATGATGTTGCTGCACCGCCATCAGGAGATGGTGTGTTGGAACGATAGACAGCTTGTGCGCCATACAATGCGCGTTCGGAACGCAAGAGTTCAGAACCGGTAATGTTAGATTTAAAGTTGCCCCACATGACATGGGATGGGCCACGTTGCAGCTTAATGTAGAACTTGCCGGATGTTGGAGCATCTTCAACGGTTGTCGAGTCATCGCCATAGACGGGGTAATAATCATCCGGGTCAATGCGCTTTAAGAACTGGCGTGGGTCTTTTTCGTCCAAACCTTTGAACAGACTCTTCAAACGCTTTTCGCCAGTATCGGCTGCAGCAGTTAGAATATAGCGGCCTTTGATTTTGCCTTTGACGTAGAAGGCTGCGCGGCCACGCGTATAAATGTCATCGTCGAATTCGCCGGGGCGAATGTCTTCAACATGGTCTTTGAGATTGTAGCCAACAGTAAGGTCAGCAAGGCCCACATAGAACCATTCGGTTTCTGGAATTTCAACGTCACGGCTAAAATCGAGGCCTTCTCCGTCCTTGTTCACTTGCACTGCGACGCGGTGGCTGCCCGACGGGAATATGCGCTGCACAACGAACGCACCTTCACCATCAACAGGAACAGGTTCACCTGCAACCGTGACCGTATGATCAGCAGGAATATTACGGCCATAAACGGTGACGGCACCACCCGCCACGTCGATGTTGCGCACCGCTGTACGGTCTTCGGCATAGCCTGGGGCTGTTGCAGCTTCGCCATTGTCATGGGTTGAAAGATTAGAGGTGACGACGTTGATACTTAAGGGTTTGGTTTCATCGTAGCGACCATCTTCATCGTAAACCCGCAACACATATTCCAAATGTTCTGGCGTGCCCGATGGCATCACCCATTCAGCTGTTGCGTCATTCTTGAGTTCAATGACTTGCACGAGGCCCGAGGCTTTGCGCTGGCCTTGCTTGTAAATGCGAATTTCGCCTTTATCGATCCAAGCCGCATAGTTGGTGGTTGCGAGAAAAGAGAGCGTATCACCCACGCGATAGCTGGCGCGGGGCGGCATGGTGGACACGTTCAACGTGGGGGTCACACCCAAGCCATCAAACTTGATTTGGATATCGAGCTTTTCAGCTGACGTTGCGGAAGCATCAACCGGCAACTTTGAACCATCAACGCGCTGCCCATCCACCGTGATTTCGAACGGCAAGCTTGGTTCGGCATAAACGGGTGACGCGAATTGCAGCGTCAATGCAAAGGCACTGACACTCAACAAGAACTGCTTTCTGTGCAGCACCCCCGTCTTGTTATGTGTGAGAATTCTCATGTCTTATTTTCCACATTCGACGCGCGTTGTTATTTTCAGGGGCTTGTTTCCGCCCTCTTGTTTCCACTTGGCCTGGACGAGTTCTTCCACGGCTTCGAGACGTTCATCCGCAATCGGCGCATAGGCACCGCAACGGTAGGTAATGGTGAGCTGGCCTTTGCCTTGACGCAGCAAACTGACGAGACGATCCACACCGCTTGCAAATTTCGGCTTCAAGTCAATGCCGCCGCCAAATGCGTCACGGGTCAGGTCAAGGGCTACTTCGCGACGCTTTGAGGCACCGAAGTTAATTTTGGTAATCTTGCCGCGTGTGAGGCGCACATCACGTGGGTTTTCGGATGTGAGCGTGTATCCAGCTGGCAAGGTGCGTGGATCAAGCTTCATCAGGAAGTTGGAACCAATCTGCGCATTCGGTACGTCAGCACAGGTCACGTGGAAGCGACCATGGGCATCGGTCGTCACAAGCAAACCTTTGACGGTGACAACACGCACGCCGGGCAGGCCCACTTCGCCGTCGTCCATATAACCGTTGTTATTGACGTCATCGAACACGCGACCAATAATTTCACCGCAATCGAAAATCGCTTCTTCTTTGATGGTCACGCGGGCTGAGGCATCTGCCAGCAATTGGCCTGTGCCATTCAAATAGAGGCGTGCGCGATTGAGGAATTCACCGGTTTGCATTGTGGTCGACGCCGCGGCGCGCAGGCTCAACTTCACTGTGATGCGGCGTTGTGCATTTGGTGTGATATTGGCGAAAGTCAATGTCTTGCCGCTGATGGCGGGCGCGGCAGCAACGCCATTCACGGTGGCAGATCCCGTGACGAAGGTGAAGCCAGGCGGCATCAAGTCAGCCACGTCATAGGGGCCGGTGCCAAGCGCTGTTGCAGCAATGGTGTATTCAACGCGTTCACCGCGGCGGATGGTGGAGCGTGCTGCTGTTTTCGACAGAGCCGGGTTGATGGTGACAATCGGCGTAACTGTTGGTTCACGGCCATTGAGGGATGCTGTGTCAGACACGTCACTGACGCTGAGAATGCCACCATTTGATTCAGCAGCTCTCACAGTAGCGGAATTGATAATTTCGCCTGCCAAAGCATCTCGGTCGGTGACGACGCGTGTCGCTGTGAATGTTGTGTTGTCAACAGCACCCGGCACCATGGATGCGATTGGGCCACCCAAAACGACGTCAGCATTATTGTCGGCCAGTGCAACATTATAAAGTGTCACATTGCCCGTGTTGTGAATTTCAAAGGTGTAGTGCAGCACGTCACCTGAGTCCGTGAAGCCGTTGCCATTGCGATCTTCATTGGTCGGTGCGGCTTTAATGACGGCAATCGCAGGGTTGCGCGCAAAGAGCACAACTGTGCGGTCGTTGCCTGTCAATTCGCTTTCGTCAGACAAATCAGTGACAACGCGTGTGCCGAAGTTCCCGGTCACCGAGGCTTGGTTGTCATAAACACCAGCGTCAACGTCCGCTTGGGTTACAATGTGGGTAGCCGACAATACGGCTGAAGTTGCACCACGGGCTAAGTTACCGATGAAGCCATTGCCGGGTTGCAACAACACGCCTTCGCCCGCAAGCTTCGTATCGGTCACTTGAACATTGCTCAAGTTCACGTTGCCCGTGTTGGTGACAGAGAACACGTACGTAATCGTATCGCCTGCATCAATGATGGAATTGCTGTTCACATCATTGGTGGTTGCGGTTTTCAGCAAGGCGATTTCAGGGGCGATCAAGTTCGCAAGAACTGTGACTGTTGGGTCATTCTGCAGAATGCTGTCGTTATCTGATGTATCACGAGCGGGAATGTTTGTTGGTGACAGGGCCACAACATCGGCGGTGTTGGTCACCGTGCCGCGTGTCAAATCAGCCGTTACTAACGTGTAGGTCATCGTGAAATTGGTGCTGTCAACGTCGCCCGCTTCGAGCGGTGTGGTGCGTGTTGAAACGACGGTGCCCAGAGCATCGGTGATGGTGATGCTGTTCAAGCTCACATTGCCCGTGTTGGTTACGACGAAGCGATAAAGCAGCTGGTCGTTCTCATCGGTCACGCCATTGCCGTTGACGTCGATAATATCAGGCTGCGGCTTCACCAAGGCGATCGCAGGGTTAGGAATGATCGCCGTAATGGTTGGGTTGTCTTGTGTAATGTCGGTGGTGTCTGATTGGTCACCCACCGGTGTTCCATTGAACACGGCTTCAGCGAAGGCAATGTTTTCAACTTGGCCCGCAATTAAGTCAGCCGATGTGATGGTGTAAGATGCAGCCACCGACAAGGCATTCAAGGCACCGGGCAGCAGTGTTGGCAGCGTTGTGGTGAAGTTGTTTGCTTGTGGGTCTGTCACCACAACATTGTTCAGCACCACGTTGCCGGTGTTGATGACAGTGATGGTGTAGTTGAGAACGTCACCCACATCATTGAAGCCATTGTTATTGGTATCCACAACAACGGGCTGTGGTTTCAAAACGGCAACAGCAGGGTTCGGCGGAATGGCATAGGTGGTTGGGCCGTCGGCGTTTTCATCCGTTGGGTGGGAAGCGTCGCCCGTCGTGGTGCCACCGGGAACGTCCGCGATGACGTCAGCCTGATTATCAACACGTGCTGCGATGAGGTCGGCTTCAACCAACACATAAGTTGCGGTGAACGTTGTGGTGTCAGTCGCTCCCGCTGCCAGTGAAACATTGGTTGGGTTCGACGGCGTAACGGTGATGCTCGGGTTGCGGTCGGTTACGGTTACATTGCTCAAGGCAATGTTGCCGGTGTTGTGAACTGTGAATGTCCACGTCAGGCTATCACCGATATCGGCCATGCCATTGGCATTGTTATCACTCAATGTGGGAGCATTCTTGACCAGCGCAATGCCGGGGGCAGCTGGCAGATCAACAATGGTTAAGTCTTCAGGTGCCGTTGTTGCCGGATCGTCAGATACATCCGTCACGCGTGTCGTGCCGTTAGCAGGCAAGCCCGAAGCAGTTGCTTGGTTTTCTACGCGGCCTGCATCAATGTCAGCTTGTGTAATGGCATAGGTGCCAGTGAAGGTTTGCTCATCGCCGGGTGCAAAATTGTCGAACTCTGTGAATGTAATGGTTATGCCCGGCAGCGGATCAACCAAACGCACATCGTTCAATGTGGTGTTGCCCGTATTGGTCATCACAAAGCTGTAGGTGATGAGATCGCCGACACTTGCCTCATTGTCGGGGCCCAGTGCCAATGCGCCTGTCTTTTCAACAGCGATAGCAGGAGCTTGCGGCACAGGCACTGTGGCATTGTCGTCAGCCGTAATAACGGCATTCATCGAATTGGTGGCTGAGGCCGTGGCACTGTTCAACACTTGGCCGGCATCGATGTCGTTTTGCGTCAGGGCGTATGTTGCTGTGAACAGGGTTGTGGCACCTGGAGCCAAGGTTGGAACAACGGTTGGCGTGATTGATGCTGTCGCAATTTCTTCGCTCGCATCGACATCTAACAAAGACAATGGTCCGCGCAATGTTTCGACCAGTGTGGTGTTCCGTGCTTTGGCCGTGACACCCGAAGTAAATTCAACCTGTCCAGAGGTGATGTCTTCTTCTGTCAGAACATGCGTGAAGAGAATGCTTGCGGCGTCAGATGCGTTTGGAGCCAACAATGCCAAGCGGTCGCCATAGGCTTCGGAGCCTGGCTGCATGACTTGAATAGATGTGAGTGGAACATTGCCTGTATTGGTCAGTGTGAAGTAAACACCAATGCGGTCACCCGCCTTGAATGTTTCTTCGCCTGTCGTCAAGCGCACCAAACGGCGGCTGGCATGAAGGGCCGCTGGCGGCATCGGAACGGGTGCCACCCAAGCTTCTGGTTCCCGCGCAACTGCACCCAATGAGGCCATTGGTGCAATCGAGGCTGTCGTGATCGGATCTGATGGAATCGAGGCAAGTTGAATGAGGTCTTGCACACGTGATGCGCCGGGCAAGGCGGACATCAACAACATCGGGTCAGACACTGACACATTGCGCAGCGTCGTTGGGCCCGTATTGGTGACGGTGAATTGGTAGGTGATAATATCGCCCACATCAGCAACGGTATTGCCAAGGTCGAGCGTGCCGACTTTGTCCAGCGCGATGGATGAGAGTGTTGATAGAATCGTGGTTTCGGTATCGGTTGCGGTCACCACAAGTCCAGGAACTGTTGTTGCCGTGACTTGCGCAATGTTCACCACTTGGCCCATATCAAGGTCAGCGGTTTGCAATACATAGGTGGCTGTCGACGTAATCGTGTCACCGGGAGACAACTCGGCCCAACCTGCTGCGGGCGTATCATTTGAATCGCCCACAGGTGTGGCATCACCCGTACCTAATACGAAATTCGATGGCGTTACCTTGTCATCCGTCAACGTCACATTTGTGAGCGTGACGTTGCCCATGTTGGTGGCCGTAAAGGTATAACTGACAGTTTCACCAACATCGGCAGTACCGTTGTTGTTGGTGTCATTGAACACACCCACTTTGTTGAAGCTCAGTGTTGTGATTTGATCGACGACATCGACTTCTTCAACAGCAGTCACATTGACGGGAGCGCCAAATACGGTGCCGTTGGCCGTCACCGAGTTGACAATCTCAGCCGCTGCCGGAATGGTCGCAGCCCACAAAACAGCGGACGACAGAAGGGCCGCAAGCGTGAGCTTGTAGCCTTTTCCGTTGTGCTGTGATGTTGAGGTCGCGACCATGGCTGTTTGTTTGCTCTGGCCTTATTGCAAGGTATCAACGTCAGACTGGGTGACAGTGTAAGTCGCGGTATATTCCGCTTCGTCGCCCGGTGCCAAAACGTCGATGGTGTTGCCGGTGTTGCTGGAGCCCGTGTCCGTGATCCAAGACGCGAAGGTTGGCGTTAGTGCGTTCAAGACACCTTTGTGTGTATCGCTCAGCGTTACGTTGGTGATTGGAACTGTGCCGTTGTTGCGCACACGATAGGTGTAGGTAATGACGGTGCCAGCTGGCACGTTGGTATCTTGTGATGCCACCTTCGAGACTTCGAGGCTTGGGATCACATTCAGCGGAACTGGGGCAGAATTTGTGCCACTTACAGTGACAGCGCCTGCACCCGGATTGTAGTTACCCGACGCAGTGACCGTGCCGTCCAAGTCGCCATCTGAACTTGTGGGCGCTGAAAGATCGCCCGGTACAACGGTATAAGGTTGCGATGTAAAGGTGATGAAGTCGTTTGGCCCCAATACGTCCCAATCGCCATCATTCACCGCACCCACGTCGGAAGAGTCATTGAGAGTGCCCGCAGGTGCAGTACCGTTGTCCGTTGTTACAGAGACAGGAGTGATGAAGGCAAGTGGTGCACCTGTGCCATCATGAATGTCGTTCACGTTCACATCGGTCAACGTTACGTTGCCGGAGTTTTGAACCACGTAGCTGTAAACGATTTGGTCGCCCGCATCGACAAGGCCATTGCTATTAACGTCTCCGCCAGGTGCGAAACTCCATGAGCGCACCACGACAACGGCTGGCACATCGTCGGCCACGTCAACGCTTTCGTTGGCCGTTGCTGTTACACCACCTGGAGGGCCCGAAGGGCTGGTGCCCGAGGCAACAACGCTGTTGTTAACGGCTGTATATGCAGGAATTGAACCTGCCATCAGCATCAACACGGCCAGCGGCCCTGCAATGATTTTTTTGTTTATTAGGAAGCGGCCGCCCGGTGTATTCGTGTTCAAGATATTCTCCCGATATTGAATTGGTATTGAATTGAAAAAGCGCGTGATCATTGTTGAGTGTCCACGTCGCTTTGCGTGATGGTGTAAGTGGCGGTCAGCGTGATCACGTCACCGGGCGCAAGCGTGGACCAAAGGCCATCGTTTGCCGTCGCATCGGTTGAATCATTCGCAGTGCCTGAATCTGTTGTGAGTGTTTCGTTGGCTGGAACGGGTGCGGGTCCACTGCCGGAATGCACATCGTTCAGAGAAATATTCGTCAGCACTTGGTTACCGGAATTAAGCACGGTGTAAGTGTATGTTACGACTGTGCCAGCAGGCACGTTGGTGTCAGGCGTTGCCGTCTTCGTCACTACAAGGGCTGGCGCTGAAGGCACGACTGAAACGGAAACTGTCGCTGGATTTGAGGCTACAGGTTGGCCCGCATAGATGCCGTTGGCGATGGCCGTATTATCGATTGTCGCAAATGCATGCCCCGCCCCCGCCGCACCAAACAACAATGCAAACGCCAAGCGGACAACAACCTGTGGGGTTATTGTCCTTTTGTGTTTGCTCATGGTGCGGCAGGGTTGGTTCATACGATTGCCTGCTGCCTATGAATTTTCATCATGGGCAGCCATTTGTGTTGCATTAGCCTGCGTCCACTTCGGCCTGAGTGACCGTGTGCACATAGGTGAAGGTTACAGTTGCGCCGGGTTGGATGGTGGACCAGACCGCGTTGTCGGCAACAGAATCCGATGACACTGTTCCAGGTGACAGCGGACCATCAATCGTCAGCGTTTCAGCACTTGGTTCACCTGAGAGCGCAGCACCTTCATGGATGTCGTTGATGGACAAACTTGAGATTGCAACGTTGCCAGTGTTCACGACGGTGTAGGTGTAAGTGATGACATCGTCCACATCAGCCGAGCCGGCGTTCCGTTGTCGGTTGTGAAGTAATGCGACTTTATCAATCGACATTTTTGGATTGGCTGGAATTTCCGTTTCAGCCGTAGAAGGCGTCACAGCTGCAAGCGTACCAGTGACAGGTGTTCCTGTTGCTGTGGCGCTATTTTCAACAGCATCTCCGGTTGCCGCAACAATGCCGGCAGCGCGATAAGCATCAACATCCGACAACGTATAAACTGCGGTGTATGTGATGCTTTCACCCGGTGCCAAATCATCGTCAGGCTCCGTTGTGGTAAATGCTCCCAACGTGCCAGTGCCGGCAAGATTGTTGAATGTCGGACCGGTATCCACGGGTACAACGTTGTTGATAGTTACGTTGCTGAGAGGACCGTTGGTGATCACATAGGTGTAGGTGATGGTATCACCTGCATTGATCACACCGTCGGTGCCAACTTCAACGGGCGATGCCGCTGACTTAGCAACTGTCAAAACTGGTGTTGCCGGCGCAACAGGAACAGTCGCCGTATCCGTTGGCGGAACCAACGTACCAGCTGCGGGTGTACCGTTTGCGGTTGCTGTGTTGTCGATGGCTGCAAAGGCAGTGCCGACTTGGCTGGCGACCAATGCCAGTGTCAGTGCGGATGCCCCCAGCCCGCGTGCCAGGCCCAAAGGGCTTGACCGCGATTTCAGGGATGGACTTTCAGTCATGAGTAAACTCCAAAATCATGTCTTTCAGTGAGGTTTTCAGTGAGGTTTCTTCACTTTCATTCATGGCAAGGGCCTCTCCCTGTGATGAGGCTGGCTTGGCCGATTCCGGTCTGGTCCAAGAATGAAAATGGCGGGTGTGATGAGACATGGCATGGCCGGGCCGTGTTCGACCTTCTTCAATCCACAACGTGTGTGAGCGAATCTCAGCGGCAACAGACCACTGTGAAACGTCAAAAGACGCTGCAACCCCGAATGGGTTCTGCATTCTCAATCTCCCTAAATTTTACGCAAAAACAAATACTTACAGCAGCGCGCGTTGGGATCTTCCAACGTCTCTCTGACGATGCAATTAAAACGTGTGTATTGCCCGCCGTCCCAAAAAAGGGGACCCGCGTTCATGCTTAGGTTTTGATGGTTAACGAGCGGTTAACTGGGAGCCGCAATTGTGCCGAAAAGCGCCAGTTTGTTAAGAGCTTGGCAGGAATTAGCTGGTTTCAATTAAAGTCGGTCGAATATTCTACCGACCACACGCAGCGTCTACTGTAGGTTGTCTATGTCAGCCTGAACAACCGCATAAGAACTGGTGAATTGAACCGAGTCACCTGGCGCAAGCACGTCCCAAGACGCATTCGTAACTGCATCCGTGGAATTTCCCAGCGGTGCTACGTCGTTGAATATAACTTCGTTCGAGGGTGTGGGATCCGTTCCATAGCCGTTATGTACGTCTGCAACAGTCACATTGCTGATTGTGATGTTACCGGTGTTGGTGACGCGGTAGGTATAGCCAATTGAGTTTCCATTATTCACGGGACCAGCAGTATTGGCAATTTTTTCGATGGTCATGGCAGGGGAAATCACTAACCCAACTGTTGTTGAACCGTTCGCGGATACAGGCGTGGCATTATACGTCGCGGAAGCTGTCGCCGTGTTGTCGATGTCAGCATCACCACCGCCGTTGCTGTCGAGAACGGACTGCGGAACAGTGTAGCTCAAGGTGCAGGTTTGGTTGGTGCCAGCTGCAAGCGAAGCAATCGTCGCATTGCCACTCACAGGACACACAACGGTTCCCAATGGATCGGAGACGTTGACAGGTGCAAGCAAGGTGTTGCCGGTGTTGCTGACTTGAATTGAATAAGAAACAATAGTTCCGGCAGCAGAAACAGTTCCAACGCTTGGCGACTTGTTGACCGATAGCGCTGGCAAAGGTGCGGCAGTTGTCGAGGATGTGGTTGAGCTATCATTGCTATCACCCCCATTAAAGTCAACGACGCTTGCCGTGTTGGCAATGACAGCGCCATTCGGCGCACCAGCATTGACGACCTGGCGGAATGTGAAGGTTTGTGATTCACCCGAGGCCAGGCTGCCCGGGCATGTAATTGTACTCGCTGCATAGGTGCATGCACCTGCTGGACCCGATGACGAGAAGAGCGTTGGCGTGGCCACATTGGTTGTTGGTGCGACGTCCGTGACAATGAGGGGATTGCTGGCTGTATCAGTAGGACCCATCATTGCTGCGGTGCCATTGTTGGTTACAACAATCGTCCAGTCGATGGGGTTGCCAGTTCCCACTATAGCAGGCGTGCGGGTTTTGAGGACGCTCAGATCATAGCATTGAATGGAAAGGTTGCGGGCAGCCGATCGGTTCACAGCCGTCCAACTTCCCGCCGTCGAACGATCGGTGGTCGCTGCCGTATTTGTTATTGTGCCGCAAGGGGCGCGGTTCGAAATCACCTGCTCGTAGGTAATTGTCAGCGTTTCACCCACGTTCAAACCGCGTGTGCCGCCCGATGGCGCGCCGGGGGCGGAGGGCGCACCATAGGCGCGACTGCAATCTGTACTGGCTGGCATCGCAGCGCCCACGGTTACGCCTGTGCAGGTTATTGCACCACTGTTCATATCAGTGTTGGTGCCACCTGCTGTCGCAATTGAAAGCACTCTGAATTGTGGCGTCGGCGCACCATTGGGGCCGACGGGAAGTGTGTCCGTCAAAGTAATCGTATCACCACGCGTCATTGGATCAGGGCCATTGTTGGTCACGGAAACAGTCCAAACAGCCGCTTCGCCTGCCCGCACTGGGGTGGGTGAAACAGATTTGGTGATTGCGAGTTCATAGTCGCAGGGAACCCAGTTTATGGCGATTGAACCATTTGCACCATTGACTGCACCTGCAGCGGTCGCAGCTCCAGTTGAACCTGAAATTGCAGTTGGTGCTGGAGCAGCCACTGTGGGTGCTGTAGCCCGTACAAAGCTTGAACCACCGCCGCCGCCGGCACCTGTCGAATTTACACCGACTGTCGAAGAGCCGCCGCCGCCGCCCGTATAACCACCACCACCGCCACCGCCTGCGTCAAAAGAAGGGTCAGGGCCGCCGTTGCCGCCCGTTCCTGTTCCAATACCGCCGCCTGCACTGCCATTTAATGCCGTATTGTTTAGGTTGATGCCGCCCGCTCCCCCTGCCGCTGCTGCGCCGCCTCTGCCGCCGCCGGGAAGCGAGGTCAACGCTGGGACTTCTTCACCCGCACCACCATTGTTGCCCACAGCAACGACGCCTGCTCCAATGCCAGTTGAACCGCCACCTCCGCCTTGACCCGCTGCAGTATGCGCACCGCCGCCGCCGCCGCCGCCGCCGGCTGTCAGAAGCGTTACCCCACCAACAGTGACGGCTGTTGCACCGCCGCCACCAGCACCGCGGTGTCCGCTGGGTGCCGTACCACCAGCTCCACCTGCCGCGGCACCCGTGCCACCAGCTGAAGCGGCGCGCCCGCCTTGAGCGATTGTTCCAGTGACTGCTTGCAATGGAAGTAAGCGAAACGAAGCATTGATCGTCGCAGCACCACCGCCGCGACCGCCCGTTCCACCTGCCGTTTGTGAACCACCTGCAGCACCAACTGCAACAATTGAAGCTCCGCAAGTGCCGTTGGGAACTGTCGTCGCGATTGCTCCAACTGTCGTACTGGTAAAGTTCGTGGGTGCCGTCGCTGGTGCAGCCAAAGAGCTTGACGTTGACAAAAGTAATGCCAAAAACAGGCTGATATTGGACCTAATTTGGGCCGCGACCTGACTTTGCATGCCCCGTGGCAGCTCTTTTTTACGCAGCGTATTCACTAAACAATCCCCAAGTCCAACAAGACATACTTAACAACCGATAACAACTCATGGCTAATTAAGCGTTAAACGGGTTGTAGTGGGTTAGGTCGGGTTGAGCCGTTAGAGCTTTTCCAACTGCCAGTGGCCTGCCGCCAGCATGGCTTCAAGCACTTGCAGATCCTGTTTGCTGTCAAGATTATGGCTGCGCTCGGGCGGCATTTCGTGGCCGATTGTGCCTACAGGCAGGAACTTGCCATTTTTCAAGAACACGTCCCGGCCAATGGCGTAGAATGCTCCATTGAGGGCATAGGGTTGCGGCAAAGATTGGCGCGGACCTTCAAAGTGATCGTTCAGGTAGGACTTGAGTATGCCCTGTTCCAGCTTCTTTAATTTCTCGGGGCGCGGCTCATCCAACTTCACCACACTTGTTGCCGCGGGGGCATTTGAAGAAAAATAGTGATCCAGAAAGGCATTGCAGTCCGCCAGCGTTCGCAAGGGCGACGTCACTTGCAAAAGCAGAATATTATTGGACGTGACATTCATGCTCTCGATCACATGGCGCACCACGGCAGCGGATGTTGCAGTGTCATTCGCCAGTTCTGCCGGGCGTAGATGTGGGCACTCAGCACCTTCGTCAAAAGAAATGTTTTGCATTTCAGCGCTATCGGTTGACACGATGACGCGTTCAACACGCTGGCAATGGCGTCCTAACCGAATGGCCCGCGCAAGCAGCGAAATGCCGTCATAGGTCCACAAATTTTTCCCAGGGATTCCCTTGGACCCTGCCCTTGCAGGAATAATCGCGGTGATGCTGTTGTCGCCTGCCATCAATAGGTCAACGTCTTTTCAATGGTCAGCGGAACTTTTGCCAATACGTTTGCAATATTTACACCAGCATTGCCATTGCCATAGACCGTGTCTTGTAAGCGCTCTTTTTGCGACCACATGTATTCGATGGCTGCTTGAATGGCTGCTCCATCATGTGGCACGTCAACAACATTGCGACCACGGTCACGGCGGTTTTGGCGCGAACCAATATTGATCGCAGGAACGCCAAGGTAACTGCATTCGCGAATGGCGACCGATGAATTACCGACGATACCCTTGGAATTAATCAGTAGGCTGAGGAAATCCATGGGCGACATGTTTTTATAGAAATGTGCATTCATGTTTTGGTGCTGTTCGCGGAAGGTCCGGATAGCGCCTGAGGTGCCGTCGGAACCTGCATCAGCGTTGGGCCAAAACCACAGGGCTTGATGACCTGTTGCATGAACGGCCTCCAAGGTAAACTGCATGTGTTGGCGGGCTTCATCATG
Organism: uncultured Alphaproteobacteria bacterium; assembly: GCA_963779145.1. Classification (GTDB taxonomy): domain Bacteria; phylum Pseudomonadota; class Alphaproteobacteria; order Rhizobiales; family Aestuariivirgaceae; genus Aestuariivirga. The sequence goes on from CAVZXJ010000031.1 coordinate 26,177, forward strand.
GGCGGTCGTCACCGGGTGCTGCATCACCACCATATAGGGTTTTGATGTATCAACTGAAGCGCCGACACCTGTATATTTGTTGATGAGTGCTGCAACGTTTCCGCTGTCGTTCGCCAAAGCTTCTTTGGCCAAATCTATCGACGGGCAACCCGTCACAAACACCATGTCTGGGTTTTCACCCATACGAATGACGCGATCTCTAGCATTGTCACACGACACCAAATGAATATCGGCCAGTTTGGTGTTGGCGTGGCGGGTTTTTTCGTCGATGGAGCCTGTTACCTCACCACCCTGCACGTGCACCAAGGGGATGTTCATGTAAGCCGCTGCAATCGAAGTTGCGATGGTTTCATAGCGATCAGCAATTGACACCACCATGTCTGGCTTTAAGTCATTGAAAACGGTAGCCAGTTCGCTCAAACCTATACCTGTTGTTTTCGCTGAGGTGACTAAGCTTTCGCCTTCAAGCACCATGAAGACGGTGCGATCAATTTTGAAACCTTCGCGTTCAATCACTTTCGCGGCGTTGCCATAGCGATCCAACAGGGCAGATGCCGCAATGACCAATTGCAGTTCCAATCCTTCGTGGTCGCGTATGGCCGTGAGTGCAGTGCGAATGCGGGAATAGCTGGGGCGCGCAGTGATGACGACGCAGACTTTACGTTTCCGGTTCAAACCAAATCTTCCTGTTGTAATGGCGTATCTTTCGTAACAGCGCGCTTTAAGGTGCGGCCGATGACAGATTCAAATTGTGCAGCGGGAATGCCAGTGCCTGGCTTTTTAAGTCCGAGGTTTTGGCGGGTGAGTGTCGTGCCCGCTGCAAAATCTGCAAGGGGAACGACACTCTTAAAAAAGATTTCGCGCATCGGTGCGGTGCGCGGATCAAGTGTATTTTTCTGCACCGGATTGGCAGCCATGTTTTCAATGAAGCGCACGCCATCAACCAGTTGTTTCAGTTCCGAAGGTGTAACCGAGGCCACCACATCAGGGCCGAACATGTCGCGGCTTAACGTCAAATGCACTTCTATGAGTTGGGCATGATGTGCGGCAACAGCAGCAAGTGAAGGAAAGATCGTTCCTGAATGATCCGATAATCCAACGGCACAGTCATGCCGCAACCGCAACTCATCCATCATGTTGAGGCCTATGGCTTCCGGTGGAGATGGGTATTGCGTGGTGCATTGAAAAATAGCGAGAGGCGCTTTGGCCTTGCGAACGACTGCAACGGCGGTATCAATTTCATCGTGTGGGCTCATGCCCGTCGACAACATCACAGGTTTGCCGTCACTTGCCATATGCTCAATCAAAGGTAAGTTGGTCAGTTCACCGGACGCCACTTTCCACGCCGGCATATTGAGGTTGCGCAGCAGATCGACTGCCGCATGGGAAAAGGCAGACGATAAGAAAATCAATCCCTTGTCTTCGGCATGTTGCTGAAGACCTGCCCACGCCTCAGGCGAAAATTCCATGCGCTTCCAATAGTCAAACCGGGTTGCATCCTGCTTTGAAAATTTCACCCGCCAAGGTTCTGACGCAGTGCTTTCTTCCGCTGCAATGTGGGTTTGGAATTTAATGGCATCAACACCAGCCAAAGCCGCCGCATCAATAAAGGCATGTGCCATGCCCAAAGACCCATCATGGGCCTGGGCGACCTCGGCGATGATGGCGCAGCACGATTTAGAAATCGGCGCAGACAGCCAAGAAATTTGAGCGAGATTCGCGTTTGAACTCATACTCTTCGTTTATGCGACAGGGCAGCGGCTTACAATAGGGCAACTATTTTTTGAGTTTTCGGGCGAGATTGCGATAGATTTGCAACCCCGCATCGGATGATTTTTCAGGATGAAATTGGCAACCAAAGACGTTTTCTCGTTCTGTTACACAGCAATAATTGAATCCATAGTAAGATGTTTCGGCAAGCACAGAGTCAGAGTTGTTAGCATTCGCAAAATAAGAATGTACAAAGTACATTGATGATCCATTGGGAACACCTTGAAGCAGCCCTGAATCCCAGCCAGTTTGATTGTCCAAATGGCGAGGCATTGTGATTGGCAACCAAGAAATATTGGGAATGCGAACCGTTTGGGCCGTGCTCGATATTGCACTTGCCAGAGGACGCACTGTACCTGAAATTAAGCCTAGGCCTTTGCTTTCACCCATTTCTTCGCTGAGATCAAACAAGAGCTGAAAGCCCAGACAAATACCCATTAAGGGCCTTCCACTATGCGCCGTATTGAGCAGTGCCGGAACTAAACCCAGCGCATTTAAGCGCGACATTGCAAAGCCAAAAGCGCCAACGCCTGGTAAAATAACTGCATCTGCTGACTCAATTACTCGAACATCAGATGTTACGAGCGGTTCAAGTCCGGCATGGTTACAGGATTGCGCAACGCTAAAGAGATTGCCCACACCATAGTCAACAATGGCAACACGTGGTTTCATCATTCTGCCACCGCCGCCAATCGAACATCAACGCCTTCTGCTGCCATTGCTGTTTTGATTGAAGCAATCGTCGTTGGCTTGGCCCTGCCAAAATCGCGCTTTTCAGCAATGACCTGAAATTCACCTGCTGCACCAAAGCTATAACCTTCGCTTTGCAATATAGCCGCAACGCCATAGTGCAGAATGGACGCCACGCTGACGGCACTGACGTCTATGTGGCGCGCTGTTGTGGCAATCGTCGCAGGTGATTTTGCTCCGCCAGATGCTACGATTGGAACCGTCACAACACGTGAAATTGCCCGCAATAATTCTTCGTCAAACCCAGCGGTTGTGCCCTCAGCATCAATCGAAGTCACGAGAATTTCGCCACAACCTAACGCAGCAACTTTTGTGGCCCAGTCCACAGCATTGAGATTTGATGGTTCACGCCCGTTTTCAGTCCAAACCATCCAGTCACCGTTTCTTTGGCGTTTGGCGTCAATGTGAACTGCGATGGTTGAAGAACCATATCGTTCAGCCGCTTTCGCCACAAATGCCGGATCATTCACTGCCGCTGTATTTATGGCAACTTTGTCAGCACCAGCGCGTAGAACTTGGGCGATGTCATTCAAACTGCGAATGCCGCCACCGACGGTCATAGGGATAAAGACATTTCGGGCAGTTTTTTCTACCACATCCAAAAGACTGTTGCGCCCATAAAGGCTAGCAACTGCATCCATAAACAAAAGTTCGTCGGCACCTTCTTCTGCATAAAATCGCGCGAAATAAGACGGGTCGCCGAGCACACGTAACCCTTCGAGGTGAATACCCTTCACAAGGTTCACACCTTTCACATCGAGACGCGGGATAACGCGAACAGGAGGACGCATGGACCTTTAGACTGTTGGGTGCTTGAGCACCCAATCATTGCCATTCTTAGTCCAGAGATGGGGTGAGCGGGCGCTGTCCAAAACTTCCCAATATTTGTCTTCATTGATGCCAATATAGTCGAGGAAATCTTTGAAGTATTTTTTGGGAAATTCGCCTTCATATTTGCGGCAAAGCGCAACTGCTTCTTCTCGCGAAATGTGACCATCTCGAATATCGCGACAGGCATCGTTCATGGCGCGGCCTTGCCCGAATTTTGCAAACATTGTGTAGTAGTGTTGGCCGTCAACGCGGTCATCAAGGCTCGAGAATTTGGTATAAGTACCTTCGCTGCGACCATCAGGATTAGGTTCAAAGGCAGCATGTTCTTTGGCGTAGTAGAAATTAAACTGCGGCGACCACGGTAAATAATAACTCATGTAATGAACTTCCATTTTTGCCTTCACCACGTCTTCACGGAGCAATGGAATGTAGGGGTTCATATCATTCAGCGGCACGCCATGTTTCGGCATGTCTTCGATATGCACGCCGCCAAAATAGAGTTTGCGGTCATCAACCGATTCACGCGTGAAGTGCTTGATGTCCATCAACGGCGAAAAGTTTTCACTCATCACATTGTGGCATTCTGCTTGGTTTTCGCCGTAGAAAATCAAGGGAACATCATATTGCAGTGCAGCCCGTGGAGCCGCCATTTTTTGTCCGAGTATAAAGGGTTGAAACGGATTGACCAAATTGAGGAAGGCCAACTTCGTCATAATGGCGTGTGCCTTAGGGTTTGGCGTCACGAGAATATTGTCAAAGCCAGCACGCAGCCAATTTTGAAAATTCTGCCAGCCAATGTCTGTATAAATATGTGGCGCCCACGTGACTGTGAGAGGGTTCATGCCATATTTTTCTTTGAGCACATGGGCAACGTAAATAGAGTCTTTGCCGCCTGACCCTGGCACCACAACATCATAGCGGCCATCGGTACGGCGATGACGCTTCAGCAAGTCTTCAAGTTCTTTTTCGCGATCCCCCCAATTGATTTTTGCGGCCTTGTACTCAGCATAATGACAAGCATCGCAAATGCCATCGGTACCAAAGGAAGCTGTTTTGATGTCGCTATTGGTTTTGCGGAATTCAGGCGACGTTGAAGGCCGCTGGTTCGACATAACGCAGCGCTTACAGAAGATGACTTGCTCAGGGAGACTGTGGAGGGTTTGGGACATAATTAGATCTTTAGAATTTGCCAGCTAATGGCCTTTTCACCGATGATAATCAAGCCGAGATCGATTGCTCAGACGATCCTACTTGTTAGCTAGCTGCTTGGCCAGATTGTAAATGTCCAGCTTTTGTCCCAACCACCTGCTGCCTTCGTAAGAGAGATGCGACGCATCGCGATAAATCAGTGCGCCATCGCGTTCGGGTTTGCAGATCGAATTTGGACACAGCACGCCATCCAGCCAAATTACCGGATAAAAAAAAAAAAAAAAAAAAAAAAAAAAAAAAAAAAATTTATTCGACTGCACACTGAAATCACAAAAGTGACTTTTGGAAGCGCGCCTGTTATCATCAATAGGTGCACATTAAAAGCGCTGATGCTCCAACAAAGAAAAACTTTCCCCGTTCTAGAAACAGCATCCAAAGTTTTACGCAGCGCCTGTTCTGTTGAGTACACTGCTTCTAATTGCCTGCCATTTGCTGCCCTTAGTGGGTTGCGCTTATTATCAAAAAAGCCGGTAAATGCCGATGAAAAAACAACAATTTCAATTTCATTTTTAGTCTGCAAATATGCAAAGTCTGATCATTGTGTCGAATGCAGGCGTCAGACGAGTTCGCGCCCAGCCCAGATGAATAAGACGCAATGCCTAACACTGGCGCGCAAGCAGACATAGTTGATCTGAACGAAATTTTGGTTTGCTAGCTCCGACGGTTAAGGCGTCCATGAAGTGCATAGCAATCGATCGCCCCAGATGCTCATTTTAGGACTTGGGCCCGAAAGAAATTGATCTCCAGCAACGAAACCTTCCGAACACCGTTCGTTCAAACCTTCATTGTGGCGAAGGCGATGGGTTATATCCTGCAATTCTGGGGAAAGTCGGTCTGGCCAGCCATTTGTAATGCGCCCTGCAAATCCCACGGAGATGAGCAAAAACGTTGAGAGACGAGCCGCGACGAACGCCCGACGACCGAACATGAATTTTAAATCCTTTGGCTTGCGCGATGGCTGTTCAACAAATTTCGAAGTCAAAAATGCTAACAGAAATGTCAAAACAACCAAGGCCAACATCAATAGCGAGTTAGGAGACTGACCATCAGACAAACTTCTTGCTGCTGCCATCAACGGGTGATGCCATAAATAAGCACTGTAGCTGACCAAGCCAAACCAACAAAAGGTGCTGCAGAAAGCGTTGATTTTACTACACCGTTCGCCTTTCCTGCAAAAGTATTAGTGAAGTACCAAGCACTGGAATAAGTGTCCATGTCGAAGGCCACAATTCATCTCCACTGAGCATTGTGATCGAGCCAAGAATTAACACGAGGCCTGAAACTGCAAAATTTTTGTTGGGTACAATCCTTCCAGCAAAAAAAGCGCAAAGTGCACCAGCTAACAACTCCCATGCACGTGTAGGTAAAAGATAAAAGGCTGTTGGTTCACTAAACTCTTGTATTAGGAATACCAGCAAAAAAGAACTAATTGATATGATTGCGATTATGAGCATTTGTCGCTTCCACGACTGTCATTTCAAAAGCCAAAGTAGACCTGGAAAAAGAACGTAAATCTGCTCTTCGACAGCCAAACTCCAAGTATGTAACAAGGGCTTTAAGTTTGCACTTGAATCAGAAATAATCGATCTTATCTAAAAAATGAAAATTCGAAAGAAACGTCACAACGAAAATTACGCTGTTCGAAAGTTGTCGCATTTCGCGCGCACCAAGAATAAAGGCGCTTATAATCAGCGTTGCAGCAGTAACGACATAGAGCGCGGGCAAAATGCGCCTAGCCCTCCGCTCGTAAAAATGAGAGATACTGAAGCGATTTTTTTGTAGATCGTGGCGGATCAGCGACGTGATAAGATAACCGCTAATCACAAAAAAGATATCGACTCCAATATATCCGGCTGGAGCACCCGGCAAGCCAGCATGGAACCAAATAACAGCAATAACAGCAATGGCCCGTAAGCCGTCTATTTCAGGTCTGTAGGTGTGAATATTTGGATTCATCCAACTAGGAACGTATTTCATCTTGCAGCTGAAATTTTGAATAGTTTGCCGCAACTCGATATTCTTTTTTTCTGACCTTAAAGAAAAATTTAATGCTCATCTTTAATGCTACCATTAGTTCAAAAATTGATCTCTGACGAACCGAACCATTCCAAGGTGTTCCAACTAGAGCATTTCTAAATGCTTGCCTATACTTTTGATATTGAAAAGGGGCGTTTGCATTCCAGGGCTTTTCACGGCCAGAAAAATGAAAAATCTTTATCGGCATTGCAATTCTCCATAGAAATGGCTCTGCGTTCCAGCGCGGTGGAATTTTTGTAAAATTTCCTTCCACGGCTATATTGAGAGCATCCATGTCGGGAAATTTGAAGTTGCTGCCCCGTGCAAATACATCTCTTGATCGACCAAGCAAGTTAGTCGCGAGTGTTTTAGGCCAATCAAAAAGCATCATGCCGGCCATAAAATAGTCCGTTCCTTTAGGCATTCCGAGCGAAATTGATCGCCGACGCGTGTGTTCAGGTCCATGCTTAGATATATCTGCCACCGCAGCCATGCTTTGCCCGTTCATATTCATTTGAAAAAGCGGCATTAAATCATCAGCGATTTAAACGTCAGCGTCGATAAACAATACGTGCTCAAATGCAATCGGTACAACTTTGTCTAGCGCCAAACGTGCGATAGTAGCCTGACCAAAGCGTTGTAAATCGTGGTTGTAGCCTTGATATTTTATGAGAGATGCTGGATTGGGCACCCCTCAATTCAGAAAATTTCTGAATTGCAACGAGATCATCGTTTGAAAGATCAACACCTACTACAAATGGGGTGACATCCTTATGCGCATGTTGCCAGATCCAAAGCAACACACAGCATGCTGCAGGCAACATGCGTCCATCCGTACAAATTGCAACTGCAAATCTTTTGGTATTCATTCTTACCTCGAACAGATTTATACGCGTTTGGCTTTATTCTTAATAGCTTTGTCGCTTGCTAACGTAGCCCAGGCCAATACTCAATAGTGATGAATCTACATACTGGTAATTGTAAAACTATTTCGCTAATGGGCAAATCTATCTGATCACCCGGAATGAAAATTCCTGTTAAAGGTACTGAAATGAAATTGGCACTTATGAGCTATTCACTCTCCTCCAACTTTGGAGATGAAGTGCAAACTTTGGCGATCAAACAGCACATTGATCAAGACTCTTTCACCTTTGTCGATCGCGATTATTTGAGCAGCTATGACGGTCTTGAAGTTTGATGGTCATGAACGGCTGGTTTTCACATCGAAAAGACGGTTTTCCACCGTCAAAGAAAATCGTGCCCATTTTTTTTGGATTTCACATCGACGAAACAGTTGCGGATAGCTATCGACAGCATGTTGCGTATTTTAAAGCACACGAACCAATTGGCTGCCGCGATATCGCTACTCAGACGCGCTTGGAGTCTTGGGGTGTAAAGGCATATTTTAGTGGTTGCCCGACGCTGACATTCCCTTCACGTAAACTTGATATTACTCCTCAACTGCTTTTGTCAGTTGACACCCGCTTCAAGCATTTTGCAAAGCCCATACGTAGACAATTTAATTATATCACGCACAAAGCCAGCGCGTCTCTGCTGGCAAACGCAACTAAAATGCAAACTGCATTTGAATTACTTGAAATTTATCGAACACAAGCGAAAGCCGTGATAACCAGTCGAATTCATTGCGCTTTGCCATGCGCGGCAATGGGCGTGCCAGTGCTCTATACTGGACCTGTCGACTACCGAACAAAAATTATTCACGAAGTTGGCATTCCTTGCAAGTCTTCGGGATTTTTTAATCGTGTGAACATTGGTGATATCCCAACCGCTGTTGTGACCTATCCTGAATTAAAGGCTAAAATCACAAGTGGTCTAAGAGATCGCATCAAAGCGCACGGCGTGAAATTGAAATTACTCTAATTGAGTTGAGGCACTACAAATGTTTAAACAGATCCTGCGCCAATTAGGTTTACGTAAGTCCTTGGCACCAGCAAAGGAAATTTTGCGCCGGAAACAATCTATTTTGAAGGGTGAAACTGATTTTTCTCGTTGGGAAAAACATGAGTCTATTTGAAAAAAATTGGTCGGAACGAGCAGATTTGGCAGCCTCGATGCTGAGTGAGTATCGTTCAATTTGTGACGTCGGTTGTGGGATGCAAGATTTGCGCCGCGCACTCAAATCGGATGTAAAATATTTTCCCATGGATGTTGCCATGCGAAGCGACGACACGATTGTCTGTGAGATTAACAACAAGGATTTTCCACTCGAATATATTGTGAAGGCGGATGCGACATCAGTACTTGGAGTAATCGAGTATTTGACCGAACCAGATTGGTTGCTGACTGAAATTTCAAAGCACTGTCCGACACTGCTCGTTTCTTATTGCACTGCTGAGTCTGCTAAAAAGTATGAAAAGCGTGCAGAACATGGCTGGATGAACGCGTTTACCGAAGAGCAATTTAAATCACTATTGGTTCAAACAAATTGGCAGATTTCCGAAAAGAAATACTACGCAGGCACACAGTGGTTATGGTTGTGCAACCGATCTGAATTTAAACCCTGACTAACGCTCAAGCTAATTTCAACTGTGGATAACTTTCCATCATCCTTAAGAAAGCATCTCGTTCATCATCATGATCATGAGACGTACTGATTTTATCACCCTCGATAGAAATTTCCCGAAGTGTAAAAATCGAAACCATAGACCACAAAATTTTTTGCCTTAGTATGATTTGCTAGGAGATGTGAAACCACATATCCTGATGTTGGTCGTTTTTTCATTGTTTTGTTCGCTTCACGCCAAGCATTCAAAGGCACCACTTCCGTCATATCCCAAATCGCGTCATTCCAAGTGGGAATGCGCCATCTTCGCCAGAACAACCAATAAACCAGTTGAGGCGAAAACTGTTGAATTTGTTCAACGCTCAAAGGTCGAGCAGTTCCAATGATGTCCGTGCGGCTGCCCTGCTGCGTGCGATCGACAATGAAGCCGCGATTGAGCCTAATAACGACATCATGAGCGTCGATTTCAGCACCTTGGTTTTTACCAAACAGGCTTGAAGCATTGCCGACAACTGCGACAGATTTACCATCCACAAGGGCTTGAAGTTTTTCGGTGCCTGCATGTTGTTGGGCTTTAATTAAGCCGATGAGTGACATTGGAGCCTCTGAAATAAGGAGTTGCACCTGTCTATAGGGGGCACTAAGTGCTGACGCAACTCTCGCCAATTTTGTTTTCAGGACGTTGCAATGACATTCAGCCGCGCCAACCCCAGCTCCGAATATGCCCGTTTGCTCAAGCAATATCAGCAACTGCATGCAGAGGGCGATCCGGCACGCGGCATTCCAGCTGAAAAATTTTATCCTGGCAATTCGCTTCCCGCCCACGCGCCTGCCATCAAAATTCTCGTCCAGAAAACTAGCGCTAAAACCTTGTTAGATTATGGTTGTGGCAAAGGTCTGCAATATACTTGGACCGACTTGAAGCTGAAGGACGGCAGCACGGCCAAGACTATGCAGGATTTTTGGGGCGTTGATTCCATCCGCTGCTATGACCCGGCTGTGCCAAAGTTTATGCCTTTGCCTACAGGCAAATTTGACGGTGTCATTTCAACCGATGTGTTGGAACATGTGCCAACAGAGGATGTAGATTGGATTCTAGGCGAAATTTTTGGCTATGCTGAGAAGTTTGTGTTTTTGAACATCGCCTGCCACAAAGCCAAGGCCACATTGCCTGATGGGCGAAACGCCCATACCAATGCCCAAACTCCTGCGTGGTGGAAGCCACGGCTGGAAGCTGCCGCCAAAGCCAATCCACATGTGAAATATCAAGCTGTATTGGAAAACAAGGTGCAGGTGTTGTTCTTCAAACACCGCTTCCGAACAGTGATTGGCAATATCTGAAAAATGGTACAGCCACCCCGGCTCGAACGGGGGACCTCTAGATCCACAATCTAGCGCTCTAACCAACTGAGCTATGGCTGCACATTAAGGCTTGCACTGCAAAGCAGTGCGTTTCCGGTTCACTAGCCGCACGGGCCAGCAATTTCAACAGCCAAAAAGAAAAGGCCCCGCATTTCTGCAAGGGCCTCAAAAAAGAACAGTCCGGGGAGGAACGGAATGTTCTCGTGTTCTTGAAATTAAGCCGCTTTGTTCAAAAATGGCTTGAACGCTTCAGCAACAGGTGCCGATGTTTCCTTGAGCCAATCCGCGTAAAACTTGCCGAAAGCTTCGGTTTGCTTGGTTACAACGTCTTGCTGAGACTTGAAGAAAGACTGTTGTACAGCCCAGAAGGCTTCCGGTGTTTTGGCGGCCAAAACGTCACGGGTATAGGCGAAAGCGGCCTTGCTGTTGTCTTCAGCGAATTCCACAGCTTTGGCGTTCAAGCTGGTGAACTGGCTTTGAGCTTTTTCGAATGTGTCGTTGATTTGCATGGTGCACCTCTGAAATTGGTTGATAGATATTATATAGACTCACTTATGTTGCATTGCAACATTTATTTTGCATTGCACCAATTTTCCCACAGGCGTGTGGTTAATGAATGGTGGACGAAACGCCTAAAACTCGTTTAATTGGCCATGCTTAGGCGGGCTTTTTGCTGGCTTAAAGTGAGTGAGCAAAGAGAACGCGTAGAGGTCATGGCTGATATCCAACCAACATTGGAAGACTTGCGGGATAAGGCAACCCCAGCTTGGCTGTGGGATGCGGGCCGTGCTCGGGTCGTTTGGGCCAATAAAGCCGGTGTTGCCGCTTTTGATGCCGCCAATTTGTTTGATTTGATTGATCGTTCGTTTGACCCGCAGGAACAGGGCGTGGCCCGGGTGGCTGCTCTGGCGCGGGAATTGGAGCGCGGCAAAGGTTTGCGTGCGCTGTTGCATTTCCCGTCGGTGGGGTCCGTCGTGCCTTTAGATTGTCGCTGCTGGCTCCATGCTTTGGCGGATGGTCGGGCTGGTGTGTTGGTGGTGCAAGAACCGGAAAAGCCTAAACTCTCAGTCGCCCCCGGTGGCATTGCAGCGTCGTTGGTTGATGGTCTGCCCATGGCGGTTCTGGTATTGGATGCGGAAGGCGTGTTTTTACATGGAAATGCTGCCGCCCAAAGTTTGGTTGCCAGTGATGGTCATACCAACCTTGGTGAGTTTTTAGGCTCGGTTGAACGCGCCCAAAAATTGTTGGCGCGGCTGACGGCTGCTTCCATCGTCACGACCACAGAACATGTAGGTGCACGGGACTTCAAATGCGTGTTTACGCGTGGTGCAAATGCTTCCGTCACATTGTTGGTTGAAGACGTGACTGAACGACGCGCACTCGAACAAGACATGCTCTCTCGCCAAATAGAAGCGCTTGATGCCAAAGTTGCCGCGGCCGTTGAGCCTGCACCAGTACCTACTATTCCTCAGCCCAGCGCATTTGAAAATTTAGGTAAAAGCATTGAAGAAGCTGTGAAGGCGCATCGCCAAGAGGTTCCAGCGAAAAAAGAAGAAGTGGCGGTGCCAGACCTTGAAGTGGAAGTGCCGCGTGCTTCAGTGCGCGTACCTTTTGTGCCCGATGCGATCCGCAATAGTTTGGAACGGACAGGCCGCGCCATAGTTGTGACGCGCGAGAATGAGGGACTGTTTGCGACATCCCATGCGGCAAAACTATCTGGGCTTTGATGATGTGGCGTCGCTCTTTGCTTTACCGAATTTGTGGACGCAACTTTCCCAATCCACCAGTGGTGCCGTGTTAAGTTTAGTTGCCGCATCGGGGCGTACCGAAACATTTGATGTGTCGCGCGCGCGCATTCCTTGGCAGAACGGGCCAGCTGACCAATTCATTTTGCAATCCATCAAAGCAGAAAAAGTTGACGCGGCACCCGTTGTCGAACAGCCGATCGTATTACAAGTTCCACCACCTGTTGCCGTTGAAGCACCGGCTCCTATCGCAGCTATTGCAGCTGCTGCTCCAGCTGTTATTGCGCCGTCACTTGCAGACCCTGATGCTGCTATTGCCTATGAAGAATTGAAGTCCATTCTCGATGTGGCAACCGACGGCATTATCACCTTGGACAAGGACGGCGAGATTTTGAGTTTCAGTGCCGGCGCTGAAGCTATTTTCGGATTAAACCAAGCTGAAGTTTTGGGCCGCCAACTGGGCACATTGTTAAAGTCCGAAAGCCGCAAAATCTTACGTGACTATCTCTCAGGGCTAAATGGTCCAGGCTTGGCCAGCGTATTTAACGATGGCCGCGAAGTGATTGCGTCCACGCGCGAAGGCAACAGCGTTCCCTTGTTCCTCACCCTCAGCCATTTGCAATCGCCGCGTTCACGTGCCGCCTTCTGCGCCGTCGTGCGCGATGTGACGACGTGGAAACGCACCGAACAGGAGTTGCGTTACGCCAAGGAACAAGCTGAAAAAGCCAGCAGTCAGAAGTCAGACTTTCTCGCCCGCATCAGCCATGAATTGCGCACACCGCTCAATGCTATCATGGGCTTTTCCGAGGTTATGCGCAGTGAACGCTTTGGCGAATTGAAAAACGAGAAGTATCGCGCCTATGCCAATGATATTCATGACAGTGGTGCGCATCTCTTATCGCTCATCAATGACCTGCTTGATTTATCGAAAGTGGAATCGGGCAAACTGGAATTGAATTTCACAGCGGAAAGTATTTCCGACGCAACTGAACACGCGGTAAAATTATTGCAAGAAGATGCCCGCACTGCACGCGTGTTAATGCGCACTGCATTCCCACCCAAAATGCCCCGCGTGGTAGCTGACCACCGCGCCCTTCGCCAGATCATGTTGAACTTGTTGTCGAATGCCGTGAAGTACACAAACGCGGGCGGGCAAGTCGTCATTTCGGCTGAGATGGAAAGTGATGGTTCTTTGTCTATCCGTGTGAAAGACACAGGCATTGGCATGACAGAAGCGCAGTTGCAGGATGCCTTGCAGCCTTTCACTCGAGTTGAATCGCCTGATCGCGCACGCCAAGGCACCGGACTTGGGCTGCCGTTGACCAAAGCATTGACAGAAGCCAATCGTGCCAAGTTCAACATGTCGAGTGCGCCCAACCAAGGCACTACGGCGGAAATTGTTTTTCCAGGCACGCGTGTGCTGGCGGAATAAATGAAGAGCCTTGCAACGGCGCAAAATGGCTGCCGGAATTATAATTTTATTTGGGTTGTCCTACTTGCCGCACTTGCTGCTTTGCCTTTGCTTGCAATCTTTGCACTGGCACTCGGCCACAGCACAACGACGTGGCCTACCAATCTCTGGCAATTAATTTGGAATACAATTGCCATGTGCGGTGGTGCAGGTTTGATCGCACTTTCAATCGGAACACTCTTGGCATGGATGGTGTCGTTCTATCGCTTTCCCGGACGCAAGATTTTGAAATGGATGGCACTGCTGCCACTCGCTTTACCGGGCTACATCATTTCGTTCGTCTATGTAGAAGCCTTCACCTATGCGGGCCCGTTGCAGCAAAACTTGCGTGATGTGTTCGGTTGGGCGCGGCCCGATGATTATTGGTTTCCAGATATTCGTTCAACAGTTGGTGCCATGTTCGTTTTGGGCTTTGCACTGTACCCTTATGTTTATATTGCGGGGCTTTCGGCCTTCATGCGTCAGCCGATGAACCAAATGCATGTGGCGCGAACGTTGGGTCGCAGTCCGTTGCAGGCATTTCTCCAAATTGCTTTACCACAAGCCCGCCCTGCCCTTTTCATCGGCATGTTGCTTGTGGTGATGGAAAGCGTGAACGATATTGGTGCTGCAACTTTTTTTGGTGTGGGCACATTAACAACTGCCGTTTACAGCACATGGCTTGACCAAGGTGATCTTGCAGGTGCCGCACAGCTTGCCATGCTGCTCATCACTTTCATGGCGTTGCTGGTCTATTTCGAAACCGTTGCCAAATCCCGCGTCTTGCGCGACGGAAAAAATGTAGAGCGTGTGGTGTTGACGAACCTCAATGGTGCGCGAGGAGTATTCGCCACACTTACCCTCCTGTTGCCGATCACGCTCGGATTTTTCATTCCCATATTTATGCTTATTGCATTGGGCGTGCGCCGCGCCGACGAAGTGATTTCGTTTGAAACGCTTGGCGCTCTCGGCCGCTCGTCATACCTCGCCCTGCTGGCTTGCCTCGTCACAATCAGTGTGGCGCTCATTCTTTCACAATTGATGCGTGGCAAAAATGGAAAGCTCCTGCGTGCGGTGACGCGCATTTCGAGTCTTGGCTATGCCCTGCCCGGAACCGTTCTGGGCATCGGTGTGTTGGTGCCCTTTGGTCAACTTGATCAATGGATCAATCGTGTCGCCACGTCGTTTGCGGGCGTAGGGCCAGGGTTGCTTTTCTCTGGTGGCGTGTTCGCCGTGGTATTCGCCTATGCAACACGTTTCCTCATTATTGCTGTATCCCACGTTGAAGATGGTATGGAAAAAATCCCTTCAAACTATGATCATGTGGCGCGAACCTTGGGGCGCAGCAAAGCTTTCATTTTCCGAAGTATTCACCTGCCCCTATTAAAGCCATCCATCGTGTCAGCCATGCTGCTGGTGTTTGTTGATGCCATGAAAGAGCTGCCTGCAACGCTCATTTTACGACCTTTTGATTTTGAAACCTTGGCCACGCGGGTGTTTTCATTGGCTTCGCTTGGGCAATATGAGTCCGCTGCTATTCCGGCTTTGTTGATTGTACTGGCGGGATTTATTCCCGTGATGGTGCTGTCACGTAATCTGCGCCACGCAACATCAGCAACATGACTGCCATCAAACCGCCGCAAGACCTCGCTCAATGAACGACATGCTCAAATCCCGCCCGCTCCTGCTTCTCGTTATCACCTTGTGCCTTGTCGTTGTTGCATTGGCGTCATTCTGGCTCGCTGCATTGCCAAAACGTATGCTCGCAAGTTTCACTCATGCATTATCAACCGAGCAAGGGCTGATTCTTGAAGCCAGCAATCCAACACTGTCATTCACGGATGGCATAGGCTTGCAGCTTGAAAATGTTTCAATAGAAGGCAAGTCAGAAAACGCAGTGGCGCTTTCGGCCCAACAGATGAGGGTGGGCACAACTTTTTCAAGTCTATTTGGTGCTGGTGTTTCGGCCCAAACGATTGTGTTGCGAAATGCTCTCGTAACGATTGAACTTTCTAAATCTAACAGTGTGTCCATACCAATGGCAGGTCGTATAGAATTCGAAGACTCTTCGTTGCGCCTGAAGGATGAAAAACTCAAATCCGTTGTCTCACTGAGTGACGTGAATGGCAAAATAACAACCGCTGCGAATGGTGCTGCAAAGGCTTCTCTTACATTTTTGATGGGAGACATCCTCACATCGTTAACTGCCGATGTTGACAACGCAGAGAGATTGGCAAGCGATGGCAGCCCAACTGACATCGTCTTATCAGCCAAAGATATGTTGGTGGCATTTTCGGGTCAGTCACGGTTGAGCAAGGGCTTCGCACTCACAGGCCAAACGAGTGTTGAAGCTGGAGACAGCGCGGCTTTTATGCGTTGGTTCGGTATGCCACTGACCACACTTGAAGGCGCAGGCGTGCTCAACATGCAGGGCGGATTTTCTGCTGAAGGACTTTCTGCAAAATTTGAGAAATTCACGGGCCAGATTGGTGAGTCAAACATTTCAGGAAACGTCATCTTGGCCGCAGGCATTGATCGACCGACACTGGTCGGTGACATCGCAGTGTCCCAAATTGCGGCTCTTGGCTCCAAACTTGAAACGTCCGTATTGGCCAAGCCATGGAGCGAACAAGCGCTTCCTTTCGCTGACGGAAAATCTATCGAATTCAATTTGAACGTGAAGACTCCCAAGCTGGTTTTGCGCGGCCATGATATGGGGCCGCTCGAGATGAAACTGACAGTCGATCAAAATAATACCTCGTTCGGTTTTGTTCAGCAGCCTTTTGCGGGCGGGCAGATCGAAGGCAATTTTTCGTTTGAAAATGAAGGCAAAAACATCATTTCGTTTGGCTCGCTCACTGCAAAAGGTGTGAATGCCCAAACTTTTTTCGGCGGTTTGCTGGGCTGGACTGCTTTGACAGGGTCCGTTGATGTCATAACCAATCTCAAGTCGGAGGGCACTACTCCAGCAGCACTCATATCATTTCTGAAGGGTGACTTTGAGTTAAAGGGCAAAGACCTTGTGATGAATGGTGTAGATTTGCAGAAGGCGCTGTCTTCACCAAGCGAAGGTTGGACGGATGCGGAAACAACATCGGTGCAAGCCAATGTCGTTGCAACTATCAACGAGGGCGTGCTCGCACTCGGGCCTTCGGACATTAAGGCATTGGACATGTCACTCAAACCCAAGGGAGAGATTGATCTTTTGCGGCAGGCTTTTGAGTTACAACTGCAACCCAAGGGCAAAGGCGTTGACCCTAAAATGACGTTGACCGGGCAATGGAACAAACCCGTTTTTTCGAACACCATTACCATCAAAGAAAAACCCGCAGTTACACCACCTGCCAATTGATTGAGGCTGAGACTTAGATAAACTGCTGGCATGATCCGTGTACAAGAACAGGCCTTTGATGTGGGCCATGAAATCAACGCTATCAAAGCGGGCAAACCGCAGATTGGCGGCACGGCTGTTTTTGTTGGTACGGTACGCGACATCAATGATGGCGCTGATGTTTCAACCCTAACGCTGGAGCATTACCCCGGCATGACCGAAAAGGCACTTGCCGATATTGAAACGGAAGCGCGTGACCGTTGGGTATTGGATGATGTTTTGATTGTTCATCGTATTGGCCGCATGGATGTGGGCGAAGATATTGTATTGGTCATTTGCTGTTCTGAACATCGTGACAATGCTTTTGATGCCTGTCGCTTCCTGATGGATTATTTGAAAACGCGAGCACCCTTTTGGAAATTGGAAAAAGGCAGCGCAGAGGCCAAATGGGTTGATGCACGGACCAGTGACGACGCGGCGGCGGCGCGTTGGGCTAAAAAATGAGATGGCGCAGCATTGGTTATGAATGGGCCGCCGTTGTTTTTTTGTTGAGTGTGTTTGTCGCAATCAACTATTTCAAACCGGAATGGACGGGTGTTGTTGTCGGCCCCAAATCCCAAAGCAACAATGGCTATCAGGCCATTGATGGTGACTCGTTCAAAGCGGGTGACACCGAAATTCGACTGCACGGCATTGATGCACCTGAATATCGGCAGTCGTGTACTGAAACATCGGGCAAGCAAATTGCGTGTGGAAAATCCGCCCGTGATGCACTTTCAAAACTCATTCGCGCAGGCACAGTGAATTGCAAAATCATTGATCGCGACCGCTATGGCCGACAGGTTTCCATTTGCAAAGACGGTCAGCTTGAAATCAACCGCGAGATGGTACGTCTCGGTTGGGCTATCGCTTATCGGCGACACGCTTTGAATTATGTTTCTGCCGAGCGTGAAGCCAAAGCCGCAAAACGCGGCATTTGGGCGTGGCGGTTTGAAATGCCGGAAGATTACCGTGCAAAAAACCGTGCTGTTCATGGCAGCACGGTTGGTGATGTATTCAAAGACGAATAGTTAAACCGCAACCGCACCTTTGCCGTCATTGGCAAAACATTGGTCGAGCACTTTTTGCAAGTCTGCGGCGCGGCGGAAATCAGGGTCGCCATTCTTGCCCGACACACATGCCGTGACGAACTTGCGATAGTTGGTCTCTACCGGCGTTGGCTTAATGTGGTTCCACGCCATGGTGTGGATGTTTTCACCCAAGCACATGCGCAGTTCTGTCCAACCTTCAAAGTGTTTCACTTCAACGGCACCCTTGTCGCCATGAACACGCAAATGCAATTCATTGTCGTGGCCAGTCATGAAGCGCGAGGCTTGGATGATACCAAGCGCGCCATTCGAAAACTCAACGGTTGATACAAAGCTGTCATTGGCATCCAGCGGATATTCGCCGATTTTGTTGCCGGGGGCTTTGTCGAAAGTCTTGAGGCGCGCCTGAATGGAAACGGGCACAGCATCGCAAGCGAAAGATGCAAAATCCATGATGTGAATACCAACGTCACCCAGCACGCCAAGCGAGCCATGCTTGTGCGACAAGCGCCACAGCCACATGGGCAGTTCATTCCATTTGCCCCAATGGTTGCCCACCAGCCATGACTGACGATAACTTGCTTCCACATGACGGATGTTACCAAGTTGGCCAGACGTGACCAATTTACGCGCTTCGTGCAGAGCGGCCACATTCCGATAGGTGAGGTTCACCATGTTGATGAGGCCCGCTTTATCAGCCACGGTTGCCATTTCATCAGCGAGTTTAAAATTCTCGGCCAGTGGCTTTTCGCACAGCACGTGTTTATTGGCGGCCAACAATTTCATTGTCGTGGGGTAATGAATGGAATCCGGCGTCACATTCGTTGCGGCATCAAACTGGCCCCAAGCGATGGCTTTGTCCAAATCCTCGAAGTGATTTTTAATGCCGAATTGCTTGGCAAATTCAGCAGCACGTCCCGGCACCACGTCTACTGTGCCCACGAGTTCACAACGTGGATCTTCGCTAAACGCCGTGGCATGGGCCTTGGCCATGCCGCCAGTGCCCAAAACCAGAATACGAATTTTCTTGGTCATCAACGGAAACCTTCTTCGCCGTCTTCGTGCAGGCGCGGGCCTTTGATTTCCAGTGGGATTGGCGCTTTATCGGCGGGAACATTGGGTGACGGATGAATGCCTGTCCAAGCTTTCGCGGGGTTATAGGCCCAGCGCGTGGCGTTCTTGATGACCTTCAACACCAGTGGATTATGATAGGCCGTATAAGCTTCATGGCCGGGGCGGAAATAGAATACATTGCCGGCACCACGACGATAAGTCACGCCAGAGCGGAACACTTCACCGCCTTCAAAATGCGAAATCATCACCGTTTCCAAAGGTTCTGGAATCGAGAAGGGCTCGCCATACATTTCTTCATTTTCAATCTCGATCATTTCGGGCAAGCCTGCCGCAATCGGATGGTTCGGATTGATGATCCAGACGCGTTCTTTCTCGCCCGCCTCACGCCACTTCAGCGAACAGGGTGTGCCCATGAGACGTTTGAAAATTTTAGAGTAATGACCCGAGTGCAAAACGATGAGGCCCATGCCTTCGTGCACGCGCTTTGCCACACGTTCAACAATTTCATCCTTCACGTCACCATGGGCGGCGTGGCCCCACCACAACAACACATCTGTTTCGTCCAAACGCTTTTGCGAGAGGCCGTGTTCTTTGTCGTCATCCAACAAGGCATGATCAACGATAAATTCCTTGTCGCCTTTGAACGCATTCTTCAAAGCGCCATGCATGCCTTCTGGGTACAGCGAGGCCACAAGTTTATTGGTTTGTTCGTGGCGATGTTCGTGCCAGATCAAAGTGCGGATTGTCATTTATTTATTTGCCTTCAATTCGTTTTCCGTTGTCGTCGAAGCGGTGCACTTGGCCGTCCATCGGTTTCAAGTTAACCTTGTCACCATTCTTGACGCCTGTGCGGCCATTCTCGCGGGCCGTTATAATGCCGTGTTCGGTATTCACATATATGAAACTATCGCTACCCAGCACTTCCGTATATTCAACGGTCCCAGCTAAACTGCCGGCTGATGCGCGTGGCGTAATTTCAAGATGTTCTGGCCGCACGCCCATGGTTTTGCACTTCAAACGTTCTGCGGGCGCACCTTTAATCAGGTTCATTTTGGGTGAGCCAATAAAGCCAGCCACAAATGTGTTGCCAGGCTTTTCATAAAGCTCCATCGGTGTGCCCACTTGCTCAACCACGCCTGCTTGCAGCACCACAATACGATCAGCCAACGTCATGGCTTCCACTTGATCATGGGTTACATAGATCATGGTGGTGTTGGGCATGTCGCGCTTCAGTTTCGCAATTTCCATGCGGGTTTGCACACGCAATGCTGCGTCGAGGTTCGACAAGGGTTCGTCGAACAAGAACACTTTCGCTCCGCGCACAATCGCGCGACCAATGGCAACGCGTTGGCGTTGGCCACCTGAGAGTGCCTTGGGAAGACGTGCCAAGTAAGGTGTGAGCTGCAACAGCTCGCCAACTTTCTCGACCTTCTTTTTAATTTCGTCCTTTGGCAGACCTTGATTTTCAAGTGCGAATGAAATGTTTTCATACACACTCATGTGCGGATAAAGCGCGTAGGATTGGAACACCATGGCAATGCCGCGCTTTGAAGGCGGCACTTCATTGACGATGGCATTGTCAATTTCCAACTGGCCCGATGAAATCGATTCTAGACCGCAGATCGAACGCAGCAAGGTGGATTTGCCACAGCCCGAAGGGCCAACAAACACCATGAACTCGCCTGACTTAATGTCGAGGCTGACATCCTTCAGAATATGGACAGAGCCAAAGGACTTGTTGAGCTTCGTAAGCTTAATATTGGCCATATCAGCCTCCCTTTACTGAACCGGCCAAAAGGCCGCGTACGAAATAACGTTGCAACGAGAAGAATACGAGCAGCGGCACGATGATTGTGATGAAGGCCGATGCGGTGAGAATTTCCCAATTGCCGCCGCGTGAACCCAAGAGCGCATTGAGGCGGCCTGTCAGTACCAATTGGTCTTCGCCTGAGCCTAAGAACACAATGGCTACCAACAAGTCGTTCCATACCCAAAGGAATTGAAAGATGGCGAATGAGGCCAAGGCCGGGAACGTCAGTGGCAAGATGATGCGCAGGAAAATCTTGAAGTCATTTGCGCCATCAACCTGTGCTGACTCAATCAAGTCGCGTGGCAGGCCTGCAATGTAACTGCGCAATAAGTAGATTGCGAAGGGCAAACCAAAACCCGTGTGCGCCAACCAGATGCCGAGATAGGTTTTCGACAAGAAGCCCGTTGCATTGTAGATCTTGAGCAGCGGTATCAGCGACATTTGCAACGGCACAACAAGCAGGCCGACGATGACGGCAATTATAAAGCCGCGCCCTGGAATTTTCATCCATGCCAATGCATAGGCGGCAAAGGCTGCAATTAAGATGGGAATGATCGTGGCAGGAATGGTCACTGTCAGCGAGTTGACGAATGAGCGGCCAATGCCTTGCGAGAACAATACGTTTTCATAGTTCTCGGTGGTGAACTTTGGCGGCACCGCTGTCATGTAAAATACACGCTGGCCATTGCCTTCAAATTTCACGGGAGACTCATAAACATAAGAGCCATCGGCATTCACGGTGATGCTGCGGCCATCGTCATATTTTGCCGTAGTGCCAGCAGTAAATTCACTGGGCTTGGCCACGCGTGTGCCGAACGCACCCACATTGCCGCTGCCTTCGGTTCCTTCAAACAAGTTACCGCTAATGACAAACTTGCCGTCTTTCTCAACTTGTGTTGTCGCATCTTTAGTGCGGCCTTGGGCCGAGCGTTCAGTGGTTGTCACCGCCGTCCACCAGCCTGATGTGGCGATCAAGTTTTTGTCACGCAGCGACGATACCAAAAGACCGAGTGTGGGCAGCGTCCACAGGGCAACGATGATGAACACCGCCAGATTGAGCGCAAAGCGCGATGGTTGAAGCCTGATGTTTTGAAACATGATCAGTGCCCTCCCTTGTTTTCGGCATTGGCTTGCCGAATGTTGTAAATCATGATGGGCAACACGGCGAGCATGATGATGATGGCGATGGTGGCACCACGACCAAAGTGACCACCACCCCGGAACATCCAGTCGAACATGAGGTTGGCCAAAACTTGTGAGTTCCATTGGCCGTTGGTCATGGTCAATACGATGTCGAACACTTTCAGAACCAACACCGTGATTGTGGTCCACACCACAACAATCGTGGTCATGATTTGCGGCACCATGATGCGCCAGAAAATTTTGAATGGGCCTGCACCATCAATTGTCGCGGCTTCCAATGTGTCTTCCGGAACACCGCGCAAAGCTGCACCCAAAATAACGGTGGCAAAGCCTGTTTGAATCCAAATCAAAATCGCCATCAGGAAAAAGTTGTTCCAGAACGGCAGTGAAATCCACACCTGAGGCGAGCCGCCAAACCATTCAACAATGGCATTCAGAATGCCGATCTGCTCTTGACCTTCAGCACGATAATCATAAACGAATTTCCAGATCACCGATGCGCCTACAAACGAAATGGCCATGGGCACGAAGATGAAGCTTTTGGCAAGCGCACCCCATTTGATACGGTCGGTGAGGACCGCGATAATCAAACCGAAGAATGTGCAAGCTGCGGGCACAACGAGCAGCCACAAGAAGTTATTGAAAATGGATGTGCGGAATTGTTCGTCACCGAACGCCCAACGATAATTATCAAGGCCCACAAATTTATCACCCGCATTGTCGCGAAACGACAGCCAAATGGTTTGAAGTACGGGATAGAGCAGATAGATGCTCAGCAAAATTAATGCCGGCGCTAAAAACAGCCACGGGCGGATCATCGATTGAAGTTTGAGATTGCGGATGGAGCGATCATCATTGCTGGCGTCAACCGACAACACTTTGTCGAGCAGCATGTTAGAGCCCCAAAAATAGGCCAAACATCCACCTACGCCCACCAAGACCGTAAAAAATGCTGAAAACAACTGAGCTGTCATTATCTTATCTCCCCAGCGACGTGTGCACTTAAACTCACATGACAAGATCACGTCATGCGAAAAGAGTCATTCAGAAAAATGAGAAAAAGAAAGCGGCCAGCGTTATATGACCAGCCGCTTTCGGGCTTTCGGGAGGAAATCGAAAACCGTGATGTTGTTTAAGTTCGGTTGCCGCGCCCCTCCACAGCAACCGAATTCCTAAATTACTTGAGTTCGTCCCAAGCCTTTTGGATGCCAGCGGCTGTGTCAGCGGCAGACTTGCCACCCACAAAGTCCACCATGCCGGTCCAGAATGCGCCTGCACCGATCTTGCCTGGCATCAAATCCGAACCGTCGAAACGGAAGGTTGTTGCCGTGGTCATGATTTCACCCTGCTTGCGTGCGGCATCGCTGCCGTAAGCGGCTTGGTTTGCAGTTTTCAATGGTGTCAAGAAACCACCGTCTTGCATCCAGATTTCGTGGGCCAATGGCAGCTTCAAGAAGTCGATGAAGGCGCGCGAGGCTTTTGAATCCTTGGTGATGGTGAACAGTGTGCCTGCACCCAACACTGGCTTACCGAGGTCGGCCATTGCTGCGTAAGTTGGCATGTAGAAGAAGTCAGCATCGGTTCCGAGCTTCGTGCCTTCTGGGAAGAAGGCTGGAATGAACGAGGCTTGGTGATGCATGTAGCACTTTGGCGGCGACGAGAAGAGACCCTTCGGGCTGTCACGGAAGTCAACCGAAGCAACACCAGCGGCACCACCGTCAACATAGGCGTCGTTCTTGGCGAATGAGCCGAACACTTCCATGGCGTTAATAACTGCTGGATCGGTGAACTTCACGGTGTTGTTCACCCAGCCATCATAAACTTCTGGCTTTTGCGTGCGCAACATAATGTCTTCCATCCAGTCGGTTGCTGGCCAACCGGTTGCACCGCCTGAACCCAGACCAATGCACCAAGGCTTGCCACCGTCTTTGACGATCTTGTCCGACAGGGCAATCATTTCTTCCATGGTGTTTGGAATGGCGTAGCCAGCGTCTTTGAAGTTTTCTGGGCTGTACCAAACGAGCGACTTCACGTCGGTCTTGTAGGAGAAGCCAAAGAACTGGGCCTTACCGTCTTTGTCTTTCGAGGTGCCGATGTCGACCCATGATTGGCCTGCACCGTAGTTTTCAACCATCCAAGCTTTGTCAGCATCGGTCAGCGGAGACATGAAGCCCTTTGCTGCGAGGTCGGCGATCAAACCAGGCTGTGGCAGCACGGTGATGTTTGCAGGTGAACCAGCTTGTGTGTCGATCACAACTTGCTGTTCATAGTTTTCAGAAGAAGCGTACTTCACATCAGCGCCGGTGGCTTGACGGAAATATTCGAGAACCACTTGAACGTGGGTTTCGTCGTCACCGCGCCAAGGTCCAAAAATTGTGAGGGTTTCGCCCTTGAGGTCAACCTTCTTGAGTTCGTCGAAGTTTGCCCAAGTGAACGGGCCTTCACCAACCTTGTACTTCAGGTCAGCGGACAAAGCTGGCGTTACCAACGCCATAGCAAACAGAGCTGCCGATACGGCAAAACGTAATTTCATCGGATATCCTCCCAAATGATCGATGCAAACTTATGGTCCCTAGCACTCGGCTTTTATTAGACTTTCCAAAGCGCTTTGGACAATTTTTAATACGCTTGGCAAAATGCAGAGTCAAGCACTTCTAGAGAAATAATGCGTGTAAACACAGACGTTATTGTGCAGCGCAGCAATTCGTGCAAGCCCGCTTCGTATCGCTCATGCTTCGTCTTATTGTGACGATTTCAAAGCGCTTTGGGGAATTTGCGTGACGGTTTGATCCTTAAACCCTGACTGTCGAATAAATGCACCATGTCCTTCTGTGCCGACAAATAGACTTTTTCGCCCGTTTCCAGCGCAGACACCCCAACCTCGCGGACAGTGATCAAACCATGTTTGGTATCGACATAGAGAAAGCTGTCGCTTCCCAGTATCTCGGTGTAATCAACTCGGCCCTCAATCTCGCCTTTGGTGCGCGACAGCTCGAGATGTTCTGGTCGAATGCCGTAAGTGTGGCAACCGTGACGCTCTGCGAACTCACCTGAGATGAAATTCATCTTGGGCGAGCCAATAAAGCCGGCTACAAAAATATTCGCGGGAGCTTTGTACAATTCCATCGGTGTGCCTACCTGTTCAACGCGGCCATGGTCGAGCACACAGATGCGGTCTGCAAGGGTCATGGCTTCAACTTGGTCATGGGTCACATAGATGATTGTGGTGCCCACCATGGAGCGCGACAACTTTGCAATCTCGATGCGCGTTGCAACACGTAGCGCAGCATCAAGATTTGACAACGGTTCATCAAACAAAAACACCTTGGGATCACGTACGATGGCACGCCCGATGGCAACGCGTTGACGCTGACCGCCGGAAAGTTGCTTAGGCAAACGCTCCAGTAGTGGCGTTAATTGCAGCATGTCAGCTGCTTTATGAACGCGAGCTTTGATGTCATCCGGTGTGGATTTCGCCAATTGCATGCCAAAGGCCATGTTTTCATAAACCTTCATGTGCGGGTAAAGCGCATAGGACTGAAACACCATGGCAATGCCGCGTTTTGAAGGTGCCAGATTGTTAACAACCACATCATCAAACAACATGGTGCCTGAAGAGATGTCTTCAAGGCCAGAAATCAGGCGCAACAATGTAGACTTCCCGCAACCCGATGGCCCGACGAAAACCATGAATTCGCCTTTTTTGACCTCAAGATCGACGCCTTTAATAACGTCGACCGAACCAAAAGATTTTTTGATATTCTGTAGTTTGATATTTGCCATGAACGCTTGCCCTTAGCCTTTGACGCCGCCAGCCGTGAGGCCAGAAATAATTTTACGTTGGAAAATGAGGACGAGAATAATGAGTGGCAGTGTCACAACAACAGACGCCGCCATGATAGGGCCCCAAGGTACTTCATATTGTGACGAGCCAGACAGCAAGCCTATTGCTACTGGCACAGTGCGCTGCTCATTTGACGACGTGAAGGTCAATGCGAATAAGAACTCGTTCCATGCCGCAATGAAAGCCAACAATCCGGTTGTGACCAAAGCGGGCCACATCAGTGGCAGAAAAACGCGAATGATAATGATCCATGGAGAAGCACCATCGACAATTGCAGCTTCTTCGATCTCAATTGGGAGCTCCCGCATAAAGGTAGTGAGAATCCATACTGTGAACGGCAACGTGAAAATCATGTAAGAGAAAATCAAGGCCCACAACGTGTTGTGTAGGCCTGTGAAGCGCACAAGTTCAAACAGACCCGCGAGAACGGCAATCTGCGGAAACATCGAAACACCGAGAATAGTCATCAGCAAAAGTCCACGCCCTCTGAATTTGAAGCGCGATAATGCAAATGCTGCTGTCACGCCCAAAAGCAACGACAGACAAACAACAATCGTGGCAACGAAAATTGAGTTTAGCAAGTTGCGTGGAAACGAACCGGCCAGTGCTGCCTTGTAGTTTGAGAGGTCCAAGCCTTGCGGCAAATAATTGACTTCGAATAGGGCAGTGCCTGTTTCAATCGACGAGAGGATTGCGTAGTAGAACGGAAACACCGACACAAAGACAATGAAAATGACGAGCGCATAAAACAATGTGGCTTTTGCATAAGACCAGAGCATCTCAATTGCCTCCATCAAATTTGACTTTGCCGAGCCAGATATAAAGCATGGTCATGGCCGTCAGCATCAGGAACAGCATGGTGGCTTGGGCGGATCCCAGTGCGAATTTGTCGAAGTCAATGAGATTTTCGCGCGACAACACTGAAATGGTTTTGGTCGATGAGCTGTTAGGTGTGAGAATGTAAATTAAATCAAACACACGCATTGCATCTAACATGCGGAATATCACAGCGACCATAAGTGCCGGCTTCACCAAAGGCAATGTAACCTTGAAGAACGTTTTAACCGGATGGACACCATCTACTTTAGCTGCCTCGTAGATATCTTGTGGAACCATTTGAAGTCCCGCAAGAATTAGCAAGGCCATAAAAGGCGTGGTCTTCCATACATCCACGATCAACACGGCCATCATCGCGGTGTCGGCACTCGCTGTCCATGCGATACCTGTGTCGATGAGGCCAAGCGTGATCAGAAAATCATTGATTATACCAAATTGGTCATGGAACATCCAAGACCACATGCGTGCGGAAACAATTGTAGGGATTGCCCAAGGCACCAAAATTGCGGCGCGCACGATGCCACGACCTTTGAAATTGGCATTGAGCACAAGGGCCACAACCATGCCCAAAACAGTTTCAATCGTCACTGAGAGGACTGCAAATCGAACCGTATTCCAAACCGCATTCCACCACACAGGGTCTGCCAGCAAGCCCCCGTAAATCACTTTGCCACTCTTCAATGTGGTCATTTTGAAATAGTTGTTCAGACCTATGAACTTTGCATTGTAGAGGTCAGTCAACGACGCGTTCGTCATCGAAAAATAGATGGTGCGCATCAGTGGCCAACCAGCCACGAGCAGCAACGTTAAAAGCATGGGCAGAAGAAACCACTTCGCAGCGCGAAGGCGCTCGGCGCGTAGGTCAGAAATCCCAGCAGGATTATTCGACATCGTGGCCTCCTCAGGACTGGCAATCTTGAAATTAAGACCGACTGGCACATGGTGCCAGTCGGTTTCCATAAAGGATTACTTGGGGAGGATTACCAAGCGTCGCCTTTGAGTTCGGTCAACTTTGCTTCGAGCACCTCAAGATTTTCCTTGGCTGTACCTTTGCCTGACAAAGTGTCATGAACTGCAGACCAGAACAATGAAGACACTTCGTTATACTTCACCTTGGTTGGTGCAGATGGACGTGGAACCGCATTCAAGAATACATCTTTCCAGCGCGGAATGATGGGTTGAGCTGCTTTGATGTCGGCATCATCATAAAGTGACATGATAGTTGGGAGCTGCGAACTTTTTAGAGCGCGAATTTTTTGCGCTTCGGCAGAACCTAAGAACATGGCTAAAGCAATTGCTGCTTCAGGATTCTCTGGAGTATTTCGATACGGCAACGTTCCAACCACCAAGTGTTGCAGCAGATTTCGTATCACCACCAGCAGAAGGCAGTGTTGTTACATCAAAGAGTCCTTTGACTTTGGAGTCGTCTCCATTGCCAAGGCCATAGGCATAAGGCCAGTTGCGCATGAACACGGCATTCCCTGTTTGCCATACACCACGTGAATCTTCTTCTTGGTAGCCAAGAACACCTTCAGGAGCAGACACACCAATCATGCTCTTGATTTGATCGAGTGCCGCGGCTGCCTTGTCGTTGTTAATGGAGATTGAGCCATCCGGCTCAACAATTTGTCCACCACCATGGGATTTCACCCATTCCAAGGCGTCGCATGTCAAACCTTCATAGGCATTGCCTTGAAATACAAAACCTTGAATGTCTTTGTTACCAGCAGCACGTTCGCCGTCTTGAATCTCCTTAGCTGTTGCAGCCAATTCCGCCCAAGTTGTAGGTACTGTCTTTTTATATTTTTCAAGCAGGTCTTTGCGATAATAGAGTGCTGGCGCGTCCGTAAATACGGGCAACGCAACAAGCTTACCGTTCACAGTTTGCGATTCAATAATGGATGGAAAATGCAAGGCTGCTACATCTTTGGCAGCGGCGGAAAGATCAAGGAACTGCTCTGCTAATTGCGGCGCCCATATAACGTCGGTCTGATATACGTCGATGTCTGCATTACCCGCTGCAAGCCACAGACGATATTGCCCGAATTGATCTGTCGTTGACGACGGCATTGGAACAACAGTGACTTTATGACCTGACGACGCTTCAAAAGGCTTCAAGAATTCTTGCAGCACTTCAATGTCTTTGCCAGTGGCTCCAGATACGAACGACAAGTCGGCGGCGAGCGCCATGTTAGACGCCAACATGGCAGTGGCTGCAGCGGCAGCCAAAAGATACTTCTTCATGAAATCCTCCCAGATCTTTGATTTTAGTTTCCTTACCAAGCGTCAAAAATTCTCTTGAGACTGTTTTTCAAAGCGCTTTGGTAAAACAACGCATAGCGCTGAGCGATTTCTGAGTCAAGAAAATCTATGAAAAAGTGCTTATTTCCAGAGATTTTTGCTGCATTGCAAAATATTATACCGCAACTGCGAAGCGCCACTCGCGACATTTATCATACAAGACTTGAAAGCGCTTTGGTAATTCTTTAAGGTCCAAACCTATGAATCTGCGAGACCTTTCAGCAATCCTTGGACTGTCCCAAACAACAGTCAGCCGCGCCCTCAATGGTTTTCCTGAGGTGTCTGAGGAAACGCGCCTTCGCGTGCGGGCCGCAGCTGAGCAGCATGGCTATCGCCCATCGGCTGCCGCACGGCGTTTGGCCACGGGTCAATCGGGCACTTTGGGTGTGGTTTTCCCGCGTGAGCGCAACATGCTGGGCGATTTATTGTTTACGGAATTTCTGGGCGGCTGCGTCGAGCAAGCGTCTGACCTTGGCTATGACATTACTCTCGCCATGGCATCGGGTGAGCAAACGGAAGAATCAGTTTACCGTCGTGCCGTGCGCTCGGCGCGGGTGGATGCGATGATCCTATCAAGCCCCTTGCTCGCCGACACGCGGTTGGATCTGCTGCGCGAACTCAACATGCCCTTCATCGTGCATGGGCGCACGACATCAGCCGTGCCTTATCCATTTTTGGATATCGACAATGAGGGCGCATTTTTCAAAGCCACCAAATTGTTGACGGACCTTGGTCATAGCCGCATTGGCATTTTGAATTTCGATCTCAACTTCAATTTCGCCAATGACCGCACCAACGGCTACCTCCATGCCCTTTCATTGGCGGGGCTTGAACGTGATTGCGATTTGATCAGCGAAGCCACCATGAATGAACAATCAGGACACGACGAAGCGTTGCGCATGTTTGCTCTCCCTAAGCCACCAACGGCGTTCCTGTGTTCATCAATTTCGCAAGCCCTCGGCGTTAGGCGGGCGGCAAAGGCAAAAGGCTTAGTCATCGGAAAAGATGTGTCCCTCATCGCCCATGATGACCGTTTGCACGAAATTCGAGCTGAAACATTCGACCCGCCGTTGACAGCTACACAATCATCCATTGGCGACGCCGGAAAACGCGTGGTCGCCTTGTTGATCGCACACCTCACCGATACCACGGCACCGCTTGCCAATGAAGTATGGCCTGTGGACCTTGTCGTGCGGGCGTCCACTGGACCTGTGCAAGCTTGATCTAACCCATCACTTTTGTACCCAGGCTGTGGCCGACATTGGCAATGGTCGTCGGCTTTGCCACACGCATTTCTTCAACACTGCGAATCTTCTTGCGCGCTGCACCCGCCCACTCTCGGGTTTTCACTTTCGGATTTTTCATCCGTTCTCTGGCAGCAGGAATGGCATGGGCGTATTGCGGCAGCCACTGCGCTTGCGCCACCAGCATTTCATCCACCATTTGCCACACTTCATCAGGCGTGCAGATGGCACCTACAAGTGGATCATGCAACACGGCGAGTTTTAGCAAATCCACATCACCCGTCATCGCGGCTTGAACCGACATGCGCTGCACATTGATTGACGCCATACAGGTTGCAGCACAAGCAAGCGGCAGTTCAACACCTTCCATCATGTTGATGCCGAAGCGATCCACATAGCCCGGGGATTCAATAATGCAATCAGCGGGCAAGTTCTTAATGGTGCCACCGTTCTTCACGTTAAAATGCCCGCGATAGCTGCGGCCAGTTTCCTGCGCTTCGATAATCCATGAGGCGTGTTCGTCCGTGCGCGTATAGTCGGTCAAACGTTTTCCGGCCGCTTCGAGGAACAACGGAAAATCCTGCTCAAACCAATTGCGGTTTTCCGTTGAGTATCGAAGATAGCCGCCCGTCTCGCCGTGAATCCAATCCGACGTAGAAATCCAATTCATGATTTCATCAGGGCGCTTGCGATACCACGGCAGGTATTCCGACAGATGGCCGTTGGATTCGGTTGAGTAGAAACCAAACCGCTTCAACACATCAATACGCACTTTTTCTTGCTCTGAGAATATCGGGTGACTTTCAAAGGCTGCCACCAACTCTTCCTTGCTGATGTCGCGACCTTTGTGGTTCAAACCCACATACCACGTTTGATGGTTGATGCCGGAACAGATAATATCTAAATCCGTGTGCGGATGAATTTTAAGTGCTGTTGCAATTTGCCGCCAACCGTTTTGCACGCCGTGGCAAAGGCCCACGGTGTTGACCTTGCCATAATCGATGCAGGCCCAAGTATTCATGGCCATGGGGTTTGCATAATTGAGGTGCAGTAAATCCTGATGTGCCACCTCGCGCATATCCTTGCAGAAGTCCATCATCGCCGCCATCGTGCGCTGGCCATACATGATGCCGCCTGCACAAATGGTATCGCCAACGCATTGGTCCACGCCATATTTCAGGGGGATATTCACGTCAGTGGCATAGGCCTCCAACCCGCCAATGCGTACGCAGTTCATTATATATTTGGCGCCCTCAAATGCCTTGCGCCGATCTGTTGTCGCGGTCACCTTTGTGGGCAGCTTGTTCACATCAACAATGCGCTGAATAATCTGGCGCGCCATGTCGAGGTTCTTCTCGCTGATGTCTGTCAACGCAATTTCAATGTCAGCGAACTCCGAGACTTTCAGAATGTCGCTGACAAGTTTCTTGGTGAAACCAATGGAGCCTGCACCGATGATCGCAATTTTGAATGTCATGATCTGATTTCCTCACAAAGAATTTAAGAATGCGCGATGCCCCAAAACTTGCCCCGCCGCTTTTTGATATTCCGCTGTTAATGTATCTGCCGCCGCTTTGGCTTTTTTCCGCAGCTCTGGTCGGGCTTCCATATGCTTCTGCGCCACGCTGCGATTGAGCAAACCTAGGCCATCCAGAACGGGGTAATGCAGCTGTTGCTCCGTATGGGCAAAACCACCGGGCAATGGCGTGAAGTCTGAATACTCGGGCATTTTATTTCGCCACATCGCCAATCGATCGCGCGTTGCGGCGCCAATATTATGCTCAGCAACATGCCGCCAGAACGGTGTGTCACGCCGCTCGCTCACGTAATGCAGATTGATGAAGTCCTTGAAGTCATCGACCTGACGAGCGGCAAACGCGTTGTACTTGGTGCGATCGTCAGACGTTTTGTTCATATGAAAATTCGTGAACACCATCATCTGCACAATGGTGCCGTGAATGGAGGTAGCCTCAAGCGGTTCAAGGAAAGACGATGACAAGCCCAGCGACAGGCAATTGTTGATCCACGCATCTTTTTGCCGACCAATATCGAAACGCAGGTCATTGCGGGGCTCGATTCTATGGCCCAACGCCGTCTCTATTTCCGCCTGCGCTAAGTCAGGCGTTAGAAATTCATCGGAATAAACATAGCCCATGCCAAAGCGCGATTGCGTGGGGATCGACCACATCCAGCCTGATCCTTGCGCCCACGCAAGCGTATAGGGCGGTAGTTCTTCTCCCTCTTTCACATCCACCCAAAACGGCATAGCGCGATTAACGGGCAACTGCCCACGATAGGACACCCATTCACCGCCAAGTTCCTTACCAATCAAGGTTTTGCGAAAGCCCGTGCAGTCAAAAAAGAAATCACCCGCAACATCGCCCGCATCCGTGATCAATGCTTCAATATCACCCGTTTCGCCATTGCGCTTCACACCCGTCACTTGCGCATCAATCGTTTCAACGCCCTTGGTGTGTTTGCGCAGCCACTTGCCGGCCAAGGCTTGGTCGAAATGATAGGCATGGTGAAACGGACTGGCTGCGACGAAACTGCCATCAATTTTCCGCGCAAATGGTGCCTTCTGTTGATCCAACAGATAGGCAAACATATGCGTGTCTTTCACCGCCCTGCCCGCTGCAACGGAAAAAATATCGAGATAGCTTTGTGGGCTGCCGCCTTGTGGTTCCAACACCAAATGCGGGTCATCAATAGGACCATCATAGTGGTGGCCCACGCGCCGCCAATCCTTGTGGCGAATGCCGAATTTGATTGTCGCTTCGGTTTCCTTCAAGAATGAAAATTCATCAAGACCAAAATATTTCAGCATTTGCCGGAACACCGCCGTGGTGCCCTCGCCCACGCCGATGGTTGGAATTTTTGAGGATTCAACAACGGTAATCGTTGCGTCCACCTTCTGCCGCTTCAATGCATCCTGCAACATCAAAGCTGCAAGCCAACCCGCCGTGCCGCCACCAACGATGACGAAACGGTTGGTCATTCTGCGGCTTGCAGGGGCTTATGCACGCGCGCAAATTCCGGCAACCAGTTGCCGTGGGCGCTCGAGCAAATCATCGGTCAAATCCCAAATTTGTTGCAAGTCCAATTCAGCTGCTGTGTGCGGGTCCATCATGGCGGCGTGGTAGATATGTTCGCGGTTTTGGTCCACCAGCGCACGCACGGTAAGCTCCTGCACGTTGATGTTGGTGCGGATCAAGGCCGTCAATTGCGGCGGCAAAGCACCGACGTAAGTGGGCTGGATGCCGCGATTGTCGACGAGACATGGCACCTCCGCCGCGCAATCATCAGGCAGTGACGTGATGCAGCCATTGTTGCGTTGGTTGCCATAAATCACCGAAGGTTCGCCCGTCCAAATGGAATTGACGATGTAAGACGCATATTCTTTCGACGCTTCGACATGGATTTTTTCGGCCGACTTAAATTCAGCCGCATCTTTTTTCCAGCGCGCAATTTGTTCAACGCAACGCTTTGGATATTCATCCAAGGGAATGCCAAATTTTTCGATGATGTCTTCACGGCCTTCCTTGATGAAGTAGGGCGTGTATTCGGCAAAATGTTCCGAGCTTTCAGTCACGAAATAGCCAAGCCGCTTCAGCATTTCATAGCGCACTTTATTCGGGCATCGTGCATTCCAGTGCGATGGTTTGGGGAAACGTCCATCCTCATAGCCTTGCAACAAATCTGGATAGAGGCTGCGGTAAGAACCATCTTTCTGGCGGTGTTCAAAATTCAAATAGAACGCCATGTGGTTGATGCCCGCTGCACGATAGCGAATTTCATCCAAGGGAATATCAAGATCACGTGACAATTCATAAGCGGTACCCTGCACGGAATGGCACAGGCCCACTTGCTTGATCTTCGGATATTTTTGCGAAATGGCCCAGGTGTTGATGGCCATGGGGTTCACATATTGCAACAAATGCGCATCAGGACAGATTTGCATCATATCCTCGCAAATTTTCCACAGATGTGGAACAGTGCGAAGGCCACGCATGATGCCACCTACGCCCAAGGTATCGGCAATGGTTTGGCGCAGACCATATTTTTTCGGCACTTCAAAATCCGTTACCGTGCAGGGTTCATAGCCGCCGATCTGGAAGGCCACGACAACAAAATTTGCGCCTTCCAGTGCCTTTTTCTGATTGGTGTGTGTTTCAACTTTAGCTTTCACATCAAGAGTTCTGATGATCTTCGACGCAACGATTTCTGACTCGGCCAAGCGTTCGGGGTTGATGTCCATCAAGGCGATGGTGGCACCCGATGTGGCGGGACGTTGCAGTATATCGCCAATGATATTCTTCATGAATACCGTTGAGCCGGCGCCGATGAAGGTGATGCGTGGATTTGCGGACATATGGATTTCTCCTTGATCTTCACCCTCCCCCTTGTGGGGAGGGCTGGGGTGGGGGTCGAGTGGAGTGAAAATAACTTGCGAAAACTTATTTGAGTGCGGAGCGACCCCCACCCTTGATCCCTCCCCACAAGGGGGAGGGAAATTCACATGCGGCTGAAAAATGCTTTGTCGTCATCGTTAAGCCGCAATATCAAATGCCGCGCGCACTAGGCGCTTGGTGTAATCAGTTTTAGGGTTGGTCAAAACTTCGGCCACGGGGCCTTGTTCCATGATTTGGCCGTGCTGCATGACGATGACGCGATGGCAAAGTGCGCGCACAACTTTCAAATCATGGGAGATAAATAAATAAGAGAGCCCCCGCTCGCGTTGCAGCTTTCGCAGCAGTTCAATAATTTGTGCTTGCACCGACAAATCCAAAGCCGATGTGGGTTCATCCAACATGATGAATTCCGGTTCCATCGCAATCGCGCGGGCAATGGCTAAGACGTTGGCGTTGGCCACCTGAAAACTCATGGGGGAAGCGCGAGAGAATATCGGTGGGCATGCCTGAATCAGTGAGCGCTTTTTTCACACGCTCCAATCGATCCGCATCGCTTGACCCAATCTTATTGACGATCAAGCCTTCTTCAATAATTTGCCGCACACTCATGCGCGGGTTCATGGACGAGAAGGGATCTTGAAACACAATCTGCATGCGGCTGCGGAAAGGGCGCAATCCATCACGATCTAGTTTCTCAATGCGATTGCCATCAAAACTGATTTCGCCTTCTTGCGGATTGAGCAAGCGGATCATGGCTTGGCCGAAGGTGGTTTTGCCGGAACCGGATTCACCCACAAGGCCGAGGGTTTCGCCGCGCTTGAGATCCAAGCTCAGGCCATCAACAGCTTGCAAGGGATGATAAGTGGCGTTGAACAGGCCACCTTTTTTCAAGGTGTAGGTGACGCGTATATTCTTGCCCACCAGAATACTGGGTTGGTCGCCCACCAGTGGATTGGCAATGCCTTTGGGGTCCGACGACAACAAACGTTTGGTATAGGGGTGTAGAGGATTTCCAAACAGCGCCTTGGCGGTGTTGTGCTCTTTCACCTCGCCGTGCTGCATCACGTAAACACGATCTGCAAATTGGCGCACCACCGTCAGGTCATGCGTAATCAAAATCACGGCCATGCCGTATTTGTCTTTGAGGTCTTTGATCAGATTCAAGATCTGCGCCTGCACCGTCACATCAAGAGCCGTCGTCGGTTCATCGGCGATCAAAATGTCGGGGCGGTTGGCCAATGCCATGGCAATCATCACGCGTTGGCGCTGCCCGCCGGAGAGTTGATGCGGATATTGCTTCACGCGCGATTCAGGGTCAGGAATTTGCACTTCGCGCAACAACTCGATGGCTTTCAATCGGGCATCGCTGCGGGAGATTTTGTTGTGAAGGTGCAACACCTCGCAGATTTGCGAACCAATGGTGTAAACCGGATTCAAAGAACTCATCGGCTCCTGGAAAATCATCGACACGCGCGAACCACGGAGCTTGCGCATTTCATTTTCGCTGAGTTTTAACACGTCTTGGCCAGCCATGATGATCGATGCATCTTTGGCCACAGTGGCGCGTTTGGTCAGCAGCCGCATGATGGCGCGGGCGGTGACGGATTTGCCGGAACCGGATTCACCCACAATGGCAATGGTCTCGCCCTTGCGCAACACGAAGTTGACGTTCTTTACCGCGTGAACGTGACCTCCCTCAACTTTGAAGGAAACAGCCACATTGCGGGCTTCGAGGATGATGTCGTTTTTGTTGTCCATCACAGCCTCAATAGGGGTCAATTGCATCACGCAGGCCATCGCCCAGCGCGTTAAACGCGAAGACAGCGAGCAGCACGAAGCCGACGGGTGAGAGAATCCACGGGTAAGATCCGATGACGGAGAAGGTGCCGGTGTCTTGCAACATCAGTCCCCACGAAATCAGCGGTGCTTTCACCGCAAAGCCGAGGAAGCCGAGGAATGATTCAAGCAACACAATGGCCGGAATGCCGAGCGTAATCGCGACAATCACATGCGACATCACGTTTGGCAGAATGTGCCGCATGATGATGCGTCTGTCGTTGGCGCCTACGGCTTGCGCTGCACGCACATATTCAATGCGGGCCAGCGACAAGGTTTTAGCTCGAATTTCAACAGACAATCTGGCCCAGCGGAAGAGTGCCATACCAATCACAACAAACACCATAAACACGGATGTTGGTGCCGTAACCGGAATGAGAGTTGTCAGAGTCAGGAAGAGTGGCAATTCAGGAAACGCCAGAAACACTTCCACGACACGTTGCGTCCAAGCGTCAAAGCGCCCGCCTAAATACCCTGATGTCATACCCACCAATGTTCCCACGATGGTGATGAAAGCCACAGTCACCAATGCGATGGCCAATGAAATCCGCGAGCCTACAATCCCGCGCGATAAAATATCGCGACCGAATTTGTCAGTGCCCAGCAAATGAAAGGGTTTGCCATCATCGGTTCCAACAAGATGTAAATTCGAAGGAATAATGCCCAGTATTTTATAGCTATAGCCCCGCACAAAAAACTTGATGGGACGCGGGTTATCATAGTCCGGCCCGATAAGGGGTTGATAGGTTACGGGGTCCAGCTCGGTGCCTTCCTTCATGGCAAGGTTATGCGGGCGCAGCGTAAAACCGTCTTTTCCAGAAGAAGCCTGATGGATCAGGTGGCGCATAAGCAACGAAAGGCGTTTTGGGTTCGACGGGTGCCACAAAATCTGCAAACACCGCGATCAGCAACAACAGGCCGACGAGGATCAGCCCAGCCATCCCGGTGATGGAACGGCGCAGCTTGCGCCACACCAGTTTGGCATAGCTTTCACTTTGGGCAAAACGCGATGCCGCAGGAGCCGCATCAAGATATGATGCAGTCTTCCGCTTTTACGAAGGGTGCAAAGAGATCCGTGCTCATGCCTCATCTCCAAGGCGGATGCGCGGGTCCATCCAAGCCAAGCAACATGTCGGCGATGATATTGCCAAGAATCAGTGTTGCCCCAAGGATCAACATTAACGTCGCTGTGACCAACACATCGCCACGCTCCATGGAGCCGACGATGGCGGGGCCAATGGTTGGCAGTGAGAAGATGATGGCCACTTCAATTTCGCCTGTGAGCATGTAGGGCAATACAACAGCCTTGGTAGCCGATCAGTGGATGCAGTGCATTGGGCACGGCGTGTTTCAAAATCACGGCACTTTCACTCATGCCTTTGGCGCGAGCGGTTTCAACATATTGGGCATTCAAAGTGTCGAGCAAATTGGCGCGCATCACCCGCATATTATAGGCAAGACCGCCGATGGTTGCGATCAAGATCAACGGGCCAAATGTGTTTGATCAAATCCCAAAACTTGGCCCATGACATGGGCTGTCCGCCAAATTTGGTGGAATAGAAAGAACCCAATTCCTGCACATTGAAATGGAACGCCATGAAATAGAGAATGATCAACGCCATCAAAAAGCGCGGGATGGTCATGCCAAGGAATGTGAAAACCGAAAGGACTGTATCGACCCAGGAATATTGTTTGGTGGCGGCCAAAATACCAAGGCTGATGCCGAACAGTGATGCCAAGAAATGACACACCAAGGCAATGCCAAGAGTTGCAGGCAAGCGTTGCCAAACCACTTCCGAAACGGGCCTGATTATAAAAATAGCTATGGCCGAAATCGCCAACAAAAAAGCCACCGATCCAACGGAAATATTGAAAAATCAAGGGATCATTCAAGTCTATTGTCAATGCGAAATGTTTCTGCCGCGGCCCGCGCCACTTCGTCAGACGCATTGTTAAATTGCAGCATGCCCTCAATATAATCAGCATAGTCGCCGGGCGGCGCCTGAATGATGGCATAGGTCAGCACGCTCATCACGAAGAGAACGGGAATGGCTGAGAGAATGCGTATGGTGAAATAGCGGAGCATGGCGGGTTCTGTGATAAACTCCCTCACCCGGCACTGTCGGCGCGGCGGTCTCGCCGCTTAGAATAGACGGGAAAGCTGCTGAACGACATGAGCCGTCTCCCCACTCCTGGAGAAGCTGCCCGCAAGGGCGGATGAGGGAGGTTCCATTCTTACTTCATCACACCCTTGCCACCTGGCACGTCAGCCAGTGTGTTCGGGTACACTTCGTGTGACGCTTGCTTGTCCTTTGGAACATACACGCGTTCACGGATGATGTTATCTTCGGCCCAGTTGTACATGAAGATCGGAGCGCCCGGAGCAATATTGGCAAAGCGCTTGTTCATGATGAGAGCGCCAGGATATTGCGTGAGACCAGCCCAATAGACATTCTCAGTTGCAATTTTCTGGTAGTCCTTCATCAACGCAATGCGTTCAGCCGGATCTTTCGAACCGATGAACTTGTTGACGATCTCCACCAGCTGCTTTTCAAAGTCGAGCAAATCAACCTCGCCCTTGCCATCGGCTGTTTGGTGGAATTCGCTGGTTTGCGGGCCTGTTGGAGCAAGGCGTGTTGTGTTTTGCACAACCGTTACCAGCTCTGTGCCAGCGCGCCAGACGTGCCAATCAAACTTACCAGCTTTCCGGGCGTTGTCGCGGTCATTACCAGCCATCAGGTTGGGAATGATGCGCAAACCAACTTGCTCACCCATGGCCACGATGCCTTCAGCGAGAGACTTGTCTGAACCATAATCCAGATTGCTCAA
This sequence comes from uncultured Alphaproteobacteria bacterium, assembly GCA_963779145.1. Taxonomy (GTDB): domain Bacteria; phylum Pseudomonadota; class Alphaproteobacteria; order Rhizobiales; family Aestuariivirgaceae; genus Aestuariivirga. The sequence continues at coordinate 65,583 of CAVZXJ010000031.1, forward strand.
CACCGTGATTTCAACATCCTTGCCGCCATCCGGGTGGTTCAGAATGCCGTTGCCATCGGTATCTTTCAGGCCTGCCTTGGCAAATTCAGCTTTTGCGGCTTCCACGTCGAAGGGATAGTAAACCGTCGAAGCTTTGTCGTAATAGCTGGAGTCATTATAAATGCCGCCGGGATAAATCGCGGTGAACGGACCCTTCACCAATGACTCGCCCAAACGTTGACGATCCAACATGGAGGTCACGCCTTTGCGGAAGTTCAAGTTGCGGTTCAACTTGCGCATGGCTTTGGCGCGATCATCTGGTTCACCCCAAGCATTGTCGCTCAGGTTAAAGTGCAACACATAGCCGATGGTGCGTTGGCCAAATTCCAAGCGAGCGGGTGAAGCTGGGTCAGCGGCTTTTTTCAAAGCTTCAACATAGTTTTCAGCTTGCTCAAGGTTGGAGAAGTCACCTGTGCCTGCAACAGCTTGCACGTCACGGTCGCCCCATGTGGACAAGCGGTAGTGCATTTCATTGAGGTAAGGAAGTTGCTGGCCGGTTTCGTCCACTTTCCAATAGTATGGATTGCGGCGCAGGATGACGATATCATCGGGGCGGTGTTCAACCACAACCCAAGCACCCAGCGTTGGCATGCCCATATAGGACGGACCAAAAGCATTCTTATATTGCTCGTAGGTGTTCTTCGAGTTCTTCGGATGCTGTGGAGCCAGAATGTGGGAAGGGCCAGGGCAGAAATTCATATAGGCCATCGAATAGAGAACTTGCGTCGGGAAGGCCGACGTAAAGGTCCACTTGATGGTGTAGGCGTCAACTTTTTCAAGCTTGGTGCCAGCGCCAAATGTTTCCTGGGTTTCGCCGCCGAGTGGGTTCACTTCAGGGTCGAGAACATTCATTTCCCAGTGATACATAATGTCGTCAGCGTCAAAGGCATCGCCGTCAGACCACTTTGCACCTTCAATCAGTTTCATCGTCAGCGACATGCCGTCAGCCGACCATTCCCAAGATTTTGCAACGTTTGGCAGCGGGGCCAATTCTTCGGCCTTCACTTGGAACAAAGGTCCGGTACGCGTCAGGCATTCTTGCAAGCCCAATATCGATGCCGCCCCAGCCTTGTGATTGGCCAGCCCAATAGTTCCAACCCTCAGGACGACCACCAATGACATGGCGCATCACATCGCCATAAACGCCAACGCCGTCTTTCATGTTGCCGGTTTTGTAAACCAGCGGTTCTTTCGGCAAGCGGTCGGCTACGGGGGGCAATTTGCCAGCGTCCACCAGTGCTTTCACAAAGTCTGGCTCGCTATAGGCAGGCAGCGCTTTATATTCTTGAATATCAGCAATGCCGACAAAGCTCACTTTGCCTTGGGCATCAAAACCGGGCGCATCAGGTGCTGCCGTCATCATGGCATCGGACATAACCGCAGTTGCGGAAACGCCGAGCGCCAGAATGCCAGCGACAAGGGTTGTAATTCTTTTCATCAATAGTCCTCCCAAAAGGTACTTGTTCTTTAGTGTGCACACGCGTTGTCCGCGATTTTAGTTTATGGTCGAGCTTGGACAGCGCGATGACAACATGATTCACCCAAGGCCCGCTTGCGGCAATCCGAAAAGCGGAATAATGATTCCGGTATTTTAAGGTGTGCAGCGCAGCATTGGCAAATGGCAAAAGCGATACCCCATATAGCAGTCCCCAACTCACCCGAACGCCGCTTCTATTCGCGCAGTAAAGCCTTTGGCCGTTTTGGTATGCGCATTTTTACGCCTACTCTCATGGAGCGGCCCCATTGGCATGGTCATGTGGAAGCCAATCTCATTCGCAATGCGCGCATGATTTATGTTGTTGATGGCCAGAAAATTATTATTGAGCCGGACCAGCTGCTGTTGTTTTGGGCGGGTATTCCCCATCAATTGGTGGCGGTGGAACAACTCTCATCGGCCACGCCGGAACTTTGCAATATCTATTTGCCGCTCGATACATTTCTGTTCATGCCCCACATCCCTGATTTGCAAGTGGCGCTGCTGACGGGTGGCATGGTGCAATTTCCGGCCGAGCTTTGCGGCATTGCCCAACTGAAACGTTGGTATGGCGATTATCGCGCCAATGAAACCGAACGCTTGGATGTGGTGAAAATGGAATTGAACGCACTGTTGCGGCGCGTGAGTTTGGACCCGCTGCCATTCTTGAAAACACCATGGCGGGATGCGCCCACCAAAGCGGGCCTGCCCACGCCCCATGTGCGCCACGTGGTTGATATGGTGCGGCATGTGTTGGAAAATTTGCAAGAGCCTTTGAAGAATGAAGATGTGACACGCGTCACAGGGCTTCACCCCAACTATGCCTTGTCACTCTTCTCACGCACCATGCAATTGCCGTTGAAACAATTCATCATCCGCATGCGGCTGTTAAAAGCCCGCGGCATGTTGCTGGAAAGCGATACAGCCATCGCCACCATTGCAGTGGAAAGCGGCTTCGGCTCGGCCAGCCAATTCTACGCCCACTTCAGCGCGGCTTACGGCACAAGCCCACAAGCGTTAAGAGACCGGATTATTGCTGCGACGTGAGCGGAGGCGCACTTTTTTGAAGGCAGGTTCTCCCTTCCTTCTCCCCGCCATATAAGGGCGGGGTCCCCCTTCCTTCTCCCCGCCCTATCAGGGCGGGGTCGGGGGCGGGTGCCAGCCACAAACTCAGTAAAGCCCAACCATCAACAGTCACCAACATGCCGCATTCAAAGGGAAGCGTCCCCTTTTCTTCCGCCTCAGAACAGTCCCCATTTTCTTTGCGCAATCTCAAAAGTAACCCTCTTGTCAAGTACATGCTGGCATTTCAAATCCATAGGTGAGCTTGCGATGTCCTGTTCGTCGCGCGCATAAGTTTAGCCCTCTACAACCTTCACCGAATACAAGCGTTCAAAACTTTATCAACCCCACTTTTATTCAAGGCATCTATGAAGTCTGCCACTGAACTAAAAATTGCTTTACTGAACGTGATGCGTCAAATCCACATATCCTTCTCCAACAAGCTCATGCTCGATTCACCGTGACTAACTGCGTCGCTCCAATGTCAGGGGACAGTCTCGCAATCAATACTGTCGAGTGGACTTATGTTCTTCAGCCACCAACAGTGTGTTCCGGCACGAAACCAATTTCGTACGTCCGAAGTTGATAAGATAATAGCTGCCATGGCAGGTCTGCTGAGTTTATCTTCTTGAGTGATTTTAGCTTTGATAAGCGCGCCTCGCTGCCATCCCAAAATCATGTCTTGCGAAAGCACCGCTGTCAACTTTTTCAGATACGCACCAATATCCTTCGATACGAAAAAAGTCGTGGAAGCGTTTTGCAATGAGCCAACAGGCCTTTTTCTACAAGAAACCATCGTCTGGGAAACAATCAGCGGGAATGGTTTGTACCGCCATAGTCATAGTCGGATAAATGCTGCATCGTGATTCTTTACATGCGTCTGAACATATAGCCTTTGCTGCTCAAATTCCACGATCGCATGTCGCTTGCTCTCAGTAAGGGCACGCTACCTGATCCCAAACCGTTTGCACTCATGTTCATTGCTCCAACTTAAATTGAAAGCGCCACTCATTGCGCGATATACCGCAGGCTCCTAAAGTGCGCGCGCCATAACAATCGCAAACCGCAATGCGCGACAATAGGCCGACTGAACAATCTCGATTGACTTCGCAACTCATGCCGTCGCATCCCCTCGAGGAAAAGGGGGAAAGGAAAGGGAGGAAAGGGGACGCTTCCCTATTTTCACTTTTCCTGCCCAGTACTTCAACGCTTTCAACCTCCCACTCAACGTCGTCTGCTTGATCGTCCTCAGACTGTTGTTGATTGAGTTGTCCCGAACCCGTTTGCCCATTTCTGGACTATAACCGAAACTAGCCAATCCACCGCGCGGTGTCAAGCGTTATTTTCCTATTTGCGGAAATAATCGCCAAGCCCCGTTATTTGCACAGTTTTTTCAGCGCCGCCTACGGCACACGCCCACAAGCGCTGAGAGACCGAATTATTGCAGCGACCTGAGCTGAGGGGCATATCCAATTCATACTCTATTGGTTGCAAGCCACCTGCACTTGCGGGCTACTCCGATTTTGCGTTTCCGACCCAATTTTTGGAAACCTCGTCTTCCTTGAAAGAAACATTTGTTCACTTAAAGAAAATGCGCTAGCTTTTTTTCAGGGTTGCTTTGGGCAGTCCCAACCGACGTAATTCAACAATAAAATTCAGGGAGAACACCATATGCGTCTGACAAAATCTCTTGCCTATGCCACTGCACTGACAATTGGGCTGGGTATGGCGTCTACTTTCGCCATTGCTGAAGAATCAAAAGATCCAATCAAGATTGTGATCAACAACTGGACCAGCCAGCTCGTGCTTTCGAATGTTGTTGGCCAAGTGCTGCAATCGCAGGGTTATGCTGTTGAGTACAAGTCCTCTGATACGCAGTTGCAGTACACTGCATTGCCCGCTGGCGACATGGACTTCCAGGTTGAAGTTTGGGAAGGTTCACAAGCTGAAAGCTTCAACAAGGCCGTTGCAGCCGGTGCCATTGATCTTGGCGCGCACAACGCAGTAACCCGTGAAGATTGGTGGTATCCGACCTATATGGAAGAAATGTGCCCAGGGCTTCCAGATTGGAAAGCGCTTGATGCCTGCGCCGCCAAACTGGCCACGGCAGAAACCGGAACCAAGGGCCGCTTTGTTGGACCACCAGCTGACTGGGGCAAGCATTATTCTGAGCGCATCACGGCTTTGAAGATGAATTTCCAGGAAGTTCCTGTCGGTCAAGCCGCAACGCTGTGGGCCGAATTGCAAGCTGCCTATGACCGCAAAGAGCCAGTGGTGCTTTTCAACTGGACGCCAAACTTCATCGAAGCAAAATTCGAAGGCAAGTTCGTCGAATTTCCAAAATACGAACCAGAATGCTTCTCCGATCCAAAGTGGGGCTCAAACCCAGACGCAATCTATGACTGCGGCGCACCAGCCAGTGGCTACTTGAAGAAAGCGGGTTCAAAGCAACTTGCCGAAAAATGGCCAAAGGCAACGGAAGTTCTGAAAAAGGTGAACTTCACCAACGCCCAGATTGCGGCTGCCGCTGCGATGGTTGACGTTGAAGGCATGACACCTGAAGACGCTGCCACCAAGTGGGTGAAAGAAAACGAAGCAACCTGGAAAACCTGGCTGCAATAATCGGACCTTTCGTGACACGCTAAACTGCAATTGCGCCGGTCAGACACTCGTCTCATCGGCGCAATTCATTTGACGCTGTGCGGTTTCGCGCTAGTGTCCAAATAAAAATATAAAAGTAAGACGGGGAAAGCACGTGGTTCAAACGGCTAAAATTTCATGCCGCAATTTATGGAAAGTGTTCGGCAAAGACTCAAGCGCATTCCTGGCACAACACGATGGCAATCCCAGTGATGCGGCCCTCGCGGACGGCGGCTATATTGGTGCCGTCAGAAACGTTTCGTTCGATGTGCACGACGGCGAAATCCTCGTCATCATGGGGCTGTCAGGTTCTGGCAAATCTACGCTGATCCGCTGCATCACACGGCTTAATGATCCAACATCGGGCGAAATGCTGTTTGATGGCAAGGATCTTCTCAAAACAACCGACCAGGAACTGATTGATCTGCGGCGGCACAAGTTTGGCATGGTGTTCCAAAACTTTGGACTGCTGCCCCACCGTACCGTGATCGACAATGTCGCCTTCCCACTTGAAGTTCGCGGTTCATCGCGTTCAGAACGCGATACCCGTGCTCGAGAGATGCTGAAGCTCGTCGGCCTTGAAGGACGCGAGAATTATTTTCCGCGCGAACTTTCAGGTGGACAACAACAGCGCGTTGGCATTGCACGTTCACTCGCGGTCGGGCCTGATGTGTGGTTTCTCGATGAGCCTTTTTCAGCGCTTGATCCATTGATCCGCAGGGAAATGCAGGATGAGTTTTTGCGGCTCCAGCGCATGCTGAAAAAGACCATCATCTTCATCACCCATGATTTTGATGAAGCCATCCGTCTCGCAGACCGCATCGGCATTATGAAAGACGGCAGGCTGGTGCAGCTTGCAACGCCGGAAGAAATGGTCACCAATCCGGCAGATGACTATGTCAAAGCCTTCACCAAAAATGCACCGCGTGAGAAGGTCGTTTCTGTTGCAGCCATTGCCCGTAAGGCAAATGTGAAATCCAGCGTGCACATTCGCAGTGACCAGAAACTGGGGGAAATTGCAGCATTGGTGTTGAACGCCGATGGCCCAGTGTCCGTGATTAACGCGGACGGAAAGCCAGCTGGCTCGGTGACACGTGAAGCTCTTATCGAAGCGCTCTATCCACAGGATGGGATATGAGCGCCGCCGTAGATTCACCGCGCATTTTGGCACCGGTGAAGCGGCTGCCATTGGCCTATGCACTTGTCGGTTTTATAATCGTCAGCATTGTCATTTCAAAACTCATTGCGCCGCTGGATGACTGGCCGTTGGAATGGCTCATCCCCGTGCGGGTTTGGGTGACTGATTTTTTTGCATGGTTCAGCGCGGCCGCAAAACCCGTGACACGAGCGATTTCTTGGGTTCTCGCCTTACCGCTTAACTTGGTTGAAGCCTTGCTTTTCCGAGGCGTGCCAAACTGGAATTTGCCGCCTTTACCCTGGCCAGTGATTGTTCTCGGCACAGGGCTGATGGGCAATTGGTGTGGTGGTCGGCGGCTTGGCATTTTCTGCGGCTTGTGCGCGCTTTATTTGGCGGTGTTTGGCCTCTGGCCCGATGCGATGCAAACCCTCGCAATTGTCGTCGTCACAGTGCCATTGGCGTCTCTCATCGGTTTACTGCTCGGTGTGTGGGCCACCCGCAATGAACGCGTCGAGCGCGTGTTGAACATGACCTTCGACGTTCTGCAAGCCACGCCACACATGGCTTATCTCGGTCCGGTGGTGATCTTGTTTGGCTTCGGCCAAGTGCCGGCCATGTTGGCCACACTCGGATTTGCAGTGCCTCCAATGGCGCGGCTGACCATTCTGGGCATTCGCAATGTGCCAGCTGACATTCTTGAATCCGGTAAAATGTCAGGCTGCACGCCACGGCAACTGTTGTGGAAAGTTGAACTGCCATCTGCGCAACAGGCTTTGCTGCTCGGCCTCAATCAAGTCGTCATGCAAACTCTGGCGATGGCCGTTATCGCGTCGCTGGTGGGTGCCTCCGGCCTTGGACAAAAGCTTCTGTTCTCGCTCCAGCAATTGCAAGTGGGCAAAGCGGTGGAGCAAGGTATTGCAATTACCTTGATTGCCGTTGTTCTCGACCAGATGACCCAAGCCTTCATGAAGCGCCAGGTCAGCCATGAAAGTGTTGGCTTACCGTGGCACCAAAAGCATTGGCGTCTCACCTGGTTTTTTGGCGGGGCTCTCGCCTTCATCATTCTCGCCAGTCTTGTGCCAGCACTCGCTGTTTATCCCAAGTCGATGATGCTGTCCTATGGCGCACCCATCAATGACTTTGTGCGCTGGGTGTCAAAGAATCTATTTCCCTATGTAAAACCGATCCGCGACACCATCACCATCTGGATGCTGTTGCCCATGCGCGATCTTTATCTGTGGCTGCCTTGGACGACGGTAATTGGCGGGCTTGGCATTGTGGGTTGGTATTTGGGCGGCTGGCGCTTGGCACTGATCCCAATTTGCTTCCTCAGCTTTATGTTGCTGACAGGGTTCTGGGTGCCGTTGATGCTCACAGTTTATCTGGTCACGGGCTGCACCATATTGTGCATTCTGATTGGCGTGCCCATCGGCATCTGGTGTTCACGCAATCCTCGCGTGGCGCGGGTTGTTTCTGTGATCTGCGATCTGCTGCAAACCTTCCCAAGTTTCATTTACCTGATCCCGGTGATCATGTTGTTCCAGACCAGCGATCTCTCCAACGTCATCGCCATGCTGTTCTACGCAACCGTGCCTGCCATTCGCTACACCTTCCTCGGCCTGCAACGCGTGCCACAAACGGTGATCGAAGCAGCCGTGGCAGCTGGTGCAACACCGCGTCAAAGATTGTGGAAAGTTGAACTGCCGATTGCATTCCCTGAAATTCTGTTGGGCATCAACCAAACCATCATGATGGCGTTGGCCATGGTGGCGATCACGGCATTGATTGGCTCGCGTGACCTTGGCCAGGAAATCTACAAAGCCCTGCCTGGTGCTGATACTGGTCGTGGGCTTCTGGCTGGATTGGGCATTGCTTTCATCGGCATCATTGCCAGCCGGTTGATTGGCGGCTGGGCTGCGAAAATGAAACAACAACTGGGAATGACTGCGTGAAGCAAACGCAACTTGTGCCATCACTTGGCGTTATGGCGGCGGGTGCTTTTTGGGGTCTGCTGTGGTTGCCGTTTGTGGAGTTTGACAAGCAAGGCATGGGCGTTGGTCTGTCCACCGCAATTTTTTATGCCGTGACGGCGCTTTGCGCGGTGCCTGGCCTTTTGGCAACTGGTGCAGCGCGGCAAGTTATCAATACGCCATTTCCCTATATCGTCATGGGCACAGCATTTACACTTTATACTTTTGCGCTTCTTTTGACGCTCCCCATCAATGCCATCCTGTTGTTTTATCTCACACCTGTTTGGAGCATTTTGCTGGGGAAATTCCTCAACGGCGAAGCAATTGGGCTTGTGCGCAGCTTGGTGGTGCTTATGGGTTTTGTTGGCACCGGTTTGGTTTTGGGCGCCACCAGTTTGCCGATACCACAAAACCTTGGGGACTGGCTTGGCTTGATGGCCGGAGCACTTTGGGCTTTATCAACTTCACTGACCAGTCGCGATCATGGCAAAAACAGTTGGGCACGGTTGCTTCAGTTTTCGATCGCGGGATTGTTATCCACTGTTGTGCTGGCATTTGTGCTTTCAGGCATGGCCCCAAAAATCCTGACCGCAACGGCAAGTACAAATCTCTATTTTTGGGCAGTTGTGATTGGCTTCGTGCTTTTCACAATTCCCAACATGCTGGTGATATGGGGAACAACCCGCCTCTCATCAACGCGAATTGGTGTTTTACTCATGATGGAAGTTGTGGTTGGAACAATTGCCATTGGCTTCTTGTCCGCTCAGCCTTTAGCTTCTTTGCAGATTGTGGGAGCGATCATGATTTTCGCAACTGGAATTGTCGAAGTCATATCCCGCGATTCAACTGCGGCGAACAATGCTCAAAGCTAAAGATTCGAGCGGTAAATTATCCCAAAATGCCCGTCATTCCCGCGAACGCGGGAATCCAGACTTTCAACCAGCGAGATCGTGGAAAGTCTGGATTCCCACTTTCGTGGGAATGACGGGGTAGTTGGAGATGAATTCAACTGGCTTTCTGATGCTCTAACTCTGCGGACGTGTTTTCTTCGGGTCATAATGTGACAGGCCGACGATGGTGGCAGGCAAACGCTTCTGCTGGCCATCAAGTTTCCGACTTCAATAGCCGTGCCAACGGCGGCATGGGCAATGTCCACACGGGCCAGCGCAATGTTTTTGCCAAGGAGTGGTGAACGCATGGAGGACGTCACCTCACCCACTTGCGCGCGGCCAATGTGCAGGCAATCGCCATGACCTACGGTGACATTGGCGTCAATTTCGAGACCGACAAACTTGCGGGACGGATGTTCCTTGCGGCGTATCAGGGCGTCGCGGCCAATGAAGTCATCGGTCTTGGATTTCAGTGGAACAGTAAAGCCAATGCCCGCTTCGAAGGGGTCAGTCTGGTCGGAGAAATCATAGCCCGCAAAAATCAGACCCGCTTCGATGCGTACCATGTCAAGCGCCTGCAGGCCCATGGGCTTGAGGCCGAGGTCTTCACCAAACGTCCACACCGCATCATAAACAGCATTGCCGTCCTTGGGGTGGCAGAAGATTTCAAATCCAAGTTCACCCGTGTAGCCCGTGCGCGAGACCACGAGCGGCGCACCTTCCGGCCCACCCAGTCGCGCAATCGTAAAGCGGAACCAGCCCAGCTCATCGATTGTCGGCTGGTGTGGTGCTGTCCAGACCATGCGACGCATAATCTCGCGGCTGTTTGGACCTTGCACTGCCAGATTATGCAACTGGTCTGTAGATGAGCGCACCATGACTTTGAGATTGAGCTTTTCAGCCCATTCCCGCATCCACACGCCGCCGTAGTCATCGCCACCAATCCAGCGGAAATTATCCTGGCCCAACCGGAAGGCCGTACCGTCATCAATCATGCCGCCGTGCTCGTAACACATGGCGGAATAGACCACCTGGCCCTGCGACAGCTTTTTCATGTCGCGCGTCAGCACATATTGCATCAGCACTTCAGCGTCAGGTCCGGTCACTTCAAATTTGCGCAAGGGTGAAAGATCAAGCACCACTGCTTTTTGGCGACAGGCCCAGTACTCTTCGATTGAGCCGTTGGACGAATAAACCTGCGGCAACCAATAGCCTTTATATTCCACATGATGACGGGTGCGCGCCGATATCCTTTCGTGGAAAGCAGTTTCCTTGGTCATCTTGGGCTCCGAATCTGGTGTAGGGCGATAGGCGATTGCACGGCTGAATTTCTCTGTGCCGGAATAAGTGCGGACATGGATGTCAGTTGGGTTCCAGCCATTGCCGGAGGTCGTGTCATCGGGGCAGGCGGACGAGACGCAGATCAAGTCCGTGAGTGCCCGCATCATCACGTAGTCACCGGGCCTGGACCACGACTCATCGCTGATCAGAACACCATGGGCGTCTATTGACGTGTTGAAGAAGAAGTTGACGGCCATCCAGCCGGGTCGCGCGTCCACCCCATGGCCCCGGAGTGCATAGTTGAAATTATCCGAACAGTTGGCATGACCGGGATAGCCAATGTCGTCATAGTATTTAGGTGAACAGGCCATGGCGAAGGCGTCATGTCGGCCTACTGTGTCTTGGATAACTTCTACCAGAGGCTCAAAGTCTTGATCGTAGTATTTCGAGTGTAGTCCGGGCTTCGAAAAAGCATGGCCCATGAAGGTCCGGGATGTTGTCACGTCCAACGGCCGCTGCAGGCCCTTGTCAATTTTACGGGCTGAAAAACACTGGAAATCAGTCATCTGCCGCCCATCGACATCGATGATCTGGATATATTCGCCAGCTTTTACAAAGTAAGCCCGGGCGGTCGAGGATTTCACACGAATATCTTGCAGTGGGTCCGCCAAGGGATCAGGCAAATCAAACTTGCCCACAAGCCGTGGAGTGGCGCGCTCTACCGACAGCGTCAATGGTGTGAGTGTGGTCTGTTCACCGGGCAGCATGTGATGTCCCGGTGCCGCGATGATCAACCAGCCCGCTTCATTTGCACTGAAACTCACTGACGATTTCGCCACCGTCGCAGCATCAAAGACTGCTGTTGCGCCAGCTTTGGAAAGATCAATTCCGCGCACCGCGAGACCACTGCGAAGTCGAGCTAAGCTCGGATCCGTAGCACCCGCACTCAACAAAGCTTTTCAAGCCGCTCGCGTCGTTGTTTGAAATTTGGCCAATCAGTGCCGCATCAATCTGGCCATTGAGTCTTGCAGCAATAACTTCAGCGACCTGTCCGCCTTCATCATTGCATCAACGTGAAACGATCACCCTGCCCCATTTGCAGCAGCAGCGCACCACCACCCGCAACCTCATGGCGCTCATGGCCATGGTGTTGCTGCATGTCACGTGGCAGCAGGATGCGGCTGGCACGCGGCGGGCCGGAAAGGACAGTGGGGTATGGGCTTTCGAGCATTATCTTTGAACCTTTACCAATGCACTATTTGAACGCGGGCGCGATGGCGTTGCTATCAATTCGATCTTGGCCCAAGTCCTGCAATCCCGTGAACAAGCGTCGCTCGTCTTTTGGGCTTACACCGAACAAGGCCTTGTAGTCCCGCGTCATCGGTGTCGATTTCAGATAGCCCACAGATGTGGCGATATCACGAAGCGAGTCTTCAGAATAAAGCACGCGCTGACGGGCTTTTGAAAGCCGCATATTGCGATAATACCGAAGCGGGCTCTGGCCTGTCTCGCGCTTGAACAAACGCTCAAAGTGCCGCCCCGACATATCAACGGCTGCGGCCACATCAGGAATGCGCAACGGGTCTTCGATATGATTTTCAAACAAGCGCAGCGCCTCGCGGATCACTGGGGGCAAGCGGTCAGAAGTGGAATTGCCATGCGGCACCGGCACTTTTTGGCTTGCAGCTTCATCGCGCATAAACGGGTGTTGGAACCAGCACGCCACTTCCGTCATGCAGTGGCGGCCCAGTTTTTCTTCAATGAGGCGCAACATCAAATCAAACACGGCACCAGCCCCTGATGCGGTGATGCGGCGATTGTCGCGGAGGATGACGGACTCGCTGGCCTTTACCTTGGGAAATTCCGCCTTGAACGCCGCCTCATAACACCAATGTACCGAACAGCCACGACCCTCCATCAATCCCGCGCGCGACAATGGGAATATGCCACCCGAAAATGCACCGAGCACAACACCCGTTCGGTCCAACCAGCGCAAGCGTGCGGAACCACGTCGTGCATCCGCAAATTTGCCCGATGGCGGTGCAATGATGTAAAGTTGATGCAAGTCATCGCACTCAGCCAACGCCACATCCGGTTCAAACCGCACCTCAGCGGATGAACGCACAGGTGCAAGTGACTCCGCCACCAATTTCCATGTGAAGACTTTGCGACCGACAATTTCATTGGCAGCGCGCAAAGGCTCAATTGCCGATGTCAGGCAAGCCATCGGGAAGCCCGGAAACATCAGGAAGCCAAGTCGCAGTGGAACCTCATCGGGCATGTGGCGCTAATCCTCAGGCCACCAACCAACCGAGGTTGGCTTGCCGTCATCATATGTTGAAAGCCACGCCGCCATCATGTCGCGGTTGCGAATAAAGCCTTTGTAGGTTGCAAGATCAGGATGAAGGTCACGCACCACGCGGTGCAAGCGGCGGCCCCATTTTGGCACCGTCACCAACTCTTCAAACTTTCCGAGATAGCAGCGGATGGAAAACGCCACGGCATTGGATCGCGGCAGCCGGAACAGCGCTTGCAACTCGACGCGCAAATGCATTTTTTGCCCAACATTTTCCGGCGTGATCGAAGCCTTCATCGGTCCCCATTTTGGATAAGTTTCAGGTGCCGTATCGAGCAGCGGATTCACCGTCATGGTCCAGTTGAAGCGCCGCACAGGTGCACCATGTTGCAGCTTCAACAGAAACTTCAACGCACGATCAAAAATACCCTTTTCATGCGCCAGTGGCACAGGCGCATGCCATTCCATGAAGCTCATGCCAATGTCAAAATCCAGCGACCAGTCAGCCTGCGACGTGATCATGCCCGCATCCATCCACAGGTCATTGTCGCGCTCGTCCTGCAACGAAAAATCACCCTGGGTTTGCCGCGTGATGTATTCAAACGGACCGTAGGGCAGCGTTGACTCATCGAGGAATGTAAACTTCTGATCGATGCCCAGCGGGCGGTTGATCCAGTGCCAGTTGTTGCCATCCTTGGTCAGCGAGAACCACTGGGGATATTCCTTCGCCTTCGACTCCATGATGAGTTCGAGCAAATCCCAACCCGCCAAGTGTCATATGTGGCAGGGATTGGCAGCGCAGCGGGTCTGATGCCAACACCTTGGCGCGGTCAAACATCTCCGCCACATAATGTTCGTCCACATCAAACGTATGTTCAAACACCGAACCTTTGCGGCCCGACACATGCGGCTCCATGTTGACGGAATACATGTATTCATCACGGTCAAACGGAAATGGAAAACGGCGAATACCTTCTGGCGAATTGCGATAAGTGAAATCATCGCGAAAGGTTTCGCTGTGGAAGTAGTCGTTGAAATCGCCGGGCTTGAACACAATGCTCATGTTGGCTTCCTATCGCTCAATGGTGAGGCTCTTGCCCTCGAAACGCGAGACGCAAGGCATGATTTTGAATCCGCTGCTTGTTCTTCTGGCGTCAGCCAGTGGTCACGATGCAGCAGAGTGCCTTCGCAGGCAATGACGTTGGTTTCACATTGCCCACAGGCCCCACCCCGGCACATGTAGGGCGCATCAACACCTGCAACTTCCATCGCCTCTAAGCAATGACTGTGTGGTGCCAACGGTGATTGTCTTGTTTGAGACAGTAAGCTTCACTTCAAAGGGTTTCCCCGTGCCAGGCGCCAAGAACTCTTCATGGTGCAACGCCTTTGCAGGCCAGCCCATTTTGGCTGCCGTCGACAGCACCCAATTGATCATGCCCTTGGGGCCACACACATAGAGATGCGTGCCCAGCGGCTGCATGGACAGGATGCGCGCCAGATCGATAACCTGTTTTTGGTCATCGAAATAGAAATGCATGCGGTCGCCATAAAGCGCTTCAAGCCGATCCATGTAAGCACCAAGCGGCTTCGAGCGGGCGGAGTAGTGCAATTCGAACTTGCCGCCAAAATGCTGAAGTTGCGCCATTTGCGCAAGGAAAGGCGTGATGCCAATGCCGCCCGCAATCATCACATGTTTTTTCGCCCGATTATCAAGCGGGAAAAGATTGACGGGATAACTGAGCACCATGTCCATGCCGGGCTTGACATGTTTGTGCATGTACAACGAACCACCCCGGCCCGCATCGTCACGTCGCACTGATATTTCATAACCGGACGTGTCTTGCGGGTTGCTCATCAGCGAATAGGGATTGAGACGCCGTGTGCCGTGGTCGTCCATTTCAACAACCGTATGGGCACCACCAGAGAATGACGGCAGGGCTGAACCATCACGGCTGACAAAGCGAAAGCGCTTGATCAGCTCATTGACTTCAACAACTTCGCTCACGCGGACATAAAGTTTAGCACCACCACTCATGTGAACCTCACCTGCGCTTCCGGCACCAGGCCTGGGTCTTCCGCATCAATGTTCACACCTTGGAATGCCGCAATACGACGCGAGTAATGATCACGCACAAAAAGATTGAGGCCACAATGGCTGCACTTAAACGGGTCCGTCGCAACGTTTTCAGTAATGCCTTTGCAATGCACACACTGTACGCGCCGCACCGTTGAGCCACGATGTTCTTTCTGGATGTCTGAATACGGAAAACCCGTGTTCATAATCTCGCGTTCGGCCTGCCCCATTAATCCTTCCGTGCCCGCCAAATAAAACTGCGTGCCCATATGTGCATCTGCCAAAACGCGTTGCAAACGCGGAAGCAGAGTAGGAATTGAAGGTGCTGCAAAAAATTGTGCAGCCCCCAGTTTTTCGAGTGCAGCCGACTTATCTGTGCCGTTGGGTCCAGCCGTGTAGATAATGTGCAAGTTGCGCAAAACATCAGCCCTGCCATCGCCGAACTTTTCCAGAAGTTCGATGACAGCATCAGCACCTTCGCCATCGGCAACCACCAAATGTCTGGCCCCCGCCCTTGGCTCAAGCACGCCATAGACAGGACGACTTTTGATGGCCGACGGGAACACAGTTTTCGTCATCTCTTTGCCTGTTAGCCTTGAACGGTGCGGCGTTTCTTTTCGGGATCAAAGAACGGCATCGAATGTGTGGTCGCAGCCATTGGGCCGTGGGTGCCACAGCGCACTTCAAGCTTGGTGCCGTTGTTGGCACAATCCACAGGAAGGCGTGCAATGGCAATGTTGTGCTTATTGAGCGGTGAATACATGGCCTGCGTGACCAAGCCGACCTTTTTGCCGTCGCGGAACACAGGCGCTCCATTGCCCGGTACATTGGTGCCTTCAAGCTTAAGGCCCCAAATTTTAAAGCGCTCTTTGCCCTTCAGGCGGTAATGCTCTTCAGCACCACGGAAGCCGACCTTGCCCGGAGATACCGTGAAGTCGAGGCCAAGTTCCCACAGCGTGTCGCCGGGGCCTTGGTCTTCAAACGGGTACATTTCCGAATTGTCGAAGGGGAAGAACAGCAGATAACTTTCTGTGCGCAACATATCGAGCGTGGTGAAGCGGCAGGGAATGATGCCGATGTCTTTGCCTTCGTCGAGAATGCGATCCCAGATCATGCCCGCATCTTGACCCCGCACAAACAGTTCATAACCGCGCTCGCCTGTGTAGCCCGTGCGCGAGATCATGGCTGGCTTGCCAAACAGTGATGTTTGCATGTGGGCAAAATAGGGAAGTGCGCGAATGCCCGGAACATGCTTTTCCAAATAGTCGACAGCCATTGGTCCTTGCAACGACAGGTCATGCAAGTTGTCATCAAAACGAATGGACACATCACGGCCCGTTGCCGCCATGGTCAGTTGCTCATGGGCTCCACCTGAACCATGCACCACCATGAAAGCGTTGGGGGCAAGACGATAAATCACGCAGTCATCGACGAATTTGCCCGCATCGTTCAACATCGTCGCATAGACCGAACGACCCGGCATCAGCTTTTCCATATTGCGCGTCGTGGCGCGCTCAATCACGTGGGATGCGGCAGGTCCGGAGATATGGACCTTCTTCAATCCCGACACATCCATGAGGCCCGCCTTGGTGCGGATGGCCATGTATTCAGCATCAGGGTCACCCTTGGAATAGGACCACGCGGTGCCCATGCCGCTCCAGTCTTCAAGGTTGGAGCCAAGCGCCTTGTGGCGGTCAATGAGGGTGGAAAAGCGCCAGGAATTGGTCATGTAGGACTCCCTTGATGATCTTGATTTTCGCCAAGTTTGAGACGCATCTCGACAAAAATCAATATTGAAATGCAATTATTTTTCTTGGCAGGTAACTTTTTTCACAAAAAAGGGGCCGCCGAAGCGGCCCCTTTGTCGAATTTGTGCAATTTAGCTTGGCAGCACAAAGAACCAGTTCGCCCACAACACGACCGCAGCACCTGCAACCAGTGTCAAGTAAGGCAACATGCCGGCCTTTCGCTCACCAAGGTCACCTTCTTTCAGGCCAAGATCGATATAGGCCTGCTTGGGGAACTTGCCGCCATCCTGCATGTAATGGCGATACCAAAACACAGGGATGATGAGGGCTGCAAAAATCAAGCCCGCCCACAATGCATTGGAATAACCCCACACCTTGGCGCCAGCGCCGAGGAAGAGAGCATTCACAAAGGCCAGCACAGTGTTCACACCAATCAACCAAGTTGGTGCCTTCCAAGGACGATCAATGTGGGCAGAGTCGATGCGATGCATCCAGCCAGCATTGAGGTTGAGGAAGTTGAACAAAATGTAGCCCACGTTGGAAATGGCAAGCACGTAGAAATATCCACCCACGTCCGACGCCAGAGCCAACAGGAACACGTTGAACGCAAAGTCCGTCCACATGGCCTTGGAAGGCACGCCCTTTTCGTTCACGCCGCCCAAGTACTTCGGCAGCCAACCATCCTTCGAACCCTGATAAAGGGTGCGCGATGAACCAGCCATGGCCGTCATAATGGCCATGAACAATGCGAGGATCATCAGGATCACGAACAACTGCGTGATCACTGGGCCACCACCCACCATATTGCCAAGCGCTTCACCAATACCCGTTCCATCCACAATGCCTGTGGCCAACATGCCGGACGTACCAAGCACGCCTTGGAAAGCGAAGGGAATGAGGAAGAAGAACACGCAGCACAAAAGGCCCGAGTAGAAAATCGCACGGAAGGTATCGCGCTTTGGGTCTTTCAATTCGCTGGTATAGCAAACGGCCGTTTCAAAGCCGTAGGTTGACCAAGCAGCGATGTAGAGGCCTCCCAAGAACAACGTCCAACCGCCAATGTTCCATGTGCCATCAACGCCTGAGTAAGCAGCCGTCGGTGGCAACAAATTGGTCACGTTCATGCTGTTGATTTGCCCCGTGAGGATTGGCACGAGACCAACCAACAGAAGCGGTACCAACACGATGATCGCCAACCACTTTTGTGCACTTGCAGTTTGCGCAATGCCACGATGCTGGATCACGAGGATGAGCAACATCAAAGCCACACCGATGAGGAATGTGGAATTGAAATGCAACGTACCCAGACCCGGAATTGTGAAGGCCAAGGCTTCAAACGTGCGGAATGCTGGTGTCAGTGCAGCAACGCCATCAGCTGAAGCAACAGCCTTGATCGCATCAGGTGCAAGCACACCGGCATTTGCTGCCATGTAATCAACGACCGCTTTTGTTTCAGCGGTATAGTTCGCCATATTGGCCGTCACCCAATCCACCACCTGTTGGCTATCAGCCAAAGGAATGGGGAAGAGCGCATTGAGTATGTAACCCGCAGCAATGGCGCAACCGAGCGACAATACGGGGGACCACGCAAACCAGTTACACCAGACCGAAAGTGGGGCCACGAGCTTTGAATAGCGCAACCACGCAGTTGCACCATAAACCGATGTACCGCCGGATTTGTTGCCGAACATGCCCGCCATTTCGGCGTAGGTGAAGCTTTGCAGAAAGCCCATGATCATTGAAATGATCCAGACCAGGAAGGCCAGTTTGCCTGTGGTCCCGGCGATGCCGCCAATTGAGAAGAGCACCAAGGGCGGCACACCAGCCGCGACCCAGAAGGCCCCTTTCCAGTCTAACGCCCGGACCATTTGGCCCGAGCCAGATTCTTTTGTCATTTCCCGCTCCTATTGAAAATAGGTGTGAGAACGGCAGCCGATCCCAACGCTCGACTTGCTTTGCCCCCGCACCCAGATTGATGACTACGCCTATGGCGCAACCGCTGTTTTCGACCCTGCTTGCTTTGGTGATATTCAATTCCACCTTCCACGCCCAGTTGTCGCAGGAAAGCACGAGAATCAACTCGTGGCGAGTGAATTATTAACTTGGCGAAAATTTGTTTCCTGAGAAATCGCTTCAACTGTACGTGGAAAAACTTACTTTCTCGTCCCCACTTGAAGGTGAAAAAGTGATGACCCAGTTCCGGATTGTGCCAAGACATAGCAGGTTGACCGCGCGGTGTCAACCGTTATTTTCCTATTTTAGGTAAATTAAGAGATGGGTCTAGTTTTTCAAATAGCTTTCCATCGAATCTTCCAGCGCATCTTTCCAAGCCGTGTGATGCAATGGCGCCATCGTTCCAGTGATCACTGACTTGTAGGCATTATCGCGGAAGGTCATGATGTTCTTGGCCTTGTGATCTTTCCATTCAAAGAAAGCTTCACAAGCTCCATCCACATCAAACGGCGGATAGTCAGTCTCTGCAATCAGTTCTTTGACGTAGTCACCTTGGTAGTGGATGGCATCATGTGCGTCCTTGCCCGCATCCTCACCGGCCACACGGTCAGCGACATCTTTCAGCATTGATGCCTTGTCAGCAGGAAGTTTGATCCGCCCCATAATCGCATCACGCACCCACCAAGCTTGCGCATCAAACATATTGAACGTGAACCACTGGTCCTGCATGCCGATGTAGAACAGGGCTGGATTGTGAACATAAGCCACGCCCTTATAAAGATCAGCAGCGGCCAAACGGTTTTTAGTTTTCAGGCGCAGATCATCCGGCAAGAACGGGAAGCTATGTTGATAGCCGGTGCACAGAATGATGGCGTCAACCTTTTTAGACGTACCATCTTTGAAATAAGCAGTGTCCTCATCCACATGGGTAAGGATTGGCACTTCTTTCCAGTTTGACGGCCAATCATAACCCATCGGTGCCGTGCGATGGGCAACCGTTACGGACTTGCAGCCATATTTCCAACACTGCGAACCAATGTCTTCAGCCGAATAACTGGTGCCGACAATGAGCAAGTCCTTGCCCTTGAATTCCATCGCATCACGGAAATCATGGGCGTGGAGAATACGACCATTGTAGGTTTTGAAGCCGGGGAACTCCGGCACATTTGGTGTCGAGAAGTGCCCCGATGCGACGATCACATGATCGAATTCTTCGTCGTAAACTGTATCTTTGGCATGGTCGTGGGCGGTTACTGTAAATTTGCCTGTTTTGGCATCATGACGAACGAAGCGTACAGCAGTCTTGAAACGGATCCAATTGCGAACGCCCGCTTTTTCAACCCGCCCTGCGATATAGTCGAACAACACAGCGCGCGGCGGGTAGCTGGCAATCTGTTTGCCGAAATGTTCTTCAAAGGAATAGTCGGCGAATTCCAAACCTTCCTTTGGTCCATTGGACCAGAGGTAACGATACATCGATCCATGGCAAGGCTCACCATATTCATCGAGCCCCGTGCGCCACGTATAGTTCCAAAGACCGCCCCAATTATCCTGCTTTTCAAAACACACGATTTCAGGAATGTCTGCACCCTTGGCTTTCGCCGATTGGAATGCGCGCAGTTGAGCCAAGCCTGATGGGCCGGCCCCAATCACCGCTATTTTCTTTTTCATGAACATACCCCGTGTCGATTTTTTATTTTTTATAGTCAGTATACAGATCAAATATCCAGTGTGTTCTCTGTCTCCCAGCGCGAGAAGTGCGCTGCATAGCTATCCCACTCTTTTTGTTTCAGCTTCAAATAGGCTGTCGAAAATTCTTCGCCCATCATCGCCTTCAACGTCGTGTCCTTGTCGTATTCGCGCAATGCGTCGAGCAAGTTGAGTGGCAGCTTCGGCGCATCTTTCACCGTGTGGCCCATTTGGTACATATCAATGTCATGGCGCTTGCCGGGGTCGGCTTTGGTGCGCACACCATCGAGACCAGCAGCAATAATCACGGCTTGTAACAGATAAGGGTTCGCAGCCCCATCTGGCAGACGCAATTCAAAACGACCAGGTCCCGGCACGCGCACCATGTGGGTGCGGTTGTTGCCAGTCCACGTCACTGAGTTTGGCGCCCATGTGGCACCCGACGATGTGCGCGGTGCGTTGATGCGTTTGTAGCTGTTGACAGTTGGGTTGCAGATCGCAGCGAGTGCTGATGCATGCTTCATGATACCGCCCAGGAATGTGCGGCCACGGTCTGACAGGCCCAATTCCTTGCCCTTGTCAGCGAACACGTTGGTCTTGCCATCCTTCGACCACACGGAAATATGGGCGTGGCAGCCGGAACCCGTGAGACCTTTGAAGGGCTTGGGCATGAACGTCGCGCGGAAGCCGTGCTTCTCGGCAATCGACTTCGTCATGAACTTGAAGAAGGAATGCTTATCAGCAGTCTGCAAGGCATCGTCATATTTCCAGTTCATTTCAAACTGGCCAACGGCGTCTTCATGATCGTTCTGGTAAGCTTCCCAGCCCAGCTCCAACATGTAATCACAGATTTCCGCAATCACATCATAGCGGCGCATAACAGCTTGCTGGTCGTAGCAAGGCTTTTCTGCGGTATCATAGGGATCAGAAATCTGGCTGCCATCTGCGGAGAGGATAAAGAATTCAGGTTCAACGCCCGTCTTCACATGCAAACCATCCTTAGCGGCTTCAGCAACAAGACGCTCCAACACATTGCGCGGCGCTTGATCAACCATTTT
>CAVZXJ010000032.1:0-161448 GCA_963779145.1 uncultured Alphaproteobacteria bacterium
CGCCGACTAGCACTTCGACCTCAACGGCAACCAACACGCCGACGTTTACGCCAACAACCCAGGCATCCGCCACGGCAACCGCGACTGGAACACCGCCTGTGACAGTCCCCGCCGATGGTTACCGCTTCACCGAGCGTCTTGATTACGGTGCCGATCACTGTCAGCGACACAACGGGCCGCGGCATTATTTCGTATGACTTTAACATCGATTACAATCCGGCGATCGTACAACCCGCCAACCCGGCGTTCGATCAGGTTGGAACGCTGAGCAGCACGATGTCGATCACGCCGAACACCTCCAACCCCGGACACCTGATTATTTCCGGATTCCAGGCGACCGATCTGGTTGGCTCGGGAACGCTTCTGTTCTTGAGGTTTAACGTTGTCGGCGCACCGGGACAGGTTACTCCACTGGCATTTGCGGATTACACCGATCCGGGCATGGGCTTCCATCCTGCGTTCCAGTGGAATGAGGGCGATCCGCCAGATTTGACAACAAACGGAAGCGTGACCGTCATCGGCAATACCCCGACTGCGAGCCCGAGCCCGACACTTACGTTGACGAACACGCCTACTGAGACGGCGACTGGAACCGTGACGGCAACGGCTACGTTCACGGCAACTGCTACGTTCACGCCAACGGCAATTGGAACACCGTCGATTCAGTTCACCGCAACGACTTACATTGAAGATGAATCGCAGGTAGCGACCATCACGATAAGCCGAACGGGTAATCTATCCGGCACGAACACCGTAAACTTTGCCACCTCTAACGGCACCGCCACGGGCGGAGCGGCATGTTCGTCTGGAGTCGATTACATCAGCGTTTCACAGCCGGTGACCTTCGCTCCGAACGTAGCGACGCAGGCCGTTAACATTACCGTTTGCCCCGACATGATCGTCGAGCCGACTCAGACCGTTAACTTGACGCTGACGGGGGCCAATCTCGGAACGCCAAGCACGGCCGTTCTCAACATCAACGACACGGCAAACTTCTTCCGCAACTCGACATCCATCTGCACGAACCTCGGTTCGCCGGCTTCGCCCTATCCGTCAACGATAACCGTCTCAAACGGCCCGACGCAGGTCGGTGCGATCCGCGTATCGCTGTATGACGTGATTCACACGATGCCTGACAATATGGACTTCCTGCTTGTCAGCCCGACCGGACGCCAAATGATCCTGCAGGCAGATGCCGGCGGCGTTGTCGATCTTGTCAATCCTGTCACGCTCACGTTTGCCGACAATGCGGCTCAGGTTCTGCCTGATTCTGCTCCGCTGACAACCGGAGTATTCGAACCGACGACATTTCAGCCCGGACAGGCCAGCTTCCCGGCACCGGCACCTGCCGGCCCGTATAACGAACCGGGCAGCACGGTCGGCGGCACTCCGAATCTCTTCAGCGTGTTCGGACTCTCAAATGCCAACGGCAATTGGAGCCTCTACATGCGTGACGATGCCGGATTTGCAGCACCGACTGCGATCACGGGCTGCGTCAGCGGCGGATGGGGAATCGAGTTCCTGCCATCTACGGCTGCACAGGCTTCGATCTCAGGCCGCGTTATGACTGCCGACGGTTTGGGAATTCGCAACGCCCGCGTTGTGATCACCGGCAATTCGCTCAACGAGCCGATCGTCACGACGACCGGATCGTTCGGCTACTTTACGTTCGACGGCCTCGGAACCGGCCAGACCTACGTGGTCACGGTCAACTCGCAGCGTTACACGTTCAGCACGCCGGCCAGATCGTCAGTCTCGTTGACAACATCGTTGACTTTGACTTCATCGCCGACCCGACCGAATAACGGCGAGCTAAAATCCGCCCCGCTATTCAAGCGGGCATAATAAAGAAGGCTGTCTGAAAAGGCGGCCTTTTTTCCTACCCGCTAAACACGCGAGAAATACTAAAATGTTTTAGCATATTTTGCGTGTTTCTACATTCAGAATGTGATATGATTGTGCATATATGAAACGCTGGCTGTAAGACAGTGTCTTACACTTTTTTCAAAAATCGTGGAACGGAGGGCAAAAAGCGTCGTAACTCCAATAAAACCAGTAGATAGCGTGTCCCACGCCGCTTTGGGACAGGATGGGACAAAAATCGTAACGCCGACAACTAAGACAATTTTTTTTAACCGCGAAAAATGCGAAGATAGGCGTAATAGACATTTGTAATGCTGTTTTTTAGTAGTTTGTCGCTAATGGACATTTTTAATGCTGTTTTTTTGATCTCGATTTGAGGTCAAAGGTTAGAGTTGATAAGGATAGAGAATCGAGCGAAGCGGAAGCGGGCTCTGCTGGAGAGCAACTCGCCAGGAATAGCTTGATTTACGACAGCAATGTCCGTCAGAAGGCTCGGACCGGAAGTGTCCGGGCCTTTGATATTGCTGGAGTAACTATGCCTTAAAAAACTCATCTATGAATTTCATTCTCCTTGATTTTGAAAGGCCGTTGTGACAACGAAGTTTGTTTTTCAGCACGGCGAAAAGCCCGTCGATCGAGTTGGTTGTCTTTGGCAAGCCGAGGTGGGGATGATCCGAGAAAGTGAACAACCACGGCAGATTCGTTCTCAAACTTCGATACGCACTGCGAAGACGTTTGTGTGTATAGAAACTCTTGAGCGTTTCGGGGTTGACGGTTCGCTCGTTCAGGAACTGATTCCATTTCTCAAACCATCGCGTCAGAGCGGCGATGAAATATTTTTGTCGGTCTTTGCCAGCGTCAGTGCAATAATGCGTAACTCTTGTGCTGCCTGTGTTTTAGGCCTGCGCGTCAGATATCTTGTGACTATTGCTATCTGGTGAAACTGCACATCTGCACCGGAACATTTTCAAAGAGACCTATCAGCCCTTTCCGACCATCGCATACAATCGCTCCGATTTCATATCCTCTTTCTCTAAGATCGTTTACGCCTGCGGCGTATAAAGCGTTCGTCTCATACTTTACGAACGCCCGGTAAAGAACATCTCCCGCATGACCGTCTCTGATTAGCAGCACCCCGAAATCCCTTCCGAAGTACGTCGTGTCGATTACCACGACGATCTCCTCTGCTCGTCGCCGGGCTCTTTTCAACCAGCTTTACCTCGACCTTGTCGAGCCTTCGCTGGATTGTTCGCATCGAGCATCCGTACCTGGCTGCCAACTGAGCATACGTCTGCTTCCCTTTAGTGTATTCACCCCACAAAACCCCGTCTACCAGTCGCTCTCCACCGATAAATTGCCGTCCGCAGACCAGACATTTGTAACGCTGAATCCTTCTAACAAATCCGTATTTTTTCGTGATTCCCGACCCGCAATAAAAGCACTTTTTTTCCTCATTACCTTTGACCTCACTCAAAGTTAATGTTATCAACTGCTTACAGCCATTTCAGCATTACAAATGTCTATTAAGCCGAAAGATACTAAAAAAAGTTTCCGTTTTAGCATGTTTCGCGGTGGTGTGATTCGTAAAAACTGAATCATTACTCATTTTCTTATAGACTAGCCGCTTCAAATTTGGTAACCTGATATTCAGGTCAAATACCTAAACGATCCCGCTTCATGAAAACGCTGTCCGTTAGTGTGGTCACCAAGCGGGATATGTGTAATAATTTCGCCAAGAACCTAGGTCCGGCGGGTTCGGCATAACATGCGGCCCGTAAGCGTTGCCGCCTTATAATATTTCAGGAGTGTTTATGATCCGGTTAAGAAAGATTTCAGGAGTTTTCAAAAATTTTACCACGCCGATGCTCGACAAGATCGGTATTTCAAGAGTTTTGCATGCCGAGGCGTTTGTGAGTCTCATAGTCGTTCTGGCGATGGTTACATTCGCCGTTGGCGTATCGGTAATTAGCTCGGACGTTGCGGTAACTGCCGAGAGCCTGCGGGCCGAAACGAGTGAAACACCGGGGGGAAGGGCTGTTAATGCCGATACCGTTGCTGCGGACGATGGTTCGAATTCGGCGCAGTCGGGTGGATTTCCGATAACCGTCAATGCTCCGATTCAAAACGTCACGGCGGGGACGGATGTTACCGTTGACGTGACCGTGTCAGGGATCAACGCGGGAATGAGCGTTATCTCGTGGCAGGCCAATATCTTGTTTGATCCGGCAGTGCTGCTGCCGTGGCGGCGAATCTGCAACCATTCAGGGAACGATCGGTTCGCCGGTGGGAGCGGGGTTCTAACCGTCAATCCGTTCCGGAGCGGTAAGCTAAAAATGGCTTTCACGGATCCTTTTGGGCTTTGTGCGGGAGCGCCGTGTCCGGACGGAAGCATTCTGGTTAAGCTGAGGTTTATTGTGATCGGGCCGATCGGTTCCAATTCCCCGCTGCGTTGGGAACGAGTGCCGGGTGGAGGGAACCTCGTCTTCGATTTTAATGGCGACACTGCGAACGCCAACGCCATAGATGGCCGGCTCGATGTTGTAGCCCCTGCCGGGCCGTTGCCGGTTGGAGCAACGCCGTTTGGAACGCCGATAGTCGGCACGCTTGATGCCACCGACACTACGCGGGACAATCGTCTGCTCCGCAACAGCATATTTTCAGGCTGCACAGCAAAGACCTGTCCTGGCGCACTGGGCGTTTACCCTGTAGCAACTATTTCACCGAGTCCGACCGCGACTGCAACAGCTACTCCGATCGTAACGACATACCCACCGGGGATAAATACATACAGATACGATGTGATCCCGTTTACTAACACGACCGGACAGCCTCAGAACTTTACTTTCACTACGACGGTCACCGGGCCCGGCAGTGTTCTGCCTGCGATATATGCCGCACCCTACAGCCCAACGGGTATAGCTTGCCAGCCGAATTATCGCGGCGATCCGGGCGGAGGCGCTGTTCCCGGCGGCCCTGTAGTTTCTCGGTAAATATACCTGCCGGAGCAACATACGATCTCGTTATCGAGGGCGACCAGCCGATCATAAGCTCTACACCCGCCCGCCCTTACAGCCGATCCAGGCAGCGCCGGCGGTTGTGCCCTTACACGATCGTCGGTGACAATTCCAAACTGTCTAGGTGCGACGGCGACAAAGACAGGAACGCCAACAAATACGGCAACAAATACATCACACTCTAACGACAACATTACGGCGACAGCGACAGCAACCATAACAAATACATCAACGCCGACCTCCACATCGACGTTTACGCCGAGTTCAACATCGACGCCGATATCAACGTCGACATTTACACCGTCAAATACGGCAACGCCTTCGGCAACATCGACATTTACACCGTCAAATACGGCAACGCCTTCGGCAACATCGACATTTACACCGTCAAATACGGCAACGCCTTCGGCAACATCGACATTTACGCCGTCGAATACGGCAACGCCTTCGGCAACATCGACATTTACGCCGACTAGTACATCCACGCCAATATTTACGCCGACGTTTACACCGTCCAATACGGCAACGCCATCGACAACATCATCGTTTACGCCTTCGAGCACGTCAACGGGGACAGCACGGCCACTGCAACATTTACATCGACGGCAACCGCGACATCTACGGCAACTCCGCTGGCTGTTTCAATTCAGTTCAGTTCGCCGACGTATTCTGAGGATGAGTCTCAGACCGCGATCATCACAATAACGCGGACAGGAAACCTCACAGGAACCGACACCGTAACATTCTCAACCGCAAACGGCACGGCAATCGGCGGGCGGCCTGTTTGGTGTTACCGGCCAGCGGGATCGACTATGTTAGCCTGACTCAGTCAGTAACTTTTAATCCGAACGAAACCTCGAAGACCGTCAATATTCCGCTGTGCCGCGACGGTATCATCGAGCCTGATGAAACCGTCAACCTCACTTTAACCGGCGCAAACATCGGCGTTCCGGGAACGGCGGTTTTGACGATCATTGACACGGCGACCACATTCTTAAGTCCGAACAAGTCACCGGCATCTGGAACGACTTCCTGTTTGGCGTGATTTACGCAGGCCCCACCAACTACCCCATGACAGTGCAGCTCAACAACATCGTCAACACGGGGCAGGGGGTGAAAGAATACAACGTTGATATGGCAGCAACGATCCTCACGGGCATCGTTCCCCTCGCCATCTATTTCTTCTCCGGCAAATACTTTGTGCGCGGCATTGCTGCTGGCGCTGTGAAGGGTTGATATTATGAACATGCACGCAAAAATCGATCAACCTTCTGTATCAGTGCGCGGCCTTGCGCAAAGTTATGGTGCGTTACAGGTGTTGAAGTCGCTCGACCTCGACATTGCCGATGGTGAATTCATCGTGTTGTTGGGGCCATCAGGCTGCGGCAAATCCACATTGCTGAATTGCATTGCAGGGCTGCTTGAACCCACTGCGGGTCAAGTCTTCATCAAAGGCAAGAACGTCACGTGGGAAGAGCCGAAAGACCGCGGCATCGGCATGGTGTTCCAATCCTACGCTTTGTATCCACAAATGACGGTGGAAAAGAATTTGTCATTTGGCTTGCGCGTGTCTGGCATGGACAAGGCCGAGATCGACAAGCGTGTCGCCCGTGCGTCTGAAATTCTACAAATCCAACCCTTGTTAGATCGCAAGCCATCGCAACTCTCAGGCGGCCAACGCCAACGTGTGGCCATCGGCCGTGCGTTGGTGCGGGATGTGGATGTGTTCCTGTTTGATGAACCTTTGTCGAACCTTGATGCCAAACTGCGCGCCGAACTGCGTGTTGAAATCAAGCGTCTTCACCAGAAGCTTGGCAACACCATGATCTATGTGACCCATGATCAGATTGAAGCGCTGACTCTGGCTGACCGTGTGGCGGTTATGCGCGGCGGCACCATTCAACAATTGGATGCGCCACAAACGATTTATAACAAGCCCAACAATCTCTATGTTGCGGGCTTCATCGGTTCGCCTTCCATGAACTTCTTGAAGGGTGCGATTGAAGGCGCTGGCGTTAAATCCAAATTCGTTATCGGCAATATTTCAGTACCATTGAAGTCCTATAAAGCCGACAGCGATTTGACGGCGCGTGCAGCCGTGTTGGGCGTGCGCCCCGAACACATCCGCATCAATGGACCAGCCGAAGACGGCACGACAG
Organism: uncultured Alphaproteobacteria bacterium; assembly: GCA_963779145.1. Taxonomy (GTDB): domain Bacteria; phylum Pseudomonadota; class Alphaproteobacteria; order Rhizobiales; family Aestuariivirgaceae; genus Aestuariivirga. The sequence continues at coordinate 7,037 of CAVZXJ010000032.1, forward strand.
ATGCTATTCCGGCCACAGTTGACATCGTCGAACCCATGGGCGCTGACACGTTGATCTGGTTGACAGTTGAAGGCCAAACCATGTCGGCCCGTGTTGAATCAAATGAACACTATGTGCCCGGTCAAAAGGTCAAAGTGCGCTTCCGTATGAATCTGGCGTCGGTCTTCGACGAAGCCACAACCAATCGCATCTGATGGATGGCATCTCCCCAAACCATTAACTTACAGGGTAATTGGCAACTCTCCCGCGCCGATGGAGCATTCGCTTGCGCCTACACAGTGCCGGGAGATGTGCACTCAGCCCTGATCGCAGCAGGCCACATTCCTGATCCCTACAAGGGACGGAATGAACTGGATGTGCGCTGGGTGGCCGATGAAGTGTGGGTGGCGCGGCGCTCGTTCGTTTTGGAAACTGTTGAAGCGGGAGAATACTATCTCGACATCGACTATCTCGACACGGTTGCCGATGTCAGCGTGAATGGTGTGCATGTGCTGCACGCCGAAAACTGCTTTCGGCGCTATCGTCCCGATGTGACCAAGGCTCTCAAGGTTGGTGAGAATGTTGTTGAAGTGACATTCCACTCCAACACCAAAGCCGCCAACGAAAAGCAAGCGGCACAACCATTCTACATTCCCTACAGCGTCGAGCAACAACCCCATCCCCAACGGCAACATGTTGCGCAAACCGCAATGCCATTTCGGCTGGGACTGGAATTTGGCAATTGTGCCGTTTGGGATGTGTGGGAATTTTGAACTCTGCCAAGTCGGAAATGTCCAGATATACGACTGTAAAAGTTCATCAAACTCATAATGAAGATGGCATCGGTTGACGTGATTGTTCATGTCTTCTGGAACTGCAAACCCGATAGCACTGTGGAAGTGCAGGTGTCGCATTGGCGACGCGCTCGAGAAAACTGTCCAGACAACAAAAGATGATTTTGACCTTTGCAGGTTCAAACTTCATATCCCAAAGCCAAAACTCTGGTGGCCAGCAGGGCAAGGTGAGCAACATTTATACGAACTTGGAAGTCAGATGCGGAGATCAAGTTGAACACCGCAAAGTTGGTTTGCGCAAACTCTAGAACTCATCACTGACAAAGACGAAACAGGCAGCCGCTTTGCTTTCAAAGTCAATGGTCGCGAAATTTTCTGCAAAGGTGCCAACTGGATTCCGGCTGATGCCTTGCCTTCCAACGCAACACCAGAATTGACGCGCAAACTTTTGCAAGCCGCAAAAGACGCGAACATGAACATGATCCGCGTATGGGGCGGTGGCTACTATGAGCAAGGATTTTTTCTATGATATTTGTGACGAACTTGGATTGTTGGTCTGGCAAGACTTTATGTTTTCCTGTTCACTTTATCCGTCGACAGCCAGAATTTCTTAGATGACGTTGAGCATGAAGTCGATCGATCAAGTAAAGCGCTTGCAACACCATGCTTGCCTCGCAGTGTGGTGTGGTGACAATGAATTGCTTGGTGCCTTGACGTGGTTCGAAGAGTCGCGCAAAAACCGTGACCGCTATCTGGTCAACTATGATCGCCTGAACCGCACCCTTGAAGAGGTCGTTAAAGCAGTGCGGACCGTACCGCCATCTGGTGGCCGTCATCCCCATCCCCCGGCATCCTCGACTTCGGTGACACGTGGCATGATGACTCGAAGGGCGACATGCACTTCTGGTCGGTGTGGCATGAGGGCCGGGACTTTGAACACTACTATGATGTGAAGCCGCGCTTCTGTTCCGAGTTCGGTTTCCAGTCTTTCCCGTCGCTGCGCTTGATCAAGGAATTTTCGGAAAGCCCGGAAGACCTCAATATTTCCTCCGCCGTCATGGAGCACCACCAGCGCAACAAAGGCGGCAATGCGCGCATTGCTGAAACTATGTTCCGCAATTTCCGCTTCCCCATGGATTTTGGAAATTTTGTATATCTCAGCCAAATCCAACACGGCCTCGCCATGCGCATGGCCGTTGAATATTGGCGCTCGTTGAAGCCCCACTGCATGGGCACCTTGTACTGGCAATTGAATGACACCTGGCCCGTGGCGTCTTGGTCTGGCTTGGATCATGGGGGCTCATGGAAAGCCATGCATTACATGGCGCGTCGGTTCTACGCGCCCATTTTGGTCACGGCCCGCAAGTCCGAAAATGAGTTCATTGTTTCAGCAGTGAGTGATCTACCGCAAGCCGTTGCGCTTTCACTTGAAGTTGTTGCAGTGGCGTTTTCAGGCGCAAAATCAATTCTTTACAAGGGGAACATGAATCTATCCCCTGATGCAGGACTTGAGATTACCCGCATCAAGCTCAACGACATTGGCAAGGACCAGATTCTGTTTCTGAACTGGACCGATGAGCACGGCAATGCGCAACGCAACCACGCGGCACCTGCTTGCCTACAAGCATTTGCAACTTGCCAGAGTCCCAATCTCAAAACCGCCGCAGTCAATTGACAACGCCTGCGCTTTCAATCACAATTTCAACTGAACACATGGCACTTTATGTTTCAGCAGAGTGTGACGTTGCAGGGCATTTTTCTGACAACGCTTTTGACCTTTTGGGCGGTGAAACCAAATACCATCACCTTCACCCCTGACAACCCATCCGACCTCGCGCGCGCCAAAGACACGCTCGTGATCCGCGATCTCTATTCATCATCCCATTCAACAACTCATTGAGGAGGCCACCCAATGCCACAACGTATGTCATTCCAACTTTATTCCGCCCGAAATTTCCAGCCGTGGGAGGGCGTCATCGAGATGCTGGCCAAGGCTGGTTATAAGGAAGTCGAAGGTTTCGGTGGAGCTTATGGCACACCCGGGGCGTTCTATGACGAACCTGAAAAATTCCGCGCACTGCTCGACAAGCATGGCCTCACCATGCCATCGGGTCACTTCTTTCCCATTGAAATGTTCGAGAAGGAAAAAAAGCGCGTGCTGCACATTGCCAAAACCCTTGGCATGCGCGCTCTCTATTGCCCCTACATCATGCCAGACCAACGCCCGAAGACGGGTGCAGGTTGGAAAAAGTTTGGCGCTCGCTTAGGGCGCTGCGGCTGAACAATACCGTGACGAAGGTTACATCTTCGGCTGGCACAACCATGACTTTGAATTCGCAAAGTTGAAGGATGGTTCAACCCCACACGAACGCATTTTCGAAGGCAGCGAATTGTTGAACTGGGAAGTGGACGTGGCATGGATTGCCCGCGCCAAACAGAACCCGGTGAAATGGTTGAAGGCCTATGGTGATCGCATCACATCAGCGCACGTCAAAGACATTGCTGAAAAGGGCAAGAACTTGGACCAAGACGGTTGGTGTGATGTGGGCAAAGGTACTGTGAAGTGGCCGGAAATTTTCAAAGTGCTGCGCGAAGAAACCAACTGCCTGACCTACGTCATGGAACACGATAACCCGAAGGACGTGGCCGCTTGGGCCAAGGCTTCGATCAATTTTTGTAAGAAACAATAACCCCTTGATCGTCATTCCCGCGAAAGCGGGAAACCAGCTTCGCCACAGGTAACATCGTAGCAGTAAAGCTGGATCCCCGCCTGCGCGGGGATGACGGGTTAGGGACGGAAGCTAATGAAAGGGAGAAACTAAATCATGAGCAAAGCATTAGGCGTCGGCATCATTGGATGCGGCAATATTTCTTGGGCCTATTTGAAATTGGCCAATCTGTTTAAGGACATTGAGGTGAAGGCGGTGGCCGACATCAACATGGACGCAGCAAAAGCCCGCGCAGAAGAATTCGGCGTGCGCGCCCACACGGTGAAAGACCTGTTGAAGCAAAAAGACATCGACATTGTGGTGAACCTCACCGTTCCTGCAACACACTTCAAAGTGTCGAAGCAAATTTTGGATGCAGGCAAGCATGTCTATTCCGAAAAGCCTTTGACGCTGTCCTACAAAGACGCTTTGGCGCTGCAAAAACTTGCCGCGAAGAAGAAGCTTCGTGTAGGCGCTGCCCCTGACACATTCTTGGGCTCGTCGCACCAGCAGGCGCGTGCTGCGATTGATAAAGGTGAAATTGGCAAAGTGGTTTCCGGCACTTGCCATTTCATGGGCCCCGGCATGGAAATGTGGCACCCAAATCCTGACTTCTTCTTCAAGCCAGGCGGTGGCCCGGTTCTGGACATGGGCCCCTATTACATTTCAAACCTCATCAACTTGATCGGCCCGGTTAAGCGCGTATCAGCCCTGCTTGGCACGGGCCGCAAAGAACGCGTCATCAACAGCCAACCCAAAAACCCACGCAACGGCGAAAAATTGAAGGTGACAACACCAACGACCTATCATGCGTTGCTGGAATTCCAGACGGGTGCATGTGTCACCGTTTCGCTGTCGTGGGACGTATGGGCGCATAAGCACCAGAACATGGAAATCTATGGCCAAAACGGTGCCATGTTTGTGCCTGATCCAAACTTCTTTGGCGGAGACGTGATGGTGGCGGGCAGTGACCAAACACCAAAGGTGATGAAGTCTTGGGATCACCCCTTTGCCAAAAACAATTGGGGCATGAACAACAGCCAAACCGACGTGCTCTGGGCTAACTATCGCTGCGCCGGCTTGGCCGATATGGCAGCCGCCATCAAGAAAAAGAAACTGGCCCGCTGCGATATTTCGCTGGTGGCCCACGTTGTGGAAGTGATGACGGCCATGATTGAATCTGGCACGAAGCACAAAGTTGTGAAACTGAAATCAACCTGCAAGCGTCCGGCACCTTTGGGGCCGGATGAGGCACGGGCTTTGATGAAGTAAAGATAATCCCCCTCAGTCGCTTCGCGACAGCTCCCCCAACTAGTTGAGGGAGCAAGAGACTTCTCCTCCCTCAGCTTGCTGGGGGAGGTGCCCGAAGGGCGGAGGGGGAACCATTCAAGGAGCGAACATGAAATACAATCGATGTGGCCGTAGTGGTCTTTTGCTCCCTGCCATTTCACTTGGGCTGTGGCACAATTTTGGTGCTGAAGCTGATGCTGAAAACAAACGCGCCCTCTGCCGCCGCGCCTTTGATTTGGGGATTACCCACTTCGATCTTGCCAATAATTATGGCCCACCACCTGGTTCAGCTGAAACATCTTTCGGTGAAATTCTGCGCACTGAATTTGCCGCCCACCGCGATGAACTGATTATCTCCACCAAGGCCGGTTATCACATGTGGGACGGCCCCTATGGTGAATGGGGTTCACGCAAATATATGTTGGCAAGCTTAGATCAAAGCTTGAAACGTCTGGGCTTGCCCTACGTCGATATTTTCTATTCCCACCGCTATGACCCTGTGACCCCGCTCGAAGAAACCATGGGAGCGCTGGATTTTGCTGTGCGCTCCGGTCGCGCGCTCTATGTCGGCATTTCGAACTACCCCGCCGATGCCACCCGCCGCGCTGCGCAAATTTTGCGCAGCCTCGGCACGCCCTGCATCATCCACCAGCCGCGCTATAACATGCTGCAACGTGAGCCAGAACGGGAAGGCGTGTTTGATGCACTTGGCCATGAAGGCATGGGCTCAATCGTGTTTTCGCCATTGGCGCAAGGGCTGCTGACTGACAAATATTTGAATGGAATTCCTGAAGGCAGCCGCGCCACCGTGGGGCACTTCCTGAAAAAAGAAAACATCACATCTGACGTTGTGCGCCGAACGTCCGCTCTCAACAAAATCGCCTATCAACGCGGGCAAACTTTGGCGCAAATGGCTTTTGCGTGGGTTCTCCGCAAGCCAGAAGTAACGTCCGCCCTGATGGGGGCGAGCAAAGTGCAACAGGTTGACGAAGCCGTTTCAGCCCTGTCGCGCCCTGATTTTTCGGCGGATGAATTGCGCGAGATCGATCGTTTGCTGGGCTAGGGGCTTTCAAACGGCGGCCTGCTCTGGCACACTCGCCCCATGTCCACCGACGAAGATAATATCCTCCAATTGCCCTGTTGGAATGGCAGCATATCAATTGCACCTTTGAGTGGTGGCCTGAGCAATGCCAATTATCTTGTGACGGACGCAAACGGCAAACATGTGGTGCGCTTTGGCAAAGACTATCCTTTTCATCACGTTTCGCGTGAGCGTGAAGTTTTAGTGGCGCGGGCGGCCCATGCGGCAGGCTTTGCACCCGAAGTGCAATATGCGGCGGCAGGTGTAATGGTCACCGCTTATCTAAACGCCAAAACGTTTTCGGCAGATGATGTGAAGGCGAATGCTCAACGCGTGGGAACGCTTATTCGCGCATTTCACAACGCCATGCCCCAGTTTATGACAGGCACCGCGAACATGTTCTGGGTGTTCCATGTCATTCGCGACTATGCCAACACGTTGCGCACGGCGAAGTCGCCTCATGTTGAAAAATTACCCAAACTGCTAAAACAAGCAGAAGCACTCGAAGCCGCCCAGAATTCAATGCCGATCATTTATGGCCACCACGATCTATTACCCGCTAATTTTCTGGATGATGGCGAGAAATTATGGCTCATCGATTTTGAGTATGCAGGCTTTGGAACGGCTATGTTTGACCTCGCAGGTGTTTCGTCCAATGCAATGATGCAGCACGATCAGCGACAGCAATTGCTGATGGCCTATTTGGGCGCAAAACCTGACGCCCCATTCCAACAATCCTTCGCTGCCATGGAATGTGCGTCGTTACTGCGTGAAACCCTATGGGCCATGACGTCCAGCCTTTTTCTTGCCGCACCCGGCGTTGACTATGACGCTTACACAGCCGAAAACATGGTTCGGTATCTGGCAACACTTGATACTTACCAAAAACAATACGGAAAAATCGCGGTATGACACTTCCTTCCCACGCCCAAATTGTCGTCATTGGCGGTGGCATTATTGGCTGTTCCACGGCCTATCACTTGGCGAGGGATCATAAAGCCGATGTGGTTGTGCTGGAACAGGGGCGCATCACTTCGGGCACAACCTGGCATGCGGCGGGCCTTGTCGGGCAATTGCGGTCATCGGCGTCTATCACACGGGTGCTGAAATATTCCGTTGATCTCTACAAAAACCTGCAAACTGAAACAGGTCTTGAAACGGGCTGGAAAATGACTGGCTGCTTGCGTTTAGCCACGACGCAAGACCGTTGGACTGAATACAAACGCCTCGCCACCACGGCCAAAAGCTTTGGGCTAGACATGCACTTGGTTTCGCCGGAGGAGGTCAAAAAGATGTGGCCGCTGATGGACACATCTGATCTTGTTGGTGCCAGTTGGTTGCCAACAGACGGCCAAGCAAGCCCATCCGACATCACGCAATCCCTCGCCAAGGGTGCGCGCTTGCATGGCGTGAAATTCCATGAAGGTGTTCGCGTTGAAGGCTTTGACATGGTCGAAGGCCGGATAACCGCCGTGAATACCAATTTGGGCAAGATCGCTTGCGAGAAGGTGGTAAATTGCGCCGGCATGTGGGCGCGGCAAGTGGGGGCAATGGCAGGTATCAACGTGCCGCTGCAAGCTGTGAAGCACCAATATATCATCACAGAAAAGATTCCAGGCCTCAGTTCAAATGCGCCCACGCTGCGCGACCCTGACCGCCGCACTTATTTCAAAGAAGAAGTGGGTGGCCTGGTGATGGGTGGTTATGAGCCTGACCCTATAACTTGGACAACGGATGATTTGCCCGACGATTGGCAGTTCCGCTTGTTCGACGATGATTTTGATCATTTTGAACAGCACTTAGAACAAGCCATCGCCCGCGTGCCTGTATTGGAAAATACCGGCGTGAAAAAAATGATCAACGGGCCGGAAAGTTTTACGCCTGATGGCAATTTCATTTTGGGACGCGCCAATGAATGCGAGAACATGTTCGTCGGCGCGGGCTTTAATGCCTTCGGAATTGCATCTGGCGGTGGTGCAGGTTGGGTTCTGGCCGATTGGGTGATGAAGGGTGAAGCACCACTGGACCTGTGGGTGGTGGACATACGCCGCTTCTCTGATCTGCATAAAGAAAGGCAATGGGTAAACGAACGAACTTTGGAAGCCTATGGCAAACATTATACAATTGGCTATCCGCACGAGGAATATGAATCAGGTCGCCCTCGATTAACGTCGCCGCTTTATGGCCGATTGAAAAAGCAGGGTGCCGTGTTTGGCTCAAAATTGGGTTGGGAACGCCCAAACTGGTTTGCGCGTAAAGGTGAAGTGCCTGAAGACCAATATGCAATGGGCCGCCAGAATTGGTTTGCCGCCGTTGGAGAGGAACATACCCATGTGCGCGCACATGTTGGCGTGTTCGACCAGACGAGCTTCGCGAAATATGAAGTGCGCGGCAAAGATGCTGCACAAGCGTTAGAATGGATGTGCGCCAACCGCGTAGCACGTGATGTGGGGCGTTTGACATATACACAATTGTTGAATTCACGCGGCGGAATTGAAGCTGATTTAACGGTGGCGCGTGTTGCAGAAGATCGCTTTTATATCGTCACGGGCACAGGTTTTAGAACCCACGATTTTGGCTGGATCAAAGAACACTTGCCCAGCAGCAAAGATGTTTCGATTGATGACATCACTGAGACTATGTCTACTTTATCGTTGATGGGCCCCAAAGCACGTGACGTGCTTTCCCACGCAACAAATACTGATGTTTCGAATAGTGCTTTCCCGTTCGGTGCGGTGCGCGAGATTGAAATTTCCGGCCACAAGCTTTGGGCCTTGCGCGTAACCTATGTTGGCGAGTTGGGTTGGGAATTGCACATGCCCATGGCCGCCGTTGCAGATGTCTATGATTGTTTGATGGGGCTTGGTGCAGAACACCACATTCGCCCAGTCGGCTATCGCGCATTGGAATCGCTACGGCTTGAAAAAGGCTATCGGGCCTGGGGTTCGGACATCACACCAAACGACACGCCGTTTGAAGCGGGCCTTGGTTGGGCCGTAAAAATCCGTTCCGGCATTCCATTTTTAGGCCGTGACGCATTAGAGCAAGTTGCTGCGTCGCCCCTCAAAAAATCGTTAGTCGGATTTTGCGTTGATGATGAAACAGCTGTGCTTGTGGGTCGGGAAACCATTCTGCGCAATGGTGAATTTGCTGGCTATCTCACCAGCGGCGGTTATGGATACACTGTCGGAAAACCCTTGGGCTTTGGTTATGTGCGCCATGGGGAAGGTGTCACTTCGGACTATTTGTTATCGGGCAAATATGAGCTGGTGATTGCCAATGAAGCAAAGCCAGCACGCATCAACTTGGAACCATTTGTCGATCCATCAAACCTGAAAGTAAAAGCCTAAAGGTCCATCTCAGCCAGCATCTTCGCGACGCCAGCATAAGATGTTTCAAGATGATGACGCATGGCATCACGAGCAACATCAGACTTTTTTGTATTCAGTGCACGGATGATTGCGCGGTGTTGCTCCAACGTAGCTGCGGCTTCACCAGCACGCGGTAAAAGCATATGGCGGCAACGATCCAAATGCGCTTTGGAAATTTCAATCATATGCCAAAGGCGTGGTAATTCGGCGATCTGTGCGATTTGACGGTGGAATGTATCATCAAGTGCAATAGCTTTGACGAATTTGTGTTGCTCTATGGCCCGTTCATGCAGGCTCAAAATATCGTTGAGGCTTTCAGCATGCGCATCATTCATGTGGGGTGCAGCTTGTGCCGCACTTTCCATTTCGAGTGCGCGGCGAATGAGATAGGCTTGTTCAATTTCTCTTGCGTCCACGCGCGCCGCTCGCGTGCCTGACTGGGCAACAACATCGACCAAATGTTCATCGCTTAATTTTTTGACTGCTTCACGCACCGGCGTGCGGGAAATATTCAATTGCATGGCAATTGATTTTTCGTCGATCGCATCTCCCGGCTTGATTGTGCCTGTTAAAATCAGGTCACGAACAATGGGATAAATTTGGTCGCGCATAGGGCGGCGGCGATCCAGCTTGGTACGGGACAGCATTGTTTGGGCAGGACTCATGTTGGAATTTCCGCTCCTTGTCCCGTATTATGGGGCAATGTCAATGCTACTCTCGCTTGCAAATTCTGCGGTTGCGAATATGCGGCAATTGCGGCACCAATTCCGTCAAGAAAAAGGAGTGCATAATGGTCAAACGCATGAGCCACATGGTGAAATTGAAGCCGGAAGTGATCCCCGAGTATAAGCGCATACATGCTGCGGTGTGGCCGGAAATTCTGAAAGCCATTCACGACGCCAATATTCGCAACTATTCTATTTTTCTGAAAGAGCCTGAGAACTGGTTGATTGCCTATTGGGAATATATCGGCACTGATTTTGAGGCTGATACGGCCAAAATTAAATCCGCGCCGCGCATGCAAGAATGGTGGGACATCACGGACCCGATGCAGGAACGATTTGAAACCGCAAAGCCCGGCGAATGGTGGGCCAGCATGGAAGAGGTGTTCCACACTGACTGACTTCATCACCGCACCCGTGCGCCGCCGTCGGCGTTGAAAACAAAGAGTCCACTCTTGGCGAATGCCACACCAATTTTTTCGCCAGTCTTGCCTTTGTAGTCTTTGGCGGCCTTGACCGAGATCATGTCCTTCGCAGTTTTGACTGTGACCAACGTATGGTCACCAATCAATTCGTTGGTGAAAATCTCGCCTGTCACATCGCCTTTTGTGGGTGCTGTAACTGTGCAATCTTCCGGTCGAACACCCAGAATAGCTTTTTCGATTTTGCCTTTCACCGGCACTTTTACTTTGTGATCTTGTGCGGTGAAGGTATCGCCTTGCAATGTACCATTTACGATGTTCATGGGCGGTGAACCGATGAATTGCGCCACAAACAAATTGGCAGGATTGTTGTAGATTTCCGCAGGAGTGGCGAGTTGTTGCAAAACACCTTTTTCAAGTATGGCAACCCGATGCGCCAAGGTCATGGCTTCAATTTGGTCGTGCGTTACATAGATTGTCGTGATACCAAAATTTTCCTGCATGTGCTTGAGTTCAGCCCGCATGTGGCCGCGCAATTTTGCATCAAGATTTGACAAGGGTTCGTCCATCAAAAACACCGAAGGGCGGCGGATGATGGCGCGTGCCAAGGCCACACGTTGGCGTTGGCCACCTGACAATTCTCGCGGGTAGCGGTGCAGCAATTGGTCGAGTTGCACTTGAGCGGCAGCTTCCCTGATCGCCACATCCATTTCAGCGGGATTGACCTTCCGCACCTTCAACGGAAATCCAATATTTTCACCCACCGTCTTATGCGGATAAAGTGCATAGGACTGGAACACCATGGAGATGTCGCGATACTTCGGCAGAATATCCGTCACATCACGATCGCCAATGCGCACGCGGCCCGACGTGGCCGTTTCAAGACCTGAGAGAATGCGCAAGGCGGTGGTTTTGCCCGAGCCCGAAGCGCCCAAAAGCACAAGGAACTCACCAGGTTTGATTTGAATATCGAACTCTTGCAGCACCTGCACATCACCGAAAGATTTTGCAACCTTGTCGAAGGAGACGGGAACGCCGGGTTTGCCAATTGTCATGTTTCGCTTACCTAACCTTTGACCGCGCCAAGCAGAACACCCTTGGCGATAAACCGTTGAAGAAAGATGGCCATGATGATGACCGGAATAATCATAACGACGATGATGGCGCACATTTCCCACCATAAAATGCCACGCTCGCCCGCGTTCTTTGCAGCCACCATGAAGGGCATGGTTTGCGACTTGCTGAGCGCCAAGAACACTGCCAGCAGATATTCATTCCAGTTCAGAATGAGCGTCAGCAGCGTTGTAGCGGCAAAGCCAGGCCGCGTGAGCGGCAAAACAATATCCCAGAAAATGCCAAAGCGTGTTGCGCCATCCAACTGGGCTGACTCTTCCAATTCAATGGGCAGGCCAGCGAAGAAATCATGCATCAACCAAACGACGATTGGCAAGTTGGCGACGGCATAGGCAATGATGAGTGCCAAATGCGTATCGAGCAAACCGACAGCTTGGAACATCATGTAGATTGGAATGATGACAACGATTGGCGGCAGAATGCGCTGGGAAATAATCCAGAACAATATATCGCCATTGCCCAATTGATTTTTGAAATGCTTGCCATAAGCCCGCACCAGCAAGAAGAACAAGGCCAAAGCGACAGCCGTGGCAATAGCCCAGTGAATGAAATAGGATGCGATGATCACAAGCAAAGACAGCAGCACGAAGACCATGATGTTGCCAAACTTGGGTTTGTATTGAATGCGGGCAAGCGCATAGGCAGCCATGCTACCAACCACCATGCAAAGAGCTGTTGCAAAAACATTGATAACAATGGAGTTGGTGAAAGCCAGCCACACTTTACATATCTGCGGCTCCATGGGCGCAATTGTCACGATGGGCGACAACACAAATGCGATTGAATTGTAGCCATAAAGCACCAATTGCCGACCAATCGCAGCCAAGTCACAGAACGGGTCGGTGGCAAACTGCGCACGCCAACCATCGAGCGTTGGCTGAAAATCAACGAAGGGAATATAGTAAGGGCCTTCATTGACAATCTGACCGTCCTTAAACGCTGTGATGACAACCCAATAAAGCGGGAACAGCACAAACAGCGACCAGAACGCCAAAATGCCATAGGCAACCACTTTCGCCACGGGTGACATTTTTCCAACAGCCGGCGGTTCAAACAACCGCTCCAATAGACTGCGATTGGACTTTTCAAATTTATAGGATGCTTCACTCATGCGTGCGCTTTCCGCAGTTGCTTCAGAACAACGTAGTTGAAGAATGACGAACACACGACGACTGTGAGTATGAGAAGCAGATAGGCAACAGCCGCCGATGATCCCATATCATTCGCCCGCCACAAGAACATTGAGTGCAGCGTAATGGATTCCGTTGCAATGCCGGGCCCGCCTGACGTCATGATGTTGGGAAGATCAATAATCTTGAACGCTTCGATCATGCGAATGAGAATGACTGTCGCGGCGACAGGTACAATTTGCGGCCAGATGATTTCGCGGAAAATTTGAACGCTGGATGCGCCATCTACTTGAGCAGCCTCCACATGGTCTTTGGGCACATTTTCTAGGGCAGCCAACATGCAAATGAAGATGAAGGGAATCCATTGCCAGCTATCACCCAACACAACGAACCAACGCGCAGCCCATGCGTCCGTTGACCATGCCCAATCTTGCCACCCAATCCAATCCCAAACCGGCTGGAATGGCCCCTTGGTAATATCGAGAATCATTTTGAAAGCATAGCCAACACCAAGCGGTGTGATCATCAAGGGGAATGAAGAACAATACGCGGAAAAAGCTTTTGCCGGAAATGGGTTGAGAACACAGGAAGGCGAGCGCTGTGCCAATGAAAAATTGAATGGTGCAACCAACAAATACATAGAACAGCGTGGTCAGCAGATAACCCCATGCATTGCCAGACAACAGCGTGGCGCCAAGGAGCAATGCAATGGCAACGGCAGATGCGGCGGAAATAATGCGCCCGATCATGCCCACCCAACTGGTTTTGCCTACCGAGCGCCACAACCACCACAGCGCCAAACCAATCACAGCCAAACTGAAAATCCAACCCAACGCACTCAGGCCTTCGAGGCGACCCAGCAGTGTGACCTGTTCATTGCCGATGAATTGTTTGGCGAAATTTTGAAACCAAACGAAGCGGAATTGCAGACCCGTGGGCGAAAACTTTACCCGGCTCAATGCAAACACGACTGAATAGAATGTTGGAAAAATTGCGAAAATGAGAATGAGGATAACGGCGGGCGCAATGAAATAGGTGCGGGAATGACGATCAAACCATTCGCCCCAAGACTCGCGATATGTATCAACTTGAGTTGTCACGCCTGTGCCCCAACCAATTCGTAAAAGACAAAAACAGGGCCGGATTGCTCCGGCCCTGCGTTAGTTCAGCTCTTACTTGATGCCGAGGGCCAAAGCTTGTGCCTTGATCTGGTTGTCACGGCCAAAGTCTTCCGTGATTTCTTCCCAGCCAGCTTCAATGTTCTTCAATGCTTCTTCAACCGAAATTTCGTTCGCCAAATAGCGAGCAAGTTCGCGGTCCAGAACCACTGACGAATAACCATTGGCACCTGGAATCTTGAAGTCCGAAGCCATGTTCGGATTGTTCAAGGCACCGTTGATGGCACCGAGATAGTTTTCAGCAGCTTCCTTGGAGAAACCAGCCTTTACCCAGCCATCGGTGCTCGACAATTGCGAGTTACGATAGGCGTTGTAACCCGTCCAGCCGAGTGTCACGTCCACATTCGATTGAGCAGCTTGGTTCATGTAGGAAAGGAACGCATAGGATGCGTCCTTCTTCTTTTGGTCAGCCTTGGCGTTAATCGCACCAGCCCAACCGCCGAAAGCAGCGAATGGCGCATAGTTTACGCCGTCGATGGCGTGTGGTGCGCTTTCCTTGGTCACAGGAACCAGCTTGCCGGTTGCACGGTCAAGCACTTCCGTCGTGCCGAGAGCTGCGATGGCATAAAGCTTGTCTTTGATGGCACCAGCGTCTTTTTCAATCGACATTGGGCCTGGATCACCCCATTCGATCAGCAAGCCACAACGGCCAGCTTTGAACAGTCCACGGGTATCGCCGATGTCCATGTTGAGTTCTTCTGGTGGACCGTATTTGCCGGTTTCCTTGTAGAGCTCAAACGCCTTTTTCCACGCGTCATTGTTCATAATTGGCTTCATGGTGGCATTGTCGAAATGGAAGCCTTGTGCCGTACCGCCTGTTTGAACAAAGGCAGCAGCCATTGTTTGAATAGCAAAATATGATTGGGCATTACGCTTTTTGAAGATGCATGAACCGTAGTCAGCTGCACCATCACCGTTCATGTCTTTGCCATGAATGGCAGCGGCCACTTTCAAGTAGTCATCCCATGTTTTAGGAACTGCTTGACCATTGGCTTCCAGAATGTCCTTGCGATAGTAGACCATTTGGAAGTCGCCATCGACCATGAGCATCTTGGTCTTGCCGCCAATCTTCTGGCCGAATTCGCGGAAATATCCAGCGACGTCTGCAAGATCAATCTTGGTGTCCTTGGCGATATAGGGGTCCATATCTTCAAGCAGGCCAGCAGCGTCAAGTTCAACACCCCAACCCGCTGCGAATACGCCAACGTCAATCGAGTTGGTGCCGGTTGACCAGTCAGCTTGAATCTTTGGGAAAATTTCGGCGAACGGAACTTCCGTTACAACGATTTTTGCACCAGTCATCGCTTCAAATTCTTTGCCACGTTCAGCAAGGCGGCCAGCAATTACTGGGCCTGGGCGTGTCAGAATATTGACGGTTACGCCGTCGAATTCCCCAGCGGTGGCAGTTGCTGCCAAACCACAAAGGGCCGTACCGGCAGCAAGTGCGCCGATCAGATATTTATTCATTGGTAGTCCTCCCGTTGTTGACTTATCCGCAGTTCGCGCATGTTTCGCTTGAACTTCGAATTTCTTTGGGCCTTTGCAACGCATCCCTTGCATCTTTGCATTCGGAATTTGTCTGGCCAACTGTTATATCAATCTTGCGCAGATTCTGGTGGTCCGCAAGAGCAAAATTATGTTTGTCTGCCAGAGGTTTGAAATTTCAAGAACCGTGAGCGTTCGCTCACCAATTACAGGACATACTGCCCATGAAATATGCAGACGCAATTTTGGAAACGATTGAGGCGTTGAAATCAGGCAGCTTCGTGGGGCGTGTCTGGCGAGACGATGTAGGGCCGAGTGTTGTTGCAGTGCGGCAGAATCGATTAATCGATATTACGTCAAAAGAAATTCCGACAGTTCGCGATTTATGTGAGCAAAAAAATCCCGTAGCAGTTTTGGTAGACGCAAAAGGCGAAGACATATGTTCGGTCGAAGAAGCACTTGGCAGGGCAGGGTCTGCATTCACATTGCTTGCCCCCATTGATTTGCAGGCTGTCAAAGCCGCAGGCGTTACCTTCGCCACGTCAATGCTGGAGCGTGTCATCGAAGAAAAGGCGCGCGGCGATGCAACGCTAGCCGACGCCATTCGTGCTGATATCACGCGTTTGATCGGCGATGATTTATCGAAACTTGTGCCGGGTTCAGCTGAAGCTATGGCGTTGAAACAATCCTTGATCGACAAAAAATCTTGGTCGCAATATCTCGAAGTTGGAATTGGGCCGGACGCTGAGATTTTTACAAAGGCGCAAGTGATGAGTGCTGTGGGCTTTGGTGCTGATGTTGGCATTCACCCTGTTTCGTCGTGGAATAATCCTGAACCTGAAGCGGTGATCGTTTCAAATTCACGAGGGCAAATCGTCGGTGCAACACTGGGCAATGATGTGAACTTGCGCGACGTTGAAGGGCGCTCTGCACTGTTGCTAGGCAAAGCCAAGGACAACAATGCTTCGGCAGCTCTCGGCCCGTTCATTCGGTTGTTTGATGACACCTTCTCGATTGACGACGTGAACTCAATGGACATCACGCTCGAAGTGGAACATGAAGATGGCTTCCATTTGAAGGGGGCCAGCACCATGCGCAAAATCAGCCGCAGCCCCGAGAGTTTGGCCAAGGCAACGCTCAATCAACATCATCAATACCCGGATGGTTTTGTGCTGTATTGCGGCACGCTGTTCGCCCCCACGCAAGACCGTGGTGCCAAGGGGCAGGGCTTTACACACAAACATGGAGACTGGGTCAGTGTTGCCAATCCCAAATTGGGTGTGTTGATCAACACTGTAAAATCAACCGACCAATGCCCACCATGGGAGTTTGGTGCATCTCACCTGATGCGAAATTTGAGCTGGGCGCGGCTTGCTTTAAGCGTAGCGGAACACAAACACGATCCACGCAATGGACAAGCGCTACGGCTCCCCAAAGTGGCGTGCCGATCAAGACCCAGCCACGCGAGAAATATCGCACAAGTTCCCACATGTGACATGAACAAGCGGTCGCCACGCGTCGTGTCCAGGGTGAACACGCCTTTACGCGGGTTGCCACCTGGCGCGTAATATTCCCAAACACCCATGGCCGCAATTGAGCCGAAAATATAAAGGAAGAACGCAATCGAAACCCGGTTCCAAGCCATCCAAGAACCAAGTGGCTGTTGCCACCATTCTGCTGAAAACAAAGTGAACTGTTCCATAGAAACCTCTCAAACGCGGCCCAAGGCAAAGCCCTTGGCGATATGATTGCGAACGAAATACACCACCAAAGCACCAGGCACTAAAGTCAAAACACCCGCTGCAGCGAGTAGCCCCAATTCATAACCAGATGTGGACGCTGTCTTGGTCATGGCCGCCACGATGGGTTTGGCCGCAACCGAGGTGAGGTTTTTGGCCAACAACATTTCCACCCAAGAGAACATGAAGCAGAAGAATGCGGCAACACCGATACCAGCCGAAATCGTGGGGATGAAAATGCGTGCGAAAAAGTATGGGAAAGAATAGCCGTCAACATAGGCCGTTTCATCCAACTCCTTTGGAACACCTGACATAAAGCCTTCCAAAATCCAAACAGCCAGCGGCACGTTGAACAATGTGTGTGCCAAAGCAACAGCCCATGGCGTGTCGAATAAACCCACTGCGGAATATAAATTTACGAATGGCAATACAAACACGGCAGGCGGTGCCATGCGGTTGGACAGCAGCCAGAAAAACAAATGCTTGTCGCCCAAGAATCTGTATCGTGAAAATGCATAAGCAGCAGGCAGCGCCACAAAAATAGACAGCACTGTGTTAATGGCGACATAGGTTATTGAGTTGATATAGGCACCATACCACGTCGGATCGGTGAAGATGGTTTTATAGCTGTCGAGCGTGATGTTGCGTGGGAAGAACGAAAACTGTGTTGTGTCGAGAATTTCATTCGTTGTGCGCAACGACATGCTGATGAGCCAATAGATCGGCAACATCAAAAAAATGATATAGAGCAGGGGAACAATATAGCGCTTGCTCATGGCGTGGTCTCCTCGCGCATCATGAGGGTGTAGAACAGCCAACTCATGAA
The DNA here is from genome assembly GCA_963779145.1 of uncultured Alphaproteobacteria bacterium. Lineage (GTDB taxonomy): Bacteria > Pseudomonadota > Alphaproteobacteria > Rhizobiales > Aestuariivirgaceae > Aestuariivirga. The sequence continues at coordinate 24,896 of CAVZXJ010000032.1, forward strand.
CAGAATAATCAGGAAGTAGATGAGAGACATGGCCGCAGCATGGCCAAGATCGAATTGACCGAGCGCATATTTCACCAAATCGATCGACAGGAATGTGGTTGAGTTTCCGGGACCTCCGCCAGTTAAAACAACAACTTCCGTGTAAATCATGAAGCTATCCATGAAACGTAGCAACACTGCAATGGTCAGAACATGCTTCAGCTTCGGCAATTGAATAAAGCGGAACACGGCCAGCGGCTTTGCGCCATCGATTTTTGCTGCTTGATAGTAAGCATCGGGGATGGACACCAGACCCGCATAACACAGCAATGTGACGAGCGACGTCCAATGCCACACATCCATCAATATCAAGGTGACCCAAGCTGAGAACGGTTGGCGCGTATAGTTATAGTCAATACCCAAAGCATTCACAGTGCGGCCCAAAAGGCCCACATCAGGCAATGCCATGATGTTCCACATTGACCCCACAACATTCCATGGGATCAACAACGGCAACGCCATCAAAATCAAACACACAGAAACCCACGGACCCTTTTTTGGCATGCACAGGGCTATGCCAAGGCCCAAAGGAATTTCAATGGCCAACACAATGGCCGTGAAAACCAAACTGCGACCCAAAGCATCATGGAAGCGGTCAGACTTTAAAATATCAGAAAACCATTGCGAGCCTGCCCAGAAAAACTCGTTGTTACCAAACGTTTCCTGCACCGAGTAATTCACAACGGTCATCAGCGGTATCAACGCGTTAAAAGCCACGAGCAGGAACACAGGGATGACGAAAAACCACGCTTTGTTGTTTTGAATCTTGTTCATTGGGCAGCCCTCGTCATATCGCCGGCCAACCATGAATTTTCATACACATGGGTGTGGTCGGCATCGAAGCTCAAATGCGCTTTTCCGGTTGGAATTTCTCCACCCTCCGGCACCACAAGTTTCACCGCATGGCCTGAAGCCAATCGCGTTTCCACCACGCGCACACGGCCAATGTCAGAGACCTTGACGACATCCGCAGCCAGTCCCGATTTGGCGAAGGACACAAACTCTGGACGAATGCCAAGTTCAAGTTTCCCCGACGTTGCCGACTTTGGCATTGTCAGCAACAAGTGCTTGACCACCCACAAGGGCCTTGCCACCTTTGACTTCACAGGGCAAAAAATTCATGCCGGGCGAACCAATGAAATGACCCACAAATGTGTGGCGCGGCTTATCAAACAATTCAATTGGTGTGCCCGTTTGCACCACTTCGCCATTGTTCATCACCACCACTTGGTCGGCAAAGGTTAGAGCTTCCGTTTGGTCATGCGTCACATAAATCATGGTACGCTTGATGCGCTGTTGCAGTTCCTTCAACTTGGAACGCAATTGCCATTTCAGATGTGGATCAATCACTGTCAGTGGTTCGTCAAACATAATGACATTCACATCGGAGCGTACGAGGCCACGGCCCAACGAGATCTTCTGTTTGCCATCGGCCGTCAAACCCGATGCTTTCTTTTTCAACGTTGCAGTGAGTTCCAACATGTCTGCAATGTTTTCGACACGGGACTTGATTTCGGCTTCATCCACGCCGCGATTGCGCAATGGGAATGCCAGATTGTCATACACCGTCATGGTGTCATAAATCACCGGAAACTGGAACACCTGAGCAATGTTGCGCTTTTCGGGCGTGTCATTGGTCACATCACGATCATCAAACAAAATGCGACCATGTGATGGCGGCAATAACCCTGAGATGAGATTAAGCAAGGTGGTTTTGCCACAACCCGATGGGCCAAGCAGCGCATAAGCGCCACCATCCGCCCAATCCAAATGCACATGCTTCAAGGCATAATGGTCTGGTTGCGTCGGGTTTGAAATGTAGGAATGCTTGAGATTATCAATTGTGATTTTGGCCATCAGAGCACCCGCTTTCCTGCCGCGTCAAAGAATATGCCACGGGAAATGTCGGCGGAAAAACGCACATTCTCACCAACTTTAATGGGTTGAACACCAGCCGTTTGCGACACCCAAGTTTTGCCACCTGAATGGAAATGTATGACGCTTTCGGAACCGGAAATTTCAGTGACCAAGACCCGACCACCAATTTCACAATCCAACTTGCCCTTTGGCGCCGGCACCACATGGTGGGGGCGAAGTCCGATACTATAACTGCCATCCGGCAGTTTGGCAGCGTCGCCCGACGCCAACCAATCAGCACCATCAGCAAATGAAAGCGCACGCCCGCTTTTAACAACATGCGCCACATTGATGGGGGGATCAGAAAACACTTCTGCCGAAAGCAATGAATTTGGTTCTCGATAGATTTCAGACGTCACGCCATATTGGGTAATGCGTCCTTCGTGCAACGTGGCAGTCTTGCCACCAAACAACAGCGCTTCATGGGGTTCAGTCGTCGCATAGAATACAATAGCTTTGCGACCTGCGAATAGTTTCGGCAATTCGTCGCGCAACTCTTCGCGCAATTTATAATCAAGATTGGCCAAGGGTTCATCAAGGAAAATCAAATCAGAATCTTTAACGATGGCGCGGGCAATCGCCGTGCGTTGTTGCTGGCCGCCAGATAGTTCATTGGGCTTGCGCTGAAGCATGGGGCCGAGCCGCAGCAATTCGGCAGCTTTGCCCACGCGGGATTTAATTTCGGCATCGGCCATACCAATCACCCGCAAAGGCGAGGCAATGTTTTCATACACATTCATCATCGGGTAGTTGATGAATTGTTGATAGACCATGGATACATTTCGTTTTTGCACGGCAACATTGGAAACGTCTTTGCCGTTGTGCATGATCTTGCCGCCCGTCGGCTTTTGAATCCCCGCCATCAACTGCATAAGCGTGGTTTTGCCAGCGCGCGTGGCACCTAACAAAACATTGAATGAGCCATCATCAAAGCTGATGTCCGTGGGGTGAATGTGAATATCGGCGCCAACCCGTTTGGATACGCCTTGCAGTTCCAGTGGCATGGTGTTGCCGCCCGTTTCTATTTCTGAGAAGTTGACTGTAGCACAAAAAAGCCGGGATCGTGAAACGCTCGCGATCCCGGCTCCAGGGAGGATACTCGTACTTACTTCATCCAAGCCTTGATGATGTCGTCATACGCCACCGTCACGCCTTGTTCTTTTTCGTTTTCAATTTTGGCCTTTGGTCCACCTTCAACGCCCAACCATGCGGACGCATCTTTAACTTCACCCAAACGTGGGCCACAGCCCCCGTAGGTGTTGTTGGCTTTGTCGGCAGCTTCCATGCGCGACATGGTGATTTCCATTTCTTCAGCCAAACGGTCCATGGCCTGCTGGGGCGTAAACGCACCAGAGTTCACGTCACCAATTTGCTGCCACCAGATTTGCGCCAGCTTTGGATAATCTGGAACGTTAACCCCTGTTGGCGACCAACGTGTGCGGTCGGGTGAGCGATAGAACTCAACCAAGCCACCAAGTTTTGGTGCACGATCAGTGAAGTGTTGCAGGTTGACTGTCGAATTGCGGATGAAGGTCAGGCCCACATCGCTCTTCTTGCCGTCAACTGTTTTTGAAACAGCAAACTGTGCGAACAACCAAGCAGCCTTGGCACGATCAGCAGGGGTGGACTTCAAAATGGTCCAAGAACCCACGTCTTGATAGCCAACTTTCTGGCCTTCTTTGTAGTAAACGCCATGTGGCGAAGGAGCCATGCGCCACAGCGGCATGCCAGCATCGTCAACTGTGTTATTACCGTCAGCCTTTGGGGCTACCATCGAGGCTGTGAAGGCGGTGTACCAGAAAATCTGCTGGGCCACGTTGCCTTGGCTCAAAGCGGGCAATGACTGATAGAAGTCATAGTCAGCAGCACCAGGAGGCGCATACTTGCGCAGCCATTCATCCCATTTTGCGATGGCATAAACAGAAGCAGGGCCGTTGGTTTCACCACCGCGCGTTACTGAAGCGCCTGTTGGATTACACGTTCCTTTTTCCATGCGAATGCCCCATTCGTCGATGGGAACACCGTTTGGTTCACCAGCGGAACCAGCACCAGCCATAGACAGCCAAGCATCGGTCATGCGCCAACCCAAGTCAGGTGCACGCTTGCCGTAGTCCATGTGGCCATAAACCTTTACGCCATCAATTTCCTTCACGTCTTCCGAGAAGAATTGAGCGATGTCTTCATAAGCCGACCAGTTGACTGGAACGCCCAGATCATAGCCATATTTCGCTTTGAATTTTTCTTTCAAGTCAGCGCGGTCAAACCAATCTTTGCGGAACCAATAGAGGTTTGCAAATTGTTGATCAGGCAATTGATAGAGCTTGCCATCAGGTCCAGTGGTGAATTGTTTGCCGATGAAATCATCAAGATCAAGTCCGGGGTTGGTCACGTCTTTCCAATCGCCAGCCATGGCGTCGGTGAGATTATAAGCCAATTGCAAGCGCGAATGTGTACCGATCAAATCGGAGTCGTTCACATAAGCATCGTAGAGGTTACGGTTGGTTTGCATCTGTGTTTGCACAGCTTGCACCACTTCACCTTCACCCAGAATTTGGTGGTTCACCTTAATGCCAGTGATTTCTTCAAAGGCCTTGGTCAGAACTGTTGATTCGTAAGTGTGCGTTGGAATGCCTTCCGACAGCACGTTAATTTCCATGCCAGCGAATGGTTTTGCAGCATCGATAAACCACTGCATTTCTTTCGCTTGGTCTTCCTTGGAAAGTGCGGAGATCGTAAACTCGCTATCAATCCATTTTTGTGCAGCTGCCATGTCAGCAAAACTTTGTGTGCTGAACGTCGCAAGTGCAACCGCGGCCGAAGCCAACAGTTTCATCTTCATTTCAGAATCCTCCCTATTGTCGAAGCGCCCTTTTTGGACACTGTGCAAACTATCAAACGAAACAAAACGAACGTCAATAGGGAAAAATGCGAAAAAAGAAGATTCTTTCGAAAGTTCGTATTGTAAAAAACGAAAAAAAATGGAACATTGCGAAGCAGGGTAAAAAGCGCCTACACAGCCGAACTACTGTAAAAGCGCTTTGAATAAATTGGTTTTGAAAATGCTTGATCTGTCACCACGCCAACAACAAATCCTCGTACTTGCCCGCGCATCGGGCAACGTGGGTGTGGATGAACTGTCATCACATTTTGACGTAACCCCCCAAACCATTCGAAAAGACTTAAATGAGTTGTGCGACGCACGCCATCTCACCCGCACCCATGGCGGAGCCATGCTGTCGTCAGGTGTTGAAAACGTTGCCTATGAGTCGCGCCGCCAAATTGCTGCACCTGAAAAACAATTGATTGGTCGTAGGGCGGCCTCACTCATTCCAAACAACTGCTCACTGTTCATCAACATCGGCACAACAACCGAAGAAGTTGCGCGCGCGCTGGTGCACCACGAAGGCCTGCTGGTCATTACGAATAATATTCATGTGGCGACCATTTTATCACCTGTTCCAAAAATAGAAGTGATCGTTGTGGGCGGCATGGTGCGTAAAGCAGACGGCGGCATTGTGGGAGAGTCGGCTGTGGATACCATCAAGCAGTTCAAGGTTGATCACGCGGTCATGGGTGTGTCAGCGATTGATGAAGAAGGTGCATTGCTCGACTTTGATTATCGCGAAGTGCGTGCAGCACAGGCCATTATAGGCAATTCACGCCATGTATTTTTGGTTGCCGATAGTTTGAAATTTATGCGCTCGGCGCCGGTACGTATTGGCCATATGGCAGACATTGATGTGTTCGTGACAGACCGCGCGCCGCCAGAAAGCGTTGTCGAATTATGTCGGCACAAGGGTGTGAAGCTTGAATTGGCAGCCGAGCCGTTTGAACAAGACAATGAGAAAGTTGCGTAATGGTCTATGATCTCTTTGTCATCGGCGGTGGTGTAAATGGCTGTGGCATAGCACGAGATGCAGCGGGTCGTGGGCTTTCGGTGTTTCTGGCTGAACAAAACGATTTGGCGTCTGGCACGTCATCAGCCTCAACAAAACTGATCCACGGTGGCTTGCGGTATTTAGAGCATTACGAGTTTCGCCTTGTGCGCGAGGCTTTGATTGAGCGCGAAGTGTTGTTGCAGGCGGCACCTCACATTATTTGGCCCCTGCGGTTCATTCTCCCTCACCATGATGGTTTGCGCCCGCGCTGGATGATACGTTTGGGGTTGTTCATGTACGATCATCTGGGAGGCAGAAAAATTTTGCCGCCCACCCGCAGTGTTGATCTATGGAATGATGAGACCGGAAAACCTCTGAAACCTGAGTTTTCACGTGGTTATGAATATTCTGATTGTTGGGTTGAGGATTCGCGATTGGTGGTTTTGAACGCCCGCGATGCCAAAGCCAAAGGTGCTGAAATCCGTACGCGGACGAAAGTGACCTCCGCCCGTCGTGACGGCGGTGAGTGGCAAATTGAAATTGAAAGCAATGGCAAAACGGAATCCATCAGGGCCAAAGCTTTGATCAATTCTGCCGGCCCTTGGGTAAGTCAAGTTCTAGGCCAAGTCATCGGCTACAATGATCCCGCAAAAATCCGCATGGTCAAAGGCAGCCACTTGGTGGTGGAACGCCTTTACGACCATGATCGCTGCTACATTTTCCAGAATGCTGATGGCCGCATTTGCTTTGCTATTCCCTATGAAAACAATTTCACCCTCATCGGCACAACCGATGAAGACCACAAAGGTGACCCCGGAAAGCCCGAAATCAGCGATGCCGAAATCGACTATATGTTGAGTGCCGTCAGCGAATATTTCAAAAAGCCAGTCACGCGCGCACAACTAAAATGGGCCTATTCCGGCATTCGCCCGCTTTACGACGATGGCGCGTCAAAAGCGCAGGAAGCCACGCGGGATTATGTGTTGAAATTGGACAAGCCTGAAGGACAAGCCCCACTTCTTTCGGTGTTTGGCGGAAAAATAACCACTGCGCGGAAACTGGCTGAATCCGTGATGGATGAAATCAAACCCTTCTTCCCCGCTATGAAAGGCAAGTGGACCGCTGGATCTACCTTGCCCGGTGGCAACTTGGCTCATAACGCCGTTGAAAATTACATCGAAGAATTACACAAGAAATTTTCATTTCTTAAATTTCAAAACCTTCGTCGCTTGGTTCGCGCCTACGGCACAGAAGTCGAAAAGATATTAGGTGATGCCCGCTTTGCCGCTGATTTGGGGCAAGCAATTGGCCCACTCACTACCCGCGAAATTGAGCATCTCAAAGCAAATGAATGGGCTGTCACAGCTGACGATATTCTGTGGCGTCGTTCGAAGTTAGGGTTGCATATGAAGCCGGATGAGCAAGCGGCACTGAAAGTTTACATGGAAGGTGAAGTCAAAACTGCCCCTGTCAAAAAGCGGAAAAAGTCCTCATGACTGCGAACTACATTTTGGCCATCGATCAAGGCACGACGTCTTCACGTGCCATCGTGTTTGATAAGAAGTTGTCACCCAAAGGATCGGCCCAGAAAGAATTTAAGCAGTATTTTCCAAATTCGGGCTGGGTTGAACATGACGCTGAGGAAATTTGGAAGTCAGTTTCGACAACTTGCAAAGCGGCACTGACAAAGTCCAAAGTAAAGCCAACCCAAATCGCTGCCATCGGCATCACCAACCAACGCGAAACTGTCGTCGTGTGGGACCGCAAAGACAGGTAAGCCCATTCACAAAGCCATCGTCTGGCAAGACCGTCGCACCGCTGACAAATGCGCTGAGATGAAAACTGCGGGATTAGAAGCAACATTCACTGCGAAGACCGGATTGCTGCTCGACCCTTATTTTTCAGGCACAAAGCTCGCGTGGCTCTTGGACCATGTGAAAGGTGCCAGAGAAAAAGCTGAACGCGGAGAATTGGCCTTCGGCACCATCGATGCGTTTCTGATTTGGCGGCTAACAGGTGGAAAGGTGCATGCCACCGATGCCACCAACGCGTCTCGTACGTTACTTTACAATATTCACAACGGTGTCTGGGATGATGAATTGCTACGATTGCTGAACATTCCAATGTCGCTGCTGCCAGAAGTGAAGGACTGCGCTGCTGACTATGGCTTGACTGATAAAAAATTACTGGGTGCTGCAATTCCAATTGGCGGCGTCGCAGGAGATCAACAAGCCGCAACCATTGGTCAAGCCTGCTTCAAGCCCGGCATGATGAAATCAACCTATGGCACAGGCTGCTTTGCGTTGTTGAATACAGGCAACCGCGCCGTGACATCACACAATCGCCTGCTCACAACCGTGGCCTATCAATTGAATGGCAAGCGCACCTATGCACTTGAAGGTGCAATCTTCATGGCAGGGGCAACAGTGCAATGGCTTCGTGATGGCGTGAAGCTGGTAAAAAAAGCCTCGGAAACCGGACCTCATGCGCGAAGTCCGCCGATGACAAACAGCAAGTCTATCTCGTACCCGCGTTCGTCGGGCTCGGCGCACCCTATTGGAACGCCGAAGCACGCGGTGCCCTATTCGGCTTAACGCGCGCCACAACCAACAAAGAGATTTCAAAAGCCGCGTTGGAAGCCGTGTGTTTCCAAACCCGTGATCTTTTGGAAGCCATGAAAAAAGATTGGGGCAGCGCTGGTGATACGGTCTTGCGTGTGGATGGCGGTATGACTGCATCGGATTGGACCATGCAATGCCTCGCTGATATTTTGAACGCGCCCGTGGATCGCCCAAAAGTGTTGGAAACAACCGCTGTAGGTGCGGCTTACCTCGCTGGCTTGCAAGCAGGGCTTTTGCCGCCACCTGAAAAATTCGCAGCGACCTGGAAGCGCGATAAAAGATTTACGCCAAAAATGAAACCAGCACTGCGTGAAGAAAAATATGCGGGCTGGAAGGACGCTGTTCGAAAGCTATTAGCCTGATGAAATCTCAAGAATTTGAAGCCCTCCGCCAACTCTCTGCGCGCGTTGGGAGTAATCCATTGCTGGTGCAAGCCGCGGGTGGCAACACCTCCATCAAACAGGATGGCGTGATGTGGATCAAAGCATCCGGCACTTGGTTGATGGATGCACTGCGCAAAGATATTTTTGTACCGTTGAATCTCGACACTCTCACCAAAGCACTACACGAAGACAGTCCCGATTGCGAAAGCTGCTTGCCCTTTGTGCGACAAGACTTGAATACGCTTGGACTGCGTCCGTCCATTGAAACATCGGTCCACGGCCTCATGCCGCAAGCCGTCGTTGTCCATGTGCATTGTGTGAACACCATTGCTTGGGCCATTCGTGAAGATGCAGAGCAACAACTTGGCGACCGTCTCACTGCCTTCAATTGGTCTTTCATTCCCTATGCGCGACCGGGGTTGCAGTTGTCCCGCGCCATCTCCAAACATTTGAAACCAGGTTCAAACGTCATGGTGCTGCAAAATCATGGCCTTGCCGTTGCATCTGACACGGTTGCAGAAGCAGAAGCGCTACTCAGCAAAGTCGTTAAAGCGCTGCAATGCCCTTTGCGAGAATTCACGCTACCGGATTTGTCCGCACTCGAGGCACTCAGCACCAATACAAACTACATGCCAGCCAGCGATCTATTCGCCCACGCACCAGCACTTGATCCGCTTGCCCTTAATTACGGTTGCGTCAAAGTTTACTATCCGGATCACGTGGTCTTTCTCGGCACATCAATTCCGACTGATATGAATACAAGTGCACCAGCCATTGCCGTGCCCGGCCAGGGTGTGTTGGTGCGTAAAGATGCGAAACCAGCCATAGAACCAATGTTGCGCTGTCTTGGCGATGTGTTCAAACGCACTTCGGTTAACGCACAATTGAAGGCCCTAACAGCGGCAGAAATCGACCAGCTCTTGAATTGGGATGCAGAGAAATATCGTCAGACCTTGAAGCAACCTTAAGCGACGTGTAGCAACTGAGGCGTGACCCAAAACAGCTTCACCCCGCCTCGTCTTCCTTGCCTTGTTCCCTTTTGCATGCGGCTATTTTTCGAGCCAGTTGTTGCGTGCGGTCAACGCCGTCATCGCACCCGATCTCGTCAAGGATTTTGCCATTGGGCCGACCGAGCTAGGCTTTCTAACTGCCGCCTACCTGCTCAGCTTTTCGCTGTTCCAACTACCCTTAGGCGTGCTGCTGGATCGATATGGCGCGCGGCGCGTGCAAACAGTTTTGCTGCTCACCGCAGCGGCGGGTTGCCTTGCCTTCGCGGCGGCCACAAATTTCCCCGGTCTGGTCGTTGCGCGTGCCATCATTGGACTTGGCTTCTCTGCGGGCTTGATGGCGAGTTACAAATCATCCTCGCAATGGGTGTCGCCGGAGCGGCGCTCGCTTGCTAATGCCACAATAATGTCTGCAGGTGCACTAGGCATTGTTGTTTCGACGGAACCGACATCCATTCTGGTTGCCGCATTGGGGTGGCGCATGGCCTTTGTATGCTTTGCTGGTTTTATCGCCGCCGCAGCACTCTTCATTTTCGTGGCCGTGCCTGAAAAACCAAACCAAACCCAACCCGCGCCCTTTCGCCAGCAATGGCAGGACATGGTGAAAATTATGCGGCTGCCACTGTTCTGGCGCGTCGCACCTTTGCTGGGCATTTCTGCGGGCATTCCCATCGCCTATCAAACCTTATGGGCCGGCCCATGGTTTCGCGATGTCGCACAACTCAGTCCGCCTGATGTGGCGCGTAGCCTGTTTTGGCTGGCCGTCGCTTTTATGCTTGGAAGTTTAAGTTTCGGCATGTTGGCAGATCGATTGCAAAAACGTGGCATTGGCCCCATGCAAACCATGGCCGGGTTGTTGTTGTTTCACACGGCAGCGCAAGTGCTTTTGGTGTTCGCCAGTCCTCAATGGGGCTATGTGGGCTGGCTCATATTGGCCGCTGTGGGGCAGGTGGCAATTCTGTCGTTCCCCTGGTTTGCATCACAAGTGGGGGAGGGTTTGGCAGGCCGCGCCAACGCGACTATCAACTTCGCCATGTTCACCACGGCCTTCATTGCGCAATTCGTCGTGGGCTACATCATCTCCTATTTTGAACCCACAACAACGGGCTACAATGCGCAAGGCTATCGCTGGGCTTTTGGTTTATTCCTCGCCTTGCAAGTCATCGCTTTTATTTGGTATGCGCTGCCACGTCGCAGAAAGATCTAATTCAATGTTAGCCAATCCCATCCTTGCTGAAATCACACGCGGTCAAACGGTTGAAAGCGTGCACCGTGGCGCTTTTGCCATTGCCAATGCGAATGGGGAGATTGTGCAGCAAAAAGGAAACATCACCCATCCCATTTTCCCCCGCTCATCGGTCAAAGCATTCCAATGCGTGCCTCTGATTGAATCTGGCGCAGCCGACCGCTTCGGCTTTACCGATGAAGACATTGCACTCGCTTGCTCATCCCACAATGGCGAAGCCGAACATGTGCGTGTGGCAGCCTCCATGTTGGCCAAAGTTGGACTTGATGAATCAGCCTATGAATGCGGCAACCAGTGGCCCGACCGCATGGATGATAAATCAACCCTGATCAAAGCTTCCCAAGGCCCCCGCGCCATCCACAATAATTGTTCTGGCAAACACGCTGGTATGCTTGCCCTTGCCAAACATCTGGGGGCTCCACTTCAAGACTATGTAAAACGTGAACATCCGGTGCAACAAGCCGTTGCAGATGCTTTGGATCGCTATTGCGATGCCGATACTTCAAACGCCGATTGGGGCATTGATGGTTGTTCCGTTCCCACTTGGGCCATGCCACTCGAAAAGCTGGCAAAAGGGTTCGCGAAACTTTTAGCATCCGGAAATTCAACTGGCGTTCGCATTGTGAATGCGGCGCGAGCCCATCCTTTCTTGATCGCAGGAACAAACAAATTCGATTCCAAAATCATGCAGGCCGTGCCGCGATTATTTATTAAAGTGGGCGCAGAAGGTGTCTATTGCGGTGCCATTCCCCATGCCGGTTTAGGCTTTGCATTGAAGATTGATGATGGTGCCGTGCGTGGCGCTGAAGTTGCAATTGCAAATGTTTTGCAAGCTCTCGACTGTTGGACGGCAGAAGAAAAATCAGCAATTGCTGGCTTTACCCATTCAACCATGAAAAATTGGCGCAAGCTTGAAGTGGGCGAAGCACGCTCTAATTTTTGAGCATATTGCCCGAGAGATTCACATTTGCAGGAATAATGGCACCCGGCAACGCAAGGTCAGCCGTCACCGTTTTATCATGGTCCATGCCGAAGATATGGCCCGATGTTGCCCCGCTTATGATGTTGTTGGAAATCACATAAGGCCCATCGCTGACGGCAGAAAATTCAATGCCACGCCGACAATCCACCAACACATTATTACTGGCCTGCACATTGCGTCCATAGGGCCCCCAGCCAACGCGAATGCCGTAGAGGTCTGCTTTTTCAATCACGTTGTTGGCCACAACAATATCGGCTTCAGCTAAAATTCCGCCACCCAATGGCGTACCTTTTGGATACTCGCCTTTGAGATTGCGCAACACATTTCCGGTGCATTGCGATAAGCGCCCGCCCACATCAAGGTTCACAATCGAAATGCCATGCGCAACCGTTTCAATGAGGTTGTCGGCCACGACTGAACCTTCATGGTTGAATTCAACAAACAATGCCACTTCATTGCAGCGCGATATTGAATTTCCAACAATGATGCCGTTTGGGCCAGAATTGTTTCGAATGCCAGAGAACTCACAATCACTGATGCGATTGTTTGAAACGGTGACATTGGCTGCTTTGTAAACATTGATGCCATTGCCATTTTGCCCGCTGCCACCATCTCGCGATGCAATGCGACTGATATGGTTATCGCTTACAATGGAACCGTCTTCGCCCGTATTGGTTTGCCACACTTGAATGCCGCAATTGCCGATATCGCTGATGCGATTTCCGGATATGGCGAACCCTTTTGAGTCGATTGATTGCACACCAATTTTCTCATGAAACTGAAACCGATTGCCAGTGATGCGGCCGCTGCACGAAGCAACGCGCATGCCCGCTTCCGCACCGCTAAAATCACAGTCTTGCACCACCAAGCGTTCAATGCCCTCAGCCGTTAGAATATTTCCAGTGATACCCTTCGCGCTCATGCCAACGCCTTGCAGCACAACATGTGTTGCGCTGCGGATCGAAAAAATCTTGCCTCCGTTCGGAGCAAATAATTTCGTGGCACCGGGTATGCCTTGCACCGTCACATTGTTCTTGATGGTGAGAACACCCGTTTCAAACGTGCCCGGCCCAAGCTGCACAACGCCTCCGGTTTTTCCTGCTTCCGTAATGGCGTTCTGTAATTTTTTAGTCTGGTCCCCACCAGATGACAAAACAACTGCCGCATTCGCCTTCAAATGCAGCGCAGGCAGAACGGATGCAGAAAATAAGAAAGTGCGACGTGAAAGCATTACTGAGTCCTCGCCCACAATGTGCTGCGAATACAACCGTAAGTCAAAGGTGGCTTTATCGACTGCGCTGCGCGTAACCCAAATGCGCATTGAGGGCAGCCAATAATTCTTGTGCAGCTTCCGGAATAACAGTGCCAGGTGGGAATACGGCAGCGGCACCCATCTCCAATAGTTTCGATACGTCTTGGGGCGGAATAACACCACCCGCGACCACCAGAATATCTGCTCGCCCCAGTGCTGCCAGAGCGGCTTTCAATTCAGGCACATGAGTCAAATGCCCTGCAGCGAGTGACGACACACCAACAATATGAACATTGTCATCAATGGCCTTGGCCGCCACTTCCTCAGGCGTTGCAAAAAGCTGCCCGACCTTCACATCAAAACCAATATCTGCGAAGGCGGAGGCGATCACTTTCTGTCCGCGATCATGACCATCTTGACCAATCTTGGCCACAAGAATGGAAGGTGCGCGACCATCCGCTTCTGCAAAAGCTTGAACGGCGCGTTTCGCGGCGCGTATCTGTTCCAAGTCGCGTGGCGTGGCCTCATACACACCTTTGGAAATGCGTGGTGTGGCCGCGTGGCGTCCCCAAACCTTTTCAAGTGTTGCCGATATTTCACCGACAGTCGCTTTGGCTCGCGCCGCAATTACGGACGCCTCAAGCAAATTTCCTTCGCCTGATTTTGCAACGGTCGATAGTGCTTCGAGCGCGAATGCCACGTCTTTCTCGTTACGTTCATTCTTTAGTCGCGTCAGTTTCTCAATTTGCGTTTTGCGCACCGCTGAATTGTCAACCGTAAGAATATCGATGGCCTGTTCTTCTCTAGGTTTGAATACATTCACGCCCACAACAATTTGTTCGCCGGAATCAATCCGCGCTTGGGTGCGGGCTGCAGCCTCTTCAATACGTTGCTTCGGGATACCTGCTTCAATGGCCTTCGACATTCCGCCCAAGGCTTCAACTTCTGCTAAATGCTCTCGCACTCGCGCGAGCAAATCATCGGTAAGCTTCTCAACAAAATAAGATCCGCCCCACGGGTCAATCGAGTCGCAAGTACCAGCTTCCTCTTGCAAGAACAATTGCGTGTTGCGGGCAATGCGGGCTGAAAAATCTGTTGGCAATGCCAATGCTTCATCCAATGAATTCGTGTGTAACGACTGTGTTCCGCCTTGGGTCGCAGCCATTGCTTCAATGCAGGTGCGCGTAACATTGTTGAAAACATCTTGCGCCGCCAGACTCCAGCCTGATGTTTGGCAATGGGTGCGCAGCATCAAGGAACGTTCGTCCTTAGGCGAGAAGGTTTGCATCATCTCAGCCCACAAAACCCGCGCTGCCCGCAGCTTTGCCACTTCCATGAAAAAGTTCATGCCAATGCCAAAGAAGAATGAAAGGCGCGGTGCAAACTGGTCGATCGTCAAACCCGCTGCAACGCCGGCCCGCGCATACTCAAATCCATCGGCGAGCGTATAAGCCAATTCAAGATCTGCCGAAGCGCCGGCTTCTTGCATATGGTAGCCGGAAATTGAAATTGAATTGAACTTCGGCATATTGGCCGATGTGTATTTGAAAATGTCGGACACAATCCGCATCGATTGCGCTGGCGGATAAATATAGGTGTTGCGCACCATGAACTCTTTCAGAATATCATTCTGAATTGTTCCAGATAATTTTGATGGCTCAATGCCTTGTTCTTCACCCGCCACAATATAAAGCGCCATGATCGGCAGCACGGCGCCATTCATGGTCATCGACACACTCATTTGATCAAGCGGAATGCCGTCAAACAAAGTCCGCATATCATAAATGGAATCAATGGCCACACCCGCCATGCCAACGTCACCTGCAACACGTGGGTGATCAGAGTCATATCCCCGATGGGTGGCAAGGTCGAAGGCAACGGACAGGCCTTTTTGTCCCGCCGCTAAGTTGCGCCGATAAAACGCATTCGAATCTTCCGCTGTCGAAAAGCCTGCATATTGTCGAACAGTCCAAGGCTGCGAGAGATACATCGTGGGGTAGGGGCCGCGTTTGAAAGGTGCGATGCCCGAGTACTCATCGACATAGCTTTGGGTATCAGCAGCAAAGTACCGCGAACTGAAATCAATACCTTCGGGCGTTGTGAATTTTGAGTTGGCTTGTGAGTCCGGCAGTAGATTTTTAACGCGTTCGAAATCTCGCGTCGAAGCAGAAGTTACTGGCCCACTGTTTTCGACCTCGGCTTTATCTGCTTTGTCGTTTAAATATTTCTTCACACCAATAATCGGTTCGACGTTGCCGCCGGCGATCGGCCAATGTCCACGTTCAATATCTTCCGCCACTTTGCGCGCTTCCGCACACAAGTTCTGCGTCAACATTTCAATATGCCCGGCCCCCGCAGCAGCATCGTCAACGCGCCACAAATGTGATTCATGCAGCAGCATCATCTGGACATTGCGGGCAACGCGTCGTGCAAATGCGTTTGGAACACCTTGCTGAATCGAAAATGGCAGCACGCTGATGGAATCTGCACCACCAAGGCCAGCGCCAAATACGGCTGCAACACTGCGAAGAATATTCGTATGCGCGTCCACATCGGCCATCATGGCCAGCGACGTTTCCGCATGAAGTGCAAGCGGTGCTTCGCCAAAAAGCTGTTTCCACAAGATCCGCATAGCGCGAAATTTCGCGAGGGTTGGGAACATCTGCTGCGAAGCAGAGAGTGAAACGCTGATGGCGCGAGTGGCGTCGTCAAGAAATTTCAATTTTTCTAATTTTATCTTTGCGTCGGCGAGAACGACGCCGAGCTCCTGCCCATCACTCAAACCTTGCCCATGCGATGGCCGACCATCTGCCTTCATCAAAGGTCCGGTAAATCCATTTTGATGCAACACTTTCGCCATCGCGACTTCATCAACAGAAAAATCAATTGATAGTCGCGACGGATCGATTGATTGCGCCAATACAGCCATCCGAATGGCTTCAGCTCCTGCGTCGCCCGCTTCATTGCGAATGGCAAAGCGATGCAGCGGTAAATCCTTCAAAACGGCTGCCGCTTCAATGGACGTGATGATCAAACCATCAACGCCATTGGCAAGATCATCCAAGGCTTGCGCCACATCATTGCGGTCAACCCGCGCAAACACACGCCAAGGCGCATGTTGTAGTCTGAAAGCGCGCGGGCCCTCGATGCGACCTTGCAACGCCTGTTTCATCAAACGCGCCTTTGCAGCGCTTCAGCCAATCGTCTCGTGTTGCTTTTGGGAAATCATGCATGTTGGCCAAACGATAGCCTTGCCAAGCAGAGAGCGCAAATCGACCTTTGGTTTAATAACGTCAGATGTAACTATTAAGCCCTGGAATATTCGCCGCTGCTTCACGAACAGCCTTGATGCCAGCCTTTTCCTTGGCATAGGCAAGAGTCAAAGTGCCAACTTGCTTAATCTGGTCAACCGTCAAACCTGTGGCCTGAAGTTTCGTGATCATGGCCAAGGGGCCACCCATCAAACCGCCCGCAAGCATACCCATCACGCCGCGTCCGCCCGCACCATCGCCGCCGTGAGTGTTCACCAATTCGCGGGCACCCGGCATTTTTTCAAACAACGCATCGACTTTCGATTTGTCGCCTTGCGTGGCCACCAGATTCAAAAGAATCCCAACTGCCTTTTCGGCTTTGGCTGCATCCAGCCCCGTGGCGACAGTCATTTTCGCGATTAAATCTTGCATCAAAAGTCCATTTGTAACCGTTGCTTTCCTCGCTATAAGCAGCGGCAAAGTTTGACAGGGAATAGCACACATGGCCGACAATTCAATTTTTCTAGGTAAAAGCGACAAGCGCGAGGAACTTTTTCTCTCGCTCGCCAATCGCCACGGTCTTGTGACGGGAGCGACGGGTACGGGCAAAACTGTGACCTTGCAAATCATGGCCGAAGGCTTTTGCGCCGCTGGTGTTCCGGTGTTCGCCGCTGACGTTAAGGGTGATCTTTCCGGCATCTGCATGAAGGGCGAACCTAAAGACTTCCTGCTCGAACGCGCCAAAAAAGTTGGCATTGAAGATTATGGCTTTGAAGAAACCCCAACTATTTTCTGGGATTTGTTTGGCGAGCAGGGCCACCCCATTCGCACCACCGTGTCAGAACTTGGGCCGTTGATGTTGTCACGCCTCATGGGTTTGACCGAGGCGCAGGAAGGTGCGCTGAACATTGCATTCAAAATTGCCGATGAAGAAGGTTTGGCGATTCTGGATTTGAAAGACTTGCGCGCGCTGCTGAAGGACTTGGCAGATCGTGGCAAAGAAATCACCACCGACTATGGCAATATCAATGACACGACAATTGGTGCCATTCAGCGCCGCCTCGTGGTGATAGACGAGCAGGGCGGTGACAAGTTCTTTGGCGAACCTGCTTTGGACATCAAAGACCTGATGCGCACCACGCGTGATGGCCGAGGCTATATGAACATTCTGGCTGCCGACAAATTGATCAACAGCCCGATGCTTTATGCAACCTTCCTGTTGTGGCTCTTGTCCGAATTGTTCGAAGACCTGCCAGAAGTGGGTGATCCGGAAAAACCGAAACTGGTGTTCTTCTTCGATGAAGCACATTTACTTTTCTCGGATGCTCCTGCAGGCCTGTTGCAGAAAATTGAGCAAACAGTGAAGTTGATCCGTTCCAAAGGTGTTGGCGTTTATTTCGTCACGCAAAACCCGTTGGATGTTCCTGAAGGGGTTCTCGCGCAAATGGGCAACCGCGTTCAACACGCTCTTCGCGCCTATACGCCGCGCGAGCAAAAGGCCGTGCAGACCGCCGCCTCAACATTCCGCCCCAATCCAAAATTCAAAACTGAAAAAGCCATTACCGAATTGGGCAAGGGCGAGGCACTGGTGTCCGTATTGGATTTGAAGGGTGTTCCAACAATGGTGGAACGCACATTCATCCGCCCACCATCATCGCGCCTCGGGCCAATCACGCCAGCTGAACGCGAAAAGCTGATGAAGAGTTCTCCGGTTTACGGCCAGTATGAAGACGCGGTGGACCGCGAATCAGCCTACGAAAAACTGTCCGGCAAGGCCAAGCAACGCGCCGCCGCCAAGCAGCAAGAGGTTGAAGCCAAGGAAGAAGCCAAGGTTGCAAAACGCGAAGCTTCAACGTCCCGCCGTGAACCGCAATCCGCGACGGATCGTTTCGTCAAAGGTGTTGCAGGTTCAGTCGGCCGCCAAATCGGCACCTCGGTTGCGCGTTCAATTGGTAATGCACTGGTGCGCGGGCTTTTGGGCGGTTTGACGCGGAGGTAATCGTTTCAATTTTGGGGATGGAAGTAAATCAGGCAATGCTCTAGTCTGTGCAGATGTCGATAGCCGTTATCAATCAGCAGATTTCGAAGCAAAAATCCAAACTGCGCGTGAATGGAATTGCCCACGTCGCTGTTTTTGGATCAAGAGCCCGTGGCGACAACGACCCTCAAAGTGATTTGGATTTGTTACTTGATCTTCGAGAAGGGGCGTCGTTTTCGCTATTGGATCTTGTTAGGGTTGAGGCGATACTGTCAGAGGCTACTGGGCTTCCTGCAAATGTCTTTCTTCGCAGAAGTTTGGATCGTAAATTTTTTGAATCAATTAAGCCTGATGTTCGAGTGGTGTTTTGAGTGGAACTTCGGACCGAACAACGATTGAGAGATATCATAACGGCAGTAAATGATATTGAATCGCTGCTCGCCGGAAAAAGCTTTTCTGACCTCAACAGCGACAGGCATCTTCGTGCAGCTTTTGAACGTTATATAGAAATTCTGAGCGAAGCATCTCGACACATTCCAGAAGCGTTGAAATCGCAGTCATCGCAAATTCCTTGGCCGGATGTCGCGAACATTGGAAATCATATCCGGCACGCTTATCATCGGGTTGATCCCGAAGTACTATGGACGACTTTTGAAAGAGGTGACCTTGCTGCAGTGAAGGCAGCTTGCGTCGCGTTCATTGGTCAAAGCGAATAGAACCGTTGCGGCCAGTCAACTATTGATCACTGATTTGTGTGCAGCTGTGTAAAGCCAAACGGCGAAAATCGACGTATATGGGGGAAAAGGAGTTCCCCCATGTTGCGCTCATTGCTGATGTCCACTGTTCTCGCCGCCGCCTTCCTCGCCGCCCCTGCCGTTCAAGCCGCGGACGAAACCGCCATCATCGCGGGCGGTTGTTTCTGGTGCGTTGAAAAAGACATGGACCATGTGAAGGGCGTTAAATCCACCGTTTCGGGCTATGCCGGCGGCACCTTGAAGAACCCGAGCTATGAAAGCCATGAGGGTTACACCGAAGGCGTCAAAGTGGTTTTTGACAACAGCGTAATTTCCTATGAAGCCTTGATCGCCCATTTCCTGCGCACCATTGATGTGACCGATGGCGAAGGCCAATTCTGCGACCGTGGTCACAGCTACATACCAGCGCTGTTCCCCGTTGATGAAATGCAAAAGAAGGCAGCAGCAGCAGCATTGAAGAGCGCTGAAAAAGATTTGGGCAAGCCGGTTGCCGTGGCCCTGGGCGACAATCCCAGCTTTACCGATGCTGAGGACTATCACCAGAATTACTATCTCGGCGAAAATTCCGTTCTCACCCGTTTTGGCATCATCAAGCAATCTGCTGCCTATGCAAAATATCGCAAAGGCTGTGGCCGCGATGCGCGCGTGAAAGAACTCTGGGGCGACAAAGCCTACACATTCCCCGTGGGCGGCGAGGCAAGTTAAGCCAAAAACCTAGTTTAGGAAAATAACGCTTGACACCGCGCGGTCGAACGGCTATATGTTGCCATACTCCAGAATTGTAACAACACTTCTGCATCTCCCAACAATAGTTTTGAGCCCATCATGAAAACGACGTTGGGGTGGCGGAGGAAGGTGTTGAAGCCCTCTCAACCTTGTTTTGCACTCATTTATGTATTATATGTATTTCATGTAAGACATGCATCTGATGCAGGAGGTTAGAATGGTTCGGATTTCTGCGGGTGAACTTCAGCGGCAATGGGGGCGCGTTCAGGATTTGGCATTGGCAGCACCGGTGACGGTGACCTGTAATGGCCGTGATCGTATGGTGTTGCTATCGACCGAAGAATACAATCGACTGAAACGACGCGACCGCGAAGTGTTGGGCCTTGGTGAATTTGCCAATGCGGATATTGAAGCAATCGCAGCAGTCGAACCTTCGGCAGCGGCGGTTAAATTTAACCACGAGATGGCAGAATAGATTTTGTTCCCAAAGCCAGTTGCGGGACAAGTCGTTCGTTATTCCTATCTATGGCAATCAGAACATCGCCGTGGCCAAGAAGAGGGATCAAAAGATCGGCCCTGTGCGATCATTCTGGCGGTAACCAGTGAAGATGGCGATGAGCGAGTGACCGTATTGCCCATCACGCATACGCCACCGTCTCGTCCTGAATTTGCAGTTGAAATTCCAGATGCAACCAAAGCCCGCCTTGGCTTGGATGAACAGCGTTCATGGGTGGTATTGACGGAAGCCAACCGCTTCACATGGCCCGGCCCCGATCTCCGTCCCTTGAAACAAGGCGAGGCCGCGACTGTGCTCTATGGTGAATTGCCGGGCAACTTATTGATAAAGATTCGGGATGCATTCATTGCGGTGCAAAGGAAACACACGGCGGTTGTTCCGCGTACGGAGTGAATGTTGATTGAATCTAAATTTGAGAAAGTTATTGATAGTGCAATAGAATGCAGTGTCACCGTAACTCTAGTGGTTGCATCTGGTTTTGAAGATAGATTTTGATCTTAGTGCATCTGACGGTCAAAACAGTCCACCACGCCCGTCATTCCCGCGAAAGCGGGAAACCAGACTTTCAACAATCTCACGTGCTGAAAGTCTGGATCCCCGCTTTCGCGGGGATGACGAAAGTAGGTGATCTGATTTGATTTGACCGTCCGGCGCTCTAGATGAATGGCTTGGAGTATGGCGTTGTTGACTGAGTGGGGATTGAAGATGAAATAAAAAGTAAGCGACAATCGCAATAACGCAAGTGACGATGGAAATCAAAGGGAAGCGTCCCCTTTACTCCTTTACTCTCTGAAGGCTGCCGTTCTTTTTGCCCTTGGGTTGCAGTTGCGGATAAACTACTGCAATGTTTGGTTAAGGCTAAACGGGGGGAAGGCTTTGGGGGACGGGGCAATCACACAGATTGGACAAACGGCTGCGCGGCTGACGCGGCGGGCTGTGCTGTTGACGGCTGCGGCGCTGCCGTTGGCGGGGTGTTGGGGCAGCACTTATGAGTGGAACCAGAAGCTGACGCTCGTCGTGCAGACGCCTAACGGTGACGTGACGGCGTCGTCGGTTATCCGTGCCAGCTACACCTATGGCCAAATGCCGATGAGCGGCAACGACATGAGTGGGGGCTACACAGGTGAGGCTGTTGTGATGAAGCTTGGAACAGGCAAATACTTGTTTGCGCTGCTCAATGCCGATGGAACGGATGAATACCATCGCATCCTCAAAACCTTTGCTGACGAACTGCCGGATGACCGCGAAGGTGGATTTGCCGCCATCACTAAACTGCGCGGTGCTAGGCCCGTTGCTGCCAATCCCATGCTGGTGACGTTTGGAAACATCAACGATCCCAAAAGCGTGAAACAAGTGTGGCCGAATAGTTTCGCAGCAATTTTTGGTGCTGGCTATGCGCTGAAGTCAATCACGCTGGAAGTGACGGATGAGCCAATGACTGAGGGTGTGGTGGAAGGGGTGTTGCCTTGGATTGTGTCGCACAAAGGAAGGTTAAAGCCCCCAAGCCTGCGCTTAGGTCCGGGTTCGCACAATGCTGCTGATGTTTTACCCATTGAACAAATTGAACAGATTAATTTTTGGCGGAATATCTAATGACACCCGAACAGAAGAAAGATTTGCTTATCGCCATACTTTCGATGGAACTCATATAATCAGAGTTATGGTGCCGGTTTGGTGCATGGTGCCAATACAATTGGGGAGGGAAAAGGGGCGCTTCCTTTGTTAGGGGAGGGAAAAGGGGAGGGAAAAGGAGGAGGGAAAAAGGAGGAGGGAAAGGGGACGCTTCCCTTGTTGTTAGAAGAAAAGGGGACGCTTCCCTTTGTTTGATACTAAATCCTATTGGTGGCTGTTGATGGTCTGGTTGTGAGCCTGTAGCTGACACCCGCCCCCGACCCCGCCCTCATAGGGCGGGAAGAAGAAAGGGCCTTAGAATAAAAAGGGATGCTTCATTTCACTTATTCAGACTTTCAAAAAGCGAGAATGTTGAAAGTCTTGAAGTCAACGGGGACGCTTCCCTTTTGTTCCAAGCCCGTATTTGTCCCTGAGTTCAACTGTAAATCTCCTCAATGCCGCCGCACTGCGAAGGCCTCGGCTGTCGCGGATATCGATAATGAATATTGTGTCGTCAATGCACGTATACAGAACTGAGAAGGCGCTGCGCGTGATGTGAATTTCGCGCACCTCTGAAAAATCCTCAAATTGCTCACCCGCTTGGGGATGTTGTTTGAGAAGGAGTTTGGCTTTCTCGAAATTTTCAAATGCAGAAGCTTGATCCAATTGCGGTTGCGATTGAAAATAGCGCTTCATCCAGACGAGGCCTGGCTTTGCAGTCTCAAGATACCTAATCTTCATTGGTAACTATGAAGTCTTTACGGCGGGAAATGCTGCGTCCTCTGGACTGCGAAGCCAGAAGTCGATGTCTTCTTCAGAAATTGAATGTCCGGCTTTGGCAAGTTCCAATCCAACAAACACAAGGTCTCGTGTGGCTTCACGTTCTTCAACCATGTTTTGAATGGCAAGGTTTGCGACAAAGGATGCCGAACGTTTGTCACGCGCCGCCAGCTGCTCAAGTCGCTTCTTGAGGCCAAGATCAATCCGGGTTGTGAAGGTTGTTGTGGTCATGGTTTGAGTCCCTGTACGAGGTTGTCGTACATTGTACTCGTGATAGGTGAAATGTCAAATCAACCCCTCAAATAATCTCATCCTCATCCGGCGTGGCCAAAATCGGCGCCTTCGCCTTGGTCTTGATCCTTGCCAAGTGAAACAGCGCGTCGCCTCGGTTGACGATTGGCAGGTTTGTGCGGCCGATGATGATGCCGTCGTCTTCGGCGAAGACGGGGACTGTGACGGTGCCTAAGGGATCAGTGATAATGGCGATGGGTTCTTTTAAACCCACCTTGTCGCCCACTTGCCGCACCGAATGCAAAATGCCGCCTTCGGGTGCCCGCACCCACGAACTGCTGGAGGAATGCGTGACCTTTGCATGTTCAGGAACGGCGGGGGCATTTTCGATGAGGCCGATGGCCTTCATCACGCGCAGCACACCTTTGACACCGGCTTCAATCGCGGGCTCTTCAAAGCGCAGGGCTTCACCGCCTTCATAAAGCAACACATGCACACCTTCGTCCTCAGCGCATTGCCGCAGCGAACCGTCGCGCAGTTTAGACGTGAGAATGACAGGGGGCGCAAAGGCTTCCGCCAATCGTGACAATTCAGCATTGCCGGGTGATATGCGCACCTGTGGCAGGTTGGTGCGGTGGAGGGCCGCCGTGTGCAAATCAATGCCATAGTGCGAGCGCTTCACCACTTCGCGGAAAAACAAATCCGCCAGTAGGCTTGAAAGCGAGCCTTGGTCGGAACCCGGGAAACGAACGATTCAAATCGCGCCTGTCTGGCATATAGCGGGAGTGGTTGAGAAAGCCGAAGGCGTTGACGATGGGCACCGCCAGCAACGTGCCTTTAATGGTTGAGAGTTCATCACGCGCCAACACCCGGCGCACAATTTCCAGCCCTAAAATTTCATCGCCATGCACCACGCCGGAGAGAAACATGACGGGGCCAGCCTCGCGCCCATGCACCACATGCACCGGCAAATTCATGCGCGTGGCATTGGCAAGGGTTGAGACTTCCAAATTCACCGTGAGGCGTTCACCCGCCGCGATGGTGGCATCACCTATTTCAAATGGCGTCATCCCTTGCCCCGCGTTTTGGTTTTGCCGGGCTTTGCGTGTTTTTCAAGAAAGCCAATAATTTCGCCTGCCACATCTTTCGACGATGCGCCTTCAATGCCCTCAAGCCCCGGCGACGAATTGACCTCCATCACCACGGGGCCATGGGACGAGCGCAGCAAATCCACACCCGCCACGTTGAGGCCCATGGATGAGCACGCTTTCAATGCGGCGTTTTTTTCGGCTGGTGAAAGTTCAGCGATTGTGGCCGTGCCGCCGCGATGCAGGTTCGAGCGGAAATCATTATCCGGCCCTTTGCGTTCCATGGCCGCCACAATTTTGCGACCCACAACAAAGGCGCGGATATCTTTGCCTTCTGCTTCCTTGATGAACTCTTGCACCAGAATGTTGATCTCGGCCCCATGAAACGCTTCAATCACCGACTTGGCGGACTTATGCGTTTCGCCCAACACAACGCCAATGCCTTGCGTGCCTTCAAGCAGTTTGATGACGACGGGTGCACCCCCCACCATCTGCAACACTTCATTGGTGTGATCAGCGGAATTGGCGAAGGCCGTGACGGGCAGGCCCACGCCATCGCGCGCCAACAGTTGCAAGCACCGCAACTTGTCCCGCGAGCGGCCAATCGCTACGGATTCATTCAAGAGGGTAAACCCCCATCATCTCGAATTGCCGCAACACGGCTAAACCGAAAAACGTGTGGGACGCGGCAATGCGGGGAATGACGGCGTCGAAACCTTCGAGCTTTTCACCCTTGTAGCGCAGCTCGGGCTTGCGCGAGGTGATGTTCATATAGCAGCGCAGATAATCAATCGGCACAATCTCGTGGCCACGCGCCTGTGCTGTCTCAATCAGGCGCTGGTGCGAATAGAGTTTGGGGTTACGCGTGAGCAGTGCAATTTTCATGGCGATGTCTTCCGTCGCGTGAGAATAAAAGTTTTGGCCGGGTTCACAACGAACAATCCCTTGATGCTGTTACGCCCCAGCAGCATTGGAACATCCATATCCGTACGATCCGTTAACGTGATCTCGGTTTTGAGTTGTTTAATACCCAATTGAATTGTCGCGCGGATGACGGCGCGTGTTTCGCTGTGGCCGTTGGAACTTTTGACCCTTTTGTGCCCCACAAGGGGTGCCGCATAGCGCTTGCCATCAATGACAAAGCGCACCCGCCGCCCCACCACTTCAATCTCGTCGGCGTGGAGAGCCGAGGTGCGCGCTCCCGTATCAATCTTGGCTTCAACGCCTGACATTTTGAGTTTTGGAAACGAAACAACTTCCTTCCAGCCCACGATAGGCAAGTTGAACATCATGGGGCGCTTTAGCGTGGTCATCATGCAGTCCTAAACCATTTTAGGCTTTGCGCCATCAAGCAAATAGAGACCAACAATTCCAGCACAAGCAATCAACGCACCGATAATACCTGCACCAAAAAATCCCCATACCAAGCCGGAACTGGCGAACACCAACGCACCTAATAGCTTTTGCAACACGCTTGCAATGCTGAGAAGCGATGTGCCAAGGCCCGGGCGGTCTGGCAACTGGTCCTGCAAATAGGTCATGTGCAGCGTCAGCATGATGGACGCACCCGCCGCATGTAGGACCGTGAGTACATAGACTTGCGGCAGGCTGTAGGAGGTGCCGAGCAACACCAAGTACACCGCATGAACAACGCCCGCACCAATGATAAGCCGCCACAAGGCTATGCGCTGCGCGAGGTATCCACCCAATAACATCAGCGGAATTTCAAGAGCCGCTGCAAGCCCTGCGATGATGCCCACATCCTTTGTGGTGCCACCGACTTGCAAAACCTGCAATGGCAGAAGTGCAGCATTGGCCGGATGAATGGTGGCGATGGCCGCAAGGCTTGCAATGCGCAGCAAGAGCTTGGGATTTCTCACTTCTGAAAATGCTATTTTGAAGCCCGCCCAGCCTGCATGTGGGTTGGGTTGGGCTTGTGATGATGGCCCGTAGATCGCATAGAGCGTGCCGCTGATTAAAAACGCAGCCGCTGCCACGAACACCGCGTCCGACACATTCTCGCGCGTGGCCACCATGGCTCCAACGATGGCGGGCGTCAAAATCCACGATAGGGCATAGACGGAACGTGTCACCGAATTGATGGCCGCACCGTCAGACTGGTTCGCACTCAAGCTTCGCACTGATGCAAACAGTTGGCTGAAGGCTGTTCCCGTTAATGGCATAACGAGAAACTGCCACGCAAAGAATGTCCAAAGCGAGGGGAAGAGAGCAAAGGCACCAAACCCCAAAAAGCCACCAAACAATGCAAGCAAGATGCCTGGTTTGCGGCTCGATGTGGTGTCGGAAATATGCCCCATCACAAGGGATGCAATCGTACTGAGAACAGCACTCACACCAAATATAGCGGCGTATTGCCCACGGCTTAAACCCAGTTGGTGAACGGCGATGATGGAATAGTAAGGGGCAACGGCTGCAAAGGTGAAGCCCAACAGAAATAGCGCAGACACAGCAACGGCGATGGCGCGGTTGGAAACGATCAGTTTAAGCGCGCGCCACATGGTGAATCACTACCCGTCTATTGACCCCACGTCAGGTGTAGAACCCGCAACCAATTCTTGTAAGCAATTTTTTCGATGAGTGCCTCACCAAAGCCTGCCTTGCGCATGGCATCGAAGAGGTGAATCATGCCCGTGACGTTCCCAATAAAAGCGGGAATGCGCGCGCCATCAAAATCACTGCCCAAACCCACGCAGTCTTCGCCCGCATATTTCAACATGTGTTCCAGATGATTGATCATCGTTTCGGGCGAAGTCAGTGAATCCCAGCGGCCATCGGGACGCAGAAACCCCGTTGCAAAATTCAAGCCCACCATGCCCCGCGTTTCACCAACCGCCAATAATTGTTCGTTGGTCAAATTGCGGGAAGATGCTGCAACCGCATGGGCGTTTGAATGGGTGGCGACCAAAGGTGCATTTGAAATTTGAGACACGTCCCAAAAGCCGCGCTCATTCAAATGTGAAACATCAACCATGATGCGCAAGCGATTGCATTCACGCACCAATTCGGCACCCGCCTCGGTCAGGCCCTTGCCTGTATCGGGTGACGATGGAAACCGAAACGGCACACCTTCACCAAACGCGTTTGGTCGAGACCAGACAGGCCCCAGCGAGCGAAGCCCGCGATCATAAAGCGATTTCAAATTTGAAAGATCTGGTGCAATGGCTTCCGCACCTTCGATGTGCGTGATGATGCCCAGCTTGCCCGCAGCCATAGCGGCGCGAACGTCCGCAGCTGTTAAACATGTCACCACTTCGCCTTTGGCCAAGGCAATAATCTCGTCGCGCAAGTTCAGCATGTCTGTGGCTGATGCATACGCTGTCTGTTGTGCAACGCCCGCATCATAGGGCGGATTTAGGTCGTCATCGTCATGCTGGTAGGTGGCTTGCGATGGTGAGAAGATGGCGAAAAATCCGGCTGCCATATTGCCGGCTTTGATACGCGGCAAATCCATATGACCAAGACCATCGCCTTGCACAAAGTCCGTGGCGGCATGTTCAGAATGCTTCAGCCACAGCCGCAGCAAAACGTCATTGTGGCCATCGATGAATGGAGTCGGAGTCATTCGAGATCATTGTCATGCACCCCCTCCCGGCTTCGCCGTACTCCCCCAGCAAAGCTGAGGGAGAAAGAAACTCTTTCTCCCTCGCGCGTAGCGTGGGGGAGTACCCGTAGGGGGAGGGGGTGTTTGACTAAAATTTAAGCCTTGGCATACATCTCAGCGACGTAATCCCAGTTCACCAAATTATCGACGAAAGCTTCGAGATATTTTTGGCGGGCATTGCGATAGTCGATGTAATAGCTGTGCTCCCACACATCGCAGCCCAAGATGGGCGATGCGCCATGCATCAATGGGTTTTCGCCGTTTGGTGTTTTCGAAATGGCAAGCTTACCATCTTTCACCGAAATCCAGCACCAGCCGGAACCAAATTGCGTCAAGCCCGCTTGCACGAAGTCAGCGCGCATTTTGTCGTAGCCGCCAAGATCTGATTCAATGGCTTTTTCCAATGCACCAGGAATCTTCTTGCCGCCGCCATTTGGCTTCATCCAGTTCCAGAAGTGCAGGTGGTTGTAATGTTGGCCTACGTTGTTCACGAGTCCGGCAGTCTTTTCAGCAAATGCGGCTTTGCAAATGTTTTCAAGTGATGCGGAAGCCAGAGGCGAGTCCTTCAGCAAGTTATTGCCGTTGGTTACATAGGCCATGTGGTGCTTGTCGTGGTGAAACTCGAGGGTTTCTTTTGACATATAAGGGCCAAGCGCGTCGTAGGCGTAGGGAAGGGCGGGCAGTTCAAGGGCCATTGTTTTTCTCCATTGGGGCTGATGGAGGCAATCTAGGCGTTCAACGACGAGGATGCAAGGAAGCGCCAAAACAAGACGCCTATGCAGAATTGACTGTGACATCTGCATGAAACGTGTATGTGCATGTGGGCAAATCGCGACGAAGCGGGGGAATCAAATTGAAACAAGACAAGAACGGAGTTTATCCGGCGGAATTGCGCGGGATGGTTGTTGAGATGTACAACCATTGTCGCGAGTATATGGTCGCTGATGACTCTCAAGCTTGGTGGCAGTTGATTTCGACCGCACTTATGTTCTTCCCTCTCGTTGGTTTAATGCTGTGGTTGAACCCTTTGGTGCAGCCTCTGGCATTCTTATTGGCTATCCCAGCAGGTGGATTGTTAACGCGGTTTTTTGCGCTTCAACATGATTGCGGTCACGGCTCGTTCTTCTCGTCGAAACGCACGAACGAAGTTGTAGGCCAACTCCTCAGTGTGCTGACGTTTACGCCCTACGACCATTGGCGCAAATCCCATGCCCAACACCATGCGGGCTCCGGCAATCTGGACCGTCGTGGCATCGGTGATGTTGAAACAATTACAGTGCGCGAGTTCCAGGAATTGTCGACGAGCGGCAAACTTTACTATCGCTTCATGCGCAATCCATTGGTGGCCTTGGTTGTTGGCCCGCCAATTTATTTTCTTGTACTTCAGCGCTTGGCGTTGGGTTCAAATATGGATCGTCGCGCTGCGTTACCCGGTTTGATGTTGCACAACTTGGCACTGCTGGCGTTTTATGGCGCGCTTTGCTGGGTGTTGGGCTTGTGGCTTGTATTGGCCGTCGTCGTTCCGTCGGCCACAGTGGGGGCTTGCATAGGTGGCTGGTTGTTTTTCGTTCAGCACCAGTTTGAAGAAACCTTGTGGGAAGGTGCTGACAAATGGGATGTGAAACTCGCAGCCCTCAAAGGTTCCTCACATCTGCAATTGCCAGCGTTCTTGAACTGGTTGACCTGCGATATTGGTCTTCATCACATTCATCATTTGTCGAGCCGCATTCCAAATTATCGTTTGCGCGATTGCATGGCCGCGAGTGAAGCACTGCAAAACATTGCGCCAAAACTCAGCATTGGCAAAGCCATGGCATCGATCAATCTCGCACTTTGGGATGAAGCCGAGCGCCGCTTGATTTCTTTCCGCGAGTTTAAGCTGCGCCACGCTTAAACGCGTAACAACGGAATTCCATTCAGCGCTTGGACGTAAGTCAGCGCAGTAACGGCTGCGATAGCGAACGCCGCCGCCCAAACGACGCTCCGTCGCCCGCTTAATGCAGCCAGTGGCACAACTTGCATCGCGTGAAGTGAAACAAAGTGCGACACGCGCAAATCGCCCCCCGTCGTTGACCATTTGAATATGGGAAGTCCCGTTGCGTCGGTCATATCGCCACCAATCCAATGGCTGGAATTTCCGCCAAGTGTGAAGCCCACAATCAAGGTGAGAACAGTAGCAAGAACAAAACCAATTGCAGTTGATTGGGTCCAGATCGATGTGCGGTTGGCGCGCCAGATTGTGACGGCAATGATGGATGCCGCAACAACAAGTACAACAGAACCAAGCGCCATAAGTTGATAGAGCAATGCGTTGAGCGGCGTGCTCACATTGAAATGGGACGCCTCGCCTTGCGTTGCGCGAAATGAAATGTAGGCAAGTTCACCCCACGCTGAAATAATCAAGCCCAACACAGCAAAGCGGACTGTGCGTTTTTCCAATGTCGCCGGAGTGGCCAAAGACATGGCCCATGCGATTGTTACGAAATGCACGGACAGGGACAGAAAAAACTTTCCCGGTTTCAGCCAAATATTTGCGCCGTTCAATTCTCTTGCATCAAGCAACTGCAAGCCCATGCACAAGGCAAAGCAAGCCAACATGGCCACCGCATTCAAAGACAAGACCCGCGAACCGGAGAATGCTGCGGCAACAAACTGGTTGAGACGGCTCTGGTGGAAGGGGACGGTTGTGGCGGTCATGCTGACACCTCGGATGTGTGAGTTAAAAGAAAACGGGTCACTTCGAAGCTGAGGTAGCCAATGGGCCCAAACAAGAATGTGAGGGGTAGAATGACCAGCATTGGCCAGCGCGGCATTCCCGACGCGGCGGCTTCGCGGGCGATCCAGCATCCTAAAAACAGGTCAAACGCAAGATAATGCACCCAACCGGCCAACACCATCCAGTCCGACGTGAATAGCAATTTGACATTGGAAAGACTGTCAAAGCTTCCCGGCGCTTTGGCAAAGAAAAAGACAATCAGCAAGAGATAGAGAGTGGCAAAGGCGAGGGGCACAAAGCGCCCCAGTAATACATCGCGCAGCCAATCGTTTCGTCGGAAAACGGCGAAAATCAAAACAATCCAACTCACGAGGGCAAGCACATTGGCCGCCGAGAAAATCATTGATGCCGTCATAAACATCTCCCAAACTTGACACTGTAAATATTCTGGCAGTTTGCCTCGTTTCGGTCAAGTAAAATTTACATTGTCAAGATAAGGCGACTCTTCTACGTTGAGCAACATGGGCGTTACGGCGAAATCTCCTTATCATCACGGCGACTTGCGGGACGCTTTGTTGGCTGCGGCTGAAGCTGCATTGGCTGAACTGCCGCTCCAACAGGTGACATTGCGTGAAATTGCGCGGCGAGCGAACGTGTCTCACGCCGCGCCAAAGCACCATTTTTCGTCACTCGGGCAATTGCTGGGTGAAATGGCGGCACGTGGGTTTGAAAAGTTTGTCGCTTCTCTCGACGAAGCGGCTGATCGCGCATCGGACCAATCGCCAGACGCACGCCTTGCAGCGATGGTTCGTGCCTATTTGCGTTTTGCTGCTGAAAACAAGGCCGTCTATGGTCTGATGTTTGGCAAGCGTGAGCACGCCGTTGAAACCACACCTCACTTGGCCGTGGCCATGCTGGCGGCATGGACACAACTTGAAGAGCAGGTGGCAGCCGTGGTGGGGGCAGGTCGGGCAACCTACGGAGCCGTAAGTGTGTGGTCCACGGTTCACGGTCTTGCCATGTTGCGGCTCGAACGAAAACTACCGCCCCATGTAAACCCGGACATGGCGATTGAAACTGTAACCCGCAATTTGCTGGCCGGATTGCGGGCGGAAAGCTGATGGAATTTGAACTCACCACATTGGCCTTGCTCGCCCTCGTTGGACTGGTTGCCGGATTTGTGGATTCGATTGCAGGCGGCGGCGGGTTGTTAGCCTTGCCATCGCTGCTTTTAGCTGGACTTGATCCTGTTACCGCCCTTGGCACCCAAAAGCTGCAAGGCACGTTCGGCACGGCGTCAGCCACACATACATTTTGGAAGAAAGGTCTGTTGCGCCCTTCGGAACACAAAGCTGAAATTGGTGCAGTTTTTATTGGCGCTGTACTTGGGGTTTTGGCAGTCGGCTATGTGCCTGCAAAATTTCTACAATCCGTCATGCCTGTGCTTTTGATTTTGGTTGCGAGCTATTTTGCCTTCGCACCAAAATTATCCGTGGACGGAACAACACCAAAGCTTGGGCTCGCTTTCTTTTCATTCTGCATCGCGCCGCTAATCGGATTCTACGACGGCATTTTCGGCCCCGGCACCGGTTCATTTTTCATGTTGGCGCTGGTCGCATTGTTTGGCCTTGGTGTGATTGAAGCCACAGGCCGCACCAAACTTCTCAATTTCACATCCAACATTGCCGCATTGATGATGTTCATCATCGGTGGAAAAATCATTTGGGTCGTCGGCCTCAGCATGGGGGTGGCACAATTGCTCGGCGCGCAAATTGGTGCGCGCGTCGCAATTGCCAATGGGGCAAAAATCATTCGCCCATTGCTGGTGTTGATGTGCGTTGCAATGGCACTCAGGCTTTACATGAAAGCCTGAATCCCTGTTTGCGCCCGACCTAAAATCAAAGCATGCACATCATGCGTGCCTTCATACGTGTTCACGGTTTCAAGGTTCACCATATGGCGGATGACGTGGTATTCTTCTGAAATGCCATTGCCGCCGTGCATGTCTCGCGCCATACGCGCCACATCCAAAGCCTTGCCGCAATTGTTGCGCTTCATCAGTGAAATGGCAGGCGGTGCAACTGTGCCCCGCTCAAGCCCACGCCCAAGCGACAAACAGCCATGCAGACCCAAAGCAATTTCGGTTTGCATATCGGCCAGCTTCTTCTGCACCAACTGATTGGCAGCCAAGGGCTTTCCGAATTGCTTGCGTTCCATGGTGTAATTGCGCGCGCGGTGCCAGCAATCCTCAGCGGCCCCCATCACACCAAAAGCAATGCCAAATCGTGCTTTATTAAGGCACGAGAACGGCCCGCCAAGCCCCTTGGCTTTTGGCAACAAATGGCCTTCCGACACTTCAACATTGTCGAGAACAATTTCGCCTGTGATGGACGCACGCAGTGAAATTTTGCCCTTTATTTCAGGCGTTGAAAACCCTTTCATGCCGCGTTCTACAATAAAACCACGAATGTCGTTGTCGAGCTTTGCCCAGATGATGGCAATGTCAGCGATGGGCGAATTGGTAATCCACATCTTCGAGCCGTTGAGCACGTAACCATTGCTGGTTTTGGTGGCGCGTGTTGCCATGCCGCCGGGGTCTGAACCCGCATCAGGTTCGGTTAAGCCAAAACACCCAATCAATTCCGCCGTGGCCAGCTTCGGCAGATATTTCAGTTTCTGTTCCTCTGATCCAAACTCTTCAATGGGGTGCATCACCAATGAATTCTGCACACTCATGGCCGAGCGATAACCGGAATCAACCCGCTCCACTTCACGCGCCACCAAACCATAGGCAACGTAACCCAAGCCTGAGCCGCCATATTTTTCTGATGTCATCACACCAAGAAAACCCATTTCGCCAAGCTCAGTCATAATCTCGCGGTCAAAGCGCTCATCACGAAAGGCCGACATAACGCGTGGTGCCAGTTTGTCATCACAAAACGCCCGCGCCGCATCACGGATCATGCGTTCGTCTTCGGTCAATTGGCTTTCAAGATCGAGCGGGTCTTCCCAGTTAAAATCAGAAATTTTGGCCATGTTCTATCCAGTTAAAATGATGGCGCATTGAAGCGCGTCGATGAACATTAGTCAAAGCGCCAAATGGCGCAGCATAATGCAGCCAGAACATTACTTTATGAGTTGCGAAAGCTGTTTAAAAGCCGCCGTTCCTGCCCGTTCGAGCAACTCGAAAACCACCATTTCCGTATTTACGACTTCAACTCCTGCCGCACGCATCCGTTCAAATGCCAATGCAGCGGATTCAGGCTTTCGCGATGACATGGCGTCTGAAACGGCAAACACGCCGAAGCCGGCGTTTGCCAGATCAATGCAGGTTTGCAAAACGCAGACATGGGCTTCAATGCCAGCGACAATGACCAATGGCCGACCGCGTTCGTGCAGCGAGATGAAGTGTTGTTTGAGGCTGTCATCGCGCCAGCATGAAAATGAGAGCTTTTCTTTCACGACAGCAGTGTTGGTCGCCAATGCAGAAACCGTGTGGCCCAACCCTTTGGGATACTGTTCGGAAATTGTGACTGGCAAACTCAGTTCCTGTGCGGCTTTGAGCAGGATTGTGGACTTCGCAACAACGCGCTCAGGCTCGGCCATGGCTGGAAGCAGGCGTTCCTGAATATCGATGAGGAGGAGGGAAGATTTCGAGGCATCAAGCAGCATTAAGTGGCTACTTTCAATCGACTTGTCATGGAGTCGCGTGCAAGTTTGTGTTCTGCCTTGGTTGGGCTTTTATCATGAATTTTTGAAAGCTCTACTTTCAATGCGGTTACACTTGGTTCGGACAATTGTTTGCCATCTTTGGCAAGTTTAATTGCCTTGTTATATTTTATACTATCCTTTTGAAGGCCATCCATCACACGGTCAATTGCACCTTCGATGTGGTCATTTGTGAGTTTGGCAACTTCCACCTTCGGCTTCACCTTGGCGATCTTAGCGGGCTTTGCAACTTTCGGCTCAGCGGTCTTTGGCGTTGAGACAACTTTGTTTTCTGTTGCAAGTTTTAGGAAAGTCGAAACGTGAGTTTTACCCCACAATTCAACTGTATCAGCTTCTTGCATCAGCGTATGTGACTGAGATGTTTTCGAACTTTCGATGCCCAATAAATGCACCCGCACACCAAAACTTTGCGCGATTTGCACGCCAACTCTGATATCTTCGTCGCCTGTGACCACGACTGCATCTACAATTGCCTTGTTGCGGGCAAGTTCCATGAGATCTGTAACGATCAGTGAATCGACACCCTTTTGCTGGCCATCCGAATTCAACTTGCCCAACCGCAGTTTCACATCATCCAGCTGTCCGATGCGAATTTGCCCGGCTGACGGACCTGTCATGGGAGCGCCGTCATACCAATAAATGCGCAACAGTTCTTTGCCGCTTGAAGCCAAACTTGCCTTTAATTTCAATACCTCGACAATTTTTGTTTCGTCGAGCTTGAGCGCTTCGCGAGATTTTGGGTTTTTCAATCCGGTGATTGCCGACGACCCCTGAGCATAAACATATCCAGCATCAACAAATACAGCGACTCGCATGCTCACGCCTTCCCCGTCACCAAAAGTCCGAACGCATAAACTTCCGCCACTTCCTTCAATCGATCAAAACGACCGGACGCCCCGCCGTGGCCCACGTCCATGTTGATTTTGAGCATCAGCAAATTATCCGACGTATTCCGTGTACGGAGTTTTGCCACCCATTTTGCTGGTTCCCAATAGGTCACGCGCGGATCCGTCAAACCACCGAGTGCGAATATATGCGGGTAGGCTTGTGCTACAACATTCTCATAGGGCGCGTAGGAAGCAATCGTGCGATAGGCTTTTTCATCTTCGATCGGGTTGCCCCATTCCGGCCACTCCGGTGGCGTGAGGGGAAGCGTATCATCCAACATGGTGGTAAGCGCATCGACAAAGGGTACTTCCGCCACAATGGCTTTGAACAAGTCGGGTGCCATGTTGGCGACTGCGCCCATCAACAATCCGCCAGCACTGCCGCCTTGCGCCACGATATTTCCACGCGTCGTAAATTTCTGCTGCGCCAAATATTCACCAACGGAAATGAAATCTTTGAAGCTATTGGTTTTGTGTTCGAGCTTGCCCGTTTTATACCACCGCCGCCCCTTTTCTTGGCCACCGCGAATATGGGCCGTGGCATAAACAAAGCCGCGATTGACCAACGAAAGAATGTTCGTGTTAAATCCAGCGGGCATCGACATGCCATAGGAACCATAGCCATAAAGCCAGAGCGGAGCTGTGCCATCCAGCTTGGTTGTTTTGTGATAGAGAAGTGTCACAGGGATCATTTCACCGTCATGGGCAGGTGCAAGAACCCGCTTGGCCACATAGTCTGACGGCGTGTGGCCGGACGGCACTTCCTGCGTTTTCATCAAAACACGTGCCCGCGTTTTCATGTCATAGTCGAACACTTGTGCAGGTGTGGTGGGTGAGGAATAGGTGAAGCGCAAGGTGTCGGTTGAATATTCGCGCATATCGCCAAAGCCCAACGAATAGGCTTCTTCATCAAAGTCGATTGCATGTTCTTCGCCCGTGGCAAAATTGCGAATGACAATGCGCGGCAATGCGTTCTCACGCTCCATGCGCACCAGCCAATGTTCGAACACAATATAGGCTACCAGAAACACACCCGGCCGATGCGGCACCAGATCAACCCAATTCTCAAGTGTCGGCTTGTCGATGGGTGTCGATCATCAATTTGTAATCTTCGGCATCATCCTTGTTGGTTTTGATGATGAAGTTGTCACCGTGGTGGTCGAGTTCATATTCAAAACCGGTTTGGCGCGGTGCCACGCACATAGGAGTGACATTGGCTTTGGTCGTATCAATCAACCACACTTCTGATGTGTCATGATCGTTCACGTCAATGGTCACAAAGCGGCGCGAACGGGTTTGCCCCACACCTGTGAACATGCCGGTGTCTTTTTCTTCGAACACCAGTTCATCATCGGCTTGAGTGGTGCCGACTTTGTGTCGGAAGGTTTTAAGCGGGCGGTGGTTGTCGTCTTGCAGGGTGTAGTAGATATATTTCTGGTCTGGCGTCCAAACAGCGCCACCGCCAGTGTTCTGTATTTCGACGTCGCCATCAGCGCCTGTCGCAAGATCGCGAAATTTGACAGTGTAAAATTCCGAACCCTTGTCGTCATAACTCCATGCAGCCGACTTATGATCTGGCGAAATCGCAATACCGCCAAAACTGAAATAAGCTTTGCCTGCGGCCAGCGCATTGCCATCGAATAATGTTTCCTCTTCGCCGCCATTGCGCAACCTGCGTTTAACGAGCGGATATTGCCCGCCCTTCACATGCGACGATGAATAGAGATAAGGACCGTCCGGAGAAGGGACGGACGAGTCATCTTCTTTTATGCGCCCTTTAATTTCGGAAAACAGAACCTCTTGGTTGGGTTTGGTCGCATCCATCACCGATGCCGTGAAAGCATTCTCAGCTTCAAGATAAGCGCGAATATCCGGCTTCAGCAGTTTCGCATCATGCAGCACGGCCTGCCAATTGTCGTCCTTCAGCCAATGATAGTCATCGTGCTTTTCGAGCCCATGCCATGTGGTCACGTGGGGGTGTATGTCGGCTTTGGGGGCGGGGTTACGAGTCATGCTGTTCTCTCAAATGAGCAATCTATCTAGTCATTTACGGCGCAGACTGCCAGTGCAGCTTGAGAAATTTACCGCATGTTAACCATACCAAACGAGGAAGTGCCTGAAATTGCAGCCTTGTGCCCAGCGTTAATCAAGTTTGAAACACTCTAATGCAAGTCTAGCACGGGGAAGTAGAGGGACGACGGACGAATATGTCGGAATATCAGAACGCCATGGCGACAACCGAAACGGCAAGCGTTGCCGTTGCAGCACGCCCGCGCATTTCGGCCGATGCATTCCGTAATTTAACAGCGCGCTTGAAAAAGCCAGATGCTGTGATCCCCGATATCAAGCCTGTGGTTGTTGCAGCACCTATTATCGTGAGCGCACCGATCGTTGTCGAAACAAAACCTGTTGAAGTCGCGCCGATTGCAATTGAACCAGCGGTTGTTGCCGTTGCGCCTATCACGATTGAGCCCGTACTGGAAACAGTTGCGCCAGAGATTTTACCGCAAGTCACCTACGATGTTGTTCCTATCGTTGCGCAACAAGAAAATATCGATTTGGTCCCTGTTTCGATTGAACCAGTCCTTGCGCCTATTGCTATTGAGACCGCCGTTGAAGAATTTGCATTGATACCATTGGTCGTCGATGCGGCTCACGCTGAGCCTTCAATCATCCCTATTCCGGAGCCAATTTTAGTTGTTGATGTTGCTGAGACGATTGCGCCGAACGTTGTCGCAGAAGTCAAAGTTGAAACTGCCATTGTTGAACAAGTAGCCGAAACTTATGCTTTTCCGCTGCTGCCGGAACCTGTCATTGCGCAGCCTGTATCCGTAGATCCAGAACTTGATGTGGCAACAGGGGCCACTAAAGAATTTGACAACAACTTCACTTACCTTCCCGAAGCAGGGAAAGAGGAAAAATCAGCTGACCTTGCTGCCATTGATGAAGCTGTAAAACAAGGTGTGGCTGAGCGCGTTATTCAGCTTGAGCTTGAAAACATTTGGCGTCTGTTGCTGGCCAAGCCAACTAGCGATGATCGTTTGACTTACTTGCGTGAAGCAAAAGAAATCCACGCTGACGATGAAGAGTGGAACAAGCCTGAACCAGAACATGATTTGTCGCGGATCGAACCTGCCGAGATTTCAGAAGTTTCACCTGGAATGCTTGATATTGATCCCGTATCGGACTCCGCAATTGAGCGTTCGCTTGCTGACAATCTGCCCGTTGTTGAAGGGCAAGATTTAACGGAGTTGACGCGCTCGCTTTTGGACATGATGGCAGCCGGCAATGCCTCGGGCCTTCCTCAGGAACGTGCGCTTGCCGCTGATACACTGTTACGTTTGGTTCCACGCTTGGAAATGAAACCCTTGTTGATGTTGGCGCAACGCCTTTCAATGATGGATAGCCCGCCACATCTATTGGTGTCGCGTCTTATTCGCGATCCGCGCGTTGAAATTGCTGGTCCGTTGTTGGAAGATTGTCCGCACATTGGTGACAAAGAACTCGAACAAGTTGTGCAAGAAGGTGAACCTGACAAGCTACGTTTGATTGCCCGCCGCCGGAGATTGTCGCGCGCAATTGGCGAAGCGCTCATTAAATCAGGCGATCCTTCAGTCGTTCTCACCTTGGTTCGTAATATGGAAGCCGAAATTTCTCACGATGGTTTTCAATCACTGTTGGTCCTGTGCGAAAATCATGAAGAGTTGCTCGCACCGCTGGCCACACGCCAAGATTTGACAGCGCCATTTGCATTTCAAATGTTCTGGTTGGCACCGGCCCAGCTGCGTCGCTTCATTCTTTCACGCTTCCTCACGGATTCAGAAACACTGACCAAAATTCTAAAAATAACGATGGCCGCAAACAGCGAAGACGATAGTGAACCGGAGCCACTGAACCAACATACGCTGTTGGAAGCGCTGGAGCGCGCTGCACGAGGCCAAATCGAAATTGCTGCAGAAGAATTGTCGGGCGTCATGCAGTTGAGCGTGGCCACAGTCGCTAAGATTCTGAGTGATTTGCAAGGTGATGCACTCGTAGTGATGTTGAAAGCCGCAGTCTATCCGCGCAGTTCGATGCTTGGATTGTTGAAACGCATGCAAAGTGCTGATTTGCCGTTGATCTCGCGTGAGCGCGATTTGACTGAGCTGCAATCAATGTTCGAAACCTTGTCGTTCAACAAGGCGCGCATTCTCCTCACCTATTGGGATTGGGCCCAAAGCAAGACCGGTCCTTACGCCGCTCATCATTAAATTTTCGAATAAACGAAAAATTAATCTCCAAGACTCTTGCGGATCACGAATCGGCGATTCATAAAGAGGTCGACTCGGTCCTTGTGATCGTGGCAGCGAAGTGGGGCGGGACGGCACGTGGACGGCAAATCGAGCGCGCAGGCGTTTCGGGCACAATTGGTAGTGCCCGAACAACGCCAGATGTATGACTACTGGCATGAATTGGCTGGTGAAACAGCTATACCTTGTCGGGCAGATTTCAACCCGGCAAAATTGCCGCGATTGTTGCCAGGCATTAGCTTGATTGATGTCAAGGGTGACATTGAAAGCTGTAGTGTGCGACTTGCGGGCACGCGCTTGCGTGAAATCTATGACCGTGAAGTGACAGGTATGTTGGTGGGGGAAATGCCGCCCGCAAACAAGCGTGACTATTGGCTCGCCGCCTATCACCGCACGATTAATGACGCATTGCCCACCCAAGGGGTTTTGCGTGGGCCCATGGTGAATAAGGAACATGTGGTCCAATATTGGCTGAAACTGCCACTGCGCACATCTTCGAACAGCGTGGGAATGGTACTATGTTACGACCATTTTGTACCCGCGTCTGAGATTTTGCATGAGGAAGAGTCAAAAATCTCGATAGCCTCCTAATTTAGGGATTGATTCCGTTCTTGATTTGTACTAGGACTGCATTCTTGAAGGAGAATGCTAATGTCCAATGTATTGCCGAAGACCCAAACAACCACCAGTAAACTGCCCGTGGATGCCACGTTTTTGTGGCGCAGCGGCCATTGGCACATGCAGGCACAGGCCCAGTCCTACATCCGTCCGGTGCCCCGTAAAGCTGCGGTAATATTGGACCAGATGAAGGCTGCTGGTCGATTGGAAGAGCGTGCGCCCGGACTATTTCGATTGGCAGGCATTGTGGCTTTGCCATTGATTGATGCAAACGAAAGCCCATTGCAGCGCCTGATGCATAAAAAGCAAAGCGATGGTGCAGCGATATTGGACGCCGAACAGTTTCGTGCGGGCGAACGTTTACGCAGCGATTATGAGCGTGCCCACATGAGTGCGCGGGTGACAGCCAATTACGAAGGGCAGGGCAGTTCAGGTGGTAAGCAGCAACAATTCAGCGACAATCACATTGCCAGTTTGACTGACAACACCATTGAAGCCCGCCAGAAATTACACGCGGCATTGGATGCCGTAGGACAGGAATTGTCAGGAATTCTGCTGCATGTGTGTTGTATGGCAGGTGGCCTTGAACAGGCCGAGTTGCGCTCTAAAATTACCGCGCCGCGCTGGCAAAGCTGTGCTGCAGTTGGCATTAACGCGCTTGGCGCGTCACTATGGCTACAAGCCTTCAATGCGCCATGCCGGACCTGAAAAAATAGGCCATTGGGCCGTGGATGATTTTAAGCCGCAGATTGCACTGCCGCTTGTGCATCCGCTTTGATGCGCGCCACCATAGATGCAAGGCCGTTGGAACGCTGGGGCGTGAGATGATCTTTCAAGCCCAATTCAGCAAACACAGGCACAGCATCAAAGCCTGCAATCTCTTCAATTGTCAAAGG
Source organism: uncultured Alphaproteobacteria bacterium (assembly GCA_963779145.1). Taxonomy (GTDB): domain Bacteria; phylum Pseudomonadota; class Alphaproteobacteria; order Rhizobiales; family Aestuariivirgaceae; genus Aestuariivirga. The sequence goes on from CAVZXJ010000032.1 coordinate 65,915, forward strand.
TGCGTAAACCATGAAGGCAATGGCAATCAAACCTTTGACAATCAAGGCGTCACTGTCGCCTTCGAGTTGGAGTTTTCCAGAAGGCAGCACCGTCGAATGAATCCAGACTTGGCTGGCGCAACCATTCACTTTGGTGGCGGCGGACTTCAATGCATCGGGCATAGGCGGCAAGGCACGCCCAAGTTCGATGACGTGCTTATAACGGTCTTCCCAGTCGTCGAGATAAGAGAAGTCTTCGCGGAGGGATTCAAGTGAATGGTCCATGTGCTGCCACATAGGCCTTCACTTGCCCAATCTCAACCCTTGGGGCGTTGCTTTGGCTTGCGCCATTGTGGCTCAAGGTCAGCGACGGTCAACGTGTTGTCGCTTTTTTGCATCGCCGTTGCGATGGCTGGCGGTGAAGCCGTTTGGATAGGGTCAGCCTTGGCCAAGTTCTCTGGCATATTTGCAGGCATGCCATCGCCTGTTGCTTCATTGGCCCATTCATAGATCAATTTAGCTGAATACTTGGCTTTGCCTTCAACTGTTTGAGCAACAGCGCCTGCCGTTACACAGACATTCGGGTTGCGCTGGCAGAAGGACCGCATATCTGCGACCGTTTCAGCTGCGGCTGCCAAATAGGCAAAGCTGCTGGGTCCGGCGGGCGCTTGAATCGAAGAAGCGTCCTGCGGTGGCGAAGGCATGAGTGCGAAGCCCGCACCCAATACAAATAGTGTTCTCAACATCCCCATGTGTCCCACCTTTCTGGTGTCTATTATCGTTCCCTTGCTTCTAGCAAATCCGAGTTTTGATGGGGTGAAACTGCGCGGTGCAAATTGAATCAAATACAATTCAAACCGATCAAATTTAGAAAAGGAATTATTAACCATGAGCCATCGCTCAGAAAGGTAAAGTTAACCAGAACAGATGCAAACTAGCGGGAGTTGTTTGTGAGTAGGTTTGGTCTTGCGTAAGAAAAAGAAATCATCCGTCGTCGTTGATGCGCCTCGGTCTTCAAAGCCAATTGCGGTTGCCTTGTCATCCCTGGCCTTTGCGGGTGGCTGCGCCATTTTGTTCAACGCCTTTTTCAATCAAGCACCGACAACACAAGCACAGCTCGTAGCAGGTATTGATGCCAAGACGCGTGTGACGGTCGTTGCAAATCAAAAAACCTCACGCACGATTACCCTGAAGTATGATGCACTGGTGGAAGACGTACAACGCGAACTTCTTTCCACAGGCCATTTTAATGGCCTTGTAGATGGTGTGACCGGCCCCAAGACTGTTGTGGCTGTTGAAGCCTATCAACGCGAAAACAAATTGGATCTGACGGGCGAAGTAACGCCTCGTTTGTTGGAGCACATTCGTTACACCCGCAAACTCAATCAAGCCGCCGAATTCACAGGTTCCTTATCGCCGCAGCCCAGTGTGACAAAAGCGAACATTCAACCCTTGGCGCAATTGCCAAAGCCAACAAAGATGGTTGCTGCCAAAGCAGTCGATAATGCTGTGAGCAAAATTCAGCAGCGTCTCGCACTGTTGGGTTACGATCCTGGCAGTCGTTCAGGCCAGCTTGATGAAGGTACGCGTTCGGCAATTTTAATTTTCGAGATGGATCATGGCATCCCCATGGAAGGCAAAATTTCAAAGGCGCTCTTGGGCGCGTTGAAAACTGCTGAAACCAAAAAGAAGAATTGAACAGTCGCGATGACAGCCCGTTTGAAATCGGAGCTGTGGGTACAAGCGCTATTGCGTCGTTGTAGTGTCGAAGGAAAATTTGGCGCTGTCCTGCACAAAGGCAATGCTGAAGCAGGTGCCGTAATGGTGGTCATCAATCACTTGAATGGCACCCACACACTGTTCGTACCTCCAGCAGGCCCGGCCTATGACGACAATGGTGAACGGCGATTTGACAACCGCACGCCAACTGCATTGCCATGGTTGGAAATATCATCGCTTATTCAGCGGGCACGGTCATTCGATGACGATCTGTGGGTTGTTGAAATTGAAGATCGGGATGGATTTGCCGGACTTTCTGCTGAAGTCACTTAAGCTTTATACAAATGTTAACCATAACTGGCTTTGATCGACTTCAGAGATACAACTTTGCTGAAGACGGGAATCACATCATGGCTGCAATTCTGCAGTTTCAAAATCGCAACAAGGCCGAGCGGCCCGCTTTTGAGCCCGGCCACACGGCTACCATTTTGATATACACCGGTGTTCGATTTGAGCGTATTGATTTTGATGCGCTGAAGAACAACGAAGCTTTGGAACAACCTGCGCGCCGCGCCAATTAAGTTGCACCATCCAGCCGTACACAGCGGCTTTGCTTCACAACATCTTCCGCTTCCTTGCGCAACAGGGGATCGGCCACTGCAAGCCATAAAACTGCAAGCCCCTGCGTTTCAGTAATGGCAATGCGCCAACCAATATTGTCGCCAATCACATCATTCGTATCTTCGCCAGCGCCTAAGATTTGCGAAAGCAAACCTTTGTCTTGTGAAAGCTCAACCGAGAAAGTGTCAGTGTCGGCTTGCGTATCATTGATCGCGTAAACTTGGCGGCCGCGGATGGTATAGACTGCAAACGACCAAAACCCATCTGGCAGTTTTGCCGTGACCCGAACCGGGCCTTCCGACACATTGAATTTACAAATGCCAACCACATGTTCCGATGACGCAGACGGAACAAGTCTTAATTGTGCTGCGGTATCCAGCAATACAAATCGATTGCGGTGGTCTTCGCCCAAAGCGCGATCAATGGCCAAGCTGAACGAACGGCTGGGTACGAACAAAAGATAAGCAACGTGGCACGCAAGGGCGAGGATGGCAGCGGTGAGAACCCAAAATATATGTCGCCGCATCGTCAGCACCAAAGCCTTTTGACGGATGGCAGCACAGGGGGCGTGTCATCATCAACGCCCAAGAGCACCAATTGAAGATCATAGTTTCCACCATCTGCCGGCACGAGCCAATTGCCAGCAACGGGTGATACAGAAATTGAAATGGTGACCTCGCCAGAACCTTCGCGAATAGCTTGAGCTGCATCCAATGTCTTTCGTCCCGACGAAGATGCGGAACTTACAAACCACCAGCGCGATGCAGGCATGCGGCCTTCGAGTGTCACAACACAATCACCGCGCAAGCTATTGCCTTCATCGTCGGTGTTGCGCACATAAAAGCGCGTTCCCTTGGGCGGTGGAACTTGACCACGACGTAAAAAGTGGCCCGCCAAATAGCTCGACTTCAAGTCTTCGCCGCCGACGCGAATTTCTTTCCATAGGCTGTTGGCAATGGGAGCGGCAACGCTGGCATTTTCCATCATGTATTGCGCTGATAAAACCCCAAGAATGAGGCCGGTCAGCAGCAAGACCAAGGGTGCAACAAAACGTTTCATGACACGCGTCTTAAACTGCAATTGCGAATTGGGGAAGCACTGCTATTTCTCTAAAAACTAAAGAGTGGTTTGCGTTTTTTCTTCTGGCCTTGCGAACGGAATAAAGAGTCAAGAAAATTTCGTTTCGGAGCACGGTTCGCGTTGGCCCTCGGTAATTTCAGTGCGCTATCACCCGACGCGACTTTACGCCTCGCTTTGCTGGTCTTTTTACGTCCTTGCCCATTGATGATGACGGGCTTCTTCTTATCAAATAAATTGAGCATGCCGTTCAAGACATCTTGGCCGGGATCATTGGAAGCTACAATTGCAGTGTCAGCGGTAGCGTCTGGAGATTCTTCTACAATCGCTGGCGTGTTCGCAGTCGGCTCAGCAACGGCAACCTGCGCGAAGCTGTCATCAAGGGGAATCCCGGCAAGTCCTTCAGGTTTCAAACCCTGTTCAGCCACATCCATAATGCTCTTCCACAACGGTGCTGGAATACGCCCGCCCGTGACTTCATTCATGGGGGAAAAATCGTCATTGCCAACCCACACGCCCGTTGCGTAATGCGCCGTGAAACCCACATACCACGCATCACGGTAACCTTGGTTTGTGCCCGTCTTGCCGCCCTGTGGCGCATAGCCCAAATCAGCACGGCGTGCGGTGCCAGACTTTACAACAGCACCCAACATCGAGTTGAGGTCGGCAATAATTTCAGGGCTCTCGACTTGTGGTGCGGGTGAGGCGTTTGCCTCACGACTATAAATAATGTCACCCGTTGGTTTGCGGATTTCCAACACAGCATAAGGTTCAGACAATTTTCCGCCACCGGCAAAAGTGGCATAGCCCGTCGTCAAATCGAGAAGCGTAAGCGCGGATGTGCCCAGCACCATCGGTGCCCAGGTTTCAAGCTCACCCTGAATGCCAACATCATGAGCCGCTTTGACAATGGGCTTCACGCCGATGTCTTGCAGAATTTTGACAGGGATCGAATTGTAGGAATGCGCAAGGGCGGCACTCAATGTCACACGGCCTGCATAGCTTCCAGAATAGTTTTTTGGTGCCCAATTGCCATAGCTTACAGGCCCATCAACAACAATTTGGCTGGGTTTCCATCCGGCGCGCAAAGCCGCGAGATAAACAAACGGTTTGAATGACGAGCCTGATTGCCGTTCCGCATCGGTGGCGCGATTGAACTGTGACTCTTCATAGTCCTTGCCGCCAATGATGGCGCGCACCGCTCCATCAGGCGACATGGTAACGGATGCAGCTTGCGAGAATTTTTCTTGTTCGCCCTGTAAAGCGAGGGCCTCATTCAAGATGGCTTGAGACGAGCGTTGCAGCTGCGTGTTGATGGTGGTTTTAACTTCGATCACGAAGTCACCCGTCAGACCATATTTTTCAAGCACGTCCAATGTATCTTGATAGGCCCAATCCAAAAACCAATCCGGTGCATTGATGTCTTTCTTCGCGACGATGACGGCTGGGGTGCGTTTAGCTTGCAACAATTCACCTTGCGTAATGAAGCCAGCATCCAACATACGGTAAAGCACAACGTTGGAACGCGAACGTGCGGCATCCGGGTTTTGGTGTGGCGCATAGCTTGTCGGTGCTTTGAACAGGCCGCCAAGAATAGCGGCCTCAGACATGTTGATGTCGCGCACCGATTTTCCAAAATAGAACTGTGCGGCTGCTTCAACGCCATAGGTACCGCCACCTAAATAGGAACGGTCAAGATAGAGCTTTAAAATTTCTTGCTTTGAAAGTCGGGCTTCAATCCACAACGACAAGAACGCTTCATGAATTTTACGACGCAACGTGCGTTCAGGCGACAGGAACAAGTTTTTCGCAACTTGCTGTGTGATCGATGAACCACCTTGCGCACGACCATCCGACTTTGCGTTGCGTGCCGCAGCACGGAAGGTACCGATAATATCAACACCGAAGTGGTCAAAGAAGCGCGCGTCTTCGGTGGCCAAGACAGCTTTGATTAAATGCGGGGGAATATCTTCGAGCGGAATAGCGTCGTCTTGGCGAATGCCGCGTTGCCCGATAATTTCGCCGTTTGAGTCGGTGAATGTCACCGCATATTCGCGTCCGCGATTCCATACGTCACCCGTGCCGGAAAACGGCGGCAAAGCAAAAGCCAGCAATGCAAAGGCAGCCACAACGCCAAAGGTGAAAAAGTCATCGATAATATCGATCAACCATCGGCGTGGACCGGAAATGCGGAAGAACCGATGCAAGAACGATGAATAGGCTGAGCTGCCACGTTTGATGGCGTCCCATAGCTCAAACAGCGTCGAACTCACGAATGAGTCCGCCGTCCAAATGGCGCGGAAAAGCCAATTGCGTGTGGGCAAATGAGCCACGATCACCCCGGGAAACGACAACTTACCAATTACGAACTGAAAGGCGTCCCAGTTTTCAGCTCATAATAATGCCGTTCTAATCAAGCGGCCTCTAGAAGTCGAGAATTCTACACAAAGATGGTGAAGCTGGGGCGGTTTGCCCTGGGGTGTGACTATATTTTAGGCGTTTGCCTGTGAGTTTTGCTTAATTTAACGCCACGGGCGAAACTTTCATCAATGACCTTGAATATATATCAATGATTTCAATAGATTAAAATATCTGCCTAATTGGCACGCAGATTGCCTAGTACGTTTGAACAAAAAAACGCCAAATGGCGGGGGATCACATGGGACTTCTTCAACGCTTTGCCACGGGCCTGCTTGGTCTTGTGGCTTTTTCAGTATCTGCGTCAGCTCAAACGCCAACTTTGGATACGGGCGACACTGCTTGGGTGCTGGTGTCTGTATGTTTGGTGTTGATGATGACCATTCCGGGCCTCGCCTTGTTTTATGGCGGTTTGGTGCGCAAAAAGAACGTGCTCTCGACGCTCATGCAAAGTTTCGCGGCTTGCTGCTTGATTTCCCTGCTTTGGGTGTTCTTCGGCTACTCCCTCGCGTTTCAGCGGTACGGGTCCATACATCGGCGATACAGCAAAATTCTTTTTGGCAGGCATCGCACCTGACGCATTGACGGGCACCATTCCGGAACTGCTGTTCATGGTGTTCCAAATGACCTTCGCCATTATCACGCCCGCATTGATTTGCGGTGCTTTTGCTGACCGCATGAAATTCTCGGCTTTGCTTTGGTTCCTCTCTGCTTGGCTGTTGTTGGTTTATGTGCCCGTGGCCCATTGGGTGTGGGGCGGTGGTTTCCTCGCGCAAATGGGTGTGAAGGATTTTGCAGGCGGAACGGTGGTTGAAATCAATTCCGGCATTGCAGGCCTTGTGGCCGCAATCATGTTGGGCAAGCGCCGGGGCTTCCCGCAAGAACCAATGATTCCCCATAACTTGATTTTGTCTGTCATCGGCGCTTCGTTGCTCTGGGTAGGTTGGTTGGCCTTCAACGGCGGCTCGGCCTTGGGTGCGAACGCAACAGCGGCCTTCGCTTTGGTCAACACGCAAATTGCAGGTGCAGCAGGTGCATTGGCGTGGATGGCCATTGAATGGCTCAAGCACGGTCGCCCCTCAGTACTGGGCATCATTTCAGGTGCTGTGGCTGGCATGGTTGCGATCACACCGTCATGTGGCTTTGTATCGCCCATGGGCGCACTCGCCATTGGCCTGCTTGCGGGTGTGGGCTGTTTCTATGCCTCGACCGTGTTGAAGCGGAAACTGGGCTATGATGACTCACTCGATGTGTTTCGGCGTTCACGGCATTGGTGGTTTTATTGGCACCATTGGCATTGGCGTATTTGGTTCAGCGGCCTTTGGTGGTGCTCCGGGATTGCTGGAAGGTAATGCGGCTTTGCTGGGCACGCAAATTATGGGTGCGGTTATCGTCGCGGCCTATTGTGCCGTTATCAGCTTTCGTCATTCTGTATGTCATCGAAAAGGCCATAGGCCTGCGCGTGGACAAGCAAACCGAAATTGAAGGTCTCGATCTCAATCTGCATGGCGAAGTGGTGCCTTAATATGCTAGGAGGACGTCATGTCCTCCTTGCCTTTCTGGAAAACCAAAACCCTTGCTGAAATGTCGCGCGACGAGTGGGAAAGCTTGTGCGATGGCTGTGGCCGTTGCTGCTTGAACAAACTCGAAGACGAAGACACAGGCCGTTATCTCTACACGCGCGCGGCCTGCAAGCTGCTTGATCTCAAAACCTGCCAATGCGCGGATTACCCCAACCGTGCCAAGAAGGTGCATGACTGCGTAACACTGACGCCAGAGATTATCGGCGACCTTGGTTGGCTGCCCAAAACCTGCGCCTATCGTTTGCTCGATGAAGGCCACACCTTGCAATGGTGGCACCCTCTCGTTTCTGGCCGTCAGGAAACGGTAACTGAAGCCGGAATTTCGGTTGCGGGCGAAGTCTATTCCGAAGAAGGCATCATGGTGGATGAATTGGTCGATCATCTTTGGAAACTGCCAAAAGCTAAGCGCAAAGTTTTGAAATAATCTCCCCCTCAGTCCTTCGGACAGCTCCCCCAACAAGTTGAGGGAGCGAAGATCATTACGCTCCCTCAGCTTGCTGGGGGAGCTCCGCGAAGCGGTGAGGGGGTCAATTCACCAATTCAGCCTCCACAATAAATCGATCATCACCCCGAACCACACTATTGAACGGGTAGCAGGTTGACAGCACCAGCTTGTAACCGGAGGCATGGCGATCAATGCCAGTTGCGTCCCACTTGGCCACACGCAGTTTCGTCACGCGATAGGTGAAGGTGAGCCCATCGTTTCGCGTCATGGCGATGTTGTCATTCACCGCAATGTCTTTGAGAAAAGCAAAGTGCGTGTCGCGATGTGCGGCAATCACCGTGGTGCCGCGCTCACCCAGCTTAGCTGTATCAGGCAAATAAGCGGGGCCAAACGCAAGTGCTTCTCCGGTCGCGCCATGCAGCACAATGGCTTGCGCATTCAGTCGTGGGAACTCGCACCTGTGCGACAGGCCAAGTATCAGCCCAGCCCCAAGGCTTGATGTTTTCGCCCGTGGCGATGGACTGGGTGAAGGCACGGTCCAACAAGATTTGCGAAACTTCAGCTTTCATCGTGATCCAGCAAGATTTGCCCAAGCATGAGAATTGCTCCGATGAGACAGAGGAGGGTGAGGAGGTTGAGGAGGGTTTTCCCCTTACCCTCGCCCCTTGCGGGAGAGGGTGATTTGCGTAGCACCGCGGAGCAAATCGGGAGAGGGAAGTGAAAGGGTTTTGACTTCCCTCCCCCGGCTTCGCTGCGCTCAGCCACCCTCTCCCGCGAGGGGAGAGGGGCAAGTGTCGAATAACATTCCATAATTCAAACTTCCATTTTCCGCACCGCCAACATCCGGAACATCAATGCCAACGCCATCATCAGCATACTGATCATCGCGAGCAACCCAGCTGGTGTCGCTGTCTGTGGCAGTTGCACTTGGTTGGCCAAGGCTTGTTCGGAAGTCACAGGCTTGTCGCTCGCGGCCAATTGCAGGAAGTCGGCCTGAGCATCGCGTTGTTTCGGCGAAAGCGTTGGCGTGTCGGTTCCGAACACCTTGTCGAAGTTCCAACCTGCGGGCAGGTTCAATGGCACTTCGGCGCGGGTGAGCTTTTCATTCAATGGGCGCTTAGGGTTTTTGTCCACCGCAATCAAACTGGTTTGCGAAGAAACAATCTGATGAGCCAGAGCCACATCAAGCACTTGGCGGTTGGCAATATCAGCCGCAAGCGTTCCCATGGTTTGTGCAATTTCAATATCTGAGATTTTGCGGTGAGCCCAAAGTTTGGATACACCTTTGCCCGTTGCGGCACCTGAGATTGGAAGTGTCACTTGCCAAGGCGCATCACCGATCTTGCCATTCACAGTCAAAGTACCTGACAATGATTTCGCTTCTGCCATCAACACCAAAGGTTCTCCCTGATAAAGATCAGGCAATAGCGATGGTGTAAGCTCAGCTTCACCTGCTGAAAGATTTGCAGCAAGTCCCGTCACAACCGGATTGCCAAGTTTGTTAAACAACTCGTCCATCCGCGAAGTCACTTGCGTTGCATCACCGATAAACGTGAAGGTGCCACGGCCGAGTTCAGCCGCATGGCTCATCAGGTAAGAGTTTGGTGCCGATCCAATACCCACCATGAACACACGGCTGCGGCCACGTTGGCTGGTAAGGGTTGCAAACATTTCCTGCTCATTGCCAATGGCACCGTCGGTGATGAAGATCACCTGGCGCAAATGGGTTTTCGAAGAGACCATGTCATCCACCAACGATGCTTTGAGTGGGGCAATCATTTCCGTGCCGCCATTGGCTTGTAAGCTCGAAACAAAACTGCGAGCGGCATTGATGTTCAACGAGTCTGCTGGAACAGCGGTTGGGAATAATTGGTCCATGGTGTCGTCAAAGCGGATGACGTTGAAACGGTCCGTGGGTTTGAGTTTGCCAAGGCCAAGCAACAGAGCATCTTTGGCTTGCACCATCGAAGGCCCATCCATGGAACCGGAGTTGTCGATGACGAAAATGGATTCGCGTGGCATGGCGGGTGCTACGGCAGCAACCGATGGCGGCGTGACCGTGGCCAACAAATAATCCTTGCCGTTAATAGTTTCCTTGAACAAACCAACCTGAGGAGCCGTCCCCTTGGCCGTCCATGTCAACTCAAAATCTTTGTCTGCGGGAATGTCCGCTGCCGCCAAAGTGATGACGCGGGACTGTTCGCCCTTGTCCTCCGTTTTGACCGCATGGAAGTGGCTTTTCACTTCACCAAGGGTAAAACCTGCATTCAACGCAACCGTGATAGTCACAGGATTGACAGGGGCATGCTTACGCGGATCCAATACAGGTGGTTCGATCCGATCACGATCCGGCACCGGGTCATTCACCGTCGCACCATAACCTGAACCATCAGCGTTGAAATCAACGGACTGAATGATAGGGGCCGGGTTGTAGCGTGGGGCCACAACCAGCGGCAGGCGCAAAGTAAAGGTGCCAGCCGATTGCTTGATGCTTTCCTGATACTCAATCTGCACCACAACGGTTTCGTTGGGCCCGATATTGGCTACCGAGTTTGTGAAGAGGTTGGGGCGTTCCTGTTCCAGAAGCGAAGCTGTTTGGCCCGCACGCTTGGCATCTTCATAGATGACTTTGGCCTCACGCTTTTCCTTCACCTCGCCCACGATGACGCGATTGCCCGCGACAATCTTCAACGTATCAACCGCCGCACCTTCCGGCAGCGGAAAAACATAAACACCTTCCACCCAGCCATTGGCCGGGTTGGTAAAGCGTTGGGTTAAAACCGTGCGGCCCGTGGGGCCAGAAATGGTGACGTTGTAATCAGCACCCAGTCGCGGCGCTTCAATGTAATCACCGGTTTTAGATTTGAGCAGCAAACTGCCCGATGTCATGTCATTAGGGCCCACACCCGCCCAAACCGGATTGATCAATCCGGCAAGCAGAAATGACAACCCGATCAAAAAAGCGATTGTTGTATCCAAGATGTGACGTAGCTGCCTGTTTTGGCCGTCAGCGCGCGCAAGTGTTTTCACTTTATTCCTCCGAAGTTAAGCACCCTCGGAACAATCAGTTACGCTTCAAGCTTTTGCGCCGCCAACGTGATGTCCATCTTTCTTCTGCCGGAATCATCCGCTCAAATGCTAAGCTGTGCGGGATTGTGCGGTTTTGTACGGGAACGAAAATGTCAGACGAAAACCTCTCGGCGGAGGAAAACCATCGTATCAGCAGCCTGATCCGCGAGGAACTGGCCAAGCGGCGCATGACCAGGGCAGGGCTGGCGGATCACGCCAAGCTTTCGCTTTCAACTTTGGAAAAGGCTCTATCCGGCCAGCGGCCTTTTACGCTGGCAACCGTAGTGCGGCTGGAAACGGCATTGGCCCTCAAACTGCGCAAAGCCAATGGTGCTGCTACGGTTGAAGCATCTACGGCACCCGATGGCTTGGGTTCCTATTCCCGCCCTGCCGTCAAATGGCTGGAAGGTAACTATCTCACCCTGCGCCCATCCTTCAGCGTGTCGAAAGCCATCTACGCTTACCGCACCGAAATCAGTTGGGACCAAACCTTGTCCCATCTGGTGTTTCAGGAAAGTGAGCGGTTGGATTCGGCCTACAAGCAAGATGGTGCCGTGTCGGTGCCGCATCAATCGGGCTATATTTATCTCGTCACCAACAAGCACGGCCAACACCGCATGGTTACCTTGTCCCGGCCCATGATTGGCGGGGAAATGTTTGGGCTTCTCGCTACGCTGCAATCCGGCAAAGGCGCAACCTTGATGCCCATTGCGGTGCCCGTGGTGCTGGCGCCAGTCGCGAGTTTTGGTGATGATTTGCGCTTTGGCCTGATCAAGCCAGAGGATGAATTGTTCGGCGTTTACGAAAAACTATCTGCGCCGCTGTATCAACGAGCCATTCGTAATTTTGCAGCCGGAGTGATGCTTCGAGGCTCGCTATGCTCGCACCTCAGCATGAGGGAATTCTAGTTTCCTCACCCTGAGGTGCCCTGCGCAGCAGGGCCTCGAAGGGCGCTATGGAGTAACTAAGCCGCCTTTGGTCGTTTCACACTTGCAGCAGATTTTTTCACCAACTCGCTAAAGCCTTCACCACCCGCTTCAATATGGGCAAAATACATCCGGCGCATGCGCGGTTCCCAGAACTTGCTGATGTGATCGGCAATACCTTCAACAGCTTCCTTCTCGCCGTAGCTTTTGAAAAACTCGGCAATCTGGTTGGCCATGCGCACCATGTCACGCGTTTCCATTTATATCTCCATCAAAAATCATAACGCCCTGCTTTGACAAGGCGGCGAGTGAAAGCCCAGCTTCTTTAGCCAAACGATAGGCCAACGCCGTGGGCGCTGATACTGTTGCCAGTGCTCCAATGCCAGCGATTGCGCATTTCTGCACCAGTTCGAACGAACAGCGCGACGACATGACAACGAAACCATCGCGCGGTGACGTTCCGGCTTGCGCCATGGCCCCAATCAACTTGTCGAGCGCGTTATGGCGCCCCACATCTTCGCGCGCCAATTGAATATCTCCATCGGCGTTGCACCACGCGGCAGCATGGACAGTGCGGTTAACCGCATTCATCGGTTGATATTCCGGCAGTTGCTCAAACGCCCGCCCTACAATTTCGGGTGCAAGATGTACCGTGGCCAGTTTCCCATTGGGCATGCGAATGGCATCAGCCATATCTTCAACTCCACACAGCCCACAGCCTACGCGCCCCTCGATCGAACGCGATATCATCCGTTCACGGATGATATGATGTTCATCGATCGCAATATCAGCAGTGAAACCATCACCCGATGGCATGACCAATACATTGCCAACATGAGAGACTTGTTTCACCAAGCCTTCCGACAATGCAAAGCCAATGGCAAAGTCCTGCAAATCAGCCGGCGTCGCCATCATAACGGCGTAGGGTGCAGAATTAATTTGCAACGCCACGGGCACTTCTTCGGGAAGAGACCATTGGTGTCTGCAATCTTCCGTCTTGCAACTCAGCTTCACAGTCAACATTCCGACTCGAAGCAAGGAATGTCACTCCGCCGCCACGCGCTTGTTTTCGCGTTCGCGTGTTTCCCATTCGTCTTGCCAATCCGATTGACGGTTCGACAAGGTTACCTGCACTGCCGTCACTTTATACTCAGGGCAATTCGTGGCCCAGTCCGAGAATTCCGTCGTGATGACATTGGCACCCGAAACGGGATGATGGAATGTTGTGTACACAACACCTTGCGGCATGCGCTCCGTAATATCGGCGCGCAACGAAGTGGCACCCATGCGGGATGCAATTGACACCATTTGCCCGTGGCGAATGCCGCGCATCTCTGCATCATGCGGATGGATTTCCAAAACATCCTCATGATGCCAAGCCACATTCTCGGTGCGGCGTGTTTGTGCGCCAACATTGTATTGCGAGAGAATGCGGCCCGTTGTGAGAATGAGCGGGAATTCACGATTGGTGCGTTCATTGGTCGGCACATAATCCGTGATCATGAAGCGACCAAGCCCGCGCACGAATTTGCCAATATGCATAATCGGCGTGCCATCGGGGGCTGCATCATTCACAGGCCATTGCAACGAACCCAATTCATCAAGCCGCGCGAAGGACACGCCTTTGAACGTTGGAGTGAGTGCTGCAATTTCATCCATGATTTCTGCAGCATTATTGTAGCGCATGTCATAGCCCATGGCCTGCGCCAGTTCGCACACCACTTGCCATTCATGTTTGCCCTGCATTGGCTTTTTCACTTGGCGCACGCGATTGATGCGGCGCTCAGCATTGGTGAACGTGCCATCCTTTTCGAGGAAGCTTGTGCCCGGCAGGAACACATGGGCGAAGGCTGCGGTTTCATTGAGGAATAAATCCTGAACTACAACGCATTCCATGCTTTCAAGCGCATGGGTCACATGATTGGTGTTGGGATCAGACTGCGCAATGTCTTCGCCCTGGACGAAGATGCCCTTGAAGGTGCCTTCAACAGCGGCATCGAACATGTTGGGAATGCGAAGGCCCGGTTCATCGTCAAGGACCGCATTCCAAACTGATTCAAATTGATTGCGCACGGTATCATCGCTGATGTGACGATAGCCCGGCAATTCATGCGGGAAAGAACCCATGTCGCAGGAGCCTTGCACATTGTTTTGGCCGCGCAATGGATTGACGCCAACGCCGCGCCGACCAATGTTGCCGGTGAGCATGGCAAGGTTGGCCATGCCCATGACCATGGTGGAGCCTTGAGAGTGTTCGGTAACGCCGAGGCCATAATAAATCGCCGCATTGCCACCCGTGGCATAAATGCGGGCAGCGGCGCGAATGGCTTCGGGGTCAACACCTGCAACGAGGCCCAGCACTTCCGGCGAGTTGCGCTTGTCGCTGATGAAATCCACCCACATTTTGAAATCATGCCCATCGCAACGTTCTGCGATGAAAGCCTTGTTCTCAAGTCCTTCTGTGATGATCGTATGTGCAAGCGCATTGACGATGGCGACGTTGGTGCCGGGCATCAATGGCAAATGCACATCAGCTTTTACATGAGGCGATCTTACCGAGTCGGTCTTGCGCGGATCAACCACGATTAACTTGGCACCGCCACGCAAACGCTTTTTCATGCGTGATGCAAACACGGGATGACCATCGGTTGGGTTGGCGCCGATCACCATAATCACATCAGCATCATCAACTGATTTGAAATCTTGCGTACCAGCCGAAGTGCCGAATGTTTTCGACAAACCATAGCCCGTGGGCGAATGGCACACGCGGGCACAGGTATCGACATTGTTATTGTGGAAGGCGGCGCGGATCATTTTTTGCACCACAAACACTTCTTCATTGGTGCAACGCGATGAAGTGATGCCACCGATGGAGGCTTGGCCATATTTCGCTTGAATGGCCTTGAAGCGGGTGGCCGCTGTGCCGATTGCTTCTTCCCAAGACACTTCGCGCCACGGGTCTGTGATCTTGTCGCGCACCATCGGGCTGGTGATACGATCTTGGTGCGTCGCATAGCCCCAAGCAAAACGACCCTTCACGCAAGAGTGCCCTTCGTTGGCACCGCCGTCTTTGTAGGGCACCATGCGAACAACATCATCGCCCTTCATTTCAGCTTTGAAAGAGCAGCCAACACCGCAATAGGCGCAAGTGGTGACGACCGAATGTTCGGCTTGGCCTTTTTGGATGACAGATTTTTCAGTGAGCGTTGCCGTTGGGCAAGCTTGCACACAGGCACCACAGCTGACGCATTCTGAATTCAAGAAACCTTCATCCATGCCCGCCGACACATGGGAGGCAAAGCCGCGACCATCAATCGTAAGAGCGAATGTGCCTTGCACTTCTTCGCAGGCACGAACGCAGCGATTGCAGACGATGCACTTGGCCGGGTCGAACGTAAAATAAGGGTTGGACTCGTCTTTCGCTTTGAAGCGGAAGTTTTCTTCACCTGATGGGCGCGTCGCAGTGGTGTGGTTGTCACCCGCATAGCCATAACGCACATCGCGAAGGCCCACGGCACCTGCCATGTCTTGCAACTCGCAGTCGCCATTGGCGGCACAGGTGAGGCAATCGAGCGGATGGTCGGAGATATAAAGTTCCATCACACCTTTGCGCAGATTGGCAAGACGATCTGTCTGTGTACGGACTTTTATGCCGGGTGCCACAGGTGTGGTGCAAGACGCAGGCGTGCCTTTCCGCCCTTCAATTTCAACAAGGCAAAGGCGACAAGAGCCAAAGGCGTTGATTGAATCAGTGGCGCAGAGTTTTGGAATTTTGGTTCCAAGCTCCATTGCGGCGCGCATGATGGATGTGCCTTCAGGCACTGAAATTTCCAGCCCGTCGATTTCGAGGGTCACCATGACTTCAGATTTTGAAGCGGGGGTGCCGAAGTCTGTTTCTTTAATCAGCATGGGAGTTACTCCGCCGCAATGCGTGTGTTACGCGTGAAATCTTCAGGGAAATGTTTAACTGCACTCATGACAGGCATGGGCGTTAACCCGCCCATCGCGCAAAGTGAGCCGTCAGTCATGGTTTGGCACAGGTCTTCGAGCAGGGCGAGATTGCCTGCCACATTGTCGCCCGCCACAATCTTGTCGATGGTTTCGGCCCCACGTGTTGAGCCGATGCGGCAGGGCGTGCACTTGCCGCAGGATTCGATGGCGCAGAATTCCATGGCGAAGCGTGCTTGCTGGGCCATATCGACCGAGTCATCAAACACCACAATGCCGCCGTGGCCGACCATGGCGCCTGCAGCGGCGAAGGTTTCATAGTCCATTGCGAGGTCGAGTTGCGAGGCCGGAACGTAAGAACCGAGTGGGCCACCAACTTGCACAGCGCGTAGTGGCTTGCCTGTAAACGTGCCGCCACCAAAATCATTGATCAATTGGCCCAGCGTAATGCCGAAAGCCTTTTCGACCAATCCGCCTTGCTTGATATTGCCAGCAAGCTGGAAGGGCAAAGTGCCGCGCGAACGGCCCATGCCGTAATTCTTGTATGCCGCGCCACCTTTGGCGAGAATGTAGGGAACCGCAGCAAACGAAAGAACGTTATTAATGATTGTAGGTTTGCCGAACAGACCGATGAGGGCAGGGATAGGCGGTTTGGCGCGCACCATGCCGCGCTTGCCTTCGAGCGATTCCAACATTGCGGTTTCTTCGCCGCAAATATAGGCCCCGGCACCACGTCGCACTTCGAGGTCGAAGGATTTGTCCGTACCCTGAATATTATGCCCCAGCCACTTGGCGGCTACGGCATTGGCAATGGCTTCTTTCATCGTCGCAATCGCATCGGGGTATTCCGAGCGGATGTAGATGTAGCCCTTGGTTGCTCCGGCGGCGATGCCGGCAATGGTCATGCCTTCAATCAGCATGAGGGGGTCGCCCTCCATCACCATGCGGTCGGCGAAAGTTCCGGAATCACCTTCATCGGCATTACAGCAAACATATTTCTGATCAGCCTTGGCGTCGTGAACAGTTTTCCATTTGATGCCTGTGGGAAAGCCCGCACCACCGCGACCGCGAAGTCCGGACTCGGTGACTTCCGAGACAATTGCGACACCTTGCATTTTCAAGGCCTTTGCCAAACCTTCAAAACCGCCGTGGGACACATAATCGGCAACGGAAACGGGATTGGTCAAACCTGCGCGGGCGAAAGTGAGGCGTTCTTGATTTTTCAAATAGGGCAGGGCTTCAACTTGTCCGTGGCAAAGGGCGTGAGACTTGCCATCGAGAAAACCTGCATCAAATAAAGATGCAACGTCGGAAGTTTCAACTGGACCATAGCCAACTCGGCCTTGCGCCGTTTGAACTTCAACAAAAGTTTCCAACCACAACATGCCGCGCGAAGAGTTGCGAATGATCTGTACACTGACGTTTCGTTTCGCAGCTTCGTTTGCAATCGCTAATGCAACATCATCAGCGCCAACGGCCTTGGCGGCAGAATCCCGGGGAACGTAAACCTTGATGGTCATGCCAGTTCTCCCACAATTTTCTCAAACTTAGCCGCATTCACCCGCGCCACGGGCTTTTCATTCACCATCATGGCGGGGGCAGAAGCGCAGAGGCCAAGGCAATAGGTCGCTTCAAGCGTGATCTTGTTATCTGATGTGGTGCCACCCATGCGCACGTTCAAGAATTTTTCGGCCATGGCCTGCAATTCCCGTGCACCCATGGATTGGCAAGCTTCGGCACGGCACAGCTTAATGTGGTGCTTGCCAGAAGGCTTCAGGTGAAAATCGTGATAGAAGGTTGCAACACCATAAACCTCAGCGCGGGAAAGATTGAGCGCTTTGGCGATGAGGGGCAGGGCTGTTTCCGGCACATGGCCGACTTCATGTTGCACATCGTGCAAAATTTCGAGCAGGGCATCGGGCCTGTTGCCGTGAGCCGCACAAATGGCTTCGGCTGGGCTTTTGGCAAATTCGAGAATGGTGGTTTTTCCGGTCATGGCGCACTTTAGGGCGAAGTACCGGAAAATACCAATTGAGCGAGGCTATGAAGTCATAGGTTTGGTCAATGATTAACCGACTGGGCTGCTAGGAATAACGCCTTGATGAGGGGCGACATGGGTTCACGGTCAACGGCCACAAGCCCCACCTTGTGGCTGACCGTAGGTTCGGCCAGTGGCACCGCAACAACGCCTTCAAGGGCGCCCAATGCGTTCTTGAAGTAATCGGGCATAATCGAACAAAGCCCCATGCTGCGCACGGATGAAATCAAGTTCATGATCGAATTTGTTTCAAGCCGCGCCGTGGGCCGAACTTTGGCGGCGGCGAAGGCGCGGTCGATGATGCGGCGGTTCTGCATGTTGGGGGTGAGAAGGCACAAAGGTTGTTGTGCCGCTTCAAACCAAGTGACCGAGTCGCGCTTTGCCAATTCGTTTTCGGACGAGACAAAGAGGCAATAGTTCTCGCGGTAAAGCTCAACCTGCAACAAGCCTTCAACGGGTTCATTGTCCAAATAGGTGATACCCGCTTCAATGGAAAAATCATTCAGTGCACGGATGATGTCTTCAGATGAATGGGAGAGAATGGTAAAATCCACCGCCGGGTGGGCCTTGTTCATGGCTTGGGTGAGCAGCGAGGCTTTGGGCAAGGCAGATGGAATGACGCCCAACACCATGCGGCCCACGAGTTGACCCTTCTTGCCTTTAATGGACGCCAATTCACCTTGCAGCGATTGCCAATTGTCCAAAATCAAGTGCGCCCATTTCAAAACGCGCTCGCCTTCCGGCGTCAAACCAATGAAACGCTGGCCCCGTTCCAGCAGGGGAACACCGAGTTCCTGCTCCAACTGGCGGATTCGCCCTGAAAGGGTGGGTTGGGTAATATTGCAGGCCGCTGCCGCCCGGGTAAAATGCTTTTCCCGCGCCAAAGCCGCCAAATATTTTAGTTGCTGAATGTCCATTATTTTACAATAGCTTGACTGGGAATAAAGTGCACGAAAATAAACTAAATGCACGACCAAGGAAAATAATGCTTGACACCGCGCGGTGCTTCATGTAGTTCTCGGCACACTCCAGAAATGGGTGAGGACGAAAGAGACCTCTCCATTCGGAACCAATTCTCCCTCATCCGGCCTGTCGGCCACCTTCTCCCGTAAGAAGTACGGGAGAAGGCAATTGTCACTGGCCTTCTCCCGCATTCTGAGCGGGAGAAGGTGGCCCCCGCAATCGCTTGCGATTGCGAGGGCCGGATGAGGGGCCACGCCTCAGAACTTTAACAAGGACATTTTGAATGACACACACTCCGCCGCCGGATGATCCGGTTTGGGCGCATATTCGCTTGCGCTATGAGCAAGACCAGGAAACCGTTGCATCGATCGCGTCGGACATTGGGCTTGCTGCTATCAGTCTTTCCCGCTTCGCCAAGAAATGGGGCTGGGTTTTGCGGGGCAGGCTTAAGCCTGTTCCAAAACCTGTTGCACCAAAAGCGCCTGCGAAGCTCGATACCACGGCCGCAACAATTAAGCGTTTGAAAGACGTGTTGCAGCAACGCCTCGTGCAGCTTGAAGACCAAGTGAAGGATATTGGTGCTGACGTTTCAGCGCTTTCGACGGAACGTGAAATTCGCTCGGCCAATGTTTTGGTGCGCACAATTGAAAAGGTACTCGACCTTGAACGTAAAGACAGACTTCGCCGCCGTAAAGAAACCCGCGAATTCAAATATTTTGATGAGCAGCAACGTCAACAGCTTGCGCGAAAAATTGATCGGCTCCAGCGTGAATGGCGAGGCATTGAAAATATCGACAGCCCTGCTGACGCCGGAAGTGGTGGAACTGAACAACCAGTGGCTTTACTGGGCGAGGCCGCACCAGCAACTGCCGCCAACGATTGAATTTCGCAATTGGCTGGTTCTTGGCGGGCGCGGTGCGGGAAAAACCCGCGCAGGTGCCGAATGGGTGAAAGCTTTGGCACTCGGCATTTTTGAACCCGTCATTCGGAAATGCGAACGCATCGCCATTGTGGCCCCGACCTATGATGAAGCGCGATTGGTGATGATCGAAGGTGTTTCAGGTCTATTGTCGGTCCACCATGATGGTGAGCGGCCAAAATATGAACCGTCGAAACGCACGTTGACATGGAAGAACGGTTCGATTGCGCAAGTCTTTTCAGCGGAAGAGCCAGACAGTTTGCGCGGGCCACAGTTTGATGCGGTGTGGTGTGACGAACTGGCAAAATGGAAGCAAGCCGAAGCCGCGTGGATGAATGTGCAAATGGCTTTGCGACTGGGTGAAATTCCACAAGCGGTCATTACCACAACACCACGTGCAACAAAACTCATCCGTGAGCTGATGAATGACGCGGCAACAGTGGTGACGCGCAGCAAGACTCTGGATAACTCTAATCAACTGGCCCCGAGCTTTTTGAAAGACGTGATGGCGCGATATGGGAACACAGCGCTTGGTCGGCAGGAGTTGGATGGTGAGTTGGTATTGGACGACCCAAATGCTTTGTGGCGGCGTGAGACGATTGAACTCAATCGTCGGAAAGCCGCACCGGAGTTAAAACGCATTGTGGTGGCGGTGGACCCGCCTGCCACATCCCATGCCAAGTCCAATGCCTGTGGCATTGTGTGTGTGGGGTTGGGCGTGGATGGCCGTTGCTATGTGTTGGAAGACGCAAGTGTGAAACGCATGCGGCCCCTGCAATGGGCTGAGAAAGTTGTGGCGGTCTACCAACGCTGGAATGCCGACCGCATTGTAGCGGAGGTGAATCAAGGCGGCGACATGGTGCGGGAACTATTGACGCAAGTTGACGCCACTGTGCCGATCAAAACTGTGCATGCTTCGCGGGGCAAGCAAGCGCGTGCAGAGCCAATTGCTGCATTTTACGAACAGGGCCGCATCAGTCACGTGGGTGGTTTTGCGGCTTTGGAAGACGAGATGTGCTCGAGCATTGGTGAAGGCGCAAGCCCTGATCGATTGGATGCGCTTGTGTGGGCTGTGACGGAATTGATGCTGCGGAAAAAGGCTGAGCCAAAAGTGAGGACGTTGTGAGGCACCCCCTCCCGGCTTCGCCGTACTCCCCCAACAAGTTGAGGGAGGAAGAAATCTCCCTCGGCTTTGCCGGGGGAGTACCCCGAAGGGGGGAGGGGGTGCCCGACAAAGGAACCCAAATGCTACAAAAACTAAAATCTCTACTCTCAACCAAATCTTCAGCCACATCTTCACTTGTGGCTTTGCACACGGCAGGTCGGCCCCAGTGGACAGCTAAGAACTATGCGGCACTGGCGCGTGAGGGCTATGCTGGCAATGTTGTTGGCTATCGTTCTGTGCGTATGGTGGCAGAGGCCGCGGCTTCCATACCAATGTTGCTGCACGTTGATGGCAAGGAGGTGGATGTTCATCCGCTCCTCAATCTGTTGCAACGCCCCAATGCCGCGCAAACGGGGCGGGAACTGTTTGAAAATCTTTATGCCTTTCTCATGGTTGCGGGCAATGCCTATGCTGAACTGGTAACACTGGATGAAACACCACGCGAACTTTTCGCATTGCGACCAGACCGCATGGCCGTTGTACCATCAAAAGCCGGTTGGCCTGAAGGCTTTGAATATTCCGTAGGCGGACAATCGGTGCGCATGCCGCGCGAGAATGTTTTGCATGTGAAGATGTTCAACCCAACGGATGATTACTATGGCTTGTCACCATTGGAAGCGGCAGCGCATTCAATTGACACGCATAATTCTGCATCGGCTTGGAATAAATCCATGCTCGACAATGCGGCGCGGCCTTCGGGTGCGCTTGTGTTTGCGGCGGGTGATGGCACCTTGAGCTCGGAACAATTTGATCGCCTCAAGTCGGAATTGGAAAGCACTTATCAAGGGGCTGCCAATGCAGGCCGCCCCATGATTTTGGAAGGTGGTTTGGATTGGAAGGAAATGGGCTTCAGCCCCAAGGATATGGAGTTCATTGAAGCCAAGAATATTGCAGCACGCGAAATTGCTTTGGCCTTCGGTGTGCCGCCCATGTTGCTGGGCATTCCGGGTGATAATACTTACGCGAATTACGCTGAGGCCAATCGAGGCTTTTGGCGACAAACCATTGTGCCGCTGGCAAGCCGCATGGCCGATGGCCTCGCGCAATTGCTGCAACCCTATGAGAAGGGCGTGCTGAAATTGGTGCCTGATTTGGACCAAGTCGAAGCTTTGGCACCAGACCGTGACGCGCTGTGGAAGCGTGTGAATGAGGCAACATTTTTGACGACAGACGAAAAGCGCCAAGCCGTAGGTTACGGCCACTAATCAAACGACAATTCAGGATCAACAATGAACCAGCGACTGTTACAGCGCGGGGCGGGCAAACTTATGCCCGTGGCCGTGGGCACCGGAGTTTTTGAGGGCTATGCCAGCCTGTTTGGCAAGCGCGACCAACAAGGCGACGTGGTGATGGCGGGTGCCTTTGCACAAAGCCTCCGCACCAAGGGTGCTGAAAATATCCGCATGTTGTTTCAGCACAACCCCGCCGAACCTGTGGGCACTTGGGTTGAACTTCTTGAAAAGCCACGCGGGCTTTGGGTGCGCGGGCGCTTGAATTTGAAAGTGCAGCGCGGCCGCGAACTTTTGGCGCTTTTGGAAAGTGGCGGGCTTGATGGTTTGTCCATCGGGTTCAAAACCGTCCGTGCACGGAATGATCGCGTGTCAGGCACACGCCAGCTTTTGCATGTTGATTTATGGGAAATCTCACTCGTCACCTTCCCCATGTTGGACGGTGCCCGTGTGAGCACAGTGAAAAGCGCGGCTCGGGCCCGCGCAGACGCTTACTTCAAACTTCCGCCCGCGATTGTCCAGCTAGGAGTGATTTAACACATGGATATGAACTTACCGTTTGAAACCAAAGTGGCGCAACACAGCGATGTGACCCACGATGACGTGTTGCAAGCCTTTGAAGCTTTCAAAGACGCCAACGACGACCGCCTCGCGCAAATTGAAAAGCGCATGAGTGCGGATGTGATTACCACTGAAAAAGTGGATCGCATCAACAAGGCGGTTGATGAATTGATTTTGAAATCGCGTCGTCCGGCTTTGTCGGCAGACAAGTTGGTTGAACCCTCTGAACACAAGCGTGCCTTTGATGGCTATGTGCGCAAAGGTGAATCTCAGGGCCTATCATCACTTGAAGCCAAGGCCATGAGCATTTCATCCAATCCGGATGGTGGCTATTTGGTGCCGCAGGAAACTGAAGCCGAAATTGGTCGCTTGCTGTCGCGTGCATCACCCATGCGCCAGATTGCCGATGTGCGGCAAGTGTCGTCTTCAATGTATAAAAAGCCCTTCGCCACAACGGGTGCGGCGGCAGGTTGGGTGGGTGAAACGGCAGTTCGCCCGCAAACCAATTCGCCAACGCTGGCGGAATTGCAATTCCCGGCCATGGAACTTTACGCCATGCCGGCGGCCACACAGGCTCTGCTGGACGACAGTGCAGTAAATCTTGGACGAATGGATTGCCCGCGAAGTTGAAACGGTGTTTGCCGAGCAGGAATCGGAAGCCTTCATTGTCGGTAATGGCACCAACAAGCCCAAGGGCTTTATGGACTATACCAAAGTTGCCAACGCTTCCTGGACGTGGGGCAACACGGGCTATATCGCTACGGGCGTTGCGGGTGCATTTGCGGCGTCTAATCCATCGGACAAATTGGTGGATGTGATTTATTCCTTGAAGGCGGGCTATCGCCAGAATGGCCGTTGGGTGTTGAACCGCTCAACCCAAGCCGCCATTCGCAAATTCAAGGATGCGCAAGGCAATTACCTGTGGCAGCCCGCTGCAACGGCGGATGGCAATGCTTCTCTATTGTCATTCCCCGTCGTTGAATCTGAATACATGCCTGACATCGCAACCGATGCGCATGCGATGGCCTTTGGTGATTTCAAGCGCGGCTATTTGATTGTTGATCGTGTGGGTGTGCGCATGTTGCGCGATCCTTACTCAACCAAACCTTACGTGCTGTTCTACACCACGAAACGCGTGGGCGGCGGCATTCAGGATTTCGACGCCATCAAGACAGTGAAGTTTGGCGTGTCGTAAGTCGGTAATCGTTCACTTTAAAGCATCGTCATTCCCGCTTTCGCGGGGATGACGGATTCTGGATAGGAAATATAAATGTCCCTTCTTCTAACAACTCCACCCCTCGTGGAGCCCGTCTCTTTGACTGAAGCCAAGACGCACTTGCGCGTACCCCATGGTGATGATGATGTGTTAATCAGTGTACTGATTACGTCAGCCCGCCGCCGTATTGAAACCCGAACGGGCCTGCGTTTGATCACGCAAAACTGGTCGCAATTCATGGATTGTTGGCCTGTGTTTGGCGTGATTGATTTGCGCTTGAACCCGGTCAGCGCTGTTGTCGATGTTGTTGTCTATGGTGATGATGATACGCCCATCAACGATTGAACCCGCTCATTATTTTCTGGATGCAACGTCCAATCCGCCACGCCTTGTGTTTCGTGAGGGGCGATGTCCAGCACCGCCGGGTCGTCGTGCCAAAGGCATTGAAATCAGGCTCGTTGCCGGATTTGGGAACGCTGCGGCGGTTCCACAAGAGTTGAAGCAGGCCATATTACTTTTGGTCGCCGATGCTTTTGCAAATCGCGGTGATGATGGCGTGCGCCCCATGACACCCGCAGTGTTGGAATTGATCAATGCCTATCGCGTGATGAGGCTCACATGAACGCGGCCCTTGCCTTGCAGCAGGCCATGCGTGCGGCGTTGTTGGCCGATACAGCGCTCATTGCACTGCTGGGCGGTGCCCATGTGTTTGATGAAGTGCCGCGCGGTGAGCCGCCATTGTTTGTAAATTTTGCAGGCATCGAAACGCGCGACTGGAGTGTTGCGGACCAAAAAGCTCACGAGCATTTCGTGGTGTTGGAAGTCTCCAGCAATGAACGTGGTCGAGCGCAGGCACAACACATCTGCAACCGCATTGAAGCCGTTTTGGACAATGCTGATCTTACACTTGTTGATCATCAGTTGATCAATTTGCGCATCATTTTCTGGAGCGTGTCCCGCAGCAAATCCGACAAGAATTTTGGCGCGACCTTGCGGTTTCGCGCCGCCACTGAACCACTTTAAGGAGAATAAATATGGCAGCTCAAAAAGGCCGCGACCTATTATTGAAAGTTGATGCAACGGGTGCGGGCAGTTTTCAAACGGTCGCGGGGTTACGCGCCTCAACCATCGCATTCAACGCGCAAAGTGTTGATTCAACCTCGCAGGAAAGTGTGGGCGCGTGGCGCGAATTGCTGGCAGGTGCGGGGCTAAAGTCAGCTGGCTTGCGCGGTAATGGCATTTTCAAGGATGCTGCAAGCGATGCCACGGTGCGCGGCTATTTCTTCAATGCAACGATTGTGAATTGGCAAGCCATCATCCCCGATTTTGGCACGATAGAAGGTCTATTCCAAATCACGGCACTGGAATTTGCGGGTCGCCATGATGGTGAAGTGACATTTGAAATGTCGCTTGAATCCGCTGGCCCCCTCACATTCACGGCGATCTAATCATGGCCAATCGACATCGTGGTGAAATTGAAGCGGAACTGAATGGTGCAACGTTCACGCTGGTTTTGACGCTTGGCGCGTTGGCCGAATTGGAACACGCCTATGGCGGCGAGGATGTGTTGTCGCTGGCGCAACGGTTTGAACAGGGCAAGATCAAAGCGACCGACGCGATCAAAGTGATTGGTGCAGGACTGCGCGGTGCCGGACACAACGTGACGGATGATGAAGTTGGGCGCTTCACCGTGCGTGATGGGGCAGCGGGCTTCATGCGCATTGTGGTGGAATTGCTCAAGGCCACCTTCGCGGTTGACTGATGCAACGCTTCCCCTGGGGAGAGCTGATGCGACTTGGCATTGGCACCTATCACATTCCACCGCGCGAATTCTGGACCTGCACATTGCGTGAACTTGTGTTTCTGCGCGGTGAGGCGGGGCTGAACCGCAACTTATTGGACGACTTAATGAAGGAGTGGCCGGATTGAACACGAACGATAATCAATTCAATTTTCGCACAGCAGAATTGAAGAACGAGATGCAGGACTTGTCACGTCTTGCAGATTCGTTTGGCAATAAATTGGTGACCTCACTGGCAGGTGCCGTCATCCATGGGCGGAAATTATCCGACGTGTTTCGTGGACTTGCTTTGTCACTGGCCAATCAGGCTTTGTCACAAGCGCTTCGACCACTGGGCAATTTGGTGGGCAATCTTATTTGCCAATGCCAAAGGCAATGTGATCACGCCTTTTGCCAATGGCGGCATTGTGAATTCACCTGTTTTGTTCCC
This sequence comes from uncultured Alphaproteobacteria bacterium, assembly GCA_963779145.1. Lineage (GTDB taxonomy): Bacteria > Pseudomonadota > Alphaproteobacteria > Rhizobiales > Aestuariivirgaceae > Aestuariivirga. Next base: position 92,022 of record CAVZXJ010000032.1, read on the forward strand.
AATGCGGGGCGGCACGGGGTTGATGGGCGAAGCCGGGCCTGAAGCTATTATGCCGCTATCGCGCGGCAGCGACGGCAAACTTGGCGTGCGTATGGGCGGCGGTGGAAGTGCTTCGGTGACTGTGAATATTTCAACGCCAGATGCGCAGAGCTTTCGGCAATCGCAGTCTCAAGTGGCGGCCATGGTGGCGCGTGCGGTGGAACGTGGGCAGAGGAATTCATAATGGCATTTGACAATGTAAGACTGCCCACCGCCATTTCGCGCGGGGCAACAGGTGGGCCAGAGCGGCGCACCGATGTTGTTTCGACAGCATCAGGTCGTGAAGAACGCAATAGCCGCTGGGCCCATTCGCGCCGTCGTTACAACATTGGTTTTGGTGTCAAATCCATTCAGCAGTTGCAAGAGGTGATCAATTTCTTTGAAGGGCGACGCGGCAAGCTGCATGCCTTTCGCTTCAAGGACCATACGGATTTCAAATCCTGTGCGGCGAATGCCGTGCCGCAAGCAACGGACCAAATCTTGGGAACAGGAAATGGTACGCAAGCCGTGTTTCAATTGGTCAAACACTATGGCGCACCATCGCGTGACTATGTGCGGAATGTTTCTGCACCCGTCGTGGGTTCTGTGCTGGTTGCCGTTGACGCCGTGCCAACAACTGGCTTTTTGCTGGAAGCGCAAACAGGCGTGATTACGTTTAACGCAGGTAGCATACCTGCCGTTGGTGCGGTTGTAACAGCGGGCTTTGAATTTGACGTGCCCGTGCGTTTTGACACGGATGAAATCACGATCAATCTCTCGCATTTCGAAGCGGGCGAAATTCCTGAAATTCCACTGATCGAGGTGCGGCCATGAGGCAACTCCCTCCCGGCTTTCAAGCCCACCTCGACAGTGGAACCACAACGCTTTGCCATTGCTGGCGCGTGACGTTGAAGAGTGGAGAAACTCTAGGCTTTACGGACCATGACGAAAGTTTGAGCTTTGATGCCACGGTCTTTGAAGCCGATGCGGGCTTTACCGGAAGCAGCATTGAATCATCACTGGGCTTGTCGGTTGATAACATGGAAGCTGAAGGCGCTTTGCAGTCGTTGAAGTTGGATGAAATGCGATTGAAGGCAGGAGACTTTGACCATGCTGAAATTGAAATCTGGCGGGTGAATTGGCAGGATGTTTCGCAACGCGTTATCATGCGCAAGGGGCACCTCGGTGAAGTGACCTATGGTGATGGCGCGTTTCGTGCAGAAGTGCGGGGCCTCTCACATTTGCTGTCGCAACAGCAGGGCAGGGTCTATCAATTTGGCTGTGATGCCCTGCTGGGAGATGTGCGTTGCGGCGTGAATTTGGCCAGCCCGAACTTCACGAGCAATGCTGTGGTTGTCGCCATTGAGGATGCAGCGTTGGTGTTGAGCGGTGTCAATTTTGTTGATGACTGGGCGACGCATGGGCGACTGGTTTTCAGCAACGGAAAATCAATCGCAGTGAAACGCCAACGCAACATAGGGGCACTAACACGTGTTGACTTGCGTCATGCCTTGAGTTTTCAGGTGTCAGTCGGGGATGCGGTGCAGCTGGTGGCAGGTTGCGACAAACAATTGGAGACGTGTCGCACAAAATTTTTGAACGCCGTAAATTTTCGTGGCTTTCCCCACATGCCGGGAACCGATTTTGTGGCGAGCTTTGCCGCGTCAACCGACCCTAACAATGATGGCGGCAAACGCATATGAGCAAAGTAAATGAAATTGTCGCCGCTGCCCGCGGCTGGATTGGCACGCCCTATCGCCACCAGGCGAGTTTGAAACATGTGGGCTGCGATTGTCTCGGTTTGGTGCGCGGTGTGTGGCGCGAATGTGTTGGTGATGAGCCAGAAGTTGCCCCTGCCTATTCGCCCGATTGGGCGGAGGCGGGCGGAATTGAAACACTGGCAGAAGCGGCGTCACGCCATATGCAGGCCGTTGCATTGAATGATGTGCAAGCCGGTGACGTTGTGTTGTTTCGATGGAAGCAACATTTGCCTGCAAAGCACGCAGGCATTGCCACAAGTGCGACCACCATGATCCACGCTCAAGAGGGTGTGGGTGTTGTTGAAATTTCTTTGTCCAAGTGGTGGTTGCGCCGCGTGGCCTTTGTTTTCCGTTTTCCGCAAGAAAGTTAATCCATGGCCACTGTTGTTTTATCCTACGCCGGTGCGGCCCTTGGCACGCTGGTGGGCGGGCCTATTGGCGGCATCATTGGCCGCGCGGTAGGTGGCATTGCAGGCAACATTGTGGACCAACGTCTGTTCGGAGCCAAGCGGCACAGTGAAGGCCCGCGCCTCAATGATTTGCGCGTCATGGCATCGGAAGAAGGGGCGGCAATCCCCGCAATTTGGGGCCGGATGCGGGTTTCGGGCCAAGTGATTTGGGCCACCAATTTAGAAGAAGTTGTATCAACCGAGACACAAAAGGCCTCGTCAAAAGGCGGACCAAAATCCACGACAACGAGTTACAGCTACTTTGGCAACTTCGCTGTCGGACTATGTGAAGGTGAGATCGACGGCATTGGCCGGGTGTGGGCCGATGGCAAGGTGATTGACATCGAGGCTTTCACCACAAGGCTTTATACGGGCAGTGAAACGCAACTGCCTGACAGTTTGATTTCCGCAGTTGAAGGCGCGGCCTCAACGCCAGCCTATCGCGGGTTAGCCTACATCGTGTTTGAGCGCTTGCCGCTGGAGCGCTTTGGCAATCGTTTCCCGCAACTGTCAATCGAAGTGTTTCGGCGTGGCAACAGTCTGGGCGAAAAGATTCATGCCGTGAATATCATTCCAGGCTCCACTGAGTTTGGATACGACACGGCCTTGATTACGCGCAGTGATGCACGGGGTTTGACGGTGAGTGAAAACGCCCATGCCTCAGCTGAAAAATCCGATTGGTCGGTGTCGATGGATCAATTGCAAGCGACGTGCCCGAATTTGCAATCGGCTTCGCTCGTCGTGCCGTGGTTTGGTGATGATCTGCGATGCGGCAGTTGCACCGTGCGCCCACGTGTTGACAATGCCAGCAAGGTGACAACGGGTGCCACATGGCAGGTGTCGGGCGAAACGCGGGCGAGTGCTGCTGTCGTCAGTACTTTCAATGGCGCACCTGCCTATGGTGGCACACCATCCGATGCGACAGTTGTGCGGGCCATCCAAGACCTGCATGCGCGTGGGTTGGAAGTGACGTTCTATCCGTTCCTGTTGATGGATATTCCCACTGATAATGGCAAGACTGATCCCTACGGTGGCACCCAACAACAGACTTATCCCTGGCGCGGAAATTTAACGTGCAGCATTGCGCCTGGGTTGAGTGGAACGCCTGACAAGACGGCGGCAGTGACCGCGCAGTTAAATGACTTCGACGGCAATTGCACGCCATCACAATTTACGATTTCTGCAGATGCAGTGCTTTATTCTGGGCCCCGCCCAATGGAGCTATCGCCGCATGATTTTGCACTATGCAAAGTTGTGCGCGGCGGCGGGTGGTGTTGAGGTTTTCTTGATTGGAAGTGAGTTGCGCGGCCTCACACGACTGCGTGACGCTGCAAATGCGTTTCCATTCGTTGAGATGTTGCGTGACTTGGCAGTGGAAGTGAAAGCAATTCTACCCGCCGCGAAAATTTCATATGCGGCGGATTGGAGCGAATATTTTGGTTATCACCCCTCTGATGGTTCAGGGGATGTCTATTTCAATCTCGATACCTTGTGGGCGAGTTCCGCCATCGATTTTATTGGCATCGACAACTACATGCCGCTTGCAGATTGGCGCGACGGGCAAACGCATTTGGATGTGTCGGCGGGCTCAATTTACAGCGAAAGTTATTTGGCCAGCGGCATTGCAGGTGGTGAAGGTTTTGATTGGTACTATGCGTCGCAAAGTGATCGCGACAATCAAATCCGCACGGCAATCAGCGACGGGGCCTATGGCAAGCCGTGGGTTTATCGTAACAAGGATTTGGTGAGTTGGTGGGGCAATCCTCACTTCAATCGTCCCGGTGGCATCGAGGCAGTTGTTGCAACAGCTTGGGTGCCGCAGTCTAAACCCATTTGGTTTACGGAAGCGGGTTGCCCGGCGGTGGACAAAGGGGCAAACCAACCCAATGTATTTTACGATGCAAAATCATCCGAAAGTGCGTTTCCTTACTATTCTGGTGGGCAGCGCGATGATGTGATGCAACACCGCTTTTTGACTGCGGTTGAAAACTATTGGTCGCAAAGCGGTGTTCATAATCCCGTGTCATCCGTGTACGGAGCGCCGATGTTGCGGAATGACCGCACGGCATGGTGGGCGTGGGATGCACGACCATTTCCGGCATTTCCGGCACGCATTGATGTATGGGCGGATGGTGCAAATTATGCGCGCGGCCATTGGTTGAATGGACGCTTGAGCGCTGTTGATGTGGGTGAATTGATTTCTGCTTTGGCACAGCGGTTTGGATTGGGTGCAGTCGATGTGTCTGCCGTATCACATTTGGTCGATGGATTCGTGCTTGATCGCCCGATGTCGGGCCGCGACGCGCTTGAAGGCTTGCTCCGCAGTTTTGCGCTTGATGCTGTTGAAAGCGAAGGCGTCATTAAAATCAAACCGCGCGATGGAATGGCTTCTCTTGCCATCGCTCGTGACGACTTGGTCGAAAGTGGACGTGAGCGCTTGACGTTGCAAGAAACCCGCATGCAGGAAACGGATCTGCCGCGTTCAGTGCGGTTAGCCTACATTGAATCGTCAATGGACTATCGTACTGCTGCCGTGCAGCAGAGTGAGGCCAATACGGCAAGCAGCCGTGAAATTGTTTTGCAATTGCCCGCTGCTGTTCCGCAAAGTTTGGCTCAGGCACGGGTTGATGTGGCACTTGCCGAAGCGTGGGGGCAGCGCACATCAGCGCAGTTTAACTCTGTTGCCCAGTCAATTGCGTTGGAGCCGGGGGATGTAATTTCAATTGATGGCAAGGATTATCGCTTGTCGTGCATTGGTCGATGCTGAAGCGCGTCGCTGTGAAGCGCTTCAACATGATGCATCTGTCTACGATGTTCCAGTTTTGGTTGAGCGCGCGGGTTCCCCAAAACTGCCTGACGTGTTTGGTCCTCCCGATGTTTTGATGATGGATTTGGCCGTCGCAACAACGGTGCAACCGGCAACACCTTGGATTGCGGCCCAAGCAAAGCCGTGGCCGGGTCGTTTGAATGTTCTGCGCTTGCAAGGCGGAACGAGTTACGCATTCAATTCAGTTGTGGGTGCGCAGGCCACGATGGGCGAATTGCTGAGTGCATTGCCTGCGGGGATCATCGGACGGGTGGACTATCAACACGCGTTAGATGTCGTTTTGGATTTCGGGGCGCTTTCTTCAGCAACGCGTGAAGAACTGTTAAGCGGTGCAAATTTGGTGGCAGTCGGCTCGGAGCTCGATGGTTACGAAATTCTACAATTTGAATCGGCTGAACTGACGGGCAATAACACATATCGCTTGCGCGGGCTTTTGCGAGCGCAGTCTGGTTCGTTTGCCGAGATGTTGCCTCTGCGCATTGCTGGACAACGCTTTGTGTTGATGAATGGTGCGGTGTTGCAAGTTCAGTCAACCCTATCTGAATCCGTTTTGCCCTCAATCTGGCGGATCGGTCCGGCTAATCTGGATCACGGTCATCCGGCCTATGTCACAGCTGTCGTACCACCGACATTGAAAGCGTTGCGACCGTTGCGTCCGGTGCACGTGCGGGCAAAGCCTGCGGTTGGCGGTGTGTTGATCAGTTGGACACGGCAGACTCGCCATGGTGGTGATGCGTGGGAAATTGAAAATGTGCCGCTGTCGGAAGACAGCGAGCGCTATCAATTGCAAGTGATGAATGGCGCAAATGTTGGGCGCAGTTGGTCAACGTCTGCACCTCAACAATTTTATAGCTCTGCAGAAATGCTCGCGGATTTTGGCGCTCCACCTGCAACACTTTCGCTGCGGGTCGCGCAAGTGAGCGCTTCATTTGGTGCGGGAACAATTTTGGAAGGAATAGTGAATGTCTGACTCTCTTAATCTGAATTTGCCCTACTTGGAGGCGGCGCAAGCGCAGAAGCATGTGACCGTGAATGAAGCACTTTCGCGCCTTGATGCGCTTGTGCATTTGGCCGTTGTGTCGCGTGTTATTGCTGCGCCGCCTGTTGCTCCGACGTTGGGTGATCGTTATCTCATTCCAATTTTGCCAACAGGGTCGTGGGCGACTCACGGGGGCCAAATTGCAATGTGGCTTGAAGGGGCCTGGGTCTATGTGGTGCCCAAAGAAGGGTGGCGGCTTTGGGTTTCCGATGAAGATGTTTTACTGACATATACGGGTACAGGTTGGGCGGCAGGTGGTGTGCCAACGTCGTTGCAAAATATGCAGCTCATCGGCGTCAATGCTGCTGCCGATGCGACGAACAAATTCATCGTGTCGTCTGATGCAACACTTTTCAATCACGCGGGCAGTGGTCATCAAATCAAGCTCAACAAGAATGCCGCTGGTGATACGGCTTCAATTCTTTGGCAAACAGGGTTTTCGGGGCGTGCTGAACTTGGCACAACTGGCGATGACAACTTTCATTTCAAAGTCAGTGCCGACGGCGCAAGCTGGTTTGAAGCGCTAACGATTGATCGTGCAACAGGTGTTGTTTCGCTACCGCAAGGGTTATCGTCTTTGCCCGTGTTTGGGGCATCAGAAAAGGGAGTGGTGCCAGCATCGGGTGGCGGATCCACCGCTTTTCTCCGGGCTGACGGTGCATGGTCAGCGCCTGCATCATCAGCAGGAGGAAACGTCCCAATTCCCTACAAAACATCAGTCGGTCGATGGCATGTGAATTCGGATAACACCACAACGTTGACAACTTTGGCAGGAGTGGCCAATCGAATTGATCTTGCACCTTGGCTGTGCCCGATTGACCTCACAATTGATCAGGTTGGGGCATTATGTTCGACAGCTATTGCAGCAGCACTCGGCAAAATCGTGTGTTATAATTCCGACGCGCTTGGACATCCAAATGATCTGATTTTTGAGTCAGGAACGGTGGATTTTTCTTCGGTTGGATTCAAATCAACAGCCCAAGTGATGAATTTTGTGCGCGGTGAACTTTATTGGATCGGCTTGCGCTCATCGTCAACTGCGACTGTTAATGCTCACCAACCTTATTGCAGTCCAATTCTTGGATATCCCGCGATACCCACAACGGTTGCCGCCAAACTGTTGCGACGAACTTTGGCTTTTGCGACATCAGCACCCGCAATTTGGGGATATAACGCAACCGAAGAAACAAGCAGCAATGTGCCTGCATTGTTTATGCGCGTGGCACCTTGAGGACAACGCGATGACAGATGTTGAACGTGAAGTTGGCCGGCTGGAAGCCCGGATGGAAACAGTTGAAAGTGAATTACAAGGCATTCGTGCCGATGTCCGCGAAATTCGTGATGCGCTGGTAAGTGCGCGTGGCGGTTGGTTGATTTTAACGGCGGCTCTTTCGCTCGCTGCAGCGATCGGTGCCTTGTCCAGCAATTATTTACCCGCTCTTTTGCGTGCGGGGCACTAGGAAATCAAACATGAAACTGACAAAGGAAGGCTTGACCCTCATCAAACAATTTGAGGGGTTCCGAACCCATGCCTATCGCGATGCGGTTGGCGTTTGGACCATTGGTTATGGTCACACGTCAATGGCAGGCATGCCGGAAGTGAAACCCGGCATGACAATTACCGAAGTGGAAGGTGACAACATTCTTGCGCGTGATGTGGATGTGTTTGCGCGTGGTGTGCAACAATTGGTCAAGATCAAAATATCGGACGCTCAATTTTCGGCACTCGTAAGTTTCGCCTACAACGTGGGCCTCGGCAATTTTCGCAAGTCCAGTGTTTTGTCGGCTGTCAACCGCAGCGATTTTCAAGCTGTCGTGCGGCGGCTGCAACTGTGGAATAAAGCGGGGGGGCGTATACTTCCCGGCTTGGTGCGCCGTCGTGCGGCAGAGGCAGCCTTGTTTGCCTCAGAAGCTTCGAACATTGAGCCGGAAAAAACTGTGGTTGAACAGGCTAACGCAAAGCCTGTGCTGCAAAGCAAATCGATTTGGGCTGCTGCTGTCGGTGTACTGCTCTCTGTTGCGCAAACTTGGCTTGCGACGTCGCAGAAGCTGGCTTCCATCGCGTTGTTGCTGGCGATCACGGCATTTCTATTGTTGATCATTTATGAACGTTTGAAAAAGATGAAAGAGGAGGCCGTGTGATGGCGCTACCTGCTGCACTGATTTTGAATATGGTAACTGGCCTTATGAATGGACCCGTGACGAAGGCGCTTGATGCTTTTGTCAAAGACCAGGAATTGCGCCGCAAACTTGAGTCGGAATTGCAAACAAAATTGACAGACCATCTTGGCAAAACCCAGGAATTGGAACAGGCCATCATTCTTGCTGAAATCAAGTCCGAGCACTGGCTGACGCGCAGTTGGCGGCCCTTGTTGATGCTCACCTTGTTGGGCTTCATTGTGTTCGTAGGGTTGGTGATACCGCTTTTGGATTTGATTGTTGGCACACCGATTCCCTTCAACCCACGCTGGCAAGCCCTACCAAACCAATTCTGGGATTTCCTGTCGGTGGGTGTCGGCGGCTATATTGGTGGGCGTACGTTGGAGAAGGTTGCGGGGCAGGTGATTGCGCCGAAAATTCGAAAATGACTTGCAAATGTGTTCTAGCAACTTATATAAATCAATAGCTTACATTGTTGTGCGGCGCAATATTGCCGTTTCCGTTCATCCCACGTTCAGCTAAGTTTTGATACAAAGCTCCTCACTTAAAGGAGTTAGATGTGATGAAAAAAACGGGGGCGTTTTTGGGCAGTTTTATGGCGCTGGGCTTGATTTTCAGCCTTTCTGCCGAAGCCGGACAATTTCGGCTGGGCCACAAATTTCGCCGTGCAATTGCTCAAGATTATGAAATTTCCCAGTATGCTGGCGAAGAAGAAGCCTATGGCGACACTGACGTGGCGGTTTCGCCCTCGCAAGCGGCGTCCATTGCCAAGCGGTCTTGGCCCGGTTCCAAGGTCTTGCGCGTTCAACTCTTGCCCTCGGGCGTTTATGCTGTCACTTTGAAGCAAGGTGGCGAAGTTTCGCGCGTTCTGGTGGATGCATCGTCTGGTGCTCTTGTCTGACGCTCGAAAGCTCCGCGACCGATAAAGTGGTGGTGAGCGCATGCGCATTTTAGTTGTGGAAGACGATGTTGACTTGAACCGTCAAATAGTGACGGCCTTGGGCGATGCTGGCTATGTTGTGGACAAAGCTTTGGACGGCGAAGAAGGCCACTACCTCGGCGAGACCGAACCTTATGACGCCGTAATCTTGGATTTGGGTTTACCCGTTTTAGACGGCGTCAGTGTTCTCGAAAAATGGCGCCGTGCGGGTAAGAAAATGCCAGTTCTGATTCTCACAGCCCGTGATCGCTGGAGCGACAAGGTTGCTGGTTTTGACGCCGGTGCTGATGACTATGTAACCAAACCTTTTCACATGGAAGAAATATTGGCCCGCATTCGTGCCCTTGTGCGCCGCACGGCTGGCCATGCGACGAGTGAAATTACTTGTGGACCTGTAGAGCTTGATACCAAGGGTGCGCGCGTCAACGTCAATGGTATGCCCATTAAACTGACGTCGCTTGAGTTTCGGTTGCTTGCTTACTTGATGCACCACAAAGGCAAAGTGGTGTCCCGCACGGAATTGGTTGAGCATCTTTACGATCAAGACTTTGACCGTGACTCCAATACTGTCGAAGTGTTCGTTGGCCGCTTGCGCAAGAAGTTGGGCGTCGACGTGCTGCACACCATTCGTGGCATGGGTTATTGTATGTCCGAGCAGGGTGATGAGAAGTAATTCACTTTCGCTGCGGCTGACTGTGTCGGCCGCTGTTGTTGCGCTGGTGCTGTTGGCATTGGCTTCCGTTGTGCTGTCTGGCTTGTTTCAACAAGCGTTGGAGCGCAATTTTGATGCGCGCCTGCGGGCCGTACTCGACAGTTTGTCGGCCAATGTTTTTCCAGGTGAAGACGGTTCGCCGCAACTCACTGGCAACATGACTGACTCCCGCTTTACGTTGCCGGAGTCGGGTTGGAATTGGCAGGTTATTCCCCCAAAGCCCACGCAAAAGCCGCTTCTGTCGCCTTCACAATTGGCCAAGGTCATCGTTGTTGATGAAACGCTGGTTGGCGCGCGCGATGAAGAGCGCATTGCATCGTTTGCGTTCAAGAATCCGGCGGGGCAACAGCTTCGCGCGATGGAGCAGCGCGTTACGTTTAAAGATATTGAAGGCGAATACGCATTTCTCGTGACAGGAAATTTTGACGAACTGCGAAATGAAGTGCGGGCATTTAGCAATGCGCTTTACGTGTCGCTTGGTTTGCTCGGATTAGGCCTGCTTGGCGCAATCTTCTTCCAAGTACGCTATGCCATGCGGCCCATGGCAGAAATGCAGCAGAAGCTGAATGATATTCGTTCCGGTAAAATTGAAATGCTGCATGGTAACTTTCCAACGGAAATGCAGCCTGTTGCGGATGAGATGAATTTGCTCATTCAATCTAATTTCGAAATTATTGATCGTGCCCGCATGCAAGTCGGTAATCTTGCGCATGCACTAAAAACACCCATCAGTGTACTGACAAATGAGGCGCGGGAAAGCCCAGGTGGCTTGGCCGACAAGGTCAAAGAACAAATTGGGGTGATGCGCGATCAGGTCAATATGTATCTTGACCGGGCCCGTCGCGCAGCCAGAGCCCAAACGATAGGTGCAGCAACTGATGTAGAACCAGTTCTACAATCGCTTGCGCGCACGCTTCAACGCATCAACATGGAAAAAGGTGTTGCCGTGACGGTGAGTTGCCAACCGGGATTGAAGTTCCGTGGTGAGAGACAGGATTTGGAAGAGATCGTTGGCAACTTGATGGACAACGCCTGCAAGTGGAGCCAAGGCAAAGTTGAGGTGCGTGCGAATTTGTTGACGCAAGCAGGAGACGATGGCCGCCCGCGCTTGCTGATTGAAGTTGACGATGACGGGCCGGGCTTGCCGCCAGAGAAGCGTTCAGTTGCATTGAAGCGCGGCCAACGGTTGGATGAGTCGAAGCCGGGATCAGGTTTGGGCCTTAATATCGTCACTGAAACAGCAGCAATGTATGGCGGAAAAGTTGAGTTGGACCTTGCCACTTTAGGTGGTTTACGCGCGAAACTATTACTTCCCGGCCTTGCTTGACTAAATCTACGTTATTGAACGATTTCAAAACACGTTAAAATTGCAAGTAATTCATTTTATTGAGCTTAATTTTAAGCACCGATAGTACACTTAAACGACGTGGATTTCGGTCGAACAACTTGATTCAATTCCAAGCATAATTTAAATAGATTTTATGCGTTCACGATTTTGTGAATGAACCAACAGAAAAACAAACAATCATAAGTTGTTTTTGAGATTGGCAAGCGGAATACCTGTCTACTGCCCCCGGTCGCGGGTAGCTTGTCAAAGGGGAGCGGCTCGACGGAGCTGCTCCCCGATTGTTTTATTCCATGCCCGCAGCGGCAGGAACGCCACGTTCACGGTATGGCGTGCGGCCATAATAGGCGCGATAACATTTTGAGAAATGTGAGGGTGATGAGAACCCGCAGGCGAGTGCCACGTTGATGACCGACATATCGGTTTGCAAAAGCAAGGAACGGGCTTTTTTCAATCGCAGCTCTAAATAATAGCGCTTCGGTGAGCGATCAAGGTAGCGACGAAACAATCGTTCAAGCTGCCGTGTGGAAAGCCCTGCTTGTTTTGCAAGCAAACTGGGCGACAACGGATCTTCGAGATTCTCTTCCATCTTCTCAATGATGGCCACAAGCTTGGGGTGCCTTGCACCAATGCGTGCTGGCAATGACAACCGTTGATTTTCACTGTGGTGGCGAATGGGCGAATGCAAAATTGTTTCGGCCACTTGCGCCGCCATATCTGGGCCATGCTGCGTTGTGATGAGTGACAGCATCATATCCAACGCCGTGGTACCACCCGCACTGGTAAAGCGATCTTCATCGATTTCAAACAATCCGCCCGTCACATCAATATCAGGGAATGCTTCGGTAAAGCCCGGCAGGTTTTCCCAGTGGATGGTGCAGCGATAACCGTCCAGCAATCCCGCTTCTGCCAACACATGTGCACCGGTGCAAACAGCACCGATATCAACGCCGCGGCGCGACGATTTGCGGAGCCAACTCAAAAGGCGCTTGTCTGTGTGGTGCTGAATGTTCAATCCGCCGCAGACAATCACCGCTGCATCAGCGGGAATGGTTTCAAGGTCGCCATTGGCCATCGTTAGTATGCCGCTCGATGCAGCAACGGGTTGGCCGTCAATCGAATGAAGTGTCCATTTATAAAGCGGTTTATCTGACATGCGGTTCGCAAGGCGCAAAGGTTCAATAACAGAGGTGACCGGCATCATGGTGAACTCAGGCAAAAGGATGAGCGCAATGGACTGAGTAAGATTTTTTGGTTTTTCGCCGAGCATAGGAAACCTCCGAAACACAATGATGCGCCAGATTTGAGAACTTGTCCACTAGCGCCATTGATGTTCTGAAAACGACCTTAACTTGGGTTGGAAGTCGGTAACGCGGCTCGGATGTCGCAAATCTTCATGACAAATCAACGGTTTTCTATGATCTTTGCCTTCTCACGACTTAGAGGCACGGATAATGAGCGCACCTACGACTTTCACTCCCGCGGTATCAGCGACCTTGGGCAACCCTGTCGGAAGCTATTTGCGCAAGGCTTCAATCGAAATCACTGCCAAGCAAATTGACAAAATTCCCCTGTTGCGCCCGGGCTTTGCTGAGGGTTCGACTGTCTTTGTCGCCTTGATTGATGCGGCTGATTTAGAGGGGCAAGTTGAAGCCGTGGCAGCATTGCGCGCTGCTGGCTATAATCCTGTGCCCCATATTCCGGCGCGATTTGTGCGCGACGAAGACGATTTGAAATATCGCCTCGACGCGTTTTCAAAACGTGCTGGCGTGACTGATGTTTTGGCTTTGGGCGGTGGTGCACCACAGCCTATTGGAAAATATGACGCGGCGATTCAAATTCTCGAAACGGGCGCATTTCAACAAGCAGGCATTAAGCGCATTGGCATCGCGGGGCACCCTGAAGGTAACCCCGATATTACGAAGATCCATGGCGAAGCGATGTTGCTGAAAGCAATAAAGCAAAAGAATGACTGGCTGAAAGCAAACAACATCGAAGGTTTCATCGCTACGCAATTCTTGTTTGATGCAAACCCAGTTGCCGCTTGGGCCGCCAATTTGCGCAAGGAGGGCGTTGATTTACCAGTGCATGTGGGCGTGCCTGGCCCCGCAACGATTAAAACACTCGTAAAATATGCGGCCATGTGTGGTGTTGGTAATTCTGCACGCTTCATTCGTAAGCAAGCCTTGAACGTGACGAAGTTGCTTTCAGTTTCGACGCCTGATGAATTTGTTGATCAACTCGCGACCTTGCATTTTGACAAGCCAGATCTTGGCATTGCCGCACCACACCTTTATCCCTTCGGTGGCTTTGACAAACTGCTAGGCTGGATGGTGCCGAAACTCGGCTAAGTTCTATTAGGCTTGCATTTACGACTATAATTGAATTATTTGCGACGCATAGTTATGTATGCGTTGGAGGGACTTCAATTGACCCGAACACTTGCCAAAATGGCTCCTGAAGACGTGCGTGTCGCCTACAAGCGCTGGGCGCCCTTTTATGATGCGACGTTTGGAAAACTGGTTGAAGCTGGCGTTAAGCAGACTGTCGAGCGCGCCAATCATTTTTCAGGTCGTCTTTTGGAAGTTGGTGTTGGTACAGGTTTAGCACTGCCGCATTATGCTGACCAGTTGCGGGTGACGGGCATTGATTTATCCGCTGACATGTTGGCGCGGGCAAAATTGCGATTGAAGCGCAAAGGCATGACCAATATCGATGCGCTCATGGTGATGGATGCGACGGCGCTGGATTTTCCAGACGGACATTTTGACGTGACAACAGCCATGTATGTGCTCACAGTTGTGCCAGAACCTGCAAAAGTTGTTCATGAATTGGCGCGTGTGACTAAGCCTGGCGGAACAGTATTGATCGCCAATCATTTCAGCGTTGAAAGTGGCTTGCGTGGCATTGTCGAAAAGAAAATGTCGAAACACGCTGCCAAATTGGGTTGGCGTCCGGAATTTCCAGTGGACAGCGTCTTGGTCAGTGACAAGCTGCGCCTCGTCAGTTTGAAACAACTCAAGCCTTGGGGGTTCTTTACGTTGCTGGAATTCAAGCGCGTTGACGGGTGAGTGGGAATTTGATACCTTATATAATTATTTATAGCAGGTACCTATGATGGCGTTAAGCATCAAGAATCGGGAATTTGAAGAAACGGCGCGAGAGCTTGCGCGCGTGACCGGAAAATCGATCACTGAAGCAGCACTCGAAGGCTTGAGGCGGGAACTTGAGCGTCAGAAAGCAATACGGGTTGCCAGCCTGAGAACAACCTCGGAATTTGAAGAGAGAATGGAAGCTATTCGCAAAATCCAAGCGGACTATGCTGCCTTGCCGACAACCGGTTCAACTTTAACTGACGACGAAGTCCTCGGGTATGACGAATTCGGAATTCCCAGCCGATGATTATCGATACGTCGGCAATCGTCGCAATATTGCGTCAGGAAACCGACGCATTTGTTTATAGCGAAGCAATCGCCATGTCGTCAAAATCCTTGATCATCACGCCGACATACTTGGAAGCATCAATGGTTCTTGCAAGCCAAACTTCAAATGCAGGGGTTCAGCGGCTTGATACTTTTTTGCGGCAACTCAACATAAAAATCATTCCTTATACGGAGGAAATGGCTGTCAATGCTGCGAGGGCGTTTTTGAGCTATGGCAAAGGTCAGCAAAACCAAGCACAATTAAACTTTGGCGACTGTATGGTTTACAGTGCATGCAAAGTTGAAGCCATGCCACTTCTCTTCAAAGGCGATGACTTTACCCATACTGATGTTGAACGCGCAATTTAAGCGCCAGCGAATAGTTTCACTTCGCTGCCCTTGCGCGCGGCTTTTAATAGAAATTCCCACGCGTAATCTGCGTAAGAACGGAAAACGTAGAGCTCGATCACGTCGTCTTCGATGATATGCAGCAAGGCAGCAATTTCGGCAAAACGCATGCGGCGCACGGTTCCGGCTGGATAGTCGTCATGCGTTAAATCAATCGACGTGCCCTTCATCAGCGTGGTGCGCACATGTTCACCTTCAACACGGATAATGGCGCGCATGTCTGATACATTAACGGCAAGCGAGTGAATGCCTTTGAGCGCTACGGTTAACTGAGCCAGTAATTCATTGGCTTTGTCGCCAGGGCAAAGAATGAGCCATTGGTCAATGGAAAGCCAAAGGGCTTTCATATCGCCCCAGGCATTCGCCGTGCGTGGCGCTTTTGGCAGATCGAAACCCAACACAGATTTGACAGCAGACATGAATTTCTTGTCGGTGGTCAACCCACGTAAATCAATCATTCCGCGACCTGCAATTTCGCGCATGGAAATGGCAAGATTGGTGGGTTCACTGCGATGCGCCAATGCGCTTGTTGTTGTGAGCTCAAGCATTCAGCCGTGCTCCTTCCTTGTCGTAAAAGACTGTATCGGTAATAACGGCACGCATAACTTTGCCGCCTTCAAGCGGGAATGAAATGGTTTCACCCATGCGGGCGCGGCCATTTTCGATGAGTGCCATGGCGATGGAGCGACCGAGTGTGGGCGACATGTAAGTTGACGTCACTTGGCCCATCATTTCCATGGGAGGCTTGTCCTTCACCGCACGCACCGCATAGGCACCATCAGGCAAAACATCTTCTGGGTTTTCGGTGAGCAGGCCCACCAATTGCTTGCGGTTTGGCCCGGCAAGATAGGATTGTTCCAGCGAACGTTTGCCAAGGAAGTCCGTTTTCTTCTTGGACACAAGACCGCTCAGGCCAACGTCATGGGGCGTTGTGGTGCCGTCGGTTTCATCGCCAATGACGATGTAGCCTTTTTCGGCGCGCAACACGTGCAAGGCTTCGGTGCCATAGGGTTCGATTCCAAATTCCGCACCCGCTGCCATGATCGCATTCCACAACGACTGCCCCATGTTTGCAGGTACTGCAATTTCGTAGGAGAGTTCACCAGAGAAGCTGATGCGATAGGCGCGAACAGGGTAGGGGCCGAGCTTGCCTTGCTTGAAATCCATATGAGCGAAGGCTTCATTTGAAATGTCAAAATCAGGCGAGAGCTTGGCTAACACATCACGCGCTCGTGGGCCCGCAATGGCAAACTGCGCCCATTGTTCCGTGACTGGTGTGACGAAGACTTTGTAGTGTGTCCATTCCGTTTGCAGCCACTCTTCGAGGTGCGCTGCAATTCGGTCTGCACCACCTGATGTGGTGTGCATGAGGAAGTGGTCATCACCCAAGCGAACAGTCACGCCGTCGTCGGTGAGAAAGCCCAACTCATTCATCATCAAGCCGTAGCGGCAACGCCCGGTTTTAAGATTGGAGAACATGTTCGTGTACATGCGATCAAGGAACTCAGCCGCATCAGGGCCTTTGATTTCAATCTTGCCAAGGGTTGAAGCATCGAGCATGCCCACCTTGTTCCGTACGCTGAGGATTTCTCGATTGATCGACGCATGCTTGTCTTCGCCAGCACCTGTGTAGGTGTAAGCACGTCGCCATTGGCCTACCGGTTCAAAGGTGGCACCCCGTTCTTTATGCCACGAAAAAATCGGCGTGCGGCGGATGGGCAGGAACAACTCACCTGTTAGCGAGCCCGCAATGGCACCGAATGAAAACGGCGTATAGGGTGGGCGGAATGTGGTGACGCCGATCTCTGGAATTGTCTTACCTGTTGCTTCAGAAAGAACACCCAAGCCATTGAGGTTAGAGGTTTTTCCTTGGTCCGTCGCCATGCCGAAAGTGGTGTAGCGTTTGGTGTGTTCGACGGATTCGTAACCTTCGCGTTGGGCCAATTCAAGGTCAGCCGCCGTCACGTCATTTTGGAAATCGATGAAGTGCTTGTTGCCTTCATTGTATTTGCCTGTGGCTGGTGCAAACCAAATGGGTTCGAGTGCGGCGCGAACAGGTTCTTCGATTTTGTAAGCTTTGGCTTTTACGGCTTTGGCTTTTTTGAAAATGGATTTTGCAGCAGCTTCACCCGCTATTTGCGCCTCGGTTAAAGTATCAGCCAACGACATCGTACCATTCGCCGCACCAACGGCAGTGATGGCGTCCGTATGCGTGTTGGGACGGAACGAATGTAGCGCATCATCAAATTTAATCTTGCCGCCGTTGTGACACCAGATGTGCAGTGCAGGGTTCCAACCACCCGACATGGCGATGAAATCACAGTTCACTTTTTTCTCGGTGATGACGCGGCCTTGGCCCTTGCGATAGGCGGCAATTTTGACTGCCGTCACACCATGGCTGCCTTCAACCGCAGAAATTACGCTGCCGAAATTGATCTCAATGCCGGCGTCTTTCGCGCGTGTGATCAATGTGCCTTCAGCCCGTTGACGCGAGTCCACCACACGCACATTCACGCCAGCCTTTTGCAAAGCGAGTGCCGTAAGATAAGCGTCATCATTATTTGTGAACACCACACCATTGGTGCCGGGTGCAACTGCTTGTCGTTCCAACAAACCACGCACGGCAGAGGCCAGCGCAATGCCAGGGCGGTCATTGTTCGCAAACGCAATCGGGCGCTCAAGCGCACCCGTTGCGAGGATGACGTGGCCAGCGCGCACTTTCCACAAGCGATGGCGCGGTGCACCCGCAGCCAACAACGATGGATCATGGTCAGCAACGCGCTCACACATCATCAAGTGATTGTGGTGATAGTGGCCCACGACGGTTGTGCGCGTCATCACCTCAACATTGGGCATGGCCTTCAAGCGTGAAGCGATGGCCAAGGCATGGTCAACAGCGCAAGCACCATCCACACTGCCAGCCATCAAATCCGCAATGCCGCCAAGAACGGCATTTTCATCAGCCAATAACACGCGCGCACCCGCATGTGCAGCAGCTTCCGCAGCAGTTAGACCCGCGATCCCGCCGCCCACAACCAACACATCCACATGGGCGTGCATGTGCTCATAGGTGTCAGGGTCGCGTTCTGTCGCAGCTTTGCCCAAACCAGCTGAGCGGCGAATGATGGGTTCATACACATGCTTCCAGAATGCCTGCGGCCACATGAAGGTTTTGTAGTAGAATCCGCCGGGCAAAAAGCGTGACAGCTTGCTGTTAATAGCCCCAATATCAAATGTCAGCGAAGGCCAACGGTTTTGTGAAACGGCTGTCAGACCATCAAACAACTCGATCTGCGTGGCGCGTAAATTAGGTTCATGTCTGGCACCCGTGCCAACGCCAATCAGCGCATTCATTTCTTCCGAGCCCAAGCCAACAACACCACGCGCACGGTGATATTTGAAGGAACGGCCAAAGATTTTTTGACCCGCAGCCAAAACGGCTGAGGCAACGGTGTCACCTTCAAAGCCAGCAATGCTCTTGCCATCGAATGTGATGGTCACGCGCTTGCTGCGATCAATGCGGCTGCCGCCTTCGGGCAAACGATAAGGTTTTCCAGTCATCACTTCGCCTTTGCGCGCATCTTGAAATAATCCGCCCACGGACCTTTTGCTTGTTTTTGCAATTCCACCGGAGGCAGTTCGGTGATGCCATAGTAGGCTTTGAATTCCATCGTCACCGTGTCACGCGCCGCATGGAACCACTTGCCGCAACCACGGTCACAGCGCCAACGTTCAAAGTGCAAGCCCTTTGGGTTATGCCGGATGAACAGATAATCCTTTTGAGATTCATCTGATATTCCCTCGGCATTGGTGGTGGCGGGCCTTGCCACATGGGCTTGGCCGCCGGCATGAAAATCCGTTTCATCTCCGGTAATGCCGCAAACAGGGCAGGTGACAACGAGCATTGAGGTGTTCCTTAATGCGCCACGGCTGCTGCGACGCTTTCGTCGATCAGGCGGCCTTCGGCAAAACGGTTGAGTGAAAATGCTTCAGCAATCGGGTGCGGACGTTCGTTGGCGAGGGTATCAGCAAATACCCAACCGGAACCGGGAATGGCTTTGAAGCCACCCGTACCCCAGCCACAATTGACATAGAGACCATCAACCGGCGTTTTGCCGATGATGGGGGAACGGTCCCCCGTCATATCAACAATGCCGCCCCATTGGCGGAGCATGCGCAGACGCGAGATGATGGGGAAGGTTTCAACCAAAGCCGTGATCGTATGTTCAAGGGCTGGGAAAGAACCACGCTGGGCGTAGTTATTATAAGAGTCCGTGCCGCCGCCAATCACCAGTTCGCCCTTGTCAGACTGGCTGATATAACCATGCACGGTGTTGGCCATGACGACACAATCCAGAACAGGTTTAATCGGTTCCGACACCAGCGCCTGCAAACATTGGCTTTCAATGGGCATGCGCACGCCCGCCATATCCATGACTGTTGAAACATGGCCAGCTGTGACAACGCCAATCTTCTTGGTCTTGATCACACCGCGTGATGTTTCGAGGCCAACAACTTTGCCGCCATCACGCTGAATGCCTGTAACTTCACAGTTTTGAATAATATCTACACCCATGGCGTCAGCGCCACGGGCGTAACCCCATGCTACGGCATCGTGCCGCCCAGTGCCGCCACGGGGTTGATAGTACGCGCCCAAAATCGGGTAACGGCAATTCGGATCATCATTGATGATGGGGGCGATTTCTTTGACTTCGGCAGGCGAAATCATCCGGCAGTCAAGGCCCGCCAAACGGTTGGCATGGGCCGTGCGCTGGAAGGCACGAAGTTCGTGCTGGGTTTGACACAACATCATCACGCCGCGCGGGCTGAACATCATGTTGTAGTTCAGTTCCTGCGACAGGCCTTCATAGAGTGAGCGCGCCAATTCATAAATCGCAATGGAGGGGTCTTGCAGATAGTTGGAGCGGATAATGGTGGTGTTGCGTCCGGTATTGCCGCCGCCTAGCCAGCCTTTTTCAACCACGGCAATGTTGGTCATCTTGTGGTTTTTGGCAAGGTAATAGGCCGTCGCAAGCCCATGTCCGCCTGCACCAACGATGACGGCGTCATATTCCGCTTTCGGGTTGGGCGAACGCCAAGCACGCTCCCAATCCTTGTGGTAACCGAGCGCATTGCGGGCGAGGGAGAAAATGGAATAACGTTGCGACATGAATAAATCCCGATGGGTTGATGGTCTTCTATCAAAGGCTCCCGCAACACTCCATGTTTTTCCGACAGAACGCTTGCCCCATGCGACACTGCGCCATGGCGGGTTCAAATGCCTTACCCCCTATGTTTCGACGATGGCGCAGGTGAGTTGCAAATGGTGATGTTTTGGCTTCTGGCAGCCGTCTTGAGTTTAGCCACGGTTGGCGCATTGCTGGCCGCAAAAACGCCAGTTTCAAGTGCTGCATCTGATAGTCATAGCGAAGGTGCATTGGCGATTTATAAAGACCAACTGACCGAGTTGGACCGAGACGTGGCCTCTGGCGTATTAAGCCCGGAGGAAGCCGAACCGCAACGCATTGAAATCAGCCGACGGTTGCTGAATGCCAGCCGAGAGGCAAAGTCAGTTGCAGCATCAGCAGCATTTCCGAAATACTTGCTCTTGGTCATCCCTGTCTTTGCGGCAGCACTTTACTCTGTGGTTGGCAACTATGGTCTACCCGATGTGCCAAGGGCCGAACGCCTGGCCGCCGCCGAAACCTCGAACGATTGGGAAGCTTTGATTGCGCGGGTAGAGCAGCAACTCGACAAAAACCCAAATGATGAGCAGGGTTGGCAGTTGCTGGTTCCAAACTACATCAACCTCGGTCGCTATGGTGATGCCGCAAATGCCATCGGCAATCTCATTCGCATCAAAGGGCCAAATGCCGAACTTTACGCCTCAATGGGTGAAGCGCTGGTCTATCAAAACAAGGGCTTGATGAATGCACAAACCGTTGCGATTTTCAAAGAGGCTTTGAAGCTGGACGCAAAACACCCCAAAGCTCTCTACTACAATGCATTAGGGCTTTCTCAGGAAGGCAAAAAGGCTGAGGCTAAAATCGCCTTTGAAGCCTTGCTCGCACAATCGCCCGCCGATGCGCCATGGCGCAAAACCGTTGAACAGGAAATTACAAAGCTTTCACCCAACGCCACCGCACCGCAGATTTCGGTGGAACAAATGCAAGGAGCCGAAGGTATGGCACCCGAAGATCGGATGGCGATGATCCGTGGCATGGTCGATGGCTTGGATGCAAAACTGAAAGCAAATCCCAGCGATATTGAAGGCTGGTTGCGCCTTATCCGTGCCCGTGTGGTTTTGAATGAACCTGATAAATCGGCCGTCGCCTTGGCCACCGCGCGAACAAATTTCACTGGCAATGATGTGAATTTGAAATTGCTAGATGAACTTGCAAGAGAACTGGAATTGAAATGACCCGCAAACAAACTCGCCTTACGATTATTTTGGCTTCTCTTGCTGTGCTGAGTATTGCAGCAGGGCTGGTGCTCTATGCGATCCGCGATACAATCGTATTCTTCTACACGCCGTCTGAAGTGACAGAAAAGAAACTGCCGACAGGCACCCGCATTCGTTTGGGTGGATTGGTGGAAAAAGGGTCCGTTAGTAAAAATGGCACTTCTACTGCATTTCTTGTCACTGATACGATTGGCAACATGTTGGTGACATATAACGGCCAATTGCCGGACCTTTTCCGCGAAGGGCAGGGCGTCGTGGCGGAAGGTTTGTTGACTTCTGATGGCATGATGACAGCGGAAACTGTTCTCGCCAAACACGACGAGAATTATATGCCCAAAGATGTTGCCGATAAGCTGAAAGAAAAGGGCGTTTGGAAAGAGGGCCAGAAAACGCAATGACAGTTGAACTCGGTCATTTCGCACTCGTCCTTGCACTCGCTGTTGCAGCTTGGCAAATGTTGGTGCCGCTTTATGGGGCGTGGACAAACAATGTCACGTTGATGCAGCAAGCCCGCTTGGCAGCTGTCGCGCAATTTGCGTTGATAGCGCTATCGTTCCTCGCACTCACAAATGCCTATCTTGTCAGCGATTTTTCAGTTCTGAATGTGGCCGACAACTCCCATTCCGCAAAGCCGCTGATTTATAAAATCTCTGGCGTGTGGGGAAACCATGAAGGCTCCATGTTGTTGTGGGTGCTCATCCTCGCTTTGTTTGGCGCAGCGGTTGCGGTGTTTGGAACACATCTTCCAGCGTCATTGCGCGCCCGCGTTCTGGCTGTTCAGGCCTCAATTGGGGTTGCGTTTTTGACCTTCATACTGTTCGCATCAAATCCATTCCTGCGCCTGGCCAAACCGCCGATTGAAGGCAATGGCTTGAACCCAATTTTGCAAGATCCGGCTTTGGCGTTCCATCCGCCGTTTCTCTACGCGGGTTATGTCGGCCTTTCGATTTCATTTTCGTTTGCAGTTGCGGCTTTGCTCGAAGGCAAGGTCGATGCGGCTTGGGCGCGTTGGGTGCGGCCTTGGACGTTGCTCAGTTGGGCCATGCTCACCCTCGGCATCGCCATGGGCTCTTGGTGGGCCTATTACGAATTGGGTTGGGGCGGCTTTTGGTTCTGGGATCCGGTTGAAAATGCCAGCTTCATGCCATGGTTGATTTCCACGGCGCTGCTGCATTCGGCAATCGTTGTCGAAAAGCGCGGTGCCTTGAAAATCTGGACCATTCTATTGTCCATCCTCGCTTTCTCGCTGTCACTAGTTGGCACCTTCCTCGTGCGCTCCGGCATCTTGACGTCAGTCCACGCTTTCGCGGTCGATCCTGAACGTGGATTCTACATCTTGATGATCCTCGCCATTATTTGTCGGCGGCAGTCTCACGTTGTTTGCGGTGCGGGCACCCTCGTTAAAAGCGGGTGGATTATTCGCCCCCATCAGTCGCGAGGGCGGATTGGTGCTCAACAATTTACTACTCTGCGCGGCCTGTGCGTCGGTGTTCATCGGAACACTTTATCCTCTCGCATTGGAAACGTTGACCGGAGACAAAATTTCTGTTGGCCCACCCTATTTCAATCTCACCTTCGGCCCTATCATTTTACCGTTGTTGTTGGTGATGCCGATTGGCCCCTTGTTGACGTGGAAACGGGCTGACCTTTCAACCTTGTCGAAGCGGGTTTGGATTCCACTCGTTCTCACTGCTGTTGCTGCTTTTGCAGTATTGGTTGCCACCCAACGCGGACCATGGCTTGCACCTGTCGCAGTGGCCATCGGCGCTTGGGCCGTGTTTGGTAGCTTCAGAGACGTCAGCCAGCGCATCAACCTTGGCAAAGTGCCAATGAATATTGCTTGGGCGCGTTACAAAGGCTTGCCACTTTCGGCCCATGGTGCAGCCATGGCCCATGCCGGAATTGGCATCATTGTGATTGGCGTTGTGATTTTGACGCTGTGGAAAGAAGAACACATCATCACCATGAAGCCCGGTGAAAGCGTCGCCGTGGCCCACTACACTGTAAAATTCGTTGGCGAAGAGCCATTGAAGGGTGCGAATTATGACGGCGTTCAAGGTCGCTTTATTGTGTCGGAAGGCACAACCGAAGTTGCCAATATCGTTTCAGAAAAGCGCATCTTCAAACCATCCAACATGCCCACAACGGAAGTGGGATTGGTGCAAGGCTTCTTCGGTGATCTTTACATTGTGATGGGCGATGATGCGGGTGGCGGAGCACGCAATGTGCGCGCCAGTTACAATCCACTGGCCACATGGATCTGGTTGGGTGCGACCATCATGTTCGTCGGTGGTTTCCTGTCGCTGAGTGATCGACGCTTGCGCATCGGTGTGCCGCAAAAAGCGAAGAAATTTGTTTTGCAGGCGGCGGAGTGAACATGCCGTCAGGCACCCCCTCCCGCCTTCGGCGTACTCCCCCGGCAAAGCCGAGGGAGAAAAATTGGCTTTCTCCCTCAGCGAAGCTGGGGGAGTACCGCGCAGCGGGGAGGGGGTGCTTGATTGCGCTTTCACTTTGTAGTTTTCGCACTCCCCACCCACGCCGTTCAACCCGATGAAATTCTAAAAGACGCTACCCTCGAAGCCCGTGCACGGGATATTTCAACGGGTCTCCGCTGCCTCGTCTGCCAAAACCAATCCATCGACGATTCTGACGCCACCGTTGCGCGGGATTTGCGCATACTTATTCGGGAACAATTGCAGGAAAACAAAACTGATCAGCAGGTGGTTGATTTTGTGGTTGAACGTTACGGCGAATATGTTTTGCTTAAACCGCGCCTCAAAACTTCAACTTATATCCTATGGGCGACACCATTTTTGATTCTGCTGGCGGGGCTTATGTTCGCTTTTCGCCGAAAGCCAATTCCTCAAGCTGATACATTGACCGACAGCGAAAAAGCCGAAATCGAAGTGCTTCTCCGCAAATAAGCCGCTGTTGCCACCACTTCGCCCCAAGCCTTACATTTAATTCATCCAGCAGCCATGTTGGCGTAACGGCGCGGTCCCTAAATAGGGTCATCCCCTGCAATTGGAGAATTCGGATGAACCCTACCTCACGCACCGCCCGCTCAGTTATGAAAGTTTTTGCCGCCAGCCTCGTGGCCTCCACCCTATTGACGGGTGCCATTGCGATTGCTCCTCAAGCTTCGGCTCAAGGCGTGATTGAAGCCATTGATCCGACGAAGGGTTTCGCGCCGTTGGTTGAGCATGTCATGCCATCGGTTGTGAGCGTTGAAGTGAAATATCAACCAGCCTCAGCTGAAAACGCCGATGACATTCCCCCACAAATGCGCGAATTCTTTGAGCAGTTTCCGCAGTTCCGCGAACGCTTCAATGACGAACGCCGTGGCGGTGGCCAACGTGGCTCTGCCGTAGGTTCCGGCTTTGTGATCAGTGCTGATGGTTATGTTGTCACCAACAATCACGTGGTCAGCAATGCCTCAACCGTCAAACTAAAGTTCCAAGGCGGCGCCGAATATGATGCAAAGGTTATCGGTACCGATGCAAAAACTGATTTGGCACTGCTTAAAATCGACTCGGATAAAACTTTTGATTTTGTGCCGCTGACAACCAAAGACTCGAAAGTTGGCGATTGGGTCATGGCTGTTGGCAACCCCTTTGGTCTTGGTGGCACTGTCACGGCGGGCATCGTTTCAGCCCGTGGCCGCGACATTGGTTCAGGCCCCTATGATGACTATTTGCAAATCGACGCGTCCATCAACAAAGGCAACTCCGGCGGACCTGCCTTCAACTTGGAAGGCGAAGTGGTGGGCGTGAATACGGCCATCTTCTCACCATCTGGCGGTTCAGTGGGCATCGGCTTTGCCATTCCTGCGGCCATCGTGAAGGATGTGGTTGAAGACTTGAAATCCAGTGGCGCGGTGACCCGTGGTTACCTTGGTGTCCAAATCCAGCCTGTCACGGAAGATATTGCGGAAAGCCTTGGGCTTGAAAAGGCTGAAGGTGCGATCATTTCCAACCTCACCGATAAATCCCCCGCTGGCAATGCAGGCTTGAAGCAAGGCGACACCATTGTGAAAGCCAATGGCGAAACTATTGAAGATGCTAAGGATTTGTCGCGAACCGTGGCCAATTTGAAGCCTGGAACAAAAGTTCCGTTTGAAATTGTGCGTGACGGTAAAGCTCAAACCATTGACGTTGAACTGGGCACCATGCCCGGTGAAATGCCTAAAATGGCGAAAGCCAACTTAGGCAAAGTTGAAATGTCTGATCTTGGCTTTGA
Organism: uncultured Alphaproteobacteria bacterium; assembly: GCA_963779145.1. Lineage (GTDB taxonomy): Bacteria > Pseudomonadota > Alphaproteobacteria > Rhizobiales > Aestuariivirgaceae > Aestuariivirga. The sequence goes on from CAVZXJ010000032.1 coordinate 117,804, forward strand.
AGTTGAAACCGCTGCCGATGGCGAAGGTGTTCGCATTACCAAGCTCGATCCAAAATCAGCCGCTGCCGAACGCGGGTTGAAAGCGGGTGACGTGATCCTCGAAGTGGCTGGCGATGACGTTTCATCCCCCGGCGATGTGGATGCCGCGTTGAAAGACGCCAAAGGCAAAAAGGTATTGCTGCTCGTCCGCTCCGGTGATCGACAAACTTACATTACACTTCCTCGTGATCAAGGTTGAAAACCGGAAAGTGAAATACCACGTATGATGAAAGAATTGGGCACATGACGCTTCCCCGCTCAGCAATGCGCCCAACAGGCGCGGAGACAGGATCCCCCGACGTTCCCCCGACTACAACTGTCTCCGTGCCGACCCTTTTCAACGCCAGTCCAAATGAGCTATTATTGAATGACGCTGAAATTAAAGGACGTCACCACATTTCCATGCGCATATTAGTGATTGAAGATGATCGGGATGCCGCCACTTGGCTGCTCAAAGGCTTGAAAGAAAGCGGACATTTGGTCGATCATGCCGCCGATGGCGAATTGGGTTTGGCCCTTGCCCGTGAAGGCTTGCATGACGTTTTGATTGTTGACCGCATGTTGCCAAAACTTGACGGACTGTCCGTCATCCGCAGCTTGCGGGCTGATGGCCAGACGACTCCGGTTTTAATATTGAGTGCCCTTTCGGATGTCGATGAACGCGTCAAAGGATTGCGCGCTGGCGGCGATGATTATCTGGCCAAGCCCTATTCATTTTCGGAATTGCTGGCCCGCGTCGAAGGCCTATCTCGCCGCAATGCCGGCACAGCAATGGAAACGCGGCTGAAAGCCTGCGATTTGGAAATGGATTTGCTCTCCCGCGAAGTCACCCGCGCTGGCAAGGACATTCCCTTGCAACCCCGCGAATTCAAACTGTTGGAATATCTCATGCGCCACGCGGGCCATATTGTGACGCGCACCATGCTGTTGGAAAACGTGTGGGATTATCATTTCGACCCGCAAACCAATGTGATTGACGTGCATGTGTCTCGGTTACGCTCCAAAATTGACAAGGGTTTTGACGAACCCATTTTACAAACGGTGCGGGGTGCCGGATATATGATCCGTGACCATTAACCCCAAGATCTTCCGCACTTCTACGTTCAGGCTTGCCGCACTTTATTTGTTTGTGTTTCTGCTTTCGGCAGGCGCACTGCTTGCTTACGTGTTTTGGAACACGGTTGGCCTGTTGGAGCGCCAAACCGAAGAAACCATCCGCGCTGAGGTGCAAGCGCTGGCTGACCAGTATCGCATTCGTGGTTTGAACGGTGTCGTTGACATTATTGAGCGCCGCATCAACGACGAAACAGGCACGCTCTATTTGCTTGTCAACGAAAATGGCCAACGCCTCGTCGGCAATTTGGCGGCTTTGCCGTCGGCAGGTATTCCAGATTCGTCCTGGGTGGATTTCCCCATCAATAAAGGCAAGGGTGCCAATCAAGCTCGCCACATGGCCCGCGCCTTTCACATCAATTTGGCCAGCGGTTATGAATTGTTGGTTGGTCGCGACGTGGAAGAACAGCGGGCTTTCCGAAACGTGATTTTGAATGCCCTTTATTGGGGCATTGGCTTGGCACTGGCGCTCGGGCTGGGCGGCGGGTTTCTGATGTCGCGCAATTTTCTGCGTCGTGTTGACGCCATTACCGACGCCAGCCGCACCATTATGGCGGGCGACCTTTCGCAGCGCATGCCAGTTGCAGGTTCCGACGATGAGTTAGACCGCCTTGCGGGCTCCCTCAACGAAATGCTGAGCCAAATCGAACGCTTGATGGCGGGTATGAAAGAGGTCTCATCCAACGTCGCCCATGATTTGAAAACACCGCTGACGCGACTACGCGCCAGAGCTGAAGATGCGCTTCGTTCGGCATCCGACGAAGAACATCGCGCTGCTTTGCAGCAAACCATTTTTGAAAGTGATAAACTGCTGCAAACCTTCAATGCCTTGCTCTCCATTGCACGGGCAGAGGCAGGGCAAGCGCGCGAAGGCCTCAACTCTATTGATGCTGCTGATGTGTTGCACGAAGTTGCGGAGCTTTATGAGCCGCTGTTGGAGGATTCTGGCGGCAGCCTAAAGCTCAAAGAACTGCCCTCGCTGCAGGTTCGCGCCGATCGACAACTTTTGGCGCAGGCCTTTAGCAACATCATCGATAATGCCATGAAGTATGGCGCTTCAGCAGGCGGCGATAAGGTTCATATTCAACTCGACGCAAAAATCGAACAAGAACATGCTGTTATCACCATTGCCGATGCTGGGGTTGGCATTGCACCCGAAGATCGTGAGCGTGTGTTGGAGCGCTTTGTGCGATTGGATGAAAGCCGCAGCAAACCGGGTAACGGCTTGGGGTTAAGCCTCGCTGCAAGTGTTATGAAACTGCATGGAGGCACATTGCAGTTGTCTGATGCTGAACCGGGGTTAAAAGTTGTGTTAAGGCTGCCATTGAGTTTACCTTCGGGTTGAAAATTTCCACCATTCGCCGGAATGACGTGGTTGAAGGAATCTGGTATCAACGCTTTGACCATGCCTGATCAATTCCGCAACCGCATCAAACAACCATTCCCAAAAGGCCATGATGAAGCTGCATTGGCGCTATTCCGTGAAATATGCACAACGCAATTTGAAATTGATCGAGATTTTCTGGAAGGCGTTGTTTCAGGCTCGCCATACTTGCGGCAATTATTGCAAGAGCATCAAACCTTCGCAACTCGTTGCTTCAATGAAGTGCCGGAAACACTCTTTGACGAACTGCTCATTCGCACCCAATTGATTGATGAAAATCTCAATCAAAATTTGCGCCATCGCAAAGCTGAATTCGCACTGCTTTGCGGCTTGTGCGACTTGGGAAATATCTGGTCGCTGAATGAAGTAACAAACGCCATCACTCGCTTTGCAGATACCGTCATCGCCACGGCTGTAAATGCACTGTTGTTGGAAGCACACACAGCGGGAAAATATAGTCTGCCTGATCCCCAAAATCCTGCCTCGGGCTGTGGCTACGTGGTTCTCGCCATGGGCAAGCATGGTGCTTACGAACTCAACTATTCCAGCGATGTCGATTTGATCGTTCTCTACGATGCTGAGACAGCTTGCTTGCCACCTGAAACGGAGGTGGCAAAATTCTTTGTGAAGCTCACACAACGCTTGGTCAGCTTGCTGCAGGAAACGACGGTTGATGGCTATGTTTTCCGCACCGATTTGCGCCTGCGCCCAGATCCGCGGGCCACGCAAATTGCCATCTCGATTGAATCCGCCGCGACCTATTATGAAAACCAAGGTCAAAACTGGGAACGTGCTGCTTATATCAAGGCCCGGCCCATTGCGGGCGATATGGATTTGGGTCGAAGAATTTCTTGATCGATTGAAGCCTTATATTTGGCGGAAATATTTAGACTTTGCCGCCATCGCCGACGTGCAATCCTTGATCCGCCAAATCCACGCTGTCAAAGGCCACGGTGAAATTGCAGTTGAAGGACATAACCTCAAACTCGGTCGAGGTGGCATTCGTGAAATCGAATTCTTTGTGCAAACGCAGCAGCTCATAGCCGGCGGGCGCAACACTCAACTTCGCGGTCGCCGCACCTGTGACATGCTACATGCCCTCGCCGAAGCAAAGTGGATTGAACCATCCACCGCATTTGAATTGGAAGCCGCATATACTAAACTACGCACTTGGGAACACCGTGCACAAATGCAGCGTGACGAGCAGACCCATATGGTGCCGTCAGGCGAAGTTTTTGCGACCTACGCACATTTTTGTGGATACGCCGATACTGCAGATTTCCATGCCGAGGTGCAACAAACCCTTGAGCAGGTGCGCAACCATTCTTCAAAACTATTTGAGAAATCCGTAGGTTTAGGCAGTGCAGGGGCGCTCGTGTTTACAGGCGGTGAAGACGACCCGGAAACCATCTCTACACTTGAACGAATGGGCTATCATCATGCTTCGGAAATATCAGCCACCATTCGTGGTTGGCATTTTGGCCGTTATGCCGCCACGCGCGACAAACGCGCGAAGGAAGCTTTGACTGAGCTAATGCCAAAGTTGCTGGAGGCGCTTGCCCGCAGTGGTGACGCTGATCGCACATTCCTTGACTTTGATGCATTTCTCAAAGGTTTGCCCGCAGGCGTTCAACTTTTCGCGATGCTTAAAACCAATCCTGGCCTGCTGGATTTGATCGCACAAATTTTGGGAACAGCGCCGCGCCTTGCCCACGGCCTCAGCCGTCAACCCCGTATTTTGGAAGCTGTCTTGGACCCTTCATTCTTTGGTCCACTGCCAACGCGCGAGTTTCTGCTACAATCTCTCCAACACCTATTACCCGCAGACTTGCCGCTTGATGAAGCCATGGACCGTTTGCGCGTGTTTGCCCGTGAGCAAAAATTCCGTGTGGGTGTGCGTGTCTTGTCTGAAACGGTTTCTGCTGAAGAAGCGGGCAGCGGATTTACCAACATTGCCGATTGCACATTGTCTGCACTTTTGTCCGCTGTTCAGTCTGACATTCAACGCCAGCACGGTTATATTGAGGGTGGCCGTATCGCCATCATCGCTATGGGTAAATTGGGTGGCCGCGAAATGACTTCGGGTTCCGACCTCGATCTAATCGTCGTCTATGACCACGCCAAAGATACAACGCAATCAGATGGCAATCGCCCACTCGCACCCGCCCCCTATTTTACCAAATTGACCCAGCGCTTGATCACCGCTGTTTCTGCTCCAACGGCTGAGGGCGAACTCTATGAGGTCGATATGCGGCTGCGCCCTTCCGGCAGTAAAGGTCCAGTGGCTGTCAGCCTGTCGAGTTTCAAGGCCTATCAGGCCGAAAGCGCATGGACGTGGGAGAAACTTGCGCTTACACGTGCACGACCTGTTGCAGGAGACGTAAGTCTTTGTCTCGAACTCGAAACCATAAAGCGTGATGTTCTCGCCGCCAAGCGCGATGAAACAACAACACGAGATGACGTTACCACCATGCGCGGGCTCATGCTGAAAGAGCACAAGGCCTTTTCACCATGGGACATCAAACGCGTGCGAGGCGGGTTGGTAGAGGCTGAATTCATTGCGCAGTACTTGCAACTGATCCACGCGCACAATCATCCACAAATTTTAGATACGAACACGACTGCTGCTTTCATCAAATTGCGGGATGCACAAGTGCTCTCCGAAAGCCAAGCTGGGGCGTTAGTTGAAGCAACAAAACTCTACCAACGCCTCACGCAATTGCTGCGCCTGTGCCTTGATACAGACTATCGCCCGGAACAAGCTTTGAGCGGCCTGAACCGCGCCGTGGCTTTGGCGTCAACCCTTCCGGACACGAATGCAACGGAAGACTTGCTCCGTCAAACTCAAGCCCGTGTCGCCCAGCTTTTTGATATTCTCGTGGGACCCCCAAAATAATTTTCAATCCCGCGCGACGGAATTCCCTTTCTGTTCCGTCTTATGTTCGGAAAGCGCGCTTCCAAAACCAACTTTTGGAGGAAACACATGATGAAAACTGGATTTTTTGGGGCTGTGGCCCTGTTTGTTATCGCCAGCCAAGCAGCGGCGAATGAACCCTATTTGCCGCGCAATGAAAAGGCGTTGCAACGATTGGACGTGAACAAAGATGGTCGCATCAATCTTGATGAAATCAAGCCGCGCATGGACAAGCGCTTGGCGCTGGTTGATACCGATGGCAACAAGATCATTACCGCGGCGGAAATTGATGCCCAATTGCTAAAACGCGTAGAACGCCGCCGCATCCGCATGATGGAACTGCTGGACGGCAACCGTGACGGCAGTATTACGCAGGCTGAATTTGACCGCGTTGTGGAAGACATGTTTGACAAAGCTGACGCCGACAACAATGGTGGTGTTGACTTGGCCGAACTGCAAGGTTTCAAACGCGGACCATGGCGCAAGGGCATTGTGGGAAACAAGAATTGAACAACGGTAAGACCATAACGTGAAGGCTGAAGTGTCAGCGCTGGCATTGCAGGGTCTGCATCTCGAAAGCGATGCGGACCTTTTGGCCGCTGCTGCGCGGCGTGATGCAGCGGCCTTTGGGCGATTGATTACCAAGTATCACGGCATGGTCTACCGCGTAGTTTGGCGCATCACCAATGGCAATGCAGAGTCAGAAGACATTGCCCAGGAAGCGTTTCTGAAGTTGTGGAATAACCCCGCCCAACTGCGCGAGGCAGGCGCCTTGAAAGGCTGGCTTGCACGGGTTGCCCATAACATGGCGATGGATTGGTTTCGCAATCGCAACAGCGGTGCAAATCTTGAAGACATTGAGATTGCCGATCAGCGCCCGACGGTGGAAGACAATTTGAACCGCGATTGGGTCACGGCGCGTATTAACAGTGCTGTTGCTAAATTGCCGGAACGACAACGACAGGCCGTAACACTGGTGCATTTTGAGCACTTCAGCCAATCCGATGCAGCACTTGTGATGGAGCTTTCGTTGGACGGATTTGAATCACTTCTGGCGCGCGCCCGTCGTGCACTGAAAGACCAATTGGCAGACGACCGGCAAGATTTGCTGGCCAGCCTGCAGGATAAGGAATGAAGACAATGGAAAAGACCCATTTGACGGATCAAGAGCTGGATCGCCTGCTAGCAGCAGCTCAGACACCGCAACTGCCCAGTGGTTTTGCTGATCGATTGCAAGCCAAGCTGCAAGTAGAGCGCGCCAGCAATGTGGTTACGTTTCCGCAAAAGGTACTCGCGCCTCAGCAGCAGCGCCGTCGTATTTGGCTAAGTGCTATTCCTTTGGCCGCATCACTCGCAGTTGGCATTTATTTGGGCGCTGTGGGCACGCTTCCTGAAAGTCTTGCCGGTTTGGAAGGCACGTTGATTTCCGAAGCCGCTGACAATCTCTTAGGGGTTGGCATTGAAGATACGGAATCCTTTTTGAATGGTGATCTATCATGACCGATAATCCACAAACAAAGCCACGCTGGGGCTGGTTGCCCCAACTGCGCTCGCGCTGGTGGACGTTGCTGCTTGGACTTTCTCTCATGCTCAACCTGATGGTGGGTGGCATCGTTTTTGGTGATCGTTTCGGCGGAGGTCGTGCTGATCGACTGATGGGGGCCAGCTATGTGCAACTCATCCCCCGTAACTTCTTCCGGCAGTTGTCCCATGATCGCCGCAAGCAGCTGATGGAAATTGTGCGTGAAAGCCGCGATGATTTGCGCGGACTGCGTTCGCAATATGAGGGCACAAGTGTGAAGCTGGCTGAGGTTTTAGAGAAAGATACGTTCTCACCAGAAGAACTGCGCCAATCCGTTTCTGCTTTTTCGACTGGAACTGAAAGCCTCGCCGCACGCGGTGGCGAAGTCGTTATCAAGATCGTCAATCAACTGACGCCAGAAGAACGCAAGCAATTGGCACAAGCCATTCGACAACGTGATGCGATGGGCAGAAATCGGCGTGGTAATTAAACCGCGATAGGGAGCGTAACTGTCACGGTCGTGCCTTTGTTGAGCACGCTTGCAATGGTCAGGCTGCCACCGTGCAATTCAACGAGCGAACGGGAAATCGCAAGCCCAAGGCCGGAGCCACCTTTGCTTTTGGTGAATTGGTTTTCCACCTGTTCGAAAGGGCGCCCCAGTTTCTCAATGTCGCGCTTTGGAATGCCGATGCCCGTATCGACAATCTTCAACTGAATCTCATTATTAAGACTGTGAGACGAAATCGAAACTTGGCCGCCTTCGGGCGTAAATTTGACGGCGTTAGAAAGCAAGTTGAGCAACACTTGCTTGATGGCTCGCTTGTCGGCTTTCAGAGATAGTCCATCTTCGCATTCCGCTGACAGCAACACCTTCGATTGATTAGCCCGCGGAGCGACCAAACGGATTGCATCATCCACCACGGCTCGCACATCCATGGTTTCAAGTTCAAGGTCAGTGCGGCCCGCTTCAATTTTTGACATATCAAGAATGTCATTGATCACATCCAGCAGGAACTGACCACTGCGGCGAATGTCGGCAACATATTCGGAATATTTGGGCGAGCCGAGCGGCCCGAACATGCCCTCAGTCATAATTTCACTAAATCCAATGATCGCGTTCAGCGGAGTCCGCAATTCATGGCTCATATTGGCGAGGAATTCTGACTTGGAACGATTGGCCGATTCAGCGCGGGTCTTTTCACTGGCATATTTATCAGCGAGTTCAGCCAAGCGCTGCGATTGTTCTTCAGCGGTTTGGCGTTCGCGCTGCAAATCCCGCACAGTTACCATCAAAGTTTTTTCGGAGTTCAGCAGTTTTTCTTCCTGCTTCTTCAAGTCCGAAATATCAGTACCTACCGAAACAAAGCCACCGTCCTTGGTGCGGCGTTCATTGATTTGCAACCAACGACCATCCGCCAACTGCACTTCAACTGAACGCGTGCCGGAACGATCATTGATTTGTCCAGGCACATATTGTTTCACGATTGGTTCGCGGGATGATGAGGCCACAACATGATAGGCCGTGCCCGGTTCACACACTGACACGGGCAGAGAATGGAATTGTTGATACTTGCTATTGCACAGAACCAACTTGCTGTCCGTATCCCAAAGCACAAACGCCTCTGAGATGTTTTCAATGGCGTCTTTTAAACGCACTTCAGCATCAGCATTTTGTTTATCGAGTTGTTTCTGACGCGACACGTCAAACACAATGCCAACCAAATGTGGGTCATGAGCCGTGTCGCCTTGCGCCAACGCCGCACGCGCGCGAAGCCAAACCCAATCCCCATTTTCATGACGCATGCGGAACTCGTGGTCGAAGACTTTCGCGGCACCTGTCAACAGCGCTTCGGCCAAGTCATCGAGTTTTGCATCATCAGGGTGAATGCGTGATGACACCTCACCAAAGGTCAATTTTCGACCATTTGATGGAAGACCCAGAATTTCAAACATTGAAGTGGACCAGAAAATGCGACCCTCCGCCAAGTTCCAGTCCCACAAGCCGCACTGACCACCATCCAACGCCCGATCAAGCCGTGTAGTTGCGACATTCAAACTATCGTCAGCCTCTTTTGCTTTTGCCGCTTGCCAATAGAATGCGGCTGATTGCAAAGACAGGATCAGGAAGGTGACACCAAACAGAATGGCCAATTGCGAAACGCCACTGTGCCAGTCGCTCAGCACACTGTCGCGCGGATGAATGGCAATCAAGCTTCCGGGCATCGCGCCCAAACTACGAGTTGCAACAAAGGCAATTTTTCCATCGCCCATCACAACAGGCTTCGGTGCCGTAGAATCAATCTCCGCTTCACTGAAATACGTTGCTCCCAGAATATCGATGGCATTCTTGCCGACCAATTCCGCATTTTCTGGAATAGCGGCCGTGACCAACCCCGATGAATTAACGAGAAGGAAACTGCGCTCGTCTCTCAACGCTCCAGTAGGCAAAGCTTTGTCGAGATCTGCCGTTACAAAATTAGAAAGCGTAGCGCCCTCGGCAGCAGATGTTTGAACCTGCTCGCGCAATCGCTCCGATGCAAGATCTGCATAGAGCTGTGTGAGTGAAGTTTGGTCTTCCAGTTGTTGCGCGCGCCCCTCAAGCAGTTGCGAAACAATGGCCGCAGCAAGCGTCAACAAGAAGAGAGCTGTCATGGCCGTAACAAGTTTGCGGAGCGCTGACTCGCTGACTTCGAAACTCTCTGCCTTGAGAAAGGGCAGAGGCAATCGCAAAGCGCGTTCCTTCAAAAACAGTTCCCTGATGTGGGCTTTCTGCAACGTTACGGATCCGATACAACAAATTGGTTTCGCGCCCGGAACCAGAACTGGTACGCCGCTTCAACAAACGGGTTCTAGACGCTCTCATGACGAGGATTACCGCCTGCGAATCTGATTTGCCAACCCCTGAATTGCATTGTGATTCCAAAAAGTGAATCTTAACCCTTCAGTGTTCTTGATATGATCTCGAAAACATCGTTTGAGAGTCCTTCATGGGCGAGAATGCGTTGCATCTCGCCCCGGGCATGATTGCGTCGCGCTAAATCATAACGCCCCCAACTGCGGAAACCATTTGCCATGCGCGCCGCCACTTGTGGGTTAATCCCGTTCAACGTGATAATGCTATCGGCCAACATTTGATAACCCGAACCATCAACGGCATGAAAACCTGCGAGGTTGCCGCCCGTAAAGCCACCAATCAAAGCATAAACACGGTTGGGTGTTTTGTAGGTGAAGGACTGATGCATGATGAGCGCTTTGATGTCATCTGCCGTGCGCGCGCGTGCTGCTTTGAGCATGAACCATTTGTCGAGCAACAGATGGTCGCTGTGGTGGCGATCATAGAAACGTTTCACCATTGCATCGACGGCTTGGCCATCAATATCCAACACACTGCCCAGCGCATTCATTTCAGCAGTCATATTTGATGCATGTTCAAATTCGCTGGTAGCGATCTGAACGGCTTCACCCGCATCAGCGGAACTCAACAGTTTCAGCGCAGCTCCCTTCAATGAGCGTCGGGCGCAACTTGCTGTGTCAGGCAGATAAGTCCCGTGTACTGTTCGTGTCTTAAATATATCAATCAGGTCGTCGATTAAGAGTTCACTGATTTTCTTCAGAACAGATTTACGCGCGTTGTGAACGCGTTCAGCGTCAACATCGGTCGCCAGTTCAACAGTGATTTCCGCTTCGCCGGGCAGTTGGAGCATCAAAGCCTTGAAGGCATCATCCAGTGACGGGCTATTGATCGTTTGCTTTAAACTGTTTGCGAAACGCGCAACATCAACGGGCTTGCCAAGGTAAGCATCAATCAACAATCGCTTTGCAATTGTTTGTGAAGCTTCCCACCGATTGAAACTGTCATTGTCATGGGCAGCCAGAAACAGGAGATCATTTTCTGTTGCATCTTGACGCAAAATTATAGGTGACGAGAAACTCCGATTGATGGACAGCACTGGGCGCTCGGCAATATTTCCAAAAGTGAGGGTAGCAGTCGCAGTCGAAAACTCAAACAGCCCATCCCTGAGTTCAATATTTTCATTCGGCTTCAATTCAAGTTCTTGGCCCCGGGTATCAAGCAACGCCAATCCCAAAGGCATGTGCAAAGGCAGTTTTTCAGTTTGCTGTGGCGTCGGGGGCGTGTGCTGCTTCAATTCAATCTGATACTGTTCGGCCTCCGCGTTGTAGTTCGTCGTCACTTCGACAATTGGAGTTCCGGCCTGCTCATACCATTTTGCAAACTGCGAGAGATCGCGACCAGACGCATCAGCCATGCAGCGTAGAAAATCTTCAACCGTCGCAGCCTGGCCATCATGGCGCTCAAAATAGAGATCCATCGCGGCACCAAATTTTTCATGCCCCAAAAGGGTGTGCAGCATCCGGCAAATTTCCGCACCCTTTTCGTAAATCGTCGGCGTATAGAAATTGTTGATCTCGATATAAGATGTGGGTCGAACGGCATGGGCGAGTGGCCCTTGATCTTCGGGGAATTGTCGTGCCCGCAACGTTTTCACATCCTCAATGCGTTTCACTGCCCGTGACCGTAAGTCAGATGTGAACTCCTGATCGCGATAAACCGTCAGGCCCTCTTTCAAGCAAAGCTGAAACCAGTCGCGGCAGGTGATGCGATTGCCCGTCCAATTGTGGAAATACTCATGGGCGATGATGCGTTCAATGTTGACATAGTCCGTATCGGTCGCAGTGTCGGGACGTGCCAGAATGTACTTGTCATTGAATATATTGAGGCCCTTGTTTTCCATAGCGCCCATGTTGAAATCTGACACGGCAACGATGTTGAATACATCAAGGTCATAGGCGCGGCCAAATCGTTCCTCGTCCCAACGCATGGAAGCCTTCAAGCAGTCCATGGCCCAAGCACAACGATCTTCTTTGCCGCGCTCAACATAAATACCAAGCGAAACGTCGCGGCCTTCGGACGTTGTGAATTGATCGTGCACTGATGCCAAATTGCCCGCCACCAAAGCAAACAGATATGTAGGTTTGGGGTGCGGGTCTTCCCATTCCACGAAATGGCGATTGCTGCCAATTGAACCTGATGCAACACGATTTCCGTTTGACAACAGAACCGACAACTCTTGAGACGCTTCGACGCGCACGCGATAAGTCGCCATCACATCAGGTCGGTCCTGCATGAAAGCAAAGCGGCGGAAGCCCTCCGCTTCCATTTGCGTGCAAAAGACATTGTTCGAAACATAAAGCCCTGACAAAGCAGTGTTGGCTTGTGGGTTACATGTTTGAACAATTTCCAGTTTGAAGTCGTGCTGGGGAACTGTTGGAAACGTGAGTTGATTGTTTTCAAATACGGATTGAATTTCAACGCCCTCAATTCGCGCGCTCACCAATGAGATACCTTCGCCGTCGAGTACCATTGGTTTTCCAGCTTCGCGCACTTTGACGTGCAACACTGTTTCAATCCGCGTCTCAGTTAGATGCAATTGGACAGTCATATCAACATGCACAACGCTTTGCGGCGCAGGGCTGTAGTCTTTCAGGTATATGGTTGTTGGTTTGGCGTTGGCCATGGTTCAAGTCCTGCAAATCACTTTGCAGAGACTATATCAAAGTGCCGATGAGACCGCCTCAACAATACCGATATAACCTTTCGCATCCCAAGCTGAGCGCCCAATGAACAGCCCGTCGATGTGTGACTGCTGGGCCAACTCCACGCAATTGCCGGGGTTCACGCTGCCGCCATAGAGGATGGGCAGAGCAACGCCCGTGATATTCTGCACCAACGCAGCGATTTTGATGTGTTGCTCATTGGCAAATTCAGGCGTAGCCGGAATGCCTCCTTCGCCGATGGACCACACGGGTTCATAGGCAATGATGACTTTGCTGTTGGCATCACCTGCAACATATTTCAACAAGCCGCGCACCTGCCGCTCCAATGCAACGGCTGTTTGTCCAGCATCAAATTCAGCCTTGGTGTCGCCAATACAGACCAATGCAGTCAATCCATGCTTCAAAGCAGCTTGGGTTTTAAGCGCCACGGTTTCGTCAGTCTCACCAAAAAAAGTGCGTCGTTCACTGTGACCAATTTCAACAAGAGTTGCACCGCAGTCCTTGATTTGCAGGGGTGACACTTCGCCGGTCCAGGCACCTGCATCCGCCCAGTGCATGTTCTGCGCACCCACTTTGAAGCGCGTGCCTTTCAAATTATTCGCCACTTCAGCAATGTAAGGAAACGGCGGAATGACAAACGGCTGCACAGCCAATGTTTGCGCAACACTTGATGCCTTCACCGTTTCCACAAACGCAAGCGCATCGGCCCGCAACTTGTTCATCTTCCATGATGTGCCAATCCAGGGAATCTTGCGCGTCATCAGTTAAATCCTGTTTTTGTATACGGCGCCCAATAATCAACCGATTCGCGCAACGCAGCGACCACATTTCGATCGGTTGGTTCACGTTCGCGGAAGGCCAGTTCCAAGCACAACTCATTGTCAATCCCACCGCCCGCTCGCACTGCGTCCAACAATTGTGGCGGCGTAATGCGTCCGTTCTCATTGTATTGCGCGGTGAAGGGCCAATGTCCGCCCTTGTTCATCGTCGATTGCTTGATGTGAATGATCGGCGATTGCGTTGCAAAGTCTTGTGCCCAAGCATAGGGGTCCACATCGCGCGGGTTCGGCGACGAAACATCACCGTGGTCAATATCGACCATCGGCTTCAGAGGAATGGGCAACTGTGCCGCGTTGATCCAATCCTGCAAATCCTGAGTCGCTTGCAAAGTGTGGCCCAACTCTCGCGCCACTGACATGGGTTCCCAGAACAAATACTCCAATCCACGTGTCGCCGCATGTTCAGCCACGTCACGCCAGCAACCAAGAGCCACATCCATAATAGACTTGTAGCGCGCCGCGTCGTCCATATCGCGATAGGTCAATATCGCAAATTGGGTGCCAATGGCGGGGCAGCCCAGATCAGCGGCAATATCGGCATAGGTCTTGAACCACTGCACATAGTATTGGCGCACCTCTGCGTCAGGGTGACCGAAGTGATTGAGCCGTCCATAAGGCCCAGTCATGGCCGAGGTAATTTTTGCCTTCTTGGCCGCAAGTGCCTTGGCCATCCGCGCCGTCAAGCGCGCAATGGTTTTCACGTCCCACGACGGATTGATAAACTCATGCACCAGCTGAATATGACCTATGCCAATTTCATCAGCTAATACGCCAACGAATTCTTCTGGCTCGGCAAAGCGATTAACCAGCGGATTTGTGTTCACAGAAAGCGTAAAAGTCATAATCTACTCTTGCTGCAATTTCAGTTCTGATGCAACATTTGATCAAATGAAATCTGAATGTAACATAAATGCGTGACGGCGTGCTGATCGGCATTGATGCTGGCACATCGGTCATCAAGTCCGTGGCCTTTGCAGCCGATGGCACGCAACTGGCGTCTGCTGCTGTGCCTAACTCCTATGTCACATTGCCCAATGGCGGCGCAGAACAAGATATGACCCGTACCTGGGCCGATGCAGCATTGACGCTAAAACAACTCAGCGAAAAAATCCCCAACCTCGCCTCGCGTCTCATCGCCATATCGGTGACAGGGCAGGGCGATGGCATGTGGTTGATCGACAAAGCAGGCGAACCCGTGGCCCCCGCTTGGTTGTGGTTGGATGCGCGGGCTGCTGACATCGTTGAAGAGTTCACAACCTCAGAACACTACGCCCCGCATTATGAGCGCACGGGCACAGGCGTGAACGTGTGCCAAATGAGCGTGCAAATGGCGTGGATGCAGCGTCATCGACCAGAAGTATTGGCCAAGGCCACACACGCGTTTCATTGTCAGGATTGGATCTATTTCAAACTCACAGGCGATCGCCATACCGATCCATCAGAAGCAAATTTCACTTTCGGCAATTACCAGAGCAGAAATTACAAGCTCGACATTCTCGATCATCTTCGTGCGGCCAATGCCAAGGCACTTGTGACGCCGATTATCGATGGCACCACGGATTGTGGATACCTTTCGCAAGATGCTGCAAAGGCGACGGGCCTTAAAGCCGGAACACCAATCTGCTTGGGCTATGTCGATGTGTTGTGTACGGGGTTGGGTGGTGGTTTGTATGATCCGACAGGCCAATCAGGTTGCACTATCGTGGGCTCGACCGGAATGCACATGCGGCTTCAAACCGATGTTTCGAAGGTGCAATTGAACCCTGAAAAATCGGGATACACCATGGCGTTCCCAGCACCGGGCATGGTGGCGCAAATTCAATCGAATATGGCTTCAACTTTGAACATTGACTGGTTGCTCGATGTTGCCCGCGGAATTTTAAGTGATAGTGGCGTTGAAAAATCACGCGGTGACTTACTGGTTGGTTTGGATGAAAAACTGTTGGCACGTGAACCTGCAAAACTCTTGTTCCATCCTTATATCTCAAAAGCAGGAGAGCGCGGCCCATTCATGGAGCCTGCCGCCCGCGCCATGTTTAATGGCCTTGATACCTCGGTTGATTACTTCGACATGATGCGCAGTGTGTTCGAAGGTTTGGCCTTTGCCGCGCGGGATTGTTATTCAGCCATGGGCCCCATCCCCAAGGAAATTCGCATCACTGGCGGTGCCGCACGCTCGAAGGCTCTGCGCGTGATTTTGGCAAGTGCATTAAACGCAAACGTCCGCAGCGTTTCGCGCGAAGAAGCAGGTGCCGCTGGAACTGCGATGATTGCAGCAGTGCAACAAAAGCTTTTCCCCGACATGACCGCCTGCGCCAACACGTGGGTTGAACCTTACCTCGGCACATCAACAGAACCGGATTCAAACTTGAACACACGCTATGAAAAAATCTTCCCGCACTACGTTGCAACCCGAAAAACCATGCGCCCAATTTGGCGTGGGTTAGGTGGTGCGGCATGAAACGCAAAGTCGCGGTCATTGGTGATCTGTTCATGCAATCAAAAATGTTTGAGGAAGCTTTGCGCGATCGTTGCAAGCTCTTTGATCTCGACATCTCCACCCATGATTTCCCATGGCCCGACCAACCCATGGAACATGGCTATGCCGTGCAGGGCATGGATGGATTGAAAGAATATATGGGAACCGCTGAAGAAGTGGTGGCACTTACGGGGGACGCAGAAATACTGGTCACTCACTTGGCACCCTTGTCAGCCACCATTTTGGAACAGCTCCCAAATTTGAAATTCGTTGCCGTGTCCCGTGGTGGTCCTGTCAACATTGATATGAAAGCTGCCCGCGACCGTGGCATCACTGTTGTAAATACCCCCGGCCGCAATGCTTCGGCTGTGGCGGAATTCACCATCGGTGCCATTCTCGCCGAAACCCGCAACATCACGCGCGGCCATGATGCACTTCGCAAAGGTGAGTATCGCGGTGATCTCTATCGCGCCGACGTGGCAGGCCGCGAATTGCATGAAATGACAGTCGGGCTCATTGGTTATGGCGAAGTGGGGCGGCGCGTTGTTAAATTCTTGAAAGCTTTTGGCTGTCGCATTTTGATCAGCGACCCTTATGTTCAACTCACCGCCGAAGATTTGCGTGATGGCGTTTTGCAAACCTCACTCGAAACAGTATTGGCAGAGGCAGATGTGATTTCACTTCACGCTCGCGTCACACCTGAAACCACCAAGATGATCAACGAAGAAACATTGCGGCGCATGAAGCCCGACGCAACTTTGATCAACACCGCACGTGGGCCGCTGTTGGATTATGATGCACTCTACCGCGTGATGAGCGAGGGGCACCTGCGCGGGGCCATGCTTGAAACCTTTGCCATTGAACCCGTGCCGCCGGATTGGCCTTTGCTGCAATTGCCGAATGTTACACTTACGCCGCATATTGCAGGCGCATCAGTTCATACGGTGCGTTACGCTGCTGGTCTCGCGGCTGAGGAAGTGCGCCGCTATTTGGCAGGTGAACCTGCCGTCAATCGGTGCTGACTTCCAAAGCTGAACGAAAATGAATGATTTTGAGTCAGCTGACTTGCATTTGATGGTGCCTCAGCCATAAAGGCCCCAAATTCTTTTGAGGAGATATTCATGAAAGCCAAATTGGGCATGTCCCCCATTGCGTGGTGGAACGACGACCTTCCTGAGCTCAGCGATGACGTGTCGCTGGAAGAATGTCTCCGCCAGTCGCGTTCCGCTGGGTTCACCGGCATGGAAAAAGGCCGCCGCTTTCCAGAAGACCCCAAGTTGATGTTGCCAATTTTGAAAGCAGCTGACGTGACGCTCTGCGGTGGTTGGTTCTCCGGCACTTTGGTGAATGAAGATATGGCGGCGAACAAAGACCGCATCGCTCCCATGATCGAACTGTTCAAAGCCGTGAATGCGCCCTGCATCGTTTATGGTGAAGTGGGCCGCTCCATTCAGGGCGACCGTTCAAAACCATTGGCGACCAAGCCCAAACTTTCCGATGATGAAATGAAGTCCTACGCCCACAAGGTGACGGAATTTGGCGAATGGTGCGCCGAGCAGGGCATGCCCTTGTCATACCACCACCACATGGCCGCCGTTGTTGAAACAGAATCCGAACTCGACAGCTTCATGAATCATTCCGGTGCTGGCATTCCATTGTTGCTGGATGCTGGGCATTTGGAATTTGCGGGCGGTAATGCTTTGCGGGCCATTGATAAACATCATAAGCGCATCAACCATGTGCATGTGAAAGACATCCGCCGTAGCGTTGTTGATGGTTTGGATCGCAGCAAGCAATCGTTCCTTGATGCCGTTGCCTTGGGTGCCTTTACTGTTCCTGGCGATGGTTCTCTGGATTTCAAAGCTATTGTGCAGAAATTTGCAGATTATGGCTATGAAGGCTGGTTCGTGGTTGAAGCTGAACAGCCACCCAAAGAACATCCACCGCTGAAAATGGCCCAAGTCGGATATGCAGAATTGATGCGTGTGATGACGGCAGCGGGCTATACCGTTGAAACTCAAGGCTTCCCAGCGTAGGAAAATAACGCTTGACACCGCGCGGTGAAACTGCTAGTTCTTGTCATACTCCGGAATTGTAGCTTCACTTTCGCGCTGTCCAACAATAGTTTTGAGCCCATCAGGAAAACGACGTTGGCCGTGTGACATAAGCTAATTTCGAATATCCCATCCAATCTTCAAAACAAGGAAACGCCATGTCCGTTGAAAAAGTTGCAATTATCACAGCGGGCGGCAGCGGCATGGGGGCTGAATGCGCAAGACGTTTAAGTGCAGACGGCTACAAGGTTTCCATTCTGTCGTCATCCGGCAAGGGCGAAGCATTGGCGGCTGAACTTGGCGGTATTGGCGTGACAGGGTCTAACCAATCCAACGACGACCTGAAGCGCTTGGTTGATTTGACCATGCAAAAATGGGGTCGGGTTGATGTGTTGGTGAACAGTGCGGGCCATGGCCCACGTGCGCCCATTCTCGATATTACCGATGAGCAATGGCAATTGGGTATGGACGTTTACCTGTTGAACGTTATTCGGCCTGTGCGTTTGGTTACGCCAATTATGCAGGCGCAAAAGTCAGGTGCGATCGTCAATATATCGACCGCTTGGGCCTTTGAGCCATCTGACATGTTCCCGACTTCTGCCGTGTTCCGTTCAGGGCTTGCCGCCTTCACCAAAATTTTCGCTGACAAATATGCTGGCGAAAATATCCGCATGAACAATGTTTTGCCGGGCTGGATTGACAGCTTGCCAGCAACAGAAGCCCGCCGCGACGGTGTGCCCATGAAGCGCTACGGCACCAGTGCGGAAATTGCGGCGACGGTAGCGTTCCTTGCATCAGAAGGTGCAGGTTACATCACCGGACAGAACTTGCGTGTTGATGGTGGTGTGACCAAATCAGTTTAAGCCAGAACACTTATTCATCTCCTGCCTTCCATTCTTGCCAACGTAGAAATGCGTTGGCACCGATGGTTGATAATGGAGGTGGAGGAAGTCGCGTTGGTTCTGCTTCGGCTGCAAAGTGCTTGGTGATGTCACTTGTCACACCGCAGGCCATTTCTGCTGCCCCCATCCCGGTGAGGGTGCCGCGCGCTGTTCCCAAGCCGTTTTGCACACAGGCTGAAAAGAGGTTTTCATCAAGCTCACGCATGACAGCCACCCCGTTTCGGCTGAGGCACAAATGACCAGCCCAAGTGAATTCCATTGGCACGTGTTTGAGATTGGGGAAACGTTGTTCAAACTTCTGACGATGCACGTTTGCCGTACGCCGCAAGGCCTTCTCACTGGCTTGCATGCCGGGCAAGAAGCTGGCGCAGGTCCGCGTAACAATACGATTTCCACCTTGGGCCGTATCAATGCGACGCATAGTCGTTCCCATAGGGTCGGAAGGTGTTACCCCCCAGCGCGGCTGGCCTCCCAATGTCTTCAAGGCGTCAGCGCCAAGATCTGCCGTCATTGAGGCATAAAGGAAAATATGCATCAGCCGCTGTTTGGCAAATCCAAAACTTTCCAAGTGGCCATTGTTGGCAAGAATGACTTTGCCTGCACTGACACGGAATTTGGCCGTTGAAACATTCCACCCATGGCTTGCACGATCAAATTTCAGAACCGGGCTATTCTCATAAACGCTAACGCCATCTCGGCGCAGGCCTTGTGCAAAGCCACGCACATAACCCGCAGGCTGCAACATGACAGTGCCGGGCGTATAGAGCCCTGACACATAGTGTCGGCTGCCTGTAAGCTCAAACATCGCTTGCGCATCCAGCATTTCGCTGGCTTCACTGAGTGTGCTGAGGTGTTTGGCGTAACTGCGGTTATGCTCATCACCTTTTGCGCCAACTGCTCCATTCACTTTGCCGACGGGGTCAAAATAGGCGGGGTTGATCGCGTAGGTTTTCACCGCCGCCTTTGCAAAGGCGATGGCTTGCCGATTGAGTGCGATCATCTTGTTGTCGCTGTTGCCTTGGGCCGCGTAACCCTCGGCAGACAATTCATGGGGCAGGTCAATCATGAAGCCGGAGTTTCGACCAGATGCGCCCTCTGCAATGCGCCCCGCTTCCAACACGATGACTTTGGCATTTGCGTCAAGCTGCAAGATGCGCCGCGCGGCAGACAAGCCAGCAAAGCCAGCACCGATGATCACAACATCGGCTGACACATCCGCATCAAGTTCAATGGCGGCGTCTTGATTTGGCAGGATGGCGCTCCACGCCGCAGGCCCGCGATGGACGGGCGTGCGGCGTGCCGTATAGGTACTCATGCGACGGCTTGGTCCTCATCATCGGCCAAATCCACCCAAATCGTTTTGATCTGCGTATATTGGTCATGGGCGTGAACACCATTGTCGCGACCGCCAAAGCCCGAAGATTTGAACCCACCAAAAGGTGTGCTGATGTCACCTTCGCCAAAGCTGTTGACGGTCACTGTTCCTGCGCGAATGGCGCGTGCACCACGCAGTGCGCGTTTCACATTGGCTGTAAAGATCGAAGCCGCAAGGCCATATTCCGTATCATTTGCCAAGGCGATGGCTTCATCAAAACTCTCAACCGTCAACACGGACAGCACGGGCCCAAAAATTTCCTCACGCGCCTGGGCTGCATTGCGATCTGTGATGTCGATGATCGTTGGTTCAACAAAACCTTTCTCGGCTTTACCGCCCATCAGCACCTTGGCGCCCTTGCCGAGATAGCTTGAGACCTTGTTAAAGTGTTCGGGCGAAACGAGTGCGCCAACACGGTTTACCGGATCGAGCGGGTCGCCCATGGGCCACTCGCGGGCATGGGCAATAATGCGCTTGAGGAGATCATCTTTGATGCCCTTCTGCACGATAAGACGTGAAGCAGCGGAGCAATTTTCGCCCATGTTCCAAAATGCACCGTTGACGATGTGGGCCGCCACGCGGTCAAGATTTTCAGCGTCATCAAGCACGACGGCCGGATTCTTGCCGCCCATTTCGAGTGTGACTTCCTTGAGATTTGACTCAGCTGCATAACGCAGAAAGCGCCGACCAGTTTCCGTCGAACCCGTAAACGACAGCGCATCCACATCCATGTGGCGGCCCAGCGGCTCACCCACATCAGGGCCTGAACCCGTGACAACGTTGAACACGCCCGCTGGAATTCCGGCATCAATTGCAAGCTCTGCCACACGCAATGCTGTCAGCGAGGTTTCTTCGGCAGGCTTCACAATGACGGAACAACCCGCAGCAAGGGCAGGGCCAATTTTCCATGCCAGCATCAACAATGGGAAGTTCCACGGCAGTACGAGGCCGACCACACCCACAGGTTCGCGCACGATCATGGCGATGTGATTGTCGGACGCAGGCGACACTTGATCATAAATCTTATCGATCAATTCCGCATGCCAGGTCAGGCAATTGATGGTTTCAGGCACATCAACAGTTTCACAATCGAAAATCGTTTTACCGCTATCAAGGCTTTCCAATACCGCCAGTTCACGCGCATTGCGTTTGATCAACTTGACGAGGCGGATGAGGGCTTCCTTGCGCTCCCGTGGATGCGTCTTTGACCAACGCCCATCATCGAATGCGGCGCGGGCTTTGCTGAACCGCAAAATCCACATCTTCGGCGGCGCAAGCTGCCACCTTGGCCAGCACTTTGCCTGTAGCCGGATTGATGGTGTCAAAGGTTCGCCCAGAAATGGCGGGTCGAAAGGCACCATTGATAAAGGCCTGCGTTGGCAAAGACAGCCCTTTGGCAATTGCCTTATATTCTTCAGTTGTCAGCAATCCGCTCATGTCATTTCTCCGCAGCGATTTCAGCAATGGTACGTTTCAGCACCTGCACCACCTGTTCCAGTTGGCGCTTGTCGTCTTTGTTGAGTGGTCGCAAAGGCGGGCGTGGTGGCCCGGCTTTAATGCCATTCATTTCACATCCGAATTTGATGCATTGAACAAATTTGCCGCCCTGTTCGAGAACGCGCATCAGCGGCAACATGGCCGACATGATGCGACGGCCCTTGTTGTAATTGCCCTCAACGGCGCAAGCTTTATAAAGTGCAGCGTGTTCATGCGGCAGGAAGTTTGAGCCGCCGCACACCCAGCTTCGTGCACCCCAGGCAAAGAATTCCAACGCCTGATCGTCCATGCCGCACGACATTTGAATGTGCGGATAGTCGCGGGCCAAAAGATGCACGCGGTTGATGTCGCCCGAGCTTTCCTTGATGGCGCAAAAATTACGCGAACGCCCGACGCGGTCGAGGAATTCCTCACCCATGTTGATGCACATGCGGCCAGGATAATTATAGAGCATGATTGGCAAATCAGCGGCACGATCAATGGCCAGCGCGTTGAGCGCGTTTTCTTGTTCAGTCGGAACGGCGTAAGGTGGCGAGCCCACGAGAATGGCATCAGCCCCGATCTTTGCCGCTGTTTCGGCCACGCGTTGGGAATCGGCAAGCTGTATGGCGCCCGTGCCAATAATCAAAGCTGTACGTTTGCCAATGACCTGTTTTGCCAGCTTGGCCAGTTCCAACCGCTCTTCCATGGATTGCGCGTAATATTCACCCGTTGATCCACCATTGATGATGCCGTGTACGCCGGCAGTGACGAGGTATTCAAGCATCGCGCAAAAACCATCGCGATCAATCGAGCCGTCTGCATTGTGCGGCGTAATGACCGGCGTATAAATGCCTTCAAACTTCATGCTGTTGCCTTTTCATTGATCGTGGGCGGTGTGCCGAGTGGGAGGTGAATGCTTACCGGAGTAACAAAGTTTTCGATTTGGGCGCGCGACAATTCCCAGTGCGCCACGGCGAGGTCAGCTGCGGCATCGGCATCGCCCGCTTCAATCAACGCAATGAACTGGTCGTGTTGATCAGCGGCGGTTATTTGCTGTTGGGTCAGGCTGGCTTCGCGCGGACTGTAGAAGGTCATCCCAATACGCGTGTGGTCGATGAGCAAGCGACGCAGGCTCGGCAACAGATATTCGTTGTCGGCCACGTCACCCATGGTTGCGTGGAAGCGCTGGTTGAGAAGGGCGCGTTGGGTGACGTCATTTTCGCGGATGGCGATGCGGAACGCGCGTTGAATCTGTTTCAAACGCTCAACATGGTTGGGCGACGAATGTTGCGCCGCAAGCCGCGCGATGGCCGCGTAAATCATCGGCGCGGCAATGAAGAAATTGCGCAGCGTCTTGTGAGTCATAGGTGCTACCTGAGCCCCACGGTTCTCCTGCAAGACGACATAACCTTCACCCGCCAACTGTCGCAAAGCTTCGCGCACAGGCGGGCGAGAAATGCCGTAGGTGTCAGCAATTTCCAACTCGTCGAGATAGGAGCCGGGGTCCAACTCATTGGTCAGAATTCTTCGGCGCAAGTCGTCGATGCAAATTGCTTTTTTGCCAATTGGTGGCATGTCCATGGACAAATCCCTGAGTGGTTGGTCCGCATTGGCGCGAGCTGTCGATCGTGTATACATTATGTATTACGAGAACGGAGTCAAGCTCAATGGGTCAGTCAGAGGCACTTTTTAAGGCAAGACAAATCCGGGATGAGCAAAATGTGTAGGAGTGGTGCTGCTTAGGTGACTCGAACACCTGACCCCCGCATTACGAATTAGCTTTATAGGAATATCCACCCGCGCTAAACGGTAGATAGTTGCGCTCATTAGCGTGTTATTTCAGTAGGTTAGTCTGTTCGCCCGTGCCCACGGATATTCACCTGATGTCATCCTGTCGCCTACTAATCGCCTATTAAAGTCTGGTTTAGGCTTGAAAACAGATCTGTAAATAAAGAATTATGCCGTTTTCTTTATTAGTAGGATGCGCTATTTAAGCAGAGCTTAATTTGGAGATCCGTTATGAAAGGTAGGCTAGGGACATTCCACGAAACTGCCGTGGCTGGTGAGAAAGTGCGAGCCTATGTTCCGACTCCGTTGCCGCCTAATCCACCGATACTGCTGACGGGAATGCTGGAACGGCTGAGCGCAGCAGACAGAGCTTTGGGAAGGCTAGATGGCGTTTCACTACTGCTGCCCAACAAAGAGCTGTTCCTCTACATGTATGTCCGCAAAGAGGCGGTTCTTTCTTCGCAGATCGAAGGCACGCAATCGACGCTGAATGACCTGCTGCGTTTTGAGTCCGACGCTGGAGCGGGTGCTCCAATCGACGATATCAGGGAAGTCTCTAACTATGTGAACGCCATGATGCATGGTCTGGAGCGCATGAAGACATTGCCTCTTTCATTGCGCTTGCTCAGGGAAATGCATGCCATGCTGCTGGACAGTGGAAGGGGCGCAGGCATGGCTCCGGGAGAGTTCCGCACCACTCAAAACTGGATTGGTGGAACCCGTCCCAGCAATGCTGTCTACGTGCCGCCACCGCCACATCTGTTGATGCAATCACTTGATCAGTTTGAGAAGTTCATTCACTCCGACACGCCCGAAATTCCTCCGCTGATAAAGGCTGGCTTGTTGCACGTCCAATTTGAGTCAATTCATCCTTTCCTCGACGGCAATGGCCGTCTTGGTCGCTTGCTGATTACAATTTTTCTGTGTGCCAACGGTGTCATGCATGAGCCGTTGCTTTACCTCAGTCTCTATTTCAAGAGCCATCGGGCAGACTACTACCGCCTGCTTCAAGAGGTGCGCGAGCGCGGCGCGTGGGAAGCATGGCTTGAATTCTTCCTCACGGGTGTCACGGAAACCGCAAACGAAGCCTTCGACTCCGCCACGAAGATTGCATCGCTTTTTGCAAAGGACCGCGAGCGAATAGCCAATGCTGGCGAACGCACAGGCTCCACCCTTCAAGTCTATGAAGCTCTGAAAACCAGTCCCTTCGCAACCGCTGCCAAAATGGTAGAGACGACTGGATTAACAATGCCAACAGTGAATGGCGCACTCGAACAGTTGCTCAAACTCGGAATTGTCGAAGAAGTTACGGGCAAGCGTCGTGGTCGCGTTTTCGGCTATCGCGATTATCTGACTGTTCTACAAGCGAGCGGCGGACAGTATTGATGGTGCTGCTTAGGTGACTCGAACACCTGACCCCCGCATTACGAATGCGGTGCTCTACCAACTGAGCTAAAGCAGCTTAACCAATGGGCGGGGGAATAACGGCTTTTCCGGTTAAGTTCAACCCGTATTTCAAGCCTTAGTCGTCGGCAAAAACACCCGGGTCATCGGCGGGTGGCGGGGCGATTGTCGCGGTTGCCTTTGGCTTCTCGCTGGATTTACCTTCAAGCAGCGGCGTATCGGACGTCACTTCGGGCGAGAATGCGATTTGCCCCTGTGGCGCTTCGAACGGAATTTTCCATTCGCAGGGCACAATTTCACCGGTCACGGGGGACACTGCAACCCAGCGCGTATTGGCCACGCCGTCTGACACCCACATGGGGTCACGCGGGGCATGAATGGCGCGCGCCAGCCATTCTTTGACGCGGCCTTTGTTGTCAGACGCATCTTCAATTTGCGCCATCATGGCGCAGACGCGGGCTTGCGGTTGTTCAGCGATGTGGGATGACAAGGCTTCCCGTGCTACATCATAACGTCGGGCTGCAATCGCGGATCGCGCCAACGCCACGGCATTTTCAATATGATCAGCGGCGGGGCCGACCGTGTCGCGCAACGCGTTCGAAGTTGGCTTCTGCAGTGCCGCTTGCGTCGGCATGGGCAATCAAATCTGCAAGCTCAGGGTGGGGCATAGCAACCCAAGCCGCGCGCAATACTTTCATGGCGCGGCGTGTGCTGCCACTCGCAATATGACTGCGGGCCACCACGGCAGCTGCGGGCACCAAACCTGCATCCAAATCCAAAGCTTTCGACGCAAACTCCATGGCGCGGGCGGGTTCATCTGTTTCAAGTTTAAGCGCTTCTGCCGTTAACATGGCCGCGCGTTTGCGGGCGGCCACGTCTTTTGCAAGTAAGCCGTTGCGGCCCTGCTGGTCCAACGTCAGTGCTGCGGCTTCCCACGATTTACGCGCCGTTTGCACTTGCAACACAGCTGTTGAAGCCCACGGCAAACGCGGGTTCAATGACAATGCCTTTTCGGCGTGTTTCAACGCCGCAACCAAATCACCTGAATTGCGGGCTTCTGAAAACAACCCCCGCAAGCCAAACACTTCCGTGCTGGGTGATTTTGCCATTTCTTCAAACACGCGGCGCACGTCTTGCTTGTCGCCATTCAATTGCGCGGCTTGCGCGGCAAGCACATTCACGAGCGGCTCATCGGCCAAAGCATTGCCAGCAGTTGCTGCATGTTTAGCGGCAGCCAAAGCATCACCCGCACCTGCTGCAATAATACCTTTTGAAAGTGCTTCATAACCTTTGCGTTGCTTGCGGAAACGCCAGAATTCCTTTGCAGCAGTCGGGCTGCGCCAAAGCCTGCGCACCACGTTCCAAAAGAACATGAGAGCGGCAATGGCAATGAGAGCCACCGTAACGCCAACCACAACGGACATTTCAACTTCGCGGCCCAACCAACGAATGGTCACGCTGCCCGGCCTGTCGGCCAGCCACGCAAAACCCAGCGCCAGCACCACCAACAAAACAAAGCGCCACAACAGTTTGAACATCAAATCATCCCTTGGCTGCGATCACGCGCAGAACAGCCTCTTCAACAGCCTGCAGAGCTTGGTCAACCGAAAGCCTTGCTTGTGCCCGGTCGATCCATTGCTGAATGCCCGTTGGCTTTGCAGCTTCTATCTTGTTGAGGTGCTCAATGGCTTGCGGCAAATCACCCGCATCCGCAAAGGCCGCAGCAGCGGATGCAGCTGACGGCCAGTCCACATCGCCTTCAACTCGAATAACGATGAGGTCAGACAAACTGCGATAAATGCCAGCCCACCAGCCTTCGCTTTCAGGAACGGGGCCGGGAATAATAGGCTTTGGCAAAGTTGCGATGAGAGCTGTCAATTCACTCGCCAAACCTTTTGCATCAGGAATGCCCAAGGGCTGCGTGTTGTTGCAAAACATCAAGGCCAGCGGCGGCTGGAACCATGCGTTGAATGCGTTCAAACTCCGTGCGATAGCCAACACCAGACGCGACTTTTGCTTTCAGGTCCGACAAGCTTTGTGACAACGCCACGGTGTTATCAACGGGTTCGGCAGGTTTTACTTTCAAACTCGCCACGTCTTTTTCAAGTGTGCTGATGCGTTGTTGAAGCGCACCTAATTCAGGGGCGGCAACAGGGGTGCCTGCTGCATTGACAACTGGTGCGGGACGAGCGGCAATGTCAGCAACGGCTTGCTTTGCTTCTGCCAATGACTGTTCAAGTTCAGTCAACTTTTGCGCAGCAGCACCTTGTGATTTTTGCACCTCTTCGGCCACGCCGGAAAGCGCCGTTTCTTTCGCTTCTAAGGCGTCAAGGTCGTTCTTCAATTGCGTCAGAAAGCTTGTCGAGGCCAGCGACTTGGACTTTCAATTCCGCATTTTGCGTTTCAATTGAAGCAAGCTTTTCCGACAGAAGTTTCACTTGGTCTGAAGGCAGGTAAACGCTCAGCATATCTTTGTAGACCCAACCACCTGCAATGGCAGCCGCCAGCAAACCAACCGCACCCAAAAGCCAACCACGCTTCGACGATTTTGCTTTCGTCGGCATTGGTGCAACCGGTGCTTCAGCTTGCGTGTTGTCATGTTCAATCACTTGATCGGCATCAAGATCGATAATCGTATCTGAATCTGTGTCTTTTTTCTTTATCATCGTAGGTCGTGCCTAGTCTGCTTCGCTGCTCTGATCAAGCAGTGTCAGCATGCCATTTTCGTCGGGGGTTCGACTGACGCGTTTGGCCCAGCCTTGCGGCAGGTTTGCGGCAACGTTTGCGGACAGGCAAAAATGCAGCAAACCTTTCACCTGATCGGCGACGCCAGCATTCTGCACCTGTGCTGCCCACAGCTTTGCCGAACGTGGCGAATAGAGCAACACACCCTCAGAACCATCCAGCATCGCAGGCAAATCAGTCACGGTGCAGGGTGATGCATCGTAAACAATGACGCGGGACACGGTGAAGCCTTGCGCCTTCAACTTGCCTTCAAGGTCGCCCGTTGTTTCTGAACCAGACAAATAAAGCACAGGCCCATTTTCCGGCTTCAGGCTTTTGCACATGGTGCGCACCAAGCCTTCTACATTTCCGCCTTTGTCGTGCACATGGTCGAAACCCTGCCGCCGCGCTTCCAAAGCTGATTGCGGGCCAATGGCAAAAAACGGAGTGTGATGAAAAATCGACAGATCAACTTTTGCCGCAAGCCCATTTGCGCTGGAAACACAAACCGCTTGAAATGGACCTTCCGGAAGGATCACATCTTCACGCGGCTGAATTTGCAGCAAGGGCACAATCACAGCTTCATGGCCCAGCCCTTCGAGCTTTTCGGCCAGCGGCATTGCGTCTTCAACAGGTCGTGTGATCAACAGTTTCATGCGTAAAGCAGTTTCTCTCCACCCATAGCTTTCACACGTTCGCCCGCTTCGATGCCCATGGCAACAGCATCTTTCGAAGTACCCTTAATGACATGTTCAAAACTGTCTCGTCCATCAAGCGTTAAGGCTTGGCCACGGAAAGACACTGATGTTCCTTCAACCGTCGCATGCCCAGCAATCGGTGTGCGGCATGAGCCTTCAAGTGTGGCCAAGAATGCCCGTTCGCACTGAATGGCAATTCCCGTTTGCTTGTGATGAATTGCTTCAACCAGCTGCCTTGCCTTTTTATTGCTGTGGTTGATTTCAATACCAATCGCACCTTGCGCCACGGCAGGCAGCATTTGGTCCATCTCCATGATGGCGCTGATATGGTGCGATAGCCCCAACCTGTTCAAACCCGCCACCGCCAAAAACGTTGCATCGGCAACACCCTCGTTCAATTTGCGCAATCGCGTTTCCACATTGCCGCGAAATTGTATCGATTTGAGGTCAGGCCGCAAGCGCAAGGCTTGCGCATTACGTCGCACTGAACTGGAACCCAAAACAGCACCCTGCGGCAGGTGAAGCAAAGTCGCCGCTGATGCACTTATAAAGGCATCGCGCGCGTCTTCACGGGGCAACACGGCTGCAAATGCCAGTCCTTCCGGAACAATTGCTGGCATGTCCTTCATCGAGTGCACGGCCAAATCAATGCTGCCTGCAAATAATGCGTCTTCAATTTCTTTGGTGAAAAGCCCTTTGCCGCCAATATCTGCCAATGGGCGATCTGTGATGCGATCCCCCGTTGTGGAGATGACGACGATTTCAAATTGTGATTCTTCCAGTTTGTGGGCAGCCATCAAGCGGGAACGGGTTTCACGGGCCTGCGCCAAGGCGAGGGGCGATCCACGCGTTCCAATTCTAATGGGGGTCATTTGCAAATTCCGAGTGGTGAGTGCTAGAGCGACGGAGAGAATTACAAGGCAATACCTGACAAATGCCCACCACGACAACCATTTTGGGGATTGAAACCTCCTGCGACGAAACCGCCGCCAGCGTGGTGCGTCGTCATGGCGATGGTCGAGGTGAGATTTTGTCAAATGTGGTTCTAAGCCAGATTAAGGACCATGCCCCCTATGGCGGCGTGGTGCCGGAAGTGGCGGCGCGGGCCCATATCCACCATTTGGACCGTTTGGTAGCAAAGGCCATGGCGGATGCGGGCGTTGGTTTCGCAGGATTAGACGCCATTGCCGCAACCGCAGGGCCGGGGCTGTCCGGCGGGTTAATTGTGGGCCTGACCATGGCCAAGGGCATGGCGCTGGCAAGGGGTTTGCCATTTCTGGCTGTCAACCACTTGGAAGGCCATGCGCTCACTCCCCGATTGTTGGGCGAAGTTGAATTTCCTTATTTACTGTTGCTCATTTCCGGTGGCCATACGCAGTTTCAATTGGTGCGCGGTGTGGGTGATTATAAGCGCTTGGGCACAACAATTGACGATGCGCTGGGCGAAGCTTTTGACAAAACAGCCAAACTTTTAGGGCTGGGTTATCCCGGTGGCCCCTTGGTTGAAAGCTATGCGGCACGCGGCGATGCCAACCGCTTTGATTTGCCGCGCCCATTAAAGGGCAGGGCGGGGTGCGATTTTTCATTCTCCGGTTTGAAAACGGCGGTGCGCGAAACGGCCGAAGATTTGGGCGCGTTGTCTGAGCAAGACAAAGCCGACCTCTGCGCCAGCTTCCAAAAAGCCGTAGCAGAAACAATGCATGACCGTCTGCGCAAAGCCTTTGCAATGTTTTTTGAAGAAACCCCCTCCGCCCTTCGGGCACCTCCCCCAGCAAAGCTGAGGGAGGCGGCACAACCACGCTCCCCCAACTTGTTGGGGGAGCTGTCCGAAGGACTGAGGGGGGCTTCAGTTCGCAGGCCCACTCTCGTCGTCGCAGGTGGCGTAGCTGCCAATAAGGCACTGCGGGCGATGTTGCAAAAAACCTCCGATGACAATGGTTTTACACTTTCGGTTCCGCCTTTTCATCTGTGTACTGATAATGCTGCCATGATTGCTTGGGCCGCTGCTGAGCGTTTAGCCTTGGGAATTTCTGACGATCAATCAGCACCCGTACGCCCCCGCTGGCCGCTTGATACGGTATCAGCACCCGCCTTTGGCTCTGGCCGATTGGGGGCGAAGGCATGAGCAAAATATGCGTATTGGGCGATGGCGCTTGGGGCAGGGCGCTTGCAGCACTTGCAAGTGATTGCGGCCATGATGTTTCAATCTGGTCACGCAAAAACCCAGACACGACGCATCTCAAAAAAGCTGACGCCGTCATCGTCGCACTACCAGCGCAAGTCATTGCTGATGTATTGCCCTCGCTCGGCATTGCCCCACAACAAGCCCTCATCATCACAGCCAAGGGCATTGACCGCAAAAGCAATCGCTTCATGTATGAAATGGCACGCGGCATTAGCGACAAACACCACTGCTTGATTTTGTCCGGCCCCAGTTTCGCTGAAGATGTTTCAAGTAAGCTGCCAACTGCTGTGGCGCTGGCCTCCTCAAACCTTGCCATCGCGCGCGAATGGGCCAAGGCCCTGACACAACCACACTTCCGCATTTATGCGAGTGACGATCCGCTGGGCGTTTGCATTGGTGGTTCACTCAAAAACATTCTCGCTATCGCCGCAGGCATTTCTGACGGCAAGCAATTGGGTGCCAGTGCGAAAGCAGCCCTCATTACCCGTGGCTTTTCTGAACTCATGCGGCTTGGAAAAGCGTTAGGTGCCAAACCTGAAACATTGATGGGGCTTTCAGGCCTTGGTGATTTGCTGCTCACCTGCTCCAGCCCGCAATCACGCAACTATGCCTTCGGCAAACGACTGGGCGAAGGCCAAACCATCACGCAAGCATTGGCGGCATCCAATGGCGTTGTGGAAGGTGCATTTTCGGCCAGTGCCGCGTTGCAATTAGCGATCCAACACACCATCACCATGCCCATCACCCAAGCCGTCAACGCCATTGTTGAAAATGGTGCTGACCCTGATGATATGATCAAAGCTCTTTTGGCCCGCCCCGTGGGCGCAGAATTTTTATAAAGGAAAACCACAATGTTATTTGCCCTGATGTGCACCGACAAACCCAACAGCGTTGATTTGCGCATGAAAGTGCGGCCCGACCATTTGGCGTTTCTAGAAGGCTTGGGCAGCAACATGAAAGCCGCTGGGCCTTTTGTGGATGATGAAGGCAAACCCACAGGCAGCCTCGTCATCATCAACGCCGATGACATGGCCTCAGCCAAGGCCATCGCAGCACAAGACCCATACGCTGTTGCAGGGCTGTTTGCTTCCGTTGAAATCAAGCCATGGAAATGGCTGATCAAAAATCCGGAGCAAGCATAATGGCCTATTGGCTTTTCAAATCCGAGCCTGACGTGTTCTCGTGGGACATGCTCAAGGCCAAGGGCAAAGCAGGCGAAGAGTGGACCGGCATTCGCAACTACCAAGCCCGCAACAACATGCGCACCATGAAGCTGGGCGACAAAGGTTTCTTCTACCATTCCAACATCGGCAAAGCCGTCGTTGGCATCGTTGAAGTGTGCACACTCATTCACCCTGATTCAACAGCTGATATTCCAGCTTGGGAGTGCGTTGATATTCGCGCCCTTGCTGATTTACCAAAATCGATGACGCTTGATGAAATCAAACTGGTGCCAGAACTTTCGGAAATGGTGCTGGTCAAAAATTCGCGTCTTTCCGTGCAGCCCGTCACAGCGGATGAATGGAAATTGATCTGCAAATTATGTGGGCTGAAATTGCCACCGAAGTTGAGCGGATGACACCGCAGCAGCGGGTGGATTTCATCCTCGCCAACACCGCAATATTGCCTGTTCCCTTGGTGCCGGAAATCAAACTCCATCTCGCCCATGAAGCGGTTCCACTGTGGCAAAAGACTGAGGAAGAACTGGGTGAAATTGGCTTGCCACCACCATTCTGGGCCTTTGCTTGGGCCGGCGGGCAGGCCTTGGCGCGCTATGTGTTGGATAATCCCGCAGTCGTAAACGAAAAATCTGTCGTCGATCTCGCCTCAGGCTCCGGCCTCGTTGCAATTGCGGCTATGAAGGCTGGTGCAGCAAGCGTGTTGGCCGCCGACATTGATGAATTCGCTGTGGCATCGATGGAGTTAAATGCGAAAGTCAATTCAGTTGTATTGAAAACGACGTCCAGTGATTTGCTTCAATCGCCCCCACCTGTCGCGCAAACAATCCTCGTCGGCGATTTATTCTATGAAAAGTCCATCGCTGAAAAAGTCTTCAACTGGCTGACCCTCGCAAAATCCCAAGGCAGCACAGTTCTAATCGGCGACCCCGGCCGCAGCTATTTGCCAAAAGACAAACTCATCAAACTTGCCGAATACAACGTGCCCGTCACCCGCGATTTGGAAGATGCCGAAATCAAGCGGACTGCGGTGTGGACGCTGGCTTGATACGCCCCGTGTTGTTCAAATACAGCGCCACCATCAACAACGCCAACGACACCCACAACCACACATCCTGCACGCCACCAAAAAACACCGCCGCAATAACCACAGCAGCAGGCGTTGAAACATAGGTGGCTTGCACGGTGTAAACGGCACCCTTGTCGCGTATGAGAACGAAATAAGCAACGCGTTCAACAACCCACATCACGATCAACGGCAGCATGATCCAGTAAGCTGGCAGGGCAGGCGCATTGGCAGCCGCAAACGGTGCAAAAATCAAAACAGCTGGAAATGCAAACAATCCTGAAAACAAGCTCTCAGCGGCCCCCACTTCCGTTGTATCAGCACCCTTGGGCCACGCCCGACCGGCAAATGCGTTGTAAAACGTATAAAGTATCGGCACCAGAAGTGAGGCCACCAGCCACCATGAAATCTGCCCTTGCAACATTCCCTCACGCGACAAGATCAAAACCAATGTCGAGGTAAAACCAGCGGCAATGGCCAAAAGTCGCCGCGGCGTTGCGGCTTCCCAGCCCGTGACCAGCGCCAACAAGTAACTGAAAAACGGCGATGTGGTGATGATAATTGAAAGTTCAGTCGGTGGCACATAAGCCGCAAGATAAAGATTGATCGCAAACGGCACATTCATCAAAAAAGCACAAGCTGCCCCATACTTCACGACAGGCATGCTCATTTTCCAACTGCCACTTTTCCAAGTTGAGAGCAGCCACATCAACCCTCCCACGCCAGCACCAGTTATAAAGATGGTGTGGCTCAGCGGCATTCCGACATTGGCAAGGTGCTTATATAAAGCGGGCGAAATGCCCCAAAACAGGCCAAGCAAGATGAAATAACTGAAATGGCGGGGGGACGTCATAGTCGAAGGGCCTTAGACAGGAGTAGGACTTGCAAGCTAAACCAACTCCATCAATAAGAGCAGCCAAAGACGACCGCTTTAGGGAGATAGCAGCCATGTCCGATAAGGTTTACGCCGTACCAGCAGCCTGGAAGAAGAAGGCTTTTGTTGATGAAGCGGGCTATAACAAAATGTACGCAGAAAGCGTCAAAGACCCCGTAAAATTCTGGGGCAAGCAAGCCAAGCGCCTCGACTGGTTCAAAGCACCAAAGAAAATCAAGAACACGTCCTTCGCCTACGACAATGTCTCGATCAAATGGTTTGAAGACGGCGTCACCAACGTGTCCGTCAACTGCATCGACCGCCATTTGAAAAAGCGCGGCAACCAAACCGCCATCATTTGGGAAGGTGACAACCCCTACGACGACAAGAAAATCACCTACAACGAACTCTACGAGCACGTCTGCCGCCTCGCCAATGTGATGAAAAAACACGGCGTCAAAAAAGGCGACCGCGTGACCTTATATATGCCGATGATTCCAGAAGCGGCCTATGCCATGTTGGCCTGCACGCGCATTGGTGCTGTGCATTCCATCGTCTTCGGCGGCTTCTCGCCTGAGTCCCTCGCAGGCCGCATTGAAGACTGCCAATCGCACTTCATCATCACGGCTGATGAAGGTTTGCGCGGCGGCAAAAAAATTCCACTGAAAGCCAATACTGACGCAGCTTTGGCCAAAACAGGTTCAACCGCCAAAGTTCTCGTCGTGCGCCGCACGGGTGGGCAAGTGACATGGGAAAAAGGCCGCGATCTTTGGTACCACGAAGAAATGGCCTCCGTGAAACCTGAGTGCAAACCAGAGAAAATGAAAGCCGAAGACCCGCTGTTCATTCTCTACACCTCAGGCTCAACCGGAAAACCCAAAGGCGTGTTGCACACCACCGCTGGCTATTTGGTCTATGCCTCGATGACGCATCAATACGTCTTCGATTATCATGATGGTGATGTGTATTGGTGCACGGCGGATGTGGGCTGGGTTACAGGCCACAGCTACATCGTCTACGGCCCGCTCGCCAATGGTGCCACAACCCTCATGTTTGAAGGTGTGCCGAATTACCCCAACGCTTCGCGCTTCTGGGAAGTCATCGACAAGCACCAAGTCAATATTTTCTACACAGCACCCACAGCCATCCGCGCACTCATGCAGGGTGGCGACGAACCTGTGAAGCGCACGTCTCGCAAATCGTTGCGTCTGTTGGGTTCTGTTGGTGAACCCATCAACCCCGAAGCGTGGGAATGGTACCACCGCGTCGTTGGCGATCATCGCTGCCCGATTGTGGATACCTGGTGGCAAACGGAAACCGGCGGCATTCTGATTTCGCCATTGCCCGGCGCCACAAAACTCAAACCCGGTTCCGCCACAAAACCTTTCTTCGGCTGCCAACCTGCGCTTGGTGGATGACAAAGGCAATTTCCTTGAAGGTGCAGCGTCCGGCAATCTCGTCATTCTGGATTCTTGGCCCGGCCAAATGCGTACCGTTTATGGCGACCATGAACGCTTCGTGCAGACCTATTTCAGCGCCTACAAAGGCATGTATTTCACCGGCGACGGTTGCCGCCGCGATGAAGATGGCTACTACTGGATTACGGGCCGCGTCGATGACGTGATCAACGTATCCGGCCATCGCCTGGGCACAGCAGAAGTGGAATCAGCACTCGTGTCCCACCCTCAAGTCTCAGAGTCCGCAGTCGTCGGCTATCCGCATGACATCAAGGGGCAGGGCATCTACTGCTATGTGACCTTGATGACGGGCGAAACGCCAAGTGACGATCTCCGCAAGGAATTGGTCAATCACGTCCGCAAGGAAATTGGACCACTGGCATCGCCTGACAAAATCCAATTTGCACCGGGCCTACCCAAAACCCGCTCCGGAAAAATCATGCGCCGCATCTTGCGCAAGATTGCCGAAGATGATTTTGGCGCATTGGGTGACACCTCAACATTGGCTGATCCAGCAGTTGTCGATGATTTGATTGCAAATCGACAGAACAAGAAGGGCTAATTCAGCTCGCATTTGATTTAATTTTGAGCATCAGCCTGAATGTCATATTTAGGCTGATGTGGCAGTGTGCGTTTTCGAGGTGGAAAAATGGCTGCTCAGAAACGCACATTAGACGGAAAGCAACGTCTGGAGCCGCTTGTGGCAAAACTTAAAGGGCGTGGCCTATTGCTCCGCCACTTTTCGCAAAACGCGGCTTTAATCTGTCTCGGATTTTTAGCTTCGGCGTTTGGGCTTTTGCTCACATCGACCGGAACGCTGATGCTTGTCGCCCCTGAAACCGCACGAACTGTATCAGTGTGTCGGGGCGATCCAGCGTCAAATTTAATCGTTGGTTGCGTAACGCTCTGTTTGGGACTTATCTTACTTTTTGTTTACCGCCAGTTGCCGCAATCTATTTTAGTCGTCGACAAAGGTATCGTGCTTCAATATCGGTCTGGCAACGAACGATGCATCGCTTGGCATGAAATTGATTGTTGCTATGAATGGACAATTGCGCTTCGCATTTTGCGACTCCATTCCGGCCAACTCATCATAATACCATCGGGCACATGGCCTGCCTGGCACGATTTCACGTTGCTCCTTACGTTTAACAAATGGCTTGGCAAGCTCATCAACCCTAACGCACCATTGTTGTCCGAGGCCCTCAAGCTTTACAAACTGCAAATCATCGGACCCGGTGTAGAAGTGCCCGCAGAATACGGTTTGCAGCATCGAAAATTGCAAAGATCAATTCATATCAGTACATGGGCATTGCCTTCGGCCTTCGTATTTTCTTTCATCGGCTGGATCAACGCTATGGGCGTGTTGTTCGGGCTCGCTCCATTGCTTTTCGGCTTGTTGATTATCGCAGTGTTAAAAGAATTGTCTAAGCCAACTGATCGTATCGCATTGCATCGCAAATCAATGTTGGTACAATCAGACCATCTTGAGGACATCCAAATTGTCTATGCCGACACCAAGTGGTGGGGTATTTCGCCAATGGAAATCAACATCAGTTTTCTTGACAAGCGCCCTGGTCAAACGGTTGCAATCGATGCAAATAACGCGGTCATGCTGATTGAGGTAGCGCGTATCGCTGAGCAGCTTCAGCCGATGAGACCTGTTGAAGTTGCTCCGATCGTCAAAATCGCCAAACACCTTTGAATTCGTATCAGGGGTCTATAATACGGTGAATATGCATTTCACCTTCACCACTCCATTGTGGCTCTACGCAGGCAAGGGGGCTTGGCATTTTGTAACATTGCCAAAAGATGCCGCTGACGAAATTCGGTTTTTCAATTCTTTGGCCAAAGGTTTCACGCCACTCAAGGTGACTGCCACAATTGGCAAAACCACCTGGAAAACCGCAATATTCCCCGATTCAAAGTCAGGTTCTTTCGTGCTCGTGGTGAAAGCAGACGTTCGCAAAGAGAGAAAAAAAAAATATTAAAAGTTAAGATATCAAAATCGGGTTCTTTTGTGCTCGTAATCAAAGCTGAAATTCGAAAAGGAATCACTGTCTGCAGGTGATGAAGTGACAGCAACGGTCACAATTTTATAGCCGGAGATTCCCAAAACATTTGCTTGCCAAAACATCTCATCAAGGCGAAACAATTTCGCATCTAGGTTGAGTTGCTGTGGAGGCTTTCAGGTGTTCGTCAAAAGACTGTTGCCCGTATTGGTGTTGGCTTTGTGTGCCGGGGTGTTGCATCCTGAAGTGCAAATTACTCAAGTTGCTTCTGCCCAAAGCAAAACCAACCAAGCGGCTGCAATTGATCTCGCCATGGAAAAAGGCACTGCCGCTTTGCAACAAGGCCAATTCGACAAAGCCCAAGTCGAGTTCAAGAATGCGCTGGCCCGCTTCAATGGCAATAATGATGATCAGGTTAAACTCGCTGAAATCATTCTGCTTCTCGCGCAAACTCAAATGGCGTTGTCTGATTTGGTGTCTGCACGAGATTATCTCGAAGCCAATTGGGCTACAATCGAGCGTCACCCCGACCCAGAGCGCACCGACCGTGCGCACTATTTCCTCATGTCAATTTTCATGCAATCAAGCGATTATGCAGCAGCTGTTAAACACAGCGGTGCATTGGTGGATAGGTATCTTGGTCGCTTCAATGCAGAGCACCCACAAACACTCGATGCGCAATTAAATCACGGTACAGTTCTGATCAATCTCGATAAGACCGCAGAAGGGTTGGCCCTGCTCGATAGAACCTTTGATGCACTTCAGCGCAAAGGTGATTTGAATTTCTATCATGCGCGCATGAACATGGTGGCCACAAGCTTTGAAGCAAGCAAAAAGCCAGATCCAGCGACACGTTACTATGAGCGCTTGATCACAAGCCTCGAGAAAAAACCGAAAAGCTTTGAGTTGGGAGTGTCCTATTTCAATTTGGCCGTTCTCAAAAAGTCGGAACGAAAATTGGACGACGCACTCGTGTTGCATGAAAAGGCAATTGCCGTACTCACTGAAACTGCAGGCCCAGACCA
Source organism: uncultured Alphaproteobacteria bacterium (assembly GCA_963779145.1). Classification (GTDB taxonomy): domain Bacteria; phylum Pseudomonadota; class Alphaproteobacteria; order Rhizobiales; family Aestuariivirgaceae; genus Aestuariivirga. The sequence continues at coordinate 155,892 of CAVZXJ010000032.1, forward strand.
CATCAACACCATCGCAGCAGTTTCGGGACTAGGCAACACTTACACCGTGATGGGCCGACCTGCGTCGGGCGTGCAGTTTTTGGAACAAGCCTATCAAAGGTCACGCAAGGTCATAGGCGACAACGACAATGAAACTTGGATGTATGGCAACAACTACGCCAATGCATTGCGCGAACTTGAAAAGTTCGAAGATGCGCGCGTTATCGATCAGGCAGCTTATGATTGGCGCATTAATAATTTAGGGCCAAACCACGAAGCGACAGAAATCAGTACACTCAATCTTGGCCTTGATTGGATGGGGCTCAGACGATTTACCGAGGCTGAGGATAAATTCAACGAGCTCTACACGTCACGCGTCAAACGCTTAGGGGAAAAACATCCTGCCACTGAAGATGCTGCAAAGTTCGTAGCGCTGGCACTGTCTTACAATCCGAAAAAAGTTTCAGCTGGCAAACTCCCTAAGCACGACATCAAAACCATGGATCGCCTGAGCGCGAATATTTTGGCGGGTACTTTAGACCAACGAGGCCAAGCTAGTGAGGCGATCAAATATCATAGACGCGCTTTTGAAGCGTCGATTATCGAAGCAGGCCCGGTTGATCCAACAACGTTGTTGATGCTGCGCAATTTAGCTTTGAGCGAAAACCAGCTACATAGAAATAGCAAAGAAGAAGTGCGCCTCTACGAAGATTTGAGCAAGCGCACGTTGGCTTGGGCGCGAACTGAAGTTGCCGCGACCGCGGGCAAAGCGCGTTCAGAAGATATTCGTCGCGTGGCCAATCGCATGATTTATGATGTCATTAAACTGGCGCAGGAAAACCCCCAAGCCCACCATTTGCTTTTTCAAGTGTTGATGGATTGGAAAGGCTTGGGCACCACCGAGCAATCCTTGCTCAATCAATTGCGCAGTAAGCCGCCGAACAAGGACATCGCCGAACTCGTTTCACGCCTCGATGAACTGCAAAAATCGCTACGCAAAGCTGGGCAATCGACGGAACAAATCCAGGCAGACATCAATCTGATCGAAGTAAAATTGGCTGAATTTTCTGCTTCTTTCCAACGCTCGAAAGCAGACGCATCCAGAACCCCGCGCGACGTCATTTCAAAAATGAGGTCGGACGAAGTTCTCATTGATTTTATCATTGGAGATCGGATTTTGCCGAATTCCGCGGTAATTGAGCAGGAGATATTTGCTTTTGTGACACTTGCTGATGGCCGCGCCATTGTAAAAGACTTGGGCAAGCTCTCGACCGTGAAAGCCATTCTCGCAGAGTCTGGCTATGAGTCGAAAGAAGAACACCGCAAAAGACTTTTCGAAATTTTGCTGCAACCGCTTTTGAAAATGAAGAGTGTCGCCAAGTTAAAGAAATTCTACATCGTGCCAGATGGCGAACTCTTCCTCATTCCATTTGAAGGACTATTGAATGCAAACAGGGGAAGCCTTTGGCGAAAATGCAGATGTAACCTTGATGCGTTCAGCAACGGGCCTATTGCAAACTGAAGACGTTCCAACCAAAAATTCTGAAGTGCTGCTGGTTGGCGCTCCTGACTATGGCGTGGGAAAAGGTGAAATTGAATTTTCGGAGTTGCCGGCATCGTTCACAGAAGTTGCAAATATCGAAGCCATTGCCAAGCAAGCCCGTTTCAATCCAATCGTGTTAACGCGGCAAGCCGCCAGTGAACCAATGGTGCGCCAGTCCGTTGCTGGTCGAACTATTGTTCACATGGCGACACACGGGTTCTTTCTTCCAAATGATCCTAATAACCTTGTAGAGCCGCTCTGGCGCGGCGGTTTGGCACTCAAAGGTGCAAACCAAGCCCCCCAACCTGCCCAGTTGGAAGACGACGGTATTGCCTATGCTGCTGAACTTTCAAATTGGGCTTTTGATAAAACTGACCTGGTGGTGTTGTCTGCTTGTGAAACGGCAAGCGGTGAACGCAGCTATGTCGAAGGCCTTCGCGGCATACCTGCAGCATTAGCAGTGTCGGGCGCAAAGCGGAGCTTGCTTGCATACTGGAGTGTGCCAGACGAAGGTGCGGCTAATTTCATGACATCGTTTTACACGCATTTATTCAGTCAAGGATTGACCTACGAAGCTGCATTCCGTGCAACAAAGCGCGACGCCATGACAGGTAAAATTGCTGGGGCAGAATTGCCAGAGGTCTGGCAAGCCTTTGTGATGATGCGAAACTGACTTACGGCGCAGGCTGCGGGCAGGCCAAGCCGTAGTCTGTGGCCAACGTACACAACGTTTCAATGCGCTCGGCATACATGCCGGCAATGCAATCACCATCCGTGCCGCAGAAATTACGTCGCTTCATAAAATCTGCTTGGCCGGATTTAAGCACACGCAAACCAGCGGGCGGGAGTTGTTGGCGGATTTTATAGAAATGGTCTGACATTTGCTCATCAAGCGCGCCCAAGCTGGCGTCGCGGCAAATTGTGATTTCATCAGGCGCTTTGGCGAAATCACAGTTGAACGCCTGCGCCCAAACTGTTCCACTCAAAGCATAAAAACCAACCAACACACCCAATGCCAAACGCTTCATGTCACACTCCATTTGAACTGGAAGTTAGGTGACTTTTCCGGCGCTTGCAACCAGCCCAAAAAAACGCCGAAGCAATTGCTCCGGCGCTTTCAGATCTAAGTTTTAATGATCGCCCGAAACTGACGATGCTTGCTTTAATTCATCATCTGCTTCCGCTTCACTTTTTGCACCATTAAAGAACAGGTTCAAAGCCACGGCAGCAACCGATGCCAACAGAATTCCGGACTCAATCAATGGATGAATGCCATGGGGCAGCCATTGTTTGAAGTTTGGCGCAATGAGCGGGATCATGCCGAGGCCCAAAGTGGGCTCACGTCTTTTTGAACTTCGTGAGCAATCAGGGCTCTTTTATACGATTGGCGGCTCGCTTCTAGCAAATTCTGATATTCAGCCAGGGCTTGTGTTTGTGCAAAACAATTGTTTCAAACGATCGTCTTGAAGAAGCTGAGAAGGCGATAGAAGGTGTTATCAATCATGCAAGTGAATATATAGATACTTATGAATTTGAGGCAGCACGCAATGCTATCATCAATTCACTTGTGGATAATTTTTCATCCAATCGTGCAATGTCAACAGCGTTTTTATTCTTAGATAAATATAATCTTCCTGCAGATTATTTTAATGGTCGTGCTGAGAAAATTATGTCTATCTCGCCTGAAGAAGTGCTTGAAGCAGTAAAGCCGTTCCTTGATACAAAAAAGATGCTCAAGCTTCGTATCGGACGAGTGAGTTAATTTTGACTATTTAGTGTAGTCTTATGTATAAACTGTAAATTTTGTAAACACGGCTGCATTGTAATAGAGTGTGCCGTGTTTACGCATGTAGAGTGTGTAATTTTGTATTCATAGTTTAAAAACTCTTCAATGATTTCAATGTATATCTAATAGTCGCTGTATCTCTTGAATTCTTATTAAGTTCAGTAAATTTGTATCCAAACTCATTATTGTTTCAAAAAATTACTTATTAAGCATAGTAAGTTATTAGACATTGTGTACGCGGTGTATGCTGTATTATTTGTAAGTGGATATGGTTCGAGTTTTCAATGCAGATGTAATTACATCATAATGTTTGTAAATATATGCTTTTAAAGTGGCCAAGTTTAATAAGATTAATGTGTAATTTCTTTATATAAATGCATAAAGAGGCGTATTTGTTTAAAGGGATTACACGGTAATAATATGAGTTAAGAGCGTTTTGTATGGTTATGTAAGCTCATTAAGATTTTTATTTAAGATGTAAATGTTTATCATGTTTACATCTATTTTTATATTATTTAAGTTTCAAAGTTTTCATGATATTTGAAAAATTTTATTTATTAACGCAGGATAAATTTTTATAAATTTAAAATTTTTTTCTGAAGGTTTTTTAAGCCCCTCTTCAAATAAGAAGGGCTATGCTATTAAAAGTGTTATTCAGAAAGTTCTGATTTTTTTCGTGGATTGACGTCTTTGCGCGCTAGATAATGCTTGAGAGCATCGTGCATCACTTCTTTAATAGTTACGCGTTCCCACCAGGCAAGGTCTTTTACTTTTTCAAGATGATCCTTGGTGATGATGAAGGTGGCACGTGTCCATCCTTCAATCAAGCCTTGTTCTGAGGTTGAAATTTCAAAGATAGGTTCTTGTTCAATTGTTTTTTGTTCTTCATTTTGAATCCAAGAGAGCCCTTTAGGAATGCTTCCTAATCGTTCTTTGTTTTTCATACTTAAATACTCCTTTCAATAATTTCTTTGCAAAGGTTCTTATAATCTTTTGCGCCTGAGCAGTTTGGGCTATAGGAATAAATATCCTTACCAAAGCTAGGTGCTTCAGCGATGGCAATATTTTCTCTGATTACAGTTTTAAATACTTTTTCTTTCATATGATCGCGCAGGCAATCAAGCACTTCATTATGAATTTTACCGCGGTTAAAGCGAGTGCCAATAATACCCCCGATTTCTAGATCGGCGTTGATTTTGCTCTTTACAATGTTAAATGTTTCAAGTACTTGGCTAAGCCCTTGAAGTGCTAGATATTCTGTCTGAACAGGAATGAGTACTTCTTGTGCTGCTGCAAGCGCGTTGAGCGTTAAGAGCCCTAAGCTTGGTGGGCAGTCAATTAGTGCGTAATCAAACGAGGTGATATTATGTAATATTTTTTTCGAGTACAAATTCTCGTTCAGGTTTATTTTTTACTTCATGTTCAAAGGCCGTTAAGGCAATTGAGCTGGGGATGATCGTTATGTTTTTGCCTTGTGCAAGTGCAACTTCATCGAGGGTTGCATGGTTGCACAGAAGATCATAAATATTTTTTCTTGATTCATAGTCGTCTACATCAAGCGATTGGGTGAGGTTTGCTTGGGGGTCAAAATCGATGAGAAGTACCCGTTTTTTAAGCTGTGCAAGGCCAGCTCCGATGTTTACCGTCGAAGTTGTTTTACCAACTCCTCCTTTTTGGTTTATTACCGCAAAAATTTTCATATCTCTCCTTATAGAAAATGAGTTATTATGTATACATAGAATTTTTTATCATCATCGTAATAATAGTAACCGGGGTTACCATGACATAATTTTGTGCCTACTAAAAGGTTATGGTTTTTGGATTTTACAAGAGCATTATATGAGCAATTTTTTATTTACGCCTGAATATGAAGAAGGACGGCTATCAGAGAATTCGTCGAAGGTATTTCAGGATTTGTTATGGAAGTATTATGCACAATTTGGCCGGTCGTTTGCTTGGAGAAATATAGAGGATCCCTATAAAGTTGTAGTATCTGAGATTATGCTTCAGCAGACCCAAACTTTTAGAGTTGAAGAGAAATATAAGAGATTTATTGAAGAACTTCCTGGTTTTGCGGCTCTTGCACAAGCACCTGTAAAAGAGGTGCTTAGATTATGGCAAGGGCTTGGTTATAACCGGCGCGGGCTTGCACTGCAAAAAATAGCACAAAAAGTTATGAGCGAATATGAAGGTATTTTGCCTCAGGATCCTCAGATATTAGTTAAATACCTCGTAGAGGAACAATCATA
>CAVZXJ010000033.1:0-71267 GCA_963779145.1 uncultured Alphaproteobacteria bacterium
AAGGCCCCCTCGCGGGAGCCTTTTCATTTCATCACTCAATCAAACTCTCAAGCAAACTTCTGCTTCAACTCGCCCTTGGCATAGCGCTTCGCCATATCGGCAACTGAGATGCACTTCTTGATCTTCGAAGCCTGACCAGCCGTGTTGAATTCCTGGAAGCGCAATGTGCACAGCTTCGTCATGGCTTCCATCGCTGGCTTCAGATATTTGCGTGGATCGAATTCCGATGGATCTTCTGCGAACACTTTGCGGATGGCACCTGTCAGCGCCATGCGGTTGTCGGTGTCGATGTTGATCTTGCGCACGCCGTGCTTGATGCCGCGTTGAATTTCAGACACGGGCACACCCCAGGTTGGCTTCATCTTGCCGCCGAACTTGTTGATGATTTCCTGCAAGTCTTCAGGCACGGACGACGAACCATGCATCACCAAATGCGTGTTCGGCAGCTTCTTGTGAATTTCTTCGATCACATTCATGGCCAACACAGCACCGTCTGGCTTGCGTGTGAACTTGTAAGCACCGTGCGATGTGCCCATGGCAATCGCCAAAGCGTCCACATCGGTTTCACGCACGAACTTCACGGCTTCATCCGGGTTGGTCAGCAATTGGTCGTGGCTCAACTTGCCTTCAAAGCCGTGGCCATCTTCTTTTTCGCCTTCGCCGGTTTCGAGCGAACCCAAAACACCAAGTTCACCTTCAACCGAAATGCCGCCCATGTGGGCCATGTCGGTGACCATCTTGGTGACGCCAACGTTATAGTCCCAGTCGCCCGGTGTCTTGCCGTCGGCCTTCAAGGAACCATCCATCATCACCGAGGTAAAGCCCGATTGAATGGCGGTCATGCAGGTGCCGGCTTCATTGCCATGGTCCAAATGCACGCACACAGGGATATGCGGATAAATCTCGGTCACTGCATCCATCATATGCTTCAACATGATGTCGTTGGCATAGGACCGCGCACCGCGTGAGGCTTGCAGAATAACGGGTGAATCCGTTTTGTCGGCCGCCGTCATAATGGCCAGCGCCTGTTCCATATTGTTGATGTTGAAAGCTGGCACGCCATAGTCGTGTTCAGCGGCGTGGTCGAGCAATTGGCGAAGGGTAATACGGGCCATGTGGCGTCTCTCCTGATGGGTTTTGAAAGGTTGAGGGAGGCGATAAAGCAATCAGCCAAAGGCTGCAAATAGAATTTGAGGTGCGCACCTCAAACTTGCGGAGAAGCGAAAAATCGTCCAGTTTGGGCCATGAAATTTACACCGATTGTTTCAAATCTCCCCTCCACCACGCCCTTCGTCGGGCCTGAAAGCTTGGAGCGCCGCACGGGCAAAGTGATTGAAGCCCGCATTGGTGCAAACGAAAGCGTGTTTGGCCCTTCTCCAAAAGCCATCGCAGCCATGCAAACCGCCGCCGCAGACAGTTGGAAATATGGCGATCCTGAAAATCATGATCTGAAAGCCGCTATCGCAAAGCACCTCGGGGTGAAACCTGAAAACATTGCTTGTGGCGGTGGTATTGATGGCTTGCTCGGTCTGGTCGTGCGTTTGTTCATCGAAAAGGGCGATGCTGTTGCAACGTCGCTGGGCGCCTATCCCACTTTCAATTTTCATGTGGCGGCGGCAGGTGGAAAACTTGTCACCACGCCCTATGTTGATGACAAAGAAAATCCTGAAGCGCTTTTGAAATTGGCGCATGCCGAAAACGCAAAGCTACTCTATTTTGCAAATCCCGATAATCCAATGGGCAGCGTGTGGCCCGCCGCAGAAGTGCAACGGCTGATCGACGCCGTTCCCTCAACATGTCTGCTGTTGCTCGACGAAGCCTATATCGAATTTGCGCCCGAAGGCATGGAACCGCCAATTGATTGTTCGCGCAAAAATCTATTACGCTTCCGTACGTTTTCTAAAGCTTATGGCATGGCTGGCATTCGCGTTGGTTACTGCATTGGTCATCCCGAAGTCATCTCTGCCTTCGACAAAATCAGAAATCATTTTGGCATTTCCCGCATCAGCCAAGCTGGAGCCATTGCCGCCATCCACGATCAAGCTTGGGTTGCCCAAGTGAAATCCGAAGTCATCAAATCCCGCGCCCGCATTCGCGACATCGCGAGAGATAACGGCCTCACACCATTGCCATCAGCCACAAATTTCATGACCATCGATTGTGGTCGTGACGGTGCTTACGCAAAGGCTATCGTTGACGGCCTGTTGCAACACGGCATCTTCATTCGCATGCCGGGTGTGGCACCGCTCAATCGTTGCATCCGCATCAGTTGTGGCGACGAAAAAAGCCTCGACTTACTCGCCGAGGCTTTGCCGAAAGTGCTTACTGCGTTGCGAGCGACAGCAACTCTTTAAGATCAATCCGCGCATTGACCATGGCCAGTTTGCCATCAGCGCCACGAGGCCATTCGGCCTCCGGCTTGTCCCAATAGAGTTCAATGCCATTCTGGTCAGGATCGCGGAAATAGAGCGCCAATGAAACACCATGGTCAGCAGCACCATCCAGTTCAACACCTGAAGCAAGTACGCGCTTAAACGCGTTGGCGAGGTCAACCTTTGTCGGATAAAGGATAGCCGTGTGATAGAGCCCCGTTGAACCGGGCGGCGGCGGTGAACCACCCTTGCTTTCCCAAGTGTTGAGGCCAATGTGGTGATGATAGCCACCCGCTGAAATGAACGCCGCTTGATCGCCATACATTTGCACGAGGTCAAATCCAAGAACGCCCATGTAGAAGCCAAGTGCACGCTGTAAATCAGCAACTTTCAAGTGAACATGGCCAATGCGGGTTCCGGCGGGAATAGAAGGAAGTGTCATTTTGCTTATCCGTAACTTTGTTTGTTACAGCAAAATAAGAGCCTTGCCAACTTTTTGCAAGCCCTATTTCGAATTAAAGTGGAAAGCCTTGCAACGCCTCTTGTGAGTCTGGCGCCCAACCGTGCAAAAGAGAATAATCAGGAGCACCCACATGTCGCGCAAAGTTGAATTCAAAGCCCCGCATAATCTCACCGTCGTCAATCATCCGCTGGTGTTGCACAAACTCACTTTAATGCGCGACAAACACACGCCGTCTGCCGTGTTCCGTCAATTGCTGCACGAAATCTCCCATCTCCTCGCCTACGAAGTCTGCCGCGACTTGCCCATGACCACACAAGTGATCGACACACCCTTGGCAGAAATGGAAGCGCCAATCCTCAAGGGGAAAAAACTGGTGATTGTTTCCGTGCTGCGCGCAGGCAATGGTTTGCTTGAGGGCATGTTGTCGCTCATTCCGTCCGCCCGTGTGGGCCACATTGGGCTTTATCGGGATCATAAAACCCTTCAACCCATTGAATATTATTTGAAAGTGCCGGAAGATATTTCGGAACGGCGCACTATCGTCGTCGACCCCATGTTGGCCACAGGTAATTCGGTTTCAGCTGCCGTTAAGCGCTTGAAAGAAAAAGGCGCTAAGGACATTAAGTTGGTCACTCTGCTTGCCGCGCCTGAAGGCATCATGCACTTCCATGATGAACATCCGGATGTGCCAATTTTCACGGCGTCAGTTGACTCTCATCTCAATGACATCGGCTACATTGTGCCAGGTTTGGGCGATGCGGGCGACCGCATGTTCGGAACGAAGTAACGCCTTCACCCATCATTAAGCATCCTGCGCAAAACCGTTAACCGTCACCAACTTGCTTACCACCCAGCAAGGATTGCTACCCTACTGTTACCTCCAAGTGAGTAGGAGTCAGTATGTCGGCAGCAGTTGCAACATCGCTATCAGGCTTGGAAACCCAGTTTCGCAAGGCTGATGGGCAAAAGCGCCGTGTGCTTTACGCTGAAGATCAAACGTCGGCCCGCATCGTTACAACAGCTTTGCTCGAACGCATGGGTTTTGATGTTGAAGCCGTTGAAGATGGCGAATTGGCTTATGAAAAAGCCATGCACACTGCCTATGATGTGATTTTGCTTGATATTGAAATGCCCGTTATGGATGGCGTTACGGCCGCGCGAAACATTCGAGCATCAGCTGATTTGTGCCGTGAAACCCCAATTCTCGCCTTGTCTGCATTCCTTGCCGATTCGACTGAACATTCGGTTTGGCGTGATGCATTTGACAGTGCCTTGCCCAAACCCGCCAATAGCAATGAATTGCATAAAGCCATGCATAAAGCACTGCAAGGTCGCGTGCCTGCCGCGCCTAAATCGGCACAAGCGCCACTTGCCCACTGGCAAATGTTGAGCAACAGTTTGCCACCCGGCGTTTTGAACAACTTGAAGGCGGCTGCGGCCAAAGAAATCAATCATTTGATTTTGGCTTATTCATCCTGTCGTTCAGCAGGTGACGCCGACACCGCTAATCATTGCCGCCATGCCATGAAAAGCGTTGCATCCAGTTTTGAAATCACGTCTGTCCTTGAGCTTCTTGCCCAGCCTGAGTTGGATGCAGGCTTGCTCTTGCAAGCTGCCAAAAGCTGGTCACAAACGGCATAAAGCAAAAAGACCGCCTCAACAGCGGTCTTCAAAATCTTTCTAATTTTCAGATTTAATTTAGCGCAAGTTCGCTGCTGCAACTTTGGCCGCTGGCTGCGCTTCCAAAGATTTCAACATATGCAAAACTTCTGCAAGTTCCGGGCTAAGGCGCTTGGGCAATTTAATGTCTGTGTTCTTCTGTGTCGTTGTCATTTTGGCTTCCCCTAATGGGCTCACTTAATCGCATTGAACTTACCAAGCATTTAAGCAGCTAGGGGATGAAGCGGGCCAGAACGGGGCGTTCATCAGGCATTCACAAGACATGGTTAACGCAACCTTGCTTTGACCAACGGCAACACTTGCGGAAACACAAAATCGTGATAGCGTTGCAAAGAGCGAAAAGAAATGTAACACTTCTTGTGTCGGTAAATTTCTGCACGTTTTCATCACCGTGTGTTTTAGAGAAAGGTCCCAATTGATGTTGAAACACCTATCACTCGCTGCCTTGCTATGCGCAGGCTTAGCTACAACGGCATTCGCCGGCCCCATTGATGATCTCATCAAGGAGCGCCAAGCCTGCATGAAAGCCCAAGGGGCTGCCATGGGCGTTTTTGTTCCCGTTATGAAAGGTGAAAAGCCTTTCGATGCCGCGGCACACAACGCCGCATTTGACGCCATGGGCGCTGCTTGCGCAAATTGGGCAAAATTCTTCGCCCCTGAAACTGTGAAGGGTGAAACAGTCGAAACTTGGGCAAAGCCCGAAATTTGGTCTGACGCCAAAGGTTTTGAAGCTGCAAGTGGAAAAGGTTACGCTGCGGGCCAAGCATTGAAGGCTGCAACCGATGAAGCAAGCTTCAAGGCTGCATTCCCTGCCTTTGGCGAAGGTTGCAAAGGCTGCCACGAAACGTTCCGTCGTCCTAAGGAAGGCTGAGCCATCAAGCGGCTCTTGACCAAACGCAACATTCTGGGCCTGGCGCTGCTGGCAGCGCTGGGCCTCGTCGCTTTCTGGGGCATCACGAAACCACGCCCGATTGATGCAGCAAGTTTGCCGCAACATACTGTTGATCTCGCCAATGGCGAAAAACTGTTCCACGCTTCCGGCTGTCACTCGTGCCACTTGCCCGCAAAAGACTCTGGATTGGATGCAGCAACCGTCGCAGGTGGCATGGCGTTGCACACACCCGTCGGAACACTTTACCCTCCTAACATCACGCCTGATGCTGAAACGGGCATTGGCCAATGGAGCGATGCGGATTTCGTCAACGCCATGCAAAAGGGCATTGGCAAATCTGGCGGACACCTAATCCCTGCTTTCCCTTATACATCCTACGCCCACATGAAGGTGGAGGATGTGCTGGATATCAAAGCTTACTTGATGTCCCTGCCCGCCATTAAAAATGCAGTTCCACAACACGATGTGTTGGCTTTGCCCATTGTGCGCTTTGGTTTGGGCGGATGGAAATTCATTGGCCTTGATGAAACCAAAACCGCCGTTGACACTGCACAATCCGAAACATGGAACCGCGGCAAATATCTTGTGGATGGTCCGGGCCACTGCAACGAATGCCACACGCCGCGCACGTTGTTTATGACATCTGACACATCACAATATCTGGCGGGTGGTCCGCATCCCGAAGGTGACGGCAAAGTGCCTTCGCTGCGTGATCTTGTGGGACGTGGAAAATACAAGGACGCGACTGATCTGGTGTCCGCTTTCCAATTCGGCGAAATGATGGGTTACAGCAAAATGTCTTCAGGTGGCATGGGCAAAGTGCAGACCAACTTGTCAAAATTGCCCGAAGCAGATTTGAAAGCCATTGCTGAATATCTGGTCAGCTTGAAATAGCTTAGGCTTCCACATCTTCAATATCTTCCAGCCAAAGTGAAATCGCTTCAGTTGCGGCTTCTGGATATTCGAGCGTCGGAAAATGTCCGCAGTTTGGCAATTCAACATAACTTCCAAGCTGCACAGCTTCCGCCAAACGCAAGCCATCGGCAGCAGGCGAAAATTTATCGTGCTCGCCCCACAGGCACAGCGTCAGGGCTTCAACCTCTTCCAACTCATCCCAACGGTTCACCCGGTGCGCCAAGGCATCAGACTGCCGCGCTAACTGCTCCGCGTCCATCGCCATTGCCATATCAATGAAGGCTTGCCGCGTCGATGGTCCAGACGGCCCCTGCTCATGGGCAATCATGGCTGCCATTTCTGCAATCACCTGTTCGCGCTCGCCATTGCGTATCCGTTCGGAACGCCGCAATCCAGCCGCTTGATCAGCCACAGGGCCAGCCCCAGCGCCAATCACACAAAGCCCTGTCACCCGTTCCGGTGCGGCCAAGGCCACCTCAAGTGCCACTCTGCCGCCCATGGATGTGCCAAGGATGGCAAACTCATCTGGGGCTTGTTGCAAAACTTCAGCGACCATTGTTTCATAACGCGACGCCGTCGGCACAATTGTCCTGATGCGAAAGGTCTTTTCCAAGGCCTTGATTTGCGGTTCGTAAAGCCTCGCGTTGCAACCAAATGCGGGGATCATGATAAGCGTGTTCATCATGGCATCTATTCCGCCAAACTCTTGCCTTGGCAAGAGCTTCAATTCATAACGGAAAAAACCGCACAGGAAGCCCCCATGAAATCCCTCGACAAGAAACTCGCCCGTATCACTTCTGGCAAATACAAGCCGACTGACTTTATCGTGGCTGACGCCAAAGACCCTGAAATGTCGGCGGGTGTTTCTTCCCCTGGGCCGAAGGATTTGCATGACGAAAGCAAAGGCTATCACAATGTCGAAACCTTCCGCCAATCCATCGTCGATGTGGTGAAGCAAGGTGTGGTTGATATTATGCTCGTTGCTGCATCTTCTCTTGAAGCCGTGGCTGCTAAAGGAACCTTCAAGAAATCCCACGTGACCCCTGCGATCCGTGCCAATGACGCGACCGATATTTGGCGCGCCCGTGGTTCATCCTACGCCAAGGAATTCGCCCGCCCTTTCCGCACCGCCAACCTCGCGCACTGCAAAAAGTTCTCCGATCTCGGACTCTACTCCGTCACATTCAACAATGACCTCTCAGCCGACTACGCTCATTTGGAAGCCTACAATCAGTTCCGCGAAGATGCCGTGAAGCACAAGTTCCGCCACTTCCTTGAAGTGTTCAACCCCAATGCGCCAAAGAACCTGTCGCCGGAACAAATGCCGTTTTTCGTCAACGACAATATTCTGCGCTGCATCGGCGGCATGACCAAAGCGGATCGTCCGCTGTTCTTGAAGATGCCTTTCAATGGTCGCAAGGCCATGGAAGAATTGGCAGGCTATGACACGGAATTGGTCGTTGGCATTTTGGGCGGCGGTGGCGGCACCACGCGCGATTGTTTGGAGCTGATTCATCAAGGTGAAAAGTCCGGTGCACGTGTTGCTTTGTTTGGTCGCAAAATAAAACTGGCCGAAAGCCCGCTTGATTTGCTCTCATTCTTCCGCCCCGTTATTGAACGCGACATGACGCCAGCCGAGGCCGTGAAAGCCTATCATGCCGTGTTGAAAAAGAAGGGCTTGAAGCCCGTGCGTTCGCTTGAAGATGATCAGGCGATTACAGAAAGTGTTCTCGAAGGTTACAAGAAGTGACACGATCAGGTGTGGTGCTTGCTGGCACCATTGTCCTTGATGTTGTTCACATGATTGATCAATGGCCGGATGAAGAGCAGATCGCCTTCATCCGCCAGACCATCGAAGCCCCCGGTGGCCCGCCCCACAATGCGGCGGCAGGCTTGGTGAAACTCGGTGCTGCATTTCCCGTTGAGATGATCTGCGTTGTGGGCGATGACGCGGTGGGCGAAACCTTCATTCGCATTGCAGGTGAACTCGGCCTCGACACGTCAAATGTCATCCGCGCCAAGGGTCACAGCACCGACTTGACCCATGTCATGACATCAAAAGCCACGGGCCGCCGCACCTTCTTTTTTAAGCCCGGTGCCAATGGAACAATGACGGCAGAACAAATGTTGCCCGCACATGACAAGGGCAAAATTTACTACCTAGGCTCGCCCGGCATTTCCACATCAATGGATGCGAGCGATGGTTGGCGCAAAGCCCTCGGAGCAGCCCGCCAGCGCGGCTACAAAACCTGCATGGAACTGTGCCCCGTGCCAGCGGAGTTGCAACGCAAGCAAACCTTGCCCTGTTTGCCGCTGCTCGACTACTTCGTCATCAACGACTCGGAAGCTGAAATTCTATCGGGCTTGCCCGTTTCAAAAGATGACCGCTTCAATGCTGATCTTGCATTCGCAGCAGCGCAAAATCTGCTCGACCAAGGCGTGGCTGAACTCGTCGGCATCCATCATCCCGAAGGGGCCGTCGCTTTGCGCAAATCTGGTGAACGCGCCTTCGCAGCATCGGTCAATGTGCCGAAGGAAGAAATTGTCGGCACCGTGGGTGCAGGTGACGCGTTCTACGCTGGCATGCTCTTCGGCATTCACGAGAACTGGTCGCTGGAGCAATGCTTGAGTTTGGCCAACGCATCCGCCGCAACATCGCTTCATTCGGCCACCACATCATCCAGCATTCGTCCGTGGACGGAGTGTTTGGACTATGCGAAAGCCAAGGGGTTGCGATAAGTTACACGTTCGGCTTTGTAGGGCCGTGTTGATCGGCCTTGATCTTCAATAACCCCGAAGAATGGGATGCTAGGGGAAACCCTTCGCGGTATGCGACGGGCTTTACGTCGCGGTGTTGTGCGTCGGGTTCCCCCTCGCTTAAAACGGGTTTTTTCGGTAGAAATACATCCACGTACCGTTTTTCACTTCAGTGTTCCGCAGCGCGCGAAGTGTCGCTCACGAACCTCCAGTGATGGCCGGATTTCCCATTGAAGAGAGCGCAGACATGCTGCTTACCGGCCCCGTATCGCCCATCCTAATGGCCCGACCTTTTGAGGGGCCGAGGGTATTCCCGCAAACCTGTTCTCTCCGGCCACGTTTGCCAGATCCTCCAGTCCCGCTGCCCACCCCATCGAGTTCACCGTCATGAACCGGACCCCATTGGGGTGATGCGATCCTGATATAGGCATATAGTCAGTTCCTTGTCAAGGATTATTTTCTGAATATTTTGCCCATCGCCGTAAAGCTACAGGGCGAACTTGCTATGCCACCCTAACGAATTAACCTACTTGCCAAATTTGAAGTTTTCAGCTATCAAGCCCGCAATGGAAAAACGCAAGGCTCATTGTCCATTGTCAGTCGTTCACGCCCTTGTCGAACAGGGGAAGGTTCGCGCAACTGGGACGGCGCTGAGTGGTGCAGCGGCATTGGATTTGGACTTTGATGACATGCTGAATGTCATTCGTGCGCTGACCCCCAGCGATTTTTACAAGAGCATGACGACCCATAGTGACCACCGCATTTGGCAGGACGTGTACCAGCCATCGACGACTGCTGGGGATGTCTATTTGAAATTGACAGTGATCGACGATGTTCTGATCGTTTCGTTCAAGGAGTTCTGAAGATGAAATGTCCAAACTGTGGGAAAGCTGAACTGGTGGCCGACGTCCGCGACATGCCTTATGTTTACAAAGGTGAGGCAACTGTGTTTGCGGGTGTGGCAGGCGATTATTGCCCTGCCTGTGGCGAAGGCGTGTTTGATGCCGCAACCTCGCGGGCGATCAGCGCTGAGATGAAAGCATTCGGCAAACAAGTGAATGCGGCCATCGTCGATCCATCCTTCATCAGCACCGTGCGCAAAAAACTCGATCTCGACCAACGTGAAGCCGCCGAAATTTTCGGCGGTGGTGCCAATGCCTTCTCACGCTACGAAACCGGCAAAACCAAACCACCCCTCGCCTTGGTCAAACTCCTAAAAGTACTAGACCGCCACCCCGATTTGTTGGCGGAGGTAAGGATGGGTTGATCGGGGGAGTTGGAGGGAAGCGTCCCCTTTTGCCCTTCATGGGCGCTTTATTACCTTCACCAATTCATCCGTTGAAAGTTGAAGTCTCATGATGGTTTTGCGCATGCAGGTTCAAGCATTGGGATACTGATCAAGATCTTTTGACAGCGACAATTTCATTCACGTCTCATTAATCGATGATGAAGGCACTTGAACCATCTGGAATGCTTGTCAGCACCGTTAATTGCTTGGCATCTAGGCTTAAAAATGTGGCACTTGAACGACGGAGTGTGCGTCATCTTTCAATTCTGTCGAGCAGTTTTCAAATTGCGATGCGAAAAGGATCCAGTTTCATATCGTTAGATGTTGACACCGAATGTTGAGTTACTCTGGCGACTGACAGTCTTTGAACTCCAACATTCCTACGAGAGTTTCATTCAAGAGCACTCGAATTGCACATAGGCCTTTATCTATGTCAGAGCGAAGCCCAATGTCAGCCTGGCTGAACTCATACTCATAATATTTGCGATCATCTGGCGTTCAGGCAGTTTGGCCAGCCTTTGATTAATCAAGTCTTCAGAGCGGCGCATGTCGGCGTTGTTTTCATCACGGCTGACTTCGCTAGTTGAAAATGTAGTCCCGATCAAGTTAACAACGTCATGCATCAGTTTAATATCTTGGTCAGATTATCTGCTCGGACTCTCATGACGGCACGCGTCGAACTGGCGTTTACTGAATCACATTAGCGGACAGTTGCGATTGCGAAGAGCATCTGGGATCGAAAGGTGACACCTCTCATTCTACTGAGATTCTCTTCACACAAGCACCGCCATCACCCACACCAAATTCTTCGTCAACGCCTTCGCCAACTCCTTGCTGATCTCACGTCGTCCATTCAGAATTTCTGAAATCCGGCTTTGGGGCGCGCAATCGGCGAGGTCGAATGGGACGGTTTCTGTATCCTGCATCTGAATGCGCATCACCTCTTCTCCGCCACCTTATAAACCTCATTCCGCTCTCGCTTGCCCACCGCCACCACCAGCACAATCAACTGCTGATCGCGCACTTCATAAACCAGCCGATAACCCGCATTGCGCAGTTTGATTTTGTAGCGATCTTTTGCGCCATGCAGCCGTGCTGATGGCACTTTTGGATTTTCCAGTCTCTCGGCCAGTTTTGATTTGAACTGTTCGCGCGTGGTGCTGTCCAGCTTGCGCCATTCTTTCAGGGCCGCGTCGAGGAAGGCGAGGTCATAGCTCATCAAGCCGGACCTTGTGGATGGTTTGGCCTTCGCGGGCGTCGGCGATGGCGTTGAGTTCCAAATCTTCCAGCCGCTCCAGCATCTGCTCGTAGGCTTTTGCGGGCACGCAATAGAAGGCGGGTTCATTGTGGTTGAGAATGGCCACGGGGAAACCTTCGCCCGCAGCAACGGTGCCCATGGGGTTCTTTTTAAGTTCGGTCACGCTGGCCGTGGTGGTGGCGAGAATTTGATGGGCCATTTAGGTGCCTTTATAAAAACCAATATTAGTACTTTATATAGCACTTTTTATAGAACTATCAAGCGGGTGGGTGAACACCTACTCTTGCGGTTCTTCCTGCAATTGTTTGATGCGTTCGCGCGTTAATTTTGCTGCACACATGCTGACCAGCATCGGTTCCATGCTGCCGTTGTGGGCTGAGAAGCCTTGCCAAATACATTCGGCATCGCGAAAAGCAATCCATGCGCGCTGCGACGACATGAGTGCTTTTTCATAATCGTGACTGCCGTCTCCCACAGCTTGGTCACTTTCCACGGCTGCTGCTTTAATGTCTGGCCATGCGGCGTTCAGCTCTGCGTCTGCTTTGTCAAAATCCAGTCCTGCACATTGGGTCATCGTGGATTGGTCCAACTGGTCATCACAGTTGGGCGCGTCTTGAGCGGCGGCGCAGGTTGCAAAACAACAGAGCGACACGCCCAACCAGAATTCAATTCTCACCTGAGACTCCTCGCGTTCATCGGCATTTTGATCGTGTGAGTGTAGTGCGAGATTGCGAGCAAGGCTGCAAAAAAACGCGGGCACCTTTCGGCACCCGCGCTTTAATTGTTTCCCCTCTCCGTCATCGCTTTCAGCGATGCCACCTCTCCCGCAAGCGGGCGAGGTGAAGGGTGTTTTATTTACTCAGCGTCAGCCGGAGCAGCCGCTGCTTCCTGCTTGGCTGTCAGATCTTCGCCCGTGGCTTGATCAACAACCTTCATCGACAGGCGGATTTTGCCGCGGTTGTCCATGCCGAGGAACTTGACCTTGACCATTTGGCCTTCGGTCACAACATCCGACACTTTCTGAACGCGCTGTGGAGCAAGTTCCGACACGTGAACCAAACCGTCGCGTGCGCCGAAGAAGTTTACGAATGCGCCGAATTCCATGATCTTGACGATCTTGCCTTCGTAGATTTCGTTGACTTCAGGTTCCGACACGATGGACTTGATCCACTTGAGGGCCGCAGTAATCGCAGCACCCGAAGAGGAAGCCACCTTGATGGTGCCGTCGTCTTCAATGTTGATCTTCGCACCCGTCTTTTCGACGATTTCGCGAATGACCTTGCCGCCTGTGCCGATGACTTCACGGATCTTATCAACCGGAATCTTGATCTGCTCAATGCGCGGCGCATGTTCGCCAAGACCCGGACGGGCCTTTTCGAGGGCTTCCGACATTTTGCCAAGAATATGCAAACGGCCTTCCTTGGCTTGGAACAGGGCAACGCGCATGATCTCTTCGGTGATGCCGGTGATCTTGATGTCCATTTGAAGTGCGGTCACACCTTCCGATGTTCCGGCAACTTTAAAGTCCATGTCGCCCAAGTGATCTTCATCACCCAAAATGTCGGAGAGAACGGCAAAGCGCTCGCCTTCCTTAATGAGGCCCATGGCGATACCAGCAACCGATGCCTTCATCGGCACGCCAGCGTCCATCAAAGCAAGCGATGCGCCGCAAACGGAAGCCATTGACGATGAACCGTTGGATTCAGTGATCTCCGATACAACACGGATGGTGTAAGGGAAGTCAGCAGCCGATGGCAGCATTGGGTTGATGGCGCGCCAAGCAAGCTTGCCATGGCCGATTTCGCGGCGGCCCGTGGCACCCATGCGGCCAACTTCACCCACCGAGTAGGGAGGGAAGTTATAGTGCAGCATGAACTTGCCCTTGGTCAGGCCGTCGAGCGTGTCAACATATTGCTCGTCTTCGCCCGTGCCCAGGTGGTCACAACCAGCGCCTGGGTTTCGCCGCGTGTGAACAGGGCTGAACCGTGGGTGCGTGGCAATACGGAAGCTTCAGCAATGATGGCGCGCACCGTGGTGGTGTCGCGTCCGTCAATGCGCTTGCCCGTATCGAGGATGGAGTTGCGCACAATGTCAGCTTCAAGATGCTTGAAGTTTTCACCGAAGGCTTGATCTGATGGAGCGGCTGGATCGTCCTTGTTGACGATGGCCGCTTTTGCAGCGTCCTTGGCAGCGGCAACAGCGTTCTGGCGGTCTTCTTTCTTGGCAATGGCATAAGCATTGCGCAGATCACCTTCGGCTTGCTTCTTCACAGCAGCGTAGAGGGCTGAGTGATCCTTCGGTTGGAAGTCGCGTGGTTCGCGCGATGAGCGTTCAGCCAAACGGATGATGGCTTCAATCACGGGCTGGAAGCCACGGTGACCAAACATCACAGCTTCAAGCATCTTCTCTTCCGAGAGTTCCTTGGCTTCTGATTCAACCATCAACACAGCGTCTTGCGTTCCGGCCACAACGAGGTCGAGGCTTGAGAGCAATTGTTGTTCTTTGGTTGGGTTCAAAACGAACTCACCGTCGATCATGCCAACGCGGGCTGCACCAACCGGACCCATGAACGGAATGCCGGAGATTGTGAGTGCGGCAGATGCGGCCACGAGGGCTGCAATGTCGGTATCATTTTCGAGATCGTAAGAAATCACCGTGGCGATAACTTGGGTTTCAATGCGGAAACCATCAGGAAACAGTGGGCGGATCGGGCGGTCGATCAAACGCGAGATCAATGTTTCGCGTTCCGATGGACGGGCCTCACGCTTGAAATAACCACCGGGGATCTTGCCCGCAGCATAGGTCTTTTCTTGGTAGTTTACGGTGAGTGGGAAAAAGTCGATGCCAGGCTTTTCAGCGCGGGCGGCAACAGCAGTTGCCAGAACGGTGGTTTCACCGATTGAAAGCATAATGGCGCCATCGGCTTGGCGGGCCACACGGCCGGTTTCCATGCGAAGCGTTTGACCGCCCCATTGGATTTCTTCAACGTCAATGTTGAACATGTAGTTTAGTCCTTTATGTCCTTCGCCGCCGCTGTGTTCACCAACGTTTGGACGGCATTCCCTTTGGACCAGCGGACAACAGCCCTATTGCTGTCATCAGATACGGGAACGCGGACGGAAATTCGGTGATCCGCCCGCTCGAGTAAAAAAGGCGCGACCATGCGGACGCGCCTGATTGAGTGTTTAGCGGCGGATTTCCAAACGCTTGATCAGCGCCTGATAACGGCCTTCGTCCTTGCTCTTCAAATAGTCGAGCAGCGAACGACGATTGGCCACCATGCGCAGCAAACCGCGACGTGAGTGGTTGTCTTTCTTGTTGGTCTTGAAATGCTCGGTCAGATAGGTAATCCGTTCCGTGAGCAATGCAACCTGCACTTCAGGTGAACCTGAATCGTTTGGCGTTGTTGCAAATTCTTTAATCAGCGCAGCTTTGCGCTCGACAGTCATCGTCATGTTCGTCTCCGTGCATCTATAAATTAAACAGTCTAATGGGTTTGAGCACGCTGTTTTCAATTTTGAACAAGCCCAAGAGGCTTATCCAAATGCGTGACCAAAACCGCCTCCGTCTCTGGTGACAAAACCCCCAAGTTTTGAATGGGAACTCTTTGGCCTTGTCTGAGGCGAGCGGCTTCCGGGTCCATCACGGCCAGTGCAGGGATGCCGTCCAGCACGGTCTCAATGGGGCGAAGGATGCCGCTGAGGCTGTTTTCGCTGGGCTGCGTATGGCTGAGTTCTTCCAACTTTTCCAGCGAAATCGCGTCTTTTTCAGAAAAAGGTCCAACCGATAGGCGGCGCAATAAGGTGACGTGGCCGTAGCAGCCAAGGGTGCGGCCAAGGTCGCGGGCGATAGAACGAACGTAAGTGCCTTTGCCGCACTGCACAATAAATGTCGTTTCGCCTAGAGGATCATGATTTTCGATTTGTAGCGACTCGATATTAACAGTTCTCGCGGCCAAATCGACCACCTCCCCTGCCCGTGCTAAATCATAGGCGCGTTCGCCAGAAACCTTTATAGCAGAATAACTTGGTGGTTTTTGCTGCACCGCACCAATGAATCGCGGGAGTGCCGCTTCGATGTCATGCTGCAGTGCGATTCGACCGCTGGATGATGTGATATCCCCTTCCAGATCATCAGTCGAAGTCTCCGATCCCCATTTGACTCGAAACCGATAGGTCTTGCGCCCATCCATCGCCCAATTAACCGTCTTCGTGGCCTCACCAAAGGCCAGCGGCAACACGCCCGATGCCAGAGGATCCAGCGTTCCGCCATGGCCGCACTTGTCGGCATTCAACAGCCAGCGCACTTTGCCCAGCGCTTGGGTTGAGGAAATACCAAGCGGCTTGTCGAGGACAATCCAGCCGTGGAGTTGTTTGCGAGGGGCTTTTATTGCCATTCCATTGGCCGATCACGCCGGCCATCAAAAACTGCCAGAATTTGAACTTCGCCATCCTCAATCCGATACGGCAACAAAAAAGGCCGACCTGAGACAGGCAACAATCTGCAGTTTTTGAGTTCCCCTACTCGGCCAGCCTCGGGAAAGCGCTCCAAAATACTTGCACTATGCTTGATATCTGCAACGATCTGTCTGGCGGCAGTGGGATTGAGTGCGAGATAATAGGTTTTAATTGTTCCAAGATCGATACGCGCAGATCGCGTCCAAATTACCTTCACGTTTTGGCTTTCGGCTTGCGGAACACATCCGGCTCAGGTGGTGGAAGCTCATTTTCCGTCCCCCAGGAGTCCAGCCACTTAACCATGGCTTCATTCGAAATGAATTCACCACTTTCATCAGCTTCCTTCAAAGAGGCTTCAATGCGTTCTTCCATCCAACGTTGGCGGTTAACATAACTTTCCAGAGCATCTGTAATAAGGAATGCCTTTGAACGTTGGCTCGCGGCGGCCATTGCCTCCAACTGTTCATTTAGCTTTTCGTCAACACGCGCAGAAATCATTGTCTTAGTCATGGCGACACCTGTTTTCATTTGCAGCAAATGTAATACATTGTCAGCACGCCGTCAATCCAGCGACTCGTCGTCCTTCTCCAAGTCCTGCGCCACAGCTGGCGTTTTCAGCAAGGCATCAATCTTACTGGCATAATCCAGTGCTGTATCGGTTCGAAACCGTAACAAAGGCATATATTTCATCGCCACTTTTGGAGCGATAAGCCCCCGCATATATTTTTGGTTCCGCGTGCAGGCGAACAACAGTTTCTTTTCTTGCCCCGCAATCAGGGGCCGCACAAAGGCCGTGGCAATTTTGAGATCAGGCGACATTTGCACCTCAACCACACTGCACTTGATCTTCTCAAGCTCAGGATCACCGGTTTCACCCCGCGCAAAAACCGCCGCCAAGGCATGGCGGATCAATTCTCCAGCGCGGAGCATACGTTGGGAAGGGGTAGAGGCTTTCGACATGGCCGTTGTTTAATCGCTCGTTACAGCAATACCAACTGTAATTTTACACCTTCTCCAGTGCCACATGCGGCAAGGGCGGCAATTCGATCTGAACGCGATCATCGGGGCGAACATGGCCTGACGCCCGAACCACACCCATAACCCCTGTCTTGCGGATCAACGTTCCGTCGCCGGCCTTGACCAGAACTTTGGACAGCAACCCCGTCTTATGTGCCTCGATCTGCTGGCACGGGTTCCGCAATCCTGTAATCTCGACAATAGCGTGATCGCCAATTTTCAATACACAACCCTTGGGCAGTGCCAGAAGGTCAATGCCCCGGGTGGTTATGTTCTCTCCAAGATCGCCAGCAGCAATGTGATATCCGTCCAAACTCAGCTCTTCCAACAATTCCCCATGAATAAGGTGAACCTGACGCAAATTGGGTTGCGTCGGATCAACCTTCACCCGGGACAAATGTTGCACTGTCACCCCCGCGTGGCAATCACCCTCAACCCCTAAACCTTCGGCAAGGAAAATGGATGCGCAAGGCGTCTTGGAAAACTCATGTTGCGACGATTTGGAAACGGCCAGAACGGCAGCATCAGCCATCATGTCGCTCCTCTATAGCGCGCCAGCCGTTCCTCCAATGTACCCGTGTGCAGTTCAAACAGATGGTTGTCATCGTCATGGAAATAAAGCGATTGTCCCTCGCCGTCTACCCTTGGTCTGGGCGGGCGAATGTCGAGCCGTAAGTTTTCCGCGGCAATGCGCGCCGGCGTCCAGTTGCGCATCCGTTACCTTGAACGCCACATGGTTATAGGTCCGCGTGGGCAAGGGCTCGCCCTCCATAATGGCAATCCAAATCCCACCCGCCACAAAGAATTTTTCCCGCGCAGTGGAGAACATCGCGTCGCCAGAAGCATAAACCTCCGCGCCACCCAAAACTTGGGTGATGATGGCACTCATCTTGTCGAGATCACGGACGATGAAGGTAAGATGGGACAGGCCTTGGATCATGAATTTCCTTTTCTCCCTTGACGCGACAGCGACGGGGGAGTACCTGCGGATGCAGGGGAGGGGATGTTAGAACATCAATAAGGATAGCCAAAGCGGAAACACAGTCAAACACCCCCTCCCGGCTTCGCGGTACTCCCCCACGCCTGCTGCGCAGGGACAAAGGAGAAAAACATGCACTGATGTACCGCCCCTTTTGTCAAGCCACTCTCAACCGAAGACGGTGGTGGTACTGATTGAATTTCCTGATTTTCCGGGTTGCATGTCCGATGGCGAAACACCCGAAGAAGCGATCCGTGAAGGTCGGATGCTCTGGCGTCTTACAAGCGCACTTTAGAAGAACTGGGCCGCAAAATCCCCGAGTCAGGCGAAGCCTTCGCCGGACAATGGCGCCAACGCGTACCGAAATCACTCCACGCCGATCTCGTAAGACGTGCCGCGAATGAGGGCGTCTCGCTCAATATGCTGGTGACGACGATATTGGCTGATGGCTTGGCGCGGCGGGCGTGAGACAGAATACTCAGCGCAGCCTTCGAGGCATCGCGAAGGATGCGACACGCATTCTCTGTTCGACAAAAAAAGGCAGCCGCACTGCGACTGCCCCTTACATTGATATGAACACTCAGATGGATCAAGCCAGCTTGCGCTCCACCTTCTCAACCCGGAAGCATTCGATCACATCGCCTGCGCGCATGTCTTCGTATTTCTCGAACGCCATGCCGCACTCTTGGCCTGACTGCACTTCCTTGACTTCGTCCTTGAAGCGCTTGAGCGTGCTCAAGCTGACCTTCGTGGATAACCACGTTGTCGCGGATGAGGCGCACTTTGTTGCCGCGTTGAACGCTGCCTTCGGTGACCATACAGCCTGCAACTTTGCCCACCTTGGTGATGTTGAACACTTCCAAAATCTTGGCGTTGCCCATGAAGGTTTCGCGCATTTCGGGGGCAAGCTTGCCGCTCATCGCCGCTTTGATGTCATCAACGAGATCATAGATGATGTTGTAGTAGCGGATTTCGATGCCAGTGCGTTGGGCTGCGTCACGCGCCTGAGAATTCGCACGCACGTTAAAGCCCAGAACCACGGCACCCGAAGCCGCCGCCAGTGACACGTCGCTTTCGGAAATACCACCCACGGCATAATGCACCACGCGTGAACGAATTTCTTCGTTGCCGATCTTGTCCAGCGCTTGCACGATGGCTTCGGCAGAACCTTGCACGTCGGCCTTCACCAAAATCGGGAATTCCTTGCGGCCCGATTGGTTGATCTGCGTCATCATTTGTTCAAGTGAGGCACGGGCCACACCTGTGCCACGCTTTTCACGGCGTTGGCGTTCACGGTAATCCGTAATTTCACGGGCGCGGGCTTCATTCGGCACCACGTCGAAACGGTCACCCGCTTCAGGCGCTGAGTTGAGGCCCAACACTTCCACTGGAACCGACGGACCAGCCGACTTCAGCTGTTCGCCCTTTTCGTTCACAAGCGCGCGCACACGGCCCCATGCGGAACCAGCCACGAAAATATCGCCATGTTTCAGCGTACCACGTTGCACGAGAACAGTAGCCACAGGACCACGGCCCTTGTCCAACTGCGCTTCCACAACCAAGCCGCCTGCTTCACGATCCGGGTTGGCTTTCAAATCCAACACTTCCGCTTGCAGCAAAATGGTTTCGAGCAATTTGTCGAGGTTCGTACCCTTGAGGGCCGACACTTCAACGTCGAGAATATCACCACCCATGCTTTCAACAACCAAGTCATGTTGCAACAAATCGGTGCGCACACGGGTTGGGTTGACGTTGGGCTTGTCCATCTTATTGATGGCGATGATGATTGGAACACCAGCGGCTTTCGCATGGTTGATCGATTCAATCGTTTGCGGCATCACGCCGTCATCAGCTGCGACGACAAGAATGGCAATGTCCGTGGCTTTCGCACCACGGGCACGCATCGAGGTAAAGGCTTCATGGCCCGGCGTGTCGATGAAGGTGATCAAACCACGATCGGTCTTCACTTGGTAAGCGCCAATATGCTGGGTAATGCCGCCGGCTTCACCCGAAACCACATTGGTTTTGCGCAACGCGTCGAGCAATGATGTTTTACCATGGTCAACGTGGCCCATGATGGTGACAACAGGTGGTCGCGGCAACATCAGTTCCGGCGCGTCAGAAGCGTCATCAAGACCTTCAACCACGTCAGATTCCGAAACGCGCTTAACCTTATGGCCCATTTCTTCAGCGATGAGTTGTGCGGTATCCGCATCAATCACATCGTTGATCTGGTGCATCTGGCCTTGCTTCATCAGGAAGCGGATAATATCGACAGCCCGTTCTGCCATGCGGTTTGACAGGTCTTGAATGGAAATCGCTTCCGGAATCACGATTTCGCGTGAGGTTTTTTCCGTTGGCATTTGGAAGCCGTGGGCTTGCTTCTTCAAACGTTCGGTACGACGACGGAATGCAGCAACGGAATGTCCGCGCACATTGCCTTCTTCATCCAGCGCATTGCCGACTGTTACACGGCCACGTCCTTCACGCTTTTCAATGTCAGCCTTGCTGCGCGTTGGCACAACAGTCTTGATAACACGCGTCGGTGTGCCGGGGCGAGACAGGCCAGGGCGAGGACCGCCCCCTGCACCACCACCACGGCTGCGCGGTGACTCTTCTTCTTCATTGCTCACGCGGCCAGCTGGTTTCGGATCCAACTTCTTCGCGGCAACTTCCGCTTTCTTGCGGCCTTCGTCTTCTTGACGATGACGTAAATCATCTTCGGCTTTGCGCTTGGCAGCGGCTTCGCGCTCAATCGCATCACGTTCGTCTTGTGCCTTACGGCGGACGAGTTCTTCTTCCTGGCGCTTGCGTTCTTCGGCTTCACGCACACGCGAACCTGCAAGGGCACGTTCACGGGCTTCACGTTCATCAGCCGTCAGTGTACGGAGCACCACGCCTGAGCGCGACGCTGTCGCAGGTGCTGGGCGCTGCACGGAAGGTGGTGGCGGCGCTGATGTTGGGGCTTGGCCCGCAACACGTGGCTGGGTTTGGAACGCCGCTTTGGCTTCTGCCGCAGGGGCGGAAGGCTTAGGTGCCGCACCAAATGTTTTGCGCTTGGTTTCCACCACAACCGTTTTGGTGCGGCCGTGGGAAAAGCTTTGCTTGACGCGTGACTGTTCAACCCCTGCTGGCCTTTTCAGGGTCAGAGTGCCACCGGGTTTCTTGCCGTCATTTTCAGTCGTATCGTTCATATTATCTTCTTCTGACCCTTCAGGCTTTCACGCCTACATCTTCAAAACTTATCATTCGTTGGAGCTGAACCACCAGCCGATCGGCCAGCCCCCCTGCACTAACGGCTGCATGTATCACATTTGGTCGCCCAAATGCCAAATCCATTTCATCTGGCAAAAAAGAATTACTGATGACGGTTTGAGGCTGTTTTAGACGGTCCAGTTTGGATACGCCATCACTTCCCGCCATCTCGGCATGCAGCAAAACCTTGACCTTGCCTTTACGCAACGCTTCTTCGACTTTGGTAAAGCCCTGCACGGCCATGCCAGCTTTGCGGGCCAAAGCCAAATGCGACACGGCTTGCTTGCGCAGCAATTGCCTCACTGTTTCAACCAATCCTTCTGGCACCGTACAGGCTTCTTCAAACCCACGTGCAAAAGCTTGCCGTTTAATGGCCTCGCCCAAGGTTTTGGCCGAACAGGTGACCCACACACCACGCCCCGGCAATTTCGCTGCAAGATCAGGCACAACTGTGCCATCAGGTGCGCGGGCAAAACGGATCAACACATCATCGGTACCCTCTTCACGGGTTACGATGCACATGCGTTGGCGCGTTTTGGCCTTTTCGCGTGGGCTTTCTATGGGGTGATCGAGGTTCAGGCGTCGGCCTCCGCTTCAATTTCTTCAACAACTGGCGCTTCAATCCAGCCCAATTGCACGCGTGCCGCCATAATCATGGCTTCCGCATCCGCCGACGTCAGGTCTAAACCTGCAAAGGCACCCTTGTGCTTAATGGTTTCGCCGTTCTTGCGCTCGTTCCAACCTGTCAGGTCGTCGGTTGCAAGGTCGGCAAAGTCTTCGAGAGACTTGCACCCGGTTTCGCCCAAAGCCACCAGCATTTGGCCGGACATGCCTTCAAAGTTCGCCAGATCATCCTGCACACCAAGTTCGCGGCGCTTTGCTTCAAGTTCAGAAGCTTGCTTTTCCAAGAAGTTGCGGGCACGAGTTTGAAGTTCTTCTGCTGTTGCTTCATCCAAGCCATCAATCGACGCAATTTCAGACGCTTCAACACCAGCCAGTTCTTCAACGGCACTAAAGCCTTCCGAAGCCAGCAATTGGGCCAAGAGTTTCGTCCACATCCAAGGCGTTGACGAAGGTTGCCGTACGGGCTGCAAATTCCTTCTGGCGGCGCTCGGATTCTTCCGCTTCCGTCATAATGTCGATGTCCCAACCGGTGAGCTGCGAAGCCAACCGCACGTTTTGGCCGCGACGACCAATAGCGAGGGACAATTGCTCATCCGGCACCACAACTTCGATACGTTCAACATCTTCATCAAGCACCACCTTAGCCACTTCGGCAGGAGCCAGTGCGTTCACCACGAAGGTTGCCACATCTGGCGACCATTGAATGATGTCGATCTTTTCACCTTGCAGCTCGTTCACAACGGCCTGCACGCGCGAACCGCGCATACCCACACATGCGCCCACGGGATCAATCGAGCCATCCTTGGAGCGCACACCAATCTTGGCGCGGGAGCCGGGGTCACGGGCAACCGATACAACTTCCACCACGCCATCATAAATTTCAGGCACTTCCTGGCCGAACAATTTGGCCATGAATTGCGGGTGGGTACGTGACAAGAAAATCTGGGGCCCACGTTGTTCGCGGCGCACGTCATAAACATAAGCACGGATACGGTCACCCGGGCGGAAGGTTTCGCGCGGCAGTGCTTCATCACGGCGCACAATGCCTTCACCACGACCAAGATCAACGATCACGTTGCCATATTCAGCCCGCTTCACAGTACCGTTGACGATTTCGCCAATACGATCCTTGTATTCATCATAC
Source organism: uncultured Alphaproteobacteria bacterium (assembly GCA_963779145.1). Taxonomy (GTDB): domain Bacteria; phylum Pseudomonadota; class Alphaproteobacteria; order Rhizobiales; family Aestuariivirgaceae; genus Aestuariivirga. The sequence goes on from CAVZXJ010000033.1 coordinate 23,102, forward strand.
ATGCGGTCACGTTCAGCATCGCGCACCTTTTGCACAATCACCTGCTTGGCCGATTGCGCGGCAATGCGACCAAATTCGATTGGCGGCAGTGGCTCGGCAATAAAGTCACCCACCTGTGCGGCAGGGTTTTTCTTCGATGCTTCTTTCAGCGAAATTTGCGTGGCATCATTGTCGATGGTTTCAACAACCATGAGCAAACGATTGAGGCGGGTTTCGCCCGTGCGCGGATCAATTTCAGCGCGGATTTCATTTTCCACACCATAGCGGGCCTTGGCGGCACGGGTGATGGCATCTTCCATCGCCTCCAGCACAACGGCCTTATCAATGGATTTTTCACGCGCCACGGCATCTGCGATTTGCAGAAGTTCAAGCCTGTTGGCACTGACTGCGGTATTAGCCATTGTCGTCTTCCTCTTTCACTTCGGAAACTTGGGATTCGTCTATGTCTGCGCCATCGCCATAACCCTTGGCAGGCAATTTGGCGCGGGCTGCATCGATGAGTTCATCGGTCAACACCAGTGTGGCGTCATGAATGTCGTTGAAAGGTAGCCCGATCAACAGCTTGTCTTTGCCACCTTCAGGATTGTCGATGTAGAGCCTGACTTCACCGTCTGAATAGCCTTCAAGCACACCCTTGAAACGCTTGCGGCCAGCCATGGGCACAGCCATTTCAATCTTGGCCTCATGCTCTGCCCAGTTTTCAAAATCATGCGGGCGCACCAAAGGCCGATCAATGCCAGGCGATGAAATTTCAAGTTGATACTTGGCGGAAATAATATCAGCCACATCCAGCATTGGCGAAAATGCTTTTGAGAAGGTTTCGCAATCTTCAATCGTAAAGGTGCCGTCTGGCCGTTCAGCCATAATCTGCAAGGTCGAGCCGAACATGCGCACGCGCACAAGTCTGAAGCCCATGCTATCCAGCACCGGCTCAGCCAATACCGCCACCCGCAAGGCAGGTCCGGTTTCGCGTGTCAGACGTTGGTCTGTCTGCTGTTCAGTCATAAGGTCCATCCGAATACAAAAAAAGCGGGCCCCTTTCGGGACCCACTCTCATTTTCCGATTTACTCGGCTATGTGAGTGAATTCTTGGCTGACCATATAGACTTTTTGGAAAGCCTAAACAAGCCCCCTTATTTTTTGCAGTTTTACCACTCAAATAGGGTTCAACTGCGTTCGGCTGCGCCACAAAGGAAGTACAAACATCAACAAAAATGGCACATTCATCACGACGTTGAATGGCGCACCTGCAATGACCGATGCCGTGCAGTCCACCACGAACCAAGTCCACATGCCAGCGAGCAATATGTGACGGGCAAGGGCAGGTTCACGGGCGAAGAGTTTGGTCACGACTTGCCATTGCATCACACCGAAGCCCACCAAAACAGCACCCAGTATGCCGCTGAGAATGCGGTGTTCAGAGCCATTCAAATTCTGTTGCCCATCGAAGGGCAAGAACATCAAATCCACCAGCCATAACGAAGGCAAGTTCAGCGGAGGCCATGCTGCCAGTGCCGTTAGAAGTCCAAAGGCAATAACAACAGCTGACGCAAATTTTAAGTAGGCTAATGTGTTTGGTGAAGTCACTCGGATCTCTCCTTCTTGTTCAGGATGAAGTTGAAGGTGCGGTGATTGTGATTCTAAAACAATTACTTCCAAGGTAAGTGTCACCTGCTTATCTTTTGACCTATGATTCAAACTCTGAAGTTCTTGATGCGACGGTTGAACATGACACAAGCCTTTCCAAATCTCTTAAAGCATTGGCGCAACACCAGGCGCATGAGCCAACTCGATCTTGGACTGGCTGCAAATGTTTCCGCACGTCACGTTTCATTTCTTGAAACAGGAAGATCGACGCCAAGCCGCAGCATGGTGCTGCAATTGTGCGAAACACTTGCTGTTCCCTTGCCCGCACAAAACACGCTTCTTCATGCAGCGGGTTTTGCTGAAGTTTACAACAGTCGTAAATGGGATGACAAAGAACTGGCCCATGCCCGCGAAGCTGTGGATTGGACGCTACAACGCCATGACCCGTTTCCTGCAATGGCTTTGGACAAACACTGGACAATTATCAAAGCAAACACGGCCGCCACACTTCTGTTAATTGCCGTCGGCTTAAACGTAGGTGACAGCCTTTTGGAGGCGATGCAAAGTTCTGAGCGCTTGAAAGCCGCCATCAGCAACTGGCAAGACGTGCTTCGCCATATGATCAGTCGATTGCGCACAGAAAGTGCGAGGCTTGGACATGATCAGGTTCTGGAGACCGCAGCTTCAAATTTAGCATTGCAACTCAGCGACACTCACAAAACAGAAATAACTTCTGGAAGTATTGTGTTGGAAACGCGCTATGTTTTGAACGGATTGGAATTGTCGTTCTTCTCGATGCTGTCTCAATTCACCAGCGCCGAAGACATTGCCCTTGCTGATTTGCGGATTGAACTGATGTACCCGGCAAATGAAGCGACACGGCAATTGTTGTTCAAACTTCAAAAAAAGTCAGATGGTTGATTGCAGTCACTTTGGCGATTTGCAGGTCATACCCCGGTTCACTTCAATCAAAATTTAGACCGCCCGAACTTTGGCAAGCTTTTTGATTGCGTGCTCGTCGCCCCAACAGATGGCGGCCTCCCATGCGGCCGACGCCTGCTCCGCAATATCACGCGCGCTTCCTTCAAGACCAGCTGCGTTGTGAGGCAGTACCAGATCGAGTTCTGGTGCATCAACGTGGGACTCGTCCCAGTCGATTAGTGCGACGCATTTGGCAGTCATGCGAACGTTTCCGGGGTTGTTGGGGTTGCCATGAACTACAGATGTCTCGCGTCCTTTGAGCCGCGTCCACGCTGCTCGACATCGAGCAACGCCCTCAGGCGGCATTGCGGTAAGATCGATCCTCGTTCCTGTGTCTGCATACAAGAGGTCGGTCGAAGATCGCCAATCCGGGCGCTGCTGCCAGCCTTGCGTTAGTACGTGCAATCGTCGGAGCGTGTCAGCAACGCGGTACCAATCAGCTTCGGTCTCAGGCGGCTCGCCTTCCATATACGTCATCAACATCAGACCGTCTGCGAACAGTCTTCCATCCACCGTTGGAATCGGCACTGGCACGTTCAGGCCTTCACGATCAAGATGCAGGAGGAGTTCGGCCTCCCAAGCGAGATCAGCATCGCTCCTTGAGCCCAGACGACCAACTGCAAGTTTGCCTTGGACACGCACGCTCCAAACATCGTTGGCGACTCCTCCTGTGTACTTCTCGACTCTCTCGGCACCTTTACCCCATAGTTCGAGCACCTCCCAACCAACGCGCGTTTTATGGGTCATATCCCTGTTTCTCTACCATCAATGCTGAGCTTGTTCTTGCGGTTCCAATAGCCGCGCACGCCGTCTGGTCCCATCTCCTCGTAGAATGGCAGCAGTTCTTCCGGCCCACGTTGTTTGATAAACTGCATTTCCGGCACACCTGTGCCACAGGACATTTGCACGAGGTCAATTTTCATATCAAAAATCTGGCGGGATCCAGCCATCGCGGGGAAATGTGAAATCAACTCGCCCCACGCTTCGTCGCGGGGGTAAACGCAGGTTGCCGTGCCATAGACTCGCAAAATTCGTGGCGTCCCCTCGAAGGCGCAAAACATCAAGGTCATGCGTGGCACTTCCAGCACATGCGCTGCTGTTTCATTGCCGCTGCCCGAGAGGCTGAGCCAGATGATCCGTGTATCACTGAGCACGCGCAAAGAGTCCAATCCCTTGGGCGATACATTCACACGGCCATCGGCTGCTGCGGTGGCCACAAAGAACAGGTGCTGCGCGGTGATGAACTCAATGATCGATTTGTTCAGACTGATGACACTTGCCATGGCGACCTCCACGTTGGAGTTTGAGCTGACCACAACACCTATATGTGCTGCAATGGTTTGACTGCACAAACGTGTCAGCAGTCGTTCAGCGAAACAGTTTGCACGTCCAAGTTCGCAACCGGCTCCAAAACATCTCAAAGAATGAATGCGCTGGGCTGTTTATTTTTCTGTTGGAGAGTGAACGCCGTTCAAACTCTTGAAGAACAGGCACAAGTTCCGGCTCTTCAACACGTTTAATTGCTTCGGGCATCGCATACCAACGCCGCTCGCGTTCGTGTCGCTCGGGCCACTCATCTAATTCCTGCTCAACTTCGATTGCGAATACATCGACTTTAACATGCCTTGGCTTGCCGCTCTGCAAGGTTTTGAGATAGCCAAATTGGCCAATCGGCAGCGGTTCGACCACCCCTCTCACACCCGCCTCTTCAAAGGCCTCGATGGCTGCGGCTTCAAAATCGGCTTTACCCTCCATGGTCCAGCCCTTGGGGATGAGCCAGCGCTTGGTGGTGCGCGTGGTCACCAGAAGAATTTCAATTCCATTTTCAGTCTGCCGCCACGGCAGAGCGGCTACTTGTAGCGTTTTGGCCATCAGATAACGTGCGTTGCCAGCCAATAGAAAATTGCGGCCATCGTGGCAGACGCTGGAATGGTGATAATCCAAGCCCACACAATGCCCTTAGCCACGCCCCAGCGCACAGCTGAGGCACGCTTGGCCGTTCCAACACCAATGATCGAGCTTGTAATTGTATGGGTTGTTGATACGGGCACACCTAAATAGCTCGCGCCAAACAAGGTAATGGCACCTGCGGTTTCAGCGCATGCTCCTTGCATCGGTGTGAGGCGTGTAATTTTAGACCCCATGGTGTGCACAATGCGCCAGCCCCCCAACATCGTACCCAATCCCATCACAGTGTAACAGGACAGGATCACCCAACCCGGCACCGTGAATTCGGAATAGACACCATTGGAATAGAGCAGCACAGCAATAATGCCCGCTGTTTTCTGCGCATCATTGCTGCCGTGTCCCAATGAATAAAGCGCTGACGACACCAATTGCAACTTGCGAAACAGGCCGTCCGTCATCGCCGGATTGGCGCGCAGGAATAACCAGCTGACAAGAATGACCATCAAGATGCCAAGAATGAAACCCGTGAAAGGTGACAGTACGATGGCGTAAAGTGTTTTCGATAGGCCTGACCACACGATAGCGCCAAACCCGGCCTTAGTTACACCTGCCCCCACAATGCCGCCGACGAGGGCATGCGAAGAAGAAGATGGAATGCCGCCCCACCAGGTGATGAGGTTCCACGTGATGGCACCCATCAAGGCACCAAACACCACGGCATTGTCGATCAGTTCTGGAGAAATCAAACCTTTGCCAATGGTTGAAGCCACATGGGATTCAAATACGAAATAAGCCGCGAAGTTGAAAAAGCCTGCCCACAACACCGCATGAAATGGTTTGAGCACCCGGGTTGAAACCACCGTCGCGATGGAGTTTGCAGCATCATGCATGCCGTTGATCAAATCAAACACCAGCGCGATGCCAATCAAGAATATCAGTGTAATGGTGACAGCTTCCATGGTGGCTGTCCTTTAGGCGTGTTCAATAACAATATCGCTCATCACATGAGCCACATCTTCAAAACGGTCACAGACTTTTTCAAGGTGTTCATAGAGTTCGGAACCGATAATGAAAGCGAGCGCATCTTTCTTGGCCTTGCCCTTGTAAAGCGCACGCAAGCCTTCATCGTTCAATTGATCAGACTGTTCTTCAATCTTGGTAATTTCACCAGCCAGTGTATGCAGCTTGGCTGAGTTCTGCCCGATGTTACGGAGCAAAGGCAAAGCCTCTGCCGTAATCTTCGCCAGCATGATCACACGGTCGGCCATGGCGCGCATGTTGGGTTCAAAGGTTTTGACATCATAGAGCATGACCACTTTGCCGGTCTTGTTCATTTGGTCGATGGCATCATCCAGCGCAGAAGACAGGGCTTTGATATCCGAGCGGTCAAACGGGGTAATGAAACTCCGGCGGATGGCTTGCATGACCTCGTAGGAAATATGGTCGGCCTCTTCTTCTTGAGACGAGAGCTTGGCACAGGCATCGGCAATGCCTTTTCCACCGTCAACAATGGTACGGAGAGATTGGGCCGCTTCCTGCGCCTTGGCGGCATGGGACTCGAACAGGTCGAAAAATTTCTCTTCTTTGGGGAGTAAGTTCTTAATCAAGTGAAACATGTTGGGCCGCCGTTTGTGACAGTTGAATGACAGATATGTGACGGTCTTAGCTCAGTTGAACGTCCACGCAAATGATTGCTTTGGCGCTATTCACACTTTCCGAAAGGTCAAATAGGCAGGTGTGCGGCCTTCGCGCAGGGCTTTTGCTTCGTAACGCGTCTGTGTCCAATTTTCATAGGGCACTGTTGGGTCGCCCTCTTCAGCAAAACCTTTATGTTCTGCAATGTGTTCGCGCGTCCAATTTACATAGTCCGGAATGTCGCTCGCAAACAAAAACAGGCCATCCGATTTTAAGACACGGTGAAAATGCTGAAGATTGACAGGGTTCACAAAGCGTCGCTTTTTCTGCCGCTCTTTGGGCCATGGATCAGGGTAAGGCAGGTAGATGCGTTCAAAGCTCTGATCAGGTAAAGCCTCCAGCAACACGCGCGCATCACCATAGTGGATGCAGATATTTGTAACTTGCTTTTCCTCAACATGCGCCAACGCCTTGGCCACACCATTGAGGAAAGCCTCGGCCCCCATCAGGCTCACATCGGGGTTGCATTTGGCTTGATGCACAACATGTTCACCACCGCCAAAGCCTATTTCAAGCCAGCGCCGCTCACCCATCTTGGCCAGTGGTGCAGCCAGATCAACAGCAATCGGCGGCAGCAATTCGTCCATCAACCCAACATGATGACGGCGCAGGGGTTTCCCCTTGCGCCGCCCATAGAACTGATGCTTTGGAATAAAGTCTGTCACTTCACCGCGGCTTTAAGTTGCTTCACGAGATCAACCTTTTCCCAAGAGAAGCCGCCGTCCTTCGTGGCCTTACGACCGAAGTGGCCATAGGCCGAGGTGCGGGCGTAGATGGGCTTATTGAGATCGAGATGTTTGCGAATGCCGCGTGGGGACAAGTCCATGACCTTGCGCAGGGCTTTTTCCAACTTCTCTTCCTTGACCTTGCCGGTGCCATGGGTATCAACATAAACCGAGAGCGGTTGCGACACGCCAATGGCATAAGACAATTGAATGGTGCACTTGGAAGCAAGCTTGGCGGCAACAACATTCTTAGCCAAGTAGCGCGCAGCATAGGCAGCTGAACGGTCAACCTTTGTTGGATCCTTGCCAGAGAATGCGCCACCACCATGGGGGGCCGCACCGCCGTAAGTATCAACGATGATTTTCCGTCCCGTCAATCCACAGTCACCATCTGGTCCACCGATAAAGAACTTGCCGGTTGGATTTACATGCCAAACCGTGTCCTTGGTAATCCAGCCTTTTGGCAGGGCCTTCTTGACGTAAGGCGCAACCATTTTCTTCACGTCAGCCGATGTCATATCTTCATCGAGATGCTGGTGCGACACGACGATTTGTGTAGCACCTACGGGCTTACCATTTTTATATTGCACCGTGACTTGGCTTTTAGAGTCAGGCCCCAAACGCTTTTCACCGCCATGGCGGGCTTCGGCCAACAATTGCAGAATGCGCTGCGAATAATAAAGCGGTGCCGGCATAAGGTCAGGCGTTTCATCACAGGCATAACCAAACATAATGCCTTGGTCGCCTGCACCCTCGTCCTTGTTGGCAGCCGTATCAACGCCAACAGCAATGTCAGCTGATTGGGCATGCAACACGATTTCAACCTTGGCATTTTTCCAATGGAAGCCGTCCTGCTCATAGCCAATGTCTTTGATGGCCTTGCGGGCGACGGCTTCTATCTTTTCATTTGTAACGGATGATGGTCCGCGTACTTCGCCAGCAATGACAACTTTGTTCGTCGTTACGAGCGTTTCGCAGGCAACGCGCACCGCCCAAGGATCCATGCCTTCAGCCAATGCTTCGCGGAAAAACAGATCGACGACTTCATCGGAAATACGGTCGCTGACCTTATCGGGATGCCCTTCCGATACAGACTCACTTGTGAAGACGTAATTCTTGCGTGCCATGTGCAATTTCTCCCGCAGCGCCACCAATTAAAGGACATAAAGAAAGCTTTATGTGTTTCGGCGCCGTTAATGACAGGACTGCCCCAAACGGTCAAGGGCCGATTGCATGGCAATCGGCCCTTTCCATTCAAGCTGTAGAACAGATTATTTGTCGGAATTGACGATCAGTTTCGCCAAGCCCACAATAAGTTTGCGCTTGGTGCTGTTGTCAGCGTCCTTGAAGGCTTTTGCCAACTGCACACCTTCAGGTGTCATCAAGGCCGAGGTGAACTCATCGGTCGGCGTTCCTTCGCGCATGACTGAGTCGCTCTCGCCACCGGGCAGTCCTTCAAAAAAGAATTGCACAGGCACACCAAGTGTTTTCGCTGTGTAGAACAAACGGCTGGCGCTAATGCGATTAGAGCCCTTCTCGTATTTCTGCACCTGCTGGAACGTAATGCCCAACAGCTCGCCGAGCCGTTCTTGGCTCATGTTGATCAACTGACGGCGCATCCGAATGCGTGAGCCGACGTGAACGTCAATGTAGTTGGGATCTCTTCTTGCCATGTTTTCCTCAGACTGTTGCCCCCAGCCTGCTGTTTTAATTTATTGGCAGCCCGTCCCCCCCGGACATCGGCAATAACCGCCTTTAAATCGATTCAATCACAGATGATTTAGGCCCATAAAATTCTGTACGCAATCAAAAAACTTCAGGTTGTCGCCCGACGCTCCTAATATCTTCGCCCCAGACCAGCGATAGTCAATATAAAAATTAGCAGGATAAGTGCTGGGACGCTGCCCCATAAGGCAAAAACAGTCGCAGGAAGGCTTTGCGGAAGGGCAGCGTCAACGAAGCCTTTCCGACCCAAAGCAAGACTGGCAACGATACGCCCAAAAGGATCAATCATAGCCGAAATGCCCGTATTTGCGGACCTTGCAATCGGCAGGCCTTGCTCAACCGCCCGCATCCGGACTTGTGCCAAATGTTGATAAGGACCAACTGAATTTCCAAACCATCCATCATTTGTGACATTTACAATCCAACGCGGGCGCGCGTCGTCTGGTACCAAAAGATGCGGGAATATGGCTTCATAGCAAATGAGCAATGCGGCTTGGCCTATGCCTGAGACCTCAAAGTTTTGCGGGCCTGTGCCAGCACTGAAACTTTCGGGCAAGCTCACAACTTTTCGAAACCCGAGCGGCTCCAGCATCCAGGCCAGAGGCAAGTACTCACCACCTGGCACCAATCGCCATTTATCATATCGCCCGACGACTGTTCCATCCTGATCAAAACTGATGATGCTCGTATGGTAGTCTTCTTGGTTTGCATTCATCTGTCTGCGAATAGCACCCGTCAAAAGCGTTTGCCCCTCTTGCAGGCGCATCGCAATTTGCTTTTTTGCGGGTTCGCTTTCATCAAGCAGGAACGATACAGCAGATTCTGGCCAAATGATTGCTTTCGGCAGTTGCGCTGTGGGCGACACAGATAGATCCAACAGCTCATTGAAAATGGAATCGGCATTCTCGCTGCGCCATTTATCGCTTTGCGAAATGTTGGGCTGGACCAGTCGCACGATCTGTGCATTTTCATCCGTAGGCTGAGGATTTCCCAACCGCCACTCGCCCCAAAACCAAATGGCAGGAAGTGAGGCTAACAATGCGCTTGCCAAAATGAATCGGCGGCGCTCCTTGCGCCATGCCATAAAAATAACGAAGGGCAACATGCCCCACAACAGAATCAAAAGCGTCAGTCCCGGCATTCCAACAATACTGGCAAACTGCAACACGCCGCCCATGCCATCCGCGATCAATCCAGGCACCGCCCAAGGAAAACCTGTGAAAAGATAACCACGTAAGAATTCAACCAGCGCCAACATGCAGGGTAACGTCAGCCAAAGTGCAAAGCCTCGTTTTGCCAACGCGTGAGCCAGCACAAAGGCCACTCCCCAATAACATGCCATGAACAAGGCAAGTCCACCAACGGCGAACGGCATCATCCAGAGGTCGCTCGACGCATCTACAAAAAAAGCAAAGCCAATCCAATGGAAGGCAAAAACAAAGTAGCCAAAACCAAAGCTCAAGCCTGAAAGGAAATGTTTCCGAAGTTGCTTGGCTGAACAGCCCATTTCGAACGCAAACAACAGCGACAAACTAAGTGTCGCGACCCAAATCTGCGATAGCGGTGGCAGCCCCAAAGCCAGCCCAACACCAAAAATAAATTTAGAGACCCACGCCCACCGAGAACCTTTGAAACGTTCAAACACCGTCATTTTGTACAGTCACTCATATCCCTGATATTGCGCGAAACTTTAGTTTCAACGGTAATTTTTACACAGTCAAAACGCATTGCTAAAATTTAATAAAATGGTGCCAATATTGGTTAACCAGTGGCACCAGCGACTGTTGCTATGTCAAGAAGCCACTTGGTAGTGGGTGCAAAAATACCGCTCCCCATTTAACAATCCAATACACAAGGCCACTATGATCGTCATTCACCAACCGGTTTCGGACGCGAACCGGCAAGCTGCCAAGGCCCACCTCGATGAAATTATCCTCATTCTCGGCAAGCCCGGTGGCTTTGCTAAATTGTCTAACGTTCAACGGAAATTCCTGATGGGATTGGTTTTGGCGGCGATTGTTCCGGCAGACAAGCGCATTCGCAACATTGAGCTGGAGCGTTTGCAGGTCCTTCTTAAAAGTACGCTTCACATCAATGGTGACGTGGCAATGGAAAGTTTGGCCATGGCCGAAGGCCAAATGCCATTGCGCGAGTCAATTGACACACTTGCAAAAGCATTGCCTGAACTTCTCGGCATTGAGGATCGCTGCACCCTCATCGCACACCTCTGGGAACTCGCGCTGTGCGACAACGAATTGCACAGTTATGAAGAAGAATTGGTTTATCGCGTGGCTGACCTGTCAGGCGTACCCCGTAAAAAGGTTGCAGAATTGATGGCCCGCGTAGCGGCTCGCATTTAACGCAATTTTGCCACCGCTTCAGCCATTGAACAAAGTATCTCAAACATCATCACCGCGCCCGCATAGGCTGTCATGCCCGAAGCATCAAAGGGTGGAGACACTTCGACCACGTCAGCACCGATGATATTAAGTCCGCGCAACTCGCGCAGCATTTGCTGGGCCTGGAATGTGGTGAAGCCGCCAATCTCCGGTGTGCCTGTGCCTGGCGCATAAACCGGGTCCAACATATCAATATCAAAACTCACATAGGTTTCGGCATCGCCGACAATTGAACGCGCCTCAGCCATCACCGATTTTGATCCACGCTCCATCGCTTCTTCAATGCGGATCATGCGGACGCCCATTTTTTCGCCGAACTCAAAATCATCAAGATCATACATGGATCCGCGCAAGCCAATTTGCACGGTGCGCTTGGGGTCTAATATGCCTTCTTCAATGGCGCGGCGAAACGGCGTGCCGTGGGTATATTTGAAGCCGCCAAAATAATCATCATAAAGGTCCGTGTGGGCATCAAAATGAATCATGCCCACGGGCTTTTGCTTTCCAAGTGCGCGCAGAATGGGCAGTGAACACAGATGATCCCCACCCGCAGCAAGTGGTCGAATGCCTTTTGCTTTGAGCCCTGCAAAATAATTCTCAACCCGCTGCAAGGCGTCATTCACATCAGCCGGGTTGACCGACGCATCACCTAAGTCTGCAACATTGGCGAGGTCATAGGGCACGATATGCGAGGTTTGATGCATCCGCCGAACCATGGAGGATTGATCGCGCATTTGACGGGGTCCATGGCGGGGGCCCGGCCTGTTGCTCGTACCGCCATCCCAAGGCACACCTACAATGCCAATATCAATATCATCAGCGTGTTCCGGCAACACATGGGGCAAGCGAAAAAACGTGGCAATGCCACCAAAGCGTGGTGTAACCAATCCTGAAACGGGTTGATTGTATTTGGGCTGGTTTGACATTTGTTGCTCCTATTTCAAAGAGCGTAACAAAATTTCATCCACAAACGCAAACTTTCAACCACTCCAGCCCGTGACATTCGTTGGCCCCACAGGCTAAGCTTGATGCCATGATGAAGTTTGATTTTCTTGTCGTTGGCGCTGGCATTGCGGGCGCGTCCATTGCTGCGCGTTTAAGCGAAAGCCATTCTGTTGTTCTGGTCGATATGGAGGAACGCGCTGGTTATCACACCACCAGTCGTTCAGCCGCGAGCTATGAACCCAACTATGGCCCGCCGCCCATGTTGGCTTTCACGCGCGCGAGTGAAGCGTTTTTCAAAAGCCCGCCCAAGGGGTTTGCCGATGCACCCCTTTTGACGCCACGCGGTTCTTTATTTCTTGAAGCTGAAGGGCAAACCGAACGCACATCAAAACTTCTGGCCCACGCGAGTGACCTTAAAGAAATTAGTGCTGCGAACGCCGTTGCGATGTTACCAATCCTACGACCTGACTACGTCAAGCGCTGCTTCTTGGATTCAAACACGGCTGATATTGATGTTGATCTTTTGCACCGTGGGTTTTTGAAGTTGTTCAAAGCCAATGGCGGCACCACCTTGTTATCGTCGCCCTTGCTTGAAGCAACGCGTCAACAGCAACAATGGCAAGTGAAATGTGGATCAAACGTGATGAGCGCTACAACGCTCATCAACGCTGCTGGTGCGTGGGGAGATGAGGTTGCCAAGCTTTGTGGAGCACTTCCTATTGGCCTGCAACCAAAGCGCCGCTCCATCGGCGTTGTGCCCATGCCCGATGGACTGGTTTTCAATCACTGGCCCATGGTCACCGATGTGGGTGAGACGTGGTATGCCAAACCGCAAAGCGGAAAGCTGATTGTGTCATCAGCGGACGCGACACCCGTTGACGCCCATGATGCCTATGCCGATGACATGGCGATTGCCGAGGGCATTGATCGTTTGATGACCGCCACCACGCTTGAGGTTGATCGCCTTGAACACAGTTGGGGGGGGCTTCGCAGTTTTGCACCTGATGGAAATCCCGTTGTTGGCTTTGATGCAAAAGTGGAGGGTTACTTCTGGCTGATTGGCCAAGGCGGCTATGGCATTCAATCATCCCCTGCACTGTCCGAGGCCGCCGCTGCATTGGCACGGCATCAAAACATTTCCCAACGCACAATCGACTTCGGTTTGGATGAAGACCAAATCTCGCCACAAAGGTTCAACCCATGACAGAGCTTACAATCGGCGAAGCCTTGGTTGGACTGCTGGAAGACTATGGCGTGGATACCATCTTCGGCATTCCCGGCGTTCACAATGTTGAAATGTATCGCGCATTGCCACGTTCCAAAATCAATCATGTGCTCACGCGCCATGAACAAGGTGCAGGCTTCATGGCCGATGGCTATGCCCGCGCCACGGGAAAGCCCGGTGTGTGCTTCACCATCACAGGCCCCGGCCTTACCAACATTCTCACACCTATAGGGCAGGCGTGGTCAGACTCATCGAATGTCTTGGTGATCTCTTCGGCGTTGGATGTGGTGGACTCGGCGCAAGGTCGTGGTCGCCTGCATGAAATGCGTTCACAATTGCAAGCCGCTCAGAGTGTAACCGTTCATGCAACACGCGCCTATACCAGCAACGATGTACAAGACGCTGTGGCCCGCGCGTTCTCAAATTTTGCATCAACGCGTCCGCGCCCCGCTTACTTGGAAATTCCCCTTGATCTGTTTACGCAATCGGCTGGCGGAGCGTGGAAAGCCCATCGTCTTCCACAACGCCCCTTAGCGTCGCAACAGCAAATCGACACAGCAGCACACATGCTGCAAGCAGCGAAAACTCCTTTTATCATTCTAGGGGGCGGTGCTTTGGCTGCGGGTGAAAGTGCGCTTAAAATTGCGGTTGCCACAGGTGCAGTTATTCTCACCACAACAGCGGGCAAAGGTTCAGTTCCCGCTGACCATGCTCATGTGTGGGGCTACAAACTTGGCCACCCACAAGTGCAAGAGGCTTTGCAAAAATCCGATTGCATTTTGGCCGTCGGCACTGAACTTTCAGAGACTGATTTTTGGAATGGGCATTTGCGATTAAACGCACCTATGATCAGAATTGATATTGATGCAGACGCCCTTGCACGCCCCCACGCTGCAACATTGCCAATTCTTGCCGATGCAACAACCACCATGAAAAGCATTGCCGATCAATTTGGGAGTGAAGTGCCTTGCCATGCAACGGCTCCCCGATCTGACGACGATGATTTGCGGCGAACACTCACCCAAGTGTTGGGCGTCATCCGCGATAGTTTGCCGGAAGACACGGTCATTGCGTCCGACATGACGCAAATCGCCTATGCCGCCAATGAAATATTCCCGGTTTCAAAACCTCGCACCTGGCTGCACCCCGTAGGTTTTGGCACTTTGGGTTTTGCGCTGCCAGCTGCCATTGGCGCAAAATTCGGCGTGGGTGCAACACCCGTTGCCGCCTTGGTGGGTGACTACGGTTTTCAATATACCTTGAATGAATTGGGCACCGCTGTGGAGCACAAACTGCCAATTCCAATTTTACTTTGGAACAATACGGCTCTCGGTCAAATTCGTGATGACATGGTCAACAAGGGCATTCAACCCAATGCCGTGACCTTGCGCAATCCAGACTTCCAAGCCCTTGCCCGTGCCTATGGTGCGCGGGCGGCAAAGCCCGACAGTTTAATCTCATTGTCGAAGGCTATTACGGAAAGCCTGAAAGCTGATGGCCCAACTTTGATTGAAATGTCGGAAGCCATGGTTCGTGGTTGATTGCGCCGTCATCTTTGACGTTGATGGTGTGCTGTTGGAATTGACGCGCGACGAAGAGGAAATTTTCTTTCAGTCTCTCGCCAAATTTGTCCCCACTGAAAATCTATCCCGTGATTGGAACAGCTATGCCATTCGCAATGATGAGAATATTATTGAAGAAATTTTAGCACGCAATCATCTTCCACTGACGTTGGCGCAGAGCGTGATGGATCATTACATCACCACTCTGAAGGCGAGCAAAATCAAAGCCGTTGCTATCGAGGGTGCTGAAAGCATGCTCGCCGCTTTACAATCAAAAGCACAACTCGGCATTGCTACCGCGAATTTATTAGCAGCAGCGAAGCACCGCTTGCAGCAAGTTCAACTCTGGTCGTCTGTTAAAAAATTTGCACACGGCGCTGACGGTGGTGGACACAAATCTGACATTCTGGATCGTGCGATAAAAAACCTGAACCTTCCACCTCAGCGCATTGTCTATATCGGCGATAACATCAATGATGTAACAGCGGGTTTGACTCATGGCGTTCACTTCATTGGCTTTTCGACCGACGCTAACCGTCGTCAAACACTCGCAAATCATGGCGCAATTCACATCAGTGCAAACCACTTGGAAACGACAGGACTAGTCTTGGCGCTTCTGGCTTGACCGTGGCACCCGAATAATGGGAAGCCTAAGTTTAATAAAGAAGGCATAAAACTCATGAACGCATCAGGCCAAAGCCAATTCGCTCTTTTTAAAACCCGCCGATTTCTGCCTCTTTTTGTCACTCAATTTTTAAGTGCCTTTAACGACAACGCATACCGCTTCGCCTTGTCGATCATGTTGCTCACCACGTTGGGCAAGGACCAAGGCGGTGTGTTGAACACGGTCTCAGCCGCTTTGTTCATTTTGCCTTACTTTTTGTTCTCAGCTTTTGCCGGACAACTGGCCGACAAGTTCGATAAAGCCTTCGTTGCCCGCCGCATTAAGTTCATTGAAATTTTTATTGTCGGTCTTTCAGTGTTGGCGATTTATTCGGGCAGCGTTCCCTTCCAACAATTTTGTGTATTTTTAGCAGGCACACAATCAGCCTTCTTTGGTCCCATCAAATATTCCATTTTGCCTCAGCATTTGGAAAAAGAAGAACTGCTCGGCGGCAACGGTCTTGTTGAAATGGGAACCTTTGTGTCTGTTCTGCTTGGCACCATTTTTGGCACCATCGCTATCAATTCCACAGGCGGCAAAGAGCTCGTGGCCATTACGATGATTGTCATCGCGCTGTTCTCCTATTGGACCACGCGCCAAATTCCCGATGCACCTTCGGCCCAACCAGACTTGAAATTGAATTGGAATATCTTCGGCGAAACCTGGAACGTTATTTCCATGGTGCAACAACGCCCGGAAGTGTTTCAGGCTATTCTCGGCGTGTCGTGGTTCTGGTTGTTGGGCGTGGTCTTCGTTACGCAAATCCCACTCTTCACCTTTGACAGCTTGAAGGGATCAGAAGCAGTCGCCACCATCATCTTTGCGCTGTTTTCGGTTTTCATTGGTGTGGGTTCGGTGTTCTGCAACAAGCTTCTCAAGGGCACGGTCAGCGTTAAATATGTACCGCTCGCCTGTCTGTTGATGAGCGTGTTCATGATCGATTTATACTTTGCTGCAGGGAGCGCCTCCACCATTTCGGTCGAAGGCCAAACCACTACGCTCGGTGCCCTACTCTCAAGCTTCCATGGCCTTCGCGTTTTGTTTGATCTTTCCGCCGTCGCCTTCTTCGCCGGACTTTATGTGGTGCCGCTCTTTGCTGTCATGCAAACCCGCACGCCCTATTATCTCCGTGCACGGACGATTGGTGCGAACAACATCATCAACGCCATCTTTATGATTCTCGCCACCTTTGCTTCGGGTTTTCTCTTGGCCATGGGGTTTTCAGCCCGCGGGCTATTTCTTGCATTGGGCTTAGCCAATCTCTTGGCGGCGGCTTATATCATTCGCTTATTACCCCATGATATTCTCGCGGCATCCGCCCGCTTCCTGTTTCGCATGTTCTATCAAGTCGAAGTCAAAGGCTTGGAACACTTGGAAGCGGCAGGGCGTCGCGCACTTGATTGTGGCCAACCACACGTCGCTGCTGGATGGTCCTTTGCTCTCGGCTTTCCTGCCTGAAAAAGCCAGCTTCGCCATCAACACCCAAATGGCACAACAATGGTGGGTGAAACCTGCATTTGCCCTGTTCGAACTCTGCCCCATGGACCCCGGCAATCCCATGTCCTTGCGCACACTGGTAAGCGCATTAAAGCGCGGCAAGCGCGTTGTCATTTTCCCCGAGGGCCGCATCACCGTAACGGGTGGCTTGATGAAAATCTATGAAGGCCCCGGTGCCGTTGCCACCATGGCCAAAGCCAAGATACTCCCCGTGCGCATTGATGGTGCGCAGTTCTCGCCTTTCTCGCGGTTAAAGGGTGTTTATCCACGCAAGCTGTTTCCAAAAATCACGCTCACGTTCCTTCCCCCTGTTTCGGCTGAAACGCCGGAAGATTTGAAGGGCTCGGCTTTACGCGAATTCCAAGCCGAAAAACTCTACACCGTGATGACCGACATGGTGTTCAAGTCATCGAACATTGACCAAACCATTTGGCAAGCTTTGCTGGATGTGAAAGCGTCCTATGGTGGCAAGCGCATTATTCTCGAAGACATTCAACGCAAACCCATGAGTGTCAATCGCTTGATCCTCGGCAGCTTCATTCTCGGGCGCAAATTATCAAAGCTCACCACAGGGCAAAAATACGTAGGGTTGTTACTGCCCAATGCCAATGCAGCCGTAGCCTCAATCTTCGGTCTGTATGCCTATGGCCGTGTACCAGCCATGCTCAACTTCTCGACAGGGGCTGTGAATATGGTTGCGGCCTGCACGGCAGCCGAAGTGCGCAGCATCATTACCTCGCGCAAATTTATTGAAGCTGGAGAGATGCATGAAGATATCGCACTGCTTAGCAAGTCGTGCAAAATTATTTACCTCGAAGACGTGCGCGAAACAGTTGGCCTCGTTGATAAGGTGCGCGGCTTGACACAACGCCTGTTCACGCCAGCCTCGCTCAAAGCCTGCGGCATGGTCAAAGACCCGCATTCGCCAGCCGTTGTGTTATTCACATCTGGCTCCGAAGGTGTGCCCAAAGGCGTAGTGCTGTCCCACCGCAATTTGATTGCCAACAAGCATCAGATTTTGACGCGCATTGCACTCATGCCGAATGACACGTTCTTTTGTGCACTCCCCATATTCCATGCATTTGGTTTCTTAGGCGGAGTTATGTTGCCTGCAACAACGGGTATGCGGTCTTTCCTGTACCCTTCGCCGTTGCACTATAAAATCGTACCGGAGTTGGTTTACGACACCAACGCCACAATTCTAATCTCAACCGATACATTCTTGAACGGCTACGCCCGCAACGCCCACCCTTACGACTTCTACAATGTGCGTCTGCTCGTCGGCGGTGCCGAGCGTGTGAAGCCTGAAACCCGCGCCATTTATATGGAACGTTTTGGCCTCCGTATCATTGAAGGCTATGGCGCAACAGAGTGTTCACCCACCATTGGCGCGAACACCTTCATGCACTCCAAAACGGGAACCGTGGGTCGCATTTTCGATGGCATGCAACATCGCTTGGAGCCTGTTGAAGGCATTACCGAAGGTGGCCGACTTTGGATTAAGGGGCCAAACGTCATGCTCGGCTATTTGCGTGCGGATAATCCCGGCGTCATCGAGGCCCCGCCTGAGGGCTGGTATGATACCGGCGACATTGTCACCATTGATGAGCAAGGTTATGTCACCATTCAAGGCCGCGCCAAGCGCTTTTCAAAAATTGCAGGCGAGATGATTTCGCTGACCGCTGTTGAGGCGAAACTGCAAGAACTTTATAAAGATTTCAGTCATGCCGTGGTCGCCGCCCCCGATGCCAAGAAGGGCGAGCAATTGGTGATGTTCACAACATTGGAAAAACCAGACCGCAAGGAAATATCGACAGGTCTCAAAAAATTGGGTTGTGCAGATTTGATGATTCCGAAAAACATTTTCCACGTTGATGAACTGCCGTTATTGGGTTCAGGAAAGACGGATTATGTGGCATTGAATCGGATGGGACGTGAGAAAGTAGAAGAATGAAACTTGCATCCATCGCCACCCGTCTCGCAACTTTAGGCTCTGAGAAATGGGCTGTTCACATTGAAGGCAAGCGCCGCCGCGCGGCTGGTGAAAAATTGATTTTCCTGTCAATCGGCGAGCCAGATTTGCCACCCGCTCAATCGCTGCTGGACCACACGAAGGCAAGTATCAAACTGGGCCGCTTGGGCTATACGCCGGGCACGGGTGATATTGCGCTGACACAAAGTCTCGCACGTTTTTATACGAAACAGACGGGGCGCAACATCGGCCCCAATCAATTTCTCTTTGTGCCCGGCACCCAAACCGGATTGTCCCTCGCCTTCCTCGCCATTCTGGAAATGGGCGACGAAGTGCTGATGTTCGATCCTTACTACGCAACATACGAAGCAGTCGTCACTGCACCCGGTGGCGTTCCCGTTGGTGTGAAGCTTGATCCGGATCGTGGTTTTCACCCTGATCTTCAAGCGCTTGAAAAAGCCATCACGCCAAGAACCAAAGCCATATTATTAAACTCACCGTCAAACCCGACAGGTGCTGTTTTTACGCCGCAAGAAATCCGCTCGATTGGTGACATTGCCAAAAAGCATGATCTTTGGATTGTGTCTGATGAAGTCTACGCCACGCAGATTCATGGAGAGCATAAATTTGCATCGCCCTTCTTCCATCAAGACTTGGAAGAACGCACCATTGTCGTTTCATCGATTTCAAAATCCCATGCCGTACCTGGCTTTCGCTGCGGCTGGATGGCGGGCTCAGCTGACTTTGTTGAAAAGGTTTTGCCCGTATCCGAAACCATGTTGTTCGGCAGCCAACCATTTTTGGAAGACGCGTTGTCGTTTGCGCTCGACAATGAATTCGCGGAGACCAAAGCCATGCGCGACGCCTATTGGTCGCGCGGCA
The DNA here is from genome assembly GCA_963779145.1 of uncultured Alphaproteobacteria bacterium. Classification (GTDB taxonomy): domain Bacteria; phylum Pseudomonadota; class Alphaproteobacteria; order Rhizobiales; family Aestuariivirgaceae; genus Aestuariivirga. The sequence goes on from CAVZXJ010000033.1 coordinate 42,869, forward strand.
AGGCTTTGGTTGAGGGGCTTAAAGCCTCTAACCGTGTCAAAGCCCGTATGCCCGAAGGCGGCATGTTCGTGATGGTGGACGTGCGCCAAACCGGCATGAGCGGCGAAGACTTCGCCCGTAAACTGTTGGCGGAACAGGACGTGGTCACCATGCCGGGCGAAAGCTTTGGGGCCGGTGGTGCTGGCCATTTACGCGTGGCCCTGACGGTCGATGAAGCCACCATGGCCGAAGCCGCCCGCCGCATTGTGAAAGTCGCTGAATAGGACCAACCCTATTCAAATGCGTTAAATAGGATGCTTGCGTTCTTTATAAAGAACATGATAGGCTATTTCCTATCATGGATCCACTCGCCCAGACGTTCCTCGCCGAAATCGAAACATATTTGAACAGGTCCGGCTCCGATGCCACCACCTTTGGCAAACAGGTGCTGGGTGATCCGTCTTTTGTTTTTGACCTCCGCAAGGGCCGTTCGCCCTCCACCCGCACCATGGAAAAGGTCCGCGCCGCCATGCTCAAGCCCGAAGCACCACATTCCGCACCCGCCCAAGCCATAGCACCCAAGGCAATGACGCATCTTGATAAGCTGGAAGCAGAATCGATCCACATCATCCGTGAAGTGGCAGCGGAATGTGAAAAGCCGGTGATGCTCTATTCGATCGGCAAGGATTCAGCCGTCATGTTGCATCTCGCCATGAAGGCCTTCGCACCTTCAAAGCCGCCCTTCCCTTTGATGCATGTCGATACGCGCTACAAATTCCGCGACATGATCAAGCTGCGTGATGAGACCGCTAAAAAATTGGGCCTCGATTTGATCGTTCACATCAACCCCGAAGGCATTGCCAAGGACATCAACCCTTTCGATCACGGTTCAGCCCTCCACACACAAATCATGAAGACCGATGGCTTGAAGCAGGCCCTCGACCAATATGGTTTTGATGCGGCCTTCGGTGGTGCGCGCCGCGACGAAGAAAAATCCCGCGCCAAGGAACGCATCTTTTCATTCCGTGATAACAAGCATCGCTGGGATCCAAAAAGCCAACGCCCCGAATTGTGGAACACTTACAACGCCCGCAAGAACAAGGGTGAGTCCATCCGCGTGTTCCCGCTATCGAATTGGACCGAGCTTGATATCTGGCAATATATCCACCGCGAAAACATTGAAATTGTACCGCTCTATTTTGCCGATGAGCGCCCCGTCGTCGAACGCGACGGCCAATTGATTATGGTCGATGATGATCGCATGCGTTTGAACCCCGGTGAAAAACCACAAATGCGTAAAATTCGCTTCCGTACATTGGGGTGTTATCCGCTCACAGGTGCCATCGAATCCAGCGCTACAACGTTGCTCGATATTATCGAAGAAATGCTGGTGGCCACCTCCTCCGAACGCCAGGGTCGCGTAATTGATAAAGACGCATCCCAGTCGATGGAGAAGAAAAAGCAGGAAGGGTATTTCTGATGACAAGTCCCCTCATCCGTCTCGCGCGAGGCGCGATCCACCTTCTCCCGCAAGCGGGAGAAGTGAAGAATATTTCACCTCTCCCGTTTACGGGAGAGGACGCTGAGCAAAGCGAAGCAGGTGAGGGCCGTACATTATGACTCGTTTTGTTGAATATACCGGCGGTGACGTCGAGGGCTTTCTCGCCACGCAAGAAAACAAAGACCTGCTGCGCTTCATCACCTGCGGTTCCGTTGACGATGGTAAATCCACGCTCATCGGTCGCTTACTCTATGAATCGAAAATGCTGTTTGAAGATCAACTCACCGCATTGGAAGCCGATTCAAAAAAGCTCGGCACCCAAGGCGGAAATTTAGATTTTGCATTGCTGGTGGATGGCCTTGCCGCTGAACGCGAACAAGGTATCACCATCGATGTGGCCTACCGCGCTTTCACCACTTCAAAACGCAAATTTATTGTGGCCGACACGCCGGGCCATGAACAATATACCCGCAACATGGCCACGGGCGCTTCAACCGCTGACCTTGCAATTATTTTAATGGATGCGCGCAAAGGCGTTCTCACCCAAACCCGCCGCCATACTTTTATTGCGCATTTGCTCGGCATCAAACATCTCGTCGTCTGCGTCAACAAGATGGACTTGGTAGATTATTCCAAAGACGTGTTCGACAAAATCGAAACCGACTATCGCGCCTTCGCCGCCACATTGGGTGCAAGCAATATCACACTCATTCCGGCATCAGCCTTGAAGGGCGACAATATTATTGATCGTTCACCCGCCATGCCGTGGTATCGCGGGGCCACTTTAATGGCGCATTTGGAAACAGTGCCCGTGGGCAATGATGATGCCACCAAGCCCTTCTTCCTGCCCGTGCAATGGGTGAACCGCCCCAATCAAAACTTCCGTGGCTTCTCCGGCACAGTCGCCTCCGGCACCATCAAGCCGGGCGATAGCATTCGCGCTTTGCCATCGGGCAAGACCTCAAAAGTCGAACGCCTCGTCACCTATGATGGCGATTTGCAACAGGCCACATCGGCCCAAGCCATCACCATGACGCTGACCGATGAAATTGACATCAGCCGTGGCGACGTCATTTGCGCGGCGCAGTCGCCTGCAGAAGTGTCTGATCAATTTGAAGTGCAAATTTTGTGGATGGACCAAGAGGCCATGCTGCCGGGCCGCCCCTATTTGATCAAGGCGGGAACGCGAACACTTCCAGGCTCTATTGACAAGATCAAACACAAGATCAACGTCAACACACTTGAAAAGACAGCAACTGAAACTTTAGCGCTGAATGAAATTGGTGTTTGCAATTTGGAACTTGATGCAAGCATCGCATTTGCTCCGTACAAGGATAATAAAGCACTCGGTTCTTTCATCATCATTGATCGCTTCTCCAACAACACTGTTGGCATGGGGTTGATCAATTTTGCTTTGCGCCGTGCTGCCAACATTCATTGGCAAGCAACCGACGTTAACAAACAAGCCCGTGGCCGATTGTTGAAACAAAAGCCAACAGTGCTGTGGTTCACAGGACTTTCAGGTGCCGGCAAATCCACCATTGCCAATCTGGTTGAAAAGAAACTGCACGCCCAAGGCCAACTCACCTACTTGCTCGATGGCGACAATGTGCGCCACGGCCTCAATCGTGATTTGGGCTTCACCGATCAAGATCGTGTCGAAAATATCCGCCGCGTATCGGAAGTGGCCAAGCTCATGGCCGATGCGGGTTTGATTGTGCTGGTGTCCTTCATCTCACCCTTCCGCGCTGAACGGTTGATGGCGCGCGAAATGCTGGGCGAAGATGAATTCGTGGAAATTCACGTGGATACGTCATTGGCCGATGCAGAAAAGCGCGACGTGAAGGGTCTTTATGCCAAGGCACGGCGCGGTGAATTGAAAAACTTCACAGGTATCTCATCTCCCTATGAAGCGCCGGAAAACCCAGAGCTGCATATTGATACAGCCAACTTAACGCCGGAAGCCGCCACTGAATTGATTGCGGCTTGGCTGAAGCAAATGGGACGGTTGAAATAATCTAAGACCCCCTCAGTCCTTCGGACAGCTCCCCCAACAAGTTGAGGGAGCGCGGGTTACCCTCCCTCAGCTCTGCTGGGGGAGGTGGCCGAAGGCCGGAGGGGGTTACTATTTACTTCAAAACATCCGTCCAGATTTTCGTATAGATCTCTGTCACCTCTGGTGCACATGGCAGCATGAATTCGCCCTGTGCCGTCTGTTCTGGTGTTGGTGTAATTTCCGGAGCACCTTGCATTGCTTTTTCGATGAAGGCTTCTGAACCTTTAATGCCATTGGCATACTTCGCGAAGTTTGAAACCAACGCAGCATTTTCTGGCAGCATGATGAAGTTCATGAACAGCTTGGCATTGTCAACGTTCTTGGCGTCTTTCAGAATTGCAACGCTGTCCATAAAGAAGGGGTAGCCTTCTTTCGGATAGCCAAAAGCCACTTCGGGGTTTTGCTGGCGCGCGCGCAGCATGGCACCGTTCCAATAGTAAACAGCGGCATATTCGCGTGACGCCATTTTTTCATGGGCAGAATAGTCCATGGCCAACCACTTGGGCTTGGCTTCCTTCAACTTCTCATGCACTTTCTTGAGCACCTCTTTATCGTCGGTGCACCACTTGCCACCCATGTAGCGGATGGTTGCAAACATCACGTCATTCATTTCAGGGGCGACGTTGATTTTACCCACAAGCTCCGCTGGCGGGTCAAGGAAAATGGCCGATGTGTTGATGTCACCGGAATAGACCTTTGTGTTGACGCCAATGCCCGTCAAACCCCACAGCCAAGGCACCGTGTAATGACGACCCGGATCCCATTCAACATTCACCCACTTCTCATCCACATTTTTGAAATTTTCCATTTGGTCGGGCCGTGCTTCAAGCAGCAAGCCTTCCTTCACCCAAACCGGAACATAGTTGGCCGATGGCACCACCATATCAAATCCATGGCCACCCGCACGCACCTTGGCCAATGCGGTGTCATTGGAGTCATAGTCAGTCACAGTCACTTTAACTTTGTGCTGCTCTTCGAATTTCTTCAGCAGTTCGGGGCTTGTGTAGTCGCCCCAATTGTAAAGCTGCAATTCACCTTCAGCCAATGCCGTGCCCGCACCCCACAACAGGGCCAAACCAGCAACAGCAGTTTTCAGAAATGTCTTCATATCGTTCTCCTCACGTTTTTTTACGATTGATGAAATAGAATAGCGTGACCAGCAACACTGAGAGCGCCAGAAACGCCGTTGCAACAGCATTCACTTCCGGTGTTACTTCTCTGCGCATTTGGCCCAGCATATAGGTTGGCAATGTTTCCTGCCCCGCTGACTTTACGAATTCAGTAATCACAACATCATCCAGCGAAATCACAAAGGCCAGCATGAAGCCAGCGATGATGCCAGGCACGAGCAAGGGCAGCGTCACCCGTTTGAACGCATTCCACGGGGTGGCATAAAGATCAGCCGCCGCACGCTCCAACGTCATGTCCATGTTTTCAAGTCTTGCCCGAATGGGCAAATAGGCAAATGGAATGCAAAACGCCGCATGGGCCAAAATCATATAACCAAGGCCGGAATACCCAGTCCACACTTTGAGACGTGAGAACAAAATAAGCAGCGCAACCGCCGTCACAATTTCCGGCACCATCAAGGGTGTATTGATCATGGCGTATTTGAATGTGAGGCCGCGATAGGGGGGCGTGCGTGTTGTGGCAATGGCAGCCATGGTCGCCACGATGCTGGCAACGATTGCCGCAACCAGCGCAACGACAAGCGAGCGGAGCGCTGCCTCTTGCACCGCGTCATTGGCCCAGGCCTCAGCAAACCAGCGCAGTGAGAAGCCTTCCCAAATCGCAATGTTCTTTCCCGCGTTGAAGGCATAAACAACCAACACGGCAATGGGGATATAGAGAAACGCAAAGCAGAACATGGCCACAAGAGAAAAGCCCGATTGCTTTTTGATGTCGAAGGTTTGCGCTTTAGTGGCCATGACCACCCCCTTGCTTGGCGGCATTACGCACATAGAATATCAACGCAATCATCACCATTGCCAGAAGCGTCATTGAAAGAGCAGCCCCCAGTGGCCAGTTCTTTCCCTGTCCAAATTGCAGATCAATCAAATTCCCGATCATCAAGTTTTTACCACCACCCAGAACGCGCGGCGTCACATAGGCACCCAGTGATGGAATGAAGACGAGAATGGAACCCGCAATAATGCCGGGCTTCACCAAGGGAATGATAACCCGCTTCAACACCTGAAAGCGCGTGGCATAAAGATCATAGCCCGCTTCGACCAAGCGAAAATCAATTTTCTCCATGGAGGCATAAAGCGGCAGCACCATCAACGGCAGATAGACATAGAGCATGCCCAGAAAAATCGCCCAGTCAGTGTACATGATTTGCAAAGGCTTATCGATAAAGCCCGCCCAGATCAGCAACGAGTTGATAACACCCTCATTGCGGATGACCTGTTGCATGGCAAAGGTGCGAATGAGAATATTGGTCCAGAATGGAATGGTGACGAGGAACACCAACAGGTCACGCCGTTTCGGCTCTTGTGTTGATATGTAATAGGCCGTCGGGAAACCCACGATTAACGTCAACACCGTGGTGATCAAGGACAGCTTCACTGAACGCCAGAGTATCGAGAGATGCGCGTCGGCTACCGTCACCGTGTCATCAAAAATATCTTTCTGAAAAAACACATTGAACCAGCCTTCGCCGGAAAATTCCCATAATTTCACGCCGCCATGATCGGCTTTCGCCAAAAGCGAAAACAGCAACACAATGAACAACGGCCCAATGCTTGCGATGATGAGAACGACAAGTGCGGGCGCTGACAACAACCAGCGTCGCTTCACGTCTTTGGCGCGTTCCGCTTCAATGGTTTGTGCAGCATTGGTCATGCTGCTATTCCCGAATAACGCGGGCCGCACCCGCCGCCAGCGCTACTTTGACAGTATCGCCGATGTTCAATTTATTCTCGCTGCCGCTCACATTCTGCCGACGCAATGTAAAAGGCGTTCCATCGCTCAGTGTTAAGTGAACATGCGTATCGGTTCCGAAATAAACAATGTTGGAAATAACGCCGGAAATAACGCCTGTTGAAGCCGAAGAAAAAATCGCGTTTTCAGGCCGCACAATGACAGTCACATCGCCTGACTGCGGTGCTCCTTCAGCAACATCTGCCCACACTTCGCCACCGGCATTTAGCGCCACCTTCACTTTGCCTTTGGAGACGGCTTTGGCCTCGCCTTTCAAAAAATTCGTTTCCCCAATAAAATTGGCAACGAAGCGATGGGTTGGCCGTTCATAAATATCGCGTGGTGCCCCCACTTGTAAAATATGACCGTGGCTCATCACGGCAATACGGTCCGACATGGTAAGCGCTTCTTCCTGATCATGCGTGACGAAAATAAAGGTGATGCCTGTTTCAGATTGCAAGCGCTTCAACTCAATCTGCATGTCTTTGCGCAATTTATAATCCAGCGCAGATAAGGGCTCATCCAGCAGCAGCACTTTTGGTTTCGGAGCCAACGCCCGCGCCAAGGCCACGCGTTGTTGTTGCCCCCCAGAAATCTGGCTGGTCTTGCGGTCGCGCATGCTTTCCATTTGCACGAGTTTCAACATGTCATCGACGCGAGCCGTCACTTCTGATTTTGGCTTGCCCAACATTTCCAAACCGAACGCAATGTTTTGCGCTACCGTCATATGCGGAAACAGCGCATAGTTTTGAAACACGGTGTTCACCGGGCGCTTGAACGGCGGCAGTGTTGCAATGTCATCGCCATAAAGAAGAATGCTGCCATCACTCGGAAAATCAAAACCTGCAATCAAGCGGAGCAATGTGGTCTTGCCGCAGCCCGATGGCCCCAGCAGCGTAAAAAACTCATTCTCGCGAATGGCAACCGACACATTATCCAGCGCACGAAAATCGTCGCCTTGCGCGCCCTTAAATACTTTTGACACACCTTGCACATCAATGGCGATGTTTGCAGTCTCCAAGGCTCATCCCCCTATTTCGAGAAGATGCTAACCCTGAATCCATAGACTTTGCCAATGGGGGCAGATATTAAATCTAAACGGACCAGCCGCCATCAATGTTGATGGCTTGCCCGGTGATAAAACCACTCTCATCACTGGCCAAATAAACCACCAATGCCGCAATTTCTTCAGGCACGCCTAAACGCCCCATGGGTTGCCGCGCAATGAAGGCTTTATGTGCGGCTTCATAGTCACCTGTGGCCCGCATGCGGTCATGCAGCGATGGTGTATCAACTGTGCCCGGGCAAATCGCATTTACGCGAATGCCCTTCGTCAAATAATCCGCAGCCATGGCCTTGGTCATACCGATGACGGCGGCTTTCGACGTGCCATAGAGAAAGCGATTGGGAACACCTTTCACCGATGACGCAAGCGACGCCATATTGATGACCGACGCTTTGCCCTTGGCCAGCCAGCCCGGCGTGAAAGCCCGCATCATGCGGTAGTGCGCACGCACATTCAATTCAAACGCAAAGTCCCAATCCTTATCGACCACATCAAGGATGGTTCCGGCATGAACAAAGCCCGAGCAATTAAACAGAATATCAGGCGTTTCAATTTTTTTGGCAACGGCATCAACGTCCGCTTGCTTCGTCACATCCAATATCATCGTGGTAATGGCAGCATTTTCTTTTGATAATGCGTCCAACGCGGCGGCATTGATATCAGTGGCAACAACGCGTGCACCTTCTGCCACCATGGCCAGCACCGTCGCTCGACCAATGCCCTGCGCGGCTGATGTGACCACTGCTGTTTTGCCTGCCAAACGACCTGTCATGTCCATTCTCCTGTGTGAAGCTCCAATGGCCTCAAACTGATATAACAGTCAAGGTGTCAAACGCGTGGAGCCGTCTTTGGTCAACACTGCATCATAAAGTTCAGGCCGTCTGTCACGGAACAAGCCCCAACTGCGGCGCAATTCGCCTATCGCTTTGAGATCCAGATCATGACAGCGAAAGCCTTCTTCAACACGGTCCAACTCTGTAAGCTTTTCACCCTGATAGTCAGAAATGAATGACCGTCCGTAAAATGTCAGAGAACGACCATCAGGTGCCGTTTCGGTACCGACTCGATTTGATGCCAGAACCGGAACGATATTGGCCGCTGCATGGCCACGCATCACATTTTGCCAGTGGGTGCTTGAATCATAACCGGGGTTGGGTGGTTCAGAGCCGATTGCCGTCGGGTAAAGCAATATTTCAGCCCCCATCAGCGCCATGGCCCGGGCGCATTCCGGAAACCATTGGTCCCAACATATGCCAAGCCCAATACGACCAACAGCCGTGTCCCACACTTTGAAGCCCGTATCACCGGGGGCGAAGTAAAACTTTTCCTGATAGCCCCGCCCGTCGGGAATATGGCTTTTGCGATAATGGCCCAATCGGGTTCCATCGGCATCGACAATTACAGTGGTGTTGTAATGCACCTGGCCTGCCCGCTCAAAAACACAGACGGGTAGGACCACGCCCAATTCTTTGGCCAAAGCTGCAAATCGATTGACCGTGCGATGCGTGTCCAACGGTTCTGCTTGATTCAAAAATTTGGCATGTTGTTCAATGCAGAAATAGTCAGCGTCAAACAACTCCTGTAGCAAAATGAGTTGTGCGCCATCAGCAGCCGCTTGGCGGACCAGCGTCTCGGCGGCGTCACAATTTTTGTGCCAGTCGTGGCGTGAAGCCATTTGGGTGATGGCGACCCGGGTCAGGTTTTGTGTCATTCCCCAACGTGACAAAGAAAAAGCGCCGACGCAACGCGCCAGCGCCTAATCTTGATTGACACCAGTTGATTAGTTCAAGACGGTGTAAGAAATCTTGGCAACACCTGACTTGTGCAGACCGATAACCTTGGCAGCACCCAAGCTCAAGTCAATCACACGGCCACGAATGAAGGGTCCACGGTCATTGATGCGCACAACAACTGACTTGCCATTGCGCATATTGGTGACGCGCACTTTGGTGCCAAATTTTAATTTGCGATGTGCGGCAGTAAGGCCGTGCGGGTTGAACCGTTCGCCATTGGCGGTCAAACGGCCCGACTTGTAATAGGACGCCATGCCAACAACGCCAGCCTCAGCAACGGCAGACAAACCAACAAACGCAGCGACAACTGCGACAATAATCTTTTTCATTGAATACCCCTTCATGTTGCAGCGCAACATAGTTCCCTATGGGGCAAGAATAAGGCAAGATCAACCCCACGATGCCGCAGCTCATTCACCCCGACGCCCTTCACTTTGAAACACCTGTTGAATCCTATTGGGAGGCTTCGGCAGATCCACTCAATCTCGAACCCACCTCTTTGCAACGCGATGTGACATGCGACGTCGCTATCATCGGTGGCGGATACACAGGGCTTTCCGCTGCCCTTGAGTTGGCGGAACAAGGCATTGACGTTTGCGTGCTGGAGGCTGGCTCCATTGGCTGGGGCGCATCAGGTCGCAACGGCGGCTTTGCATGTATTGGTTCACATAAGCTGCCTTACGCAACAATGATCAAACGCTATGGCCTCGCGGCCACCAAAGCCTTTTACAATAACATGCGTGCCAGCGTTGAGCTTGTTGCTGACAATGCTGAGCGGTACAACATCGACATTTGGAAAACGGGCCAAGGCGAAATCACGCTGGCCCATCTGCCCAATCGCTTCGATCAATTGCGTGAAGACCAAGCTTTCTACAAAGCCACTTTTGGCGAAGCGAACGAATTACTCACTATTGAGGATTTGAAAGAACAAGGACTATCTGCACCTCACTTTCATGGTGGTTTAAAAAGTAAAATCGGTTTTGGCATTCATCCGTTGAACTATGCACGGGGCTTGGCCTGCGCGGCAGCCAAGGCAGGTGCAAAGCTCTACCATCACACCAAAGTGACACGTTGGGAGCAACGCGACGGAGCACATGTTCTGTACACGGACCAAAATACAATAAAAGCCAGACGCGTCATCGTCGCCACCAACGGTTATACACCCGAGTCTGTTTCTGAATTTCATGCAGGTCGTGTTCTGCCCGCACTTTCGAATATCATAGTGACGCGGGTTTTGACCGATGATGAATTGCAGTCACAGGGTTGGACATCATCAACATTGGCCTATGACTCGCGCAATTTGCTACATTACTTCCGCTTACTACCCAACAAGCGTTTTCTCTTTGGTGGTCGCGGCGGAACGGATGCATCGAACGCCGGTGCCGCAGAATATCAGCGCCGCCTCACCCAAACTTTCAATCATCTCTTTCCGGCTTGGGCAAAAGCTGAGATCACACACTTTTGGCGCGGCCATGTATGTTTGAGTTATGACCGCGTGCCTTTCATCGGCCCGCTTGATGACAACAAAACTGTTTGGACGGCACTGGCCTATCACGGCAATGGCGTGGCCATGGGCACGTGGGCTGGCCGCACGGTGGCCCGTATGATGCAAAACAAAACGGCGCGTGATGAGGTGTCACCCGTCATCACGCGCCGACTTGCAAAATTCCCACTCCCCGCTTTCCGCCCACATTATCTCAAAGGTGCATACCTTTGGTATGGGTGGAAAGACGGGCGGTAATTACTTCTTCTTGGCTTTTTTCTTCGCAGATTTCTTGGCTGGCTTCGCAACAGCTTTGGCTTTCGCAGCTTTTTTCAACACAGCAGCCTCAACCATAATCTCAACATCATAGCCGGGGGCTGCAAGGCGTGGGGACTCAACAGTGGCGCGGGCAGGTGTGGCACCCGCTGGCACCCAAGCATCCCAAGCGTCATTCATCTGGGCAAAGGTGCCCATATCGGTGAGCCAAATATTGCACTTCACGATGTTGGATTTAGAGGTGCCTGCTTTTTTCAATGTCGCATCAATCTGCGCCAAAATGTCAGCGGTTTGTTCGCGGACTGATTTGCCCTTAGCTTCTTCAGCCACAAAGCCCGCAAGATAGGCCATGCCATTGTGAATAACGGCTTCGCTCATGCGTTTGCCGGGGTTGATGCGTTTAAGTGCCATTGTTGTCTCCGTTTAAAATGGATGGTGGTATCTATCTTTTTTTGGATACCGCATCAATCACAGAAAGCAGGCGGCACTAGGCCAAAACAATGTCTGTATGAATGAAATCGTTGCCTTTGCACAAAAGTGGCACTCGACTTACCTTGGCGCAAGCATAAGCAAAGCAGTCGCCCATATTGAGACTTGCACGATGTCTGCCTTTCCCAAACCTTGAATGGGCATTCATCGCCTCAAATCCTATTTCGGCTGAAAGCTCTATTGTTTCAGCGCGCGCCACTTTTAGCAGTTTACGCACAATAGTCTCAGCGTCTGTGGGGTTGATTTCAGCAGACCTCGCCAAACCGACACATGCTTCATAATAGGCCAATGGTGAAATGAGAACCCGAGATGCAGATGCAAGTTTTTCGGAAATTAGAAGGTGATCTTCTTCCTCTGCCAAAATCCCGATCATGGCTGATGCGTCCAGAAACACTAAATATCACCGGACAAATCGTCATAGAATGCCTTGTCTGCTTTCAATCCCGTCTTCGGATATTTGGCAAACTCCGCCCGCAATGCCTTGATATCATCCAATACCTTTTCGCGGCGATGTGGCTTAGCTTCTGCCGCTAGTGCTTCCGTGACGGCAGATCGTACAGCATCAGTAAGTGTGATACCGCGCAATTTGGCCAATTTGCGTACAGCCTTGCTTGTCGCTTCGTCTTTCAGGTAAATCGTCATATATATACCATATCATAGTTGGTATATATCGTCAATTCATGCAAAGCTCCGGTCATGGGCAAGAACGGCGTTCAGCAGAACTTGCGTTCCAGCCCCGCATTCATCCAGCGTGGTGGATTCAGATTCGTTGTGGGAAATGCCACCAAGGCACGGCACGAAGATCATTGTCGTGGGTGCCACGCGGTTGATATAGGCGGCGTCGTGGCCAGCGCCGGATGCCATTTCACGCGACGACAAACCAGCCTGCTTGGCACCCTCACGCACACATTGAATGAGGTCCGGCGCAAATTTGACAGCGGGCGAATTCCAGATACGTTTTTCTTCCAGTTCCAAATTCAATTCGGCCGCAATCTTCGGAAGAGCGGCTTGGTAAGCAGCTTCCATCTGGTCCAATACTTTTTCGTCCGGGTGGCGCAAGTCTACGGTGAAGAACACTTCGCCCGGAACAACGTTTCGGGAATTGGGCCGATTTTCAATCAAACCCACAGACGCAACACCCGGCAAATGCGCCATGCCCACTTGGTGGATGGCTTCAATCATACGGGACGCACCGAGCAGTGCATTTTTGCGCAAACCCATGGGTGTTGCCCCGGTGTGGGATTCTTGACCGCGCACCGTCACCTCATACCAGCGCATGCCCTGCACACCCGTGACAATGCCAATGACTTTTCCTTCAGCCTCAAGAATTGGCCCCTGTTCAATGTGCAATTCAAACATCGCTGAGAATTTTATGGCGCCCGCCTTGTGCTCACCCTTGTAGCCGATGCGCACCAGCTCATCGCCCAACTTGATGCCTTGTCGATCCTCGCGGGAATAGGCAAAGTCTGGCGTGAACACACCTGCATAGACGCCCGAACACAACATGGCCGGCGCAAAGCGCGAACCTTCTTCATTGGTCCAATTCACAATCATCAGCGGTGCGTTTGACTCGTATCCCATGTCCACAAGCGTGCGCAAAACTTCGAGCGGGCCAAGCACACCCAGCACGCCATCAAACTTTCCGCCCGTGGGCTGTGTGTCGAGATGCGAACCCATGGCAATTGGTAAAATGTCATTGCGTTTTCCAGGGCGGGTCGCAAACATATTGCCGACCTCATCAACTTGCACTGTGCAGCCGAGCTTCTCGCATTCAGCCTTGAACCAATCGCGCACGCGTTTGTCTTCATCTGAAACCGTAAGACGTTTGATGCCGCCTTTTGGCGTGCCACCAAATTGCGCGGTATGCATCAACGCATCCCAAAGCCGTTGCGGATTGATTGTAAGATTGCTCGAGGGTGTCATGTCGGTCCATCACTTCTTGTGTGATCCCAAACTTCCGCCGACTGAAAATACAAGTCAAGTTCCAGTCCTTGCAAATTCTCATGGCAGCACGGCATAATGTGCCAAGGGAGATTGTTTCATGCGCTTGTTGGCTTTTGTGTTTTCAGTTTGGCTATCGTCAAACTGCAGTTGGGCACAGACTTCAAACGGACCGGATTATGTGCTGGTCATCGACGGCATTGAACATCTACTTGCACTCGACGAAACAAAGACAGTGATATTGAAATCGGGTGTGGAAGTGCCCGTTAAAGTGAGCAAACGAGAGTTTGGGCATTTTACGACTGGTAATTTGACCTTTGCCTACCCCGGCAAATACACAGTTGCTTCCACTGCGGTCACCGACTCGACCACGCAGCACATTGTGGTGACGGCGCTGGGCACCATTATGTTGGTTCAAAATTATGAAGAGGAAATTCCATCAGGCCTTCTCAACGTCATGTTTGACAAGATGGTAGAAGAAGCAAAAGCATTGGCTTTTCCGATTGAGCGCACAGAATTAAGTCGAAAAATATCCAACGGCAAAACCATGAAAGGCGTGCGCGCGCATTACAAAGGTGGCGATGATGATGTGACGATCGACATTACCGTGACACCGTCAGGCAAAGGTGGATTTCTGGTCTTGACGATGCATGACAACTACACATCACCTGAAGAAAAGCAGATAATTGAACGGTTTTGGGAAACACTCGCCTTGAAAGACGAGTAACTGATAGCCCCATTGTTCGCCAAACATCTCATTCATTTAGATGAGGAAATGTTTGTTGAACTTGTCTAAGCTCTTGTGGGGATTCACATTTATGGCCCAGAACCGTAAGACGTTACGGCGTGCCATGACCTTCAATTGAGTTCCCAATGAAAAACGGGGAGTTCAAAATGCAGGCGATTCAAGGTTCAGGGTTTGAATGGATTGTACCTTATCTGATTCACGTTGGCGCTTTGTGTTATCTTGTTTGCTTCTTGTTCCGTGATCAGCTGTGGCTGCGTATTTTTGCGGTACTCGGTGATCTTATTTATTCCGCGTTCTATTTCACGGCTGCGGACATACCGCTCTGGAGCGCCATTACCTATTCGGGCCTGAATGTTGCGATCAATCTATTCATGATGGCAATGATTTTGCACGACCGCCGCATGTTACCACTCGATGACAATGATTTACGGCTTTATCAAAGCTTTCAAGGCATGGCACCAGGTGACTTCCGCCGTTTGCGTAAAATTGGCCAATGGCACAAAACCGATAGCGATCAGACTCTCGCAACCGAAGGCGAAGCCCTGAATCAACTGTATTATGTTGTGGATGGCGAAGTCGAAGTCAAAAAAGGTGATCGCATCATTCCGGTGCAAGCAGGTTTGTTCATCGGCGAAATCGCTTATCTTAAAAACAGCCACGCCTCTGCCACGGTCGTTGCAAAAGCTGGGGCCCATTATATTTCGTGGTCACATGAAGAGTTGAAAAAGATCGTCACCCGCCATGACAGCCTCAAGCAAAGCTTCGCCAATTTGCTCAGCGCCGACATGGCCTTGAAAGTGGCGAAGTCCTGATCAAATCCGCGATGCGCGTTTCGTAATATGGGGCGCGTGAAGTGCAAGGTCGGCTGGGCCTAAGCGTTCGGCTGCCGAATTGCATTGGTGCCAGTAGGGATAAATCAACGGTTGCTCGCTCACATCATCCAGAAGTTTGCGTTCTTCAGCTGTGAGCACCAATGATGCCGCCGCCAGATTGTCTTTCAATTGTTCCGTCGTGCGAGCACCAACGATGATCGACGAAATTGCAGGCCGACCGGCGAGCCATGACAACGCCACTTGCGCTGCCGATACGCCACGCCCTTCACCCACTTTCACCAATGCTTCAATAATGTTGTAGAGGCGGTTTTCATCCCGGATCGGTGGCTCGCTCCAACCCGCTGTATGACGCGACAATTGTGGCGGAGGCGCATTGCGGCGGAATTTGCCGGATAATAAACCACCCGCAATCGGGCTCCAGACTTGAATGCCAATGCCTTGGTCAACTGCAATCGGCATCAACTCATACTCGGCATCACGCGCTTCGATCGTATAGTGGATTTGCTGGCAAACGAATTTTTGGAAATTGTGCCGATCCGCAGCATTCATACATTTCATGATGTGCCAGCCGGAAAAATTTGAACAACCAATGTATCGCACTTTACCCTGCTTCACGAGGGTGTTGAGCGCTTCCATCATTTCTTCAACCGGGGTCAATCCATCCCATTCATGCAGGAAGTAGAGATCGATATGATCCCGCTTCAACCGCTTCAAGCTGGCCTCAGCTTCATGGATGATATGAAAACGCGACAAGCCCTGTTCATTCGGCCCCGTGCCCATGGAAAAGCGCACCTTGGTGCCGACCATCAATTGATCAGAGCGACCTTTCATGATTTCGCCCAAGGCCTCTTCGGATTTGCCGGTTGTATAGGCATTGGAGGTGTCAAACATATTGACCCCATGATCGACAGCCATATCAACCAACCGTTTTGATTCTTGCACACTCAAACTTCCGGCCATGCCGAAAAAACCTTCGCCCGAAAAATTCATAGTTCCCAAAGTGTGTTGCGAAATTTTTAAGCCCGAATTTCCAAGTTGCCGATATTCCATATGCTGTTCCTCCATCAATTTTGCGCTATCTGCTCACGGATGTGAAAATTCGTCAACCACGCAAGCTTGCAATGCAGCCCGTCATCCGCCATCACAACCCTTATGAATATAAGCGATTTACTCACTCAAAATTTGGTTCACGTTGCGGCACTGTTCACACTGTTCTGCTTTTTGTTTCGCGACCAGATCAAGCTGCGCGTGTTCGCGGCCATCGGCGATTTACTGCTGTCGGTTTACTATTATTTGGCCTTCGCCGAACCCCTGTGGAACCCCATGGTGTGGAGCCTGATGAATGTGGCCATCAACACCGTGATGATTTTATTGATTCTGCGCGATGGCCGTGAGGGCGGCATGTCGGATGATGAGTTATCACTGTTCCGCAATCTCGATGTTTTGACGCCAGGGCAATTTCGAAAACTGGCGAAAGTTGGAAAATGGCATTTGGTTGACGACACAACAACGTTGACGACTGAAAATGAAAACCTCGCCCAGCTGTTTTATGTGTTGAGCGGCAAGGTGAACATTCTCAAAGCCAATCGCAATTTGGAAGTCGCACCCAAACTATTTATCGGTGAGCTCGCATTTTTGCGAAAGCGCCCGGCAACGGCCACGGTAACTGTGGATGCAGGCGTCGCATTACATCAGCTGGGACCATGATGATTTGGAAAAGCTGTTTCGCCGCGACGAGGAATTGCGCACAGCCATGCATTTGCTGATGGGGCGTGATGTGGCCGAGAAAATGGCCAATAGCTGATTAGCTTTCAGGTGGCGCGTCTTTCCACGTCCAAATGAAATACCAAAAACTATAGGCCCACACGGCAATGGCAATCACGGTCCAAAACCCGTCTTTGGCAATCATCAATTCAAAAATCGACCACATGGCCGTCGTCGCAACAATGGCCTGCCTGCGCCACTTCGGCTTATAGAAGGGATGATCGTGAACGCCAAAGGCCATGGTCATAAAACTCCGTTTCAACCCTGATAGGGCAAGTGGCATCACTTGGAAAGCATTGATTCTATTGTAGGAATATTTTGCTTGACAGCGCGCGGTTGTTCCGCTAGAAGTCGATACCATAGCAGAGGTGGGCACGTCGCCCCCTCGCAATTTGGCAGGAGTGCAGGAATGCGTTTGATCTGTCTTTCAATGATCATATTTACAATGTTAATTTGGCCCGCAAAAGCCAGCGAATGCTTGGCCATGGCCGAAGGTTTAGCCCGTGTGCAACCCGCATCGTTGCGCGTGGTGGCAATGGCTGAAAATGAAGTCAGCATTAGCTTTGTGGGCCACTCAACCTTTCGCATCGAAACGGCGGGAGGCGTGGTGGCGGCAACCGATTATAACGGCAATGCGGGCGGTTCCACACCTGACGTTGTCACCATGAACCGCGCCCACACCACGCATTACACCAATGCGCCTGACCCTGCGATTAAACACGTGCTGCGCGGTTGGGGCGAAGATGGAGCACCGGCAAAACATGATCTTGCGGTGGGTGATCTGCGCATTCGCAATGTGACAACGGATATTCGTTTTGGTTCTGTGAACCGGGTGACCGATGGCAATTCCATATTTATCTTCGAAGCAGCGGGGCTTTGCATTGGGCATTTGGGGCATTTGCACCATGAATTAACACCGGGGCACATCGGCTGGATTGGTCGTCTTGATGTTGTGATGGTGCCCGTCGATGGCCGCAACACCATGCCCCATGAAAACATGATGGGTGTGTTGAAGGAAATTAAAGCCGCCGTGATTTTGCCCATGCATATTTTTGGACCCAGCACATTGAACGCCTTCCTCAGTGAGGCACGCAAGAGTTTTGAGGTCAAACATTTGGATGGTCGAACGCTCACAATATCATCGCAAACCCTTCCGACAACACCCACCGTGATGGTGTTGCCGGGTTATTGAAAGATTCTTTTCCAACCCCGCGACGGAAATCCGTTCCCGTTTCGTCTTATCTGGCAAAGGGGAGGAAAAGGACATGGGAACACACAGCAATCCAACGACATTGCAAGCACGAGAGCTACGGCAAACGGCTAATCCGGCCGAACAGGCGCTTTGGTCTGTACTGCGTGGGCGGCAACTTGGCGGCTACAAGTTCACGCGGCAATTTCCCGTTGGCCCTTACTTCGCTGATTTTTGTTGTCGCGAGAAATGGCTGCTGGTTGAAGTGGATGGCAGCCAGCACATTGATTGTGACTACGATCGCAGACGTGATGCATTTCTATTAGACGAGGGATATTCAGTGTTTCGTGTGCCCAGCAGTTCGGTCCTGCGCGAGCGCGAAACGGTTTGTTGTTCCATTCTGGCCGCAATCGAGGGACGAATTGAGGATTTTGTTGAGGCGGCAGATTTGCGGTTTAAGAGATCTTTTGCCGAGCCACGAAAAAGAATGCGACGAATGTTGTTTGTGCAGGCGCAAGGCGGCAACTGAGAATTTGGCTGACACCCACCCCTGCCCCTCCCTCGAGGGAGGGGAGAAATGCAGGAACGTTACTTCTATTTCTTCTCCCCGCCCTTGAGGGCGGGGTCGGGGGCGGGTGTCAGCTACATCTCCCAATCCACCACCGTCACCCATCAACGCCACCTTCTGCCGCAGCAACGATCATCGCGCCAACTTTTTGATGTTCGGGATGCGGGAGATAGGCGTCTCTTGCTTTGGCGTCACGAAAATCGACGGTGAACGCGTGGGTGTGGCCGCGTTGTAAACCTTCAGGGCTCGAGTCAGCACCCGTTGAAATGGCGATGATGCCATCGATTTTATCTTGAAGTGCTTTCAGTGCCGCAAAGATTTGGGCGGTATTTGCATCAGGCTTGAAGCGGACGAGAACGACGTGGCGGATCATTGTTGAACTCCATTGGCAGCAGTGATCAGGCAAACTAGCGGCAAACGCGTGGTGTGTCTGGATATTCCGGATGACTATGACTTCATGCAGCTGGAGTTGGTGAAGCTGCTGGAGGCGCGGGTGGGGAGGTTTTTGCGATGACGTTATCGCAACTCTTTGGGTGGCCCGCTTGAAACATGAAAATGCAAGTGTTTACTGTCTTGGTATCGGCCTAAGTTGGTGAGAATTCGACATTCACCTAGTTCACGTTCGACCTTTTCAGCGAGTTGTCGCACAACACGCAAGACCGCCGCAACGACCTCATCATCACCTTCGTTTCGATCAGTGAAGGACGGCACATGCTTCTTCGGCACGACCACAATGTGTAAGGGCCAAAACGGTTTTGTGTGATGATAGGCCAAGACATGGTCATCTTCGTATTCAATTCTAAGTTCTATTCTTTTGAACAATAAAACTTCATTCATAAAAATTCTTGGGATGGCAACATCACAATAGAAGTCGGTGCCATGATAGTCGCTCACGGCGTCACCTCAATCCGTTCAACACCTTTCGGTGCGCTCACACCTTTCCAGATCGCATTGGCCACATGCACGGGTGCATTGGGCTTCCGTGCCACGAAATCACCATCGCCGGCTTTGGCCCGCATGTCGCCCTGCTCCCACGCCACTTTGCCGCGGGAGATGACCGTGCGCGGTACACCTGTGCATTGGTAGCCTTCGAACACACTATAGCCGGAACGGCTTTGCTGTTTGGCTGATGTGATGGTCTTGGTGCCTTTCGGATCCCATACAACGATGTCTGCATCGGCCCCTGCGCGGATCACGCCCTTTTGCGGATACATGTTGAGGATTTTGCGCGATGTTGGTGCTTGTGGCCGCAACGAATTCTTCTTTCGTCAAGCGGCCTGTGTTGACACCTGCTGTCCACAACACCGGCATACGGTCTTCAAGGCCGCCGGTGCCGTTTGGAATTTGCGTGAAGTTTTTTGCACCCATGCGCTTTTGTTGCTTGGTGAAGGTGGCGTGATCGGTGGCGACGACGGAGAGCGTGCCGGATTGCAAGCCTGCCCACAATGAATCTTGATGCTTCTTGTTGCGGAACGGCGGCGACATGACGCGGCCAGCGGCATAGTCCCAATCTTTGTTTTGATATTCTGAATCATCCAACACGAGGAACTGAATCAACGGCTCACCATAGACCCGTTGCCCTGCTTGTTTCGCACGGCGGATGGCGTCGTGGGTTTCCTCGCAGCTCACATGCACGATGTACAGCGGTGTTCCCGCCATATTGGCAATCATGATGGCGCGGTTGGCGGCTTCGCCTTCGACTTCCGGCGGGCGGGAGTATGAATGCCCCTCAGGGCCAGTCACGCCACGCGCCAGCAAGTCCGCTTGCATGCGCGCCACCACATCACCATTCTCGGCATGCACCAGCGGCAGAGCGCCCAGCTGGGCGCAGCGCTTGAAGGAATTATACATCTCGTCGTCATTCACCATCAACGCGCCCTTGTAGGCCATGAAGTGCTTGAAGGTGTTGATGCCGTAGGTTTTGACCACCGTTTCCATTTCATCATGGATCATGGGGGACCATGCCGTGATCGCCATGTGGAAGGAATAATCCGCCGCCGCCTTCTCGCCCTTGTGACGCCAGGCCTGATAGGCCTTGAGCAGGCTTTCACCCGGTGCAGGCAAACAGAAATCCACCGTCATGGTGGTGCCGCCAGCAAGCCCCGCCATGGTGCCGCTTTCGTAATCATCCGCCGTCGTCGTGCCCATGAAGGGCATGTCCATATGGGTGTGCGGATCAATGCCACCGGGCATGACATAGCAACCACCCGCATCAATCACAGTGTCGCCCGTGAGTTTGTCACCGACAGCAATAATCTTGCCGTCTTTGATCAGAACATCAGCGCGTTCAGACAAATCAGCATTCACAACAGTGCCGCCGCGGATGAGGGTGGTGGTCATGGGTATCTCCTATTTTGCAATAAGTGAATCAATGAGAGGGTGAGGTGGAGTTAGAAATGGGTTTACTATGGTAACACCCTGCCACTGAAATCCGTGTTGCATATCTTCAGAAATTAAAATGTTTGATCCAGCTTCTGCGGCGGCGGCTAAAATCACTGCATCCCAAATTGGAAAGTCATGATGCGCGATTAAATCGCGGGCAGCGTTCAAACACGTCAACGTCGTCGACTGCACATCATAATTAATTGTCCATTCAAGCACACGATCTGCAGCCCTTGGCTTTGGAACTTTGGCTTTGCGGACTAACCAGTTCAATGTTTCGCCCAGCGCCTGAACGGAAATATTAACGCGCTCTACTGGAATTGCTGCCAAAAGCGTTTGTGCCGCGAGGTGACGCGGGTCTGAGGACATATCCTCCACATAAATCAAAAAATTGCTGTCCAGCGACGCCTGCACGTCAGTCTTCGTAGAGTTCGTCGCGTGTGCCACGAGATGTCACATGTGTGTAGACTTCTCGGTTGCGCAAGCGTTGGATGAATTTCATTTTCTGTGCTTCACGTTGCTTAATTTTGAGTTTGGCAGGAGCAATTGTGGCAACGATATCTCCATGTTTCGTCACAGCAATTTCTTCGCCATCAATAACGCGTTCCAAAATTTTTGAAAAATCGCGGTTGGCTTCTGTGGCTGTGATCATTCGCATTGTAAATTCCGATAGTAGTGAAATACCTACATAATAAGAAACATACGAAAAGTCAAGGAAAGGGCCAATTTTGGCCCTTTCCTCTATTGTTTACATGCCCTTGGCCATGTCCGTCACCGCTGATGACCAAGCACCTGTAGGGGCCTTGGTGATCACCGGTGCTTCACCGCCGGATGCCAGCAACGTTGCAACCGTACGATCAGCCGATGCTGTATCAAGCGAACCATCGGAGCCTTCGGTCAGCTTCGAGATTTCACCCATCATGCGCTTTTGATGATCGATGGCAGCAGCACCTGTGGTGTCGGCGTCAACAACAATTTGCGCAGCTTCGTCATTGTTGGCGCGGGCATAGTCCCAGCCCTTCATCGAGGCCTTGACGAAGGTTGCCATGGTTTTGACAAATGCGGCGTCAGCCAACTTGTCTTCCATCACATAGAGGCCGTCTTCCAGCGTGGCCACACCTTGATCTTCATATTTGAAGGTCACGAGTTGGTCGGCTGCAATGCCGGCATCAATCACCTGCCAATATTCATTGTAGGTCATGGTGGACACGCAATCGGCTTGCTTTTGAATAAGCGGATCGACGTTGAAGCCCTGCTTGATGACTTTCACACCACCAGCTGAACCATCGGTCTTGTAACCAAGCTTCGACATCCATGACATGAAGGGATATTCATTGCCGAAGAACCAAACGCCCAAGGTTTTGTCCTTGAAGTCTGTTGGTTCCTTGATGCCGGTTTCAGCACGGCAGGTCAGCATCATGCCGGAGCGCTTGAAGGGCTGGGCGATGTTCACAACGGCTTGGCCCTTTTCACGGGTGGCCAAGGCCGATGGCATCCAGTCCACAACAACATCAGCACCACCACCAGCGAGCACCTGTTGTGGGTTAATGTCAGGGCCGCCTGGCTTGATTTCAACTTCAAGACCGGCTTCTTTGTAGAAGCCCTTGGCCTGTGCCACGAGATAGCCCGCAAACTGGGCTTGCGTGACCCACTTCAATTGCAACGTGACTTTTTCAGCCATGGCCGAGCCTGATGTGATCATCAACGCTCCAGCAGCGGCTGCTGCCATCAGATATTTTTTCATGCTTAGTCTCCCTGTTTCAAGTTTACGAAAATACGTCTCACGTTCTGTAAGACGGATGCCAGAATGTTGTTTTGCGCTCGATCAACACGAGAGCCGCATAAAAAAGTGAGCCTGTCACAGCCGCAACGGCAATTTCGGCCCAGACCAGATCAAGGCTTTGGCTGCCCGACCCGGTTTGAATGCGAAAGCCCATGCCGGCAATGCGGGTGCCAAAAAATTCAGCCACGATGGCTCCAATCATTGCCAGTGTGGAATTGATCTTGAGCGCATTAAATATGAAAGGCATGGCGGCAGGAAGTCGCAAGCGCGTCAAGGCTTGCCACCACGTTGCGCCATAACTGCGCATCAAGTCGCGTTCCAGATGTGATGATGCCTCAAGCCCAGCGAGTGCGTTGATGAGCATGGGAAAGAACGTCATGATCACCACAACCGCAATATTGGGTGCAACACCAACGCCAAACCACATCACCATGATGGGGGCTACGCCCACAAGCGGCAGCACCGAAAAGAAATTACCGACGGGGAGCAACCCTCGTTTCAGGAAATCAAATCGGTCACACAGCAGCGCAACGCCAAGACCTGCGCCACAGCCAATAAGCCATCCGGGGATCACGGCTTGAATGACGGTCATGAAGAAATCGAGGCTGAGCGTCGGAATTTCCGCCATGAAACGATGGGCGATAACGGAAGGTGCGGGAAGCAGAATGGGTGAGATGGGAATCGCACGGCAAGCCACTTCCCAAATGAGAAGCAGTGCAATGCCAAGCAGCGCCGGAGCCATGAGATCGCGGAGATTTTTCATGCGGGCTTTACCCCCATGCGCGTGAGTGTTTTACGTTCAGCATAGCCCACAAGCCACACCAACAAGGCCGCCATGACCGAAGCGGCAACAAGTGCGCCCCAGATCATCAATGTAAGCCCATTATAGGAGCCGACAAGCAATCGCGCACCAATGCCCGCAACCGCACCCGTTGGGAGTTCACCGACGATGGCCCCTGTGAGCGCAATAGCGATTGCAATTTTGAGGGATGCAAAAAGGTAAGGCACCGACGCTGGCAACCTGAGCTTCCATAAGATTTCGGATGCACTTGCATTGTAAGTACGCATCAAATCCCGGTGGATAACATCAGGTGAATTCAAACCTTTCACCATGCCAATGGTAACGGGGAAAAAGCAGAGATACATCGAGATCAAAGATTTCGGCAAAAGCCCCGTGAGGCCAAGCGAGCCCAATACCACAATGATCATGGGGGCAATGGCAAGAATGGGAATGGTTTGCGAAGCGATGATCCACGGCATCAAAGCCTTCGATAGAATTTTCGAATGCACAATCAAGATTGCCAATGCGACGCCGAGCAATACGCCCAACACAAAACCCAGCAACGTCGAGGAAAGTGTGACCCAACAATGATAGAGAATGGACTTAGGTTTCCAAGGGGCAACGGTAAACAGCGACGTCCAAAGTTCGCCAATGATTTGGTGCGGCGCTGGAATAACGGGCCGCGTGTGATTCCAGAGACTCATTCAACGTTGCCGCAAACCCGCCACCTGCCGCATTGATTTTTGCTTCCGCGACGACGGCGTTCAAGGGAATGCAGGCAACATACCAGACCACAAGCAGCGCGAGGCACACCACGAGAACAGGAATGGTATGGCCACTAGTCTTCATAACTATGCCCTGCCCGCAAGCCTTCACGCACGCGCTGCGCGACCTTTAGAAATTCCGGCGTCTCCCGAATATCCAGCGTCCGGTCACGCGGGAAATTGGTTTCAATAACATCGATGATACGACCGGGGCGTGGTGACATCACCACGATTTTGGTGGAGAGGAACACCGCCTCTGGAATTGAGTGGGTGACAAACACCACAGTTTTCTGGGTGCGATTCCACAGCTCCAACAATTGCTGATTTAATTTATCGCGCACAATTTCATCCAGCGCCCCAAAGGGCTCATCCATCAGCAACAGGTGCGGATCAAACGCCAGCGCCCGCGCGATGGAAACGCGCTGCTGCATACCGCCGGATAATTGCCACGGGTATTTTTTCTCGAACCCCGAGAGGTTCACCAGATCAAGATTGCGTTGAACGCGTTCCGCAGCACCTTCCATGGCCATAATTTCCAATGGCAGCGCCACATTGCGTTCCACATTGCGCCACGGCAAAAGTCCAGGCGCTTGGAACACATAACCATAGGCCCGCGCCAGCCGCGCCTGTTCTGGCGTCACGCCATTGACGACGATGCTGCCACCAGTCGCCTGTTCAAGATCGGCGATGACGCGCAGTAAAGTGGTTTTGCCACAGCCGGAAGGGCCGATAAAAGACACAAAGTCCCCATCTTCAACCTTGAGGTTTACCCCCGAAAGCGCATAAACAGGCCCGTCAGCGGTGCTGAAGGTCAGGCTCAAATCCTTGGCGTCAATCACTGCCGTCAAAGCCGTCTCCCGGTTTGTTCTTGTTCGTTAATCTGAAACGCTAACGTCTCTTGACCATTTGATCAAGAATTAAGAGGATGGGCAATGCCCAAAAGCCAAGCACCTGTGGTCCAGAAAACCCGCATTCAGAACCAAAACGAGGCATTGATCCTTGATGCGGCCTTGGAAGTGTTCTCCGCCTATGGCTATCGCGGCACAACGGTGGACCAAATTGCCAACAAATGCGGGCTTTCAAAACCCAATTTGCTCTATTACTTCAAGCGCAAAGAAGACATTTACAACGCCGTGCTGCAACGCACGCTCACCTTATGGCTCGCTCCGTTACACGCACTCGATCCCGAGAATGACCCGATTGAAGAACTAACGCGTTATATTTCAGCAAAGCTGGATTTGACCTTTGCGCGGCCTGACGCTTCAAAACTTTTCGCCAATGAAATTCTCCACGGCGCGCCCCACGTGGCACCGTTTCTCAAAGGCCCATTGCGTGAACTCGTCGCCACCAAAGCTGCCGTCATTAAAGGCTGGATCAAGGCTGGAAAACTTCGCGCCGTTGAGCCTGAGCACCTGATTTTTGCAATCTGGGCGGTGACCCAGCACTATGCAGATTTTGGTGTACAGGTCGAAGCCGTGCTCGGCGGAAAACCGAACCAGAAAAATGTGAAAGCCAGTGTGATTGAATTATTGCTGGGCGGGTTGAAGGTTTAAGGCATTCTATTTGGGGGGTGAGCTTGAACCATTCAGGTTGGCACTTTTCAATTGAGCAACAAGCGCTTTGACGTCTTCGCTTGCGTTCTTCTGTACAACCAAGACAGCGTCTCGTGTTGTAACAACGATAATATCTTTGCAACCAATGACGGCTGTTGGCACTTCATGGGCATGCACCAGTACATTGTTGGATGAATTAACAATGCCGCGACCGACAATGGCGTTACCATTTTGATCGGTGGGAAACATGCGCGAGACGACATCCCAATTGCCGACGTCACTCCATGCATAATCAACTGGCAATACGCTGGCACGTTTCGTCTTTTCCATAACTGCGCAATCAAACGAAAGACTTGGTGATTTTGAAAACGGTTCGTGACCAAGCCGAATGAAATCTGCATCTCTTTCTGCTTCATCCAAAGATTGACGAACGGCATGCAAAACCTCTGGTGCCAAGCGCTCCACTTCATCAACTAAGACTTGGGCCGCCAGCAGGAAGTTCCCACTATTCCAAAGATAGCCTTGATCAACGTAAGTTTGCGCCATCTCTAGGTTTGGCTTTTCAGCAAAACAATTTACCAATTTGACGCCCGCATCAGGCAAGTCATTTCCAGTTTGGATGTAACCATAACCGGTTGCCGGGTGGCTTGGCACAATTCCAAAGGCTACTATTTTTCCCGCTTGCGCAGCGGGTAAGGCTTGCAACACTGACGCTTGAAACAATTGCACGTCGGGGATGTTGTGATCAGCAGCAAGTACAAGAAGTATTGCTCTTGGGTTGGTCTCCATTGCCCGCAAAGCGCCAGCAACCATGGCAGCACAAGAGTTTCGGCTCAACGGTTCAAGTATAATATCAACCTCTTGATTCAATTCCTCAGCCGCCTGTAACACGTGGCCACGACAGTTTTGTGCGGCTATGACAATCGGCGTTGCATCAAACATCGCGCCTGTGCACCGATTGAGAGCCTGCTGAAAGAGCGTTGAAGTGCTGCCAAGTTTTAAAAATTGTTTTGGTGTCGCTTCATTCGACAATGGCCAAAGCCGATGCCCTTCGCCTCCAGCCAGCACGACAGGAATGATCTTGGTATTTGCGCTCATGGTAAAGCTATGCCCCAAACCGCAAGTCAACCCGCTTTTCCCCAAAGCCGAAGACCTGCGAAGTTTCAAGGCTAGTCGAGTTTCAGAAAAGTGAACAGTGGCAAAACGTTAATCCGGAAAATTGACCTGAAGTATCACTGCCAGACCTTCCATTAATGTCTTGAAGCCATGCCTCTGAGACGTCTAAAAGCGGCCCAACTTTGAAAATCGAGTTAGAGACAGAAATGACGTCACCCAGTGCCAAGCTTCATCAACTCATCGAAAATCGATCTGCAAAGGTTGGCGTGATTGGGTTGGGCTATGTGGGGCTACCCTTGGCGATGGCAATCGCGAAAGCTGGCTTTCCAGTTATTGGCTTTGATATTGATGCCGCCAAAACGGACGCGCTGAACCGTGGTTTATCCTATATTGATGCCGTTAAGAGCGAAACACTGAAGCGCCACGTTTCGGCCGCAAGCTTCAAAGCCACGACAGACAATTCCAAATTGACTGAATGCGGCGTCATTATCATTTGCGTGCCGACACCACTCACGAAATACCGCGAACCTGATTTAAGTTACATTCGCATCACCGCAGAAACGATTGCAAAACACCTCCAGCCCGGAACGCTTGTTGTGTTGGAATCGACCACTTACCCCGGCACAACAACTGAAGTGATGAAGCCGATATTGGAAAAAAGCGGCCTCATTGCTGGCGAAGAATTCTTCGTTGGATTTTCGCCCGAACGCGAAGATCCGGGCAACAAGAGTTTCCACACCGAAACAATTCCAAAAGTGGTTTCAGGCGACGGCGCCATTGCCGGAGCACTTGCAACGGCGTTCTACAGCGCTGTCGTCAAGCAGGTTGTACCGGTCTCTTCGCCTGCGACGGCAGAAGCCGTCAAAATCACCGAGAATGTGTTTCGCGCCGTCAACATTGCCTTGGTCAACGAATTGAAAGTTATCTACGACGCCATGGGCATTGACGTCTGGGAAGTGATTGACGCAGCGAAGACCAAGCCCTTCGGGTTTCAAGCTTTCTATCCAGGTCCAGGATTAGGTGGTCACTGCATCCCGATTGACCCGTTTTACCTGACTTGGAAAGCACGGGAATTCGATATCCACACACGTTTTATTGAGCTGGCCGGCCAAATTAACACTGCCATGCCGCGCCATGTGGTCGGTAAACTGGAAGAAGCTTTGAGCAGCCATCTCGGCATAGCACTGGCGGGTGCCAAAGTTTTGATTTTGGGGTTGGCTTACAAAAAGAACGTGCCGGACATGCGCGAAAGCCCGACCTTCAAACTTATGGAATTACTGGAAAAACGAGGTGCCGTTGTCAGTTATCACGACCCCTTCATTGCGACAATTCCACCAACACGTGAGCACGCCGAATATACCGGACGCAAATCAGTTGAATTGAACGCAAAGTCAATTTCAATGCATGACGTT
>CAVZXJ010000034.1:0-10253 GCA_963779145.1 uncultured Alphaproteobacteria bacterium
ACAGAACAGCAAGACATACACTTGGAAAAGTACCGGATCGACGCATACGCAAAACCTCACACACGAAGTGTGAACCTTAGACGCTGAATTCTTCACCAAACTTTCACGCCGATGGAGAAATTGAAAGCAGGGTTAATGGAGTGTTGCAAGGAATGCGATGAGCATCATCACTTCGCAAGCAACTTGTGCGGCCCCACACACATCACCCGTTTGGCCACCGATCAAGCGCATGGCTTGCCAGCGAATGGCCGCCGTTGCAGCAAGGCCCAGTGCGAGGGCTAAAACAGCATTTTCAAATTGGCTGAAATAGCCAGCAACCAAAGTGAGCAGCAATCCCAAAGCAATCGCGAATATGGCAATGGAACGTGGCGGTTGGCCAGCATAGGCTGAAAGCCCGTTGGTGCGGGCAGGCGGTGTGGCCCAGAGCAGGTCAACAACGAGGGCGCGGGAGAATGATTGCGCCGCCACGATGATGGTGAGCAGGGCGATAGCGGAAAACTCTATCAGGCTTGCATAGGCCGCAACGCGCAGAGCAACGGCAATGATCAAAGCCAAAGCGCCATAGGATCCGATGCGGCTGTCGCGCATAATCTCCAAGCGCCGTTCGCGGGTTTTGCCGCCGCCAAAGCCATCGGCGGTGTCGGCAAATCCATCTTCATGCAATGCGCCTGTAACCAATATGCCAGCGGCAACGGCCAAAATAGCCGAGAGCAGGGGTGGCAGTTGGACCAATCGACCCGCCAGCAACACGACGGCAATCAACACGCCAATCAGCGCACCAGCGACCGAAAACATGCGCATGGTTTGATTGAGCGGCGGCGGGTCAATGGTTTTTGAAAACGGAACCGGCAGGCGCGTCAAGAATTTCAAGGCATGCACAAGCTCCGCAAAGGGGCGCAATGCGGGGCCTTTGTCTTCGGAAGGTGGAGCAGGGGGCAGTTGGTCGCTCATGGTTCTAACTTGGTCTTCAATCAAGTTGACGTGTGCCCCAAGCAACGCCGAAAAGCCACTGGCAATTTTAACCTCATTCGATTCTGGATAACTCACCATGGCATCAGGCCTTCCTTTTGACGACATCCGCAATCTTTTGGCTGCTATGCCGGGGCCGGACTTGGAAGCGGTTGCCGCTGTCAAAGCGCGGGATGCGCAATTGACCAAACCACCGGGTGCATTGGGCCGCTTGGAAGACATCACGGAATGGTTGGCGGCTTGGCAGCAACGCTCGACGCCAAAGGTTGAGCGCCCCGTTGTTGCGGTATTTGCTGGAAATCATGGTGTGGTGGCGCAAGGTGTGGCGGCCTATCCGCAAGCGGTGACGGCACAGATGGTGGCCAATTTCCAAAGCGACGGTGCTGCCGTCAATCAGATTTGCAAGACCTTTGATTTGGGATTGAAGGTCTATGAATTGGCGCTGGAAGTGCCGACCAATGATATTACGCAAGACGCAGCCATGACAGAGAAAGACTGCGCCGCCACCATGGCCTATGGCATGGAAGCCATTGCCAATGGCTGCGATCTCTTCTGCATTGGTGAAATGGGTATTGGCAACACCACGATTGCTGCGGCTCTGGCCCACGGGTTGTTTGGTGGCAAGCCTGAGGATTGGGTGGGGCCGGGCACAGGTGTGGATGCTGAAGGGTTGAAGCGCAAAGCCGATGCCGTGGGCCGTGCCGTGGCGTTGCATAAGGCCCATTTGAATGATCCATTGGAAGTGTTGCGCCGCTTGGGCGGGCGCGAATTGGCGGCCATGGCGGGAGCAATTTTGGGTGCCCGCATCAACCATGTGCCGGTGTTGATTGACGGCTATGTGGCCACTGCTGCTGCGGCCGTATTGTTCAAGGCTGATCCGACGGCGCTCAATCATTGCTATGCGGCCCATGTATCAGCGGAACCTGCGCACAAGGCACTGTTGGCGAAGCTGGGCTTGAAGCCCTTGCTGGATTTAGGAATGCGACTGGGTGAAGCATCAGGAGCGGCCCTCGCGGCAGGCTTGGTCCGCGCCGCTGTAAATTGCCACAACGGCATGGCGACATTTGCCAGCGCTGGGGTGAGTGACAAGGAATAGGTTGCGGAGTTGCGCGGAGCAAGCACCCCCTCCCGGCTACGCCGTAGCTCCCCCACGCTCGGCGCAAGGGAGAAAACATGCGTTCGCTTTCTCCCTCAACAAGTTGGGGGAGTACCCGAAGGGGGAGGGGGTGGGCGACTGGTTCGGTTACGGCGGCCCATGAAAATAAAACGGAGGGAATGTTTCTCTTCCGGCTTCAAGCCCGTTCGAACGATTGTGTTTTGTGGTTGTGTTTGCGCGTTGGCCTAAAGCCCTATGCAGAAACGCAGCGATTTGTGCCGAAATTTGTGGGAAATCCATATTTCCGTATCTTTTCAATACGGCAATCACCCAGGGTTCGCTCTTGCAGAGGCGCACATTTACATGGCGCGGGTTGCTCGGCCTCAAGTGCGCTGGAGTCATTATTGCTCCAGGGTCTTGCCCTCGGCTCCCGGGAACACTCGCTACTTCAACGAACATCCGCAGGCGCTGCACATGGTTCTGGCAGATTTGATAAGTTAGCAACTCTGATCCCTCCTTCCAAAACCATCGAAACCACAAATGGAACATAACAGGAACGTTGTCAAGGGGGTTAGGAAAATAAAGTTGTCTTCGCGGGAACTCCCTCACCCGCCCTTCGGGCACCCTCTCCCGTCAGAAGACGGGTGAGGGCTGATTGCAACAATTAGCCTTCTCCCGTTTCTTTTAATGGGAGAAGGTGCCCGCAGGGCGGATGAGGGAAAACACCTTCCCCTGTTCAAAACTGTTATATCACTTGGCAAGCGCCTCATAATTGAGCTATGCTAATTTCTCATAGCTCAAATGGAGTCTCCCATGTCGTCCCGTCACGCCCGCGTCCTGATCCTTGGTTCAGGCCCAGCGGGTTATACTGCCGCAATTTATGCCGCCCGTGCCATGCTGAAGCCAATCGTCGTGCAGGGCATTCAGCCCGGCGGTCAGCTCACCATTACAACGGATGTTGAAAACTATCCGGGCTTTGCCAAGGCTATCCAAGGCCCGTGGCTGATGGAAGAAATGAAGGCCCAAGCCGAACACATGGGCACGGAAGTTATTTCCGACACCATCACCGAAGTGAAACTGAAAAATTCTCCCATCTGGTTGAAAGGTGATAGCGGCACTGAATATACCTGCGATGCCCTCATCATTGCCACGGGTGCCCAAGCCAAATGGCTGGGCCTGCCGAGTGAAGAAAAATTTCAAGGCTTTGGCGTGTCTGCTTGTGCGACCTGCGACGGATTTTTCTATCGTCAGAAAAAAGTTCTCGTGGTCGGTGGTGGTAACACCGCAGTTGAAGAGGCTTTGTTCCTCACCAATTTTGCTTCTGAAGTGACGGTGGTTCATCGTCGCAATGAGTTCAAAGCTGAACGCATTTTGCAAGACCGTTTGTTCAAGCACCCCAAGATCAAAGTCATTTGGGATTCAGCACTGGAGGAAGTGTTGGGTGCCGATGACCCACGCGGTGTGACGTCGGTACGTTTGAAAAATGTAAAGACGAATGCAACGCAAACGTTGGACGTCGATGGCGTGTTCATCGCCATTGGGCACAAACCTTCGACGGAATTATTTGTCAGGGCAATTGCCATTCAAAAATGGTGGCTATTTGGAAACGGCGTCGTGGTCCACGCAAACGGTTTTGCCGGGTGTGTTTGCTGCGGGTGACGTGACCGATGATGTGTATCGCCAAGCCGTTACAGCGGCTGGCATGGGCTGCATGGCAGCGTTGGAAGCTGAAAAATATCTGCACACGCAGAAGACGGGATAATCGATGGATTGGGATAAGCTTAGAATTTTTCATGCGGTTGCCGACGCGGGCAGCTTTACCCATGCGGGGCATGAACTGAACCTGTCACAATCCGCCGTGAGCCGGCAAATTTCAGCGCTGGAAGATGATTTGCGCGTGCCGCTGTTTCACCGGCATGCCCGAGGCTTAATCCTGACGGAGCAGGGCGAGGTTTTATATCGCACGGCCCATGATGTGTTCACGAAATTGGCCGCAGCAAAAACCCGGTTGATGGATTCCAAGGAAAAGCCATCAGGCGAACTGCGCATTACCACGACGGTGGGTTTGGGCTCCGTGTGGCTGACACCGCGCATCAAAGAATTCATGGAGCTCTATCCTGACATTCAGGTGCAGCTGTTGCTTGAGGATGAGGAATTGGATTTGTCGATGCGCGAGGCCGACGTGGCCATTCGCTTGCGACGACCGACCCAGCCTGATTTGATTCAGCGAAAACTTTTCACCGTGCATCACCATGTTTATGCATCAGTTGATTATGTGCGCCAACACGGCATTCCAAAATCCGGCAGCGATCTCGACAAGCACAAGATTTTGATTTTCCAAGGTGTGAGCTATTTGACCTATCTCACCTTGCTGCTGTCAGCAGGGCGCCCCGACAATGACATGCGCATTCCAGCCTTGCGCGTAAACTCAGCCTATGGTTTGCGCCGTGCGGTGCAAGCAGGGGCGGGCATTGCCATTCTGTCGGACTATCTGGTCGCACCCGACATGAACCTTGTGCAAATTGAACTTGATATTGAGACGCCCGAGTTCGACACTTATTTCGTCTATCCGGAAGAATTGAAGGACACAAAACGCGTGACCGTATTCAGAGACTTCCTCGTGTCAAAAGCACGGGAGTGGAGCTTCTAACGAAAGGCGACTGACCATGACCACCGCGAGCCGCATTGGATTTGGCCTATTGGGCTTCATCTTGGGTGGTGTTGCGGGTGGTGTTATGGGGCTGCTGTTGGGTTTGGGCTATACCACGCTCGCCGCGACGTCGAGCTTTGAAGGTTACTCGGGCTATGTTGTGGGGCTTTGGATTTTGGTGGGTGTGATTGTCGGTGCAATCGCGGGCGCGATTTTTGGTGCGCGTGAAGAGGAAATAGACATCCAGTTCACCGTCATTCCAAACGAAAGTGTAGCGAAGCGGAACGAGCGATTTGGAAGCCCGCTGATTGCGGTGTGAATGACGCGTAGCGGGGTTCCAAATCGGCCACTTCGCTAACGCTACTTGGCCGTTTGGAATGACGAGCTTTTAGTAAGTGAAAAACATTCAAGCCCTAATCGAAATCACGGCGCTGCAGGTTTAGCAGCGCGGTGCCTTTATCCATCTTCCAACACAAGTTTGAGATGTGAAATTTGCGCTTGGCTGGTGCTGCTGAGGGCTGCACTCACGCGGGCTTCGGTTTTCATTTGCGCTTCGGGGCACATCATGCGGGTGGAACCCACGGCACCGAAAGTCAGTTTATCGCCATCTTGTTTGTAGGTTCCGAAAAACCGATTGCAGCCTAAGTTGCCGCTGACTTTTCCATCGGCAGAAAACTGAATAACAACTTTGCTGTCTTGGCCCTCGCCCCATTCAGAACCGCCAAGCGACATAACGCCATCGGCGAGGCTGGCAGTAGCGAATAGGGTGATGTGCGAGAAGGGATGAGAAGAGGTGTTTCATGCACCTGAGCTTGCCAAAAAATGCAGCTGTTGCAAATAAAAAACCCCGGCTCATCACCGGGGTTTTGAATTTCACAAAGAGGCGTCGATTATTCTTCGTCGCCCATATCTTCTTCAACCATGGCCTGAAGGTCTTCCTTCGACACGGTCTTGTCGGCCACGGTGGCTTTGCCAACAATATGATCCACAACCTTTTGTTCGAAGATTGGGCCACGCAGCTCAATCAATGCTGATGGGTTGTTGCGGTAATAATCATAAACTTGCTTTTCTTGGCCGGGGAACTGGCGCACACGACCGATGAGGGCCTGTTGCAATTCTTGTTCGTTGACCTGAATGCCTTCTTTTTCACCCAGCGTTCCGAGAACGAGGCCCAAACGCACGCGACGGGCTGCAATGGCCTTGTATTCTTCGGTGGCTTTTTCTTCTGTCGTATCTTCGTCAGCAAACGTTTTGCCAGCCTTCTTCATTTCATTTTGCAAAGCATTCCAGATGCCGTTGAATTCAGCATCCACCAATTTGCTTGGCAGTTCGAATGAGTATTGCTTGTCGAGCGCGTCGAGAACGTCACGCTTCATCTTCATTGAAGTCATGCGGCCAAATTCGCGTTCAAGGCCAGACTTCACCATGTCGCGCAATTTGCCAACATCTTCAAAGCCAACCTTCTTGGCGAATTCTTCGTCGATGGCGGCAACCTTTAGGCGCTTCAACGCCTGTAACCTTGGTGGCGAAGACTGCGGCTTTGCCAGCGAGATTTGCAGCGCCATAGTTTTCAGGGAAGGACACACTGACGGTCACATCTTCGCCCGTTTTTTTGCCAACGAGTTGTTCTTCAAAGCCGGGGATGAATTGGTTTGAACCGAGTTCCAATGGAATGTCTTCGCCCTTGCCGCCGTCAAATTCAACACCATCGATAGAGCCGACAAACGAAATCGTCACACGGTCGCCCGAGGCCGATGCGCCGTCTTTGGTTTCCCATGATTTATATTGCGAGGCCAAACGGGCCACGGCTTCATCGATGTGGGCGTCAGACGCTTCAACAACATGCTTGGTCAATGAAAGACCCGAAGCATCTTGCAGTTCGAATGTCGGGATCACTTCAGCTTCAACCGAGAAGGAAAGATCGCCCTTGCCTTCGATGACGGCGTTCACTTCGCCTTCGGCTTCTGGCAGTTTCACTTCGGGTTGGTAAGCTGGCTTCAAATTGCGATCAGCGAATACCGAGCGGGCTTGCTCATCAACCGTTTCCTGCACCACTTCGGCCATGACCGATTTGCCATACATGCGCTTCAGATGGTCAACCGGAACCTTGCCAGGGCGGAAACCCTTGATCTGGGCTTTGCCGGCCATGTCTTTCAACTTGGCATTGGCTTTTGCCGAAAGGTCAGCAGCGGCAATGGTCACTTGGAAGCCGCGCTTCAGGCCGGAATTTGTTGTTTCTGTAACTTGCATGGTTCTCGCTCACACTTAGAATTTTAACACCCGATCAGATGGAGCATGGTGCGGGCGGAGGGACTTGAACCCCCACGAGTTTCCTCACAAGAACCTAAATCTTGCGTGTCTGCCAATTTCACCACGCCCGCACATGTTCCTTAAGGCTTTGAGGGCCAATCGGGTTTGGGTCGAGGCGGGCTATAGCAGAGGGGTTAGTGGCTTCCAAGTGCCAAATCACGGGCGGGCGCGATTAAGATTTTCCCATGCGGAGGCCCCAATTCCGCCGATGATGAGGGCGGCACCCAGCCACACCTGCCATGGGTAGGTTTCGCCAAAATAAAGCGCCCCAATGGCAAGACTGATGGCGGCGGCCACATAGCCGATTTGGCTGAGGTAAGTGGGGCCGCTGATCTTTTGCAGGCGGAAGAACAGCCCCACGTTCAAAAGGGCCGCCAGCCATTGGGCCAGCGTGAGGCCGAGGTGATCAAGCACGGGCCAGAAACTGCCACCATGCCAAATCGCCAAGGCCACGAAAATGGGAACAACCGAGAGATTGACGACGACAGCAACTTGGAGCGGTGTGGCACCTTCTGGCCATTTGGCGGTGCGGTACACATTGCCGATGGCGAGAGAGCAGGGCACGAGTAACGCCAATAAAAGCCATTGTGGTGCTTCCGGCAAGCTCAGTGAACTGCGGCCCGCGACCACGATGACGGCGCCGATAAAACCAACCGCCACGGCCACAAGCAATGGCGCATTGGGCGGGCGCACCCGCAAAGCCAGAGACAATGTTGCCGTAACAACGGGGGAGAGTGCAAACATCAACCCCGCTAAGCCACTGCCAATAGAGGGAATAGCGAACAGCAAAATGCTGCTGGGAATGAGATTGGCCGTTACACCGCCAATGAGGCCATAGCGCCAGAGGGCAGGGCTTTTCCAAAACGGTCCCTGCCGTGCTGCAAACCACCACAACACCGTGCAGGGCAAAAACGCAATCATGGCCGCCCACACAAAAGGGTCAATGCCCGCCAGCAAAGCGGCCTTGGCCAAAGGCGTGATCATGGCAAGGCCCGTGCCCGTGCCGAGAAGCAGGAACAGCGGATTGTTGAGAAGCTTATTCACGCCCCAACTCGGCAATCAAATCTTCGGCGATGATGGTCTCGCGATTGGTTTTGTTGGCGGCCTCACCATGCAGCCAAACGCCCGCACAGGCAGCACCATAAGGGTCCATGCCTTGCGCCAATAATCCCGTGACAATGCCCGCCAACACATCCCCACTTCCCGCCGTCGCCAATTTTGGTGGGGCATTGGTGTTGACGTGGGCAAAGCCGGTGGGATTGGCGATGACCGTGTCAGAGCCTTTGTAAATGATGATGGCACCACTGCGTTTGGCGGCTTCTTGCGCCTGTTCAATTTTGCTGCCGCTGAGTGTTCCAAACAATCGCGCAAACTCGCCGCCATGGGGCGTCATCACAACGGCGCGATCAGGCTTGGCTTTGATGGCGGCAAAAAGTTCTTCCGGCGCGTCAGCAAAAACCGAAAGCGCATCCGCATCCAGCACGATTGGAATGCCCGACTTCAACATGCGGAGAACAGCTTTGCGCGTGGCGTCATTCACACCCGCAGCAGGGCCAATGCACAAGGCGGTGATGCGCTTGTCCTCCAGTATTTCACGCAAACCATCTGCGGGCTTGAGCATGATCGAGGTGAGGTGATGGGCGTGAACGCGTAAGGCATCCGGCGTACCAATAATCGTCGTCAACCCCGCACCACTGCGCGCCGCCGCCAATGCAGCAAGGCGCGCGGCACCCGTGTTCAATTCCGGGCCGGACCAGATGACAGCATGGCCGCGATGGAATTTGTGCAATTCAAACCGCTGGTTCAAATCCGGCAAACTGGGTTTTGCATTTTCATAAATGCGAATGGGCAGTTCGTCCGCCACATCATCAGCAATGCCAATATCGGCAACGACAATCTCACCACACAAGCGCCGCCCGGGTTGCAACACGTGTGCTGGTTTTTTGCGAAAGAAGGTGACGGTGAGATTTGCAATCACCGAACATCCGCGCGGTTGCCCCGTGAGGCCATCAACACCTGAAGGCACGTCAATCGAAACAACAGGCACGCCTGCGCCATGAATGCCGTCGGCCAAATGTCCGGGAAAATCCTTGTTGAGGCCCGCACCATAAATCGCATCGACAATCAAACGATGCCCCGATTTGCCGCCGTGGTTTTTTTCAAATGCAGCAAACGTGCCAACAGCACCTTTCCACTTCGCCGCCATTTTGGCCGCATCACCTTTAAGGGCTTTGCGCTCACCCACCAGATAAACCCGCACCGGCCATTTCTTTGCGGCCAATAATCGCGCCACCACAAAACCATCACCGCCATTATTGCCGGGCCCGCAAATCACAGCGACAGCACATTTCTTGAACCGCGCGAGGATGGCATCAGCCACCGCACGGCCCGCATTCTCCATCAACTTCAAAGAGGAAATGCCCCGCGCCACGGCAATCGCGTCAGCAGCATACATCTGTTCAGGCGTCAGAATCTCAAAGCTCATGCCGCAACACTGCCATGATAGTCTTACCGACGTGCATTATGCGATTCCACGGCTTGCACATTCAATCGCATGCCCATCGCTTTCAATATCGCAGAAAAATTGCTGAGCGCCGGGTTGCCGTCAGACGACAGCGTGCGATACAGTTGCGTCGGGTTAAGTTCCGCCTGTTCAGCGATGGCTGGCACACCACCAAATGCTTTAGCCATTTGCCGCAGCGCAATCAGGAATTCGCCCTGATCGCCATCATCAAGAATGGCATTAAGCAATTGAACGGCATAGGCAGGATTTTCACGATAAACCTCTGCCATGGCGTCATCATGACTTCTATCTTTCATCGCCATTTCTCCTCTGCCAATCTTTCCAATACATCACAGCTGACGTAATATCTGCATTCTGTCCGCGCTTATCACCACCACAGAGAAGCAGAATAATTTTCCCGTCGGCAATGGCATAATAAACCCGATGCCCTGCGCCCACATCCACACGCAATTCCCAAACGCCATCGCGGCAGAACTTGTGATCGCCAAAATTACCTTGCTCAATCCGGTTGATGCGCCGGTCAATGGCAATGCGGGCTTTCACGTCTTTCAGCTTCTTCCACCATGCGAGATATTCATCTTTCCCGTCAGCAGTGATGTAGTGGCGGATTTCATACATGGCTGATATTCGTTTATAAACGATGACAAGTCAAGTGGGTATATGAGGCGTCAAGAGGGGACGTGAAAATAATAACAAAGGGAAGC
>CAVZXJ010000035.1:0-76095 GCA_963779145.1 uncultured Alphaproteobacteria bacterium
AAAAGTCATTTCGGGCTCAAAGTCTAGCTGGTGTGGGCCTGATGTAGCGTCAAAGGAAGTAAGCGTTTGCGAAATGAATTCATTCAACCCATTTGCGCTTGAATAAATTCATTTGCACACTGCGTCGACTAACTGCCGCATTTGACATTCTGTATTTTGCTTCAGAACAATAGGCTTCACGTGTACAAGAAATCATTCTCCACCAATGCGGCTTTGGTCACACCAACAAGCGTGATTGTGTCGGCTGAGGTGAGTGTGATGACGGCATTGCCTTGCACGTTTGTGGTTGCTGCCATGACTTCGGCGAAAGTATCCAAGTTGGCTCCCAACGAAAGTTGGATCACGTCTGACAATGTGTTGCCTGCTTGGAAATCCGTGATCCGGTCTTTGCCAAATCCTACAGTAAATACGAAGCTGTCGCTTCCTGCGCCGCCCGACATGAGATCGTTCCCTGCTTGACCAGAAATACTATCATTGCCCGTACCACCGAAAATTGTGTCGGCACCAGCACCCCCGTAAATCGCGTCGTTGCCAGCATCCCCTGAAAGGTTGTCGTTGCCAATATCACCATAGACGCAGTCATTCCCGTCAGCACCAATCACGATATCATTGCCATCGCCACCGTAAGCAATATCATTGCCTTCGTTGGCATAAATAACATCACTTCCGGCTTCGCCATAAATCAGATCATCGCCATAACCTGCTTCAACGAAATCTGTTCCAGACCCTGCGTAGATGGTATCGTTTCCAGCACCAGCCACCACGACGTCGTCTCCCGCCAGTGCATTGATCAGATTATTAGCCGGCCGTTCCGAACAGGATATTGAAACCTGAAGTACCATTGATGAGGTTACTGCCCGCTGAAACTGACAACGATACAGACGCATTAGCTGTGACACCGCTGCCATCGCTCAAGGTGTAGGTGAATGTTGCAGTGCCGGAGAAACCTGTCGTCGGCGCGAACACCACATTTCCAGCGGCGTTCAGAGCAACCGTGCCGTTTGTTGCACCCTGCACGGATGTAATGGACAAAGAGGTGCTATCCACATCGCTGTCATTGGCGAGCAATGACGCGGCAGTGATTGTAAGGGGGGTGTTGAATGTCACAGCGAGAGTGCCATCGTTGTTTGCTACTGGCGCATCATTCACAGGACCACATTCAACGTGAACACGTCAGACGCTGTCATTGAACCATCTGATGCTGTGACCTTTACATCCAATGCTCCAAAGAAGTTGAGCGGTGGGATGCCGCTGAACTGGCGTGTCGTTACATTGAAACTAAGCCATGTTGGCAGGGCCGCTCCAGATGCCAGTGTGGCACTGTAGGTCAGACTGTTGTTATCCACGTCACTGAAGGTGTTTGCAGGCAGCGTGAAGCCGATCTCTGCATCTTCGATTGAAGACACATCGACCAAGAGCTGAGTTACAACTGGCGCGTCATTTACGGGTGTAATGCTCAAAGTAAAAATATCGGAGGCCGATAGGGTACCATCGGACGCCGTAACCTTCACTTCAAGACTTCCGCTGAAGTTTTGGGGTGGAGTACCACTAAAGGTTTGGGTTGCAGCATTGAAGGCCAACCACGATGGCAAAGCCGATCGATCGGTAAGCATTGCGCTATATGCCAGTATCGCGTTGTCAACATCACTGAATGATTTCAGCGGGAAGCGTAAAGCTTAAGGCCGTGTCTTCGGTAGAGGATATATCCGGTAAGAGTGTTGCAACAACTGGCGCGTCGTTCACTGGTGTGATGGATAATGTGAAACTGCCAAAGGTTGAGAGCTCACCGTCTGACGCCGCTACCTTGACATTCAAGCTGCCATTGAAGTTCATTGACGGAGTACCGGTAAAGGCACCCGTAGTTCCATTAAATGAAAGCCATGAGGGTAGGGCAGTGCCATCGCTCAATGTCGCGGTCAACGTCAGTGCATTACCATCGACATCAAGGAACGTATTTGCAGGCAACACGAAGTTGACGGCTTGATCTTCCAAACTAGAGGTATCAGAGATTAGTACGCTCACAACCGGCGCATCGTTGACAGCAGTAACCGCCAACGTGAACACGTCTGAAGCACTCTCAGTGCCGTCCGAGGCAATGAGCTTCACATCAAGCACACCGTTGAAGTTCGCAGGTGGTGTACCACTCAAAGCTCCTGTGGAAGCATTGACAACCAACCAGCTGGGCAAGCTCGACCCATTGGCCAAGGACGCGCTATAGGTCAGTGTATCACCGTCAACATCGGTGAATGAATTTGGAGGTAGCGCAATACTTAATTCACTGTCCTCGGGTGAAGAAGCGTCAACCAGTAAATTAGCAACAATTGGTGCATTGTTGATTTGCTCAACATTAACTCTGACAGTAGCCGTTGAATCAGTCGTGCCAATTCTCCTATCTGTGACAGTATATGTGAAAACGGCTTCTCCAGAAAAACCTTGAGAGGCAGTAAACATGATATTACCGTTGGTTAACAGAGTTACCTCACAACCGCTAACCGATGTGACAGCTTTTATCACAAGTGTATCAGCGTTTGCATCGATGTCATTATCAAGCAAAGCGGAAGCCAAGATGACTGAAGCTGCTCCGCCTTGCGAAGCTACAAGATCGTCAACTGCAATTGGAGAAACTTCTCTTTCTGCAACATTGACTTCTACTTTTGCAGTGCCCGTTCCACCTCTACCATCAGAAATCATGTATTCAAATGAAGCTCTCCCGAAGAAACCCGCAATTGGCGTGACTTCAATCTGACCATCTTCTCGAATGAAAGCATTGCACCCTCCGGCATTGCCAATCGATGTGACAACGAGTGGGTCACCGTTTGCGTCAGTGTCGTTAGCCGTCAATTGACTTTGCGTCAAAATCAACGTGCTTCCTTCACTCGTAGCAAAAACGTCAGCGACCGCCTTTGGTCCGATGTTTGTAACAACCGATGATATCTCAGTCAGACTGAAAACTGTTCTGTCGTCAAAGATGATATTCTCGATTGTGTTTCTGGTCAGATTGCTCAGGCCATCAACAATACGGACGGAATCCGAGAGAATTATCTAACGTAATCAGAAGATCATTGCTAGAAGTCGTAACTTTGCTGAAATACAAATCCGAAAGAGCAAAATTGTGCAAATATAAGTTATCGACTTCTCCATCACTTCCGTTTTCGTCGACAGTATCTTGGCTGTCGCCTTTTCCGAAATGGTAATTGTCGTTGCCATTGCCACCACTCACTGAATTGGTACCGAGGCCTGCAGTTAGATTGTCGTTCCCATCCCCACCGATAATATTATCATTTCCGGAATTGCCAACTATGGAGTCTTCGCCTGCTTCACCAATCAGAGCATCATTTCGACCGCCGCCCACAAGTTATCGTTTCCAGCTCCACCATTGAGTTGATCCCGACCTTCGCCACCGAAAAGTGTGTCATCACCTGCTTCTCCCCGCAGGTCATCATAACCATCACCACCAGATATTGAATTATTACCATCCCCTCCAAAAATCACATCGTTTCCAAGGGCTCCATCAATAACATCGTCGCCTGTCGAGGCTTTTACAAAGTCATCTGCATCGGTACCTGAATAGATGTCTGCAGCATCGGTGAGGGTTACCTCTGTCATCCGATCAAGGAACCGGAAGCCCAAAAGGGAAGAGGGTTCGCTCGTGGATGCGCTTGCACTTAGCGTAGCGAACCGCGCCAGTGTTTGTGGTGCACTTATGTTCTCAACAATAAAAAGGATTTCGCCGTAGTCATTAAAAAAGATGAAGCCGTTGCCGTAGGCAGGTTGCTCCAATTCTTGCCCACGGGTTCAATCCAAAATCTTAGTCTTCTCTTGTTCGCCCCCAATATTGAACCGCACCGCCACCTTCCGGAACAAATCGTTCGAAAGTCACTGTTGGAATTTCTTTGAGGTCAGAATAGATTGTGCCTTGATTGTCAGAATCACTAATGACGTCCATTCCGGCTAGGGCAAGACTAGCATATGGAGCGGGCGGTCCTTGGAAGCCACGATTTCGAATGCCTCCAAGCTTCCAAAATTGTTGTGTATGAGGTAAATGGCGTAAGATTGCTTCCAAAGGGCAATTTCAGGAATTGATTTGTGTAATACTTATCGTCGCCTTGACCGCCTTCAAGTCTGTCACCAACACTGTCGTAAGCGGTGGCCGAGCTTGCACCTGATCTTCGACGGGTTTTCCGTCTGCATCAAAATCACTGCCGCCAACGGAAGTATGATCACCCAGTCCACCAAGAAGGATGTCTTTACCAGAGCCTCCAATCAAAGTGTCGTCGCCGTCAAGACCGTCAAATGAGTTAGCTTGGTTGTCGCCTTTAACTACATCTTTGAATTCGGTAAGTAGGAATTTTTCGAAGTCAATCAGAGTGAGTGTAGAATTGCCTTGCGTTACAACCAGACCTTGGCTTTGCTGGGAGAGGTCAAAATTGACTCCAGAAACCACAGGATTGACACCTTCGATGTTTTGTCCTGAGAAGTCGACAGTGTCTTCGCCAGCACCGCCCTTTATTGTGGAGTTGCCAATATCGCCAATATGGATCGTGTCTTTATCACTACCTGCATCGACCTCAAACGTTCCTCCTGAAATCAAACTAATAGTATCTTCGCCAGCACCCGTTTTGATCTCAGCGTTCCCTGCTCGGATTTCGATAGTGTCCCCGTCAGCACCGGAGTCGATTACAACATCTGCCGGACTTAGCACATCGGGGGTTCCAATTTTAATGACATCTGCACCCGCATTAGATGTGATAGACACATTCCCAAGAGAGAGAGTTCCAATCTTGATCGTGTCTGCGCCGTTCGATCCTACAATGACGACTTGATCAGCTGCTGATTCAATTTCACTTATGTCAAAATTCAAAGCGGAGGCGTTGCGTCCGGAGACAAAGACTGCTGAACCTACAATTCCGATGTTAACGTCTCCAGTTGATGTTGGAAAAGCAAGTTTGACGCCAGTGGCATCAAAAATAGCATCGGCGCGTCTGCCGTCAGCACCTGCCCACCATTGCGACCCCTCATCAATAGCTTCAATGGTTCCAGCAGCTAAGGTTAAGGGAACACCGGAGAACCAGCCTACTAGCGGACTTGCGACAGCAATGACGGACCCTCCTCTAAAATATGCAAATATTGATCCAGCCAATGCGCCCAATCCCTTGAGTGCATCAATTGTCCCCTCAGGAAGCGTCAGCGTATTGGAATAGGCGGCGGCGGCGGCTTGAGACGCATTCGATGCACTTTGCCATCCATTTATGTTGTTTTGCAGTGTTTGTATGTCTTGGTTCCAGATCAACCGTTCGGTTGCATAATTTTGTTCGGTGATTCCAAAGTCAGCGAGATACAATCGTTTGCCCGGTGAATCTAATATCAGCCCAATTTTCTGGCAGGAAGTAAGTCTCCAGCTCAAATTGTGGGATAGGCTCAAAGAACATGCCTATCGCATTGGCTGACATGTTTGCCAGTGCGCCACTGAGCCTCCCTGCGGTATCCGATGCAGATTTGAACTGAGCCATTGCATTCGGTTTATCTGTCGACCCGTCAGCG
Organism: uncultured Alphaproteobacteria bacterium; assembly: GCA_963779145.1. Classification (GTDB taxonomy): domain Bacteria; phylum Pseudomonadota; class Alphaproteobacteria; order Rhizobiales; family Aestuariivirgaceae; genus Aestuariivirga. Next base: position 5,542 of record CAVZXJ010000035.1, read on the forward strand.
GCGGCATCAAAAGAATCCGAAATTTTACCGAACTGAACGCTTTCAGCGCTTAACAGTTCCTGGGCCTTGGCAACTTCTGATCGAGATTTGCACCTGCATAATTGCTCGCTTGTCCGAGCACGCTGAAGTAGTCGGTAAGAGTGTGTACAATATATTTCATGCGTGTCCCCAATTGATTTCAAAACGACTATTGATTGATTTTCTGTTGCGCCAGTATTTGCTGGCGATATTTACTGACGTCAGCGCGAACCGTGATGCGCTTGAGGTAGGCTTCGAGCTGCTCGTGCATGTATTGCGCACGCGGCAACATTATGAATGGAAAAGAAACTTGGGCCTGCCGATAGTTGCCGACATAGAACAGAGCTCTGCAAGAGCTGTATTTTTCAGGTTCACGAATATCTTCAGAGCAAGAGATGTTACCAACCGGAGTACCATTTGCGCTGCGGAGCCAGTAGTTAGAATTTCTCTGCCCGTTATCTTCTATGAAGCATGGTACATTCTTGCTGCCTGATGGATCGTTCACAAGACGCGTTAGCCCCGGTTCAATGGTTCCATCAATTTTGCAGTTGGATACTCCTATTGGGTCCCCAAATTCTTCACCAGGTTCTTGTTGTTCACCGATTCTCCGCAAGTCTTCAAAAGCATTCAGTGCGAGACGAATTTTCTTGCCCTTGATGTCCTCAAGGGAAGTAGCATAGTTTTGGAATTCCAAGTCTTGAAAATAAAAACCAAGGCTTTGGTTGTGTCTCGACCCGAATTTGACTGTGCGGCCACCTGATGTGAAACTCGCCGACACCTTGCCATCGCTAACAAACTGGTCTTTGGGCAAGCGCACGATCCAGTAATAAGGCTTGGTGTCAAGCGGTCCCTTGGCCTTCAATGTATAATCGATCGTGCCACCGGCATTTTCAATGGGCGCGGTTTCCCAACGCATGGGATCAGTGAAGAAACTATAAAGCTTGTAGCTCCCGTACAGCGCCAACGCTGCTGAGATGGCCAAGACCCACGGCGACCGTTTCATATGCATGGTGTACTCCGATGCAATCCGTGTGCTGCAGTATTTGTTTGTTTGAACCGCCGCCGTTTCACCCTAAACACCTTTAATCTTAAAGACTTGATTTATTACAATTTAAACTAGCAATGGTGGGACCAGAGTCAATGCTTTCATGCCGTATCGTTAACTGTTCACTTTCGAAAGGCTGAAAATACTAGGTCAAACATGATTTTTACTAAGCCAACACGAATACATTCTGCGGGCTGACACCCGTTAAATCGTCCTTTGGTGTCCAATCTGGTTTTGCAAGGCTGGGAATTGTGCTCCGGTATATTAAGCATATCCACCGTGTACGATGGCGAATAAATGCAATAAATTACTCCGTATACTGACAATATGGAGTGCGTCATGTCAAAACCAAATCGCGGTCGTCCAAGGGGAATTTCTGGTCAAGCACCCGTGCTCAAACCCAACGAAGTCAACACGGTCCTCAGGCTTGCTAGGACACGCGAGCGGATGCCGGAAAAATCCGAGGTGACACTTTGCATTTCATTGTTCCTCGGTCTTCGAGCCAAGGAGATCGCCTCACTGCTGTGGGGTGACGTGTTTGATGAAATTGGCAAACCACGTGATGTCATCCACCTGAAGTCGGCCTACACCAAGGGGAACAAGAAACGCGACGTGTACCTGTCAGCACCCCATCTTCGTAAAATCCTGACGGCCTATGGCTGGCTCTACAAAACTCGTAAATCCCCAGACTCTGCCTTGATCCGAAGTCAGAAGGGCGGCAACATGACGGCGTCATCCATGGCACGGTTCATCAAGTCGCTTTATCGGGAGGCGGGCTTGTCCCGTGCAAGCTCCCATACAGGACGCCGTACTTTCATCACCTCACTGGCCGAACGTGGCATCGACCTGAAGGCCATCTTGGTTCTGGCGGGGCATTCCAACATTAGAACCACGGCCCTCTATGTGGATGCCAATCCTGAACGGCTGGCTCGCATTTGCTCGGACGTGGCTTGGTGAAGTTGCCATGTCGATTGATTTGGAATTGTTGCTGGCCAATCCAGACCCACTGGCGTTCTATCAGTCTGACGGTTGCCTACAGCAGGCATTGACCGCCTTCCTTAAACTGCATCAGCCGACCCATCTGGTGACTGCCACGCTGTTTCATGAATCATCGGCACTTAAACTGGAAGACGCACTGAATGACTGGGTCATCAGGGTCAACCGTTGCTACCTTGGACGGCGCTGGTATGCGCCGACGTTCAAACCCAAGACTCTGCAGGCCTTCATGTACGTTGTTGGCGGGCTACGCAGTGATGACCATCATGCTGCACTGCTGGTGAAGGTGCCGACCACTGCTGACCTTCAAGATTTCACTGTTCGGTCACCGCTGTTCTTCGCCATGGAGTTTCAGCAAGCCTTCCCACCTATTGGGGACATGACGACTGAACTGATTAGGTCGGACCAACCCAATAGTGATACCGTCATGTCCTTCATGAAAAAGCTGAGTTTGTTTTGAACGACGCACACACATCAGCGAAAATGGCAGAAATAAATGACTTAATACCGGGCAACGGATGGGCTGAACCTGTTCTCTCGGCTGGTCCAAGGTCAGATACTGCCTCTGGGCTCAATTCTGGACGGCGCTGGTGATGATTTCGAGGTCAAGAGGCAGGCAACCCTATCTCCACGGATGAAACACACCTGCGCCCCTCTTATTTTGTGCTACCACTAACCGATAATGTCTTAATTCCTATAAATAAACGTGCAGGCCTACATCTGCCGTATTCGTCGAGGTTGCTCAAGATAAACTCTGAGCCATCAGCATTTCGGTTAAGGCTCACCTACCCTGCCTGCAAACAAGCTGGAGCAATCTGGCACGACGAGGGAAAACAACCCCTCAAGCGCGTCATGACTGTCAGATTGGTCGTGAATGGCGCTGGCGTTGAAGAACTGGACAGAAACGGGAGATCGCACAACCGCCCCGTACCTCAAAAAGTTGAGGTGTTCCCAATCTGACTGTGTGACCGGGATGTGCAATGCAAATCTTTGGGCGTGGTTCGGCTTAGTAGCCGAACTGTGTTCCGAACATGAATGCAAACAAGAAAGTAATCTGAAAATCAATAAAATTAAAAAATCAAATTATCAAAGAGAAGAAAGAAGACTGAAACACTGAAAAAACAATTCTCTCTGTTGAATGACATCTGGCTTATTTTCCAACTGCCAATTGCAACACGCCAAATGATTGTTTGATGATCAAATGAATTTGCATACCTCGATCATATGATGCTCAACTTCAATGAAGGTTTCTCATTGGATTTCCTCATGGCAATCTTCATGGCGTTGTCAATTGAACCAACTGTCGTTTGTTCAATGTCAAACCTGATCATCACTATGCGGAAAATTAATCTCACAAATTCGATGTCATTGTTTGTCTTCCCCTTGGATGTTCGACGAAGCTCGCCCAAGGATGAATAGTTTTGGAATAACTTGTCGATGGCCCTGACCAATGCCACTGCATTTTCACTCTTTCGACCTGTCAAAGGCCTGTTCACTTCTTCATAACAGCGGTTCATCAGATTGTTGAAAAGTTCAAAGTGCTCAAAGTAAGTTTCATCAATAGCGCTGCCATACTGGAACTCTCCAAAGCCGTTGAAGATTTCTTCCCTGTCAATCATGTCAGCAACCTTCTTAAGTTCTGACACCATCGGATTAATCTGTTCAAGCTTCGGGATCAGAACGCGAAGCAATCTGATCAGTCTTTCAGAATTGGCCCCCGTCACCTCTTGTGTGACATACTTGCCCACCGCGTCTTCCATCGCTCGACGGGCGGTCAATTCCTCATTTTCAGGGCGACTATCAAAAGTTCTGAACTCGCAAAGCTCTGCCCATTCCACATCGGTAAATTGAAATGCGATGTGCGCATCACCTTCAAGCAGATCATCTGGATGGATACCGGCCTTTTGTTCAAATTCTTCATCTGCCGCACTGCGTTCGCTAATCTTGGAAATTGTCATGCGTTTCCCCGACATTGGAGTGATTCATATATCGGGCAATCTCACTGGAAATCTTCTGACTGGCAAGTCGCAGTGGGTCGTCCGCCAGATGGGCATAGCGCTCGGTGGTTCGGCTTTGAGTGTGGCCGAGTAACTTGCCAATGATGGGGAGACCTAATCCTGCACCTGCACCCACACTGGCGAAGGAATGCCGGAGATCATGAAGACGCCAGCCCTGCAAGTCCGCTTTCTCCTTGATGGCGTCCCAAGGACGTTTCAGGTCAGTACGTGGCTTATCAGGGTCCATCCCCACGATGACGTATTCGCCAAGCTGAGGCAGGGCTTTGATGATGCCAACAGCTGCTTCACCCAACAAAACCACCTTCCGGCCTGTCTTGGAATCCAGCAGGTGTAGCATACCACGCTCAAGGTCCACTTCCTTCCAACGCAAGTTCAGTATCTCACCCCTCCTGCAACCTGTCAGCATCAGCAGACGGATGGCGGCGATGGCGTGGGGTGAGAAGAATACTTGCCGTTCTCCCGGCTTCGCCCCGTGCTTTGACTTTGGTTTGGCGGGGTCAAAGGCATATTCAAAGCCAAACTCCTCCGCGTGCTTCAACGCCGCCCCAAGCCGCGTAATTTCTGACATGGTGAGGTAGCGGTCCTTCGGCGTCTCCTTGAACTTCTCAATCCGTGTTGCAGGGTTAAAACCTTCTGCGATGATCCCTGTGCGACCTGCCCATGAATAGATAGCCGCCAATACCGCGATGCATCTGTTGGCTGTTACCGAAGTGTCCAACATGCCGACATGGAACTGGGCGACTTCTTGCTTGCTGACCTTCAGGATGTGTCGGCTGCCGAAGGCTGGCCTTATCCTGCTCTCGATAGCGTGGCTGTAGAGCGCGTAGGTTGCGGGCTTCCGTTTGGCCTTGACGTGGTCCCTTAGAAACCTGATCGCAAACCTCACCTAAGGTGACAGCGGTGCGCTTTGCGTGCTGGTCTTCAAATGCAGGGTCATCACCATTCGCCACCTGACCAAGCAATGTGACGGCCTTCCGGCGGGCTTCATCCGGCGTCACCACGCCATATCGACCAAGGCTGACGAACTGCTTTGGTGCGAACCTGTGTCTGGCCCGATACCTGAGCACGAAGGATTTGAGGCCTGTTGGGGCTACGACCAACCCAAATCCACCAAGCGTGCTGTCCCAGAGGGTGTAACGCTTCTCACTCGGCTTTGCCGCATCGACAGTTGCCTTTGAAATCTTGATCTGCTTTTCGACGCCGCTCACTTTCACTTACCTTTCTGGTGACCACATGGTGACCAGATTGGAGTAAACTGCATTCAGGACAAAAGATACGGCATCCAGCCTAATCCATTGATATATATGGATAGTTCCAAGAATATCCGGCTTGATCCAACTCCAGCAAACATTCCTATCTCAAATGGCATGCAAGAGGTCGGCGGTTCGATTCCGCCTGGCTCCACCAATCCTCTCAAAAACTTAAGCGTTGGTGCGAAAGTGGCAAAAGTGCCCTAGCAACCAACTAGCAACCAGCCAGAAAATAAATTTTTGTGATCGCGTTGTTGAACATGATGTTAATGAGGGATGTTGCGCCCTAAGCGAGACCGATTTCAGTCTCAAAATCTGATGCTCAACCCGTAAAATCCATACTCACAAAAGCAAAACTTCGAATTCTAAAGGTACGAGCGTCAAAATCCGCCATTTTTCTCCAGAAAACTTACCACGTCCTGCACACCTTTTTGCCGCAACAGATCAGTAAACACAAATGGACGACTGCCTCTTACGGCGCGCGTGTCATGTTCCATTACCGCAAGATCGGCCATCACATGCGGGGCAAGATCGGCTTTGTTGATGATCAACAGATCCGACTTCGTAATCGCTGGTCCACCTTTGCGCGGGATTTTTTCGCCTTGGCAAACCGAGATGACGTAGAGCGTGATATCTGCGAGTTCAGGTGAGAAGGTGGCGGCAAGATTATCACCACCGCTTTCGATGAAGATCACGTCGAGGTCGGGATGGCGCTTCACCATTTCATCGATGGCAGCCAGATTGATTGAGGCATCCTCGCGAATGGCCGTGTGCGGGCATCCACCGGTTTCAACACCCATGATGCGGTCTTCCGGCAAAGCCTGAAGCCTGTTGAGGATCAGCGCATCTTCCTTGGTGTAAATATCGTTGGTGATGGCGGCGACGGAGTATTTATCACGCATGGCCTTGCAAAGTTTTTCAGTGAGCGTGGTTTTGCCCGACCCCACTGGCCCGCCAATGCCCACACGCAACGGACCGTTCTTGCTCATGTTCTGAATATCCTTGTCACGAGTGTTTCATGCTGCATGGCCGCAATATCGGCGGCGACGCAGTGGCTGCCAAGGTCGTCTAGTGTGGCCGTGACGGCACGTTGGGCTGTGGCAGAAATTTGAGGTGCGAGATTGCGCAAAATTTTGAGTCCACTGGTTTGACCAAGGGGCACAAGGCGCACGGCCACAGACACGAGTGATGAACAAAACCCTTGCAAGAATGCCGAGAGCGCCTGCTCTTGCGGAATGCTCATGCCTTTGCAAGCAAGGCCAGCTGCAACGGGATAGGCCATGATGTCAGCATGTCGTTCCACTCCCGTCCAGACTGAAGCTGCGATGTTGAAGTTGCGACCAAGCTGCGTAGTTTCGGTATAACGTTCAGCCGATCCGGCCAGCGCCAACGCCATGTCGTTCGGGTTGCTATGCCAGCACTGGGCAAAAATCACAGCATCATTCCATCCAGAACCAAATCGCAGAAGTTCGCTGATCCAGCTCTCGACGTCTTCTTGTGTCGAAAGCCGGCCATCTGCAATGGCTTGTTCCAGTCCGTGGCTATAGGCAAAGCTGCCGATGGGGAAGGTGGGTGACATCCAGTTCAGCAACAGTCAAAAAAGAGGCATTGTCAGTGTCCATGTGAATAGGCCCCATGCTCCGGCGTAAAGGTTTCGCGCACGTCGATAACCGTTGCTCCGAGCTGTTTGAGCATCGCAGCAATCACATGGTCGCGCCGGATCAGAATGCGAGTGGCTTCGATTTGCGCTTCCAAGTGACGGTTGCCGATGTGCCACGCAAGTTGCGTGAGATGGGTGGAATCTTGTGCCGTGATTTCCAACAGCTCTTCATCTGATGCGATGATTTGCACAAGGCGGCCATCCTCCAGAATGAGGCAATCTCGATCTTCAAACTTGGTGGTTTTTTCAAGATCAACCAGAACTTCATCACCGTGCTGCAGCGTAATCAATTTCCGCCGCAAGTGCCGCTGCGATGCATCCATCACCACAATTTCCCAAGGCGTTTCGAGGAGATATTGAGCACGAACGAAGGATGTAGCGCGCAACGTCATCAAAACAAAAAATACCGTTGCGCCATGGGCAGGCTGGTTGCGGGTTCACAAATCAGCAACTCGCCATCGCCGCGTACTTCATAGGTTTCGGGATCGACCTCGATGTTGAGGATGGTGTTGTTGTGGATCATGTCTTTCTTGCCGATGCCACTGCGGGTGTTTTTGACGGCAATCATTTGCTTGTCGACTCCCAGCCGATTGCGGAGGCCTGACGCAAGTGCTGCTTGCGAGACAAAGGTCACAGACGAATTGGTGCGCAATTTGCCAAAGCTTGCAAACATCGGACGGTAGTGCACGGGTTGGGGCGTGGGGATGGAGGCGTTAGGGTCGCCCATGGGGGCGGCAGCAATGGAGCCACCCAACAACACCATCTCCGGCTTCACGCCGAAGAAGGCGGGGTTCCAGATCACGATATCTGCGCGCTTGCCGATTTCGATGGAACCGACTTCATGCGACAGGCCATGGGCGATGGCAGGGTTGATGGTGTATTTGGCCACGTAGCGTTTGGCGCGGAAATTGTCGTTGCCACTGTCACCAGCAAGTGCCCCGCGTTGCTGCTTCATCTTGTGTGCCGTTTGCCAGCAACGGATGATGACTTCACCCACCCGGCCCATGGCCTGAGAGTCGGAGGAGATCATCGAGAAGGCACCGAGGTCATGCAGAATGTCTTCTGCCGCAATCGTTTCCTTGCGGATGCGACTTTCAGCAAAGGCAATGTCTTCTGGAATGCGTGGGCTGAGGTGGTGGCACACCATCAACATATCCAAATGTTCAGCCACCGTATTGATGGTGAAGGGCCGCGTCGGATTTGTTGAAGATGGCAGCACGTTTGGAAGTGATGCGACTTTGATGATGTCAGGCGCATGGCCACCGCCAGCCCCTTCGGTGTGGAAGGTGTGGATGGTGCGGCCCTTGAAGGCGGCAATGGTGGCTTCAACAAATCCGGATTCATTGAGCGTATCCGTATGGATGGCCACCTGCACGTCCATGGCGTCGGCCACCGACAAGCAGCAATCGATCGCTGCGGGCGTGGTGCCCCAGTCTTCGTGCAATTTCAATCCACACGCACCTGCAAGCACCATCTCTTCAAGTGCTGCTGGAAGCGAGGCATTGCCTTTGCCCATCAATCCCAAATTCATCGGGAAGGCGTCGAAGCTTTCGATCATGCGTTCGATGTGCCAGGCACCCGTGCATGTCGTGGCCAAAGTGCCATGGGCCGGGCCCGTGCCGCCACCCAGCATGGTGGTGATGCCGGAATAAAGCGCCTCTTCCAATTGCTGGGGTGCGATGAAGTGGATGTGGCTATCAATACCGCCTGCCGTGATGATTTTACCTTCGCCCGCAATAATCTCCGTGGACGGACCAATAATGATGGTGACGGCGTTCTGCGTATCAGGGTTGCCCGCCTTGCCAATGGCGGCGATGCGGCCTTCCTTCAATCCGATGTCAGCCTTGTAGATGCCGGAGTGATCAAGGATCAGCGCGTTGGTGATCACGGTGTCCATGGCACCTTGTGCCCGCGTGGCTTGGGATTGCCCCATGCCGTCGCGGATAACTTTGCCACCACCAAATTTTACTTCCTCGCCATAAAGCGTGAAATCTTTTTCAACTTCGATGATGAGGTCGGTATCAGCCAACCGCACCTTGTCGCCCACAGTTGGGCCATACATTTGCGCATAGGTTGCACGGGAGATTTTCGCCATCAGAGTTCTCCCATGATTTTTTGTTGAAAGCCGTAGACTTTGCGAAGCCCTCCCAGCGGCACGAGAGTGACTTCGCGGCGTTGGCCGGGTTCAAACCTGACAGCTGTTCCCGCCGCAATATCAAGCCGCATGCCGCGTGCTTGTGTGCGGTCAAAGTTCAATGCGTCATTGGTTTCAAAGAAATGATAGTGCGACCCCACTTGAATGGGCCTGTCGCCTGTGTTTGCCACCTCAAGTGTGACAGTCTTCGCACCGACATTGAGTTCAATGTCGCCGCTCACTGTGATGATTTCACCGGGGATCATAATGTGGCCCCTCTCCGTCTCGCGCTGGCGCGCGATCCACCTCTCCCGCAAGCGGGCGAGGAAAAATTGCAAATCAATCCTCTCCCGCTTGCGGGAGAGGTGGCATCCGCAGAGCGGATGACGGAGAGGGGGACTGGATGAGCTGTCATATCAAACTCTCAACGAATGGGATGATGAACGGTGACGAGTTTTGTGCCGTCGGGAAAGGTTGCTTCCACTTGCACGTCGTGGATCATGTCAGGCACACCTGCCATGCAATCAGCTTTGGTCACAACATGGGCCGCGGCTTCCATCAGGTCGGCCACGCTGCGTCCATCGCGGGCGCCTTCGACCACGTAGTCTGTGATGAGCGCAATGGCTTCAGGGTGATTGAGTTTCACGCCACGGTCTTTTCGGCCGCGCGCCACGATGGCCGCCATGGCCACCAACAGTTTGTCTTTTTCACGCGGCGTCAGCTGCATAATGTTTCCTCAAAATGTCCAACATTTAGGCAATCGTTCACGGCCCACACATACGCAAAGTGCCTGAATTAAGGTTTTGCGCAAGTGAAAGCCGTCTTTTGCCAAGAGCCTTGCAACCAGCTTGCCATTCCACGCAGATGCTCCGTCGTTGGGCGATAATACGCCACGCAATTTATCAACCAACTGCTCAGCTTGTGGTGAAATCAAAATCAGCGTTGCCGTGGCGCGATGGTCAGAAAATGTTGCGGCGTAATTTGACCAATGTGGCCCGAGTTTGAACGCTTCCGCATGAATGAGGCGTCCCGCTCTCTTCACCCTCCACTGGTCTTCCACTGAAACATTTTGAACCGCCTCGCCCATCTCAGTGCGGCCAAAAATCATGGATTCGACGGCAAGAAAAGTGGCGTCCTCTGCCAACTCAATATCAATTCGCCGTTGGAGTGCACTTCCTTCGAACAGTATGGACTCTTGAGGCATCCAGAATAATTGGCTTGCTGGCGCTGCCCGCAACGATACAGCAACCGAAGCCGCTGGCCCCAAACTGCGATAGACCCGTTCTGCTGCTTGCGTCGTCAAAGTCAGTGACGCGCCATATCCAACTTCGGCGCGAATATCGACCGTATCGCCACCCGCCAAGCCACCACTGGTATTGATCAGGATTGCCTCATTGCTGCCCCGTGGAATGCGGCATTTCGCTGACCCAGCCTCGCGCATCACGGCAATGCCATCGCGCTCCATGCGCAGATGCACTTGGCCGGAGCTGCGTTGTGCAAGGAGGCGCGCTGCTGATGTCATGCGTCGAGACTAGTGAAACCTTGCACCAAGTCAAACCGTAAGGTGCGCACGCACGTCGGTTGTTTCCAGCACGTGTCGATCCCCTGCCAGCACAGTGCGGCCACGGTCCAGCACAATGAAATTGTCGGCAAGGCGTTTGGCGAAATCAAAATATTGCTCGACCAGCACAATGGCCATGGTGCCACGATCACGCAGCAAGGCGATCACGCGTTCAATGTCCTTGATGATGGAGGGTTGGATGCCTTCCGTAGGTTCGTCGAGTAACAAAAGTCTGGGCCGCATGACGAGGGCCCGCGCAATCGCCAATTGTTGTTGCTGTCCGCCCGACAAATCCCCCCCACGCCGTTGCAGCATGGATTTCAAAACCGGAAACAAGTCGAAAATTTCAGTCGGGTATATTGCGATCTCTGCGCGGCAAAACTGCAAATCCGGTTTTCAGATTTTCTTCAACGGTGAGTTGCGCAAATATTTCACGGCCCTGCGGCACCAATGCAATGCCGTTCTTGGCGCGGTCTGCCGTTGTCATTTTCGTGATATCAATATCTCCGAGCATGAGAGAACCAGATTTGATCGCCGTCAAACCGGAAAGCGCGCGGATTAAGCTGGTCTTGCCCACGCCATTGCGGCCGAGAATGCAGGTGACTTCCCCTTGTTGCGCATCCAGCGAAACGCTGTGCAAAGCTTGGCTTGCGCCATAGTAGAGATCAATGCCTGTCGCTTTCAGCATGGTTTAACGCCCCAAATACACATCAATGACTTTTTGATTATTTTGCACAGCGTCAAGGCTGCCTTCAGCCAGTACCGACCCTTCATGCAGCACTGTTACTCGCACGTTGAGGGCGCGAATGAAACTCATGTCGTGTTCAACCACGACAACGCTTCTGGTTTGGGCAATGTCGCGCAGCATATCAGCGGTTTTTTCGGTTTCAGAATCCGTCATGCCCGCCACAGGTTCATCAACCAAAAGAAGCTCCGGATCCTGCATCAACAACATTCCAATTTCGAGCCATTGTTTTTGCCCGTGCGACAAGCCCCCCGCAACCGTTGCAAATGCGGATTTCAAGTTGATGCGGGATAGTGTTTCAACGATTTTCGCCCGATCATCGTCCTTCAGCTTCCAGCGCAATGAGGCCCAGGGTGAACGATTGGCCTTCAGTGCCAATTCCAGATTGTCCCATACGCTGTGGCTTTCGAACACGGTGGGTTTCTGAAATTTGCGGCCAATGCCCAAGGTTGGCAATCTCGGCTTCGTCAAGCCGTGTCAGGTCGATGTTGTTGAATAAAACACGGCCTTCATTCGGACGGGTTTTGCCCGTGATGACGTCCATCATCGTGGTTTTGCCTGCACCATTGGGGCCGATAATGGCGCGCATTTCACCCCGCGCCACATCCAACCCCAAGTCATTCAGCGCCTTGAAGCCATCAAACGACACGCTGACGCCTTCCAGAAAAAGCAGGGTTTCAGCCAGATCATGTTTTGGAAGTGCGGTCATTCTGCGGCCTGAGGGATTTTTGGTGTTTCGGTTTTGACGGGAACCAATTTCCGCCATCCGGCAAAAAGTCCGGCCAAGCCTTTGGGCATGAACAACGTCACGATAATGAAGAGCCCGCCCAACATGAATAACCAAGCTTCAGGCATCACGCCGGTAAACCAGCTTTTTGCAGCATTGATGACGATGGCACCAAGGGCTGCCCCCCACAACGTTCCGCGACCGCCAAAGGCCGTCCAGATTACAGTCTCAATCGAATTTTCTGGCGAGAATTCCGATGGATTGATGATGCCGACTTGCGGCACGTAAAGTGCGCCCGCAATACCGGCCATCATGGCAGATACCGTGAAGACAAAAAGCTTGTAGTGCTCCACACGGTAACCCAGAAAGCGGGTGCGGGATTCGGCGTCGCGAACTCCCACGAGTACGCGCCCGAACTTGGAAGATACAATCTTGCGTGCGATAATGAAGCAAGCAACCAGTGCCAATGCGGATAAGAAAAACAATGTGGCCCGTGTTGAAGGTGCCTGCACTGAAAAGCCCAAAATATCCTTGAAGTCTGTGAGGCCGTTGTTGCCGCCAAAGCCCATATCATTGCGGAAGAAGGCGAGCAGAAGGGCGAAAGTCATGGCTTGCGTAATGATGGAAAGATAAACACCAGTGACACGCGACCGGAAAGCGAACCAGCCGAAGGTAAAAGCCAACAGTCCCGGCACCAGCAACATCATCACCAGTGCAAAAGGAAAGTATTCAAAGCCCGACCAATACCACGGCATTTCCTTCCAATTGAGGAACACCATGAAGTCGGGCAAGTCGGGGTTACCATAAACGCCGCGCGTACCGATCTGGCGCATCAGATACATTCCCATAGCATAGCCACCCAGCGCGAAGAACGCACCATGCCCGAGGCTTAAAATGCCGCAATAGCCCCAGACCAAATCCACTGACAAAGCCAAGAGCGCATAACACAAATACTTCCCAACGAGCGTCACCATATGGTCCGGCACGTGCAGGGCCGACGTTGTAGGCAGCATGAGATTGAGGGCGGGCACCACAATACCAATCGCAAGAATGATGCCGACGAAGATTTTTCCGCTGGTGCCCAGCAGTTGCGTTGGAGCAAAATTAATCATGCGTCCACCCAACGCCCTTTCAATGCAAATAGTCCACGGGGTTTCTTCTGGATAAACAAGATGACGGCCACGAGAATGAAGATCTTGGCCAAAACGGCACCTGCAAAAGGTTCCAAGAATTTATTGGTGATGCCGAGTGTTACTGCCCCGGCCAAAGTTCCCCACAAATTGCCAACGCCACCGAACACCACGACAAGGAAGCTGTCGATGATATAGCCTTGGCCCAAATTGGGGCTGACATTGTCAATCTGCGTGAGCGCCACACCTGCAAGGCCAGCAATGCCGGAACCCAATCCAAAAGTGAGTGCGTCAACCCGGCCGGATCGAATGCCCATGGCATTGGCCATCGGGCGGTTTTGCGTAACCGCCCGCATTTGCAAGCCGATGGCTGATTTTTTCATCAGTAACATGAGCCCGAAGAATACAGTGAGTGCGAAGAGCAAGATCGCAACACGATTGAGCGTCAGTGCAAATCCACCAGCGATTTCCAGCGAGCCGTTCATCCAGTCAGGCTGTATGACTTCTTTGTTGGTGGGGCCGAAAAGTGAACGAACAGCTTGTTGCAGGATGAGGGAAATTCCCCAGGTAGCAAGAAGTGTTTCAAGCGGGCGGCCATAGAGAAAGCGAATGATGCCACGCTCGATCGCAATACCAACGCCACCCGACACCAGGAAGGCCACCGGAATTGCGAACAGCAACGACCAATTCATCAGGCTTGGGAATGTTGCTGCGATTACACCTTGTGTGACATAAGTTGCGTAAGCCCCCAACATCACCATTTCACCGTGCGCCATGTTGATGACGCCCATCACACCAAAGGTGATGGCCAGTCCAATGGCAGCTAGAAGCAACACGGATGCAAGTGAAAGTCCGTACCAAATATTTTGTGCGGCAGCCCATTTGGCCTGTCCACTTTCAATGGTCTCAGCGGCGGCAAGGGCAGCAAATTTGACATCGCCTTCTGCTGTTGCGGCAAAGCTGGTCAGCAAACTTGAGGTCTCACGGTCGGAACGGGCTTTCAGGATATCGATGGCAGCAATTTTATCGGCCAGCGGCTTGTCACTTTTAAGCGTGGCAGCCGCCATTGCCTGCGTGAGCAGAGATTTGATTTCAGCATCTTGTTCCGTGCTGATTGCTTTTTCCAAAGCGGGCAATGTTGTGGGATCACCGGATTTCAAAATATTAAGCGCGGCTTTGCGCCGGATGTCTGCTTCATCGCTAAACAAGGTCAATCCGCCAAGCGTGTTTTGAATGACCTTACGAAGCGCGTTGTTGAGTTTTATTTTTTCCAAGTCCGTCTTTGCGGCTTCTCCCGCACTTGCCATGCCTTGCGGATCAATGAGGGAGAATTGATCGCCCTTCGCCGTGGCAATGAAAACTTTTTGATCGGACTTTCGGACGTAAAGGTTTCCAGCCGCCAAGGCGTCCAGAACAGCAACCGTTGTCTCACTGCCGGACGCCGCAAGAGCCGTCACTGCCGCTTCGCGATCTTTGAAACTACCGGGAGCCAATGCATTCACAAGCGCGTTCATGTCTTGGGCAAAGGCCGCTACAGACAACAAAGCGAAGACAATAAGGCTGATCAGCGCACGCATGATGGGTCCATAAGTCACAAGGGAAGGCCCGCACGGCAGGAGGAGGATACCGGGCGGGCCTAGCGTCTCAGGTTAAGGCTTAGCCGCCAGAGGCAGCACCTGCGCCACCGCATTTTGCCGTGGCCACATTGAAGTTTCCGCACGACAAGGGCTTGCGCCAATCCGAGATCAAGTCTTTTGAATCCGGCAAGAAGTCTGACCATTCATCGCCAACAACCAAACCCGAAGTTTGCCATACGACTTCAAACTGGCCGTTCTCTTGGATTTCGCCGATGAGAACAGGTTTGGTGATATGATGGTTCGGCATCATGGTTGAAAGGCCACCGGAAAGGTTTGGAACAGCAACGCCGATGATCGCGTCGGCAACAGGATCAGTGTCGGTTGTGCCAGCTTTCTTGACCGCTTCAACCCACATGTTGAAGCCGATGAAATGCGCTTCCATCGGGTCGTTGGTCACGCGCTTTTCATCTTTCGTGTAAGCCTTCCAGCCCTTGATGAATTCAGCATTGGTTGGATTGTCAATCGACATGAAATAATTCCATGCGGCCAAGTGACCAACCAATGGTCCCTTGTCGATGCCTGCGAGTTCTTCTTCTCCAACCGAGAAGGCGACAACTGGAATGTCTGTGGCGGCAACGCCCTGTTGGCCAAGTTCCTTGTAGAAGGGAACATTCGCATCGCCATTGATGGTGGAGACAACTGCGGTTTTCTTGCCTGCTGAACCAAACTTTTTGATGTCGGCAACAATCGATTGCCAGTCGGCATGGCCGAATGGCGTGTAGTTGATCATGATGTCTTCGGGTGCCACCTTCAACACGTCCTTGAGGTAGGTTTCCAGAATCTTGTTGGTGGTGCGCGGGTAAACATAGTCAGTGCCTGCGAGCACCCAACGCGTCACACCTTCTTTAGCGAGATAGTCAACGGCAGGGATCGCTTGTTGGTTTGGTGCAGCACCAGTGTAGAACACGTTCTTTGAGCTTTCCTCGCCTTCATATTGCACAGGATAGAACAGCAAGCCGTTCAGCTCTTCGAAAACCGGCAACACGGATTTGCGTGATACGGATGTCCAGCAACCAAATATGGCGGCGCATTTGTCAGCGGAAATCAGGCCACGTGCTTTTTCAGCAAAGAGCGGCCAATCAGACGCGGGGTCAACAACAACGGCTTCTAACTTTTTGCCGAGCAAACCGCCTTTGGCATTTTGTTGCTCAATCAACATCAACATCACATCCTTCAGCGTGGTCTCACTGATGGCCATCGTGCCCGACAGTGAGTGCAACACGCCAACCTTGATGGTTTCACCTTCTGCAAATGCATATTGTGGCAGACCAGCTGTCGCCAATACGGCCCCTAAGGCTACAGCCGATTTCAAAAATCCCCGTCTTTTCATCATTGCGCTCTCCTGTTGGTGCTTTGTGCACTGCAAACAGAACTGCAACGGGTGTGCCAGTTAGGGAATTCAGTTAACTAATTGATATTTATACATTCTATTGAGGATTAAAATTTAAGCAAAATCTACAAATGATTAATTTATAGACAACTAGATCGGACTTGCACAATTGCATTGCAGTTGAAGCTTGAAGGGTGCGTGCTTAGCGTGGTGCGTGATTGAACTATTGGGAAGGCCGGCTTTCCGCCGCATTATACTGCGTAGTGCACCTCTATATGCGCAGTGCAAAACTTCCTTTATCCGCGGGTTCCAACTCTGATTTCAAACTTCAGTGTTTGGTCTTCAACGCCTTGCCTCATCGCTGCTAGACTGCACTCGACAACTGCAGTTTGCCACGTTTTCTGTCTTGCCATTCAACATCATTGCAATTTGACGGCCCTTGGCTTCATTGACCGCACGCACCGGATTGGCAGCAAGGCGCAAATATTTTTCCGTGTTTTTGCTATTGGCATGACCCAAAAGTTTGTCAATGATAAGCGGGAATGCCAAATTCTATTGGTTTTGGTGTTGTCATAAATCTGTTACATTATCCCACCAGTGGTTTCGTAGCTTACAGGAGAGACAAGTATGCAAAAAACATTCAACATATTTACTGCTAAATCCTTTGCCGTTGCTTTGACGCTTTCGACCGTCATGACCTCTTTCGCTCATGCCGATGCAATGTCGGACCTTGTGGCCGCCGCTAAGGCTGAAGGCCAATTGACCACCATTGCACTTCCGCATGATTGGTGTGGCTACGGCGAAGTGATTGCGGGCTTCAAAGCGAAGTATCCAGAAATCACTGTCAACGAATTGAACCCCGATGCGGGCTCGGCTGATGAGCTTGAAGCCATTCGCGCCAACAAGGATAACAAGGGCCCACAAGCGCCAGACGTGATTGACGTTGGTTTGGCTTTTGGCCCGCAAGCCAAAACTGAAGGCTTGATCCAACCTTATAAGGTAGCAACCTGGGCTGAAATTCCAGACAACGTAAAAGACGCCGATGGCTTTTGGTATGCTGACTATTATGGCGTGATGGCATTTGGCATCAACACGGATCTTGTGAAGACAATCCCAACCGATTGGGCCGATCTTTTGAAACCAGATTATGCCAATTCCGTTGCCCTTACAGGTGACCCACGGTCGTCGAACCAAGCTATTCTCGCCATTCTTTCCGCTGGCATGGCCCGTGGTGGTGAACCTGGCAAAGCATCGGGTGAAAAGGGCTTGGAATTCTTTGCTGAACTGAACAAGGCTGGAAATTTTGTTCCAGTTGAAGGAAAGTCTGGCACCATTGCACAAGGTCAAACGCCAATCGTTGCAGCATGGGATTATAATTTGTTGGCTTGGCGCGACAGCTTGAAGGGCAACCCGCCGATGGAAGTGGTGGTGCCAAAGTCTTCCTCGCTCGCTGGCGTTTATGTGCAAGCCATTTCGGCATTTGCGCCACACCCAGCCGCCGCAAAACTCTGGATGGAATATCTTTATTCCGACGAAGGCCAGACAGCATGGTTGAAGGGTTATTGCCACCCAGCCCGCTTCAACGCCATGTCGGCAGCAGGCAAAATTCCTGCTGATCTTTTGGCCAAACTTCCACCAGCCGAGGCTTATGCCAAGGCTGTGTTCCCAACCGTTGAACAGCAAGGTGAAAACAAGGCTGTTGTAACCGGCAACTGGGACAAGGTTGTTGGCGCAGTCGTAAAATAATATCCAGCGGCCCTCGCGCTTTTGCGTGGGGGCCGCATTTCCACGATGAAACCAAATTCGCCGCGTCGTTCTATTTTGCCACCAGCCATTTTGAATTGGTTGGGCGTTTTGCCGTTTTTTGTTTTCGTAATATTGTTTCTGGTGTTGCCAACATTCCAGATTGTTTTAGGCGCATTCCGCACCGTTGATGGTGGGTTCACATTTAATAATCTTGTGGGCCTTACAGCGCCCAATATTCTGGCCGCAATTTGGTTGTCGATGAAAATCAGTTTGCTTACGGCCTTCCTCGGTTGTGTGTTTGGCTTGTTGCTGGCGATTGCCGTAACGCGTGGTGGGCTACCAAATTGGCTGCGAGATGCCACCCTTACATTCTCAGGCGTTGCTTCCAATTTCGCTGGCGTGCCGCTGGCATTTGCTTTCATTGCGACGCTTGGGCGCTTAGGTATTCTCACGGTCATTCTGCGTGATGTGTTCAACATCAATCTGGCGGCGACGGGCTTTAATCTGATCAGCTTTACAGGCCTCACCTTGGCCTATCTCTATTTCCAAATTCCGCTCATGTTGTTGATCATCACACCCGCACTTGATGGTTTGAAACGCGAATGGCGTGAGGCCGCAGAAAGCCTGGGCGCGGAAGGATTTGAATATTGGCGGCGCGTGGCGCTTCCCGTGCTGTGGCCTTCGTTGCTCGGTACATTTGCACTGTTGTTTGCCAATGCGTTTGGAGCTGTGGCAACGGCCATGGCGCTCACGGGGTCATCGCTTTCCATCGTACCCATTTTGCTGTTTGCGCAAATTCGCGGTGACGTGTTGCAGGACCCGCACTTGGGTTACGCTATCGCGTTTGCAATGATCGCTATCACCGGAATTGCCAATCTCATCTATATTGTTTTGCGCAGTCGCGCCGAGCGGTGGCAAAAATGAAGCTGTCTAAAATCGCTGCATGGTTTACATTTATTATCGGAGTGTTGTTTTTCTTTTTGCCACTTCTGGCAACGTTTGAATTTTCATTGCGGGCGCGACGTGGCGTTTATTCTTTCGATGCCTATCAAACCGTACTGACTGACCCGCAATTTCGTGAGACCTTTGCATACTCCGTGGTGATGGCGTTGTTTACAATTGTGGTTGGCCTTTTGATTGTGACGCCCACTGCATTTTGGGTGCGCCTGAAACTTCCACGGCTGCGGCCCTACATCGAATTCATCACGCTGCTACCGCTGGTCATTCCGCCAATCGTCATCGTGTTTGGCTATATCCGGCTTTACAACACTTCAAGCTGGCTTCCTCTTACGGGAAGCGCCACAGGAACCAATGTGCTGCTGATGTTCGGCTATACTGTTCTGGCGCTGCCTTACATGTATCGCGCCGTGGATACGGGTCTTCGTACCATTGATATTCGCACGCTGACGGAAGCTGCTCAGAGTCTGGGTGCCGGATGGTTGACCATTATTCTCCGCTTGATTTTACCGAATGTATTTGTTGCCATTTTGTCAGGAGCATTCCTGACCTTTGCTATTGTCATTGGTGAGTATGTGCTTGCAGCACTTTTGGATCGTCCGGCGTTTGGTCCTTACATGGTGTGGATGGGTGGCAACAAAGCCTATGAGCCTGCGGCACTCGCCGTTATCGCCTTTGCCATCACTTGGGCCTGCATGGCATTAATCCAACTTCTGACCCGTTTCTCGAAACACCCGAAAGCTCTTCCACAATGACCTATCTAAAACTTGAAGGTTTAAAAAAATCCTTCGGTAAAACTTCCGTCGTGGAAGACTTCGATCTCGACATCGGCAAAGGAGAATTTGTTTCACTCTTGGGGCCATCGGGCTGCGGCAAAACCACGGTGTTGCGCATGGTTGCAGGGTTTGAAGCGCCAAGTGCTGGTCGTATTGTTGATTGAGAATGACGACATCACGAGACTTACGTCCAAGCCAGCGCAACATCGGGCTGGTGTTCCAATCCTATGCGCTGTTTCCCAATCTGACTGTTGCCCAGAATGTTGCTTTTGGATTGAAGGTTGCACGATTGGAGAAGAGCGTCATCGATGAACGCGTTGCCGAAATGCTGGCCTTGATTGGACTGCCTCAGCTTGGAGCACGCTATCCGTTTGAACTGTCCGGCGGGCAACAACAGCGCGTGGCACTTGCACGCGCCTTGGCTGTGCGCCCGCGCGTTTTGCTGCTAGACGAGCCACTGTCAGCATTGGATGCAAAAATCAGAGTAAGTTTGCGGAAAGAAATCAGGGACATTCAACGCGAACTCGGTATCACCACAATTTTTGTGACTCATGATCAGGAAGAAGCCTTGTCGATTTCAGATCGTGTGGTGGTGATGAACCAAGGTCGCGCTGAACAAGTGGGCCCGCCGCATGAAATTTATAATCGCCCGACGACGCGCTTTGTCGCCAACTTTGTGGGTACCCTCAACACCTTTGAAGCAGTCGTTATCGATTCCAAGAATGGAATTGTTGCGATAGGTGGCACGACGGTGAAGCTTGCAATGGGAAATCTGGTTCAGAAAAAGAATGATACAGTAACATTGGCGCTGCGGCCGGAGGCCCTGCAATTGGGGCGCCAACAGGTGCCCGCCGTCACCCTTTCCGGCACAATTGAAGATGTGCAGTTTCTAGGTTCGGTCATTCGTCTGCGTGTTGCAATTGATGGTCAGTCTGTGTCGCTCGATACATTCAATCGGAATGATGCCGCACCACCGGCTATCGGCAGCACGGCGCAGGTCGGGTTTCAACCCAGCGATCTCATCCTGCTGCAACACTGATTTCTCAATCCTACATTACGACCATGGACAACCGAATTGGTCTGCTTGGTCATCACTATCCACTCTTGTTCGAAATGATATTTTATTTTCCGAAGCGATCGTCGAAGGCGTAGCCGCTGGCGCGGACTGTGCGGATGGGTTCGGCTTCTTTGCCACGTGACAAATTCTTGCGCAAACGCCCGACGTGAACGTCAACTGTGCGTTCATCCACATCACTGTCATTTCCCCAGACTCGATCCAGCAATTGGGCGCGACTGAAGACGCGGCCTGGCTGTTGCATAAGGTATTCAAGCAAACGGAATTCCGTGGGTGACAAGGACACATCGCGGCTGCCGCGCGTTACACGTTTGCGGGCGCGATCCAGCAATATATCGCCTTGTCTCAATTCCTCGGCGACAGACTCTGGCTTTACGCGACGCAAGATTGAGCGAATGCGGGCCATCACTTCGGGTACAGAAAAAGGCTTCACAATATAATCATCAGCACCCGTTGCCAAACCACGTACGCGCTCGGCCTCTTCGCCTCGCGCTGTCAGCATAACGATGGGGAGAGTTTGTGTCTCAGGGCGCGCGCGGATCAGTTTACAGACTTCAATACCAGACAAGCCAGGCAACATCCAATCCAGCAAAACAAGATCAGGCATTTCATCGCTGATGGCCGAGTGAACTTCTTCGCCGGTTTCCACCACACGGGTACGGAAACCTTCGGCGCGAAGATTATAGTCCAACAGTTGGTGAATTGAGACTTCGTCTTCCACAATTAGAATGGAGGCGCTCATATTGTCCTCAATCGTTATTCACAGCTGAAAATGGTGTGGTCGCCGTCTTGTCTTTTTTCGGACGTTGTTCTTTCAGCATTTCACCGTGCACGAGGTAGTAAATGTTCTCTGCAATATTGGTGGCGTGGTCACCAATGCGTTCGATATTTTTTGCTGCAAACAACAAATGCGTGCAGGCCCCAATCATGCGTGGATCTTCCATCATGTAAGTCAGGAGTTCGCGGAAGATGGAATTGTAAAGTGCGTCAATATCTTCATCATGCAGCCACACATCCATGGCTTTGTCTGCATCTGATGCTGCAAAGGCGTCTAATACCAGCTTGACCTGGGCTTGGGACAAATCACCCAAACGCGCTAAGCCTTTTGTGAGACGTTGGGGCATGGCGTCGTAAATAGCATGGGAGCGTTTGGCGATGTTCTTGGCCAAGTCGCCGATGCGTTCAATATCGGCGGCAATGCGAATGGCCACGATGATGTTACGCAAATCTTTTGCCATAGGTTGGCGCTTGGCGATGGTGAGCACGGCCTTTTCTTCAATTGCAATTTCCATGGCATCGATTTTTTCATCGGCTTGGATCACAGCATCGGCCAGTTTGGTGTCGCGACGCACCAGCGCGTCAATGCTGCGTGCCAGTTGTTCTTCGGCAAGCCCACCCATCTGCGAGAGCATTGATTTCAATGCTGCAAGATCATCGTCGTAAGCTTTAACAATATGGTCTGACATGGTCGAACTCCTCAGCCGAAGCGGCCTGTAATATAATCTTGCGTGCGCTTATCTTGGGGCTGTGTGAACATCACATCCGTATCACCCACTTCAACCAAGACACCGAGGTGGAAGAAGGCCGTGAGATCAGACACGCGGGCCGCCTGTTGCATGGAATGGGTGACGATGACGATGCAGAAGTTCTTTTTCAGTTCATGAATAAGTTCTTCAATGCGTGCCGTGGCGATGGGGTCCAAGGCTGAGCAAGGTTCGTCCATCAGAATAACTTCCGGATTGACGGCAATTGCGCGCGCGATGCAGAGACGTTGTTGCTGACCACCGGACAAGCCAGTGCCCGGTTGGAGAAGGCGATCTTTCACTTCTTCCCAAAGCCCTGCTTTTTTCAAGCTTTCGGTAACAATACGCTCAAGGTCTTGCTTGTCTTTCGAAAGACCGTGAATGCGCGGACCATAGGCGACGTTTTCGAAGATTGATTTTGGGAATGGATTTGGCTTTTGAAACACCATGCCGATGCGGGCGCGCAATTCAACAACGTCGAGTTCGCGGGCATAAATATCTTGACCGTCCACACGCATGTCACCCTGTACGCGGCAACTTGGTATCGTGTCGTTCATGCGGTTAATAGTGCGCAAGAATGTGGACTTGCCACAACCTGATGGACCTATGAAAGCGGACACTGCACGATCTGGAATTTCGATCGACAAGTTATGAATGGCGTGTTTCTCGCCGTAGAAAACATTCACGTCCTTTGCGATAATTTTTGTATCGCGCTCCGTTGTAATCTTCGGTGGCGAAGGTGTTAGCAGGGTTTTGAAACTCATATCGTTCATGTTTACCACCGTCGTTCAAATTTGTTGCGCAAGTAGATTGCCAGCGCGTTGATGCAGAAGAGAAGTGCAAGCAGAACCAAAATGGCAGCTGCTGTGCGTGACTTGAAGGCTTCTTCGGGCAAATCTGACCAGAGATAGACTTGTACTGGAAGTACTGTTGCGGAGTCGGTTACACCACCCGGAATATCAGCGATGAAGGCAATCATGCCGATCATAAGAAGCGGTGCTGTTTCACCCAATGCACGGGCAACACCTAAAATGGTGCCCGTCAAAATGCCCGGCAAGGCCAATGGCAGAATGTGATGGAAGACCGCTTGTTGATGCGATGCACCGACACCCAGTGCCGCTTCCTTGATGGATGGCGGAACCGAGCGGATGGCCGCACGCGATGCGATAATGATTGTTGGCAGGACGAGCAAGGCCAGAACCAAACCACCTACCAATGCTGTCGATCGCGGCAAACCAAAGCCATTCAAAAATACAGCCAAGCCGAGAAGACCAAAAATGATTGAAGGAACGGCTGCTAGATTGTTGATGTTGACTTCAATGATGTCCGTCAGTCTATTTTTTGGAGCGAACTCTTCAAGATACAACGCCGCCGCAACACCCAAAGGCAAGGCCACCGAAAGTGTCACCAATATTGTAAAGACCGACCCAATCAAAGCTCCACGAATGCCCGCATTTTCCGGTTCACGGGAATCGCCATTGGTGAAGAAGTTAGATGAGAAGCCAGAGGTTATGCCGCCCTTTTCTCGCAGGGCGTTGAGCCATCCTGTTTCTTTTTCATCGAGTGCCGCTGAATTCATACCCTTTAAGTAAAGGTCGGCGTCCGATGCAAAGGCTAAGGGAATGGTTATGGTTTGACCGATCAATGTCGGATCGGCGACGACACGGTCTTGAATGGCGTCGGCGGCACGGGCCGAGATCAAACCATTGAGTTTTTTCTTGTCACCCCGGGAGGTGACGTCTGGAAATTGTGCCTGCCAAGCCTGTTTGATGAGACCTTGAAAATCGCCTGCCTTTGGATTGGCTGCGTCAACCTTTGCAGGATCAACGATGACTGACAAGGTGGCCGAATTGACCGTGAATGTCGGTATGGCTTTGCCGATAATGTCAACGAGCAAAAATGCAAGGAATAGACCGGTGACGGCAATGGCTGCTAGGCCATAGGCTTTGAAACGGCGTTCAGTGGCATAGCGCTTTGTGGTGAGAGACTTAGTCATATTGTTCCTTGTATTTGCGAACAACTTTGAGTGCGATGACGTTAAGCACCAAAGTGATGAGGAACAAGACCAGTCCCAAAGCAAAAGCGGAAAGTGTTTTTGCAGAATCGAATTCTTGGTCACCGACCAGCAAAGTCGCAATTTGAACTGTGACAGTGGTGACGGCTGCGAACGGATTGAAGGTGAGATTTGCAGCGAGACCTGCTGCCATAACCACAATCATGGTTTCACCAATAGCGCGAGAAGTTGCGAGAATGAACGCTGAAACAATGCCAGGCAAGGCTGCTGGCAAGACCACTTTTTTAATCGTTTCAGATTTAGTGGCGCCCAATGCATATGAACCATCACGCAAGGATTGTGGCACGGCGTTGATGATGTCATCGGACAGTGATGAGATGAGCGGCACAATCATCATGCCCATGACGAGGCCGGCGGCGAGAGCCGATTCAGAAGCGACCGTCAGGCCAATGCTTTCGCCCATTTGGCGCAAGAAGGGTGCAACCGTAAGAGCCGCAAAGAAGCCCAACACAACAGTTGGAATGCCGGCAAGAAGTTCAAGAACTGGCTTAATCCAACGCCGCGCATTGGCGCTGGCGTATTCAGCCAAATAGATTGCCGAGAAGAGGCCCAGGGGGCCCGCAATAACAATTGCAATTAAAGTTATGAGGAGTGTGCCGCCTAGCAACGGTAAGATGCCAAACTGACCAGGTTCAGCCGTAGGTGCCCATTCGGTTCCAAAAAGAAACGACAACACGGGCACTTCGGCAAAGAAGCGCAAACTTTCATAAACAACCGACAAAACAATGCCGATGGTTGTGAGCACCGCAACCGCTGATGCTGCTGCAAGCAGAACAAGCACCAATGGCTCAAACTTACGACTGAGCTTTGGTTTGTAGGCCGGTTTGCTATCAATTGTGGTCGTCATTTTTTTCAATTTCTCAAATCAAGGACGGTCCTGGTACATCCGCAGGTCCCGTCCTTGACGTTTATTTGACGACGGAATTAGTTGATCAAATCAGCCGTCAAAGCAACCATGTCTTTGGCAACAGCAGCCGTTGCTGCTGCTTGATCAGCTGGCAATGGGATGAGACCCTTGTCAGCCAAATAGCCATCTTCGCTCAAAGCTTTGCTGGAGGTATATTCAGCCACAAATTCAGCCATGCCTGGAATGGTGCCAACATGTTGCTTCTTGGCGTAGATGAAGAGTGGGCGAGCTACCTTATAGTCACCCGAAGAAACGGTTTCGAAGCTTGGCTTCTTGCCATCAATTTCCGAACCCTTGATCTTGCCTTCGTTTTCTTCAAGGAAAGAGAAGCCGAAAATGCCGAAAGCTTTTGGATTTGCTTCAAGCTTTTGAACGATCAAGTTGTCGTTTTCACCAGCTTCAACATAGGCGCCATCGGTGCGCATGGTTTTCCAAACCACTTCGAAAGCCTTTGCATCGGCCTTCTTCATGGCGGCAAGTGATTCAAACTTTTCAGCACCCTTTTCCATCACCAGTTCAGCGAAAGAATCGCGTGTGCCGGAGGTGGGTGGCGGGCCGAAAACTTCGATCTTTTCAGCTGGCAGCGAAGCGTCGATTTCGTTCCACATTTTGTATGGATTGTCGACGAGCTTGCCGTCCTTGTCTGGCACTTGCTTGGCCAGTGCCATAAAAATTTGTTGCTTGGTGAATTTTGCATCTGGGCCAGAAGCAGCGTTGGCCAAGGTCAAACCATCAAAGCCAACCTTGATTTCTACGATGTCGGTTACACCGTTCTTTACGCAGGTTTCAAATTCGGCCTTCTTGATAGCGCGTGATGCGTTGGTGAAATCAGGGTGTTCAGCGCCAACACCAGCGCAGAACAATTTGAAGCCGCCGCCTGTTCCGGTTGATTCAACAACTGGTGTCTTCATGCCCGAAGCTTTTGCGAAGCTTTCGGCAACGGCAGTTGTGAATGGATAAACGGTGGATGAGCCAACAATGCGGATTTCGTCGCGCGCAAATGCTGGTGATATGGAAAGGGCTGCAAGTGATGCTGCAAAAAGAATGCGTTTCATGTCTGTTTGTCTCCTGTGATCTTTTGACTATTCTGCAATAGTTTTTCGATGTGAGATTTATGAGACAGTTTTGTATCGGTTATATGACAGCGTAAGTTTATGATTCAAAACGAGGAAGTGAGACTGTGAAGGTGCTGCCTTCGCCCGGCTTGGATGAAATTTCAAGTTTTCCGCGATGGCGCAGAAGAATATGCTTCACAATTGCCAAGCCAAGACCCGTGCCACCGCGAGCCCGGCTTTCTTGTGTGCTCACGCGATAAAATCGTTCCGTCAGGCGTGGCAAATGCACGTCCGCAATGCCTTTGCCAAAATCTTTTACGGCAAACACAGCTTCGTTGCCCCGCACTGAGCAACTCAATTCAACCTTGCCGCCATCGCCTCCATATTTAATGGCGTTCTCAATCAGGTTTTGAGCGACTTGCATCAATTCGTCAGCGTCACCTGCAACAGTCAGTTCAGGATCACCAGATAGGATGAAGCTCACCTTCAAATCCAAGGCCTGTTGCGCAAGATTGGCTTTGGCTTGTTTGAGAACATTTAGAAGCGCTACCCGCCCGTTGGGGCGCACATGTTCATTCAATTCAATGCGGCTCAAAGTAAGCAAGTCATCAATCAAGCGCTTCATCCGGTGGGATTGCGACAACATCGTTGTTAAAAACATATCCCGCGCTTTGGGATCGTTCTTGGCCGCACCTTGTAGCGTTTCAATACTACCGATGATGGTGGCAAGCGGTGTGCGCATTTCATGGGAGGCATTGGCGACAAAATCTGAGCGCATTTTTTCAATGGCTTGTTCGCGGGTTAAGTCGCGCATGACGATGAGGATATCGCCATTTTGACCAAACAGCGCGATGTGTGCGTTGACCTGACGGGGCGGGCGGCCATGAAATTCGACATCAACGGTCGTTGGCGTTTTGGTACTTACGACATTTGAAAGTGATGCGTTGAAGGCCGGACTGCGAATGACTGATATCACCGGCAGACCTACAAGACGGGATTGGAAAATATCTACAGCAGCAGCATTTGCGGCTGATACGTCACCACTTGAATTGACGATGATAGCTCCGTCGGGGAGTGCTTCGATCATGGCTGTTGCAAATTCAATCATGGTGGAAGTACTTCATTTCAATGTTTGCTCGTAGGGTTGGGTTTGGCATCGAGCACTGCCATCATCGTGGCGATGCGTTGGTCGTCCAATTTGTTGATGGTTTGTGACAAACGGTTTGCAAGCTCAGTGGCTTTTGGATTGAGACCCGCTGTGTCTATGGTGATGCGGGGGTGGGATATGCGTGCGAGTTTTACAAGCTCTTCGGCTTCATCCCAAATAATATTGAAGTAAGCGATGACGGCTTGCACCAAACGCCAGGAGGGGCGGCCTCGTTTTCCGTGTTCAAGTGCTGACAAATAGGCGGAAGACACATTCAAGGCTTCCGCCATGTGTTTCAACGTAATGCCGCGTTGATCACGGAGTGCCCGCAATTTTTCGCCGAAGGGCGTCATGCCTGATGGCCCGATTTGCGCAGTCGTACATAAAATGCGCCCCCGCCCCCATGTTTCGGGTGGGCGGGTTGAAAGCCCACGGCATGCAGTCTGAAATTTTCCTCGTGCAACCACATCGGCACTTCTCGCCTCAAACGGCCTTCGCGCTCAGGTGTGTGAAAATGTGTGGTGCCGTGCAAGGTGTGGCGCGCGAATGGAGATGCCCCCTTGCCCGTGATGACCAATACATAACGACACCCGCGATGGCGTTCGCCCGCTAAAAAGTGGAGCAACTTCATGCGGGCTGTTTCCAAATTCTCGCCATGCAAATCCAAACGCGCCTCAGGTTCTATTTGCCCACGGTTCAAGCGCTGGGCTGTGCGTCGATCCATCTGCGCCAGTGGAGGTGGGCGTTCATTCACTTTGCGATGAGCAATTGTAATCTCAGGTGTGGGCATGGCCCGCGTTTTGATTGCGGCAATCGGATGTGTCGGTTTGATGGCATTGCTCTTGCGCTTTTTGACAAGGCCCAAGGGTTTAATGGATTGCCTCACTTCTTCCCACAAAGCATGGTCAGGTGCCTCAAAGGATTTGCGCGTCATTTTTCGTGGTCCATTTTCATGGCCAACGGCAAAGGCAGAAGTGCTGTCATGGCGCCTGCACTTTTCATGTGGCCCGCAATGCTTTCAGCGTCTTCGCCCCAACCCCAGAAAAAGTCACCCCGGATGATGCCGCGAATGGCGGTGCCCGTATCTTGTGCGATCATAAGCTGTTTGATGGGAGCGGCGGATTGCTTCACTTCAGGCGGCAAATGGGTTTCAATCCACAATGGCGTGCCAAACATCCAATAGCGCCGATCAACGGCGAGGCTGTGCATGGGTGTTAAATTGACTTTGGCGGCGCCAATGCCACCCAGTTTCGTATCCTCAACTTCGGTTGCTTGGAAGAAGATGTAGGATTTATTTTGCCACATCAGTTGGCGTGCGGCATTTGGGTTGGCTGCCATCCAATCGCGTAACACTTGCATGGACATTTTATCTTTGGGTGCAATACCTTGTTCAATCAGCACATGGCCAATGCCTGTGTAAGGGTGCCCCGCTTTGGCGGCGTAACTCAAACGCAAAGAATTGCCGTTTTTTAGGACCACGCGTCCTTGGCCTTGAACATGCATAAAAAAAGCATCAACCCAGGAACTCACCCAGCATATGACTTTCGCTTTCCCAACGAGCGAACCCTTTTCGATCTGCTCACGCGTGTCATAGGCTTGTGGTGTTCCTTCAACACGACGGCCATAACTGAGGCCAGTGGCAGCCGCTTCGCTTTCGGTGAAGGCCACAAGATCTGGCGGACGGGCATAAACGGGAACCGGAAACTCTTGGGAATATTCAAGAGCGCCTTGAAGTTGCGGCTCGTAGTAGCCTGTGAACAGTCCCTCTGGGCGGTCTTCATCCTTCACTTTGAAAGGGCGAAAATGAGTTTCGAAAAATGAACGCGCATGTGTCGCGTTGTGTGCAGCTTCACAGGTTGCCGTCCAATCCTCTAACTTGCCGCCGAATTGTGTTTCTCTCCGAAATCCTGATGCTGTCTTCAATATTTCTGCGGCAGAGCGTTGAAAGGCTTGCAATGATACCGTCAGGTCAGCGGTGGACCACCCTGAGACGTCGGCAAATTGGATTGGAGCAAGCGCATCAGCCATTGTCGTCGGTTGCAATCAATTTCCAGTTTGGATCGCGCGAGGTAACATCACGCTCAAAGGTCCAAAGATCTGTGACGGTACGAATTGATTTTTCATCGCCGTCAACCACATTGCCGGACTTATCTTGTGTGGCGCTAATCATTTCCGATGTGAAGTCGACTTCGACCTGGGCCTTGTTGCCGATCAAGGCGGCGCGTTTGATTTCGGCTTTCTTCACGCCGACAAACTGGAATTTCATTTTATGCCCTTGGGCATTGCGGGCATCGATAGCTGAGTTAAAACTGTCGAGCAGTTCTTTTGACAACAAATTCTTCAAAGCAGCTTTGTCGGGTGCCGCGAAGGCTTCCAGCACCATTTCATAGGCGGCATTGGCACCTTGAATGAATGTGGCAGCCGTAAAGCCAGCGCTTTTTGCAGCTATCGCTTCAAGCCCTAGGGCCTGCTCACTGCCTTCTTTGGCATAGTCCTGCCAAACTGGCTTTTGCACTTCCAAGTCTAAAGTCGGTCCAACGTGTTCTGACGGCGCTGTTTCAGACTTCGGCTTTTCGGGTGCAGGCTGCAAAACAATTGGTGGTTTTTCAAAGCCTGTTCTGGTGCCCAAAACAGACCACAGCCGCCAAGCTACGATAGCAGCTACGGCGAGAAGAATAATATTGAGAGGATCAAGACCCGGAGACATGAAATTACCCTTTAACGTGGTGCGGCAGCAATTTGCCAACTCTCAACTCTATATAGGCAACAAGTCGAAGCATTCAAAGCGCCTTTGCTACGCTTGCGGCGCACCTTACCATACTGTAATCCCTATTTCCGGTTCGAACGGATGCGGCACATCCGGAACATGACAATTCGGAGAAGATGATGGCGAAAGCAACCAAACCCGTAAAGACAGCAGCAAAAAAGGCCGTTGGCAAAGCACCACCTGCACCACGGGTCGCACCGCGCGTGAATGGCGGATCAAAACCAACAGCGGCACCTGCCCCTAATTTGAGTGCGCCTGCGCCAGCCCCTGGTACGCAGCCCTCGCTCAAAATTCTTGGTCAATATACAAAGGATTTCAGCTTTGAAAATCCGAATGCACCACAATCCCTTGCACCACAACAGCAGCAGCCTGACATCAACATTGCTGTCAATGTGAATGCCAAGAACCTTGGCCCTAATGATTTTGAAGTTGAACTTCATCTGGATGCCAAGGCCACGGGAGATGGTAAAGTGGTGTTTGCGGCCGAGCTGCTTTACGCTGGCATTTTCCGCTTGGAAAATTTCCCGCAGAATGTACTGCATGCAGCGGTGTTGATTGAATGTCCGCGCATGTTGTTTCCCTTCGCCCGGCAAATTATGGCTGAAGCAACGCGAAATGGTGGCTTTCCACCCTTGATGTTAGACCCCATTGATTTTGCAGCCATGTATCAACGCCGCATGGCGCAGCAAAAACAGTCGGCTTAGTTATTCTGGCTTCGGCCAGAGCGACTTATCACCAAGTTCAAGGACAAGGGCAGCATGGGCTGCCCTTTCCATTTCAGTGAGGCGTGCTGGCAAAATCGTGGGCCGACTTCGCGCAATAGATTGAGACACAGTTTGCGATGCACGTTTCACTGTGGCGGGTGTTGCAAGCCCCAAGGCCGTTTGTCGGCCTCCAATCAATTCCAAATAGACTTCTGCCAATAATTCAGAATCAAGAAGTGCGCCGTGTTTTGTGCGGCGGGACAGGTCAATCCCGAAGCGTTTGCATAAGGCGTCAAGGCTATTGGATGCCATGGGGAATTTTTGTTTCGCCACCGCAAGGGTGTCAATCACCTGGCTCATGGCGATGGCAGACTTGCCAACAGATTTAAGTTCTGAATTGATAAAGGTCATGTCAAAACTGGCATTGTGAATGACCATTATGGAATCACCGATGAATGCCAAAAACTCATCTGCGACAGAACCAAACAGCGGCTTGCCTTTCAAGAATTCAGCCGAGAGACCGTGCACTGCTTCGGCTTCTTTGGGCATGTCACGCTGCGGATCAAGATAGACGTGAAAGCTTTGCCCTGAAGGCATGTGGTTGATCAGCTCTACAGCACCGATTTCAACGATGCGATGGCCATCGCGCGGGGATAAGCCTGTGGTTTCCGTATCTAGAACGATTTCACGAGTCATAGGGCATGTTCCCTTTTGATTTGAGCAAGGCAGGCCAGAACCTTTGATTCGAGATCATCCAACGATCCGTTGTTTTCAATGATGTGATCCGCGCGTTTGCGTTTTTCCGCGTCTGTCATTTGGCGGGACACTATCATTTCAAATTTTTCTTCTGTCATTCCAGGACGAGCAAGGGCGCGATGCCGCTGCACATGTGCAGGCGCAGAAACAACAACTGTGACATCAACAGTTTTCCCAAGGTTCTTTTCAAACAACAAGGGAATATCAAAAACCACAAAGGCATGACCCTGTTGGTCAGTGTTTTCTTTGAACTCGGCGCGACGTTTTGAAATCTCGTCGTGGACAATTGTTTCGAGTGCGTTCAACCGTTGCGGATCGGCCATCACAATTTTCGTCAGCGCAGCGCGATCTATTTTGCTGTTTATGATCGCTTCTGGAACATGTGGTTTCAGTAGTTCCACACCCGCCTGACTGTCATAAAGAGCGTGCACTTCGCGGTCGGCATCAAAGACGGGGATTCCTTGTTTATGAAAAATCCGACTCACTTCAGATTTGCCCATCGCGATTGAGCCCGTAAGGCCGATGGTGATCATGGTATGAAGTCCGGGTCAATGTCTTTGGCGATGAGATCATATAGTTCCTGTGTTACTTCAGGTCGCACACCAAACCACTTTTCAAATCCAACAACAGCTTGATGCAGCAACATGCCAAGACCTGGCACAATGGCATGTCCGCGTTTTTCTGCAGCTTGCAAAAATGTGGTGATCAAGGGCGTATAAACGATGTCAGCGACGACAGCTTTTGAATGTAGATTTTCCCATGGTACATACAAGGCTTCATCCCCATTCATTCCGGCTGCCGTCGTATTGATGAGGAGGTTTGTGTGCGCCAAGTGCTGGGGAAGTTCTGGTGATGATATGGCATGAACCATTGTGCCAAAATGTTGTGCCAGTTCTTGCGCCCGGCTCGCTGTTCTGTTCCAGATATTGATGCGGCTCACGCCACGCCGCAATAGTTCGTCCGTCAACGACCGCGTTGAACCACCTGCACCCAGAATGGTCACAGCACCAACTGTCACGTCAAATGCGGGCAGGGTTTGTAACACATTGGCCATGAAACCCTGACCATCCGTTGAGGTGGCGTGCAGTTTTCCGTTTTCACGCCAGATGGTGTTCAACGCGCCAATACGGCGGGCTCTTTCGTCGGCCTCGTCAACCCACGCAAGTGCGGTTTCCTTATGGGGGATTGTCACATTGGTGCCGACGTGCACACCGTCGCGCAGAGTTTCAATAAATGCCTTGAGCTTGTCGGGTGCCACCGCGTGTTTTTCATAGCTACCAACAATATTATGCTGCTTCAGCCAATACCCATGGATCAAGGGTGAGCGAGAATGATTAATAGGCCAACCGATGACAGATGCTTTTATCATGATTTTAGTTCACCGATTTGGCGCAAGAACGCAAGTACGGGTAAGAGCGGCAGACCTAATATGGAAAAGTGATCGCCAGAAATTTGGTCAAACAATTGCGCGCCGGTTTTTTCAATTTGATATGCGCCTGGTGATATAAAAGCATCGTCGCCAATCTTATCAAGATAATTACTAATGAAAGCGGGTGTCAGTTTTCGCATGGTGAGGGTGGCTGTAGACAGGTGTTGAAACGTGAGTATGCGGCCTTGTGTGATTGCGATGGCTGAATGCAATAAATGTTGTTTTCCGCTGAGATTGTTGAGCGTTGCCTCTGCGTCGCGTTTTGAGTGGGCTTTGTGTATCACTTGTCCTTCAAACTCCAGTGTCTGATCAGCGCCGATAACCAGATCTGCTGGATGCATCAGAGCCACTGCCATGGCTTTGGCAGTTGCTAGATGTTTGGCTAAGTCAGGGGGACTAAGATTTTCACACTTTGCCTTTTCGGCCTCTTCAACGAGAGGAGATGCGAGTGACACAAATTCGACGCCTGCATTGGTGAGAAGCTGACGACGGATTTCGCTTTGGGATGCCAAGTAGATCATCCCGGTGACTTATCAGAATTTTGAACATCATGCAGGCAGCTTTGGCTTTGACCACAGCTTTCGCGGTGCCTGTGGAAGATTGTGGAAAACAAGGTGGTTGCGGGGGTTCGATCTGCTGGACCTGTTGATAGAGAAACTGGCTGTCCACATTCTCAAGTGATGGCTTTGGTCCAGTTGTAGTGAGTGGTGCCAGTGCCACATTGGTTAATGAAACCTTAACAAAGCCGGTTGCTTTTTCGGCATGGCTGAAAACAACAGGGAGTGCTAGGAGCGGACCTGTTGGCGGTTATCCACATAAGTCCTGTTATTCACAGGACAACAGAATCATCAACTTAAAGATTCATTTTAGATGGTTTGAAAATATGTCGCTCGAATGTCCTATAATCGATGTACTGTCTGGCAATGAGCCAAGTCGCAGACCAATCTGGCTCATGAGGCAGGCTGGGCGGTATTTACCGGAATACAGAAAGGTTACGGGAGACAGCAGGGTCATTTCTCTCGCTGTGTTATAATCCAGAATTGGCTTGTGAGGTGACATTGCAACCACTTCGGCGTTACGACATGGATGCGGCGATTTTGTTTTCGGATATTCTTGTTGTGCCCCATGCCATGGGTTTGAAATTGGATTTTCTGGAGGGCGAAGGGCCACGGTTGGAGACGGTTTCCAATTTGGATGAGGTGGAGCGGTTATCTGATGGTGGGACTTCCAACGAATTTGCGTCAGTTTTTAACACCGTGTCTTTGGTGAGGCAAAAACTATTGCCGTCAATTGGATTCATCGGATTTTGTGGCGCTCCTTGGACTGTGGCGAGCTACATGATTGAAGGTGGAAGTTCTAAGCGTTTGAAAGCGCTGGCTATTGCTGTTCAAAACCCACCATGGTTCCAGCTGTTGATTGCGCGGTTGGTAGAAACATCGATTACTTATTTGCTGGGACAAATAGCAGCGGGCGTTCAGGTGGTGCAAATCTTTGACAGCTGGGCGGGAGATATTCCGTTTGATATTCGGGGGCGCGTTGTGAATGACCCGATACGGCAAATTGTGGACGGTGTTCGCAAAGCACATCCGGGTTTTCCTGTTATTGTGTTCGCGCGTGGTGTTGGTGGTGGTCATGCGGATGTGGCGCTTGCAACGAAAGCGACGGCGGTGGGGGTTGAACAAGATGTGGCTGTGCGCGACGTTTTAAAATCGCTACCTTCAGGTGTTGCTGTTCAGGGAAATTTGGCACCGAATATTTTGCTGGAGTCGGATGATATCGTTCGGCGCGAAGTTCGGAAAGTTTTGGTGGGTGTGCCTAAGGCGCGGCATATTTTTAATCTTGGTCATGGGATTGTTCCCCAGGTGATGCCGGAAACTGTTTCTGTGTTGGTTGATGCTGTGCGTAATTTTGATAGTGAACACGTTGATGTATGAGTGGCTCAAGGTTCTGCATATTCTTGCCGTGATCTCTTGGATGGCAGGTCTTCTCTATTTGCCTCGGTTGTTTGTTTATCATGCTGGTAGCCTGATCGGATCCGAGCAAGACGATACATTCAAGATTATGGAACGGCGCTTGTTGAAAGCGATTATGCGTCCAGCGTCGGTTGTGTCGTTGCTTTCGGGCTTGGGTTTAATCTATCTGGCTGGATTTGGCTTCAATGACATTTGGTTGCTGTTGAAGTTGGTTGCCGTGGTTTTGATGTTTGGCGTGCACGGCAAACTGGAGAGGCACACACGAGAATTTGCGCAAGGATTGAGGATCAAGTCGTCTAAATATTTCCGCATTCTGAATGAAGCACCCACGGTTTTGATGATTGTGATCATTATTTTGGTCGTGGTGAAGCCGTTTCAGTGAAGGCTTTGCAAAACTGCTGTGATCTGTTAGAAGCGTGACACGTCCATTTGGGCGCTCCCGCCTTTCGCTGCTTGATGCCTTGGTTTTTGCCCGCAGAGACAGCTTTTCAATGAAGACCTAGATATGAATGATGTTGTCGACCTCAAAGAGGTCAAGCTTTCGGACTTGAAGCTGAAAAAACCTGCTGAACTTGTTGTGATGGCAGAAGAGCTGGAAGTCGAAAATGCCAGTGCCTTGCGCAAGCAAGAACTGATGTTTGCGATTTTGAAAAATCTTGCGGCCAAGGGCAGTGAGATTATCGGCGAAGGCGTTATCGAAGTTTTGCTGGATGGATTTGGTTTTATCCGCTCCGCCCAAGCCAACTATCTTGCAGGGCCTGATGATATTTACGTGAGCCCCAGCCAGATCCGCAAATTCGCCCTGCGGACGGGGGATACGGTTGAAGGCCAGATTCGCAGCCCGAAGGATGGCGAGCGTTATTTTGCTCTTGTCAAGGTCAACAACATCAATTTTGAAGATCCGGACAAGGTCAAACACAAGGTTCACTTTGATAACCTGACGCCGCTTTACCCTGATCAACGTTTGGAATTGGAAATCGCTGATCCGACCAAGAAGGATTATAGCGCCCGCGTGATTGATATCGTGGCCCCGATCGGAAAAGGCCAGCGTGGTTTGATTGTGGCTCCGCCGCGTACGGGTAAAACTGTTATTCTGCAGAATATTGCCCAATCGATTACGACCAATCATCCCGAGTGCTACCTCATTGTCCTGCTGATTGACGAACGTCCGGAAGAAGTGACGGACATGCAACGTTCTGTGAAGGGCGAAGTCATCAGTTCGACGTTCGATGAACCTGCGACGCGCCATGTTGCCGTTGCTGAAATGGTCATCGAAAAAGCCAAGCGACTTGTTGAGCATGGCCGCGATGTGGTTATTCTCTTGGATTCGATCACGCGTCTGGGCCGTGCCTACAACACGGTTGTTCCGTCATCAGGCAAAGTGTTGACGGGTGGTGTTGACGCCAATGCGTTGCAGCGCCCCAAGCGCTTCTTTGGTGCCGCGCGTAATATTGAACAGGGTGGATCGTTGACGATTATTGCGACGGCCTTGATTGATACCGGTAGCCGCATGGACGAAGTGATTTTCGAAGAATTCAAAGGTACCGGTAACTCGGAAATCATCCTCGATCGTAAGGTTGCCGACAAGCGGGTGTTCCCAGCGATTGATATTCTTCGCTCAGGTACGCGTAAGGAAGAATTGCTGGTCAAGCACGACACGCTCAAGAAAACCTATGTGCTGCGTCG
The DNA here is from genome assembly GCA_963779145.1 of uncultured Alphaproteobacteria bacterium. GTDB lineage: Bacteria > Pseudomonadota > Alphaproteobacteria > Rhizobiales > Aestuariivirgaceae > Aestuariivirga. The sequence goes on from CAVZXJ010000035.1 coordinate 42,368, forward strand.
TATTCTCAATCCGATGGGAACGGTGGATGCCGTGGAATTCCTGTTGGACAAGTTGCGCCAGACCAAAGGCAATAGCGATTTCTTTGACTCCATGAATGCATAGCCGGGTTTGACCGGCCAGATTGGTATCGATTCGATTCCGAAATGAACGGTAAAACGACAATTTTTGCGGTTTCAACTGGCTCTGGTAGGGCCGGTATTGCCGTGGTCCGCCTTTCCGGGCCGGATTGCAGAATTGTGTTGGAAGCCTTAACGGGGTCGGTCCCGAAAGCACGGCGGGCCGTATTGCGATCGATCCATTCCATGAACAGCACTGAGTTGATAGACCAAGGGATGGTGCTTTACTTTGCAGCACCACATTCCGTGACGGGCGAAGACGTTGCCGAGTTTCATGTTCATGGCAGTCCGATTGTTGTTGAACGACTGTTGCGTGAACTTTCAATGTTCGAAAATTGTAGACCTGCGGAGCCGGGCGAATTTACGCGGCGTGCGTTTGAGAATGAGCGCATGGATTTGGTTGAGGTCGAAGGTCTTGCAGATCTGTTGACGTCGGAAACCGAGGCCCAGAGAAAATTGGCGATGCGACAATTCTCAGGCGAGGCCAGTTCGATCTATCATGCTTGGCACGGTGAATTGACGGGTGCTCTGGCTATTATTGAAGCATCGATTGATTTTGCTGATGAAGATGGCGTGGCTGCGCAAGCGGTCGCGATGGTACGTCCGCGCTTGAAGCAATTTCGTGAAGTGTTGTCTGAAGCTCTGGCTCAATCTGAAAAGGCGGCGCTGGTGCGGCGCGGTTTGCGCATTGTCATTGCGGGTGCACCGAATGTTGGCAAGTCGTCTTTGCTCAACGTGTTGGCGGGTCGCAAAGCCGCAATTGTATCTGAGATTGCTGGCACGACGCGGGATGTGGTTGAAGCACCTATTGTGATCAACGGATTGCCTGTGAGCTTGGCCGATACGGCGGGTTTGCGTGAAGCAACCGATGACGTCATTGAGCGCGAGGGTATGGCCCGGTCGCAGGATGAAATTGCGAGTGCGGATATTCTGGTGTGGGTGAGAACGTTTGCTGAGGACTCTTCGGCCCTACCGCCGCGTGGTGCTGACCTAATTGTATTTAACAAGTCCGATCTTGTTTCACGTGAATCGATTCAGTTGCGAAACGAATCTGAAATCGCAGTTTCGGTGAAGACAGAAGCGGGCCTTGCCGAATTGCGTAAAGCCTTGTCTAAACTTGTTTCACAGAAGACAGATGTGGGTGAATCGGCCGTTATGGTGCGTGCACGTCACCGCAATGCTATTGAACAATCGATTCGGAGCCTTAACGATGCGCTCGATAAACCTGATGACGCGCTTGAATTGATGGCCGAAGATGTGCGAAAGGCCGCATCTGCAATGGCAAATATCACGGGCCGCGTTGGTGTTGAGGATTTTCTGGGTCGTATCTTCAGCGAATTCTGCATCGGCAAGTGATAAACCAGTGTTGGTGTTTCACGTGAAACGGGAGAGTCCGTACACGGATCGAATCAGGTTTTGACAAATGAGCAACGACAAAATGCAGTTTGATGTGATTGTGGTGGGCGGCGGACATGCCGGTGCCGAAGCTGCTTCTGCTTCTGCACGCGCTGGCGCTGCAACAGCTTTGGTCACTCATAAATTTTCAACGCTGGGTGAGATGTCTTGCAACCCAGCCATTGGCGGTTTGGGCAAAGGCCATCTGGTCCGTGAGATTGATGCCTTGGATGGATTGATGGGTCGCGTTGCTGATGCGGCAGGTATTCAATTCCGCATGCTCAATCGTTCAAAGGGTCCAGCCGTGCGTGGCCCCCGGGCGCAAGCTGACCGCAAACTTTATCGGCAAGCCATGCAACACGAATTGTCGGGCCAGGCAAATCTGACAATCATCGAAGGTGCTGTGAATGCCTTCATCATTCGCGACGGCAATGTTGAAGGTGTTGTTACTGAAGACGGGCGCCGGATTGATTCACGTGCTGTTGTTTTGACGACGGGCACGTTTTTGAACGGTCTCATCCATATCGGTGAAAAGAAAATTCCGGCAGGACGTGTGGGTGATCCACCTGCCCTTGGGCTTTCAAAACAATTGGCTGATGCGGGGTTGCAACTTGGTCGTCTGAAAACCGGAACGCCAGCGCGGCTGGATGGTAAGACCATCAATTGGTCTATCCTCGAAGAACAAAAGGGTGATGACCCCGCCATACCGTTTTCATTTTTGAACGATCGGATTACCACACCGCAAATTTCGTGCTTCATCAGCCATACGTCTGAACGCACCCACAAAATTATTGCAGACAATCTTTCGCGCTCGCCGATGTATTCAGGTCAGATTGAAGGTGTCGGCCCGCGCTATTGCCCATCAATTGAAGACAAGATCAACCGTTTTGCCTCCAAGGATTCGCACCAAATCTTTCTCGAACCCGAAGGGTTGGATGATGATACGGTTTACCCCAATGGCATTTCGACATCGCTGCCAGAAGATGTACAAGGCGCTTTCATTCGCACTATTGCGGGCTTGGAACATGTGCGCATCATTCGCCCAGGTTACGCTATTGAATATGACCATGTGGACCCGCGCGAGCTTGATCATGGTTTGGCCGTTAAAGCCATGCCGGGGCTTTTCCTCGCAGGACAGATCAATGGCACCACGGGATATGAAGAAGCTGCGGCCCAAGGCTTGATTGCAGGTCTGAACGCGGCGCGTCGTGCAGCGGGTCTGGATCACGCGACATTCGATCGGGCTGAAGGCTATCTTGGTGTCATGGTCGACGATTTGATTACACGTGGCGTGACGGAGCCTTACCGCATGTTCACCTCGCGGGCTGAATTCCGTTTGATGCTGCGCGCTGACAATGCCGATGAACGCCTCACGCCAAAAGGCATGGAACTGGGTCTTGTTGGTCCAAGACGTCAGAAGGCCTTTGCGAAACGCCTGACCGAACTTGAAGCAGCCCGCCAACTGGCTACCGAACTTACGCTCACATCATCAGCCGCTGCCAAAGCAGGGTTTCACGTGAATCAAGACGGGCTGAAGCGGTCGGCCCTGCAACTCATCGCCATGCCAGAAGTGGGCTGGGACCGGGTTGCCAGCCTTTGGCCAGAACTCAATGCACTACCACAACACGCCAAGGACGCTCTGGAAGCTGATGCGCTTTATGCCGGCTACATGGACCGTCAACACCGGGAAGTGGCGCAAGCACGTTCCGAGGAAAGCCTGCTGATCCCTGCGACGTTGGATTACCACGCCATCCCAGCACTCTCGATGGAACTACGCTTGAAGCTGTCACGGGTCACGCCGAAATCCATCGGCCATGCCGCGCGCATTGAAGGTATGACTCCAGCCGCTGTGGCTTGCCTTATCGGGGCCATCAAAAAACAACGCCAAACCGCCGCAGCATGAGCTCTTCCAAAGCACCACCAGCCGTATTAGCTGAAGCCGAACGCCTCCATGTTTCACGTGAATCATGGCAACGCATTGAGCAGTTCGTTGAACTGCTGCTGACTTGGCAACAGCGCATCAATTTAATTTCACCGGCGTCAATCCCGCAAATCTGGGAGCGGCATGTGTTGGATTCGTTACAAGTATTGCCCTTGATCCCTATCGATGCAAAAGCCGTAGCTGATCTGGGGAGTGGTTCAGGTTTTCCGGCTTTGCCTTTGGCAATTGCAAGCGGTCTCGCATTTCATCTCTATGAATCGAATAATAAGAAAGCTGCATTTCTACGTGAAGCTATGCGGGTGACGGGCTGCAAGGGTGAGGTTCATCCTGAGCGGCTTGAAGGCAAAACACCGCCAAAAGGCTATCCAGAAGTTCAACTTGTAACGGCCCGGGCATTGGCCTCAACCACCGAACTTCTCACACTTGCTGAACCCTTTATGAAAAACCGTGCACAAGCCCTGTTTCACAAGGGACAAGATGTCGATCAAGAATTGACCGAAGCACAAAAATACTGGAGAATCCAATATACTAAGCACCCAAGCTTAACTGATTCTCAAGGAATCATTCTGGCGGTGCAGGAGGCCTCCCGTGACCAGCGTAACCCATAGTACTCCCCGCATTCTGGCTGTTGCCAATCAAAAGGGCGGAGTCGGTAAAACTACCACCGCCATCAATCTTGGAACTGCACTTGCCGCCGTGGGTGAGAAAGTTTTGGTGATTGATCTTGATCCGCAAGGCAATGCCTCAACGGGCCTTGGCATTACACGCCGCGCTGATCAGAAATCATCCTATCATGTACTGATTGGTGAAGCGGAATTTGACGACGTCATTATCGACTCTGGAATCCCTCGTTTGCATTGTTCACCCGCAACCATTGATCTTTTGGGTGCTGAGCTTGAACTGGCTGATTTTGAACGCAAGACTTACCGCCTCGCAGATGCCATCAAACGTATGGCCGCAAAGCCTGATCGGGACTACTCCTACATTCTGGTAGACTGCCCACCGTCGCTTAATCTTTTGACCATCAACTCACTATCAGCTGCCGACGCGATCTTGGTGCCGCTGCAATGTGAGTTCTTTGCGCTGGAAGGTTTGAGCCAATTGCTCAAAACCGTTGAGCGCGTGAAGACCACGCTCAATCCAAAGCTCACCATTCAGGGCGTCGTGCTCACCATGTTTGATCGTCGCAACTCGCTTTCGGAGCAGGTGGCGCAGGATGTGCGCTCTGTTTTGGGCGATAAGGTTTACCAAACGGTCATACCGCGCAACGTCAGGGTGTCTGAAGCCCCATCCTATGGTCAACCCGTTTTGTTGTATGACCATTCCTGTGTTGGTTCCCAAGCCTATATTCATCTCGCATCGGAGGTGATACGCCGTGAGCGCGATTTGCGAGAATTAAAGGCCGCATAGTTCGATTCGTAACCGAAACCATTTTCTGAAGTATTGCTAGGTAACACTTGATGACACAACTACAAAAAAAACGGCTTGGCCGCGGACTCGCAGCCCTCATTGGTGATGATGTGGTGGAATCAGCTATTTCCATCAATTCAACAGAACCTGCAGCTGTCACCTTGGCAACCGGACTTCGGATGATGCCAATCGAACATCTGACTGCGAACCCCAACAATCCACGCCGGGTATTTGCTGAAGATGATATCGAATCACTGTCGAAGTCCTTGCGAGACAAAGGCGTATTGCAGCCCATCGTCGTGCGCCCCAAGAATGGCAATTATGAAATCGTCGCTGGTGAACGGCGCTGGCGGGCGGCCCAACGGGCTGGCATCCACCAAGTACCCGTTCTCATTCGAGAACTCGATGACCGCGAAACACTTGAAATCGCCATCATCGAAAACGTCCAACGCGCTGACCTCAATGCCCTTGAAGAAGCCCGCGCCTATAAAATGTTGATGGACAGTTACGACTATACCCAGCAGCAACTGGCCGATTCGATTGGCAAGAGCCGCAGTCACATCGCCAATACCATGCGGTTGATGCAGCTGCCCGAATCAGTGCTCAGTCATATTGAAAGTGGCACACTTTCAGCGGGTCACGCGCGTACCCTTGTGGCCATGGAAAATCCACAAGACCTCGCCGAACAAATCATCAAGTTGGGTCTGTCGGTTCGTCAGGCCGAAGACCTTACGCGGGAAGTTGCAGCGAAGCCAAAAACCAAAACATTGGCAAAAGAAAAAGACCCTGATACGAGAGCACTCGAAGCTTCAGTTTCCGCAGCACTTGGACTTGCAATATCTGTTGACCACAAGGGCACTGCCGGCACAATTTCAATCAGCTACAAAACCCTCGAGCAGTTAGAAATGGTTGCCCACCGCTTGAGCAAGCCTTAAGCCGCGCGGGCACGCAACTGTCGCGCCATACGGGCCAAACTAAGCAGACATCTCGCAGTAATCGCGTCACCCAAATCTGCAGTTTGACGGGATTGCAGGATTGCAGTCTGAACGGCCACTTGTGCGCGGCCCAAGTCATCACCGGAGAATACACGCAGCTGCCGTCCCACGGCAGATTGTTGTTTGTCGAACACAGGCGGTCTTGCGGCACGACAAGCTGATGCCAAATCAGCACCGCGCGCCATGGCCGCACTCACCGCTTCAAGTCTCGCCAAATACATCTGCGCCATGATGAGCACAGACTTGGCATCACCCGATAATGTCATCGATGCAAAGATGCGGTCAGCCGATTCCACGTCGCCATCGAAAACGGCTTGAATCAACGCATCCGATTCAAATTCAGCCTGATCACCACAAATGGCATCAACATCCTCGCGCGTGATCACCTTAGAGGGATGGCAATAGAGCGACAATTTCTCTGCCTCATTCACCAACATGGAACGATCTGAACCAACAAGCCCAACAAATCGTTCGGCGGCCCCATCATCAAATGCCATGCCGTGTTGCTTCACAATTGTCTGTACACGGAGCACCAATGCACCAATCCCCGTCTCTTCGTAAAATCCAACAGAAGCAAAGACTGGATTCATCTCGGCTGCATTGCGCAACTTCGAACCCTTCTTCAGTGAATTCGAAACAATAAGAACAAAATTGCCAATTGAATGAGAATCTAAAACCGACTGCAATGCGTTGACGTGGTTTTCCTCAACGCCGGACACGACAATCAGTCGGCGATCACCCAGAAGCGACATTGATCGGAACGCATCATCCAGTGCCGCAGGATCAGACCGAAGTGTCGAAACGTCCATGCGCAATGGCTCTTCACCCGCACCAAAAGCTGCGACCACTTGCCGAACTGCAGTAGAGATTGCGGCTTCATCATTGCCATAAAACAGGAGGCCATTAAACTGGCCAGATTTCCGTTTCAGAAAATCAGCGAGGTCGCCCTCGCGCAGAACGCCCATGGAAATTAGTTACCGGCCGAAAAATAGGCTGCGAGGCGCAAGCGAATGTCTTCTGCCACTTCCCGCGCGGCCCGTTCGCGGGCGTTCTCAGCAGCGCGCAAATCGGCAATGGGTTGCTCAACCGTGTCATAAGATACGTTGGAGAAGCTCGAACCTGAAGCAACCGTCTTGCCACTTTGCGCATCAGCCAATTCATATTTCATATTCAAACGATAACGTTGACGAGAAAGCTTTTGCGACGACACTGACGAGACTTGTTGGGTCTTTTCATCCGGCAACAAACGCAACACAAATTTAGATGTGCCATCATTGCCGAACGAAGAAATAAGATTGTTGCGCACAATTTGCCCAGCGCGGGACTTTTGCTCTTCAACACCAATGCCAGATAAAGCCACGGCAACACCTTTGCCATCAGAGCCCGTTCCATAGAGCGGGCGATAGCTGCAGCCTGATACAATCAAGCTGAAACCCAAAACGGCAATGGCTATTAGTTGGCGCATACGATGTTGATAATCCTGTCTGGAACAACAATGAACTTGGTTACGGGCTTGCCGTCAAGCACGCGTTTTACACTTTCCAGGGCGAGAACAACAGGCTCAAGTGTTTCCTTTGTTGAACCTTTTGGCACACGGATTTCATCGCGGCGTTTACCATTGATCTGGATGGCCATGGTCACTTCATTGTCAACAAGCAAAGCGGCTTCAGCTTTGGGCCAAGGTGTATTCACCACGGTTGTTTGATGGCCCAACACCTGCCAGCATTCCTCAGCCAAATGGGGCATCATAGGCGCTGACAAGAGCACCAACGTTTCTGCCGCTTCCCGTACAGCTGGATCCTTGGCAGCGAGTCCCGCCTGCAAGGCATTCGACAATTCGTAAATGCGGGCAATAGCGCGATTGAAGCGCAGATTTTCAAGATCATCCGTTACAGCCGCAATGACCTTGTGCGTGGTGCGGCGCAATTCTGAAGTACCGCCAGCACCCCCAGTGTGTTGGGCCGCATCGCCGACCAAGCGCCAAATGCGTTGAACAAATCGCCATGAAGCTTCCGCACCCGCTGATGTCCATTCAATGTCGCGCTCTGGTGGCGTATCTGACAGCATGAACCAGCGGGCCGTATCAGCACCATAGGTTTCGATGATGGTATCGGGATCGACTACATTCTTCTTGGACTTCGACATTTTCTCAACGCCGCCCACATCCAAAGCTTCACCTGTCGTCACGTGTACCCAATGACCGTCTTTTTGCATAGCATCAGACGGTAGAACCCACTCCCCGGCTTTGGTGCGGAAGGTTTCGTGGATAACCATGCCTTGGGTAAACAGGGCCTTGAACGGTTCATCCATATTCAGGTGACCCGTGGCCCCCATGGCGCGGGCATAGAAGCGCGAATAGAGCAGATGCAAAATCGCATGTTCAACGCCACCAATATATTGGTCAACACCCATCCAATATTTTGAAGCAGCTGCATCAACAGGCACATCGGCATGTGGCGAACAAAAGCGCGCAAAATACCAAGACGAATCGATGAAGGTGTCAAAGGTATCGGTCTCGCGCGTGGCATTGCCTCCACACTGCGGACAGTTCACATGCTTCCACGTGGGGTGATGGGCGAGCGGGTTTCCGGGTTTGTCAAACTTCACATCCTCCGGCAAGCTCAACTGGCAAATCCTTCTTTGGCACCGGAACAATGCCACAGGTTTCGCAGTGAATGATTGGAATAGGGCAACCCCAATAGCGCTGACGTGAAACGCCCCAATCACGCAGACGGAAATTGACTTTACGTTCGCCCGTGCCCGACAGCCTCCATGCGCTTGGCCACCGCATCTTTTGCAGCAGCAACAGTGAGCCCATTGAGAAAATCCGAATTGACGAGAACTGCGTCTTCGCCTTCTTTTTCCACGAAGGGCTTGTCACCCAAAACAGCTTCCACACCTTTCGGCGTAACGACTGGCACAATCGGCAGATTATATTTCTTGGCAAAATCCCAGTCGCGTTGATCATGGGCGGGGCAACCAAATATCGCGCCCTCGCCATAGCCCATCAAAACAAAGTTGGCAGCAAACACAGGCAGGCGGCGCGACTTGTCAAAGGGATGACGCGCGTAAACACCAAGGGCGTAACCCTTCTTTTCAGCCCGCTCGATATTTTCCTCAGACGTACCAAGTGCGGCCACATCCTTGCGGAAGGTTTCCAATGCCGGATCATTGGCCGCTTTGGCTTTTGCCAGGGGATGATCAGCAGAGACAGCGCAAAAACTCGCACCAAAAATGGTATCATGGCGCGTGGTATAAACTGTCAAGCCTTCCGGCAGCAGGTTTCCAGCTTCGTCTTCCAATTCAAATGTGAAACGAAGCCCCTCCGAACGACCAATCCAGTTCTTCTGCATCAACCGCACTTTTTCAGGCCACGTCGTCAATTCATCCAACGCCGACAAAAGCTCAGGCGCATATTTTGTGATCTTCAAAAACCATTGGGCCAGTTCGCGCTTTTCAACGGGCGCACCTGAACGCCAACCCTTGCCGTCGATGACTTGTTCGTTGGCCAACACGGTATGATCAACCGGATCCCAATTCACTTGGCTCACGCGGCGCTCAACCAAACCCGCATTCAGAAAATCAATGAACATCGCTTGCTCATGGCGGTAATAGGACGGATCGCAAGTCGCAATTTCGCGGGACCAGTCGATGGCTAATCCCATGTTCTTGAGCTGCGCTCTCATCGACGCAATGTTGTCGTAGGTCCAGCCCTTCGGGTGCACGTTGTTCTGCATTGCTGCATTTTCGGCAGGCATACCAAAGGCGTCCCAACCCATGGGGTGCAATACATTGTAACCCGCAGCACGGCGGAAACGGGCGATGACGTCGCCCATGGTATAGTTGCGCACATGGCCCATGTGGATGCGCCCAGATGGATAGGGGAACATTTCCAAGACATAATATTTCGGCCGCGACGCATCTTCCTTTGCTTCAAAGCAATGGTTCTCGGTCCACCAGGCTTGCCACTTTGGTTCGGTGGTGCGGTGGTTGTAGCGCTCAGGGGCCTCAGGTGCGGACGACATTTCAAATACCAGTCTTAAAGAATAAATGTGGTCCTCCCTTAACCGTCCTTGAATTGCCCTGCAAGCATGGCCATAAGTTTCGGCAAGATGAGTGTTTCCACGCAATTTTTGTCAGTCCGGCAGTCCGTTCTCAAAGCCTCGCCAACAGCAACCTTGGTGGCGGTTACGAAGACCTATGATGGAGATCATATCCGCCCCGTATTGGAATTGGGCCACCGGGTGTTTGGCGAAAACCGTGTGCAAGAAGCCAAACAAAAATGGCCAGATCTACAAAAGCACTACCCTGGTGTTGAATTGCATTTGATCGGACCCTTGCAAAGCAACAAATCAGCAGAAGCTGTAGCGTTGTTTGACGTTATCCAAACCGTTGATCGGCCCAAAATCGCCGAGGCTCTTGCCGTTGAAATGAAAAAACAGGGGCGCTTTCCCCAACTTTTTGTGCAGGTGAACACGGGGCGTGAGCCGCAGAAGGCTGGTGTTTTGCCTGAAGAACTCCCGGGTATGATCGATTTGATGCGCAGTAAACTTGGGCTCGAAGTGGCGGGTTTGATGTGTATTCCCCCGGTAACCGATTCGCCTGCGAAACATTTTGAGATGCTTAAGCAGATGGCTGGAGAATATCATCTCAAAGGTTTGTCCATGGGTATGAGCGGCGATTTTGAAGAGGCTTTAGCTGCCGGGGCCACCCACGTGCGGGTGGGCAGTGCTATATTTGGTGCGCGGGACTACAAAACACCCTGACCCGGCCATACCGCCAGTCTGACTTTGCGACCGCAAAGGTTCAATATTTTAAGCATATCTCCAGCTGAAACAGCAACACAACCCGCCGTCACATTTGATCCCTGCCGTGTTAGATGGAAGAATATGGCACTGCCCAAACCTTTCACACGGGGGCGCTCGTTGTGGCTGGTTGCAAAAACCACGTCGTAGGCTTCGTCCTCACGCCACATGGTTTCATGGCCGTCTCGAAAAGGCAACTTCACATGCTGATTGTAAAAACTTGACGCGGGCACCTCGCACCAACCATCATTCTTGCGCATTGCACGCACGTTCAATTGTGGAGCGGGGCTTCTACCTCTGTCACTCCGATAGAAACCCTTGCCGCAGTTCAAAAACACCCACGGGGGTTTTTCCGTCACCTTCACGCTTGATGCGCCCGCGCCCGGAACGTCCGATAATGCAGGGAAACACGAGGTGCCCAATATGCAACCTTGCCTTAACCATGCGCTCTGACCTCGCGCGGATGTGAAGATATGTTATCATAGATATTACGGCTTTTTCATTTGTGTCGCCTATAAGTCTAGCTCAGATATTACCGAACGCGAAATACGGAGCCACCATGTTGCCCAAGAAAAAAATTCTACTGGTCGATGATGACGATATGCTGCGTGGCACTTTGCTCGAGCAATTGTCGCTGCATGATGAGTTCTCAGTTTCCGAGGCCGCCACGGCCACCTTGGGTGTGAAGGCGCTCAAACAAGATTCAGCCGATCTGGTGGTGCTTGACGTAAACCTGCCGGATATGGATGGCCGCGAAGCGTGCAAAATCATGCGTCGCAATGGCTATAAAGGCCCCGTCATTATGTTGACCGCGCAAGGCTCGGACGCTGACATGATCTTGGGGCTGGATTCAGGTGCCAATGATTATGTGGTGAAGCCTTTCCGTTTTGCCGTCCTCTTGGCGCGTATCCGCTCACAATTGCGCCAGCACGAACATTCAGAAGATGCTGTGTTCCGTGTTGGCCCCTATACTTTCAAGCCCTCGCAAAAATTATTGCTTACAGAAGACAGCAAGAAAGTTCGCCTCACTGAAAAAGAAACGGCGATCATAAAGTTTCTCTACCGTTCGGGCGAGCAAAGTGTTTCCCGCGAAACTTTATTGGCTGATGTCTGGGGTTACAACGCTGGTGTATCCACTCATACTCTGGAAACCCACATCTATCGCCTGCGTCAAAAAATCGAGCGTGACCCATCCCATGCCGAAATCCTGATTACTGAAGGTGGCGGCTACCGCTTGATTCCCTAAGAATCACTCCCTTGATTTAAGGCACCTTTCGCTGCCAAAAGGCTTGCAGGCGGCAACCTCACATGCGAATCAGCAGTTGTGAGGCATTAAAAGGGCAATCCAGTTGAGCGTGCGGGCAGACGCAGAATCGTTGCGTAATATTCCATTGTTCAGGAATTGCGGACATGTGCCTTTGCAGGTCATGGCCTTTGCCGCTGAACGCCAAAATTTCAGCGCTGGTGAAACCATTATCAAGCAAGGTCAGTCCGCCAAGTCTGCTTACTTCATACTTAATGGGACTGCTGACTTGCAGCAAGACCGACACCAAGTTGGTCGGGCTGAACCAGGCGCGTTACTGGGTGAACTTGCAATGCTGGGCAGCAGCAGCTACTCGCTAACAGCGATCGCCGCCGAACATGTTTCAGCCGTTCGCATCGACAATGCTCTGTTCAACCGCGTGGCGTCTGAATATCCCGAATTTGGCCAAGCCGTCATGGAAGCGCTATCTGAAAAACTTGGTGCTTCCGTGCGTGAACTTGATGGCGTGCGCGGATTGCTCACCAAGGCCCGTAGCTTTTCAAATCTCTGACTTACAGATTGAATGTCGCCAGTACAGGCACATGGTCTGACGGCTGAATCCAGCCACGGGTTTCTTTGATGATCTTGACGCCGGCACTACGCTTGGCCAATTCACCCGTTGCCCAGACATGGTCAAGCCGCCGTCCGCGATTGGCCAGTGCCCAATCCTTGGCGCGGTAGCTCCACCACGTATAGAGCTTTTCAGGTTCGGGCATGTGCTTGCGCATCACATCTTGCCAACCCCCAACTTTCATAATTTGCAACATCGCTTCGCGCTCAATGGGCGTGTGGCTCACAACTTTTTTCAAATCCTTGGATGACCACACATCATGCTCATAGGGAGCAATGTTCAAATCACCGACGACGACGGCGTCCAATGAATTTTCAAAAATGTCGGCACGCGACCAATCTTCCATTTCTTTCAGGAATTTGAGTTTGTGGTCGAACTTCTCATTGATTGCGGGATCAGGCTCATCACCACCAGCTGGCACATAGAAATTATGCAAAGCAAAAGGATGAGGATTTTCAAAAACCGTGGTGATGTGTCGGCAATCATCCTTGCCGCAAAATGATTTTGAACTGCTGGATACAAAGGGAAGCCGTGAAACAATAGCTACGCCATGGTATCCCTTTTGGCCAAACTCTGCGATGTAGCTATAGCCCAACTCTTTCAGCGGCGAGGACGGAAATTGCCCCTGTGGGCATTTGGTTTCCTGCAAGCACAGAATGTCGGGCTTCTGCTCATTCAAAAGCCGTACAACACTTTCAATGCGCAGGCGAACTGAGTTGATATTCCAGGTGGCGAGTGTGAGCGATTTGGCTTTTGACATGCCCCAACTTGGCATGTTGCCCTGCCAAAACTCAAGTCCACATCTGCGTAACTCACAGGGGAATTCGCTGGGGATTTAGTTGCGGCTCTTGTCGCGATTGATCGTGATGTTGAACAACTTGGGGTTCACCTTCACGTCTTTTTCAACGCTCGTCAGTTCAACTGTGGTGCGCTGGCCTTTGCCATCGACGATAATCCATTGGCGCAGCACGTTTTGGCTGTCATCAAACACCATGACAATATGACCGGGCATCAGGCCCTGTTTGTCTGCAAGTGCCAAAGTCGTAAAACCATCCGCCTCTGTGTGGTTGAGAACCACTGACTCTTTCAGCAGGTTCAAATCAGACGCCACCAGCAAGCGCAAAGGCGTTTTTGACAACGGCACTTGATCGCCACGATCCATTTTCTTGTTGGTAATCGTCAACCATTTGCCATCTGACGCCAAAATATAAGGTGTTGGCGGATCGACGTCGAAGCGGAATTTTCCGGGCTTGGAAATGACAAAAACACCCTTGGACGCGCGGCCCTTGGGCGAGGTCTGGATAATTTCACCTTTCAAGGTTTTGAAGCTGTTGAAATAAGCGTCGATGCGCTCCGCAGCGGCCTGAATTTCAGGTGTAATAGCAATGCCTTTGACCTTGGCAGCCATAGCGGCTGGCGAGAACACTAAACCCAATGAAAGTGCCACAAACAGTGCTACCGACCGCAAACCTGAATTCAACATATCTAATCCCTTTATCATCATCTCAAGTTATATAGGAAAACAATCTGGCAAGATTAAGGCGCTTCAAATTAAATTCTCGCACTATCTCCCGGCACCAATATTTCGCGCTTTCCTGTCGCATTGGCGCTTGAGATCAAGCCTTCTTTTTCCATACGTTCAATCAAGCTTGCAGCTTTGTTGTAGCCAACCTGCAAACGACGTTGCACGTAAGAGGTCGAAACCTTCTTGTCGCGCAAAACAACAGCCACCGCTTGGTCATAGAGGCTATCACCAGACGAGCCACCTTCCATAGGCATGCCACCATCGCCGTATTCTTCTTCAGGCTCTTCGGTCACAGCTTCAACATAATCCGGGTGACCTTGAGATTTGAGGTGCTTGACGATAGCTTCAACTTCGCCATCTGATACGAATGGACCATGGAGACGGGATATACGACCGCCCCCTGCCATATAGAGCATATCGCCCTGACCCAACAGTTGCTCAGCACCCATTTCACTTAAAATTGTACGGCTGTCGATTTTCGATGTCACTTGGAATGAAATGCGGGTTGGGAAGTTGGCCTTGATCGTACCGGTGATCACGTCAACGGATGGACGCTGTGTGGCCATGATAACGTGGATACCGGCAGCACGGGCCATTTGTGCGAGGCGTTGCACCGCACCTTCAATGTCCTTACCAGCTACCATCATCAAGTCTGCCATTTCGTCGATGATGACGACGATATAAGGCAGAAGATTGGTGTCCATTTCTTCTTGCTCATAAGTAGGCTCACCAGTTTCCGCATCAAATCCGGTTTGAATGGTGCGGGAAAGTTTTTCACCCTTTTCCAACATCTGTGCCACGCGGGTGTTATAACCATCAAGATTACGCACGCCAACTTTCGACATTTTCTTGTAACGCTCTTCCATTTCGCGCACGGCCCATTTCAAAGCCACAACGGCTTTCTTTGGGTCAGTCACGACGGGTGCCAGCAAATGGGGAATTCCTTCGTATACGGACAATTCCAACATCTTCGGATCGATCATGATCAATTTGCAGCGCTCAGGCGGCAAACGATAAAGTAACGATAGAATGAGCGTGTTGATACCAACGGACTTACCGGAGCCCGTGGTACCTGCAATCAGCAAATGCGGCATGCGAGCGAGGTCAGCATAGATTGGTTCGCCACCAATGTTCTTGCCTAAGGCCACTTGCAAATGGGCCGTTGAGTTGGTGAAATTATCAGTCTGGAACATTTCGCGGAGATAAACAGTTTCACGTTTTGCATTTGGCAATTCAATACCAATGGCGTTGCGGCCTTGCACGACTGCAACACGAGCGGAAATGGCACTCATCGAACGAGCAATATCATCAGCCAATGAAATGACGCGAGATGATTTGATGCCGGGCGCTGGTTCGAGCTCGTAAAGTGTGACGACGGGGCCAGGTTTAACCGCCACAATTTGGCCCTTCACACCAAAGTCATCCAAAACGCCCTCAAGGGCGCGCGCATTTTCTTCCAACTGATCAGCCGAGAGATCCAAACCACGCATGGTCTTCTTCGGCTCAGCGAGCAGACTCAAATCAGGCAATTCAAAATCATCGGCTGTTCTGGACTTGCGCGACTTTGCAGCTGGTGCAAGTTTTCGCGTAACAGGCACGGCTTCAACTTCTTCCTCGTCTTCGAGCGCTTCAATTTCGACGTCTTCTACAAACTCTTCGTCTGCAGC
Source organism: uncultured Alphaproteobacteria bacterium (assembly GCA_963779145.1). Lineage (GTDB taxonomy): Bacteria > Pseudomonadota > Alphaproteobacteria > Rhizobiales > Aestuariivirgaceae > Aestuariivirga. The sequence continues at coordinate 58,098 of CAVZXJ010000035.1, forward strand.
TTCCAATTCCGGTTCAATATGCGGCCTGCCACGGGTGATGCCTTTGAGAGGCTTGATGCTGCCGATAACATCAGTTGATGCGGCATCATCGGCCGATTTGCGATTCAAGAATGGAACTTTCACGTCCGGTATTTCTAAAGCAGCAACGCGATGCAATAGGCGAGACGCAATATGTCCAGCGCGTTCCTTTGAACCAACCAATGCTTCAGTCGCTTGTTCGCGCGAAACATTGATGGCTTTGAGATTGAGCAGCACTGCGGCGATTGCGCTTACAAATGAAATCACCAATGTTGCCAACAAAGATTTAATACCGACGGCAAGAAGTGAGATGAGTCCACCCGCAATAATGTCGCCTGTCTGACCACCAAGCCCAGCGGCAATTGGCCAATTTTCAGGCTGTGGCAACGTTGAGAAGAAACAGGATGTGGTAATTGTTGCGGCCAACCAAAATCCAAGTTTGGCTTTCATGCCATCCAATTGGTCTTGTGCTAAAAGCCTCAATGCCCATGACAAGGGAATAAACATGAAGGCCAAAGCACCAAGACCAAACAACGAAAACAATTGGTCAGCAACGATAGCGCCAGCAGAACCCATCCAATTTTGGGTTACGACATCAGTTGCGTTGTTGAGCGACGGATCAGCCGCTGAGTAGGATGCCATGGCGGTGGCGCAAAAGGCCGATGCGGCAACAATTGCCAAACCCAAAAACTCGCGCGAGCGACGTTTGAAAAAGCGGCGCATGCCAGCGGGAATGGCACCATCGTCGGTATCATAGGTTTCGTGCAAAGCCATGGGTTCGTCTCCCAGCCGGCGATTCAAGTCCGGCCATAACAAAAGGTTAACAGCCGTTTTGCCCTGACATGGTTAAGAGCCTCTTAAAACAAGGCGCTTTATCAACAAAAATGCCTCCCCCTTGCGGGGAAGGCACAGTGGTGTTGCGGGGGAGGAAAATTTTAAGAGTAAGCACGTTCGCCGTGAGACGAAAGGTCGAGGCCTTCGCGTTCTGCTTGTTCTTCAACACGCAAGCCCACGGTGACCTTGCAGATGAAGAGGGCGATAACGCTGACGACTGCTGAAAGAACAGCTGCCACGATGACCGAGTAGAACTGTGCGGTCATCTGGGTGCCGAGCGCATACTCAGCAACCTTGGTCGAGGTATCGGTGGCAAGATAGTCAGTCACACCCATACCAGCCCAGCCGCCTGTCCAATTCGGGTTCACGAAGATGCCGGTCAGCAAGGCGCCAACAATACCGCCGATGCCGTGCACGCCGAAGACGTCCAATGCGTCGTCGTAACCCAGCTTCTTCTTGAGCCAGACCACTGCGAGGAGGCAAACCGCACCGGCAATTGCACCGATGACGATGGCCGACATTGGCCCTACCCAACCACAGGCTGGGGTGATGGCCACAAGACCAGCAACCATGCCCGAAGCTGCACCAAGGAAGGAGGCATGACCACGGGTCAACCATTCACCGAAGGACCAGGCCAGCGTTGCAGCCGCAGCACCAAGAATGGTGTTGAGAATGACAAGTGCCGTCAGGCCGTTGGCTTCAAGATTGGAGCCGGCATTGAAGCCGAACCAGCCGAGAAGCAGCATGCCCGTACCGATGCCTGTAACGGTGAGGTTGTGCGGTGCCATGGCTTCTTTGCCGATGCCGATACGCTTGCCCAGCATGATGGCGCAAACAAGACCAGCAACACCTGCATTGATGTGCACAACAGAGCCACCTGCAAAGTCAAGCGCACCTTTGTTGAACAAATAACCATTGGCAGCGTTTGCAGCAGACGAGAAGTCAGCCAGAACGGTTGCCTTGGCAGCGTCATCCGTAGCGGCGGCAAGTTTTGCGAGGAAGTCGGTTGCGGCAGCTTCACCAACGCAAGCCTTCACCGTATCAATGGCTTCAGCGCTCAGCGTCAGGCAGTCAGGACCAGCCCACCACCAAACCATGTGCGCCATGGGCAGGTAGGAGAAGGTGAACCAAATTGCCATGAACAACAGTATGGCCGAGAACTTCATGCGCTCAGCAAAGGCACCCACGATCAACGCCGGCGTGATTGCCGCGAAGGTCAGTTGGAAGGCCACGAAAGCCATTTCCGGAATATAGGTTTCCTTGGAGAAGGTGGCTGCCATTGTCGAAATGGTAACACCATTCAAGAAGGCCTTGTCGAAGGAACCGATGAAGGCCGAGCCATTGGTAAAGGCCAGTGAATAGCCGTAGAGAACCCAGAGAATCGCCAGTAAGCTGAAGACGACGAATACTTGCATCAGAACTGACAATACGTTTTTAGACCGCACCAGACCGCCATAGAAAAGGGCGAGACCGGGAACAGTCATGAAAACAACAAGGCAAGTGGCAATCAGCATCCATGCTGTGTCACCCTTGTTAATGGAAGCAGCTGCCCAAGCGCTTTGCGCTGGCAGCAGAGCCGAGGCGAGAAGCCCTGCGGCAACGAGACCTGATTTGGATCTCAAGATGTCTTTTACAGACATGCGGTATTCCTTTCTTTCAATGGATCAGAGTGCGGCTGCGCCGGTTTCACCGGTGCGGACGCGAACTGCGAGTTCGAGTGGAAGTACAAAAACCTTGCCGTCGCCGATTTGACCGGTTTGGGCGGCAATCTGGATGGCTTCGACAGCGCGGTCCGTTAAAGAACTTTCCACCGCCACTTCGATTTTGACTTTTGGTACAAAACTCACGGCATATTCAGCGCCACGGTAGAATTCGGTATGGCCGCGCTGGCGACCATGACCTTTAACTTCCGTGACGGTGATGCCTTGAATGCCCAGAGCCCCCAGTGCTTCGCGCACCTGCTCCAGTTTGAACGGTTTAATGATAGCGATAATGTATTTCATGCGGTCCCCTTGCGTTTACCTGTTGGGGACAAATCAAGTCTTGTGCCAGTTTCCGGCTTTCACTTAAGTGGTTGAAATTCTGCAATAGTTTGAATCACTTGGTCGGAACCGTGAAGGTCAGCACCAACAATTCTGCCTATTTTAACATCACTGATTATTATTTAATCACAAAGGCGGCGACAATTCGCTGTTTGCTGAAGGCTTGATCACTGTGGTCAAGTGAGCCTCATGAAACCTGATGTAATCATTCTCGGAGGTGGCCCAAATGGGTTGGCTGCGGCGTTGAGCCTCGGAGGCTCAAAACTACCGCGACCGTTGCGCGTTATGTTGTTAGATGCGCGCGACCCAAAAGTGGTTCCGGAAGACAGTCGAGGCACTGCCTTGACCTTGGCCACTCAAGCCATGTTCAAGACCTTGGGCGTGTGGGAGCATTTGCAGAATCATTCGACTGAAATGCGCGATATCATCGTAACTGATGGCGATGGTTCGCATGATGCCTTGCCATCACTCTTGAAGCTTCATACAGAAAGCAATTCCAAGGCTGCCGCTGCAATGGTTGAGAACCGCCATCTCAGTGCGGCATTGTTGAAGGCCGTAGAAGCATCTCCAAATATTGCGATGAAAGGCGGTTTTGCTTTTTCTCACTTTGAGCACTCGCCATCGTGCGTCACACTTCATGCCACATCCGGAGATGTGATTTCAGCACCGCTTTTAATCGCGGCCGATGGGCGCAATTCATTGGTGCGAAATCAAGCGGGTATCAAGTTGACCAAGCATGACTATCAACAAACTGCATTGAGTTTTTCAATCACGCATTCACTTCCACATCATAACACAGCAGAAGAACACTTCTCGCCAGATGGCGTGTTCGCGTTTCTACCGCTCCGAAATCAATCTGCATCCATTGTGTGGGGCACTTCGCTGAGCCATGCCGAATATCTCATGACGCTTGACGACGACGCCTTCAGCAAAGTGCTGCAAAGCAAAATGGGCAACCGCGTCGGCGCTGTTTCGATGTCCAGCAAACGTGCACGTTTTCCATTGGTCATGCAGATCGCCAATGAACTGATTGCACCTCGCATTGCTCTGTTGGGTGATGCAGCCCATGCTATTCATCCACTGGCAGGACTTGGTTTGAATCTCGGATTCAAAGATGCAGCTGCGCTGGCTGATTGCGTGATGCAGGCCTTTGCGCGAGGCGGTGACATTGGTGCGGATATCGTGCTGCAACAGTACCAGAGTCTCCGCCGATTTGACACGCTCGCGACTTCACTGGCCATGGACGGCATGGATGCATTGTTCACAAACAATGACCCAACTTTGAAATTATTGCGCGGCGCTGGGTTGCGCGTCGTCGATCGTATCCCTGCGCTGAAATCCATGTTTATGGCGCAGGCTGCTGGAACTTCGCAAAATAATCCACGACTCTTGCAAGGTTTGTTACCGGGCTAGGCCAGCTGTTTTCAACTTCTCAGTATAGGTCGCCATTTTTGAACAATGGTTGCGACCCAGCTCTGCGAGGTAGGCCCAAGTATAAAGCCCGGTGTCATGGCCGTCATTGAAATGCAAACGCACTGCGTAATTGCCGACAGGTTCTGCTTTCATCAGCAACACATTGCGCTTGCCCCAAACCAAAGTCTCTTGGCCCGGACCATGTCCCTTCACTTCAGCAGACGGACTTTCAACGCGCAATAGTTCCGCTGGAATAAGAAGGATTTCACCGCCATCCAAATGCATTTCAAAATTGCGGCCATTGTCCTTGATGCGCAATTCCGTTGGCCAAATCTCGCTCACGCTGAAAGCTCGCGCGCTTCTTCCGCCAACATAATGGGAATGCCATCACGAATGGGATAGGCGAGGCCCGCAACTTTGCTGATCAATTCTTGCGCCTCAGCGTCATAAATCAAACGGGTTTTGGTGACAGGGCACACCAAACGCTCTAACAATTTGGGATCACAAATGCTCTGTGTCATTGCAAATTCCTTCCCTTACCGCCTGATTGTTTGGCGAGTGCCAGCTCCGTTAACGCAATCAACATATCAGCGCGACTCTTCAAATCTGGTGCTTCGAGAAGTGCCTGCTTTTCCGCTGCTGGATAAGGTGCCATTTGTGAAAGCGTATTCACCAGATTCTCAGTTGAGACTTTTTCAACCTCTTCCCAATTGGCGGTCATGTTGTTGGCTTCAAGATATTGCCGGAAGGCCGTGACGAGCGCTGGACGGTTCACAGCGCGGGCTTGGTTGTCAGTCACGAGATCAGCGGCAAAACCATCATAAGTGACATTGCATTGCCGCCATGGCGATCTTCACTTTCTTTTCCGACAGAATTTCAAACCGACAAATCCCCGTGAGTCCAATTAACAGACGATTGTCATCCGTTTCACTGAATGACGTAATGCGCCCAGCACAGCCTATGCGCAGTAAAGTCGGCTTCTTCTCATCACTTTCAGATTCCGGTTGAATCATACCGATGACCCGATGTGTCGCAATTGCAGCTTCAAACATCTGCAAATATCGGTCTTCAAAAACATTGAGAGGTAATTCAGCGCGCGGCAGCAGCAGTGCTCCGCCCAAAGGGAACACCGGCAACACGTTCGGCAATTCTGCTATGGTTTGATAGCGCTTCAATTTACCCTCATGAGAACAAAACAGATGAGAGGCGACGTCGACCCAGCAAGGTCATTTCATCCTTCGGACCCCAGGCTTCAAAAAACACGACGAGTTGCTTTCGTGCGCCATCTTCATTCCAAGTACGATCCTTGCGGATGACTTGGATCAGTTGATCAATCGCATCTTCGCGGCGATTTACACCATTCAGCAAAACAGCCAGTTCAACACGGGCGGCATGGTCCAGCGGGTTATCAGCGAGTTGTTTTTCAAGTTTGCCAATGCCGCTGGTGTCAACCGGATTAAGCAACAGGTCCAGTGCAGCCTTGGCACTGATGATATGCGGGTCTTGCATTTTCTCGGCGGGCACATTGCCAAGCGTCGCAGTAGCGGCTTCCAGTTGTTCCATCGCCATTTCAGCGCGGGCTTTCATGGCCCAAGCTTCGGCTTGGGTTGGATCAGCGCCCAAAATTTGCGTGGTCATATCCAGCACAGCATCAAACTCTTTTTGCTCAAAGGCCGTCCGTGCCATGGTCAAGACTTCAGCAATTTGTTCGGCTAAGCCACCCATTTTGCTAAGGCGTGAAATGAACTGGCGGATTTGCGATTCAGGCAATGCACCCATGAATCCGTCAACAGGTCTGCCATCAACAAAGGCAAACACAGCGGGAATCGATTGAACACGCAATTGGCCTGCATATTGTGGGTTCTCATCGATATTAACTTTGACGAGCTTGACCTTACCATTATTTTCGGTGACGACCTTTTCAATGACAGGGGTCATCTGCTTGCATGGTCCACACCATGGCGCCCAGAAATCCACCAACACGGGCTGCTGCTTGGAAGCCTCCATAACATCAACGACAAATGATGCGTCGGTTGCGTCTTTAATAAGGGAATTTGGGGCAGTGGCAGAAATGGTCAGCATGATCTCAACATTTTAACGGGTGAATTGTGTCAGTTAAATGGGTTTTCAGTTCGGGTGATACAAGGTCAAGCGTCGCTGACGGCCACCACCCGGGGGCTGTGGCCGCAGGATGAAATGAAGGTCAGCAAATCTGCCGCGGAGATGGTTGTGGAAGCGTCATTTTTAAGTGGGTGAAAATTGAGGAGTGGCAGCTTCATCATGGCCTCGTCCAGAATCACATTTACCCGTGCTGTGGTATCATTGATCAACCCAAAGGGTGTGACCGAGCCCGGTTCAACACCCAATACTTCCATCAACAGTTCAGGTTTGCCAAAGGTCAACCGCTTGGAATTGATCTTGGCGGGTGCAGCTTTCAGGTTAATGACAGCATCATGCAATGCCACGATCAGCCACAACACGCCTTTTTCATCCTTGCAAAACAGGTTCTTGCAATGCCCGCCTGCCACGCGGTCGTGGACGCGCGTGGCTTCTTCGACGGTAAAAACCGGCTCATGATCGACGGTTTGGGTTTTTAGCCCCAAGGAATGGAAGCGCTGGAAGAGATCCTCGCGGCTGGCGGACATGGTTAAATACCTGTTTTCAATAAGATGATTTTGTTTGTCGCGAAGCTATTGCATTTGGATTGTGATTAGGCAATAAGGCAGCCGTTCCGGCAGCGATACCCGATGCCACCGGAAACGCCAAGCGGGCGTAGCTCAGGGGTAGAGCACGACCTTGCCAAGGTCGGGGTCGAGGGTTCGAATCCCTTCGCCCGCTCCAATTTCTCCAATAAATTTAAGAAATTGAGGGATGCCCTTCGGGGCATTTGTTGCTTACACAGAAGTTTCTATGCTCAATGTAAGCTCTTTGTAAGCACTGAACGTCATGAACGATTTACAAGCAGAAACCCAGTAATATGACTTGAATCATTTTGGCGGTCCCCAGCAAGCTGGGTCCGCGCTCTATTTCGCTGCGCTCAACCGAGCCTGACGTTGTCAGTCTCGGCCCTGAGGGTAACGATCGCTACCGCTAGGCGAAATGCCGCCGATGGCGCGTACCGTTGACAAGGTGAAACTGAGACAGCGCGCTAAGTTTGAGCGTGAGTCACTGTCATGATGTCGATTGTTTCGACAACGTTACGAAGTGACATTCAGTCGACTTGGCTCTGCGGCGGCCATCGCTGCGCGATGACATTTTTGAAGGGCCCGAACCCGTTCGCAGGGTGGGCGGCGCTCCTTTCTAGGCCCGCTGCGGCGGGCCGCAACTGCGCAAGTTCTCAAAGCTCACAATGATCGACAAAGCCTTCAAGAGCGCAGTCCTCCACTGGCATTCCGGCCTTCGGTGCGGCCCGCCTCATTCAGCGGGCCTCTTCAGTCGCAAGGCACCGCCCACCCCACTTCCGGGGTTCGGATGCGAAGGAGGGAACTCAGATGTCGAAGGCGATTGGAAGAGAGAATATTTATCGTGAGATCACCGACAAGATCATTGCCGAACTGGAACGCGGCATTGTGCCTTGGGTTCAGCCTTGGACCAGCTAGCCGCCAGCTTTGCCCCTTGGGGCTTCCGGTCAATGGCCTGACCCGCCGCAGCTATTCCGGCATCAATATTCTGTTGTTGTGGTCTGCCCTTGAGGAGCGCGGTTTTGCTTCGCCCTATTGGGTGACCTTCAAGCAATGCATCGCCATGGGTGGCAGTGTGCGGAAGGGCGAGAAGGGAACGCATGTCTATTTTGCCGACAAGTTTGTGCCGCAGAAGGAAAAGGCCCGCGCCGAGGAAGACGGGCGACGAGACCCAATCAGCATTGCCTTTCTCAAAGCGCTACACGGTGTTCAATGCCGAGCAATGCGATGGCTTGCCCAAGGGGTTGATTGCGGCACCTGTTGCCAAGTCCGAAGCGGCAGATCGTGCCGGAAGCCGAGGCTTTGATTGGTGCCACGGGTGCGGATTTCCGCATTGGTGGCGATCAGGCCTTCTATGTGCCGTCAGAAGACTTTATCCGCATTCCCAACCAGACGGCTTACACCGACCAGATCAACTATTACCGCACGGCCTTCCATGAATTGGGTCACTGGACAGGCCACAAGACGCGGCTTGACCGCAATCTCACCACCAAATTCGGGACGGTAGATTACGCCCGCGAGGAACTGGTTGCCGAGATGGCAACCGCCTTTGTCTGTGCATCGCTTGGCATTGTCCCCACCGTTCGCCATGCCGATTATATCGGCAATTGGCTGCAAGTCCTGAAAGAGGACGCCCGCGCCATTGTGAAGGCGGCAAGCCTTGCCTCGAAGGCTTGCGACTTCATTCTGGCCTTCAAGGCCGAAGCACAATCATCAACAGACTTGGAGCAGGCGGCATGACTGCCGCTACTCCCATCCCCTTCGAAACGGAAGCGACAGCCATCGGACCGCAAGCGCTGGTTCCGGGCGTTCGCCCCGTTTCGATGAAGGCGCGGCTTGAGGCGTTGGCCGCGCATCCCCTTGGTTCCGACAGGCTGCAAAAGCCCTGTGACATCGGTCTCTTCGACGATGTGGCACGGAACCAGATGGACCTGTTCAGCGCCAATTCCCAACCCCAACCCACGGAGTAACGATCATGGAACTTATGCATATCCCTTTGTCAGAACTCGCCATTGCCAAGGTCAATGTCAGGCATGGCGTGAAGAAGGCTGACTACAAAGACTTGATACCCTCGCATCAAGGAACGCGGCATTCTGCAACCGCTTCTGGTTCGAAAGAACGGACGTGGCTACGAAATCATCGCCGGACGAAGGCGCTTCCTTGCCGCCTGTTCCTTGGAAAAGGAAGGGCTTGAAGTCGAAGCCGTGCCTTGCGCCATCATGGCCAAAGGCGATGACGCAGCAGCGGTTGAAGCCTCATTGATTGAGAATGTCGCCCATCTTCCCATGGACGACATGGACCAGTTCGAAGCCTTCCAGCGCCTGTTGAAGGAAGGCCGCAGCATTGAAGATATCGCCAATGTCTTTGGTGTGACCGAACTGACGGTCAAGCGCCGCTTGGCCATTGCCAATCTGGCACCCAAGATCAGGCAGTTGTATCGCAGCGAAGACATCGACGCCGAGACCTTGCGGGCTTTGACCATGGCCTCAAAGCAGCAGCAGAAGGACTGGCTTGTCCCTCTACGAGGACGAGGAACAGCAAGCCCCCATGGGCCAAGGCTTGAAGCGCTGGTTGCTTGGCGGGCAGAACATTTCCACAAAGAATGCCTTGTTTGATCTTGCCACCTATCAAGGTGAGATCGTGTCAGACCTGTTTGGCGAGGAGAGCTATTTCGCCAATCCCGACAGCTTCTGGGCCTTGCAGGACAAGGCCATTGCCGCCAAGCGCGACGAGTTCTTGGCCCAAGGCTGGACCCGCGTGGAGGTCATGCCACGCGGTGACCGCTTCCATGAATGGGATTTTGAAAAGACGGCGAAGAAGAAGGGCGGAGCCGTATACATCACCACGTCAGACCGTGGCGAAGTCGAACTCCACGAAGGTTATCTCTCGCGGGCCGAGGCCCGCAAGCGCGACAAACAGGAGACAGGCGAAGCCGAACCACCCAAGGCGGCAAAACCCGAACTCACAGCACCCATGCAGAACTATGTCGAACTGCACAGGCTTGCCGCCATCCGGCTTGAACTCTTGAACCACCCGCAGATTGCCCTTCGTCTTGTGCTGGCGCACATGATTGTCGGCTCCAATCTGTGGATGGTGAAGCCAGAACCGATGAAGGCGGCAAAGCCCGAGATCGGGGCATCTGTTGCTGCCAATCCGGCAACTGCTGCCTTTGAAGAACGGCGGAGGGAACTTCTCACCTTGTGCGGGTTTGAAGAGGACCGCATCGAATTGGTCAGGCCCAATGGCGATGATTACAGCTTAGCCCACCTGTTTGCCCGCCTTCTCAAACTGCCCGAAGACGATGTGTTGCGACTTCTGGCTTTGGCCATGGCAGAGACTTTGGCTTGCGGCACAGCCACAGCTGAGGCCGTTGCCATGACCACCAGCGCCACCCTCAATGACTGGCGTCCCGATGATACTTTCTTTGATCTTCTGGGTGGTAAAGACGTGGTGCAAGCCATGCTGGCAGACATCGCTTCACCCGCAGTTGCCGATGGCAACAAGAGCGAAACGTCCAAGGTACAGAAGGGCATCATCAAAGACTTCCTGCATGGCACCAATGGCCGCGAACACAAGATGGATTGGCTGCCACCTTACTTCCAGTTTCCGCCCAAGGCCTATACAGAGCGGGGTGGAGTGAGTGCTGTCGACAGATGGAATGCGGCGGCAAATTTGTTCACAGTATAGAAATGTTCCATCACTTCGAACTCCACGAGCAGGCCTTCGGGCCTGCTCAGACTGCTGACAAACCCGTCGATTTTTTCGGCGGGTTTTTCTTTTGATTGGGTTTTGCCTCGTTGTTGAACGGACACGTAGAGGCTCACCGCTTACGCGGTGGCCATTTGGCGTTGGCGGGTTACGAGATTGGCGATCTTCTTGATGTTTTGGGCAGCGGCTGCAATCAAACACTGGAACTTGACCTTGGTGAGACTTCGGAATCTCGCATATCTGTGGCCGTGAAGTTCCTTGGCGTCGGCGAATGAGCGCTCGACCGTTTCTTTTCGGCGCTTGTAGATGGCCTTGCCCCAAGGTGTCAGGCGGTTGGCATCGGTACGTTCGCGGGCGTCCTGCCAGACATGGCGGGTGATGGTGCGTTGAGCTTGTCTGTTGTTGGTGCAGGAGGTCAGCAACGGACAGGTTTTGCAGAGGACGGGATCACTCTTGTAGTGACGGTAGCCGTTCCGGTCGGTGGAGGCGTAAGCAATCATCTGCCCATTGGGGCAGCGATAAGCGTCGGCTGCGTTGTCGTAGACGAACTTGCTCTTGCGCATCAGTCCCTCCGGTGGAGGTCTTGGGGTGCGATAGCCTGTGACGCCAAGAATGCCGCGCTCCTCCAGTCCCCGTGCAATGGCAGCTGTGGCATAGCCCGCATCAAGACCAACTGATGCCACGTCAAAACCGAAGCGTTGTCGCTGCCGGTCGAGCCGCGTCAGATAGGGAATGCTGTCATGTACATTGGCAGGAGTGGTGTGGCTGTCGGTGATGATACCGTGCAGACCATCAACACTGCGATGATCAAGATAGAAGAAGCCTTTGGGCTTGCCGTCGCGCACCATGTAGCCAGCATCCGGATCAACCCGCGATACCTTGGTTTCTTTCACTTCAGCTTCACGGGCCTTCTCCTTCATTGGCTTCTTGCCGTGTGCCTCGCGGTCGTCATTGATGGCCGCATCCAAATCGTCCCAGTAATCTGATCGAGACTTGGAAAGCTCCGCGAGGTCATACTTGTTCTTGTTGGCATTGGCCTTGAGGTGGGTGGAGTCGGTGTAAATAACCCGACCTTCAACCAATCCATGGGCCATGGCCTGTTCGACAATCTTGTCAAAAATGGTTTGCGCGATGTCCGTGCCGTTGAAGCGGCGCTTCCGGTTCTGCGACAGGGTTGAAGCGTCGAACACCTCGTCCGTCAGTTTCAGCGCCAAGAACCAGCGATAGGCCACATTGACCCTGATCTCTTCAATCAGCCGACGTTCCGAACGGATGCCAAACAGGTAGCCCACAAACAGCGCCTTGAACATCAGCGTCGGATCAAGAGCGGGCCTGCCATTGTCGGCACAATAGTATGGCGCCACCAACTCATGGATGAATGAGAAGTCCACAACCGCATCGATCCGCCTCAGCAGATGATCCTTCGGCACAAGCCCTTCAAGCGTCACGATCTCAAGGGCGGTTTGTTCAGCACTGGGTGATTTGAGCATACACCATTGAATCAAAAACCTCCGGCTTACGCCAGAGGTTTGTCAGCAGTCTGAGCAGGCCTTCGGGCCTGCTTTCTTTTTAATGAGACACATGTCAATTGTTGTGTCGTGGTTTCAGTTTGTATTTCCGCTGCTGGGCGCAGGCCAGACATGTTCAGCATAGCTCAAAACCTACGCTCATGACCCTAACCGGAAGTGGCACTCATTTGACCACGGTGTCTGAAGTTCATCTGCACCGCGAAACCTGGACGTCGTCGGTCAGAGCATTTCGACAGATTATTGCCTTATGAAGTACTATAGAATGCTGCTCTCCACTACATCATAGAGGCCGGCGTCATAGCAATCCGTTATGTTGACTTTGAAGGAAGGTCTTTCGGTTTCAAATGCGATCAATGGCTGCTCACAACGGCACGGTTTCTCTTCCGTGATCGCACCCGTTGGGTCGATCGTACACCATTGCCGCTTTTCAGGTATTGCTACCCAAGCGCGGCCGTGTCGGAACTCACTGGCATAATCGTATTTTGGCGATAGCACCTCATTGCCTTCGTCATCAATATAACCCCACTTTTCGCCAATCTTACTCGGGCAAGCGCCAGAACAAATCATAGAGCTGCCAGTGCACTTGGCCAACTGCCCCATGTCGTGTCCCAGCGCTGCAGCTGAATCGCGATTGAGGGTGATGCTTTTGTGCTTAAGACTGACAACGATTGCTCCATGCCCACTATATCCCAGCTTACATTTGCTTTCGTTGAGCGGGATGAGGTATTGCCCGCTCCAATCAACGACGCCCCATCTTGTTCCAGTCTTCACTAAGGCAACCCCGTTACTGCTGATGCCAACGTCGTCAAAATCACCTTCAAAGATTTTTTTGCCATCTGGCGATTTGAAAACAAATCTGCCGGGAGACAGCTTTTCCACTTTTGGTGCATTGCATGCATATTCTGCAGATTCGTGTGTGAAATACTTCTTACTTGCGAGGGTGAAGTATTTCCCTTGTTCGACAATCAAGGGACGACCATCAGGACAATGGGGCAAACCTGCTGTAGGGAGTTGTTCGAAAACCATTCCTAAAACGTCTACAAAGACTTCGGCACCGTCAAGTTTAGCTCGTGAGAAACCATTGCTGCCGGGGCGTTCTAACTCGTCGAATTTGGCTTCAATGATAATTTTTCCATTTCGATCAACGAGACCTTCCTTGCCATTTTCGCGATAGAGTGCATAGCCATTGGCCACGTAGCTGAGCCAGTCATAGGTAGGCTCGATGACAATCTGACCATTTTCACCGACGAAACCCCACCTTTTTTTTCCAACCACATCCTGGGCAACGACCGCTCTGCCTTCTTGAAGTTGTCCAACAAGTTGGAACCTTGGTTTAATGATCCACGACCCTCGTGCGTTCATCAACCCGAAGAAACCAGCTTCCATTTCTGCCCGAATGAGGCCACCACCATAACCGCTGAAGGCGGTGGCTGAGGTTAAGTCCGGCTTCCGCTGCCAAACCCCCGTCACGCTCATGATGCCATAGACGCTGTCTCTTTGTTCGGTTGAAACAATAACAGCGTCTTGCGAAATCGGTATCGCTGACCCGTAGATGGGCGGTAGTATTTGTGTGCCTTGTCGATCTATCACACCTGCTTTTCCATCCAACTCTATGACCGCAAGGCCGTAGGTGAAGGGCCCCACAGAATCGAATTTTAGCGGGATTGCCAATTCGCCACTCTCAGTGATGTAACCGAATTTGCCTCTTATTCCGACGGCTGCACGGCCTTCTTGAAACTGTTCTGCATGCTCATAAACAGGTTCAGTTATCTCTCTTCCGGCACCATCAGCATACGCGCACATGCCGTAGTTGTAAGAGCAATTCGGCTTTGGTGTATCCGCAGCATAAGTTGAAGATGTCAGAACTCCCAACAAGACACAGTACGCGAACACCACCATCGAGAGTATTCCGTTCTTCATACTGATCACCCCTAGGCACTGATTTGTAAAATTTGGTTGCTAGATATCACCCAAGTCGAAATTGTGTCGAGCTCGTAATGTATATTGATGCCGTTGCCGATGACCGCTCTTGGCCCGAGGCAGCCCACTGTCGTCTTCTGCAATACATCAGCTATCGGAGGCAAAGCTGACATCGCGGAACAGAGCTTTACTTAGACTCCCTCGCACATTTGTTGACATGCGCCATAAGGCCCATAATCTCATAGGCAACTCAACGTACGAGGTTTGCCGCTTGCCCCAAATGTCCCGCATAGCTGAAGATACGCTGTTGAACGACCGCCTCAGCGAGCCAGAGCTTGCCGGAAGCCCGATGACAATCAACGGCATGAAGTTTCTGAAGTTTGTTGGCGACACGGGTGGAATTGACCTGACCAAGTCCGGATTCTTCAACCGCAAATGTGTTGTCTGGGCAGCAGAAGAATTTCAATGGCCGGGATATGAGCCTTCAGAACTGTACAGGATGAACAAGGTTCTCAACGAACAGGACTTCTCACCACTGAGTGTCATGCATGACCTCATGGTGTTGGGGCAACTGATGCGGCACCGCAAGGGCAAGGCAACGTTAACTCCGGCTGGCAAATCCATGCTGGGGCATTTTGGGAAACTTCAGGCTTTGCTGTTTGAGACCTATTTCACGCGTTATGACTTTGGCAATGATGAGCGGTTCCCTAGCTTCATTGAGCATAATGACTACCGACATTTCTTTGGCGTTGTCGCCAACCGTCTTGGTGACTGGACCAGGCTGAGTGACTTTGCACATTGGTGTCTTCCGGTTCCGTTGATCCCAAGCATTAGGGGGCGACCTGAGTTTGAAGCGTGTTTGCATATGCGGGCCAACCTTGTGCGGCCGCTCAACTGGCTTGGGCTGATTGAAGAAGCCGATGCATCACACCTGATGCCAATCGAGCAACGCCGTATTCGCAAGACTGCCCTGTTCGACAAGTTTTTGCACTTTGGCAGTCACAAATCCCAGGCTGTCCATCACTAGGCTCAAGCTGGCCAAGCTCTTGGATTAACCGTCTCGGCTCAGAATGCTGACGGTGCGCAGGTGGCCCTTGTAACGTCAGGAACGTCCTCTGCAAGCAACCATTTTGTTGTCTTTCGAAATCCCCATTTGATGTTTTGCCTGGGCACCATTCCCGGCTCTGGGTGCATGACCTATAGCCGTCCGTCCTCGCCTGAAACCCGTCCCCCTAAGTTTTTTCCCCGCCGCTAAGCGGCTTCCTCGCGGACGCTACGCTCCAAAATAATTGTGTCTGCGGGTCCTCCACTGCGTTGCGGTCCTTGCAGGTTCAGGCTGCGGGCGGCGGCCATCTCCGGTCACGCATCGCCGGGAAATGGTTCCCAGACGAGACACCAAAAGGAGACTTCCAATGACTGCAATCGGTTATGTCCGCAAAGAAAATGATGGTCGTTACAAGGGCCATCTCGCACCATCTCGATCCGGCACAAGTCGAAATCGTCCCAAACGTAAACAATCCTCTGACTGCCAGCCCGACTTCCGGGTGCTGACCCAAGGCATCGAGATCGGTGCGGGCTGGCAAAAAAGGGCGAAACCTCCGGCAAGGACTATGTCAGCCTCTCCATTGCCGCCCCTGAATTTGGCCCCAAGAAACTCTACGCCAATCTGGGTCGCGCTGCAGGGTCCGACGAAGAAGACCTCTATGCCATGATCTGGAATGCAACAGACTGACCCACCATCGCACACGGCCCCGCATGAACTCACATGCGGGGCCAAATACTTGAGAATTCCGCATCAAATTTGCTATTAAATTGCTGTTGTCACAGGGTCGATATCGGTTAGATTC
The DNA here is from genome assembly GCA_963779145.1 of uncultured Alphaproteobacteria bacterium. GTDB lineage: Bacteria > Pseudomonadota > Alphaproteobacteria > Rhizobiales > Aestuariivirgaceae > Aestuariivirga. Next base: position 74,090 of record CAVZXJ010000035.1, read on the forward strand.
GTGCATGGTCGCCGTATTGATGATGTGCGTTATGTTGATCGTGACGCTCTGCGTTCTCGCTTACCGTTTTGCGGTCCATGCGCTGCCCATCATGCTCGGATTTGAGATTGTGCGCACCGCCTATGGAACGGGTGCTGGGTTAATCGGTGCGGGCATAATTGGCTTGGTCGCAAGCGCAGTGGCCTTCGGCCTTCTCTCCTTCGTATTCGTTTCGGTAAAGTCGCCAATAGTGCGCGTCATCATCGGCTTGATCTTTGCACTGCCTGCCGCCGGAGCGGGCTACGCGCTTGTTTCCGGGGTCAGTGCAAGCGCCGTCCCGTCCGAAGTCTGGCGGCAGATATTCTGCATCATCGGCGGAGTATTTGTCGGTGCTGCTGCGTTTACGCGGTTGGCAGTTCCGGCCCAAGTGCGGCTTGTCTAACGCAAAGATTGGTATGACGTTATTTGGCTCATTTGATTTTTGGTTTGCGGGAAGGCATCTCGGGCTTACGGAGGAGATCAGCTGCTTCCATGCCCAGAACGCGCGCGAGGCGGTCCACGACGTCGATACCCGCCGCATAAACACAACGCTCCAGAGCACTGATATAAGTGCGGTCAATCTCAGCACGATACGCGAGCTCTTCCTGGGACAGTCCCAATAAGCGGCGATGCTTTCTTAGGTTGAGCGCCAATACCTCTCTGATTTCCATGAAGCAAAACAGAAAGGATTGTAGAGAATTCAACCACGGAGTATTCTCGACAAAATATGCATCGAAGGTGCCGAACTGAGTGGTCATCACAAACGTTTGTGATGTCCGTCGAACATCACATGATGTCGCTTCGCGAGGTTAACGTCATTTTAAGATCGCATATGGTGTATAAGAAATCGGACGGGACGCTATGAGAGACGCTGTGATTGTAGGCTTTCTAGATAGTCCACCAAAGAGTGACGCGCTGACCGACTATGACCGCGCGCATCTGGTTCTTTACCTTCAAATCCTGGATGCAGAAGCTGATGGCGCAGATTGGCGGGACGTTGTTCGCGTCGTGTTTGAAGTTGAACCCGATGACGACTTGAAACGCGCCAAACTCATTCATGACTCCCATCTCGCCCGTGCGAGATGGATGACAGAAATAGGCTACAGGCTTCTATTGCTCGAGGGGAAAAATTGAACCCCTAGTGATGTCTTGGTTGCATCACGGAATGCCTTTAGGGACTCCAAATTGCCGCAATGTCGCGGCATTGGACGGTTGACGGCCAGACGAAGTTGAATGGGGGCGAACGATGCAACCAGACACCTCGAAGTGGCAACTGCATGGCAGTTACGACTACGTCAACCGCTTGACCCCAGAAGGGCTTGCTTGGGAGTTTCTGCGCCGCAATAAAGACTATCAACACGATTTCCAGTTACATCTTAGAAACGGCTCATCAGACAAGGAAGATAAAGCGTTGGAGCAGCGCTGGGGTCTCTGCTTTTTTCGCGGAACCGCAACTCAGCTCGCAATTGCAGCGCATTTTATGGTCGCCGAATTGCAATGCTTCTGTTCTGATGCTGACAAAAACACCCACAGATTTTGCAGCCAAGGATTCGTTCCAGCAATCATTTGCCATATTTGAAGGCAACAACTTTGGTTCTCACGGCTTCAGTGAAAACGATAAACTCACGAGCCAAGTCGTTATTCTGCATGGAGCGAATGTGGATGGCAAACTTTCGGCGCTGATCCCTCTTGATGGCAACACACTTGGTCGCATCGAAGCCCTTACCAGATTTTATTCTGCGCAAGCGGGGCGAGCTATCCCGCCTGACACGCGACTCACCAGCCAACAGCGGCGAAGGCTTCGTTTCATGATCCAAGCATTTGATGGCCGCATCAATTCTGCAACATATCGCGAGATTGCCAACACCATTTATGGCGCTTCCCGTGTCGCCGACATGCCATGGAAAACGTCCCCTTTGCGTGACAGTGTGATAGCTCTGGTGCGAGATGGCATTGCGATGGTCGGTGGCCGATACAGGCAATTGTTG
>CAVZXJ010000036.1:0-67078 GCA_963779145.1 uncultured Alphaproteobacteria bacterium
CCATCATGCTGACAACGGCGTCTTCATTTGTCGTGGCAAGATCGACATCCGCCACCATCTTGCCATCGCGCAGAATGGTGGCATGGGATGCGACGCGAAACACCTCATCGAGCTTATGCGAAACGTAGATGACGGCAACACCGCTGGTCTTCAATCGCTCTATTACCGTCACAAGTTTTTCGAATTCGACAGGCGTCAGACTGGATGTGGGTTCATCCATGGCAATCACGCGCGCTTCACCGAGCAACGCCTTGGCGATTTCAACAATCTGCCGCTGCGCTACACGCAAATTTTTGATCTGATCTGTGACATCAATAGTCGGATCGAGTTGGCCCAGTAATTCCTTGGCACGTTTTTGCATTGCTGCCCGATCCGTAATCACGCCAAATCGCGTGATGGGATTTCCGAGGAACATGTTTTGCGCCACGTCAAGTTCGGGAATTTGTTGTAGCTCTTGATGGATCAAGGCAATGCCAGCGAGCCGTGCCGATTTGGGCGTGCGCAAATCAGCTGGTTTGCCCTTAATAAGAATTTCGCCTGTGTCGGTGCGATAGATTCCCGACAGAATTTTGAGCAGCGTGGACTTGCCAGCACCATTTTCACCGAGAAGGGCCCGCACTTGGCCGGGCTCCACAGAGAAACTCACATTCTGCAACGCCTGCACGCCGGGAAACCCTTTCGAGATGTCCCGTAGAATAATTGCCGATTGTGCCGTACCAATTGTCATGCCCATACCTGAGTAAGGAGAGCCCCACTGTTAAGCGGAGCTCTGTCGAAGAAATCGGAAAAAAGACGCGGTGAAAGCAGGGAGCCCAACACCGCGCCGGAGGATACGATTACTTCTTGGCGTCTTCCATCAGATTTGCACGCACCGCTGCTTCATCACCAGTATAACGGGCGATGTTGTCTTTGGTGACGAGGGCCTGTGGCGTGGCCACCACGCGTGGCAGCTTTTGGCCGGCTTGCAGGCGCAGGGCAACTTCAAGTGCGACTTCGCCTGTAAGCACTGGGAAGCTGTCAACTGTTGCCGTCAATTCACCAGCCTTGATCGAGGCATAGGCATCACTGATACCATCGGTGCCGATGACGGCAATCTTGTCAAGCTTGCCTGCGGCCTTTACGGCTTCGACAACGCCCAGCGCCATGCCATCATTGTTGCAATAGAAGCCGACAATGTCGGGGTTCTGCGACATGATGTTGGTGGCAGCATCGTAAGACTTTTGACGATCCCAATCACCAGGAACCGAGGCCACAACTTCAAAGCCCTTGCCTTCAGCTGATATGGTTTCTTTGAAGCCTGCGGTGCGCTGCACAGCAGCATAAACACCGGCCATGCCTTCAATCACTGCCAGCTTACCGCCATCCTTGCGGTTGGCGATGAACCAGCGCGCGGCACGAACACCATTGTCTTTCTGCACGTTACCAATGTAGTTCTTGGCTGACGGGATCACAGCGTCATTCACATTGATGACGGGCACACCAGCTTTTGCAGCAGCTTCAACAGCGGGCTGCAAATTCGAGTCCGTCTGAGGTGAGACCAGCAGGATTTTGTAGCCTGAAGACAGCATGTTTTCTGCGATGGCCAATTGTGCGAGCTGATCATTTTCATTCTGACCGGCTTGCAGATCAACGGTCACGCCAACTCTGTTGCCAAACTTCACATAGCCCTCACCCAGGCTGCGCCAGTATTCATTGGTCAGCGCCTTGGCAACAGCACCCACCTTCATGCCCTTTTCAACGGCTGGCATCGGGCCGAACTTGGCTTCAAGTTCCGACCAGTCCATGCGGTCTGGTTCAACGTCGGAATTCAGGGGCGCTAAGTCTTGCGCAAATGAAACGGTTGTCAGCGCAATTGCTGCAATTGCACCCAACAGTGTACGTTTTGTCATAGTCAACATTCAGATATCCTCCCAAAGGTTCTCAATAATTCAGATGAGTGCGTGACATAATTGCCTACGCACTCAGGGTTTTGCTGTGTCTGCTGTCAGCCCTCCATAAAGTACCTCACGCACGACATTGTTGCTGGTCACAGCATCTTGTCCGGCAATGGCTGTCTTGAGGCGGTTGTCTGCTTGCAGTTTTTTGACGGCGTTGCGCATGGCTTCAACGGTTGCAATGTTGGCCGAACATTCAGCAACTGGGTCCATGCCCGTCGTATCGGGGAACGTGTCGAAATAGATCGGGCGGTCGTATTTGATTTCTTCCAAAATATAGATGAGTTCCATGGTCTGCACGGGATGAACCGTGCCAACCATCAAACCATCATCACGCTTGGCGTAGCCATCATTCAGGTGAACGCCAAAGAGTTTGGACGATCGAGCAGCCAGCGCTACGGCATAGGCCGGCATTTCATCAGCATACAGAACATGTGCAAAGTCGATTGTGACGCCCACATTCTTGCGTCCCATTTCGCGAATAGCGAGAAGCGTGGTGCCGATGTCGGGCATAAGAGCAAAGCTACGGGGTTCGTTCGGTTTATATTCAATACTGACTTCGCTCGTCGGCACATGGTCAGCCACTTCTGAAATTGCTTCCAATGTCTGGTCCCATAGCCGCGCGTAGTCCGCCTGGAAGGAATAGTCGAAACCATCCTGCCCCATCCACAGCGTCATCAGAGAGCCACCCAGTTCCAGCATCTGGTCAATGCCGCGCTTGGTCTGATCGATGGCCAAGCGTCGCAACCTTGCATCTGGATTGGTGAAAGCCCCGATCTTGAAGCCGGGATCGCTGTAATAGCGCATGGCAAAACCATTCACAGACAGACCAAGCCCATCGAGGTGGCGCTTCATGTCCTTGAGGTCAACACCCTCAAGATGATCAGGAAAATTGAGATCAACCGCATTCAGCCCCGGCACTTTTGCCGCCCGTGACAACAGCCCCATCACGCCGCGTTGTGCCGGTGAAGCATCAGCCATCACCCCATTCTTGAATGAGTTAAGTCGGGCCGCATATTTATAGGAAGTGCGCATTGAAACGTGCTTGTCCATGGTTCAGCATCCATTCACTTCACACAAAATATAAATATCGTAAAATAGATTCATTGCGTCGTGAAGAAATCGCTTCTACTTTATGCGCAGGCTTATGCAATTTGTGATGAATATCGCCTTTTCCGGCCCCCTGCGTGAGCTTCTGGATCAGACGTGCGTAAGATGCGTGAAGTTACTTCATGAACTTCACGGTATTTGTGCATCGCAGCAAGAACTGCGGAAGTAAGCGCTGCACAAATACAAAGTAAGAATTGCGATGAAGTTGTCAGAGCGGCTACAAATCCAGGGGTTATTCAAAGCCCACATTGTTGAGCGGGTCGAAGCGAAATATCAGACGGCCAACACCCAAATGAGAAAGACCTAACAGACATGACACCGCGCAAACTTTCGAAAGGTCAACTTTGCCAAGTGTGGATTCACGACACTTCGACAGGCCTAAATTCTTTGGTTTTTGAAACCCGTGAAATTCTATTGGAAGCACCCAATTGGTCAATGCAGGGAGATGCTTTGATCTTAAATGGAGACGGCGTGTTGTGGCGTTTGCCTGTCGCCAAGCCACATTTGCAGCATATCAAAATCGTCGGCGTGCCACCGCTCAACAACGATCATGTGTTGGACCCCAACGGCACCCATATTTTCATGTCGTCCTACGATGACTGGCAAATCTATCGGGCACTGCTCGCCGGCGGAACTGCTGAACGCATTTCGGGCAAAGAAGGTCCAAAAGGCTTGTTTCATTTTCTGCATGGCGTGTCGCCCGACGGTCAGCAATTGGCATTCGTTGGCGTGAATGCAGAACCTGAAGGAGATGGTCTGCGTTTTAAATCAGCTGAAATTTGTACGATGACCACCCAAGGCTCGAATTATCGCCAAATTACACACGGTGGCGCACCCGCAGACGGGCCTGAATATAGCCCTGATGGAAAATGGATCTATTTCAACACTGAAGCCTTTTCAGAACATGCGCAAATTGCGCGAATGCGTGACGATGGTTCGGAACAACAACGTTTGACGTTTACAGACACCGTAGATTGGTTTCCGCATATTTCCCCCGATGGCAAGACGGCAGTATATCTTGCTTTCCCACCCGGAACACGCGGACATCCGGCAGATTTGTGGGTTGAGCTTATGCTTGTTCACAATGGAAATTGGGAAAACCCAACACGAGCCGCAAGACTATTTGGCGGTCAAGGCACAATCAACGTCAACAGCTGGGCACCTGACAACAAGCGCTTTGCCTATGTGGCCTATCCAATGACGAGCTAAAATCTATCCTGAAAGAGGGCCGGGTGCACGCGTCGGGGCTGTCAGAAGCTATTTAACGGCCTTTTCTGGGGAGAGAAGGGCGCACCCGGCCTTTTCCGTCAGTCTAATGAAATGTATCCATTCCACCTTGCCGATCAGAACTTGGAAAGTGTTTAAAACGAACAACTCCTAATTTGGCTGCAAAACCTGAGAGATGGATACGAGCAAAACCTCGATTGAACACGAGCTGCTGACCCTACTTCTCCAAGACAGTCATTACATCAATGTATTTTAAATTGCAAACATTTTTGAAATACAATTTCAAATTGAGTAATGACCTGATGAAAACACAAATTTCAACATATCCTCGAATTGATTCATCACCTTGAAGGCAGCGAGTGGGCCACTGGGTTGAGATGAAAACCTCCGCGGACAATACCACCAAACATTGCTACTCCAATTCAGGTCTTCTTCGCGTCGTTCACAATGCCCATTGTGGCCGTTCCGCTATGGCCCAATTCGACACCTGCAAATGGGCCACCATGGCACATATGGTTGAGGTTCTGTGGGTCCATGGTAGGTGCCGTTGGCAAAATCTCAGATGCAAATTGCTCAGCGTTGTCTTTAGGTCGGTAACCGATGAAACCGGCTTTGGAATTGTCCACCGGCGTGCGATCATTGTTCGACACGCCATAGATAATCGAAAATCCGCATACGGGTGTTTCGATGCAACGCGTGACCAAGTGAATGAGGTCGTCATAGGAGAGCCATGAACCCAAGGCCCGGGCATTGGTAACCTTTGCGCAAGAGAGAATGCGCATGTGGATGCTTTCGAGTCCGCGCTTTTCCCAATACATGCGGCCCAAGTCTTCTGCGAAACATTTGGCGAGACCGTAAAATGTATCCGGACGATGCGCCACATCGGTGCCAATGAATTCATTTTTCGGATACATGCCAACGGCGTGAATGGAGCTGGCATAGATGACGCGCTTCACACCGTTCAAGTGCGCCGCCTCCCAAACATTGTAAGCGCCAATAATGTTTGGCCCCAAAATTTTGTCAAAAGGTGCTTCATCACCAATGGCGCCAAAATGCACCACCATGTCAGCGCCCTTAAGCAGGCTTGTCATGGCATCGAGGCTTTCGAGATTGGCCTTCACATAACGTTCGCCCTCATAGAGCGTTCCCAGATCTTCTGCGATGTCGGTGGAAACCAATTCATCCGTCAGCTTGCTGAGCGGTTCGCGCAGGTAAGAGCCAAGTCGACCCGCTGCACCGGTGAGCACAAGTTTTTTCATCTCGAAGACCTTTGATTAGATAATTGCTTTTTCAAGGAAGGGGCGATTTTCAATGATGCGTGTATAGCTGAAGGGTGCCATATCCAACGCTCGATATTCGCCATAGGTAATCCATTCAGCTGTGGCACGGCCCATGGCGGGCGACTGTTGCAATCCATGGCCGGAAAAACCATTCAGGAACAGGAAGTTTTTAACGAACGGATGCGGCCCGATAATCGCATTCTGATCGAGCACATTATAATCATAGTGCCCCGCCCATTCACGGATAACTTTCACCGCTTCGAACTGCGGAATGCGCGTGGCCATTTGGGGCCAGATATAATCTTCCCACAAATTTTGTTCGATCTCAAAATCATCATGGTCAGGTGCAAGATCATCGCCATAGTGGCCGCCCGCGATATAATTGGTCTTGCCATCTTGGCGGAAATGCACGCCGGAAGGATCAATCGTCAAAGGCAGAACTTGGTCCAATGGTTTTTCAGCGGCAAACAAATACGACATGCGCTTGCGTGGCTCGACGGGAATATCAATGCCAGCCATTTTCGCAGTGATTGATCCGCGCGTGCCCGACGCGTTGACAACAAAGCCACAACCAATTACCTCGCCAGTCGCCAGCACGACACTTTCAATGCGGTCGCCATTTGCATTCTTGTTAAGCGCCACCACGGCATTTGCGACATACTCGGCACCGCGTTCGCGAGCGACCTTTTTAAACCAATCAAAAACCGTAACGCCTTCCCAATAGCCTTCATCGACAGTGTTGATGCTACCTAAAACAAGGTCATCCACATTGTAGAATGGATACTCACGTTTAATGTCGTCAGCAGTGAGCAACCGCGTGCCCGCACCCAGTGCTACTTGCACCTCCTGGTTCTCGCGCAGCACTTGGGCAAAGGCCTCAGAATTCGCCATATAGAGATAACCAAAATTCTGAATACGCAAATCCGGCACGCGTTCATCATTGCCCATATAACGGCGAATGTTCTTGATGAAATCAGCTCCGAATTGCGAGATGCGCACATTCAGCGGTTCAGAATATTGCAGGCGAATACAGGAATTCGACAAATTAGTTGCGCATTTTTCGTAAGAAGGGTCACGCTCGACAACCAGAATGCTGCCTTTGAAATCCGGATTGTCTTTCAAGAACCAGGCGGTTGAAGAGCCCATGATGGCACCACCGATGATGACGACATCATAGTTCCTTTGCAGTGGTGCCCTATAGTTTGCCTGCATCACACAGCCTCACCCGTCTTTATAGCTTGCATCACCTCTGCAATATCTGAAGGTGTTAATCCATAGTCTCGGCGTGCCACATCGGCACTGATGTAACCACGTGCTAAATCACGTTTCACCAGCGTAGGGTCGCGGTCCTTCGCGTCGCCAAAACCAGCGCCACCGGGGAAGGCCAATTTCACGCGGGCACCATGGGGCACAAATTGCTTACCCTTGCCTCTCATCTTCACGCCATCACTGCGGGCAATCGTTGTTGGCGCGCCATCGGCACCGCCTTGTCGGCCACGGGCTGGGTGGTCAACACGGTCAAACATGGCCTGAAAATCAAACTCATGGCCTTCGACGGCTCCCACTTCCATATATTGGCCAAGGCCACCGCGGAATTTTCCCGCACCGCCAGAGTCGGCACGCAATTCTTTGCGCCAGATAATGACGGGGCCAGCATTTTCCGTGGCTTCTATCGGCATGGTCATGACACCTGATGGAAAGGCCGTGGAGTTCAAACCGTCTGATGTGGGCCTTGCACCCGAACCACCGGAGTTGAACGTCAACACTTCTGAACGTCGCGCCGATTTTGGCGCAACATCATCCGTACGCGGACGAAGAGAAACCTGGAAATTGCAAAGCGCACCCGCACCTTCAACCGGCACGAGGTTTGGTATGATCTTATCAAACGCATTGTAAACCGTGTCGGGTATGAAATGGCCAATCACATGGCGCAGCGCCACGGGGGCAGGATGCACAGCATTGACAATGGAGTTGACGGGCGCTTCAATTTCAAACGGTGCCAAAGAAGCGGCGTTATTTGGAATTTCCGGCGCGATGGCACACTTCAATGCATAACAGGCATAGGCTTTGGTATAAACCAGCGGCACGTTAATGCCCTTTTTGTCGAGGCCGGACGTGCCCGTAAAGTCGCTGACAATACGATCCTTGTGGATGGTCACTTTGACCTTGAGTTCAATCGGCCTATCATAACCATCAATGGTCATCGAACCTTCAGCACTTTTGCGCGGCAATGCGTTGATACGTTCAAGCGTCGCGCGGCGCGAATTTTCAAGAATGAATGTTGATACGCTGACGAGGTCTTTTAGACCAAATTCCTGCATCATATCGATCAATCGGCGGTGCCCCACTTCATTGCAGGTGGCCAACGCATAGACGTCACCCACCAACTGATCAGGCTCACGCACATTGCCACGGATGATGTTGACCAGCGTCATGTCAACCTTGCCGCGCGTGGCAAATTTCATGATCGGAATATAGAGGCCTTCTTCATAAACCGAATTTGCATCAGCACCAAAACCACGCCCGCCAATGTCAACGATATGCGCTGTACAGGCAAAAAACCCAACATGCTTGCCCTTGTGGAAAGACGGCGTGACAACGGTGATGTCGTGCAAATGGCCAGTGCCCTCCCACGGGTCATTGGTGATATAAACATCACCTTCAAACATGTTCTTCATGCCAATACGGCGCATGAAATGCCCAACGGATTCCGCCATAGCGTTGACGTGTCCCGGTGTGCCCGTCACCGCTTGCGCCAACATGCGGCCCTGAAGATCATAAACACCTGCAGAAAGATCGCCAGCCTCGCGTACCGATGTTGAGAATGCCGTGCGGATCAAAGCTTGCGCTTGTTCTTCCACCACTGAGATCAGACGGTTCCACATGACTTGTGATTGGACGGTTGAATATTTTGCCATCGTCTTAGCCCTTCGCAATCATGTCAATGCAACCATCGGCTTGCCGCACGGCCATGCGGCTTGACGGCACGATGATGGTGGTTTCGTCTTCGGTAATCGCCGCAGGACCATGCACACCCTGCCCCGTCGCAAAATTCTTGCGCTCGAGAATTTGAGCCATCACGAGGGCACCCTTTGCCGGATCAAAAATTTTCCGCTTGGAGGACGCTTTCACTTTCGCCGTCAGCTTGCGCGGTTTTACGCGTTCAACCACTTGCGGCGGCGTGGTTGCGTTGACCGCCCACACGGTGATTTCAATATCCATGCCCGTAACCGTGCGGCCAAACAGTTTGGAATAATCGGCTTCAAACAATTTTTCGAATGTCGCCACATCGGGGCTCATGGCTTGCTTACGCGTCAATGAAATCGGAATTTCCCAGCCCTGCCCTGAATAGCGCATATAGACTTTGAATTCCGAAATGATCTTCGCCTTGGCATCGCACGTTCGCACAAAGCCCGTGGCTTCTTTTTCCAACTCCGCCAACAGAGACTTGATCTTCTTCGGCGCAAAATCCGACAACCGCATATAAACAGAGCGATTGGCTTCAAAGCTGAAAGGCGCGCGTAAAAACCCGATTGCTGAACCCACCCCTGCTCCCGGTGGAACAAGGCAACGCTTCACACCCAATTTTTCGCACAAGCGTCCGGCATGTAAGGGGGCGGCACCGCCAAAGGCGATCATGGTATAGTCAGCGAGGTCTTCACCATTTTCGACAGCATGCACACGCGCCGCATTGGCCATGTTTTCATCCACAACTTCAGCCACACCAAAAGCCGCCGTCATGTCATCCAGCTTCAATGTCTTGCCCACATGATTGGCCAGCGCCGCTTGCGAGGCCTTCACATGCAATTGAATAGAACCGCCAGCAAAATTGTCAGGGTCCAAGCTTGCCCAACACCAAATCAGCGTCCGTCACTGCAGGCCTTTCACCACCCCGACCATAGCAAGCGGGCCCAGGCTCCGAGCCTGCAGAATGGGGGCCAACACGAATTTGTCGCATGGCATCGACCGAGGCCAGCGAGCCACCACCAGCGCCAATTTCCACCATATCGATAACCGGAATGGAAATCGGCATACCCGAACCTTTTTTGAACCGATAGGTCCGCGCCACTTCAAACACGCGGCTGGTTTTTGGCGTTTTATTTTTGATCAGGCAAATCTTCGCCGTGGTGCCGCCCATGTCGAAGGACAAGACTTTGTCGAGGTTGTAACGCGCCGCGATATTGGCAGCAAACACAGCACCACCGGCTGGACCAGATTCAACAAGCCGCACAGGAAAATCAGCCGCATTCTCAATGGAAATAATGCCACCGCCAGAATGCATCAAGAAGATGGGGCAATCCGTTCCTTCTTGCTTCAAGCGACCCGCCAAGCGACCGAGATAGGACTTCATCAAGGGCTTGATATAGGCATTGGCCACAACCGTATTGAAGCGTTCATACTCGCGCATCTGCGGAGACACTTCGCTGGACAACGAGATCATGACACCCGGCAATTTTTGTTCCAGCACTTCACGCACCATCTTCTCGTGGGTGTCATTGGCATAGGAATGGATAAGCCCGACAGCGACACTTTCGTAGCCAGCAAGCTTCAACTCTTCCGCCAACTCTTCGATCGCCTCACGTTGCAACGCAATCAGCACTTCGCCACTGGCCCCAATGCGTTCATCCAACACATAGCGGCATTGCCGAGGCAATAACGGCTCAGGCAGAGTGAGGTTGAGATCATATTGTTCAAAGCGCGATTCCGTGCGCATTTCGATGACGTCACGAAAGCCTTTTGTGGTGACGAGTGCTGTTTTCGCGCCGCGCCGTTCAATCAGGGCATTGGTGGCAAGCGTGGTGCCGTGAATGACCTGTGTCACCGCTGACATGCCAATGCCCGCCTTGGCGCACACTTGGTGCATGCCATCAACGATGGCATTTTCCGGTGCGGTATAGGTCGTCAAAACCTTGGTGGAAAATTGCTGACCGCCAACCTCAAGCACGACGTCCGTAAAGGTGCCTCCAATATCGACACCCATGCGCGCTGCGGTCTTGGCCATTTCAAATCTTCTCCACTCGTCAAATTTCTAACAACTGTAGCAAGTTCATTGCATCCATAAAAATCATTTAATTGTATCAAAACGATAAATATTATTAATCGTTAGAAAGAGTTGAATTTTCAAACTCAAGTGCAATACGCTTGGCCAGCAATGCAATTTTGGAGACATAAGCGGCTGCATGGTTCGTATGGTAGCGGGCACACATTTTCAATGGCTTCGGCACCCACGCATGTTCGATGATCTGCAATCGCTTGGCTTTCACCTCATCTCGCACCATGGCTTCCGGCAAAACCGCAATGCCCAAGCCATCAACGGCCATATGCAAACACGCCGCCATGTTGCTGGAAGGCACAAGCCGCACTGCTTTTTTTCGCGTGACCGCAAAGTGCTTTTCAATTTCATCAACGGCCAAAGTGCCACGTGCATGGGTAAGAATGGGAAACTGCACAAGAGAATTGAGCTTTGCGTCAGCCATCAATTTCTTAATTGAAGGCGCTGCCACCCAAACATAGTTGTAAGTTCCAAGTGCCACCGTACCGTCAATTGCGCGGGCGAATGGGCTGCTCTGCAATGCCAAATCCAGCGAATGATCAATCAAGCGATTCTGAAATGCGCACGGAAAGATCAACCGTCAATTCCACCGTCACATGCGGGAATTCCTGTTTCACCAAACGCAGAAAATTACGAAGCCATGTATCGACGATCAACTCAGTGACACCAAGCTTCAACACACCTTCAGTTAAACTTGCGCGCCCTGCAACATCCACAAACTGATCAGCAGAGCGCAACACGTCTCTGGCATATTGCAACAGCGCCCGCCCCTTGGAAGTGATACGAACGGAACCTGCATCACGTTGCATGAGCCGCGCCCCGACAATGCGTTCCAATGCGGCAATACGCGACGACACATTGGGCTGTGTGGTGTTCAAGCGTTCCGCCGCTCGGCGAAAACTACCAAGGTCACACACCCAAACAAATGCTTCCAATTGTTTGAGTGTAAGGTTCATGGCGTCACATTAAGCTTGGGCTTCCTCAAGGAACAACTCACGCAACTTGCGTGACACAGGCCCAGGCTGACCACCGCCTACACGCTTGCCATCAATCTCCACAATCGGCATCACAAATTGCGAGGCAGAGGTGAGGAACGCTTCATCAGCGGCATAGGCTTCATCCGGCGTGAACAAGCGTTCTTCAATCTTGACGCCATGTTCCTGTGACAGGCGGAATAACGCGCGGCGCGTGCAGCCTGCAAGAATGCGGTTCGACAAGGGTCGCGTAATCACCACGTTGTCCTTGACGATATAGGCATTCGAAGATGTGCCCTCAGTGATAAATCCATCCTCAACCATCCAGCCTTCAGCCGCACCCTTTTCATAGGCATCCTGCTTGCCCAAAACCGGAGCCAGCAACATGATGGATTTGATGTCGCGGCGCAGCCAGCGAATATCCGGCGTGGTCACAACTTTCACACCCGTGCGCGCATTGGGATTATCAACCAGCGACATGATTTGCGGGAACGCCACGAGCGATGAAGTAATCTCTTTCGGAAAATTGAACATGCGATCCGCCACACCGCGGGTCACTTGCATATAGATAATGCCTTCGTTCAGTTTGTTGCGCTTGATCAGCTCAACATGCATGGCTTTCATCTCGTCTTTTGTGCAAGGCCAAGCCATACGCAATTCATTCAATGATCGATCTAGCCGCTCCATGTGAGCATCAAAGTCAACCAGCTTGCCATTGACGATAGGCGTCACTTCATACACACCATCTGCAAACAAAAAACCACGATCAAATATTGAAACCTTGGCTTCGGCTTCAGCGACATAACTTCCGTTGACATAGGCAATGCGTGTCATGAAATCTTCCTATCAAATATCTTTAGTCTTTTTGGTATCCGTCAGCACTTTATCGATAAAGGCCAACAACAACGCGGAGAATACAAACGCCATGTGGATGATCGTCAGCCACATCAATTTGCCGTCAGTATATCTGTCTGCATTGAGGAACACTTGCAACAAATGGATCGACGAGATGGCAACGATGGTGGATGCCACTTTGATTTTGAGCGAGCTTGCATCAATCTTACCAAGCCACGACAATTCAGTCTTCTTTTGATCAACATTGTCAAACTGGCTGACAAAATTTTCGTAGCCTGAGATCATCACCATCACAACGAGACTCGCTACAAGTGAGGCGTCAATCAGGCTCAAAATTTTCAAGATGGCGTCGGTTTCCTCAATCACCATGACCTTGGATGCATATTCCCAAAGTTTGCGCACAAAACTGATGGCGTAAAGCCCGAGCGCTGCGGCCAGACCCAACATAAAACACCACCAAAATCCAACGCGCGGAAATGATGAGGTTTTCGATGAAATGCTCAAGTTTCTTCATGTGATTCTGTCCCAAATAAATCAGGTCCGGCTGTTCATACCGCCGGACCCTTAAAACGCAAGTCTCTAAAGTTTAGGCCTGTTCCGCCACGTCGTTTCGCGTTTTCCAAAGCGAGAACACAATGCCAGCAGCAAGAATGCCCAAAGTCGCAATCAACGAGAACAACGTGTCAATTTTTATGCCCATCGGCACAAGGAAAATCTTAATGCCGACCAAGGTGAGAATGACGGCTAATGACACTTTCAAATATTTGAACCGATGCATCGCCGCAGCCAAAGCAAAGTAGAGCGAACGCAAGCCCAAAATTGCAAATATATTTGAAGTGTAAACGATGAAAGGGTCAAGCGTGACTGCAAAGATGGCCGGCACGGAATCGACTGCAAAGATAAGATCAACAAACTCAA
Organism: uncultured Alphaproteobacteria bacterium; assembly: GCA_963779145.1. Classification (GTDB taxonomy): domain Bacteria; phylum Pseudomonadota; class Alphaproteobacteria; order Rhizobiales; family Aestuariivirgaceae; genus Aestuariivirga. The sequence continues at coordinate 13,352 of CAVZXJ010000036.1, forward strand.
CCAAGATCAGGGCAACGGCCAACGGCGTCAACCAAGTCACGATCTTGCCCGACTTCGGGTCCGGCAACTTCACCGTAAAATCATGGCCATGCAGATTTTTGGTGATGTTAAAATGCCCCCGCAACCACATCAATACTTTGTTGCTGTCAAAGTCAGACGCCTCATCCGTTGCCGTAAACATTTTGATGCCGGTGAACACGAGAAAAGCACCGAATACATAGAGTATCCAATTGAACTGCGTGACCAGCGCTGCACCAAATCCGATCATGATGGCGCGCATCACAATGGCACCGATGATGCCCCAAAATAGAACGCGATGCTGATACTCACGTGGCACCGCAAAATAACCAAAAATGGTGGCAATAACGAAGATATTGTCCATGGCCAGCGATTGCTCAATCACATAGCCAGTATAAAATTCAAGACCCGATTGCGCACCGCGCGACCACCAAACCCATGCCCCAAAAATCATGGCGATGGCCACATAACCAGCGTAAAGGACGAAACTCTCCTTCGCCGAAATTTCCTTATCTTCTTTGTGTAAAATCCCAAGGTCAAAGGCCAGAAGGGCAACCACGATGCCCACAAAGGTCAACCAGAAATAAGCAGGTGTTCCAAACACATCTGCCGAGAGTGCCGCTTGCATAAGCTCCATGTCGGGCTCCATCATGAATGTTGTTACAATCATGGTTCCGACATCGCACAATAGCTAAGACCATTGCACCAGAGGGGCCCGGCACCATGGTTTGGAGGTGGGAGCGAAATGTGACATTTCAAGTGCGATCAAAATTAAAACTTGGTAATTCGCTATTTGTATTACAATTGATCTCGGCTAAACAATGAACAACTTCAGGAGAACGTCGTGCCAACCCCGCCATCCATAACGTGTGTCATTGCCTCGCAAGATCGGTTGGGTGAGGGTTGTCTTTGGGATGCGGACAGCCAAAGCTTGTGGTGGCTGGATATTGGCCGACCAACGCTGATCCAGCGTTTCACACCTCAAACGGGTGAGCATAGAACTTGGACATCCAGCCTTATGCTCACAGCAATTGCGAAACGAAAATCTGGCGGATTTATCGTTGGTGGCGGTGATGGTCTTTCTCATTTCGACCCTAGTCACGGGCGATATCTCTGCCGTCGCAGCTTTCGAAACGAATTTCCCATCCGTCCGCATGAATGATGGTGCTTGCGATGCACAGGGACGGATGTGGATTGGCTCAATGATGGAAAATATTGGCCCTACAAGGTGAAGACCTCGACATTACGGCCGACGTTGGAAGATTATTCTGCGTCTCAGCCGACGGACATTCGCAAGTGATGGAAAGCAACATTGGCGTATCAAACGGCCCGTGTTGGTCGCCCGATGGCAAAACCTTCTATTTCTCCGATTCCAAAAATCAAAACATCTATGCCTACGACTTTAACGTTGATGATGGCACGATCAACAATCGCCGTATTCTCAATGACAGCAAAGATTATGGTTACCCAGATGGTGCCACCGTCGATGCCGAAGGTTTCATCTGGTCGGCACGTTGGGAAGGCTCATGTGTGTTACGCATCGATCCCAAAGGCCGCATTGACCGTGTTGTTGAAATACCAGCAAGCCGCGTCACCTGCCCGGTATTTGGTGGCCCCGAACTCGACACGCTTTACCTCACAACGTCCCGCGCCCATGTTTCAGCTGAAACACTTCAGCGCTATCCAAACCAAGGCGGCGTCTTCGCCTTTAAGCCCGGCGTTAAGGGCCTATTGAAAAACCAATTCTCAGCTTGAAAGGCAGCACATCATGAACATCGTTCAATACATCAACGAAAAAGGCAAACGCAGCGTGGCCGTTGCAGCGGGTGATGGTTTGCATGCCCTCAAGGGCATATCGTCAACCATCGCACTGGCCAATCGCGCTTTCAAAGAAAAGAAAAAGCTCGCATCACTCGCCAAGGAACTTTCAGCCGAGCGGCCCGAAAGCTACGAGGCCGCGCTAAAAGAAAAGCGCGTGCTGCCACCCGTCACCCATGATGATCCGGCCCACTGCATCATCACAGGAACAGGCCTCACCCATTTGGGATCAGCTTCGGCCCGCGACTCCATGCATAAAAAACTGGACGGTGGTGAGGCGGCCCTCACGGACTCACTCAAAATGTTCAAGATGGGTCTTGAAGGTGGCCGCCCGAAAAAGGGCGTTGCGGGTGTTCAGCCTGAATGGTTTTACAAAGGCGACGGTCGCTGGCTTGTGCCACCGGGCGGACCTTTGCCAAAACCATCCTTCGCTTTGGATGGCGGTGAAGAACCAGAGGTGGCAGGCCTTTATCTGATTGATGCCAACGGCAAGCCCGTGCGCTTAGGCTTTGCCCTTGGCAACGAATATTCGGACCACGTCACCGAGCGTCAAAACTATCTTTTCCTTGCCCATTCAAAATTGCGCCATTGCGCCATTGGTCCGGAAATGATTACCGGGCGCATTGCCCAAGCACATTGAAGGCAAAAGCCGCATTATTCGTGGGCGCGAAGTCATTTGGGAAAAGCCTTTCCTCACCGGTGAAGCCAACATGAGCCACACCTTGGAAAACCTTGAATACCACCACTTCAAGTATGACGCCTTCCGCGTGCCTGGCGATCTTGCACATCCATTTCTTCGGCACAGCAACCCTTTCCATCGCCGATGGTATCGCGACACAAAATGGCGATATTTTTGAGATTGAAGCAGAACCCTTTGGCGCTCCGTTGCGCAATCCGCTAAAAGCCATGAAACAGAGCTTCAAAGCAGGCGGTGTAAGGCAAGCATGAGCAAAACCAAACCCTTCATTGGCCTCGATTGGGGCACCACATCGTTCCGCGCCTATCTGGTCAATGCAGATGGCGCGGTGACCGACACGATTGCAGCGCCCGAAGGTATTCTCGCCGTCAAGGATGGAGCGTTTGAAAAAGCGCTCGAAGGCCATATCGGGGCTTGGGATAAATCACTGCCCATTATCGCATCGGGCATGATTACGTCACGCCAAGGTTGGGTGGAACTGCCCTATGTCGATTGTCCGGCGGGGCCAGATGATCTGGCAAAATCAATTCACACCAAATCTCTCTCTTCAGGTCGAAACATCAATTTTCTAACAGGCTTGCATCTGAAAAGCCAAAGTCTCGGCCACGACGTTATGCGCTCCGAGGAAACGCAGGTGTTTGGTGCCATGGATTCAGGCGCCAAGCATTTTGTAACACCGGGAACTCATAGCAAATGGATTGATGTTGAAGACGGTAAGATCACCAACTTCGCAACTTACGTGACAGGCGAAACCTTTGCGGTGATGAAAGCCCATTCCATTCTTGGGCGCTTGATGGCCAATGATGTTGATGATGACCATGCTTTTCTGCAGGGCATTGATCGCGCCTTTGCCGACCCCGCAGGATTGTTGCATAATTTATTTTCGGCCCGCAGTTTGGCGCTCTATAACGAACTCGCGGCAGACAAAATTTCATCCTATCTTTCCGGCGTTATTATCGGTGCTGAAATCGGCCACGCCGTCTCAATGCGTGATTCAACACAAATCTATCAAGTGTTGGCTTCCCCCGGCATTGGCGGAAAATACATCACAGCCATGAAACATGCAGGGCTTCGCGTTTCAATGGGCGACCCTCTTGCAATCGTAAAAGGCGAGCGTGCCGTAGCCAAAGCAGCAGGATTGATCTGATGACATTGAACGAAGCACTCCAATCCTGTGGCATCATCGCTATTCTGCGCGGCGTCACACCGGATGAAGTCGTAAACGTCGGAGATACACTTTTCGAAGCGGGCATCCGCATCGTCGAAGTGCCGCTAAATTCACCAGATCCATTTTCATCTATTGCAAAACTGGCAAAGCATTTTGATGGCCGCATGGTTGTGGGCGCTGGCACTGTGCTCAGCGTACAAGATGTGAACATGTTGAAAGAGACTGGTGGTACAATTTCCGTTTCACCGGACTGCAACCCCGACGTCATTTCGCGTGCCATCACCCTCGGGCTTGATGCCCTGCCCGGCGTATTCACACCCACGGAGGCTTTCGCCGCAATCCGCGCAGGCGCCCAACATTTGAAACTCTTTCCCGCTGAAGTGGCAAGCCCACAAACCGTGAAAGCCTGGCGAGCCGTATTGCCTAAGCATATTCAAGTTCATGCCGTGGGTGGCGTCACCCCGTCCAACATGACGGAATGGCTGGCATGTGGCGTTCAGGGTTTCGGAATCGGTTCCAGCCTTTATAAGCAAGGCATGAGCTTGGAAGCGGTCGCAAAATCCGCGAAGGCTTTGGTTGAAGCTTGGAACAGCGCAAAGGGACGATAAATGAAAGTTGCATTGGTTACGGGTGCAGGGTCTGGCATAGGCCGCGCCTGCGCCATGGCTTTGGGCGAAGCTGGTTATGCCGTCGTTTTAACCGGACGTGATGAAGCCAAATTGAAAGATACCGCTTCTCGCATGACAGGCGAAACCTTGTGCGTTTCAGCTGATGTGACCAACCCGGACTCCGTCAAAAATTTGTTCGCGTTGACCAAAACAAAATTCGGTCGTTTGGATGTGTTGTTCAACAATGCGGGTACGGGCGCACCCGGCACCATCATGTTGGAAGACTTGAGCTTCGAGCAATGGACCAATGTGGTGAACACCAATCTGACCGGACCATTTTTGTGCACGCAAGAAGCCTTCAAAATGATGAAGGCGCAAAGCCCTATGGGTGGCCGCATCATCAACAATGGCTCGATTTCTGCCACAGCGCCTCGACCTAACTCGGCACCTTACACAGCCACCAAACACGCCATTTCCGGCCTGACCAAATCCACTGCACTCGATGGCCGCAAGTATGACATCGCCTGCGGTCAAATCGACATAGGCAATGCTGCCTCTGCGATGACTGCGAATATGTCAGGCGGTGTTCCACAAGCCGATGGCACGTTGAAGCCTGAACCCACAATGGATGTGAATGAAGTGGCCCGCGCTGTTGTCCACATGGCCAGTCTGCCCCTGTCAGCCAACGTTTTGTCAATGACCATCATGGCGACAAAAATGCCTTTCGTTGGGCGCGGATAAACGTGTGAGAATTTCTCCCCACGCCACAATTCTCGTCACCTTCGCATGCTTTGGTGCCATCATCGGCACCCATGTGGGGGCCTTGCCCGTGCTCATTAAAAACTCAGGCATATCACCCGCAACCTATGGCCTTGTCGCCACGCTCGGCATGTTGGCAAATATCTCTTGCATGATGTTGGGCGGCATTCTCAGCCGATACACCAGCCCACGCGCTGTGCTGCTGGTGTGCTTTCCGCTTTTATTTGCCACCATGACTTATGCCTTGTTGGTCAATTCGGTTTTCAGCTTCGCACTTTCATTTATTTTAACCGCCCTCGCCTTCGGCACCATTGACCTGTTTATGAACGCCGAGGCCTCAGTCGTGGAGCAGCAGGAAGGGCGTCCCGTATTCAACATGTATCATGGTGCTGTGTCATTCAGCATCGCGGTTTTTGCAATCATCGGAAGTTTGGTTTCAGTTTTGCTCCAGCCATGGTTTGCAATGCTCTTGCTGTTACCCTTCTTGGGCTTTACCTGGGCCGCGATTTACAAAGTTATTCCCGCCCACCAAGCCCAAGCTGGGGTCAAAACCGGAAATCCAGAAAAGCTGCCCCGTCGCATTCTCACATTCATGGGACTGGCTGCTGGCTTGAACGTCTCATGTGAAGCGGCCTCGATTTTATGGGCGGGCCAATTGCTCACATCAATTGCACCAGAGCTCGCGGCTATTTCAGGTTTGGGCGTAGCCTTTTATGGCATCTGCGGCGGCATCATGCGTTTTCTGGGCGATGGATTACGTGCCCGATTTGGGGAAGTGCGCTTGATGGGATTTAGCATTTTCGTCGCCATCGCTGGCTTTGTTGTCTTGGGTCTAGCCCCTGGCTTTTGGCCTTCGGTATTTGCGTTTACTGCCGTTGGCTTTGGCCTCGCTGTAACTTTCCCATGCCTGTTTTCACTCACAGGTCAATTGGTACCGCACAACCGCGCAGCGGCCATGGGTTATATGGCGACGATTGGTGGCGCACCACGTATCGTATTGCCTTGGGTATTGGGAATTTTGGCGGCGGCCTATGGCGTCAGCGCCGTGTTTGCAGCTTGTGCCGCGGTGTCTTTTGCAGCCCTGCTGCTCATCGTGTTTAGTTTAGGCCAATTGAAAACAAGGGCGCCAGCATAACGCTGACGCCCCATTTCAATTAAGCAGCCTTCGAGTCAATGACCTTGGTCTTGCTACCACTGTTAATAGCAATCTGCCGTGGCTTCATCGCTTCGGGCACTTCGCGCACCAAGGAGATGTGCAACAGGCCGTTGTCGAGGTCAGCACCTTGAACGATCACATGATCAGCCAATTGGAAGCGGCGTTCAAAACCACGGGCCGCAATGCCCTGATGCAAGAACTCGGTTACGGCTTCTGGTTTTGAGTCTTTTTTGCCCGTCACAGTCAACGCATTGCCCTTGGCTTCAATCGAAACTTCGTGTTGGGCAAAGCCGGCAATGGCCATGGTGATGCGGTAAGCATTCTCGCCCAATTTTTCGATATTGTAGGGCGGATAAGACTGGGTTTCGACATTCTGTGCTTCATCCAAAAGACGGAACAAACGGTCAAAACCAACGCTGGAACGGTAAAGTGGGGTATAGTCAAACATGATAACTTTCTCCAAAAAGCAAAGTTCAGCGACCCGCCAAAATGGCCGGATCAGTGGGGTTTTACGGGCCCGAATGGCACCCGCGACCCACCATGTAGTGTGCCGTTTTGAGGCTTCAAGGGGTTGAAAACAGCAGTTTGCCCAAAAGATAACACGAACATGAACCGGAGATGAACGAAGCCTTCCACTTCCGTTCAACTTCGTCGCGCTAAAACCTGTTTCAACGATGACCAATCACGGTTGTCACACCAGTTTAACGATCGCGAGGACGCTATGATCACCAAGACCCTTATTGCCGCAGCAGCCGTATCAGCCATTGCCTTCGGCGCATCAGCCCCAGCCAACGCCAAGGTCAATGTTGACCTCTATTTGGGCGGCTTTGCCCCTGGCTATTATGAACCAGCTTACCCTGTATATGGTGGCTATGATGATGATTATGAACCACGCCGTCGTCGTCACCACAGCTATGGCATTTCCTGCGAAGATGGCCGTGATGCCGTTCGTTCTTCAGGCTTCCGCAAGGTACGTGCCGTGAGCTGCTCTGGCAATCGCTACACCTACAAGGCCCGCCGCCATGGCGATACTTTCATCGTGAAGGTTTCGCGCCGCAGCGGAGACGTGATTTCGGTGCAAGAAACATACTAAGTTTCTGCGCCACAAAGAGAACACAAACCGGGCGGTACAGCAGTGCCGCCCGGCATTTTTTAGCCACGATCAGTTTGTAAATCCCTGTGAACGTTGGGAGACGTCTCATGAAAAAAATTCTTGTACTCGCCAGTTTAGGCGCACTTACTTTGACTTCCGTTGCAGCACAGGCCGACCACAACTGGCGCAAGCGTAAATTTATACCGCAGCAGGACCGTGTCATTTATCTCTACGAAGATGAAGACGATGGCTTTGTGTCTTATGAAGATGACGAAGATGAGGTGATTTATCTCAACCGTCGCCAACGTCAAATGCGTGAAGCTGAACGTGCAATTGACGCCGAACTTTGGTGGCTTGAAGAAAACGCGCGCAAGAAATTAGACAATCGTGCCAAGGCCCGAAAGAACGTTGTTAAAAAAGCTGAAACCAAACCAGCGGTCAAAAAGCCTATCGCAAAACCCAAGGTCGTTGCAGCCGCAAAGCCCACCAAATCTCCCGTCGCTGAATTGCAAACCGCAAGCCTTTCAAAGCCTGCACCATTGGCAAAGCCAAAGCCAGTTCTCGCACTTGCCAAGCCAAAAACCTCGCTTCCCCCGGCTAAGCCAAAAGCCGTCGCAACCAAAACCATTGGCTGCACAGCAGGTGCCGCAGTGGTCACGGGCTATGGCTTTGCTGAAGTAAAACCAAAAGCCTGCACCGGTGCGACCTACGCCTATACCGCAGCCCGTTCCGGCAAAAGCTACGAAATCAAAATGACCGCCGCGTCTGGTGAGATTATTGACGTGAAGAAACTGAACTAGCCTAAGTATCCGCCGCAGAATATTTTATTTTCTTACAACAGGAAATAAAGCTTGACACCGCGCGGTGGTTCGGCTATATGTTGCCATACTCCAGAACTAGGTCAAAGTTTCGCCCATCTCCCCAAACAACAGTCTTGAGCCCATCATGAAGATGACGTTGGGGGAGTGGATATGCAGAAAACATTGAAATCATCGACTACCACTGAGAATTCAAATTTGCTTGCCATCCCCACAGTAGGCGAGATTCTATTGGAAGAGTTTTTGAAACCACTCGACCTTTCACAAAATGCTCTGGCACGGGCCGTTTTCGTTCCCCCGCGCCGCATCAATGAAATTGTTCTGGGCAAACGCAGTGTGACAGCAGACACAGACTTGCGCCTCACGCGCTATTTCCGATTGTCAGAAGGCTATTTCCTGCGTCTGCAAATGCAACATGACATTCGTGTCGAGCGGCGAGCGCTGGGAAAGAAGCTGGATGAAATTCAGCCGAGGGCAGCTTGAGAACAGGTGTCCAAGGCAGCAGACTCGCATTTCCCGCCGCATTCCTCTAAGTCCCCGCCAACACGGGGACTTTTTTATGCAACTCTACGAGACAGCGGATAACCCAAGCCCGAAGGGCGCTGAGGTCTATGCTGCCCATACGCGGGGCAATTTGCGCGTTCGCGCCATGACCGCCCCTGCCCTGACTGATGAGAGCAAAGGTACCATTGTGTTTCTCAATGGCCGTGCGGATTTTCTGGAACGCTATTTTGAAACCATGGGCGAAATGCAAAAGCGCGGCTTCCACGTTGCGGGGTTTGATTGGCGCGGCCAAGGTGGCTCACAACGCTTGCTCAAAGATCACTTGCGTGGTCACATCCGCTCTTACCGTGAATATGACGAAGACTTACGCACGGTGATGGATGGTGTCGTCACCAAAAACTGCCCCGGCCCCTATTATGCGATTGGGCATTCGACGGGCGGGCATATATTATTGCGCGCACTTTCGCGGAAAACCTGGTTCAAAAAGGCCATTGTCACTTCGCCTTTGATGGAATTGCAATACGGCACTTGGCCCAAGGGCATTGCATTTCTGCTGGCAGCCATTGCCACAGCATTTGGATTTGGCTGGTGCTATCTCCCCGGCTTCAAACAACCACCCTTTTTGCTGCGCGGCTTTGACGGCAATTTTCTGACCAGTGATGCAACGCGCTGGAAGCGCGATTTAAACTTGCTGCAACAACACCCCAACCTTGGTGTTGGCGGCCCCACGTTCGCGTGGTTGGTGGCAACCATGTTGAGTTTCAAAGATCTGCACCGCCGCCGCAAATCCCAAGGCTTGAATTGCCCAGTGATGATGATCTTGGCAGGGCGGGAAAAGGTCGTCGATAATACAGCCGCCCATCGCTACGCAGCCAACATGCCCGGCGTATCCGTCGTCACCATTGCGCAATCCCTGCATGAAGTGATGTTGGAAAGTGACGCCGTCAGAAAAGAATTCTTTGCAGCGTTTGACAGTTATGTAGCCTCAGCCGCCTAACTGTTGATAAGCCATATTAATGCGGGCCTGCATGGCGGCGGCGTAGTCTTTCATTTCTTGCGGCAAGATCGAGACTGGCAAAGCGATCAGGATGATAGGTTTTGACCAGCGCCAAAAAAGCCTGCCGCAATTCATCAGCGCCAGCGGATTTTTCAACACCGAGCACAGCATAGGGGTTGAAGCCAGATTTATCGGAAGAGCGCCGTTGTTGGTTTAATCCCGCCCGTGGTGGATCAGCTGCTTCCGCCCGCGCCACCGTGGCTTTATTGATAACCTGTTGGGTGCCATCCCCCGTGATGATGTCGATGAAGGCCTCAGAATTATTAAAAGCGTCCGTCAATTTGCCGGACATGGGCAATTTCACCGATACGATTTGGCTTTTCCCGTCCACCAGCGTGATTTTGGCAAGGGCGCGCTGGGATTGGGCAGAAGATGAAAACATGACAACCTCGTGAATTTCCCACCCAAATAGCAAATAAACCTTTCACCCAGATAAATTGCATTGTGCATTGCGGCATGCTAGGAGCGCCCCAATTCAATAGAATGGCGCAACTTTCCGCTCTCAAATCGTCCCGATTTGTTCGCCCGTGGCGCTGAAAACCCTTATGAGAAAGACAGGCGCACCCATGAATTTGCGCAATATCGCTATTATCGCCCACGTTGACCACGGCAAAACCACGTTGATCGACCGTCTATTGACGATGTCCGGCACCTTCCGCGACAACCAGAAGGTTGCCGAACGCGTGATGGACTCAAACGACCTTGAACGCGAACGCGGCATTACCATTCTGGCCAAGGTGACTTCGCTGCAATGGCAAGACACCCGCATCAACATTGTTGACACCCCGGGCCACGCCGACTTCGGTGGTGAAGTTGAACGCATTCTCAACATGGTTGACGGTGCCGTATTGCTGGTGGACGCCGCTGAAGGCCCAATGCCACAAACCAAGTTCGTGCTGCAAAAGGCCTTGAAGCTTGGCTTGAAGCCCATCGTTTGCATCAACAAGATTGACCGCCCCGACGAGCGCCACATTGAAGTGGTGAACGAAGTGTTCGACCTCTTCGCAGCACTTGATGCTTCGGAAGAACAACTCGACTTCCCGATCATTTACGGTTCAGCCAAGCATGGTTGGATGGCCGACAAGCCTGAAGGTCCACAAGAGAACATGGACCCCCTGTTCAATTTGATCGTCAGGCATTTTGATCCGCCAGTGATTGAACCCGGTGAATTCCGCATGTTGGCCACAACCTTGGAAGCCAACGCGTTTTTGGGCCGCATTCTCACAGGCCGTATCCGTTCAGGGTCGGTCAAGCCTAACCAACAGGTCAAGATTTTGGACCGTGATGGTTCCGTGGTTGAAACTGGTCGTGTGTCCAAGGTTCTGTCGTTCCGCGGCATTGAACGTGTTCCGGTGGAAGAAGCCCATGCAGGTGACATTGTTGCCATTGCAGGACTTGTAAAAGCCACCGTGTCCGACACGTTCGTTGACCCGTCGATTACCGAACCCATCGCGGCCACGCCTATCGACCCACCAACACTGGCCATGGCCTTCCGCATTAATGACGGACCATTGGCTGGCAAGGAAGGCGACAAAGTTCAATCCCGCGTCATCCGTGATCGCCTGATGCGCGAATCCGAAGGCAACATTGCATTGCGTGTGACGCCATCCGAAACCGAAACCGACGCTTTCGAAGTGGCAGGCCGTGGTGAATTGCAGATTGGCATTCTCATCGAAACCATGCGCCGCGAAGGTTTTGAACTCACCGTGGGTCGTCCCCGCGTGGTTTACAAGAACGACGAAGTCACGGGCGAAAAAATGGAACCCGTTGAAGAAGTCATCATCGACGTCGATGAAGCCTATTCCGGCGTGGTTGTGCAGAAGGTGTCGGAACGCAAGGGCGAACTCCGCGACATGCGCCCCTCGGGCACCGGTCGCCAGCGTCTGGTGTTCCACGCACCAACACGCGGCCTCATTGGCTACCAGTCTGAATTGCTGTCAGACACACGCGGCACCGCCATCATGAACCGGCTGTTCCACGGTTACGCGCCCCACATGGGTGAAATCGCAGCCCGCCACACAGGGGCCCTGATTTCAAACGGTGAAGGTGAGGCGGTCACTTACGCCATGTTCAACTTGCAGGATCGTGGACCCATGTTCATTGAGCCCGGCGCCAAGGTCTATGCCGGCATGATCATCGGCGAACACACGCGCGGCAATGACCTTGAGCTTAACGTGCTGAAGGAGAAAAAACTCTCCAACGTACGTTCAAAGGGCGCAGAAGAAGCGCAGATTTTGACGCCGCCGATCAAGATGTCGCTGGAAAAAGCGCTCGCCTATATCGGCGAAGATGAGCTGGTGGAAATCACGCCCAAGTCCATCCGCCTGCGCAAGGCCATCCTGGATCCCAATGAACGCAAGCGCCTGTCGCGCTCCAAGGAAGCTGCGGCTTAAGCGGCAGCTACTCCTCGCAACCATAATTGCGGGCAAGGCCACCGACGTCGGTTTGCTGATTGGCAAATACGATGGGGTGGCCTTGTTTGCATTCAAAGGCTTCAGCTGCCGTATCAGCCAGCCAGCGGGCTTTTTCATTGGCTTTCGGGTAAGCGCCTTCGACGTAACCCATCTGGCAGGAATTGCCGTTGGCCAATTTGGTGACGACCAGCCATGTGCGCTGCTTACTCGCATCTTCGCCATCATAGGATTCACTCCAGCGGAAAATGGTGGCAATGGGCTTTCCATCTTTCAAGCGCCATTCAATTTTGCTGCTGACATTATTGAAACCGCCAAAGGTTTGGCGGAATGCGCAGTGTTTGCGGCCATCTTTTCCGAATGCCACAAAGGCGCGGAGGTCGCCTTCCGCAAAGGTCACGGGGATACCGTTATAGCCCGGGCATTCATAGGTGGCACTGCCCTCGCCTTCATTGGGGGCGGGTTCGATTTCGCGGCACTTGCCCAAATCAAAATCCGAATAGGCGCTGTCATATCCAGCAAAAGCCGGAGACACGAAAAACATGAAAATCAAAACCAACATGCCGCGCATGGATCACTCCTGTTGCAGCCCCCTTGCCCAAGTTTGAACTGCTTCGACATGGCTGGCAAGCCGGAACACTTTGTTGCGGTCAGTGTCTCCACTCACAAGTTCGAATGCTGATTTTGGAACGCCAATGGTTTTGGATAGCAACGCGATAACGGCAGTATTGGCTTTGCCCTTTTCAGGTGCTGCCGTAACTTTGACCAACAATGCGCCATTGCGAATTCCGGCAATCTCGTCGCGTGCGGCTTTCGGCGTGGCTTTCACATCCAGTAAAAGCCCACGCGGCGTTTCACGAAGTGGCGGTATCACACCGCAAACTTGATCATCGTCTCAATGGTAAAGCGGCGCAAGAATTCGAGGCCCAACAGCAACACAATCGGCGACAAATCCAAGCCGCCCATATTCGGGAGAATGCGACGGATAGGGGCCAGCATCGGTTCAGTGACGCGCGAAAGCCCATAGGAAATCTGCCGCACCGTGGGGTTGTTCACATTCACAATGTTGAAGGCAAACAGCCAGCTCAACACCACGGAGGCCAAAATCAACCACCACACCAAATTAAAAACCGCGTCCACAAGCCAGATGATTGAAAGCATAAAAGGATCCTCGAATGATGGCCGTATGTAGGGTGTCTCCGGTCCTTGCGCAACCCACCCGCTTGACGGCAGTTTCAAGGCGCGATTAACCTTCGGGGCAAGTGGGGCGGTAGCTCAGTTGGTAGAGCGCGTCGTTCGCAATGACGAGGTCAGGGGTTCGATTCCCCTTCGCTCCACCAATTTCCAGACTAGGAAAATAACGCTTGACACCGCGCGGTCATTCTGCTATTCCTTGTCATACTCCAGAATTGTAACAAGTCCTCCGCACGCCCAACAATAGTTTTGAGCCCATCAGGAAAACGACGTTGGGAATTGCGGAAACTGGTCAGAACGTGAGTTAAAAGGGAAGCGTCCCCTTTCTCTTCCCTTTCCGTCTTTTTCTTTCTTTTTTCCCCTTTCTTTTTTCTTTGTTTCTTCTTTTTGCTTTTCATCCGTCAGAAACTTGGAAAGCAATTGGCACGTGATCACTGTGTTCAATCCACTCTTCGAACTTTCCGAGCCTTATTTCACTCGAATTACTTGCAAGGCATTGAGGCATGAAAGCGTAGTCTATGTGGTAGGGCTTATGCACTTTTCGATGCATGAAGAACGTGTTGATTGTCTCCCCACCGTGTTCTTCATTTCTATATTGATGATAGAGACTTTCAATACCAAGCTTGGAAAGTTGATTTACAACGTCACTATGACTAGATCCCTTGTGCTCTTTGTCCCAAATAGCATTGCTATTAAAGTCACCGCAGATAACAGTAGGCTGAAGAGCCAGTCTAGCTTCATGGAATTGCAGGTACTTCCACAATTGGCCTACATAGCGAAAATCGTGATCGTCCCCAGACTTTGTCCAAACTGCAACGAGGTTAAATCGATCATCTACTCTACAGGGTAGGAAATATCTGAGTCCATGATCTGCCCATTCCAACTTTTCAATTTTTATGTTGCGCTTTGCAAAAACGCCAACGCCTTTATGTTTTTCACCAATCCAAAGGAAATTTTCAGCCCAGTCTTTATAATTGAGGATTGAAGCTGAAGGGTCTTCACATTCTTGAATGACGAGAATGTCGGCATCAAAAGACGCAAGAAGTTCATATTTTTTCCTAAATGCTCCTGCACAATTCCATGTCACAATTTTCATATTCGAACTCTAGCCATTGAGATGGGAATTTGAGTACCCCCTCAAGCAGTCCGTCTCACGAAATGCGTCTCACCTCTGTGCGCGGCGGTGGGTGCGGACTGCTTCTCCGAAAGTCTTGAACAGTTTGACCGAGTCGGGGTTTTCTGATGCTTTGAATTCGGGGTGCCATTGGGTGCCGAAGGCGAAGGCTTTGGCCCCTTTGACCGATACCGCTTCAATCACACCATCAGGCGCTTGGGCTTCAATGTTCAGGCCCTCGCCCAAGCGTTTAATGCCTTGGCGGTGAATGGTGTTGACCATGGTTTCGCGCTTGCCCAGCATGTGGTTCAGAAAACCACCTTTGCTGATGGCCACCGTGTGACGGGGCGCATAGCGTTCATCAACACTGTCTGACTTTGGCGCACGATGATCCAAGCGACCATCGCCCCGTTGCAATTCGGTTTCCAAACTGCCGCCCATGGCCACATTCAATTCTTGAAAGCCACGGCAAATGCAGAACAGGGGAATGCCACGATCAATCACGCGGCGGATGAGTTTCAGCGTGATGGCATCACGGTGATGGTCATAGGGTTCATGGTCTTGTGTTGGCTCTTCACCATAATGGGGCGGGTGCACATTGGACACGGCCCCCGTCATCAACACGCCGTCGAAATGATGCAGCAACCCGTCCAGGTTTTCTGCGTCGATGAGGTTCGGAATCATCACAGCTTCCACGCCTGCCACATCCGTCAGTGCACGGACATATTTGTCGCCAAGGGAGTGATAGAGAAAACCGTCTTTTTCATAGGTGTCGGCGGGAAGGCCAACGAGGGGGCGTATATCCGTCATGTCAAACCAATCAAATCAAATCGAAGCACTAGTGAAATGCCATACTAAGCCAGCAATAAGGCCCAAGGCCAGCGTTTTGGGAATGCCCGCCTGCAACTTCATCAATACAATGCCAAGGCCGATGGCCAGCGCCAAGGCAGCGGCGTCAAAACCGGACCAGTCCGGCCACCACATGGGCACAGGACCAGACAACCGCTCCACCTTGCCAAACACCACATGCAGCGCAAACCAGAGCGACAAATTGAGGATCACCCCCGTGACCGCCGCCGTGATGGCTGCAAGGGCGGAGCGAATGCGTGGCCAATTATCGAGCCACGAAATCCACGGGGCACCCGCAAAAATCCACAGGAAACACGGCACAAACGTCATCCACAAGAAGATGGCGCTGCCCGCCAAGCCGGCCCATAGGCTGCCCTGCAACCGCATGGGCCGAGGTGAAGCCCACAAACTGCCCCACCAATATCAATGGCCCCGGCGTGGTTTCAGCAAGGCCAAAACCATCCATCATTTGTTGCGGCGTCATCCAAGCCGATTGCTCAACCACACTTTGCCCGAGAGAGGCCAACACCGCATAGGCCCCGCCAAAGGTGACAACGGCAAGGGTTGAGAAAATAGTGGCGAGCTTTGAATAAACGTGCCCCGAACCGAAACTCACATGCAGTGCCGCCAAGGGCACCAACCACAGCGTCAGCCACATGGCAATCGTGCGGAATGTATCGGCCAAAGCAGGTCGCTCCACCACCACAGTGGTTGTGTCACGCACCATGAGCGCGCCGAGAAGAGCCGCAGCAACGACCACAAGTGGAAACGGCAAGCCGAAGCCGAACAGCGCAACAAAAGCCATTGCCGCCAACACCCAATCCAATTTTCGTTTGAGGGCTTTGCGCGCAATTTTTAGCAGCGCTTCAAACACGATGGCGACAACCGCAATTTTAATGCCCCAGAACAGCGATTGCACAATGCCGATATTGCCCACCCACGCATAAAGCGTTGAGAGCGCCAACATGATAATTGCACCCGGCAACACGAACAGTCCGCCTGCAGCAAGCCCGCCCTTTTGGCCGTGCAATTTCCAACCGCAATAGGTGGCCAGCTGCATGGCCTCTGGCCCCGGCAGCAGCATGCAAAAATTAAGAGCGCGCAAGAATTCCTGCTCCGTCAACCATTGCCGCTGCTCCACCACTTCCTTGTGCAGCAAAGCAATTTGCCCCGCAGGCCCGCCGAAGGACAGGATGCCAATGCGCGCCCAAAGTTTGAACGCCTCTGAGAAGGGAATGGTCATGGTTTTGGCGGCGTCCAATTGTGTGCTTCTTCAGTCGCATCACGGCACCAGCGATAGAGCGCATCATAAACAGCCATGCCCGCATCAAGCTGCTCCAGGTCATCGCTGTATTGCCGCGACAGGCCCAGTGAAATTGCGAGTAAGCCTGCCGCTTCTGGCTCATTTTGCAATTGGTCCGTATCGGCTGCGCGCACAATACGGGCAAGATGTTGCAGTGCTGGCGTTTGCAATTCGAACACTTGCAGCATTTTGTCGAAGGTGCATTTGTCGCCCTCATGGGTCCATTGCCCCGTTGGCATGTCAAAAGCCGTGGCACCAAACCGTTCGGCAACACCTTCAACATGTTCCGGCGGCACAAACATAAATTCAGCCGATGGATGCACAAAGCGGCGAATTAACCACGGGCATGCGATACGATCAATTTTCGGGCGGTGCCGTGTGACCCAAGATTTTGGCTTGCCTTGGGCATTGGTTGGAATGGTTTGTAGCG
The DNA here is from genome assembly GCA_963779145.1 of uncultured Alphaproteobacteria bacterium. Lineage (GTDB taxonomy): Bacteria > Pseudomonadota > Alphaproteobacteria > Rhizobiales > Aestuariivirgaceae > Aestuariivirga. The sequence goes on from CAVZXJ010000036.1 coordinate 30,349, forward strand.
GAATGAGTGGTTGGCCTAAATCTCGCCAAGCTTCAAAACCACCGATCAGCGAGACCGCATCAATCCCTTTCAATCGCAGTTGCGCTGCAAAGCCATGACTCAGTTTCGCACCCCGCTGGCACACCACCACAACGAATTTGTCGGCGAGCGCGGCCACGAGATTTTCAACTTGCAAATAGTTACAGCGAAAACTTGCGGGCAGCAGCCGCGGATCCAGCGCAAAATCCTCATCAAGCCTGACGTCAACAAGTGTTGGCGCGCTTGGCGTTCCCAAAAGTTTTGATAGTTTTTCAACGGTAAAAGACAGAGTTCCAGACATAGTGCGCCTCACAGTAAAATTGATGGTGTGGACGCGATGCTGCGGCACGGAGCCTTGAGAGGTGTTCGCAAACCCCTGTCCGCTTTATCTATTCAGTCGCGCCAACTGTCAAGAGTAGGTGGAAGGCTTCACGCAACACTCTTTTCAGTTTCGACAAGAGCATTCGGCCAAGTGACGCGAGCCTTAGGCAAGATCAACAACGCCGTCGTCCCTGCACCCGGCGAACTGTTTAACGTCACATCACCATCATGCATGCGCGCAATGCGCCGCGAAATCGGAAGCCCCAGACCTGCACCACCAAAGCGACGGCTGAGGTTGCCGTCAGCCTGCACAAAGGGTTCAAACATACGTTCCAAATCCCGCGCGTTGATGCCAATGCCTGCGTCTTTGATGGCCAAAACAAATTGCCCTTCGCGCCCCTTTTGCATTTCGACATTGATGATGCCGTTGGCGGGCGAGAATTTAATGGCGTTGGCCAACAAATTGACCATGACCTGCTTGAGACGATTTGAATCCCCATGCAATGACACGCTATCGCTCAAACGGCCAACAATAGTAATGTTGCTGCGCTCGGCTTGATTGCGACATTGTTTAATTGCGATCTCAACCAACTCGGCCGCATCCACATCCTGCTCAGTCAGCTGCAACGTGCCGCGCTCCATACGCGTGGTATCGAGAACGTTGTTGATCAAGTCTTGCAATTGATTGGCGCTATCAAGAATGGTTTCGGCAAACTCGACGCGGGTTTTCTGTTGTAAACCGTCATTCTTTTCACGCGACAGAAGTTCCGCAAAACCAACAATGGCATTGATGGGTGTGCGCAATTCATGGCTCATCACCGCGAGAAATTGCGACTTGGCAGCACTGGCGCGTTCACTGGTTTCCATTGCCATTTCAATGCGGGACTTGGCTTCATGGGCAGCCGTAACGTCCCGCGAAACGCCGCGGTAGCCTTGGAACTTGCCGCGCCCATCCCGCAAAGGTCGCGCTGTGATTTGCCAAACCACGGCTTTGTCAGCAATGCGCAGCGACAAATCCAAATTGCTGATGATCTCTTCATCGGCCATGGCGTGGTCAAGCTTGCGCCACTCTTCATTCACCGCATGATCAGCAAAGATGTTGCGCAAGGGTCGGGACAGCAAGTGTTCGGGCGTTTCCTTGAGTACTTCTGCAAATCGTGGTGAGAAATATGTCAGGCGACCTTGCCCATCAGCTTCCCATAGCCAGTCCTGTGCATCACGCTCAAAATCATTCAACAACAGTTTGACGACTTCACTTTGTCGTTGCACTTCAATTTCAGCGCGCGAACGCCGCAAAAAATCAAGGTGGCTGTTAATGGTAATGCCAATCAACACGAGCGCGTAAATCACACACACCATGGTGGCTAAAAAATTATAGTCTTCGACGCCGCGATAAAGCGCACTCGCAACGGTCGCCGAAACCATCGCCACAAATATCACAGCGCCCGTCGGCACGCGGATCAATGAAGTTGAAGCGATCCCTAAAACCGCAAGCACAAGCCCAATAATCGGGAACAATAATTTGCCTTGATCCATGGTCAATGCCGCCGCAACCGGCGTGGCCCACACGAAGCCTAGAAACAGGCACGCCAGTTCGAGCCCGCGCAACACGCGTTCAGGCCGTTCATGCCAGCGGTTACGACGCCAAAACATAAAGACTGCCGCCAGCGCTGCGCCGACCAGAAAAACAGCCCCCGCCCACAGACCAGCAAAAATCGGATTGGCCACATCAGTGGTAAGACTATAAATACAAACCGCAGCACTGGCATGAAACAACAGGAACAGCGGGATCGCGCTGACAACTTGTGACACTTGCACACGATGAATACTATCGCTTGTCTGTAAGTCTCCAATACCATCCAAAAGGCCAGATGCAGGCGTATAATCGCCTGCTGTCGCGCCTAGTCGGTCGACAATAGCCATGACCTCCGGGTCGTTGATGTGTGAATGCTGTGCCAACCCTAAACCGTCTCGAATCAGTTTTTTCCCTACAACGACTTTCAACCAACTCGTGCAAGCCGTCCATTGGAAACCAAAACATTTTTGCCTGCGTTTAAAGCTGCAAATTGACAAACTTTTTGAAGCGAATAAGGCTCTAGATATGACATCTCAACTTCACAACCAACACCCGGAATTGCCGCCGGGCCACCCTCCCATTGTGCCAAGTAAAATTGGCGTGCTGCTGGTTAATCTGGGAACGCCGGAAGCGACAAGCTATTGGCCCATGCGGCGCTACTTGAAAGAATTTCTGTCAGATCCGCGGGTGATTGAAACCAACCGCGTGGTTTGGTGGTTGATTCTGAATCTCATCATCCTCACATTCCGTCCTACCAAAAGCGGCCATGCCTATGAAAAGATTTGGAATAAAGAGCGCAATGAGTCACCATTGAAGACCATCACACGGGCACAGTCTGAAGGCGTTGCGAAGGCTTTGGGTGAAGATGTTCACGTGGAATGGGCGATGAACTATGGCCTTCCAGCAATTTCTGAACGGCTTCAAGCAATGAAGCAACAGGGCTGTGACCGGGTTTTGGTGTTTCCGCTCTATCCGCAATATTCCGCTGCAACGACTGCGTCAGTGATGGACAAGTTGGGCAAAGCCTTGGCGCAGATGCGCTGGCAACCCACCATCCGCATGGTGCCCCCCTATTTTGCCCATGAAGAATATGTGGGGGCTATTGCGGCGAGCTTGAAGGATTACCTGAAGAACTTGGACTGGAAGCCTGACCGCATTCTGATGGCGTTCCATGGCTTGCCGCGTGAGTATCTCGATAAAGGCGACCCCTACCATTGCCATTGCCAAAAAACCGCGCGCCTTGTGCGCAATAAATTGGGGTTATCAACCGACCAAGCTTCAACTCGTCTTTCAATCCCGCTTTGGCAGAGCGGAATGGTTGAAACCTTATGCGCAAGATACCGTGGAAGAACTGCCGTCACAGGGCGTAAAAAACCTGTTGATCATCTCGCCAGGTTTTGCCGCTGACTGCGTTGAGACTTTGGAAGAACTCTCCATCGGCTTGAAGGAAACTTTCGAAGAAAAGGGCGGTGAGAAATTTGCTGTCGTGCCTTGCCTCAATGCCTCGCCTCCGTCGCTCAAAATGCTGGAAAGCATAATCCGAAACGAGCTCAAGGGCTGGCTGTGATCGGCTTGTAAAGCGCCTAAGCTGCTCCCATATGCGATTCGCAACTTGGGGAGGACGGCTTGATGTTTGAAGGTCTAGGTATTTTCGGTCTTGTGCTTTTGGCCGTCGTTATCTTTTTCTTGCTGCGTTCTATTCGCATGGTGCCGCAGGGCTATAATTATACAGTTGAACGCTTCGGCAAATATGTGACCACACTTCAGCCGGGCTTGGGGCTCATCGTTCCGTTCATTGATCGCATCGGCCACAAACAGAACATGATGGAACAGGTCATGCAGGTGCCTTCGCAAGAGGTCATCACCCGCGACAACGCCATGGTGACAGTTGATGGTGTGGCTTTTTACCAAGTCATGGACGCGGCCAAAGCCGCCTATGAAGTTGAGGACGTGCAAAACGCCGTCATCAACATGACCATGACCAACATCCGCACCGTGATGGGATCGATGGAACTCGATAGTCTTTTGTCACAACGCGATGAAATCAATCACCGCTTGTTGGGTGTTGTCGATCAAGCCACCCAGCCTTGGGGCGTGAAGATGACGCGCATCGAAATTAAAGACATCAACCCGCCGCGTGACCTTGTTGAATCCATGGGCCGCCAAATGAAGGCTGAACGCGACAAGCGCGCCGCCATTCTGGAAGCAGAGGGCTTGCGCTCAGCCGCAATTCTCAAAGCCGAAGGTGAAAAGCAATCCGTGGTGCTTGAAGCTGAAGGCCGCCGCGAAGCTGCCTTCCGCGATGCCGAAGGCCGTGAACGCGCGGCAGAAGCCGAAGCCAAAGCCACGCAAATGGTGAGTGACGCCATTTCAAAAGGCAATGTGCAAGCCATCAACTATTTCGTCGCCAATAATTATGTGAAGGCATTGGAAGCCCTCGCCAAGTCGCCAAACCAAAAAGTATTGATGATGCCACTTGATACATCGTCGATCCTCGGTTCCATTGGCGGCATTGCCGAGATTGCCAAAGAAGCCTTTGGCAATGGGCAGGGACAAGTTGAAACGTCACGCCGCAAAGGCCCTAATATCTAACGAAAGGCTTGGCCTATGTCTGAACTCTTCACGCTCTCAGGCCCCTGGTTTTGGTTTATTGCGGCAGGGCTGTTGTTAATTGGTGAACTGCTGTCGCCCGGCGTATTCCTGATGTGGCTGGCGGGTGCGGCTGTGCTCACGGGATTTGCCGATATGGCTCTGGGGCTTGGCTGGACAGGTGAAGTCATCGCCTTTGCCTTGCTGTCGCTGTTCACAGTTTTCGCTTCGTGGAAACATGTGACGTCAAATTGGTCGCCAAAATCTGATCAGCCGCACCTCAATATGCGCCACGGCGCCTATGTTGGTCGCACATTTCCATTGGATGAAGCCATCATCAACGGATCAGGTAAACTCAAGATCGAAGATGCCTTGTGGGATGTGGACGGGCCAGATTTGCCAGTGGGGGCAAAAGTCAAAGTCATCGGCGTGAATGGCCTACGACTGGTAGCCGAGAAAGCGAACTAGGTTGCCATCCCCCGGCTTTCGCCGGGGCGATGTTTTCAAATTCACTTCAGATCAAAACGATCCGCATTCATCACTTTGGTCCAAGCAGCAACAAAGTCTTCAACGAATTTTTTCTGCGAGTCGTCTTGGGCATAAACTTCGGCAAGTGCACGCAGTTGTGAGTTTGAACCAAACACCAGATCAACGCGGGTTGCTGTCCATTTTGGCTTTCCGGATTTGCGATCCTTGCCTTCGAAAGTATCCTCATCTTTCGATGTCGCGGTCCACACGGTGTCCATGCTCAACAGATTGACAAAGAAGTCCGTTGTCAGCGCACCCTTACGCTTGGTGAAAACGCCATGTTGTGAATCGCCATGGTTGGCACCAATCACGCGCAGACCACCCACAAGAGCTGTCATTTCGGGTGCTGTCAAAGTCAACAATTGCGCCTTGTCGACCAACAACTCTTCAGCAGAAATAGTGAAGTTGGTTTTCTGATAATTGCGGAAACCATCAACGACGGGTTCCAGCACGTCGAAAGATTCAACATCGGTTTGCTCTTGCGTGGCATCAGTGCGACCGGGTGCAAATGACACTTTTGCGCTGTGACCAGCAGCCTTGGCCGCCTGTTCAACGCCCACACAGCCACCCAGCACGATAAGATCAGCGAGCGACACTTTCACTTTTCCCTTGTTGAAGGCAGCTTGGATGGCTTCCAGTTTGCTCAACACTTTTGCGAGTTGAGCAGGTTCATTTACAGCCCAATCTTTTTGTGGGGCCAAACGGATGCGCGCACCATTGGCACCGCCGCGCTTATCTGAGCCACGGAATGTGGACGCTGAAGCCCAAGCCGTTTGCACAAGTTCCTGCGTGGTCAAACCAGACTTTGCAATCTTGGTTTTAAGTGCTGCAATGTCTTTCGGCCCAATCACCTTGCCTTTGCGGGCGGGCACCGGGTCTTGCCAGATCAAATCTTCCTTCGGCACTTCTGGGCCAAGGTAACGCACTTTTGGCCCCATATCGCGGTGCGTGAGTTTGAACCATGCCCGTGCAAAGGCGTCGGCAAATTTCTTTGGGTTCTTATGGAAATCACGCGAGATTTTTTCATAGGCCGGATCCATGCGCATGGCCATGTCGGCGGTGGACATCATGATTGGAACTTTCACCGATGGATCAGATGGGTGAGGCGCCATGTCTTTTTCGGCCAAGTTTTTGGCGTGCCATTGTTGCGCACCCGCTGGGCTGCGGCCCAATTCCCACTCATAGCCAAACAACACATCAAAATAGCTCATGTCGAATGTTGTGGGGGTTGGCGTCCACGCTCCATGAAGGCCGCTTGAAATGGTATCACCACCTTTGCCGCTGCCATGGGCACTGAGCCAGCCAAGGCCCTGCGCTTGCAAATTAGCAGCTTCAGGTTCCGCACCCACAAGTTTGGCATCACCCGCACCATGGGTCATGCCGAAGGTGTGACCGCCTGCAACGAGGGCAACCGTTTCTTCATCATCCATCGCCATGCGCGCAAATGTTTCACGAATATCACGGCCTGATTTGATGGGGTCAGGATTGCCATTCGGGCCTTCGGGGTTCACATAAATCAAGCCCATTTGCACGGCGGCCAATGGGTTTTCCAACTCACGATCACCCGTATAACGCTTGTCATCAAGCCAGGTGGTTTCAGTGCCCCAATAAATATCTTCTTCCGGTTCCCACACATCAGCGCGACCACCACCAAAACCAAAGGTTTTGAATCCCATGGATTCAAGTGCCACATTGCCCGTAAGGATCATGAGGTCGGACCAGGAAATGGCATTGCCGTATTTCTGCTTGACCGGCCATAGCAAGCGCCGCGCCTTGTCGAGGTTGACGTTATCAGGCCAGCTGTTGAGCGGAGCAAAGCGTTGTGTCCCATTCGACGCGCCGCCACGACCATCGCCCGTGCGATAGGTGCCAGCACTGTGCCACGCCATGCGAATGAATAAGGGACCATAGTGACCATAGTCAGCGGGCCACCAATCCTGCGAATTCGTCATCACTTTGCGCAAGTCTTTTTTGAGTGCCTTCAAATCCAGCGCGTTGAACGCTTTCGCATAGTCAAATGATTTGGCCATCGGGCTGGAAAGCGCCGAATTCTGATGCAACATTTTCAAGTTCAGCTGGTTCGGCCACCAGTCACGATTAGACCGCACAGCAAAATTTGTAGGGCTATGCATGACTGGGCATTTGCCAGTAGGCGCTGCATCCATCTTGTTCATTCTATTCTCCAACACTTTATTATTTAGAATAATTCTAAACAAACAAATCATTCACGGCAATCCCCCGCGACAATTGATCTTGAGTCATCAATGCTGACCAGCATTGTGATTTGATGACAAGGCTTCTTCGCGGTATAGATATCCCATAGAGCAGAGAGAGAGGCCTAAGAAAATGACGCCACCTGCATGTTAATTTTGAAGTGACATTCAATGATCACAAACAGTTGGCTTTGCCAGCTGTTACCTAAGAATTGGAACACGCGGCTGAAGATGCCGTAATAGGCCCTGCTCGGAACGCCACCAGCAGGGCCACTGTTTTTTGCAGACTTCTGAACACTTATTTTCAGCCCTTCACGTATCTGCGATAAGTCGTTAAGCTGCTGACATGACCACCCTGAAGTCCATGACTGCGCTTGAAACGCCCCATCTGGTATTGCGCGAAATCATGCGCAACGACGCCGATGAATTGGCAGCCTTCATGACGCAGCCGCGCTATCAAAAGCACATTGCCCACCGTTTACGCGATGGTGCCATGGTCAAGGACTTCGTCAGCCGTCAACTCGCCGCTCAAAGCGACAGTCGCCGCCATGTATTTCATCTGGCCGCTGAAGAAAAATTCTCTGGCGATGTGGTGGGGGAAGGTTTCATCATTAGCCATGGCGACGGCAGCCACGAAATTGGTTGGGGTGTTCACCCCGCCATGTGGTCCATGGGTTTGGGAACTGAAATTGGGCAAGCCTTGCTGGCAATCGCTTTTGAACACATTCGCGCCAAGCGGGTGTGGAGCAAAGTGATGGTCGAAAATGTGGCCTCAGCCAAATTGGCCCGCCGTATTGGTATGGCGCTCGTAACAACGCACGAAAACTATGCCATTGGCCACGGGCGCACGGGGCCTGTCGATATCTACGCCCTCGTTGCCCCCGATTACTACGAATTGCCTTATTAACATCAATCTGAGGCCACAATAAACGTCCAGCATTTCCGAAATTGTCTTTCGGGAGTTGTGTGATGCGTTTCATTTGGTTTGTTGTTGCAACAGTGTTCATTTCAGCCACAGCCAATGCCGCTGTGGAAGATTATTGCCAAGCCTATGCCCAAGACATTGCAGACCAGGTTGAAAAGCAGAACCCACGTTGGCAAAGCCGTTTTGACTTCGCGCAAAAGTCGTGCCTGTTCCGCTTCACCAATACGGTCGAAAAGGTCGTGGTCGCAAAACCTAAACCTAAAATTGCTGCCGTTAAAACGTCTGTTGAACCTGCGTCAAAGCCCAAACCAACAATAAAGCCTATGGCCGAGCCTGAAACCCAGGTGGCCGCACAAGTCGCCACAACTGTTGTTCCAAAACTCGAAGTCGGTTCGCCGGAATGGAACGACTACTGCAAGAAAAAATATGTGTCATTCGATGAAAGCAAAGGCACTTACACTTCCAAGACTGGTATTGAAAGAAAGTGCCTTGTGACGGCTGAGTAAACTCAGTGCCGCAACATCGGGACTAATGACGCGGCCAGTAAAACGGCTAAGCTGACATTGATGATGCGAAAATAACGCGGGTCGGTCATCACGCCTTTCAAGGCAGAACCAAAAGCGGCCCAGGTCATGGCGCTGGTGATGCCCATGAACACAAACATGCCCACCACCATGCCAACGCCAATATAATAATGCTCAGCAATCGTATAGGCGCTCAATGCTGTGATCGCCATAACCCAACCTTTCGGGTTGACCCATTGAAATAAGACCATTTGCAGAAAACTCAACGGTTTGCCATCCGCCGCTTCGTTGGTTGATAATTTCGCAGTTGCTATTTTCCACGCAAGGAAAAGCATATAGGCCGCCCCCACATATTTCAGGATTTGGTAGAGCAATGGATAAATATCAAAAATGCGGCCAAGGCCTAAACCAACAAGACCAATCATCAAGGGGAAACCAAAGGCCACGCCGAACACCAAGGGCAAAGTGCGGCGAAACCCAAAATTCATACCCGATGCCATGAGCAACGTATTGTTGGGGCCGGGTGTAAATGCCGCAATGCCAGCAAATACAAATAAGGCGATAAACAGTTCAAACGTCATTCAACGGCAAATAGCGGAAGCCGATTGAAACTAGCAAACGAATTTAAGCGACAATGGTGCGCGGCACGGGTGAAACTTTGGCACGTTTCAACGTTTTCGTCACTTCCGTCGCTGTCATCGGCTTATAGTAGTGGAACCCTTGCAATTCCGAACACCCTGCAAGCCGTAGTACGCTTGCCTGTTCAGCGCTTTCAATTCCTTCCGCCGTCACGTCGGCTGAAAGACCGCGCGCCACCAAAAGCGTTCCCTGCACGACCGCCAACTCAGCGGCACTCGACATAACTTGCCCAATAATCGACTTGTCAATTTTGATACGATCAAAATGGAATGTGCGCAAATAGCCAATACTGGAGAAGCCTGAGCCAAAGTCATCCAGCGCTACTTTAATGCCGGCCTGCTGCAAGGATTTGAACACCTGCTTTGCGCGGTCTGTGTCATGAATCAGCGATGTTTCGGTGATTTCAAACTCAACGCGATTGGCTTGGATCTTATGTTTAGCAAGAGTGGCCAGTGCGTTTTTCACAAAGTTTGGATTGTTCAACTGCACTGCAGAAATATTGACGGCCAAGCGAATGTCAGGCCAATTTGCAGCTTCAAAACATGCTTTTTCAAGAATGAGTTCGCCCAAGCTATCAATCAAACCCGAGTTTTCAGCAATGGCAATAAACTTGTCTGCTGTTACGTTTCGCGAGGACGTGGTTGGCCAGCGTGACAACGCTTCAACACCGGTAATGGCCGCCGTGCGCGCATTCACAACGGGTTGAAACACAATATCCAAATTGCGCGATGCCAGAATGGATTTTAATTCTGCTGCAATTGACAAATTTTCAGTGCGTTCCTTATCGAAAGATTCGTCAAATACGCACAACCGATTTTTGCCATTGGTCTTGGCTTTGTACATGGCAATGTCAGACCGACGTAGAACTTCGGTCACATCCAGTGAACCATCACATTCGGCAATACCAATGCTTGAGCCAACAGACGCCAAGCGACCATCAATATCAAAAGGCTGCTTTAACATGTTGATCAAATTCGTCGCAAAATTTTTGGCTTGGGCCGTTGCGTCGTCACCTTCAAACATGACGACGAATTCATCGCCACCCAAACGGCAGCTCAGTTTCGCATTTGGCGACAATTCACGCACGCCATTGGCAACCATGAATATCAAGCGATCACCAATTTCATGGCCATAGCTGTCGTTTACTTCCTTAAAGCCATCAAGATCAGCAAAGGCAACGGCATAGGGTTTCTTGACATTGGCAAAACTTTGCATTTCCTGTGTTAATGCCATCCGATTAGGCAAGCCTGTGAGATGATCAACCAACGCTTTTTGCAACGCTTTGCTTTCATCCTCAGCGAGTTGTTGCACGAGGCGTAAGCTCACAAATCCAATGAACGTCATAACAATAACGAGGAAGGTTAAAACACCCGCTGCTTTGCTCCAAGCACCTGACGTGATGAGTTGGCTGAGTCGGCCATTTTCCCATTCAAAAGCAAAGGTCGGTTGATTATCTGGTCCCTTGAGAAAGTGTGTGGATTCATTTCCTTTTTCAATGGGTTGAACAGACAGTTCGCCTACGAACAATTTACGTTGCAGGTTCGCGAGAAAGCCGCTTTCCAAACTTTTTGACATGAATAGAACGCGTCCACTTGTGGCACCGGGCAATGAACGCGAAATGATAGGTGACATTGCAATTGCTGCAGGCCCACGACTGGTGGACACAAAACCTGATACCACACCGCCACGTGCATTTTTATAGTCGAGCATATCTGCGTATGACGACAGCGGTGTTTCGCCAAGTAGTTGGGACATATTGGTGATGGGCTGTTCATGCGAAGTCCCCTTCACAACTTGCCCTGTTTTGAGGTCGAGGATGGCCGCGGTGTCGTAGGCTGAACCCATGCTCAATGATTTGCCCCAAGTTTGGTCAAACCAGGCCGCGTTTATGTTACCGCTGGTCTTGTAAACTGCTTCGTCCCATTGGGCATTTTCAGCAACCAAGCGGGAAAGGTCCGCTTCGATCGTCTCAAATGCTTCTTTGAGCACGACTTTGTTGCGTTGGAATTCAGCAGAGTTGCTGCTCGCTTCAACGCGATACAACAGGTCGTAAGACAGGTTGATAGCGCCCAGAGCGGCCAAAAATAATGGCATGGCAATATACACCACAAACCGCCAACCGATAATCGAACGCATACAACACTCCCCACAACCATCAGATTGTAAAGTTGTCGTGCTTAATGCGGGGTTACGACGGCCAGCCGCGTGTCTGATTTCCGTTCAAAAATCAGACACGCGATTTGGCATGGTTAATGCGAGGTTAAAATCAGGCCGCCTGTGCGCGGTTTTGGGCCATTAAAAGCTCTGCTGCCCGACCTGTCATTTCAGCCAAATGATCAAAGCTCATCTCGAATGTTCCAACTCCAGATGTGGCGGAACGGATTTCGATGATCAATGACGCAAGTTCGGATTCGGGCATGTGGGCCACAACTGTATCCCAACCCGGCCAGCCGTCCCGTGCATCAAAGCCAAGGAGTTGACCGCGGTGCCCTGTCACGATCTGATTAGCGCGTGCCGTCGCTTCATTAGGTATGTGCAGTGAAATCGCCATGATGGGTTCAAGCAAAACGGGTGAACATTGCGGCATGCCCTCAACCATGGCCAAACGTGCGGCCAATTTGAAAGCCATTTCTGACGAGTCGACATCATGGTAGCTGCCGTCGGAAAGGTTCACGCCAAAATCCACAACAGGATAGCCCAGCGTGCCCTTCACCATCCATTCACGAATGCCTTGTTCGACAGCAGGGATATATTGTTTGGGCACAACGCCACCCGTGATGGTATCAGAAAACACAAATCCGCTACCGCGCGGCAGCGGATTGATTTCAACCACCACATCACCATATTGGCCGTGTCCACCTGACTGCTTCTTGTGACGTCCACGCAAACCAACGGATTTGCGAATGGTTTCACGAAACGCAATACGGCGTGGAGCAGTTTGGGCTTGCACACCAAATTTGCTGGCGAGCTTTTCAATGACGACACGCAAATGCATTTCGCCCTGCCCCCACACGACCATATCACCGGTCTCATGGTTGTGCTCAAACTGCAAGGATGGGTCTTCTTCCATCAAGCGCGCAATTGAACTGGTGAGTTTTACTTCGTCTTTGCGGTCAGCAACTGAAACCGCCTGACCATATACCGGGTGCCTGAATTTGCCGCGCCACCAATTGCGGGCAAGCCCCACGGGCTGATGAAACAGTTTGCCCCGTGGCGATATGTTCAAGCCGCCCCAGCGCCACCATGTGGCCTGCTCCGGCCTTGGCTTGTTTGGTTTGGGCAAAACCAGAAACGTTGTGAGGCCCGCAACGCGCGCTTCGCGGTCTTTGCCATCATGCAACACAATGCCGTCCGTCATTTCGCCGGAAAGAATACGAGCAATGGAAAGCTTGCCGCCCTGTGGCGTGTGCACGGTTTTTACAATCTGCGCCACGGCTGAAACGGTGGGTACGAGCCCTAACCGTTCATTGACAGCTTCAACACCTGCCACGTCATGCCGCAAGGTTTTCAACAGTCGCCCCACGCCATTGCCATGCTCAGCTGAACCAAACAGAACGGGTGTGACATGCCCTTCTCGAATATCGCGCTTCAAATCATTGAACACTTGGTCGCGCGGCGGCTCCATGTCCGACAGCAATTGCTCCATCAAGGCATCATCATGGTCGGCCAAGGTTTCGAGCAGCGTGAAACGTTCCTGCTTTTCGAGCGCCGCAATATCGGCTGGCATGTCAACCACCCGACTGTCAGCTAACTCTTGATAAATATGGGCCCGCTCCAATGCCAAATCGACAAAGCCTGAAACGACACCATTGCTCCAGATTGGCAATTGCCGGAGCATTAATGGCTTCGAACTTGCCGGCTGCATCCACGACAACACATCACGCGGTGCTGCATCGGCTTTGTCAATTTTATTAAGAAACACGATGCGCGGCAAACCAACCCGGTCAAGCTCGCGCAATATCAATTGCAGAGCGGGTGCTTTCTTTGCGTCGGCATCGACAACAACAATTGCAGCATCGCAAACTGGCAGAACCGCTTTTGCATCTTCAGAAAATTCGATGGAACCTGGGCAGTCGATGAAATTGAATTGATCACCCATATAGGTGAGACCCGCGAGGTTAACTTCCACCCCCATGGCGTGGGCCCGCGCTTCAGCTGAAGCATCACCACCCAGTGTTTTATCAGCGGCTTTGCCCTGCCGCGTTATGGCTCCAGCGCGAAAGAGCAGCGCTTCGAGCAATGTGGTTTTTCCGCTTTGATAGGGCCCGACGATGGCAATCAACCGTGGACCCGTTGGCGCTCTGCCATTGGCAACATTCATGGGTAACCCTCCCTTGCTGATTCATTTGCATTGGGGGCTGCCCTGAAGGACACCGGAACCGCGATAGACAGGGCAGCTCCAGCGTCAAGACTGACTCTTTCCGTCAGCACTGGCAAGCGGAATTGCGTCCGCTTGCCAAATTCACATATGCTTACTTGTAAACGACAGGGCTCAAGTGCAGGCTGGCAATACCAGCAGCAACATTCAAACCCGTTTGAGCCTGCAAGCTGATGGGCTGCAGGTTGATGGATTTGCGGAACCCACCAATCAAAACATTGGCACCAATGCCAAGCCCAACCGTGGCTTCTGCCGATGCGCCTGTATAGCTGCCGCGCAACGAACCAGATTTCATTTTGCCCGGCGCAAATACAATCCAACCTACGCGGGTGTCACCAGTCACACCAATATCCACGCCCAATTTACCAATCGAACCCACATAGTGCTCACGGCGGCCATGGGTGCCTTTGAACGTGCACTCCACATCTTTGGACGAACCAATAATCCAGCCTGCACCACCTTCAACGCGGCAGGTTAAAACGCCAATCTTAACGCCACCCGCTTCGGCAGCAGGAGCAGCAGCAAATGCAGCAGCAGTGGCAATGAGAACAGCAGAGAGAATCTTTTTCATTATGTACCTTTCTTCGAATGCCCCCGTTTTGACTGAGAATGTGACGGTATTAAGCCACGCCCAAAAAATCACGCTTGCTCAATTCAACACCATTGTGGCGCAAAATATTATAGGCCGTGGTCATATGAAAATAGAAATGCGGGAAAGCATAGGTATTCACATATTGCTGCCCCTTCATGGTCACTTCTTTGCCACCAGCTTTCACCGTTACGTCGCGGGTTTCAGAGCCTGAAAATTCCGACGCATTGATGCTTTCAAGAAAAGCCACGCATTTTTCCAACCGGGCTTGCAAGCCATCAAAAGTCGTTTCGTCATCAGCATAGGACGGATTGGCAGTACCGCTCAACCGCGCACCGCAACCCTTGGCAAAATCCGTAACCAGTTGCACTTGGCGCGTGAAGTTGAACATGTCGGGTGCTAGCCGCAAACCCAACATAACGGACTTATCAATCTTCTTGGCATCGCAATGTTGCTCCGCCTTCTTCAACACTTGGCCAAGGGCGCGCATATTGTGGATCATCACAGGAATTGTATTTGCGTAAATCGTCATGGCATTACCTCAAGTTGGCGCAAAAGCGCTGGATACGGGCACAGGCGTCTTCAAGTGTCGTCGTTGCCGTTGCATAGGAAATACGGAAAAATGGCGACGTGCCAAAGGCCGCGCCATGCACAGCCGCCACACCTTCTGACGCCAGCAATTCGCTTACAAAATCTTCGTCAGTGGCAATCACCTTGCCCGATGGTGCTGTTTTACCTATCGTGCCAGCGCATGAGGGGTAAACATAAAATGCGCCCTCAGGCGTAGCACATTTCAAGCCCTTGGCTTGATTGAGCATGGACACCACGAGGTCGCGGCGCTCCTTGAATACAGTATTGTGTTTTGCAATGAAGTCCTGCGGGCCATTCAACGCTTCCACAGCCGCCCATTGGGCAATTGATGAAGGGTTGGACGTGGATTGCGATTGCAGCTTCGCCATGGCCTTGATCAAAGGTTCCGGCCCCGCCGCATAACCAATTCGCCAACCTGTCATGCAATAGGACTTGGACACGCCATTCATGGTCAAGGTGCGATCATAAAGCGAAGGCTCAACTTGGGCTGGCGTGGTGAATTTGAAATCGTCATAGACCAGATGCTCATACATATCATCGGTCAACACCCACACATGGGGGTGCTTCACCAACACATCCGTCAGCGCCTTCATTTCCGCTTCGCTATAAGCGGCACCTGATGGGTTGGAAGGCGAATTGAGAATGAGCCACTTTGTCTTGGGCGTAATGGCCTTGTCCAAATCTGCGGCTTGCAGCTTGAAGCCTTTTTCAGGTTTACCTTGCACAATCACCGGCACACCGCCCGCCAACATCACAATATCAGGATAGCTCACCCAATAGGGGGCAGGCACGATCACTTCATCACCAGGGTTCACCGTGGCCATAAGCGCATTGAACAGCACCTGCTTGCCGCCTGTGCCAACTGACACTTGGCTGGTCTTATAGGTCAAGCCATTTTCACGGGCGAATTTTTCAACAATCGCCTTCTTCAATTCGGCAATGCCGTCAACGGCGGTATATTTGGTCTTGCCCTTTTGGATGGCCGCAATCGCAGCATCTTTGATGTTTTGGGGTGTATCAAAATCCGGCTCACCCGCGGCCAGTCCAATGACGTTTTTGCCCTCTGCCTGCATGGCCAAGGCTTTGTTGGAAATGGCAATGGTGGCGGAGGGTTGAATGCGGTTCAGCGAGTCAGAAATAAAGCCCATAATTGTCCTCATGAATTCTGGCCAAGCGCATAAAGCATCAGGCGCTTGCTCTCAAGCAGCAATCCGCCACATGCATTTTCCCTGTAAACATGGCAGATAGGCTCCATGCACAGTTCTCCCATCATCATTGCAGGCGGCGGAATAGCGGGACTAGCCAGCGCCCTAGCTTTGGGTTCGCGCGATGTCATGTTACTGGAACAGGCTCCAGAATTTTCAAGCGTGGGGGCGGGGCTGCAACTGGGGCCAAATGCTGTGCGAGCTTTACAAAACTTGGGGGCTTGGGACGCTGTCGAACCGATAACATCCAGCCCTCCTGAAATTCATATGCGGGACGGGATTACGGGTAAACTTCTGAAACGTCTGAACTTGGGGAAAAGTTTCGAAACCCGTTTCGGCGCTCCCTATCGTGTCGCCCACCGTGCGGATTTGCATCGCGCGTTGCTGGAGGTTGTGAGAGCGCGGTCAAACATCCAACTGCACCTAGGAGAGGCAGTGTCACACGTCGAAGACCGACCGGACGGGGTGCAGATTCGAACGAATGGAAAAGTGATACTTGGCACAGCACTTATAGCTGCGGATGGCGTACACTCCAAAATCCGCCAACACATTTTTTCCGGAACATCGCCAGTAGATTCGGGAGACGTATTTCACCGTGCATTGCTGAAGGTTCCAAATTCACGGATTACAAAAGAGTGCGTCAACCTCTGGCTCTATCCACAAGGCCACGTGGTACATTATCCAGTTGGCGCAGAGCAGAGTTTGAATCTGATTGCGGTCACTCCAAAAGCCAGCACGGCGCGCGACCATTTCAAACATGCTGCACCCGAACTTCGAGAATTGCTAGAAGCAGCTGCACCAAATTTCACCGCTTGGCCGGGCTTTTACGCACCAAGTCTTTCTTCATGGGTGCGCGGTAATACTCTCCTGGTCGGTGACGCAGCCCATGCCACCTTGCCTTATCTTGCGCAAGGTGCTGCAATGGCATTGGAGGACGCGGCAACCTTGCTGCGTGTTTTGCAAGGGGCTTCCAATATTCAGAATGGGTTTCAAGAATTTCAACAGCAACGCAAGCCGCGAACATCGAGGCTACATCGCGCATCTTTGGCCGCAGGGAAAAATTATCACCACAACGGCATCATGCGATTGGCCCGCAACGTCGTGTTGCTAAACCTACCCAATGCAGCGCTGTTCGCCCAGCTCAATTGGATCTATAAGTATTGACAGCCGCATTCCTGCGGCTGTCGAAATTTAAATTTCGTTAGCGAAGAACCCGATTAAACGTCGGGCGGCTTGGGCGTTGTGGCGTATCATGTTGACGACCACCATCATTGCCATTTTCATCAGGAATATAAACGATGCATTTCTTTGGTTTTGGAACATAGGTGATCGACAAAGGTCTAGGAGCATTGCCGCCGCCAACACACTTTACAACACTGCTGCAACTGCCACCAGCATTGACCATCCAAATTGGTTTCTTTTCCGTGCGCAAAATTTTCTGACAGCAATCAATTGATTTTTGCTTGCTGTTAAACTGGCAATTCATCAACTGAGAAGTGACGCTGGCATTGGCCTCCGAAGTTAAAAGCGGCATGGCCAAAAGCGAACCGATAACAGCAACGGCCGAGAGCGAAAGTGATGTCTGAAAAGTGTTCATGATAATCTCCGAAAAACGTGCGATCATGATCGATCGATGGCGCAAATATGGCGATACGGTCATGCATCAAGGCTGAACAAAAAATTCATTTGGCATTCATTATCAAAGCAGCGAAAATCCAAAGACTGTTGGCTGACGTAAATGTCACTGAGGAGTACTTCCAATGACAGGTAAAAATATATTCGCTGCAGTGTTGTTATCAGCTGCACTCGCCGTTCCGTCGGCCTACGCATTTCCGGGCGCCGGAAGCCCCGAAAAGTCTGAGACCAAAGCCACCCAACCGATTAAAAAATCGCCAGAAGAAGCTAAATGTAAGCGCGGCGAAACTGCCAAGCTGATGAATCGCGCAGGCAAATCCAAATGGACTTGCGTAAAACTGAAGGCTGAGGTCTTGCCTGACGCCGAACTTTACGCTCAAGCTCGCTTGCTGGCTGATGAAGGCGAATATGAATGGGCGTTGGACCATCTGCGTTTGATCAGCAACCAGAACGACGCAGAAGTTTTGAACTACACGGGCTATGCCAATCGCAAGGCCGGTCGCCTCGAAACCGGTATTTCTTATTATCAGCAAGCTTTGGCGATTGACCCCAATTACGTGCAAGCTCGTGAATATTTAGGCGAAGCCTATGTGTTGGCTGGGTTTTCAAACCTCGCAACTGAACAGCTGAACGAAATCGCCAAGCGCTGCGGCATTGATTGCGAAACTTACACTGCATTGAAGCAGTTTATGAATCAGTAGTTCGACGCTTGAAAACTGACACAATCGCGCCCTAGTCTGAGGCTCGGGGCGCACAGGAGAATGCGT
This sequence comes from uncultured Alphaproteobacteria bacterium, assembly GCA_963779145.1. Lineage (GTDB taxonomy): Bacteria > Pseudomonadota > Alphaproteobacteria > Rhizobiales > Aestuariivirgaceae > Aestuariivirga. Next base: position 48,847 of record CAVZXJ010000036.1, read on the forward strand.
ATGTTGAATATCAAGACCATCGTTGTTTTAGCCACGATGCCGCTGTTGCTTACCACAGCCAGCTTCGCCGCAGGAGACTCTTCAGAACCCGCTGCTGCGACGGCAGCGCTCGCAACAAAGTCTGCCAAGGCCTTGGGCTGCAAACGTGGTGAAGCTGCACGCAAAGACGTTTGCGTCACACTCGCTGCAGGAGCGATGACCGATGATGAACTTTATGAGCAGGGCAAACTACTTGCCACTGAAAGCGAATATGATTGGGCGCTTGAGGTTTTGGCACTCATTACAAAGCAGGACGATGCTAAAGTTCTGAACTACATCGGCTACAGCCACCGCAAAGCGGGCCGCTTGGAAACAGGCATTGAAGTATACAAAAAAGCCTTGAGCCTTGATGCCAATTTTGTGCAGGCCCGCGCCTACTTAGGTGAAGCCTATATTCTCGCTGGCAATAAGGACTTGGCCCTGGCTGAACTTGCAGAAATCAAAAACCGTTGTGGCGAGGCTTGCCCCGAATACAAAGAACTCGAAAAAGCCTTGGCGCAAAACTGAATTTATTTTGGTTCAACTATCCACGTGAGACGATGCTTTCCCTGCTTGCTTTCGCCCATAGTGTGGGCGAGGGCGGGTAGAATTTTTGTGGCTTCTTCATAAAGCGTCCAAGGTGGATTGACGATGACAACGCCAGAACCTGCCAAGCCGCTGCCTTCTTGAGGGGGGCGAACAAGTACTTCAGCACGCAATGCAGACTTTGCGCCTTCAAACCTGAGTCCATCGCAAAAATCATCGGCAAATTTTTGTGTTGTCACTGGATACCAAATCATCATGCAAACCTGCGCCATACGTCGCAAAGCTTGCTCCACCATGCGCGCAACGCGCTGCGATTCATCAACAACTTCAAACGCTGGATCAATCAACACCAGCCCGCGCTTTTCGGGAAATGGCAAAAATGCTTTCACAGCTTGCAAGGCATCAACCTGTGACAGCCTCACTTGTGTAAAAATACCAAATCGCGCCGCCAAAGTTTCATGGTCTTCTGGATGCAGTTCGTTTAGCAATAACCGATCCTTGGGGCGCAGCAACCGCCGCGCAATTTCAGGGGAGCCTGGGTAGAATTGAAGCACACCCGATTTATTTACCTCGCGCACCACATTCAAATAAGGTTGCATCACCTCCGCAACGTCATCTCCCAACTTGGCTTCCAGCACCTTGCCAATGCCACCACGCCACTCCCCTGTCTTAATTGCTTCAAGGCTCGTGAGATCATAAAGGCCAATTCCGGCATGGGCGTCGAGCACGGCTAATGCTGCGTCCTTCTGGGTAAGGTAAGTCAACACCCGCGCCAGTAATACGTGTTTCAAAACATCGCCGTGGTTTCCAGCGTGAAAGGCATGACGGTAATTCATGATCTTGCTTTGGCGCGGCGAACACGCTTCGTCAACCTGCGTTAACTTTTCATTCACCATATCAGTTCAAGCCCAGTTTCATGAGAACGAGGGCACTCAAGAAAATGGTTGGTTTGATTCGCGCATCATTGCTGGGCTTGTCATTTACGTTGCCTACGCAGGCGGCTGAACTTTCGCCGTGGATGGGCAGCAACGAACAAACTCCGTTCCAATTAGACCCAAATACCATGGTGGCTGTTACGTTTGCCGCCGATCCACTGCAAACCGGCAGCACTTCAAAATTGCCCTGTGACCCAAAAACTTGCGCAACGGATATGAAGGCTGCTAGAAGTCTCAAAGCGGCGCGTGGAACACCTCAAAATTGACACAGGTGTGCTACACTATTGCCGCGGTTTCGGGGGAAACGCGAATGACCATGACATTGAAAACACTTGCAACACTCACATTAACAGCCGCTCTGCTTGCAGGTTGCACCAGCATGAATGTGTTCAAAGACGATTCAGCGCCACCACCGGCAGCTGATCTTGAGCCATCCGACCCTGAACCATTAACACCCGAGCCAGCGCCTATCAAAACGGGCCTTTCGGCTGCTGAAATCAATAAAGCACTATCCGGCAAAAGCTGGAAATGGAATGCCGCAGCGATCAACGGCGTTACTCTCTATGCCAATGATGGAAGTTCGCTTGTCGAAATATCAGGCAAAGGCACCACCACCGGCAAGTGGTTGGCCAAGAATGGGCAGCTCTGTGAATCAATGGCACCCGCACCGTTCCTGCCCAAGGGTAAAAGCATGTTCTGCAACCCTATTTCCAAAAGCAGCAATGGCTACAAAGTGGGCGCTGCCAACTTTACCCTCGCCAACTAAGCCATCACTTTGCGGTGATTCCACAATTTAACCGCAAACCTTGCATGTTTCTGCCACCGCGCATCACTATATCTAAACTCACGTTATGTGGGTTTGGGAGTCGTTTAGATGAGCGTATCACGTCGCAACTTTCTGAGAACAGCAGCATTGGGCTTAGCAACAACGGCCCTGGCCCAGCAGGCCTTTGCTGATTCCATCTACGGTTTTCACCCAGATGCGCGCCCATTACGTGACGAAAGCCTATATCCACCTGTTGAATCACCCATCGATTTTCCAATCGACTTGGCCGATGCCGACGAAATTCCAGAACGTTTCCACCGTCAGCTTGTGGCGTGGGAAGGACCAGAAGAACCTGGCACCATTATCGTCGATCCCGGCCAGCGCTTTCTCTATCTTGTTCGCGATGACGGCTCAGCCATCCGCTATGGCGTAGGCGTCGGCCGCGCGGGCTTTGCATGGAATGGCGAAGCGACAATCGGCATGAAGCGCCGCTGGCCGCGCTGGTTGCCACCGGAAGAAATGATCTATCGCGATGCCAAGGCCTTGGAATGGGCCAATGGCATGCCCGGCGGCCCTGAAAACCCACTAGGTGCCCGTGCACTCTATTTGCATGCCAACGGTGAAGATACGCTTTACCGCATTCACGGCACCAACGACCCTAAGTCCATCGGCAAAGCGATGTCATCAGGCTGTATCCGTATGTTGAACGAAGATGTGGCAGATTTGTTTGAGCGCGTACCTGTGAAAACCAAAGTGATTGTATTACAAGCTGATATTTGATCGGCTTGCAGTCAGGGCTTGGCTGTGGCACATGCGGAGTTAAGGCGGGGGCCGATAAGTAGGAATGACTGACGTGAAAAAGCACTTGAGCATTGCTCTTGCATTTGGACTGGTATTGGCAGGCTGCGCAACCGGTCCTAAGGGGGTGCGTGTCACCAATGGCGGCACCTCTGCTTTCACCGATAAGGAAGGCGAAAAGATTCGCAATCTCTCAGCTTCAGATATTCAGTCACGCATCGTCGGCAAAACCTTTCAATACACGCGCAAAGACGGCAATGGTTTTGTAACCTACAACGCCGACGGCAGCTTCGACTATCAAGATGACACCCGCGGTGAAGGCCGTGGCCAATGGACGGCTTCCGGCGAACAATATTGCGAAACCTTCGGTGCTGGTGTGGCGCAGGAATGCGGTATCTTCAAAACCACAGGTGACGCCTATTTCGCCGCCAATTCCCGCCTCGTTGAGATGCAGATTTAACCCACAATAAACGGGTTCGTCTTCCGCTCTTCGCCAATGGTGCTGGCTTGTCCATGACCGGGTAGGAACATCACATCATCACCAAGTGGTAATATCTTTTCGCGGATGGCGCGCATCAAGATGTTCATGGTTGCTCTGGCGCAAATCCGTGCGGCCGATGGAGCCTTTGAACAAAACGTCACCCATGAACGCAAAGCGTTGGATCTCGTTGAAAAACACCACCGAACCGGGCGAATGCCCCGGCGCTTCAATGACGTTGAATGTGAAGCCTGCTGCTTCCACAACATCACCATCCACCAACCAGCGATCAGGCGTTACAACACGCGCATCTAACTGGCCGTAATTGGCACCCGTTTGCGGCAAATCTTGCAATAGAAAATCATCGGCCTTGTTGGGGCCTTCAATGGTCACGCCCAATTTTTCGCGCAAGCTCTGCTGCACCGCCCGCATGGTCAATATGGCCATGGGTGATCAGAATTTTTTCAACCTTCACACCCAGCTTTTCAATGGCTTCAAGAATGCGGGGCACATCACCACCGGGATCAATCACGGCGGCGCGTTTGGTTTTTTCATTGAACAGGATCGAGCAGTTTTGCTGAAAACCTGTGACGGGAACAATGGCAAGGCGAAAATCGGTCATGGCGCTTCCTTAACCGAAAAACCCTTGGGCCCGCAACAGCTCTGGACAGCAGCGAACAACACCAGTAGCTAAACCCCATGACAACCGAACTTCAAACCATCCGCGATTTTTTGCGCTACGCCGTTTCGCAATTCCGCGCCGCGAAACTGGTTCATGGCCACGGCACAACCTCGGTTGTGGATGAAGCTGCGTTTTTGATATTAGAAACGCTGCACCTGCCCATTGAAGACATTAACCCATGGGCCGAAGCGCGCTTAACGGCACCGGAAAAACAAGCACTTTTAGCCATCGTCGAAAAGCGCATTTCTACGCGCAAACCAGCGGCCTATTTGCTCAACAAAACCTATATGCATGGCGTGCCGTTCTATGTGGATGAACGGGTTATCGTCCCGCGCTCCTACATTGGAGATTTTTTGGTCAACGGCATGTTGGGACCAGATGGCGATGTGATTGTTGAAGCAGAAAACGTATCATCAATTCTTGATCTTTGCACCGGCTCTGGCTGCCTTGCCATTCTCGCATCCAACTTTTTCCCTGATGCAAAAATTGACGCAACCGATCTTTCAAAGGATGCCCTCGAAGTTGCCCGCATCAATCTCAAAGACCATGATGTAGCGGATCAAATCACGTTGCATCAGGGTGATCTTTTCGCCCCGCTCAAATCCAAGCGCTACGATCTCATTCTGGCCAACCCGCCTTATGTGGCAAAGGCCGAAACTGATGCTTTCCCACCCGAGTATAAAGCCGAACCATTAATGGCCCATGTGAGCGGCGAAGATGGCTTAGATATTGTACGCCGTATTTTGAAAGAGGCGCCAAAACATTTAAATGCGGGCGGCGCGTTGATTTGCGAAATCGGTACAGGTCGCCATTTCATCGAAGCCGAATATCCCGATCTTGATTTGGTCTGGCTCGATACTGAACAATCGCAAGGCGAAGTGTTTTTATTGCGCGGCTAGCAATTAGAGAACGCGCAACACAACACCACGACTTGGTGTTGTCGCTGCTTCACCCGGCATTGAAACATAGGGTTCCGTAACTTCAACAAGTTGCAGGCGACTATCACTGGCAACATGGGTGGAAAATTTATCGTCCCACAACGTGCCTTTCACTGTCAGCACAATGATACCGCCTTTGGCACAACTGCGCACAAGCTCATCAAGCCCTTCAACACCTACATGCCCAGATGTGAAGACGCCTGCTGAAAGAATGGCTTTGAATTGCCCATCCGCAAAGGGCAATGGCCCGCCCAATCCCAAACACATGAAATGCGCTGTAACAGTTTTTGGTTTTGGCCACCGCCAACATGCCCTCGGAAATGTCGAGCGCTTCAACGATCGGATAGCCCATAATCTGCAACCATTGACCAATCAGCCCCGTGCCAGCACCCGCGTCCAACAGGGGTGCAGAACCCTTGGGCACATGCCGCGCGAGCAACGCCAAGGCAATGGACGGATGACGATAACCCGCCACCGCCATTTCAGCATCATAACTCGCAGCCCATTTGTCATAAAGTGCCGCCACGGCAGCAGTGCCTTTGGCGTCATAAACTGCACCTAAAAATCCATCGTGCTTGGACATGCTCTTCCCATTTCCGTTTTTGCCATGTTAGCGTGGCCAACATGACACCAACAGAAAAAATCGAACTGCAAGCCGTCATCAACGACATTCCGGTTTTGCAAGGCTATCACGGCCCTATCGAACGTTTAGGCGGCCTTACCAACAGGGTCTATCGCGTCGGCAGCCATGTATTGCGCATTCCGGGCAAAGGCACTGAAGAGTACATCAACCGCGCCAACGAAGCCGCGTCAGCTAAAATCGCAAGCTCCGCCAAAGTCAGCCCAGAAGTGCTCTATGCCAATGCAACAACAGGCATCATGGTCACGGCACACGTTGCCGCCGTCACGATGACGCCAGAAAATTTCAAAACTCGCCTAGGAGCGCCTGCCCGCGCTGCATTGGCCTTTCACAAACTCCACACATCAGGCGGCGTGTTTCCGTTTCGCTTTGAACTATTTGCGATGATGGATAATTATTTGAAAGTGCTCTTGGCACAAAGGATGTGGAACTGCCGGAAGACTATCTCGATTTAGTGGGCCTCGCAGGCCGAAACCATCGGAAGGGCGCTAGCCCGCAATCCTGTGCCACTCACGCCCTGTCACTGCGACCCGCTTTGCGAAAATTTCCTCGATGATGGCAACCGCATGTGGATTGTCGATTGGGAGTATTCCGGCATGAATGACCCCATGTGGGATTTGGGCGATCTTTCGGTTGAGGGCAATTTCACCCATGAGCAAGACTTGGAAATGCTCTACGCTTATTTCGACGGCGAACCCCCAAGGCAAAATTACGCGCGCATGATCATCTACAAAGCCATGTGCGATTTGTTATGGACATTGTGGGGCCTCATCCAACACGCAAATGGTAATCCCGCCGATGATTTCATGGCCTATGCGCTAAACAGATTTAATCGGTGCAAACGATTGATGGGTTCAAGTGATTTTGCGGGCATATGTGCAGGCAGTCTAGAACGATGCGGCGCACCCTTCGAGGCTCGCGTGCCGCGAGCACCTCAGGGTAAGGAATAAAGAAACCCCTCATGCTGAGGTGCTTTGCAAAGCAAAGCCTCGAAGCATGCGCTACAAGTCAAATCAAACCCACCGCACCGCATAAACCTGTGGCAACGTGCTCGACACCTGCACCCACCCATCCCCACTATTTTCGCTCACCCACACATTACCCGTCGTGGAGCCCATCGCCAATTTCTCACCGCTGTCATCAATTGCAAGCCCATGGCGGAACACGACGTCGTAGGCATTTTTCTGCGGCAAGCCCTTTCTTCAAACTCTTGAAGGTTTTGCCGCCGTCGCGCGTGCGCGTCACCACGAGGGCTCCATCAACAGGAACGCGTTTTTCATCTTTAATACCCGGCACGAACCAGGCCGTGTTTGCGTCCTTGGGATGAACGACAACGCCAAACCCGAACGAAGATGGTTTAGCCTTCACCTCAGTCCATTTGACACCACTGTTCACCGATTTGAATATGCCGCAATGGTGCTGCACCCACATCTTGTCCGGATCGCCAGCACATTGAACCATCATGTGGGGGTCTTGCGCGTCTGGGTTAAAGCGCTCTTCTTTCGGCCCCATGTCATAGCTCATGCCATGGGCCGATTGGGCCCAAGTTTTGCCGCCATCCTTCGTCACCCACATGCCACCACAGGAAATGGCAACACGCACCGTATTGTGGTCACGTGGGTCAACGCAGATCGAATGAATGCCCGGAATATCAGCCCCTCCTCCCATCCACTTGTTGCGATCAGGATGACGCCATAGGCTTTCCATCAACTCCCACGTCTCGCCCCTGTCGGTTGATTTGAACAGACCACCCGGCATGGTGCCCGCCCACAACGTGCCTTTATCTTTTGGGCCACCACCAATCTCCAAAGCCCAAATCAATTGCGTGGACCAATTCACGTCCCTGCCCCAGCCATCCTTATCAACAAGGCCTTCAGGCTTTTCAGGGTATTTAGGAGCGGCGAGTTCCACCCACTTCTCTTTCCCCTTGTCACGGCGATGCAGCTTGATGCCAAAATGACCATGGTTCAACGCGGCATAGTCGGTGCCGTCACGCGGGTCACGCAACATCAAGGTCACGTTGTCACCAACGAAATGCTGGTCTGAAATGCTCCACCCACCGCGTGATTTTTTGACTTCAAACAGGCCCTTGCGGGTCGAGATCATCAACGTCTTTTGCATGGTTTATCCTCCCGATAGCGCCTGCATCACCCAAATTTCATCATCGGGTGTTATGGCGTCCGATTGTTTCTGTAAGTCTGAAATTGCAAGTCCATTAACAAGAATGCGCATGTGTTTGCGCAAAGCCCGTTGGTCGTCCAACACATAAGACTCAAGCCGAGGGTTCGCCCCGAAGACGACATCCAGAACCTGCCGCACGGTTGAACCTTCGGCCTTCATGGACGGGCAATCCACATGCCGGCGCAGGTTTGAAGTAAAATGGACCGTGGCCATGCGACAATGCTATCATGCAGCAACACTTTGACAAGTGCTGCTTGGCAGGCCATTTCTCTAGACATGAACCGCCGCGCTTTTTTTCTACTGCCCTTCATCAGTTTTGAGGCGAAGGCCCACTCCTACAAAGCGGGCCAGATGAAAATTGGTCATGCCTGGGCCAAGCCTGCCGTCAATGGCCAAGACGGTCAATGCTTTATGCCGATCTTGAACACAGCATCAAAGGAAGACGCGCTGGTGGCTGCACGATCAGACATTTGCAGCTTCATCGAATTGCGCCAAAACGCCCGTTATGATCATCCCGCAGAAAATCAATTTGCGTTACCAAACAACAAGCCCATAGCCATGCGCCCACAAGCCGTGCATCTCAGGCTGGTTGGAGTACGGAAGGATTTGAAACTCGGTGATCGCTTCGGTCTGATACTCGATTTCTTGAATGCGGGCGAAGTTGAAGTTGAAGTTTATGTAGAAACAGCTCCGGGAGAATAGAAAACAATGAAAGCCAAAGTGACTTGGATCAATGGCCGCGCCTTCTTAGGTGAGTCAGGATCAGGCCATGCCGTTGTCATGGATGGCGCACCTGAAGCAGGTGGCCGCAACATTGGCGTGCGCCCGATGGAAATGCTGCTGCTGGGCTTGGGCGGTTGCACCGCATTTGATGTTGTCATGATCCTCGAAAAAGCCCGCGAAAAAATTACAGGCTGCGAAATTGAGCTGGAAGCGACCCGCGCCACCGAAGATCCAAAAGTGTTCACAGCAGTAAAACTCATCTACACATTCAAAGGCAAAGACTTGAAACCTGCCATGGTCGAGCGCGCGGTTAAACTATCGGCAGACAAATATTGCTCTGCCTCAAAAATGTTTGAATTGTCAGCAAAGCTCGAGCACGAATGGAAAATTATCGACGCATAATTTATGGGTACGGCCTTGGTGCTTTTTGCATCAACGGCCCATGCCACCGACAAGCCAAAAGCACCCGTGGCACTCGACGGCCCCACCATCATCAAAATCTTCGATGGTAAAGGTGTAACAGGCGTTTATGCCGACGGCACACCCGTCAAAGAAACCTATAAGCCCGGTGGTGGCATTGACTATTGGGATCCCTACCGCTCGACAACAGGCACATGGTCCGTCGTCAACAATCAACTTTGCACTTTCTATGATGACGGTGAAATGAGTGGCGGATGCTTTCGCGTTGAGCAAGTCAGCGCCAATTGCTTCGACTACCTAGCCCTCGCAAGCTCAACCGCCGAAGCCCTGACACCAAGCGACCAGCCGCGCTACACGGCCCGTGCATCAATCGAAGGCATACCTGAAACCTGCCCTGACGAATTGGCGGTATAAAAAACCCGCCTTCAGAAGAAGACGGGTTTCCAATCAAATTGACCTAGCGCCTAAGCTGACTTGCGCAACTTTGCGGCTTGCAAGCGACGTTCAATCATTTCGGCATGTGACATTTGCTCAAGCTCATCCAGCTTTGCCGCATCTTCTTGCGAAGCTGACTTGGCACCTGAAATATGGTTGGCGCTTTCCATGGCACGCTTAAAAGCTTCAGCGGCATTGTCAGCACGCGCAACAGGGCCATCTTTCTTCAACACATCAGGCATCAAAGCTTCGGCTTCTGCCTTGGCTGCGGCGATGGCTTTCAATTCGGTTTCCATGTCGCGTTTGCGAGCCTGCAAAGCCACAACATATTCCGCAAGCTTGGCTTGTTCCGTTTCGGCATCAGCGGCAGCTTCAATCAAAACCTTAATCTGGGCTTCGAAATCAACTTGACGACCAATGGCAGCCTTCGCAAGATCATCACGACCTTGGCCCACTGCAAAATCAATCTTCTCATTCAAGTCAGTCAATTTGGCTTGGTAGGATTCAACTTGGTTTGTGGCCTGCTTGGCGCGCTGCAAGGCTTTGCCCTGTTCGCCGCGAATGTCTTGAATGGCGCGATCAACTTCACGTACCGCCTCTTTCATCACAATCTCAGCCTGAGATTTTTCCATGCGATCCACCACATCGGTGAGATTGGCACTCACAATACGCTTCACACGAACAATCAAAGTCTCAGTCATCGCTGTCTCCCTCTTGATGCGAAAAGCATGACACAACACCCCATAACAACCTTTAATGGAATGTTTCAAATTGTGGGCATGATAAACAAAGTCCAAATTTAGATTTCGTTCACCATGGCGGCAGACGGATTCATTTGCAGCAAATCCAAAAAGCAAAATTTAACAACCTCTGGCTGATAGTTTGATGTGGAAAGTGTGGAGGGTATTTTCAATGTGGACGACATTTGCAATTTTGGGCGGCGTTTCGGCAGCAGCCATTGGTCTGGTGATTGTGAGCAACAACAGACTTCAAGCTTTGAACTCCCGTTGCGACAAAGCGGCCGCTGATATCGATGTGCAATTGAAACATCGCCACCAACTCATTCCCAACTTGCTTGAATTGCTCAAAGGGTTTTTGTCCCACGAAATGAAGCAACTTGAAGCCGTTGCCCAAATGCAAGTGGCCGCTGTGAGTGCTGGTAGCGCCCAGCAACGCTTGCAAGCCGAAGAAATTCTCGGCAACAAAATCAAGCAAGTGGTGTTAAGCGCAAATCAAATTCCGCAACTCCACGCCAATCAACACTTCCTGTCGCTGCGCAATGAACTTACCGATTGCGACAATAAAATTTCTGCAGCACGCCGTTTCTTGAATCTTGCTGTTGATGAATACAATGGCGCATTGCGTGGCTTTCCAAATTCGTTCCTCGGAAAGTTAAACGGCTTGCAAGCCCGCAATTTCTTTGAACTGGGGCTAGATCGCCCGATGATTGAGGAAGCACCAGCAATCAAATTTTAAGGCGCTTTAGCCAATGCTGAAAACCCATGGACTCCACAGCTATGTGCTGAACAACAACCTGCGAAGCCTCGGCCTGTTGGCTGGCTTTTTGCTGGTCGTGCAATTGATGTTTGCAGCCATCTGGGCGTTCGGCGGGATAATTTTTCCTAACCCCGGCAGTCTTTCGGGCTATCTTGCACAAGTTTGGAACACAACAATTCACTATGCACCCAGCGTATTGGCGGCCTCCATTGTTTGGGCCTTCCTGGCCTTCTTCTATTACAAACACATCGTGCGCGGCATGACCGACTTGCACGAAGTCACGCGAAGTCAAGAACCCCGCCTCTATGCCATCGTCGAAAACCTTTCGATTGCGACAGGCCTCACAACACCGCGCATCGAGGTCAGCGAAACTCAAGTCCTCAATGCTTTTGCACTAGGACTAACCCCCGCGACATCGACCATTGGCGTCACGCGCGGATTGATGAGTGCTCTAAACGACCAAGAACTCGAAGCCGTCATTGCCCATGAATTGACGCATATTCGAACTCTCGATGTTCGTTTGATGACTTTCGCCACCATTTTTTGCGGTATCATATTTTCGATCGGCTGGTTTCTCACTTACCGTTTCCGTGAAATGTCGCGCCAAGCCAAATCTGCTCCACTTATGATCATTCCCATTATTGTTTGGATTGTGAGCTTGAATTTTTACGCGCAAGGCAATGCAATCTACGGCCTAACTTTGGCAGTGACTTTGGTTCTATCTGCCCTTCTCATCAGCCTCGCCCTGCGATTTTCCATTTCGCGCAACCGTGAGTTTGTCGCTGACCTTGGTGCTTGTGAGCTCACAAAAAATCCTGAAGCTTTGATTTCGGCTCTGGTCAAAATTCACGGTCGTAACCTGTTGCCCCACTGTGAACCTACAGTACAAGCTATGATGATATCGGCACCTTCTGAGGGATTGTTCGCAAGTCATCCGGATTTGGAAGATCGTATTGATGCGATTGTCACCTATGCGGCCCAACATCTCAACGGTTTGCGTCTCGCCCCCGCTTCAACTCGCTTCATTCCAAAAATGGATTCCGAAAGCGCCGCCAGCAGTTTTTCGATTACAAAGATGAAATACCCTGCCTGGGTATCAAAGCCATTGATCGTGTTGCCAGCCTTAGTAACGGGCGTGTTGATCGCTTATCTCAGCAGTTCATTGCCTGGCGGTGTGCTTGAAAAAATCCAAACCCTTCCCGCGATCATTCAAAGCGTGATTGACGCTCCAGCTGGTGGCACCGTCTTCAACTCCAACGACTTACGCGGCACTGTGAATGACGAGGCGATGAAAGACCCATCGATTATGGGCTTCATCAAGAACATGAGCTTGGGCGAGTGGAAGATCATGATCATCTATTTCTTCATGGGTCTGGCCCTCATCTTTTCTGCAAGGTTGTTGCGCAGCTTTGGCTTTGATTCAAATTTCTTGCGCCAGCTCGCAGGTCAGCCATCCAAAGAAATGCAAAGCGATTGGGATGAAACGCCACCGCAACAATCAACCCGTGTGAATATGTCCGCTGAAATTCCATCTTCTAATCAATCGCAACTTAATCGTGCCATGGAGCAAGCAATTGCCAACCATCAACGCGCACCAGCAACGACCCATTCAGCCGAACCGCCACGCGCGGTCTTCGGGAAGCGTTAGACAGGCTTTGACGCCGCTGCTTGTTGCGTTATGTTGCGGCCATGGAAAACCTTGTTGAACTTTTTCTCCCAGTGTCTCTCGGTGTGGGCCTTGCCGCAGCCGCAGGTTTTCGCGTGTTCCTACCACTCCTTGCAATGGGCCTCGCGGTGAAGGTTGGTTATTTGCCTGTCACCGATGGCTTCAACTGGATTGCCACAACACCAGCCCTGTTGATGCTGGCCGTTGCTGCCGTGGTTGAAGTGATCGCCTATTACATTCCTGTGTTCGATAATCTGTTGGATGGCCTCGCCACGCCGACAGCCATTGGTGCCGGTGTTGCCATGACCTATGCCGTCATGGGTGATGTGGACCCCATGTTGAAGTGGACTCTCGCCATCATCGCAGGTGGAGGTGCCGCCGCTGCCACTCAAGGTGCGACGACTTTGTTGCGAGGTGCATCAACGGCAACAACGGCAGGCCTCGGCAATCACGCCGTCGCAACGGGGGAAATTTTTGGCGCCGTCGTCATGTCACTGCTCGCCATTGTGTTTCCATATGTGGCCTTGGTGGTCGCATTGCTTTTCATCTACATCGCGTGGCGCTTGGTGATGCGGTTTAAGCGCCAGCAAACTGTTTGATAAAACGCCGCTCTAGATCAAGCCCCTGCCATTCATCAAGATCGTCCATAAAAATCAGCGTTAATGGACCCGCGTATTCAGCCTGCTGTGCCGCCGCCAAACATTGTTCAAAATCATTCTCGTCCATTTTCAAACCCTGATCAAAATGCGCCTTGGCGTGGCATAAATTGGCCCGCGCAAAAATCGATTTCAAATCTTGATACTTGGTTGGGCCGGACCAATTCCCGGTATCAGCCATGAAGCCCAGTCCCTCAACCCGGTCCAACACATGATGCACTGCATCTGGCGTGGACAAAAGATCATGCCAATTCTCGGTCGCGACTTTCACACCCAGCTTCGCACCCAAAGCCACCATGTCGTTTAGCCCTGCAACTGCAAGCGAAAGTGAATCCGGCGAAGGCTTGGACTTACCCGCAATCACCCGAACATTTTCCGCACCTAACATTGAGGCCGCTTCAATCCAAGATTTGATCCAAGCCGTGTCGCGTTCAAGTGTTGCAACATTGGTGAGATCACCATCATCAATCAGCAGTGTTTGAATAACAACGCCCGCATCGGCAAAGGCCAATTTCAGTTTTTCTAAGTCGCGGTTTTCCAACGAACCAACATGGAAATGGCAAATCTCACAGCGCGTTGATAACCCCGCCGCGCCAATTCCTGCGGCAGCTGCAACAATGTGCAGCGTCCACTGCCCCACGTGGGCTCTTCCTTGAAAGGTGCGGTACTGCCCGGACCATTGGCAAAGGACGTGCCCAGCAAATGGTGCAGGCTCCAGGTTGAAACGGCGATGGGGTTTTGCATGGTCTGGAGCTTAGGCATGGAAGGTCTCGTTTGGCAAAAGGTTGGATGAAAATACAATGATGGCTTTGTGGGGCTGGATCAATCAGCCTTGATCTTCGGCACCCCCGAAGATTGGGTTACCCTCTCAGCAATCCGCATATGCGATTGCGAGGGGCGTGAGCGCTGCTCCACGCGAAATGCCACTGGCTTAAAGTGGCGGAAAGCGCTTCACAGCGCCCACAACGCAGGATTTATGCAAGAGGTGGCCTCACGTTTGGCGTCCCGTTGCTTTTGCAAACAACGTTTCACCGCCCTGCCGCTGATCACGATGGGCTTTTGATCAACAAGGCCATCAGACCCTGCCGAAACACCACCGTGGGGCGCCCTTCCCGTAGTGAAAGGGGGCTGCCATCTCCAGTTCCCGGGAGCCTGAGCCACGTTTGCCCAAACCCGCAGGCCTGCACCCCCCACCATCCAGGCTCACCGTCATGAGCAGGACCCCGTGCGATGGGGAGTGAATGGCATGTAGTCCTACGATAGGGAGTTGTCAAGGATTATTTTCAGGGCGTGTTGGTGGCGTAGATTGGAGCGATGGCCCTCCTCACGGTGAACCACCGGATTGCGATGACCGTCTTGTCCACTCGGTTCGAATTGTCAATCCCGCTATACACTGGACAATATATACATTGTAGTGTATATATTTTTGCATGCCTTGGCCCGTTCTTTTTCATATCGCGTTTGTGGAGGAGTTTCAGGACTTCCCGCAATCCGTACAGGATGAAATTGCAACTATGGCAGAATTGTTGGCAGCAATCGGACCGACGCTGAAACGGCCACACGCCGACACACTTAAAGGATCGCGCTTCGCCAATATGAAGGAATTGCGGTTTGATGCGGACGATGGCGTTTGGCGACTTGCCTATGCCTTCGATCCGGAACGCAAAGCGATTTTGCTGGTGGCGGGCGACAAGTCGGGAACATCATCGGCGCGTTTCTACAAAACACTGATCACCAAGGCCGATACCCGTTTTGCTGAACATCTGGATGCAATGAAGAAGAGGACCAAAAAATGAAAACCGCCATTCCCTTGAAGCAAGTTATCGCTGGATTTTCTCCCCTACGCAAAAAGCATATCAAGGCCCGCGCCGGAGAATTGATCGCCGAAGAAATGGCCCTGCGCGACATCCGCAAATCCCGCGCCCTCACCCAAGAACAAGTCGCCAAACGCCTCGGCGGCAAGCAAGTCTATGTCTCACGCCTCGAAAGCCGCTCCGACGTAAAAGTCTCAACCCTGCGCGATTATGTGCATGCGCTGGGCGGAGAGTTGCAGCTGATGGTGACGTTTCCGGAAGGGGCGAAGGCGAGCATTAAGGGAGCATCTCCGCCTCATTCATCAGAACCTTTGCCTTCAACAAAATCAGCCGTGTCGCGCCCACGATAGAGAACATTGGTAACATGGACGTCTTGGCCCGTTACACGGTAAATGATGAGCGCCTTACCCTCAAAAACAAGATGGCGCAGCCCGTCGCCAAGGTCAGGTCTGGCAACGCCAATCATTGGAAAATCTTCAAGATCGCCAATGCGAATGAAAATCCTGTCAGTGAATTTTTCAGCGAACAGTTTTGATCCGGATTCCTGTGCGACCCAGAGATAAATCTCCCTGATGTCCTCGAAGGCATCTTGCTTGATGCGGATGTTAAATACGGTCATGAAGACTGTTGCGCGACAAAGTCCTTGAACGCACGACGCGCTTCATCAACACTCAGTGATGGACGAGGGTCATCAATCGACTTCTGAACCCGCGCCTTCAGCGCAGCCAGCTTTTGCTCGTGCTCATCCTCGCGCCGCTGCCAAGTCCGAAACGCTTCGCGCATCAACTCACTAGCCGATGCGAATTGACCCGATGCAACACGCTCCTCCAAAGTGCGCTTCATCGCGGGGGTGACGGTGATCGAGATTTTTTCTGCGGCGCTTGACATGGTGGGATAGTATCACACCAGACGAATATGGCAATCCCCTTGAAACAAGTCATCAGACAGCAGCTGGATAAGAGAATAAGTCGAGAGAAATCGATCAAAGGGAAGCGTCCCCTTTTCCACAAGTTGAACTTTTCAAGTTGAAACGACGATGGGGTTTTGCATATTAACAATTAGGCATAGCCCTAATCTTTTGGCCACACTTGCCAGCACAGAAATTCTGCATAAGTTGGGGTTCGGGAGGACGTCATGGTCAAGGTTCTTGGATTGAATAGCGGTTCGTCGTTCGACGGCATCGATGTGGTTTTGGTTGAAATTGAAAATGGTCCTGATGGTGCACCATCACGCCCAAAATTCATTGCGGGCAATTCCTATGATTGGCCAGATGCCGTGGCCGAAATGGTTCTTCGCTCGTTCGAAAATAAGATCAGTTTGTTTGAACTCAATCGTCTGAATTATTTGGCGGGAGCCGTTTACGCCCAATCCGCTCGCGCCTTTATGCAAGAACAGAAGTTGAAGCCAGAAGACATTGAGGTCATCGGCTATGACGGCCAAACCATTTACCAAGAGCCGCCCATCCATCATCTCCTCCGCAACTACGATGATAGCATTGATCTCGTGTCACGCTGGCTCGATGGTCCCTATGCCTGCGGATTGCAAATTGGCGAACCTGCCATTGTTGCTGAGGCTTGCGAAGTTCCTGTCGTCACCCATTTCCGCACCATGGACCATGCATTGGGCGGCACGGGGGCACCTTTGATGCAATATCTCGACTATGTGGCTTTCCGCGATATTGGCCCAATCCTCACGCTGAACATCGGCGGCATTGCCAATTGCCAATTGGCCCATGCTGACCGCAGCAAGATGATGGCTTTTGATACGGGCCCCGGCAACGTGATGATTGATCATGTTTGCCGCGAAAAATTAGGCCAACCCTATGACAAGGATGGTGCAGTTGCCCGCACCGGCAAAGTCGATGAAAAGTTGATGACCTATTTCAAGGCCCATGACTATTTCAAACGCCCTATTCCGCGTTCCGCTTGGCGTTTAGATTTTGGCTCGTCCTATGCTGATGCATTCATCGCCGAGTACAAACATCTTTCAACGCCGGACCTACTGGCAACCGTCACAGAATTCGCAGCCTATTCCATCGTGCGCTCCATCACAGATAACGTCAGCACACTGAATGAAATTTCCACAATCATGGCCTCAGGCGGAGGCACACGAAACGCCTTTCTGATGGAACGCTTGGCCGCGCACATGCCAAAGGGCCTGCGCCTTACGCTATCAGACGAATTCGGCATTCCCGCAGCCTTCAAGGAAGCCATAAAATTCGCCGCCCTCGCCCACGCAACGCTTAACGGCATAGCCAACAACATTCCCGCCGCATCTGGGGCCAAACGATTTGGGATATTGGGGAAACTGGTTCAACCGCCGAGGTTAGCGAAGCTTTGAATAAAGTACCAGACTTTCAAAACACAAAACCCGCCGGAGCATTTCTGCTTCGGCGGGTTTGTTGTAATTGATCAATGAATGAAGATGAGCGCGATTTTGCTTTCGCAATACGCTGATCTGTTTTTCGCAGGCCTGGCGGCGACCTACTTGGACTTACCCGGAAAAAGTGGAGGGACTTCTGATAGCATAAATGCAACAGGAGGACTTTATGACGATCAAACAGAGACGAGAATTTACGCCGGAGTTTAAGCGGGAAGCGGTTGGGTTGTTGGCGAGCAGCGGCCGGACGATCCGGCAGATTGCGGGTGATTTAGATTTGGGGCTTTCGACCTTGAACAGGTGGAAACGCGAACAGCGTGAAGCCGAGCCGGTGACAACACCCCATCCGGATATGGCCAAGGAACTGGCCCGCTTACGCAAAAGAACGAGATTCTGCGGCAGGAGCGGGACTTGCTAAAAAAAGCGACCGCCTTCTTCGTCAAGGAAACAAGTCGATGAGGTACAGACTCATCGATACGAACAAGGCCAAAATGCCAGTTGACCGGATGTGCCGCATGATGGCTGTGAGCGTCAGTGGCTATTATGCTTGGAAAGAGCGACGGCCCAGTTTGCACCAGTGCTATGACGTGGTTCTGAGTGCCAATATCAGGGCACAGTTTGCATCCTCTAATCAAACCTATGGCGCACCCCGCATGCACG